>NZ_BNBF01000001.1:0-10181 GCF_014654935.1 Streptomyces capoamus
CGAACCCGGAAGCTAAGCCTCACAGCGCCGATGGTACTGCAGGGGGGACCCTGTGGGAGAGTAGGACGCCGCCGAACTCCTTTTAGAGCTCCGGCTCTTGGGCACTGCCCAAGAGCCGGAGCTTTTTTGCGTTGCGGTAAGGTCAGTGGGCATCGTCGGCCCTTTTCGCACAGGAGGCGCCCGGGTGGAGGTCCAGGAGACCCGTGTCCAGACGGACCGGGTCCTCACCATCCCCAACATCCTCAGCATGGCGCGGCTCGCCGGCGTACCCCTCTTCCTGTGGTTGATCCTCAGGCCGGAGTTCGGCGGCCCCAAGAGCGATGGCTGGGCGCTCCTCGTGCTGGCGTTCAGCGGGGTCAGCGACTACCTGGACGGCAAGCTCGCCCGGCGCTGGAACCAGATCAGCAGCCTCGGCCGGCTCCTCGACCCCGCGGCCGACCGGCTCTACGTCCTGTCCACGCTGCTCGGCCTCACCTGGCGGGAGATCCTGCCCCTGTGGCTCACGGCCCTGCTGCTGGCGCGCGAGCTGGTGCTGCTGGTGATGGTGGGCATCCTGCGCCGGCACGGCTATCCGCCGCCCCAGGTGAACTTCCTCGGGAAGGCCGCCACCTTCAACTTGATGTACGCCTTCCCGCTCCTGCTGCTCAGTGACGGAGACAGATGGATCGCGTCACTCGCCGCTGTTTTCGGGTGGGCTTTCGCCGGATGGGGTACAACCCTCTATTGGTGGGCAGGAGTGCTCTACGTAGTACAAGTCCGCCGTCTGGTGCGCGCGGACACCGTGGCCGATTGAGCCTGTCTCTTGTCTGGACAAAGTGGTCCGATGGCCCGCCGCCGAGAAGTGCGGGACAATTTGGACGGGTGAAGTCGGCTAGACAGTCATCTCTTTAGGAGGACGCTTCCGACATGAAGGCCGTCGTGATGGCCGGTGGCGAGGGCACACGCCTTCGTCCAATGACCTCCAGCATGCCCAAGCCGCTCCTGCCCGTGGCGAACCGCCCGATCATGGAGCATGTGCTGCGACTGCTCAAAAAGCACGGGCTCAACGAGACCGTGGTCACCGTGCAGTTCCTGGCGTCCCTCGTAAAGAACTACTTCGGCGACGGCGAAGAGCTCGGCATGGAGCTGACGTACGCCAATGAGGAGAAGCCGCTCGGTACCGCCGGAAGCGTCAAGAACGCCGAGGAGGCGCTGAAGGACGATGCGTTCCTCGTCATCTCCGGTGATGCCCTGACCGACTTCGACCTCACCGAGCTGATCAATTTCCACAAGGAGAAGGGCGCGCTGGTCACGGTCTGCCTGACCCGGGTGCCCAACCCGCTGGAGTTCGGCATCACGATCGTCGACGAGGAAGGCAAGGTCGAGCGCTTCCTCGAGAAGCCGACCTGGGGGCAGGTCTTCTCCGACACGGTCAACACGGGCATCTACGTCATGGAGCCCGAGGTCTTCGACTACGTCGAGGCCGACGTGCCCGTGGACTGGTCCGGCGACGTCTTCCCGCAGCTGATGAAGGAAGGCAAGCCGATCTACGGCTATATCGCCGAGGGCTACTGGGAGGACGTCGGCACGCACGAGAGCTACGTGAAGGCTCAGGCCGACGTCCTCGAGGGCAAGGTCAACGTCGACATCGACGGCTTCGAGATCTCCCCGGGCGTGTGGGTCGCGGAGGGCGCCGAGGTGCACCCCGACGCCGTGCTCCGCGGGCCGCTGTACATCGGCGACTACGCGAAGGTCGAGGCCGGCGCGGAGATCCGCGAGCACACCGTCGTCGGATCCAACGTGGTCGTCAAGAGCGGCGCGTTCCTGCACAAGGCCGTCGTGCACGACAACGTGTACGTCGGACAGCACAGCAATCTGCGCGGCTGCGTGGTCGGCAAGAACACCGACATCATGCGCGCCGCCCGGATCGAGGACGGCGCGGTCATCGGCGACGAGTGCCTGATCGGTGAGGAATCGATCGTTCAGGGCAACGTCCGCGTGTACCCGTTCAAGACCATCGAGGCCGGTGCGTTCGTCAACACCTCGGTGATCTGGGAGTCCCGGGGCCAGGCCCATCTGTTCGGCGCCCGCGGTGTCACCGGCATCCTGAACGTGGAGATCACGCCCGAGCTGGCGGTGCGGCTCGCCGGCGCCTACGCCACGACCCTGAAGAAGGGCGCCACCGTCACCACGGCCCGTGACCACTCCCGGGGTGCCCGGGCGCTGAAGCGGGCGGTGATCTCGGCGCTCCAGGCCAGCGCCATCGACGTACGCGACCTGGAGAACGTGCCGCTGCCCGTGGCCCGCCAGCAGACCGCGCGCGGCAGCGCCGGCGGCATCATGATCCGGACCTCGCCGGGTGTCCCGGACTCGGTCGACATCATGTTCTTCGACGGGCAGGGCGCGGACCTCTCGCAGGGCAGCCAGCGCAAGCTGGACCGCGTCTTCGCGCGCCAGGAGTACCGGCGGGCGTTCCCCGGCGAGATCGGCGACCTGCACTTCCCGGCCAGCGTCTTCGACTCGTACACCGGGTCGCTGCTGCGGAACGTCGACACGACCGGGATAGCGGAATCCGGTCTCAAGGTGGTCGTGGACGCCTCCAACGGCAGTGCCGGGCTCGTGCTGCCCAGCCTGCTCGGCAAGCTCGGCGTGGACTCGCTGACCATCAATCCCGGTCTGGACGAGTCCCGGCCGACCGAGACCGAGGAGATGCGCCGGAAGGGGCTGGTGCGACTCGGCGAGATCGTGGCGTCCTCGGGAGCGGCGTTCGGTGTGCGGTTCGACCCCGTCGGCGAGCGGCTGTCGCTCGTGGACGAGAAGGGCCGGATCATCGAGGACGACCGGGCGCTGCTGGTGATGCTGGACCTGGTGGCCGCCGAGCGGCGCAGCGGGCGGGTGGCGCTCCCCGTCACCACGACCCGGATCGCCGAGCAGGTGGCCGCGTACCACGGCACGCAGGTCGAGTGGACCACCACCTCGCCCGACGACCTCACGCGCGTGGGGCGCGAAGAGGGCACCATCTTCGGCGGTGACGGCAAGGGCGGCTTCATCGTTCCCGAGTTCAGCAGCGTCTACGACGGCACGGCGGCCTTCGTGCGGCTCATCGGGCTGGTGGCGCGGACGCAGCTCACCCTCAGCCAGATCGACGCGCGGATCCCGCGGGCGCACGTCCTCAAGCGCGACCTGGCGACGCCGTGGGCCGTCAAGGGCCTGGTCATGCGTCGGGTGGTCGAGGCCGCCGGGGACCGCTCCGTCGACACCACCGACGGCGTGCGGGTCGTGGAGCCCGACGGGCGCTGGGTGATGGTGCTGCCCGACCCGGCCGAGGCCGTGACCCACCTGTGGGCCGAAGGGCCCGACGACGCCTCCGCGCAGGCTCTGCTGGACGAGTGGGCGGCCGTCGTGGACAGCGCCGGCCGGTAGCCCGGGTCGGCTGAGAGCGGAGAAAACCGCCGCACACACGCGTGCCGGACAAGTGCCCCCAAAGGGGCCTGTCCGGCACGCCGGTGGGGCCGTTCGGAGGTACCGCGCGCGGCGTGCGACGATGTGCGGCATGCCGCAGCAACCCCCCGTTCGGAGCAGCCCCACGCGGCCGCAGCGCCCGGACGCCTCCATGTCGTTGATCACCAACGTCATGGACCACAGTCTCGACGACGGCTATGCCGAGGCCGCAGCCCGCAAGCAGTCCCGGGGCGCGGGCGGCCTGCCGAAGACGCTCCGGGCCAAGCTGGGCCTGGCCGCCGGTCTCGTCCTGGCCGCGCTGGTGGTGACCGTGGGGGCGGCCCAGGCGCGGGTGACGGCGCCCGTGGTGGCCAAGGAGCGCCAGGAGCTGATCGACCGCATCGACGTCGAGACCGCGGGCGCGGACAAGCTCGAAAGCACCGTGGACACCCTGCGCGACGACGTCAGCGCCCGCCAGCGGGCGGCCCTGCGGTCGAGCGGCGGCAGCGCCGAGGCGGACCTGGTGGGCCTGCTGTCGGGGGCCACGGCGGTGCACGGGCCGGGCGTCAAGCTCGTCGTGAACGACGCCAAGGAGGCCGCCGCCGGCGGCGACGGGGCCAATCCCCGTGAGACCTCGGGTTTCTCCGACACGGGCCGCGTGCGGGACCGGGACATGCAGCGCGTGGTCAACGGGCTGTGGGCCTCGGGGGCCGAGGCGATCTCCATCAACGGGCAGCGTCTGACCTCCCTGTCCGCGATCAGGGCCGCGGGTGACGCGATACTGGTCGACAACAGACCGCTGGTGCCGCCGTACACGGTGCTGGCGGTGGGTGACGGGGACAGGCTGAGCACCAGGTTCCAGAACGGCGCCGACGGCCTGTACCTGCATGCGCTGGAGGAGAACTACGGCATCCGCGCCACCATCTCCACGGAGGGCGACGTCCGGTTGCCGGCCGCCCCCAGTGTGATCGTACGTACAGCACAACCGAAGTCCGAGAAAACCGGGAAGGGCACATCGTGATCGCCGTACTGGGCCTCGTCGTGGGAGTCGTGGCCGGCCTGTTGGTCCGGCCCGAGGTCCCGGCGGTCGTCGAGCCGTATCTGCCGATCGCCGTCGTCGCGGCGCTGGACGCCGTCTTCGGCGGTCTGCGGGCCATGCTGGACGGCATCTTCGACGACAAGGTCTTCGTGGTGTCGTTCCTGTCCAACGTGGTCGTCGCCGCGCTGATCGTCTTCCTCGGCGACAAGTTGGGCGTCGGTGCGCAGCTGTCCACGGGTGTCGTCGTGGTCCTCGGCATCCGCATCTTCTCCAACGCCGCGGCGATCCGGCGACACGTGTTCCGGGCGTGACACCGATGAGTGAACAGAACGACCGCGACGACCGCGACGACCGCGACGGTCAGCCGGAGAATCCGCTGCGCAGGGAACTGCCGGCCGAGGTGCCCGCACCCGCACCCGCATCCGCGCCCGAGGCCCGGCAGCAGGGCCCCGAGCAGCACCAGGAACAGCTTCAGCAACCGCTGACGGGCCGGCAGCGGCTCGTCGAGGGCCTGTGGCCGCCGCGTTTCACGCGCGCTCAACTCATCGTCGCCGTACTGCTGTTCGGCCTCGGTTTCGGCTTGGCCGTGCAGGTGGCGTCCAACAGTGACACCGACGGCGCGCTGCGCGGCGCACGCCAGGAAGATCTCGTTCGCATCCTCGATGAACTGGATTCGCGTACTCAGCGTCTTGAGGACGAGAAGCAGGGACTGGAGAAGCAGCGTCAGGAGCTGCAGTCAAGTTCCGACCAGGCCGCCGAGGCGCGCAGGCAGACCGCCGAGAAGGAGAGGCAACTCGGCATCCTGGCGGGGACCGTGGCGGCGCAGGGTCCCGGCATCACGATGACGATCGAGGACACGAAGGGGACGGTCCAGGCGGACATGCTGCTCGACGCGATCCAGGAGCTGCGCGCGGCCGGTGCGGAGGCGATCCAGGTCAACGGGGTCCGGGTGGTCGCCGGCACCTATGTCACCGACTCCGGCAAGAGCGTGAGCGTCGACGGGAACAAGATCAACACTCCCTATCGTTTCAAGGTCATCGGCAAGCCGCAGGACCTCGAGCCGGCGCTGAACATCCCTGGAGGCGTGGTGCAGACTCTGGAGAAGGAGCAGGCCACGGTGACGGTCGAGCGGTCGGACAAGATCGTCGTGGACGCCTTGCGACAGGCGAAGCGGCCTGACTACGCTCGGTCGTCCTCCCAGTGAACCGGTGGTGCATGGGGGTTGTCGCGCAGGGGCATGAGGTTGCGGGGGGTCGGCGCACCGAAGGGGTGGTGCGTGGTGGAAACTGTTTGGTGGATACGGACGTTGTGAGAATGTCCGGCTCGGCCGGTGTAGGCAATCAGGGTTCGTCCTGCCCCACGGGCGGGTCTGTTTCGGTCAAGGGGAATCGCCCGTGAAGTTGTTTGCGAAGTTGTTCGGCAAGAGCGCGCGAGAGGGCCGCGACAACGCGACCGCTCGTCATCGTGCACAGCCTGACGCGGAGGGCCAGCGCCCCCTGTTCCGGGACCAGGTCGCTGGTCCGGGCGGTGACATTTCCGGTGGTCAGGGCGCGGCGTCTGTTGACCCTGCCCAGTCCGGCGGCATAGGTTTCGGGCAACCGTCAACCTCAGGTACGGGTGGAGGGTTCGCCTCCGGACCGTACGCGTCCAACGCCCCGGCGGGGCAGCCGCGGCAGGAGGATCCGTCGATGTCGGTCCTGGTGTGTACGAGGTGCGGTAACCGGAACGCGGAGAACGCCCGGTTCTGCTCCAACTGCGGGGCGCCGCTGCGCCCCGGGGTGGCGCCCGAGCGGGCTTCCGAGACGACGTCCACCATCTCGATCTCCGGTCTGGAGGCGTACGACTCCGAGGCGACCGGCCAGACGCAGCTGCCGATGCTCTCCCCGGAGGCTCAGGCCGCGGTGGACGCGCTGCCGCTGGGCTCGGCGCTGCTGGTGGTGCGCCGCGGCCCGAACTCGGGCAGCCGCTTCCTGCTGGACAGCGACCTGACCACGGCCGGCCGCCACCCGCAGAGCGACATCTTCCTGGACGACGTGACCGTCTCGCGGCGGCACGTGGAGTTCCGGCGTTCCCCCGACGGCTCCTTCACGGTGGCGGACGTGGGCAGCCTGAACGGCACGTACGTCAATCGCGAGCGCATCGACCAGGTCGCCCTGTCGAACGGTGACGAGGTGCAGATCGGCAAGTACCGGCTGGTGTTCCACGCGAGCCGGCAGGGCATCTGACCGTCCCCCCGGACCGGTGTCCGGGGGGACCCCCCAGGGAAGGTCCATGCTTCAAACACCGAGCGGCGGTGCCGGAAGCGGTACCGCCGCCAGGGACAGTGGGCTGATGAGCATCGGCACGGTGCTGAACGTGCTGCGCGACGAGTTCCCCGAAGTGACCATCTCCAAGATCCGTTTCCTGGAGTCGGAGGGGCTCATCGAGCCGCAGCGGACCCCGTCGGGGTACCGCAAGTTCAGTGCCGCGGACGTCGAGCGCCTCGGCCACGTCCTTCGGATGCAGCGGGACCACTACTTGCCGCTCAAGGTGATCCGGGAGCACCTGGACGCCATGGAGCGGGGTGAGGCCGTCCCGCTGCCCGTGGTGGGGCGCCAGCGCACCGCGGACGACGTCCCGGCGCAGCCGGAGGGGCGCACGGTGGCCAGGATCGGCAGGGCCGAGCTGCTGGCCGCGGCGGACATCGGCGAGGAGGAGCTGGCGGAGTGGGAGGTCTACGGGCTGCTCGCTCCGCTGGCGGACGGGGCGTACGACGCCGAGGCCGTGACGGTGGCCTCGCTCGTCGCCGAGCTGGGCAGGTTCGGTATCGAGCCACGCCACCTTCGGGTGATGAAGGCCGCGGCGGAGCGGGAGGCGGGGCTGGTCGACCAGGTGGTGGCCCCGCTCAGGCGGCACCGCAATCCGCAGACCAGGGCCCACGCCGAGGCCCGTGCCAAGGAGCTGGCGGACCTCACGGTGAAGCTGCACGCGGCGCTGGTGCAGGCCGCCCTGGGCGTGCGGCTGCCCTGAGACGGCGGGCCCCGCGGACGGCCGGATCGGGCACCTGTTCCCGGCCCGACTACCCAAACGTCGCGGGCACGGCCTAGGGTTGCTGTGTGAACGAGCTCGATGTCGTAGGTGTCCGGGTCGAAATGCCCTCCAACCAGCCGATCGTGCTCCTGCGCGAAGTGGGGGGCGACCGCTACCTCCCCATCTGGATCGGGCCGGGGGAGGCGACGGCGATCGCCTTCGCCCAGCAGGGCATGGCCCCCGCGCGACCGCTGACGCACGACCTGTTCAAGGACGTGCTGGAGGCCGTGGGCCAGGAGCTGACCGAAGTGCGCATCACCGATCTGCGGGAAGGTGTCTTCTACGCGGAGCTGGTGTTCGCCAGCGGGGTGGAGGTCAGTGCCCGCCCCTCCGATGCCATAGCGCTGGCCCTGCGCACCGGAACGCCGATCTACGGCAGTGACACGGTGCTGGACGACGCGGGCATCGCGATCCCGGACGAGCAGGAGGACGAGGTGGAGAAGTTCCGCGAGTTCCTCGACCAGATCTCCCCCGAGGACTTCGGCACCAGCAGCCAGTGAGCCGCGGGGCCGCGGTCCGCCGGACCCGGGATTCCCACGGGCCGGCCGGCGGCTCCAGGTGACCGTGACCTCGGCATGTGCCCGTGTCCGCCGAGAGCGTCTCCGGCCCTCCGCGAGCGCATTCGGCTAGCCTTTCCCCGCGGTGGGACACGAGAAACCACTCCTAGGGTGATTATCACTCGGCGTGCCGAGTGTGGCGATCGTTGACGCACCCCTGGTGACTGCCTACCGTCGAGAAGGCAGGTCAAGGACGGAGGTCGGCGTGAGAACGAGCGGCGACGGTACGGCTGGGGGTGCCCCCGGACGCAGTTTCGGGGAGAGCGGTCCGTACCCGCCCCCGAGCCCGCGACTGCGCTCAGGCGGGGGACACCCCCATCCGGGCAGCGCGGTGGATCACGCTCCGCAGCTGCCGACGGCGGTGCCGGACGGCGGAGGGGTGGCGGCCATGGCGTCCGAGGAGATCGGTTACCGCGGGCCCACGGCCTGCGCGGCGGCCGGCATCACCTACCGGCAGCTCGACTACTGGGCCCGCACCGGTCTGGTGGAGCCCAGCGTGCGGCCCGCCCACGGATCGGGCACCCAGCGGCTGTACAGCTTCCGCGACGTCGTCGTCCTGAAGATCGTGAAGCGGTTCCTGGACACCGGGGTGTCGCTGCAGAACATCCGGACCGCCGTCCAGCACCTCAGGGAACGCGGTTTCCGCGACCTGGAGCGGATGACCCTGATGAGCGACGGCGCGACCGTGTACGAGTGCACCTCGCCGGACGAGGTCCACGCCCTGCTCCAGGGCGGTCAGGGCATCTTCGGGATCGCCGTCGGCGTGGTGTGGCGCGACGTGGAAAGCGCCCTCTCCCAGCTGCACGGCGAGCGCATCGACACCGGCGAGACGCTCGTCGGGCACAACCCCGCGGACGAGCTGGCGCGGCGCCGCAACCGGGCGGTCTGACCGCCGGGCCGCCGCGGGGGCGCCCCGGCACCACCGCGTTGTCAGTGGTGTGGTGCAGCATCGGAGATGTGAGAAACGCGCCCACGATCCTGCATCTCGACATGGATGCCTTCTTCGCCTCGGTGGAGCAGGCGTCCAAGCCGAGCCTGCGCGGCAAGGCGGTCGTCGTGGGCGGGCTCGGACCGCGCGGGGTGGTGGCCACCGCGTCGTACGAGGCACGCGTGTTCGGGGTCCACTCGGCGATGCCCATGGGCCAGGCGCGCCGGCTGGCACCCCACGCCGCGTACCTGGTGCCGCGCTTCACCCTGTACCGGGCGGTCAGCGAGCAGGTGATGGCGCTGCTGCGGGAGCTGTCACCGCTGGTGGAGCCACTGAGCCTGGACGAGGCGTTCGTCGACCTGGAGGCCGGGGGGACGGCCTGGGACGAGGACTCGGCGCGGCGGGCCGGGGAGAAGCTGCGCGCGGACATCCGGGCGGTCACCGGGCTCACCGGCTCGGTGGGGCTGGCCGCCTCCAAGATGCTGGCGAAGATCGCGTCCGAGCAGGCCAAGCCGGACGGCCTGTTCCTGATCGAGCCGGGCACGGAACGGGCGCTGCTGGGGCCGATGCCGGTGCGGACCCTCCCGGGGGTGGGACCGGCCACCGGGGACCATCTGCGCCGGGCCGGGATCACCACGGTGCAGGAGCTGGCCGAGGCGGGGGAGGACGAGCTGGTGCGGCTGCTCGGCAAGGCGCACGGGCACGCGCTGTACGCGATGGCCCTGGCCCGGGACGAGCGGCCCGTGGTGGCCGAGCGGGAGGCCAAGTCGGTGTCGGTGGAGGACACGTACGACGTGGACATCCACGACCGGCTGCGGGTGGGGCTCGAGGTGCAGCGACTGGCCGAGCGGTGCGTGCGCAGACTGCGCGAGGCGGGGCTGTCGGGGCGGACGATCGTGCTGAAGGTACGGCGGTACGACTTCTCGACGCTGACCCGCTCCGAGACGCTCAGGGGGCCCACGGACGATCCGGCGGTCATCGGGGGGGCGGCCGCGCGGCTGCTGGACTCGGTGGACACCACGGGTGGGGTGCGGCTGCTCGGGGTGGGGGTGTCCGGGCTCGCCGACTACACGCAGGAGGACCTGTTCGCGCAGGCGATGCCCCCGCGGGCGGCACAGCCGCCGGAGGAGGCCGTCACCGAGGCCGTCGCGGAGCGGCCGGAGCGGGC
>NZ_BNBF01000001.1:10238-10467 GCF_014654935.1 Streptomyces capoamus
GGAACGGCACTGGCGGGCCGGGCAGGACGTACGGCACGCGGAGTACGGGCCCGGCTGGGTGCAGGGGAGCGGACTCGGGCGGGTGACGGTGCGGTTCGAGACACCCCTGTCGAAGCCGGGGCGTGTGCGGACGTTCCTCGTCGACGACGCCGCGCTGGAACCGGCCGATCCGCTGCCGCTGGTCCCGGACGCCGCACCGGGGGAGGTCCGGGCCGCCGCCCCGGTGCGG
>NZ_BNBF01000001.1:10538-10817 GCF_014654935.1 Streptomyces capoamus
GACGCGGCGGCGGCCGGGGGTGGCGGCTCGGACGTGGCCGTCCCCACGGGGGCGGAGTGGGTTGTGGACGCGGGAGGGGTGCGGGGCGTCGGGCAGGACGCCGGAGGAGGGCGCGACGGAGGGTAGGCGGCGGCGCGGGCCGGAGGCGTGTGACCGGGTGCCGGTCAGGGTTCTTCCGTGCCGGCCAGTCTGCCGAAGTCGTGGTCGGGGACCCTGGGGGGTGCGGCCACGTCGAGGCCGTAGTGGTGGTAGAGCTGGAGTTCCTGTTCGGGGGAGAGG
>NZ_BNBF01000001.1:10849-27213 GCF_014654935.1 Streptomyces capoamus
TGGCGGCCGACGCCGAAGTCGGGTGCGTCCTTGATCAGGGCGCGGTCGAAGGGGACGCGCAGGGTGCCCTCGACGAGTTCGCTGGGTTCCAGGGGCACGAACGCGTCCCGGGAGAACAGGCCGGTGCGTATGGCCGCCCACTCGGGTACTCCGGTGGCGTCGTCCAGGTACACCTCGTCGATGGTGCCGATCTTGGTGCCGTTGCGGTCGAACGCCTTGCGGCCGATCAGGTTGCGCGGATCGATGTCGGTCTGCACGGTCCCTCTCCCTCCACGTGGTCGCAACTCATCCGTAAGCACTACAAAAGAGCACATTCACACGGGCGGCCACTCGAAGGCTCCGGCGTTGACCCCGCTGGTAGGCTGACAGCGGCTGCTGACCCCGTGCGGGAGAGTCCTCCGACCAGTTCGGAGGCGCCGAAGGAGCAACTCCTCCCCGGAATCTCTCAGGCTCACGTACCGCACGGACGAGGTCACTCTGGAAAGCAGGGCGGGTGTCGACGGCTCCCGCTCTCACCGACGGTGAAAGCCGGCGCCCTCGGGTGGCCGGTGAAGCTCTCAGGTTGAGATGACAGAGGGGGAGGCCGTCGGGGTATCCGTACCGGGGTGCCCCTCGCAGGTCGTGTCAGACCAGGAGGCCTCCGCAATGACCGCCCATCGCATTCCGCTCTCCGAGCTCGAAGCGGGCATTCCGTTCGAGCAGCGCCACATCGGACCCGACCAGGAGGCGCGGGCCAAGATGCTCGCGCAGGTCGGTTACGGCTCGCTCGACGAGCTGACCGCCGCCGCGGTCCCGGATGTGATCAAGAACGCCGATGCCCTGGACCTGCCGGGCGCCCGCACCGAGGCCGAGGTGCTGGGAGAGCTGCGCTCGCTCGCCGACCGCAACCAGGTGCTGGGCTCCATGATCGGGCTCGGGTACTACGGCACCTTCACCCCGCCCGTCATCCTGCGCAACGTCATGGAGAACCCGGCCTGGTACACGGCCTACACGCCGTACCAGCCGGAGATCTCCCAGGGGCGGCTCGAGGCCCTGCTGAACTTCCAGACCGTGGTCGCCGACCTCACCGGGCTGCCCACCTCCGGCGCCTCCCTGCTGGACGAGGGCACGGCCGCGGCCGAGGCCATGGCGCTGTCCCGGCGGATGGGCAAGAACAAGAAGGGCCTCTACCTGATCGACGCGGACGTCCTGCCGCAGACCATCGCCGTGATCGAGACCCGCGCCGAGCCCACGGGTGTCGAGGTCGTCGTCGCCGACCTCGGCGAGGGCATCCCGGCGGAGCTGGCCGAGCGCGAGATCAACGGCGTACTGATCCAGTACCCGGGCGCCTCCGGTGCCGTACGCGACATCAAGCCGGTCATCGACCAGGCGCACGAGCTGGGCGCCCTGGTCACCGTCGCCGCCGACCTGCTGGCGCTGACCCTGCTCACCTCGCCGGGCGAGCTGGGCGCGGACATCGCCATCGGCACCACCCAGCGCTTCGGTGTGCCGATGGGCTTCGGCGGTCCGCACGCCGGCTACATGGCCGTGCACGAGAAGTTCGCCCGCAGCCTGCCCGGGCGCCTGGTGGGCGTCTCCGTGGACGCCGACGGCAACAAGGCCTACCGGCTCGCGCTGCAGACCCGCGAGCAGCACATCCGCCGCGAGAAGGCCACCAGCAACATCTGCACCGCGCAGGTGCTGCTCGCCGTGATGGCCGGCATGTACGCCGTCTACCACGGCCCGGAGGGGCTGCGGACCATCGCCCGGCGCACGCACCGGTACGCCACGATCCTCGCCGAGGGGCTGAAGGCCGGCGGCGTGGAGATCGTCCACAGCGCCTACTTCGACACCGTCACCGCGCGCGTGCCCGGCAAGGCCGCCGAGGTCGTCGCCGCCGCCCGGGAGAACGGGGTCAACCTGCGGCTCGTCGACGCCGACCACGTCTCGGCGGCCTGCGACGAGACCACCAACCGGGTCCAGCTGGTCGCCGTCTTCGCCGCCTTCCGCGTGGCGGGCGACATCGACGCGCTGGACGCGAGCGCCGAGGACACCCTGCCCGAGGCGCTGCTGCGCACCGACGCCTACCTGGCCCACCCGGTCTTCCACCAGTACCGCTCCGAGACCGCCATGCTGCGCTACCTGCGCAAGCTGGCCGACCGCGACTACGCGCTCGACCGGGGCATGATCCCGCTGGGCTCCTGCACCATGAAGCTCAACGCGACCACCGAGATGGAGCCGGTCACCTGGCCCGAGTTCGGGCAGCTGCACCCGTTCGCGCCCGCCGAGCAGGCGCAGGGCTACCTCACGCTCATCCGCGAGCTGGAGGAACGTCTCGCCGAGGTCACCGGCTACGACAAGGTCTCGCTCCAGCCGAACGCCGGTTCGCAGGGCGAGCTGGCCGGTCTGCTCGCCGTACGCGGCTACCACCGGGCCAACGGCGACGAGCAGCGGACCGTGTGCCTGATCCCGTCCTCCGCGCACGGCACCAACGCGGCCAGCGCCGTGATGGCCGGCATGAAGGTCGTCGTCGTGAAGACCGCCGAGGACGGCGAGATCGACGTCGAGGACCTGCGGGCCAAGATCGAGCAGCACCGCGACGAGCTGGCGGTGCTGATGATCACCTACCCGTCGACGCACGGCGTGTTCGAGGAGCACGTCGCCGACATCTGCGCCCAGGTGCACGAGGCCGGCGGCCAGGTGTACGTCGACGGCGCCAACCTCAACGCGCTGGTCGGTCTCGCCAAGCCGGGTCACTTCGGCGGGGACGTCTCCCACCTGAACCTGCACAAGACGTTCTGCATCCCGCACGGCGGCGGCGGCCCGGGCGTCGGCCCGGTCGCGGTCCGCGCGCACCTGGCGCCGTACCTGCCCAACCACCCGCTCCAGCCGGAGGCCGGCCCGGAGACGGGCGTCGGCCCGATCTCGGCGGCCCCGTGGGGCAGCGCGGGCATCCTGCCGATCTCGTGGGCGTACGTCCGCCTCATGGGAGGTGAGGGCCTCAAGCGGGCCACCCAGGTGGCCGTGCTCTCCGCCAACTACATCGCCAAGCGCCTGGAGCCGCACTACCCGGTGCTCTACACCGGCCCCGGCAACCTGGTCGCGCACGAGTGCATCATCGACCTGCGCCCGCTGACCAAGGCCACCGGCGTGAGCGTGGACGACGTGGCCAAGCGTCTGATCGACTACGGCTTCCACGCGCCGACCATGTCCTTCCCGGTGGCCGGCACGCTGATGATCGAGCCGACCGAGTCGGAGGACATCACCGAGCTGGACCGTTTCTGCGAGGCGATGATCGCCATTCGCGCGGAGATCGAGAAGGTGGGCTCCGGCGAGTGGTCCGCCGAGGACAACCCGCTGCGCAACGCCCCGCACACCGCGGCCGCGCTCGGCGGTGAGTGGACGCACGCCTACAGCCGCGACGAGGCCGTCTTCCCGGCCGGTGTCTCGGCCGCCGACAAGTACTGGCCGCCGGTGCGCCGGATCGACCAGGCCTTCGGCGACCGCAACCTGGTGTGTTCCTGCCCGCCGCTGGACGCCTACGAGGACTGAGCGAGCGGTCGCCGCGAGGGCCCCGTCCGGTGTTCCGGGCGGGGCCCTCGCCGTGGTCAGGCCGTCGCCAGGGAGACCTCGGTCGCCTTGATGAGGGCGATCACGTCGGACCCCACGAAGAGGCCCAGGTCGGTGGCGGCGTCCTCGGTGATGGCAGCGGTCAGTTCACCGCCGGGCAGGGAGATCCGCACGCAGGCCATCGCGGCGCCGGTGGTGAGGCCGACGACCGCGCCGGGGAGCTGGTTGCGGATCGACAGGCCCTCGACGCGCTGGGTGGCGAGGGAGACCTCGGTCGACTTCACCAGGGCCCGCACGGCCGAGCCGGGAGCGAGGGCGAGGTCCTCGGCGGACTCCCTGGTGATGGCGGCGGTCAGGTCCTGCCCGCCGTCCAGGCGGAGCTTGACGACGGCCATGACCTGGCCGGGGTGCACCTCGGTGACGGTGCCGGGCAGCTGGTTGCGGATGCTGAGGGTCATGGGCACCCACGGTAGGGCGCCGGCCCGCTCAGGCCGGGTACGCGTGGGTCTGCGTCGCCTTGACGGTCGCCCAGACCGGTGCGCCCGGGCGCAGGTCCAGCTCGGCGGCGGCCAGGGTGGTCAGGTCCGCGGCCAGCGGCAGCTCGCCGGTGAGGTCGGCGCGGATCTGGTCGCCGTGCGTCTGGAGACCGGCGACCTCGCAGCGCCACAGGTTGCGGGCGCTGGCCCCGGCGGGCCGGTTCCGGAACAGGGTCACGGCGGACGGCGGGAACGCCACGAAGACCGGGCCGGACAGCTCCTCCGTGGTCGTGATCGCGGGCCCGTCGTCCAGCCGTACGGTGTGCCCCGCGGCCAGTCCGCGGTAGAGGTTGAGGCCGACGAGCCGGGCGATGTAGTCCGTGCGCGGACGGCGGGCGATGTCGGCGGGGGTGCCCTCCTGGACGACCCGCCCGCGCTCGACGACCACCAGCCGGTCCGCGAGCACCATGGCGTCCAGCGGGTCGTGGGTGACCAGCACCGAGACGGCCTCGAACTCGGCCAGGTGGCGGCGGAGCCGGGCGCGGACCTCCAGCCGGGTGCGCGCGTCCAGGGCCGCGAGCGGCTCGTCCAGGAGCAGCAGCCGGGGCCGGGTGGCCAGGGCGCGGGCGAGCGCCACCCGCTGGGCCTGGCCGCCGGAGAGGCGGCGCGGCTTGGTGTCCGCCTGCGGTGCCAGGCCCATGCGCTCCAGCCAGGCCGCCGCCAGGGCGCGGGCCTCGGCCTTGCCCGCGCCCCGGCAGCGGGGGCCGAACGCGACGTTGTCCAGGGCGGACAGGTGCGGGAAGAGCAGGTAGTCCTGGAAGACCACGCCGACCGGCCGGGACTCCGGGGGTGTGTGCTCCAGGGAGGCGCCGTCCAGGCGGAGGTGGCCGTCCGTGAGGGGGGTCAGGCCGGCGAGGGCGCGCAGGGCGGTGGTCTTGCCGGCACCGTTGGGGCCGAGCAGGGCGAGGACCTCGCCGGGGGCGGCGGCGAGCGTCACGTCCAGGCGGAAGCCGGGGCGGTCGACGACGAGCCGGGCGTGCAGGCCGCCGGGACCGTGCGGGTGCGCGGTGGGGGGCGCGGGCAGGTTCCGTGCGGATTCGGCGCTGTTCGTCATGACGGCGTCATCCAACGGTCCCGCAGGCCGGCCAGGACCGTGATCGAGACGGCCAGCAGGACCAGGCTGAGGGAGACGGCGGCCTCGGGGTCGTTCTGCAGGGCGAGGTAGACCGCGAGGGGCATGGTCTGGGTACGGCCGGGGAAGTTGCCCGCGAAGGTGATCGTCGCGCCGAACTCGCCCAGCGCCCGGGCCCAGGCCAGCACCGCGCCGGCCGCGATGCCGGGCGCGATCAGCGGCAGCGTGACCCGGCGGAAGGCGGTGAAGCGGGAGGCACCGAGGGTGGCCGCCGCCTCCTCGTACCGCGGATCGGCGGCGCGCAGGGTGCCCTCGACGCTGATGACCAGGAACGGCATCGCGACGAATGCCTCCGCGACCACCACCCCGGCGGTGGTGAACGGCAGGGTGATCCCGAACCAGGAGTCCAGCCACCGGCCGATCACCCCGTTGCGGCCGAGGGCCAGCAGCAGGGCCACACCGCCGACCACCGGGGGCAGGACGAGGGGCAGGGTGACCAGCGCCCGGACGAACCCGCGTCCGGGGAACCGGGTACGGGCCAGCAGCCAGGCGAGCGGCACGCCCAGCACGACGCTCACAGCGGTCGCCGCGGTGGCGCTGACCAGGGACAGCTGGAGCGCCTGCCACACCTCGGGGCCGGTCAGCTGCCCGGGCAGGCTCCGCCAGGGCGCGCGGACCAGCAGCGCGAGCAGCGGCAGCAGCAGGAACGCCAGCGCCAGCACGCCGGGCAGCAGCAGGGGCAGCGGCACCCCGCGCCGGCCCCCCGTGCCGGTGCGGAGGCGCCGCGGCCGGTCCGTGCGGGGGCCGGCCGCTGCGCCGGGCGCGTCGGGCGGGGTCACGGCTTGAGGAACCCGGCCCGGCTCAGCACCCGCTGTCCCTCGGCGGACCGTACGAGGGCGATGAACGCCTCGGCGGCCTCGCCGTTCCGCGCGTTCTTCAGCAGGGCGATCGGGTAGTCGTTGATCGCGCCGGCGGACTCGGGGAACTCCACGCCGTCCACCTTGTCACCCGCGGCCTTCACATCGGTCCTGTAGACCACCGCCGCGTCGGCCTCCTTCAGCTCCACCTTGGTCAGGGCGCCCTTGACGTCCTGCTCGTACGAGACCGGGGTGAGCTTCAGCCTGCCGGCGTCCAGAGCCTTCTGGGCGGCGGCGCCGCACGGCACGGTCCGGTCGCACAGGACGACCTTCAGGCCGGAGCGGGTGAGGTCCTTCAGAGAGGACACCTTGTGCGGGTTGCCCGGCACGGTGGCGATCTGCAGCTGGTTGCGGACGAAGGTGGCCGGGGTGCCGGCCGTGTCCTTGCGGTCCGTCACGAGCGCCATGGTCTTGGGGCTGGCCGCGGCGAACACGTCCGCGGGGGCACCGGCGGTGATGCTCGCGGCGAGGCTGTCGCTGCCGCCGAAGTTGAAGCTGACCTTGGTGCCGGGGTGGTCCTGCTCGAACTTCTCGCCCAGGGTGGTGAAGCTCTCCTTGAGGGAGGCCGCCGCGAACACGGTGACCGTGCCGGAGAGCTTCGGGGAAGCCGTCGTGCCGGACGCGCCGGGGGAGTCCGTCGAGGAGGAGCAGGCGGCGAGCGCCATCAGGGCGGCGGCTCCCGCACCGGTCAGCTGCCACCTCCGCCGGGTCCGGCGCACGGAACGGGTCATCACGGATCTACTCCTCGGGGTATGTCACACCAACGTCACGCCCTGCGGCGATGATACTGCCGCAACTGCGAGGTGTACGTCCCCTGTCGGATCGCATGAGCGGCGAAACCGCGACTTGTAGCTTGCATGTGCGTTCGCGTGACGGCCGCCCCGGCGGGGCCGTGGCTCAGGTGCGGTCGATGTGCACGTTGGTGGACTTCACGCGGGCCGTGGCCTCCATGCCGACCTCCAGGCCCAGTTCCTCCACCGCTTCCCGGGTCAGCAGCGAGACCAGCCGGTGCGGGCCGGCCTGGATCTCCACCTGGGCGGCGACGTCACCGAGCTTGATCGCGGTGACGATGCCGGGGAAGGCGTTGCGCACGGAGGTGCGCGGGGGATCCTCCTCGGCGCCGCCCGCCTTGGCCAGTTCGACGGAGAACGCGGCGAGGTCACCGCCGTCGATGAGCCGCCGCCCGGCCTCGTCGCGGTGGGTGGCCACCCGGCCGGCGTCGGCCCAGCGGCGGGCGGTGTCCGGGCTGACGCCGAGCAGGCGCGCGGCCTGGCCGATCGTGTAGGACTGCATGCCGGTCACGATAGGGCCACGCGCGGGAGGCCGCGGGCGTGGGGTCAGCCGGTGTGGACCCGGGGCCGGCGGGCCGGATCCGGTTCCGCCTCGCGCAGTACCTCACGGGTGACCGGTGCCACCTCGCCCTGACCGAACAGGAAGAATCGGAGGAAGTTGGCGAACGGACCGCCCTCGGTCCACTCGAAGTAGATGTGCGGGGTGCAGCCCGTGAGGTCGCGGACGTGCAGCAGTAGTGCGGCCAGGGCGTTCGGGATGGAGGCGGACTCCAGCGTCAGCACCCGGTAACGGCCGTGCAGCACCTCGCCGCGCGCGGTCAGGCTCGCCTCGAACTCGGACGGATCGGTGACCGTGACCTCGAGGAAGATGAAGTCGTCCTGCTCGGGCATGTCGTTGTCGGTGCTGATCTGCTCGATCTTGTCGCGGTACTCGGCCTTGTCGCGCCGGTCCGGCTCGTTGGCGATGAACCGCAGCTTGCGGCTGGCCATGTCCCGGACGAATCGTTCCGCCATGGGGTCGAGCGACACGCTGGTCACCCGCAGCTCGAAGGCACGGGCCAGCCGGGACAGCAGCGAGACCAGCATGATGCCGGCGATGAAACAGGCACCGATCTTCACACCGTCCGGGCGCTCGATGACGTTCACCACGGTCGTGTAGAGGAACACCGCCGAGATCACCGCGAAGGCCACGGTCCAGCCGCGCTGGCCGGCCTTGCGCGCGGCGATCGTCACCGCGATCGCGGCCGAGCTGATGAGCACCAGCACACCGGTGGCGTAGGCGCCGCCCTGCTTGTCGACGTCGGCGTCGAAGATCCAGGTGACCAGGAAGGCGATCAGCGTGAACACGATGACCATGGGGCGCACCGCCCGCGCCCAGTGCGGGGCCATGCCGTAGCGGGGCAGGTAGCGCGGCATCAGGTTGAGCAGTCCGGCCATGGCGGAGGCGCCGGCGAACCACAGGATGGCGATGGTCGAGACGTCGTACACCGTGCCGAAGGCGCTGCCCAGGTACTCGTGCGCGAGGTAGGCGAGCGCGCGGCCGTTGGCCTGGCCGCCCGTCTCGAACTCCCTCTCCGGGATCAGCAGCGTGGTGATGAAGCTGGTGGCGATCAGGAAGCAGCTCATGATGAGCGCGGCGGTGGTCAGGAGCTTCTTGGTGTCCCGGATCCGGCCCGCCGGGTGCTGCTCGGTGTCGCCCCGCTCGCCCCGGACGTGCGGCATGACGGCGACTCCGGTCTCGAAACCGGACAGGCCCAGGGCGAGTTTCGGGAAGACGAGCAGCGCGACGCCGATCATCACGAAGACGTTCCCGTGCTGCGCGGTCAGCGCGGTGCTCCAGTCGGTGACCACGTGCCCGGCGGTGACGACGTGCCACAGGCCGGTGATCACGACGACGACGTTGAGGGCGAGGTACACGCCGACCAGGGCGACCGCCACCCCGACGGCCTCCAGGAAGCCCTTCAGGAACACCGCGCCGAGCAGCGCCACGAGGAACAGCGTGATCAGCATCTGCTTGCCCTCCAGGGCCTGCGTCAGATGCGGGTTCTCCACCAGGTGGGTGGAGGCGTCGGCGGCGGAGAGCGTGATGGTGATCAGGAAGTCGGTCGCCGCGAAGCCCAGCAGGGTGAGCACGAAGAGCTTGCCCTGCCAGAACGACAGCAGGCGTTCCAGCATGGCGATCGAGCCCTCGCCGTGCGGGCTCTCCTCGGCGACCCGGCGGTAGACCGGCAGGGCGCCGGCCAGGGTCACGACCACGAGCACCAGGGTCGCCACCGGGGAGAGCAGACCGGCCGCCAGGGCCGCGATGCCGGGCTGGTAACCGAGGGTGGAGAAGTAGTCGACGCCGGTCAGGCACATCACCCGCCACCAGCGCTGTCCCTGGTGCGGGGGTTCCGGCTCGGCGTGCGGTCCCGTGTGGCCGCCGCCCTTGCCCATGTCGGACAGCCCCTCCAGCATCCAGGCGCGCAGGCGGCCGGTACTGGGAGGGAGTTCGGTCGTGGCCATCGGTGTACTCCTGATGTGCGGCTCGGCTGTGCTCGGCCATCCCGCGGACGGCGGCACCAGCGTAAGCAGAGAGTGACGCCCGGGCCCATGCATCGGGGCTCGGGAGGCGTCAGTCTTGCGTTAAGAATGGCCTGCCGGAGGGACGGGCACGGCAAGAAGGGGAGGCCGGGGCAGGTCCGCCGGGGCGAGGTCGGTCAGGGGGCCCGTGCGGGGGGCGGGCCGGACGGCGGCCACCGAGCGTCACTCCAGGCCGGACACCCGGAACACTTCCCGGGCCGTCTCACGGTCCACGCGGCGGGCGAGGAGGCGCAGATCGGCCGTGCCGCAGCGCAGGGTGCCGGCCGCCTCGGAGGCGCGGGCGCCCTCGTTCAGCCGGTACCACAGCTCCGGGTTGCGGACCAGGACAGCAGGGTCGAGTTCGACCCGGTTGCCGAGGGTGTCGCGCAGCACCAGGCGCCGGGCGACACCGTCCAGCGGGCGTACGGCGGTCAGCAGATCGGTGCGGACGCGACGGGTGCCGAGCAGCCGGCGGCTCGCCAGCCAGCCCGGGCCGGCCGACACGCGCACCGGGAACAGGACGAGGAGCAGCAGCAGGGCCAGCAGCAGCCACAGTGCGGCGCGGCCCCAGGTCAGCGAGCCGGCCGCCCCGTCTACACCCAGCAGCAGCCCGAACAGCGCACCCGCGCAGCGGGCCGCACTGCGTACGTCACCGGCCCAGTCCCGATCGTGCGCCACGGTTCCGGAGGGGGAGGAGCCGGCCGCGCGGACGCGGGTGCCGTCTCGGTGCTCCATGACAACGACGGTAGTCCACCGGCGGCGCAGCGCACCTCC
This sequence comes from Streptomyces capoamus, assembly GCF_014654935.1. GTDB lineage: Bacteria > Actinomycetota > Actinomycetes > Streptomycetales > Streptomycetaceae > Streptomyces > Streptomyces capoamus. The sequence continues at coordinate 21,051 of NZ_BNBF01000001.1, forward strand.
CCTTGACGGTGCCCTGACGCCGACACCGACGCCGACCCCGCAGGGGGTGCGGGCGCCGGTGGCGGGGCCGTACCGGACCGCTCGGGTCACAGCCCCCGGGTGTCGAGGCGCAGGTGCCAGGTGTTGCGGCGGTGGACGGAGAGCAGTTCGGATTCCAGCGGTGACGGGGGGACGGCCAGGACCGGGCAGTGGGCGTGGGACACGCAGTGGCGGGAGACCCGGGCCGCGAAGGGGCGCCGCAGGCCGCGCCGGCCCGTGCCGACGACCAGGACGTCCGTCTCCCGGTCGGCGGTCGCCACCAGCGCCGGGCCCGGTGCCCCGCGTACGACGACGGCGTGCACGGGCACGCCGGGACGCTCCGTGCCGAAGATCTCGTACAGGACGGAGACCAGCCGTTGCCTGGCCAGCCGCTGCCACTCCTCCAGCAGCGGGCCGGCACCGCCGGCGCGCCGCGCGGCGGGGTCGCCGCCCGGGGGCTCCCAGGCCAGCACCGGCCACAGCTCGGCGCCCAGCCGCCGGGCCAGCGCGGTGGCCCGGCGCAGGGCGGTGACGCTGTTCAGGGAGCCGCTGACACCGACCACCACTCGCGTGACCGCCGAGGCGTCATTACCGGACATGGCCCACCTCGCTCCCTTCCATCCCACTCCCGCGCCGCCGATTCGACCAGTCGGACGACGGGGCCCTCCGCGCCGGGACCCGCCGGGCCGCCGCTCGTCACCTCATGCACGAGACCTTGACGCTCCCCACGTGCCTTCCTAGAGTCGCCGTTCGGAACGTTCGGGAAAATACTCGAATGTTTCGGCCCGCCGGTGGTCGACGAGCGTGTCGGCCCTCTCGATGGTGCCCGATTCTCCTGAGTCGGGGCCCTCTCCGAAGCAACTCGAAAGTTTCGAAGGAGCGCATGATGGGCGACCCTGCACTGTCCCGCCGCGGTTTCCTGGCGGCCTCCGTCGGCGCCGGCCTCGGTGTGACCGCACTCAGCGGCTGCGGCGGCGACTCGGACGGGGGGTCGTCCTCGGGGACGACCACGATCGAGTGGTGGAACATCTCGACCACGCAGCCGACCAAGACGGTCTGGGCGGCCCTGGCCAAGAAGTTCGAGGCCGACAACCCCAAGGTCAAGGTGAAGATCGTCCAGATGGAGAACGACGCCTACAAGTCGAAGATGACCGCCCTGACCGCCTCGGGGAAACTGCCGGACATCTTCCACACCTGGGGCGGCGGCGTGCTCCGGCAGCAGGTCGACGCCGGCCTGGTCGAGGACCTCACCGACCGCGCCGAGCCCTGGGCCGACGGGCTGCTGCCGGTGGCGAAGGAGCCCTACCTCATCGACGGCAAGGCGTACGGCATCCCGTTCGACATCGGCATGATCGGCTTCTGGTACAACAAGGCGCTCTTCAGGAAGGCCGGGATCAGCGCACCGCCGACCACCTGGAGCGGCTTCCTGGACGCCGTACGGAAGCTGAAGGCGGCCGGGGTCACACCGCTCGCCCTGGCGGGCAAGGAGAAGTGGCCCGGCATGTACTTCTGGGCCTATCTGGCGATGCGTACCGCCGGTGTCGAGGCGCTGCGGAAGGCGAGCGAGAGCAAGGACTTCACCGGTGCCGGCTTCGTCCGGGCCGGGCAGCACCTGAAGGAGCTGGTGGATCTCCAGCCGTTCCAGAAGGGCTTCCTCGGCGCCGCCTACTCCACGCCGACGGGCCAGGCCGCCAGCGTCGGCAACGGCAAGGCCGCGATGGAACTCATGGGCCAGTGGGCCCCGGTCGTGGAGGCCGACGCCGGCAAGGGCCTCGGCGCGAACCTGGGCTTCTTCCCGTTCCCGGAGGTCGAGGGCGGCAACGGCAAGATCACCGAGGTGTTCGGCGGAGGCGGCGGCCACGCCCTGCGCCGGGGAGCCCCGCAGGCCGCCGTCGACTTCCTGAAGTTCTTCGCCTCCCAGGCAACCGACCGGGAACTGGTGAAGAAAACCGGGGTGCTGCCGGTCGTGCCGGCCGCCGAGTCCGTGCTCACCGACCCCAACCTCAAGGCCGTACAGGCGCAGTTGAAGGCCGCCACCGGCTTCCAGCTCTACCTCGACCAGGCCTACGCGCCCGCCGTCGGCCAGGAGGTCAATGACAGCGTGGCCGCGCTCATCGCCGGCTCCAAGTCCGCCGAACAGGTCGCGCAGTCGATCACCCGGACCGCCAAGGAAGAGCAGTAACCGGCGATGACCTCCACCTTCCTCCCGGACAGCCGGAGCGGCCCGGCCGTCGGCCCCCCGCCCTCGGACGCCCGCCCGCACCGCGCCCGGACCCGGCGGCGCACGCTGAACTGGCTCACCGCGGTCGGCTTCCAGCTGCCCGCGTTGGTGCTGTTCACCGGGCTGGTGCTGCTGCCGGTGCTGTTCGCGCTGTACGCCGCCTTCTTCCGCTGGGGCGGCTTCGGCATGCCCTCCGACTACGTCGGCGGTGACAATTTCACCCGCCTCTTCCAGGACGAGGTGTTCCTGGGCGACCTGTGGCGCTGTCTGGTGCTGGTGGTGCTCTCGCTCCTGCTCCAGCTCCCGTTCGCGCTGGCCATGGCGGTGCTGCTCAACCAGCGGCTGCGCGGCCGTGCCGTGTACCGGATGCTGTTCTTCGCGCCGTACGTGCTGTCCGAGGCCATCACCGGCGTGCTCTTCAGCATGGTCTTCGCGCCGGACGACGGTCTCGCCGACCACGTCCTGGGCGCCGTCGGCCTGGACGGCCTGGGCGGCGAGTGGTTCGCCGACCCCTCCTCCGTCATGGCGGCCCTCTTCCTCGTCATGACCTGGAAGTACTTCGGCTTCCACATGATGCTCTACCTCGCCGGACTGCAGTCCGTCCCGGCCGAGTTGACGGAGGCGGCGCTGATCGACGGCGCCGGGCCCTGGCAGCGGTTCCGCAACGTCACCCTGCCGCTGCTCGCGCCCACCCTGCGCATCAGCGTCTTCCTGTCCGTGATCGGGGCGATCCAGCTGTTCGACCTGGTGTGGGTGATCACCCAGGGCGGTCCCGACCACCACTCCGAGACCCTGGCCGTGACCATGTTCCAGTACGGCTTCAAGCGCTACCAGGTCGGCTACGCCAGCGCGATCAGCGTGGTCATGTTCGGCATCTGCCTCGCCTTCGCCCTCGTCTACCAGCGGTTCGTGCTCCGCCGCGACCTCGAAGGCGCCACCACGACGATGAGGGGGGACGGCACGTGACCCGCAGAACCAGGGGCGTCCGCGCGCTGCCGCTGCACCTGATCCTGCTGGCGGTCGGCGCGGTGATGGCCGTACCGCTGCTGTACGCGGTCCTGTCCGGGTTCAAGTCCACCGACGAGCTGTCCCGCAACCCGTTCGGACTGCCCGAGCACTGGCTGGCCGGCAACTACACCGGCATCCTCGGCTCGGGCGGATTCTGGCGGCTGGTCGGCAACAGCACGCTGATCGCGGTCGGCACGACCGTGCTCGTCGTCGCCGTGTCCGCGCTCGCGGCCTTCTCCTTCGCGCGGTTCGCCTTCCGCGGGCGGGAGGTGCTGTTCACCGTGTTCACGATGGGGCTGATGTTCCCGTTCGCGGTGGCCGCGCTGCCGCTGTTCCTGCTGTTGCGCTCCCTGGGGCTGCTGGACAACCCGCTCGGGGTGATCCTGCCGCAGGCCGCGTTCGGGCTGCCGATGACGATCATCATCCTGCGCGGGTTCTTCCGGCAGATCCCCGGGGAACTGGAGGAGGCCGCCACGCTCGACGGCTGCAGCGCCTTCGGTTTCTTCTGGCGCATCCTGCTGCCCATGGCCCGGCCGGCGCTCGGCACCGTCTCCGTCCTCGCGGTGGTCACCAGCTGGAACAACTTCTTCCTGCCGCTGCTGGTGTTCACCGACAGCACCTGGTGGACGCTGCCCATCGGCGTCCAGCAGTTCCAGGGGCAGTACTCGGCGGAGTACGCCCGGGTCTTCGCCTACCTCGTGCTCGCCATGGTCCCGGCGCTCGCCTTCTACTCGGTCGCCGAGCGCCAGCTCGTCGGCGGCCTGACCGCCGGTGCCACCAAGGGCTGAACCGCACCTTCCCCGACACCCGGACAGGAGTCCCCATGCGTCTGAGACTTGCCGGTGCCCTCGCGGCCGTGCTGGTGACCGCCGGCCTGGCCACCGGCCCCGCCGCGCAGGCCGCACCGCACCCGGTACGGCAGCCCACCCTCGCCGGCCTCGCCGAGCGCCACGGCCGGTACTTCGGCAGCGCCACCGACAACCCCGAACTCAGCGACAGCGCCTACACCCGCGTCCTGGGCGGCGAGTTCGACATGATCACGCCCGGCAACGGGATGAAGTGGTACGCCACCGAGCCGCAGCAGGGCGTCTTCGACTGGACCGCCGGAGACCAGATCGTCGACCTGGCCCGCAGCAACCGCCAGCGGGTCCGCGCGCACACCCTCGTCTGGCACAGCCAGTTGCCCGACTGGCTCACCTCCCGGCAGTGGACCGCGAGCGAGCTGCGGGCCGTGCTGAAGAAGCACATCACCACCGAGGTACGCCACTACCGGGGCAAGGTGTACTCCTGGGACGTCGTCAACGAGGCCTTCAACGAGGACGGCAGCTACCGCGACACCCTCTGGTACCGGACCCTCGGCCCCGGCTACATCGCGGACGCGCTGCGCTGGGCCCACCGGGCCGATCCGCACGCCAGGCTCTACCTGAACGACTACAACATCGAGGCGACCGGCCCGAAGAGCGACGCCTACTACCGGCTGGCCAAGGACCTCAAGGCCGCGGGCGTACCGCTCGACGGCATCGGTTTCCAGGCCCACCTGGCCCTCCAGTACGGCTACCCGACCACCCTGGAGGACAACCTCCGCCGCTTCTCCCGGCTGGGCCTGGACACCGCACTGACCGAGGTCGACGTACGGATGCAGCTGCCGGCGACCGCGGAGAAGCTCGCCGAGCAGGCGACCTGGTACCGGGACGTCACCGCGGCCTGCCTCGCCGTACGCCGCTGTGTGGGCGTGACCATCTGGGACTACACGGACAAGTACTCCTGGATACCGGCGGTCTTCCCGGGCGAGGGCGCGGCCCTGCCGTGGGACGAGGAACTGCGTCCCAAGCCCGCCTACCAGGCGCTGCGGGAAGCGCTGCGCTAGCGCCCGGACACTCTGCGCGGCCGGCACCGGACACGCGTCGGGGCCGGAGCGCACCGGGTGCGTGCGGCCGGCCCCTCGGGTCACCGCCGCTCAGGCGGCGGTCATCACCCGATCCGCACCGAGCGGACGGTGCGGGGCGATGATGCGGCCGTCGGGCAGCAGCTCGCCGGTGTCCTCGAAGAGGAGGACGCCGTTGCACAGCAGGCTCCATCCCTGTTCCGGGTGGTGCGCCGCGAGGCGGGCGGACTCCCGGTCGGCGGATTCGGCCGGAGGGCACGGCGGTTGGTGCTGGCACATGGGCGGGATCTTTCGCTCTGACGTGATCATGTCCGTCCCCCGTGATGACGAGTCGGTCGGAGTCCAGTGTTGTCCTCTGGGCGTCGTTCCGCAGGGATTTCACCGCACCGCTTCTCACAGGTTCATGACGCGTCACCCGCGCGGACGGTTCAGCCTAACTGCACCATCTCTTCGGATGGTTCGCGTTGGCTGCCCGGGTGGTCCGCAGTGGCCGGATGGGACTAGTCCGGATGGCCCGCGCCCAGGAAACCCCCGAACACGGCCGTACCCCGCTTCCCTCCCGGGGAGCGGGGTACGCGTGCGGGGGTCAGGCCGGCGAGCCGAGCGCCGGCGAGCCGAGCAGGGGAAGAGGAGTCGCCCGATGGGTCAGCACCGGAAGCAGCTCGGCGACCCGGAACGGGCGGTGCGCCGGGATGCCGGGCGGCGCCGGCGCCAGCGGCACGAGCAGGTCCGTGGCGGCCGGATGCCCCTCGGTACCGTCCCCGGAGCAGTCGCCGTGCAGCCAGAGGGTGAGCATGTACAGACCGGGCACGGACAACAGGCGCGCCTGGTAGGGCTGTTGCAGCGTCTCGGCCTGTTGCAGGGCGCGCTCGGTGGACGCGACGTAGGGGCCCTCGAAGAAATGGGAGAAGGCCCAGCCGTCGGGGGTGAGCATGGTCTCGGCCGCGGCCACCGCGCGATCACCGCATCGGATCAGGAAGCGCCAGCCGGCCAGCCGCGTCGCGGACAGACCTTGCGCCGTGATCCGGTCC
>NZ_BNBF01000001.1:27250-27836 GCF_014654935.1 Streptomyces capoamus
AGGACATGGACGGGCAACGGGAGTTCCGCGGTGGCGGGGCCCTGCGCGGCGCGCAGGGAGGGAGTGCGGGCCTCGCGGACCGCGGTCGGGGAACCGAGTGCGGTCAGGACGGAGCGCAGGGCAGGCGCGGGGGCAGGGGGCACGTGCAGCGGCATGTGGGTCGCCTCTCGTTCGACAGGCGCGGCGGCGCGAGGAGGGTGGGGCGGACGGCGCTGTCAGCTCACGGGGAAGGCCGGAGAGGTGGGGGCCCGGTTCGGTGTGGAAGAGGGTGCGGCTCGGTCCGCCGCCCGTCAACCGGAACGACAGGAACACCGCGTAAACCAGGACCGAGGGCGCCAACCTTCTGCCTTGTGGACGGAGTTTATACGACGCGTGTTCGCCCGGTGTTTCGGCTATCCGATTCCGATCGGCCGGGCAAGGCGGAATTAAGGCGTCGTTTCGCGGAAATAATCCTGATTTCCGGGTCGGCTCCGGGGCTCTGACCTCGTCGTACGCGCCAGTAGCGGTCGGCCGAATGTCATCGGCGTTTTTCACGAGCCGTTCGGGGCACCCGGAGGTGCACGGTGCGGCATGCCGCGTGAATGTG
>NZ_BNBF01000001.1:27879-37088 GCF_014654935.1 Streptomyces capoamus
CCGCCGGGAACATTCGTAAGAGTAGCGGGCGACACGCCCGCGCGGGACGTTATCGATCGCTTCGGCTGGGCATCATCCCACCTGACCCGGGAGCCCGGCGGCCGGATCGTCGGCCCGCCCATCCGAGGAAGGAAACTTCGATGGGGGAGAAGGTCGTGGCAGGGCAGTTCGACCTGTCCGATCGCCAGCGCTACCGAGAAAAGCTCCAGTCGTGCCTGACGGGACTGGAGCGGCTGCTGCGCGAGAAGCGATTCGATCGCCCCAAGAACCTCATGGGTGTGGAGATCGAATTGAATCTCGCGGGGCCCGACGGTATGCCGAAAATGTTGAACGGGCAGGTACTGGAGCGCATCGCGAGCCGCGACTTCCAGACCGAACTCGCCATGTTCAACCTGGAAGTCAACATAGCCCCACACCGGTTGGGCAGCCGAGTGTTCGACCAGCTCGCCGAGGAACTGCGCACCTCCCTCGCCTACGCCGACCGGAAGGCCGGCGAGGTGGACGCGGGCATCGTGATGATCGGCATCCTGCCCACCCTCGGCCGGGACGACCTCGTCTCCTCGAACCTCTCGGAGGCCGACCGCTACACCCTGCTCAACAACCAGATCGTCGCCGCGCGCGGCGAGGACTTCCGGCTCGACATCGACGGCGTGGAACACCTGGTGTGCACCTCGAAGTCGATCGTGCCCGAGGCCGCGTGCACCTCCGTGCAGCTGCACCTGCAGGTCACCCCGGACCGGTTCGCCGACGTGTGGAACGCGGCGCAGGCGGCCTCGGCCGCGCAGATCGCCGTCGGCGCGAACTCACCGTTCCTCTTCGGGCACGAGCTGTGGCGCGAGTCCCGGCCCCCGCTGTTCCTCCAGTCCACCGACACCCGGCCGCCCGAGCTCCAGGCGCAGGGCGTACGGCCGCGCACCTGGTTCGGCGAGCGGTGGATCAGCTCCGCCTACGACCTGTTCGAGGAGAACCTGCGCTACTTCCCGGCGCTGCTGCCCATCTGCGACGACGAGGAGCCCCTGGAGGTCGTCGAGGCCGGCGGGGTGCCCACGCTCGCCGAACTCGTCCTGCACAACGGCACCATCTACCGCTGGAACCGGCCGGTGTACGACATCGCGGACGGTGTCCCGCACCTCAGGGTGGAGAACCGGGTGCTGCCGGCCGGGCCGACCATCACCGACGTGATCGCGAACGCGGCCTTCTACTACGGCCTCGTCCGCGCCCTCGCCGAGGAGCCCCGGCCGGTGTGGACGCGGCTGCCGTTCGCCGCGGCCGAGGCCAACTTCGACGCGGCCTGCCGGTACGGCATCGACGCCCGCTTCGTCTGGCCCCGCCGGGGACGGTACGGCGGCACGGGCGAGGTCGACGCGGTCACCCTGGTCCGCGACGAGCTGCTGCCGCTCGCGGCGGCCGGGCTCGACGCGTGGGGCGTGGAGGCCGCCGACCGGGACCTCTACCTGGGCGTGATCGAGGAGCGCTGCCGGCGCCGGGTGAACGGGGCGTCCTGGCAGGCGGCCACCTTCCACCGGGCGCTGGAGCAGGGCATGTCGCGTGAGGCGGCCCTGGCGGCGACCACACGCCGCTACGCCGAGCTGATGCACGTGGGCGAGCCGGTCCACACGTGGCCGGTGGGCCTGCCCGATCCGGTACCGCTCGGCTGACACGAGCCCCCGCGGCCAAGCGGCACCGCCGCGCGCCGCTCCGCCGCATCGGCGCTCACCCTGGAACGGCCGCACGCCACGGCCCGCCCCGGGTGAGCGCCGTCGCGTGTACGGCGGGCGCCACCGGCGGGGGACTGGTGCATCCCGCCGGGGAGCGGGGTGCGCCGGGGAGTGAGGGGGGTCGTGGGAACGGGGGGCGGGTCTGCGATCCTTGCCGGGCGAAGGTGGGCCGGGGGCCCGTGAGGCGGCTGGAGGCAGGGGTGCAGGTGGAGGCTGACTCGGTGGCCGGTTCCGCGGCGCGGGGGCGCGATCCCCGGCGGATCCTGCGGGACGAGACGCTGCTCGTCCTCGCGCTCTCGCTCGGGGCCAGCGGGGTGTCCGCGCTGATCAGCTTCATCGGCTCGGTCACCAGACCGGGCGGCCTGAAGGACCAGGCGGCCACCCTGAACGCCTCGGCCGCGCCGGGCCGGCCCTGGCTGGACCTGGCCTGGCAGCTCTTCGGCATCGCCACCGCGCTGGTCCCCGTCGCCCTCGTCGCCCACCTGCTGCTGCGCGAGGGCGGGAGCCTGCGCACCCTCGGCTTCGACCGCACCCGGCCGTGGCCCGACCTGGCCCGGGGCGCGGGCGTCGCGGCGGTGATCGGCAGCACCGGCATTGCCTTCTACCTCGCCGCCCGCGGCCTCGGCTTCAACCTCACCGTGGTCCCCGAGGCGCTGCCGGACGTGTGGTGGAAGTACCCGGTGCTGGTCCTGTCCGCGCTGCAGAACGCGGTCCTCGAAGAGGTGATCGTCGTCGGCTACCTGCTGCGCAGGCTGGGCCAGCTGGGCTGGGCCCCGGGGACCGCGCTGGTGGCCGCCGCGGTCCTGCGCGGGTCGTACCACCTGTACCAGGGCGTCGGCGGCTTCCTCGGCAACATGGCGATGGGGGTGGTGTTCGTGTACCTCTACCGCCGTTGGGGCCGGGTCGGGCCGCTGGTCGTCGCGCACTCCCTGCTCGACATCGGCGCCTTCGTCGGCTACGCCCTCCTCGCCGGCAAGGTGGGCTGGCTGCCGACCGCCTGAACGGGCTGTCAGGCGCGCAGTTCGCCTTCGATGACGGTCACCGCGCGTCCGGTGAGCAGGGTGCGCTCGCCGCGCAGCCCGGTGTGGACCAGGCCGGTGCGGCGGGAGGCCTGCAGCCCGGTGAGGTCGTCGCGGCCGAGGCGGGCGGACCAGTACGGGGCGAGCGCGGTGTGGGCGCTGCCGGTGACCGGGTCCTCGTCGATGCCGACGTTCGGGAAGAAGCCCCGGGAGACGAAGTCGTAGCCGCGGGCCGGGTCGTCGGCGCGCGCGGTGGCGATGACGCCCCGCGAGGAGTGGGCGCGCAGGGCCCGGTGGTCGGGGGCCAGGCCGAGGACGGTCTTCTCGTCGGCCAGTTCCACCAGGAGGTCGCCGACGTCCGGGCCGGTGTCGAAGACGGCGACCGGCTTGGCGCCCAGTGCCTCGGTGACCCCGTCCGGGATCTCCACCCGGGTGAGCGGGGCGGTCGGGAAGTCGAGGGTGAGGGAACCGTCCGCGGCCGGCGTGGCGATGAGCACCCCGCTGCGGGTGGCGAACCGCACCGGTCCCTCATGCGCGCCGGTGGTGTGCAGGACGTGAGCCGTGGCGAGGGTGGCGTGCCCGCACAGGGCGACCTCGGTGACGGGCGTGAACCAGCGCAGGGCCCAGTCGGCATCGCCGCCCTCGGGCAGCCGGTGCGCGAACGCCGTCTCGGCGTGGTTGATCTCCATGGCGACGTTCTGGAGCCAGTCGTCGTCGGGGAAGACGTCGTCGAGGAGCAGGACCCCGGCCGGGTTGCCGGCGAAGGGGCGGTCGGTGAAGGCGTCCACGATTCGCATGCGCATGACGCCGACGCTAGCGGCTGCGACAGCGCGGGGACCAAGGCCAATCCGCGAGTGCCGGACTGATTCCGGGCCGTCGTGCGGAGGGGGTTGTCATGCCAACACTACCGATATATCGTTGAGGCATCGCGAACGATACGCGATATGAACAAGACAGATCAGTGACGGAAATGGAGTGATCACGATGCGTACCCACGGTTTCGAGCGTGGACATCGGCACGGCGGCCCCGGCCGGCGGGGCATGGGCGGGTTCGAGGGGCGGCGGGCCGCTTTCGGGCCCTTCGGCCCGGGCGGCCCGGGCGGCCCGGGGTTCGGGCCCGGCGGACCCGGCTTCGGCCCGGGGCCCTGGGGGCCGCGCGGGCGAGGCGGTCCGCGAGGACGGGCACGGCGCGGTGACGTGCGCGCCTCGATCCTGGCCCTGCTCAAGGAACGGCCCATGCACGGCTACGAGATGATCCAGGAGATCGCCGAACGCAGCGGCGGCGCCTGGAAGCCCAGCCCCGGCTCGGTCTACCCGACCCTCCAGCTGCTGGAGGACGAGGGTCTGATCGCCAGCGAGAGCGAGGGCGGCAAGAAGTTGTTCTCCCTCACGGAGAGCGGACGCGAGGCCGCCGGGGAAGGGGCCGACGCGCCCTGGGAGGAGGCCTCGCGAGGGGTCGACTGGGAGGCGCTCACCGAGGTCCGGCAGGCCGGCTTCGGGCTGATGGAAGCCTTCGGCCAGGTCTGGAAGACCGGCAGCAAGGAACAGCGGGAGAAGGCGCTGGCCGTCGTCAACGACGCCCGCAGGAAGCTGTACCTCATCCTCGCCGACGAGCACTGAGCCGCAGCCGGCCGCCGTGCTCCCTACGGCGGCCCGGGCGCCCCGCGTGAGCACCGCGCGGGGCGCCCGCGCGTCCCGGCTCAGCTCACCAGGCCGCCCAGCTTGCGCAGCGACTCGTGCAGCGCGGCCGCCGCCGAGTCCTTGAGCCTGCCCGCCATCAGCGACACCGCGGCACCGGTAAACTCTCCGTCGATCCGGACCGTCGTGGCGTCCCCGTCCGGTGTCAGCGTGTAGCGGGTGGCGACCGTCACCGCCATCGGGCCCTTGCCCCGGATGGCGAACACCCGGGCCGGCTCCAGTTCCTCGATGGTCCAGTCGACCTCCGCCGGGAAGCCCATCAGCTTCATGTTCTCCTGGAAGGTGCCGCCCACGGCCAGCACGTCGGGGCCGCCCCGGGGGAAACTGGTGTGGGTCGCGTTCCACGCCCCGTACGACGGCCAGTCGGTGAGCTGCGCCCACACCTTCCCGGCCGGCGCCTGGATGCGTGCCTCCGCGCTGACTTCGGCCATGCGACCACCCCTTCGGATCGGGCGTACCGGGCTGCGGTGTCGCGGAACGTAGCCGCAGGGGCGCGAACATTCAATACTGATGAACCGTCAGGCCGGGCCGAGGCGCGCTCGTCCGGGCGCGGGACCGCCCGGATCTCCTCCGCAAGGATGAGATCGGGGCCGGCGATGTCCACTCCCCGTGGGACGCGGAAATGGTTCCCCTCGCGGATGCCCGGTTCCGCCGGGGCTGATGAGCTAGGGGACGTGCAACCCCGTACAGCCCACCGGACCGCCCACGGTCGAGCGGTTCCGCACGCGGACGGCGCTGCCGGGCTCGGTGCCGAGCTGGCAGCGGTGGTCTCCGCTGCCCGCCGCAGGGCCGTCCGGGACCGGGACCGGCAGACCGACACCGCCCACCTGCTCCACGCCCTGCTGGAGCACGACCCCGAGGCCCGCGCCGCCGTCGGCGGCCCGCGGCTCGCCCGGCTCCTCGGCTACCTCGTCCAGCGCAGCATCGGCTACGGACTGCGCTGGCAGGCCGGAGTGGAGGACTCCGGCGCACTCCCGCGCGTCCCGCCGCCCGCCCGGGCGGAGGACTCCGGCGCACGGGCCGCCGCGGCCGCCGGCCGGAGCGTGCCGGCCCGGGACGCCGAGGGCTGGTCCCCCGCCGCCGCTGCCGCGCTCGCGGACGCCCGGGCGCGGGCCCGGCGACGGGGCGCGTCGCGGGTCAGTGGCACCGATCTGCTCGCGGCGCTCGCCGCGGACCCCGCGTCCCGGGCCGTCGAGGTCCTGGAGCACGCCGGCATCCCCGCCCAGGAGCTGGCCGCGCGGATCGCGGACGGCGCCGACGGGCGGTCCGACGCGTCCGGTCCGCCGTCCGACGTGCCGTCCAGCAGCTGAGACAGGTGTCATCGGGAGTGACGCTCCTGTCGGCGCCTGTCATCATGTGGCGGTGCATACCTCTGTCAGCCCTCACCACGGCCGCGGCAACGGAGCCGGGCTCGGCCTCGCACTCGCCTCGGCGCTGGCCTTCGGCGGCTCCGGGGTCGCGGCCAAGCCACTGATCGAGGCCGGCCTCGACCCGCTGCACGTGGTGTGGCTGCGGGTCGCGGGCGCCGCCCTGGTGATGCTGCCCGTCGCGGTGCGGCACCGCGCCCTGCCGCGCCGCCGGCCCGCGCTGCTCGCCGGGTTCGGACTGCTGGCCGTCGCCGGTGTGCAGGCCTGCTACTTCGCCGCCCTCTCGCGGATACCGGTGGGCGTGGCCCTGCTCGTCGAGTACCTGGCCCCCGCCCTGGTGCTGGGCTGGGTGCGGTTCGTGCAGCGCCGGCCGGTCTCCCGCGCCGCCGTCCTCGGCGTCGTCCTGGCGGCCGCCGGCCTCGCCTGCGTGGTCGAGGTCTGGTCCGGGCTGGGTTTCGACGCGCTGGGCCTGCTGCTCGCCCTCGGCGCCGCCTGCTGCCAGGTCGGCTACTTCGTCCTGTCCGACCAGGGCGGCGACGCGGGCGACGCGGCACCGGACCCGCTCGGCGTCATCGCCTACGGCCTGCTCGTCGGCGCAGCCGTGCTGACCGCCCTGGCCCGCCCCTGGAACGCGCACTGGTCGGTGCTGGCGGGCTCGGTACGGATGGACGGCACCGCCGTACCGGCCGTCGCGCTGCTCGCCTGGATCGTGCTGGTCGCCACGGTGGTCGCGTACGTCACCGGCGTGCTCTCGGTGCGCCGGCTGTCACCGCAGGTCGCCACGGTGGTCGCCTGCCTGGAAGCGGTCATAGCGACCGTGCTGGCCTGGGTGCTGCTCGGCGAGCACCTGTCCGCGCCGCAGGTCGCCGGCGGCGCGGTCGTCCTGGTCGGCGCGTTCATCGCCCAGTCCGCCGCCCCGGCCGCAGGCTCACCGGAACCGGTCGCCTCCGGCGGCCCGGAAAGGGAGTTGTCCGCCCGGGGAACCGCCGCCTAGAGTCGGCCCGTGCCGCACCCCACGCGCGTCCTTCCACCCCCGGCCGCCTGAGGCGGGCCTCCGGGTCATCGCCCGGCGCACGCGCGCCGGGCCGGACGGTGCTGCCCGCAGACGAAGTCCGTGCGCCCCGCGAAGCGGGACGCTTCCCGAACTTCCGCACCGTCGCGTGCGTTTCTGCGGAGAGATCCCCTTGCCGACTTCGTCGCACCCCGCCGCCGGCCTGTCCGTCCGGCGCGGCTTGCTCTGTCTGATCGTCACCGGTGCCGCCTGGGGCACCGCGGGCGCCGCCGCCTCGCTGATCTACCGGTCCAGCGACACGGGCGCCTTCACCCTTTCCTTCTGGCGCTGCGCGCTGGGCCTCGTCTTCCTGATGGCCGGCCGCCTGCCGCGCCCGCGCGCCCGCCGGACGGCCCCGGTCCGGCCGGTGCGCGGCGGCCTCGTGCGGGCCCTGGTCACCGGACTGGCCCTCGCCGTCTTCCAGACCGCCTACTTCGCGGCCGTGGCGTCGACCGGGCTGGCGGTGGCCACCGTCGTCACCCTCGGCGCGGGCCCCGTCCTCATCGCGCTCGGCGCCCGGCCGCTGCTCGGCGAGCGGCTCGGCGCGGGCGGTGCCACCGCGGTCACCGGTGCGCTCGCCGGACTGGCCGTGCTCGCCTTCGGCGGTCCGGCCGCGTCCGTCCGTCCGGCGGGCGTACTGCTCGCCCTGGCCTCGGCCGCGGGCTACGGCGCCATGACCCTGCTCACCCGCTGGTGGGGCCGGGGCGGCGGCGCGGGCGCGTCCGGCACCCCGGTGGGTGCCTTCGCCGTGACCAGCCTGTGCCTGCTGCCCTTCGCGGTGCACGAGGGGCTGCTCCCGCACACCGCCCACCCGGTCCGCCTGCTGTGGCTGCTGCTCTACATGGCCGCCGTGCCCACGGCCCTCGCCTACGCGCTGTACTTCGCGGGGGCCGCCGTCGTCCGGTCCGCCACCGTCTCCGTGATCATGCTGCTGGAGCCGGTGAGCGCGGCCGTGCTCGCCGTCGTCCTGCTCGGCGAGCGACTCACGGCCGCCACCGTGGCCGGCACCCTGCTGATGCTCGGGGCCGCCACGGGTCTCGCCGTGAGCGAGGCGCGCGGGGCCGGCCGGCCGGAGCCGGTTCCGGTGTGACGCGGTGCCGTCACCGCGCCGCCAGGTACTCCGGCAGCTCGATGCCGGGTGCCAGATCGGCGTTACGGACCGGGGCCTCGTAGCCCTTGCGCAGCGGGACGACCCCGGCCCAGTGCGGCAGGGAGAGGTCCTCCGGCTCGTCGTGGGCACCGCCGGTGCGGACCTTGGCGGAGACCTCCTCCAGGTCCAGGCGGATGACCGCGGTGGCGGCCAGCTCCTTCCTGTTCGCGGGCCGGGAGTCGGCCGCCCGGCCCGGGACGACGTGGTCCACGAGCGCGTCCAGGGCGATGCGCCGCTCCTCGGGGTCGGTGACCTCGTGCGCGGTGCCGTGCACCACGACCGAGCGGTAGTTGATCGAGTGGTGGAAGGCGGAGCGGGCCAGCACCAGGCCGTCGACATGGGTGACCGTCAGG
This sequence comes from Streptomyces capoamus, assembly GCF_014654935.1. GTDB lineage: Bacteria > Actinomycetota > Actinomycetes > Streptomycetales > Streptomycetaceae > Streptomyces > Streptomyces capoamus. The sequence goes on from NZ_BNBF01000001.1 coordinate 36,236, forward strand.
CACACCGGCAGGCCCGGGTCGGCGGTACCGGCCATCCGCAGCGGCCGCGAGCCGGTCGAGCCGTGGACGTAGAGGCGCTCGCCGACCCGGCCGTACAGCGTCGGCAGCACCACGGGGGCGCCGTCGCGGACGAAGCCGAGGTGGCAGACGTACCCCTCGTCCAATATCGCGTGCACCAGCTCCTTGTCGTACGACGCCCGGTCCGCGGAGCGCGTGGGCACGGTCCGGTCGGTCGGTGCGTAGGCGGCGGCCCTGGTGTCCTCGGTCGTGGGCGGCACGATGGTCCCTCCATTGCGGCGAACTTTGTAATAGTGCATAATCGGTTTTGTGCTAGGAGAGTATCGGATCGAAGGGCGGGGCGCAGCAGGTATCGCGGCCGGCGTTGAGCGAGCAGTCGGCGCCGGGGAGCTGCTTCCGGGTCAACCCCTGCCCCCGCTGCGGGAGTTGGCGGAGCAACTGGGCGTGAACCCGAACACGGTGGCCGCCGCCTACCGCATCCTGCGCGACCGGGGGGTGATCGAGACGGCCGGCCGCCGGGGCAGCCGCGTCCGTCCCAGGCCGGCCACCACCGGCCGCGAGGAACTGCGCGCGGAGGTGCCGCCCGGCGGCCGTGACCTGTCCACGGGCAATCCCGACCCGGCCCTGCTGCCCGAGCTGGCCCCCGCCCTCGCCGCGGCGGCCGAGCAGGGCGACCGCCGGCCCGTGCGCTACGGCGACGACCCGGTGGACGCCGGCCTCGCCCGCACCGCCCGCGCCGAACTCGACGCCGACGGGGTCCCCGCGGGCCCGCTCACCGTGACCTCCGGCTCCCTCGACGCGATCGAACGCGTCCTCACCGCCCACCTCAGGCCCG
>NZ_BNBF01000001.1:37134-45438 GCF_014654935.1 Streptomyces capoamus
GTGACACGGTCGCCGTCGAGGATCCCGGCTGGGGCAGCCTCCTCGACCTCGTCCCCGCCCTCGGACTGCACACGGCACCGGTCGGCGTGGACGACGACGGACCGCGCGCCGACGACCTGCGCCGTGCCCTGGAGGCCGGGGCCCGCGCCGTGATCGTCACCGGCCGGGCGCAGAACCCGACGGGCGCCTCGCTGACCGCCACGCGCGCGCGTGCCCTGCGCGCGGTGCTGCGCGACCACCCGGAGACCCTGCTCGTCGAGGACGACCACGGCCACGGCATCGTCGAGCTGCCCCTGCACCCCCTCGCCGGCACGACCCGGCACTGGGCCTTCGTCCGCTCCGCCGCCAAGGCCTACGGCCCCGACCTGCGCCTCGCCGTCCTCGCCGGGGACCCGGTCACGGTCGACCGGGTGCGGGGGAGGCTGCGCCTGGGGCCCGGCTGGGTGAGCCTCCTGCTGCAGCGGGCCGTGGCCCACCTGTGGTCGCACGGCGCGGTGGACCGGGCGGCGGTGGCGCGGTCGTACCGGGAGCGCCGGGACGGGCTGGTCGAGGCGCTGGCCGAGCGGGGGGTCGTCGCCCACGGCCGCAGCGGCATGAACGTGTGGGTGCCGGTCCCCGACGAGACGGGCGCCATCGCCCGGCTGCTCCAGCGGGGCTGGGCGGTGGCCCCGGGCGCCCGCTTCCGCCTGGCCTCCCGGCAGGCGGTCCGCATCACGGTCTCGCCGCTCACCGCGGAGGACATCGCTCCGCTGGCGGACGCGGTGGCGGCGGCGGTCCGCCCGTCACCGGCCCGGACCTACGGCTGAGGGCGGCGGGCGCGAGCGGCGCGAAGGCCGTGACGCGCGCCCCGCGGACCGGGCGGCGCAGTCCGGCCGCGCCCCCGCCCGTCCCCGTGACCCTCCGGCCGCGCGCACGGGAGCGCCCCACGGCGCGTGGCCGCGGGGCGCGTCGCGGGGTTCAGTCGACCTTCTCCCCGTCGTGCGAACCGCCCTTGCAGTAGTTGCCCTCCTCGTTGATCGCGGGTGTTCCGCCGCCCTGCCTGCACTCGGAAGGAGTGACGTAGGACCGGGCACCCTGTGCGGTGGCGGCGGTCGCGGTGGCGGCGCCTGTGAGGCCGAGTCCGGCGAGGGCTGCCGCGGCGGTGACGGCGGCGAGGATTCGTCGAGTGCGCATGTGGTTCGCCTTTCACAGATTGCCTCGGGTGGGGCACTAGACAGCTTGATCTTCACCCATGTGGGTGGCACGCCGTAGTGCGCCATTCGGGTGAATTCGCCGCCCGGTGCGAGTCCGGCCGGGGCGACCCCACGGACAGGTTCTAGACGCGCGCCCCCGCGCCCGCGCCCTTGCCCCGCACCTGCGTCAGCGCGGCGCCCGCCAGCACGATCACGGCGCCCGCCGGCGTCGTCCAGCGGAGGGACTCCCCGAGGATCGCCACTCCCGCGGCCGTGGCGATGACGGGGATGAAGTACGTGACCATCTGGGCGGTGGTGGGCCCGACCTCGGCGACCAGCCCGTACTGGATCAGCACCGCCAGCCCGGTGCCCAGCACGCCCAGCGCGGCGACGGCCAGCAGCGGGACGAGGGCGAAGTGCCGGGGCACGCCGGTGGTCAACGGCGTGACGAGGGCGAGCTGCACCGTGGCGAGCAGCAGCTGCCCGCCGGTCATCGACAGGTGCGAGTTGCCGGTGCCGGCCAGTGTCCGCCGGACGTAGATCCATCCCACCGGATAGCTCAGCGAGGCCAGCAGCGCCATCGCCGTGCCCGTCGCGTCCAGCCCGTGGAAGCCCTGCCAGGCTCCCAGCACGGTGAGCACGCCCAGAAAACCCAGCCCGAGCCCCGCCACGCGCACCCGGGCCGGCCGGTCCTCGGACAGGGCGACCAGGGACAGCGCCATGCCCCACAGCGGGGAGGTCGCGTTGCAGATGCCGGCCAGGGTGGACGGGATGGTCAGCTCGGAGTAGGCGAACAACGAGAAGGGCAGGGCGTTCAGCAGGAACGCGGCGACCGCCATGTGCCCCCAGAGCCGGGCCCCGCGCGGCAGCCGCTCCCGCTTGACCGCCATCGCCGTCACCAGGACCGCCGTACCGAAGACGAGCCGTCCCAGGGTGACCTGGAACGGGGCGTACCCCTCGGTCCCCACCTTGATCAGCAGGAAGCTGAAGCCCCAGATGAGGGACAGGGCGCCGAAGCGCAACCGCCAGTCGAGGCGGGCGCGGGGCCGGGCGGGTGCGGTGGACCGGGGGCGGGAGGAGGTGGTGACCGTGCTCATGCCCTCCACTGTGCTGGAGTCAATGACGTAGCACAATCGAGAATTCCAGCGCGGTACCTCTTAGAATCGCTTACATGTTGAATCTGGAGCGCCTGCGTACCCTCGACGCACTGGCCCGGCACGGCTCGGTCAGCGCCGCCGCCGAGGCGCTGCACGTCACCACGTCCGCAGTCTCGCAGCAGCTGGGCAAGCTGGAGCGGGAGATCGGCCAGCGGCTCCTGGCCAAGAACGGCCGGGGCGTACGGCTCACGGACGCCGGCCGGCTGCTGTCGGAGCACGCGGCCCGCATCCTGTCGCAGGTCGAACTGGCCGAGTCCGACCTGGAGGCGCACCGCGGCCAGGTCGTCGGCGAACTCAGGCTCTCGGCGTTCCCGACCGCCGCCCGCGGCCTGTTCCCCGCCGCGCTGGGCGCGCTGCGCGCCGAGCACCCGGGGCTGCGGGTGCGGTCCAGCGAGCTGGAGCCGGAGCACGGCATCGCCGGGGTCGTGCGCGGCGACCTCGACCTCGCGGTGGTCCTGGACTGGTACAACAAGCCGATGCCCGTGCCCGACGGCCTGGTCAAGGCGCCCCTGCTGGACGACCCGGCGGATGTCGCGATGCCCGCCGGGCACCGGCTCGCGGACCGGGACGAGGTGGAGCTGACCGAGTTCGCCGAGGACGAGTGGATCACCTGGGGCGAGGGCGAGTTCTGCCACGAGTGGCTGATGTTCACCCTGCGGTCCAAGGGCGTGGAGCCGATCGTCGGCCACCGGGCGGGCGAGAGCCACACCCAGCTCGGCCTGGTGGCGGCCGGGCTGGGCGTGTGCATCGCGCCGCTGCTGGGCCGGCACCCGGTACCCGAGGGCGTGGTCCTGGTACCGCTCAGACAGCGCGTGCGCCGTCACGTGTACGTGGTCTGGCGGGCGGACGCGGACCGCCGGCCCTCGATCCGCGCGGCCGTGGAGGCACTGCGCATGGCCGCCAGGCAGCTGGGGTGAGGCCGGCGGCGGGCAGCCGGGGGCTCCGGCCGGGGCGGCTGTCCTGGGAACCGGGTCGCGGACGGCCGTTCCGGGAGCCGGTATGAGACGGCTGCCTGGGAGCTGGACGGCGGGCGGTTGCCTGGGAGCTGTATGGCGGTCGGCTGCCTGCGAGCTGTACGGCGTGCGGCTGCCCAGGAGCTCAACGTCGGTGGGCTGCCCTGGAGTCGGGCTGAGGGTGGCTGCTCCGGGAGTCGGGGGCGGCCGGGTGGTCGGGGGGCGGCGGGCGGTGAGCCGGCCCGCGCACGGTGTCCGGTAGCTGAGCGGGGGGCGGCTGCCGGAAACTGAACGGCGGGCGGCTGCCCGGGCACTGAACGGCGGTCAGCTGCCCGGGAACTCAACGGCGCACGGCTGCGCGGGAGCTGAACGGCGTACGGCTGCCCAGGAGCTCAACGTCGTTGGATTGTCGGGGAGTCGGGCTGAGGGTGGCTGCTCCGGGAGTCGGGGGTGGCCGGGTGGTCGGGGGGCGGCGGGCGGTGAGCCGGCCCGCGCACGGCGTCCGGTAGCTGAGCGGCGGGCGGCTGACGGGAACTGAACGGCGGTCGGCCGGCCCGCGCGCGGCTGCCCAGGAGCCGGCGTGAGGTGTCCGCCCCGGGGTGTGGTGTCGGGCCGAGGTCCGCCGTCCGCGTCACGCGCCGCCCAGTTTGCGGAAGTCCCAGGACACGATCTTGTCCGGGGTCAGCCGGGCCCAGGCGTGCCGGCCGTCGTGCGGCATCTCGTCCAGGCCGAAGTTCTTGCGGGCGAACAGCGTCTCCGCCGTGTCGAGTTCGGCGCACAGCTCGCCCCGGCGCGGCACCTCGCCCACGAACTCCACCCGGCCGGACAGCTCGACCCCGCGCAACTGGTCGTACTCCTCGCCGGAGTCGACCACGACGGCCACCCGCGGGTCGCGGCCCAGCTGGGCCCAGCGGCGGCTGCGTACCACCGAGTACAGCCACAGCGAGGTGCCGTCCCAGGCGAACCACAGCGCACTGACGTGCGGTGTGCCGTCGCCGGACACGGTCGCCACCCGGCAGGTGCGCTGGGTGGTGAGGAACTCGTCCAGCTCGCCGGGCGTCATCATGATCTTCCGGCCCCGGCGCTGCTGCGTGACGGACATGCGGCCCCCTCTTCTCCCACGTCGTGTCAGATGCCTATGGTGATCCTCTGATCTTCTGACATTACGTCAGAAAAGAGAAGTCGCCGTCATCGAGGGGGCACCCGCCATGCCGTCGTACGAGCGCCTGGGCGAACTCATCGACCCCGCGAGCACCGTCCTGCTCACCGTGGAATGTCAGCAGGGGGTCGTCGGCCCGGACAGCGCCCTGCCCGAACTCGCCCGCGAGGCCCGCTCCTCCGGCGCCCTGCGCCAGGTGGCCCGGCTGGTGGCCGGCGCCCACCTGAGCGGCGTGCAGGTGATCCACGCGGTCGCCGAGCGCCGGCCCGACGGCCGGGGCGCGAACCGCAACGCCCGCCTGTTCCGGGCCGCCGAACGGCTCCCCGTGCAGCAACTCGCCGGCAGCACCGCGGTCCGGGTCGCGCCCCCGATCGAGGTCGCCGAGGAGGACTTCGTCGTACGGCGGCTGCACGGGCTGTCCCCGATCCACGGCACCGACATCGACGCCCTGCTGCGCAACCTCGGCTGCCGCACGCTGATCGTCACCGGGGTCTCGGCCAACGTGGCCGTCCCCAACGCGGTGTTCGACGCGGTCAACCTCGGCTACACCGCCGTCGTCCCGGCCGACGCCGTCGCCGGGGTGCCTGCCGAGTACACCGCCGCGATGATCCGCAACACCCTCGCGCTGGTCGCCACGATCACGACCGCCGACGAGGTGCTCGGCTGCCTGGCCCGGGCGCGCGAGCGACGCTGACCCCGCTCAGGCCAGCTTGATCTCGTCGCCGGAGACGGTGATCTTCGCGGCGGGCAGCGCCTGGGTGGCGGGGCCCTTCTTCACGCTGCCGTCCGTCACCGAGAACTCGCTGTTGTGGCAGGGGCAGAGGATCACGCCGTTCGCCACGCTGCCCACCGAGCAGCCCCGGTGCGTGCACTTGGCCGAGAACGCCTTGTAGGTGCCCGCCGTGGGCTGGGTGACCACGACACCCTGGTCCTTGAAGATCTTCCCACCGCCCTCGGGGATGTCCGCCGTCCTGGCGAGCGCGGCGCCGCCGCCCTGCGCGGACCCGGCGGAACCGCCGCCCTGCGCGGACCCGGTGGAACCGCCGGTGCCGGAGCCGGTGTCCGAGGAGTCGTCGCCCGAGCCGCAGGCGGTCAGCGCGGCGGCGAGTCCCGCCGCTCCGGCCGCCGCCACGACGGTACGGCGGGCGGGGCCCGCTGCGGGGTGGAGGGATGGGCTGGTCATCTGGGGGTTCCCTTCCGCGGAGCTTCTCGTGGTCCGTCATGGGGTACGGCCGGGGGACGGCCGCCGTTCAGACGGGCCCTCAGGTTCTTCCCGCCCGGTGGTGCACCGGACGGGGTGACGAACCGGAAACCGCGCGCGGAATTCCCGTTCCCGGCCCGCCGGGGGAACCCCGAGCCGCCGACCGGGAGCCCCACGTCAGGCCGGGGGCTGGAGAACCGTGTCGATGACGTAGAGGGTGGCGTTCGCCGCCCTGATGTTGCCGCAGACGATGCTCGCCTTGCCGTCGACCTTGAAGTCGGTGCCCGAACCCGACGTCGTCAGCTTGCTGCCCTCCAGCGTCGTGAAGGAGCCGTTGGAGAGTTGGTCCGGGCTGATCCGCTGGTCCACGACGTGGTAGGTCAGCACCTTCTTCAGCTGATCCTGGTTCTTCAGCAGTGCGGCGAGCTGTGACGGCGCCACCTTCTTGAAGGCCTGTGCGCCGGGGGCGAAGACGGTGATGTCGCGCTTCCCGTCGAGGGTGCTGCCCAGCTTCGCCCGGACCGCGGCCGCCACCAGCTGGCTGAGCTCCGGGTAGGCGGCCGCCGCCTCCACGACCTTGTCCTTGGCCGTGTCGGTCTTCTTGGAGAGCGAGGAACAGCCGGGACCGAAGGTCCCCGACGGGCTGGGCGACGCGTCCTGTGCGTGGCTCAGCGAGGTCGGCCCTCCCAGCGTGAGCGGAACGGCGATCAGAGCCGTCCCGATGACCTGTGCTGTGCGCGTGCGGGTGAACCTCATCGCAAACCTTCCTGCCGTGGAGGCGTGAACACTGCGACGTCGTGGACCGCGGGAGTTCTCGTCACCGCTGGGCGGGGCGCTTGCCGCGCCAGGCCATGGGCCGTTCCACCCGGCCACTCAGCGAGCGTAACCAGCGGGTGCCGGTGACCGCATCTCGAAGCCCCTGCCCTGGTCGGACGCCCGGGCGGCGGACGAACTCCGGGCCGGCGCCGCGTCGTCGGAACCTCGCTCCACTCGACCGACCGCGTGCCCGTCTGCGGTCACAACGGGTGACGCGTACGGCGTGGAACGCGGTACCCGCCCCCACGACCCGTTCACTGAGAGGCGTGATCAGGCTTGGTACGGCGCTCGCGGGTCTCGGCGGAGCCCTCGGCGGGGGCTTCCTCGGGGCGACGGCCCACTACGCGGTCAGAACCCTGGGGCAGCGCCGCCGGGACGAGCAGTCGGGGCTCCAAGCCCAGCGGCAGGCCGTCCAGCGGCAGTTCGGGCACGTACGGGCGGCGCGGGACTGGGTGGCCGGGCTGGCGGCACCGACCGGTGCGGGGGACACGCCTGAGGACCGGCACCGGACCAGGGAGGAAGCAGCCAGGCGCTACGCCGACTGCCGTGGCGTCTGGGACTCCGCCCGGCCGGACATCGACAGTGACGAGGTCCGCGCGGCCATGGCCCGTCTCGACAGGGCGGCGGCGGCCGTCCTGGACCAGGTGGCGCAGGGGGACTTCGCCCCGGACCTGAACCGGCTTCAGCAGCGTCTCGACGAGCTGGCGGACGCGGCGAGGCACCGGCTGACCATCCGTCTCCACGCACGGTCCGGTGAACTGACACGCTTTCGAGGGGGCGGCGACGCCCACGGCCGCACGAGCCCCGGCGGCCCGGAAGGGTAAGCTGACATCGAAGGGCGCCGTCCTCACTCGCGGCGCCGGCGCTCGCCGCAGCCGGCGCCGGGGAACTTCCGGTCCACGCTGTGACCAGGGCGTTCTGCCCTGCTCGCGTCGTCCCCGGACGACGACCAAGGTGGTGAGGAGCATGGCCGTACCGGGCAGGAACGGACGGGCGCCGGCCACGTCGCACGCCGATCCCCGACGCGACCCGTTCCTCCGTACGCAGTTCGCCGTACCGGCGCGGCCCGTGACGTTCCTGCGGCGCGACCGGCTGGCCGCCCACCTCGACGAGGCCCTCCTGACCCCGTTGACGGTGGTCCACGGAGCCGCGGGAGCGGGCAAGACCCTGCTGGCCGCCGACTGGGCCCGCACCCGGGACGAGCCCGTGGCCTGGCTCACCGCCCCGGTGGCGGACGAGCAGGGCGGCACCTTCTGGGCGTACCTCGCCGAGGCCCTGCGCCTCGCCGGCGTGACGGCGTGCGCCGACGCAGCCCGCCCCGCGGAGGCCGGCCCCGCGGACGACAGGCTGCTCACGCGGCTCGCCGCCGGACTGAGCACCCGCAGGACTCCGGTGGTCCTGGTCCTCGACGAATACGACCGGGTGACCGACCCGGAGATAGCGGACCGGCTGGACCTCGTCCTCCGCCAGGCCGGCCCGGGCATGCGCCTGGTCCTCGTCACCCGCACCGAACCCCTCCTGCCGCTGCACCGCTACCGGGCGGCCGGCACCGTCACCGAGATCCACGACGCCGAGCTGGCCTTCACCCCGGACGAAGCGGCCGCTCTCCTCGCGCTGCACGGCCTGCGCCCGAGCGACGACGACGTGCGCGCGCTGCTGGAACGCACCCGCGGCTGGGCGGCCGGACTGCGGCTGTGCGCCCTGGCCGCGCAGGGGGAGAGCGACCCGCGGACGTTCCTCAAGGAGTTCGAGGCCGACCGCACCCCGGTCGCCGGCTTCCTGCTGGCCGAGGTGCTCAAGCGGCAGACGGCCCCGACGCAGGACCTGCTGCTGAGGGTCAGCGTCC
>NZ_BNBF01000001.1:45471-51041 GCF_014654935.1 Streptomyces capoamus
TCGACCGCTTCTGCCCCGACCTCGTCAACGCCCTCACCGGGCGCACCGACGCCGAACGCGTCCTGACCGCTCTGCACGGGCAGAACGCCTTCGTCGAGTACCTCGGGCACGCCTGGTTCCGTCTCCACCCGCTGTTCGGGGAGATCCTCCGCGCCCAGCTCCGGGTGCGCTCCCCGGAGCTGGAGGCCGAGCTGCATCGCCGTGCGGCACGCTGGCTGCGGCGCTCGGGGTCCCTCGGCGAAGCGCTCGGCCACGCGACCGCGGCGGACGACTGGGAGACCGCCGCCGGCGCCCTCATCGGGGATCTCGCCCTGGGGGAGGTCTTCACCGGCCCGCACTCCGTCGGTCTGACCGAGCTGTTCTCCCGGATGGGACCCGAGCCGGCCGGTCCGGCCACGGACATCGTCCGCGCGGCCTGCGCGCTGTCCCGTCACGAGGTCGCACGGGGCTCCGACCTGCTGCGACGGGCGGTACGGTCCCTGGCGTCGCAGGCCGGGTCGGCGCAGGACGATCCGGCCGACCTGGCCGCGGCCCGGCTGAGCTGCGCCCTCCTGGAAGCCCTGGTGGCGCGCCTGACGGGTGCGCCGGGACGGGCGGAACGCGCGGCACAGGTCGCCGAGCAGGTGCGGCGCGCAGTGCCGGGCACGCTCCTCGACGCCCACCCCGAGCTGATCGCACTCCTGCTCACCCATCTCGGCTCGGCACGCCTGTGGGCGGGCCGTGTCCACGCCGCCCGAGCGGCCCTGACCACGGTGGTCGACTCCGACGGGACGGGAGCGACGGCGCAGGCGCGCCGGGAGTGCCTGGCCCACCTGGCCCTGATCGACTATCTGAGGGGCTGGCCGGGCAGGGCCGAGCGCAAGGCGTGGGCGACGGTGACCCCGGCGGACCGCGGCGGCCCGTCCCCGGCCCCCGGGCCGGGACTGGCATCGCTGGTCCTGGCCGCGGTGGCGGTCGAACGCGACGAACTGGACCGGGCCCAACAGCTCCTCGACGCGGCGGTGGACGCACGGCACCCGCCGCCGGACCCGGTGACGCAGGCGGGGCGGGCCATCGTCACCGGGCGGATGCTGCTGGCCCGCGGCGACACGCAGGCCGCACTCGACGTGGCGGACCGGACCGTCATCGCCGACGTGGCGTCCCCCTGGGCCGAAGCGCACGCGGCCTCCGTGGCCGCGGCCGCCCACCTGGCCGAAGACCGGCCGGAGGCGGCCGTCAAGCTGCTGGCGGACGCGCCCGGTGACGAACCGGTGTGCCTCGTGGGGGCCGCGCAGGCGGAACTGGCCGCGGGCAGACCCGAGGCCGCGGCCGAACTGCTGGACAGGATCCGGGCGCACGGTGACGTCGGCCCCGCCGTCACCGTGCGGGCCGCACTGGTCGGAGCCCAGCTGGCAGGCGGCGACGGAGACCGTGCCGCCCAGCGCGAACTGGTCTCGCGGGCGCTCCGGGAAGCCCGCCGCGAGCGGCTGCGGCGCCCCTTCGCGGACGCCGGGCCGTGGCTGCGCACCCTGTCGAGGGGCGCACCGGCCGAGGACCGGCTCCCCTGCGGAACCGGGAGGCGCCCGGCGCGCGGCGGCCGGCGGCCGGCGCCACCGCTGGTCGAGGAGCTGAGCGAACGGGAACGCGACGTCCTGCGCCGGCTGGCGCAGATGATGTCCACGGAGCAGATCGCCGCCGACCTGTACCTGTCGGTGAACACGGTCAAGACCCACCTCAAGAGCGCCTACCGGAAGCTGGCCGTCAACCGGCGTCACGACGCGGTGCGCCGGGCGCGGGACCTGGGGCTGCTGTGACGGCGCGCGCCGCGGGCGGAGGCCGGCCCGGCCGTCGCCTCCGGAGCGCTACCGAGCCACACCGTCCCCCCTCGCCCAAGGGACCTCACTCCGGCGTGCCCCGCCCCTGGCGCCGGAGGCCGGCGCGCACGGCGGCCGTGAGCACGCGTACGGCGAGGCCCACGATCAGCAGAGTGCATGTCATCTGGCACATCACCAGCACCCTTCCCGTCCGGGAGACCGCGAAGATGTCACCGAAGCCGACGGTGGTGAACGTCGTGAACGTGAAGTACAGCGCGTCGGTCCTGTCGAGGTGCTCGTCGAAGGAGCCGGGCACGGCGCGTTCGAGCAGGTAGTAGCCGCTCGCGAACAGGACCAGGTACAGCGACACGGTGGCGGACACGGCCTCGGCGGCCTTCAGTCGCGGCGAGGGCGAGCGCTTGATGAGCCACACCTCCCATCCGAAGAAGAGGCCGGCCGCCACCAGACCCCCGACGAGGGTGACAGCGGTGAGGTCCCCGCCGTGCCAGTCCAGCGGCAGCAGGTAGTAGGCGGTGACGAGGCCGGCCGCGACACCGGCCGAGCGGAGGACCGAGACGGCCGTGGCCCAGGGACCCGGCCGGAGGGAAGGTGCCGGCGCCTCCGGCGGGACCGGTCGCTTCCCGGGAGTCAGTGGACCGCTCATCCGCCACCCTCTTCGTCCGCTGTGCGCAGGGCCGGCCGGCGGCCCCACGAACCCACCTCACCGTGCCGGTCCCGCACACGGATCACCCGCCGTGGGTGACCCCACGGCCTCCGGTCGGCGGCACCCTGGCCCGGTGAGAAGCCCTTTCCCGGCCCGGGCCCCCGACGCCGTCGACGACACGCCCCGCGAAGGAGGACCATGGACCCCGGCACCGCCTCCGGACCGGCCGGCGCGGACCCGCCCGCACCGGACGGTCACCTCCTGACCGCCGGCGAACACGCCGAGTACCTGCGGCTCCGCAGTGCCGCGCGTCAGCGCCACCGGCGCCTGCGCCGACTGGGGGCATCGGTCCTCCTGGTGCTCACGCTCGTGCTCGCCCCGCTGGCCGTCGTCGCGGTCTGGGTGCACGACACGGTCGCCGACACCGACCGGTACGTGCAGACCGTGGCGCCGCTCGCCTCGGAGCCGGCCGTCCAGGACGCCCTCGTGGACCGGCTGACCGAACGCGTGGTGAGCCAGGTCGACGTCCAGGCCGTGACGGCCTCGCTCACCAAGGTGCTGGCGGACAACGGAGCGCCGCCCCGCGTGGTCGACGCGGCCGGGGAGCTGACCGGTCCGCTGCGCTCGGCCCTGCGGACGGTCGTGCACCGGGCCGTTCACCGCGTCGTGGCCAGCGATGTCTTCGAGCAGGCCTGGGTGGCGGGCAACAGGCGGGCACAGTCCTCGGTGGTCGGCATGCTCACCGGACAAGGGCAGGGAGCGCTCCGGGCGCAGGGCGACACCGTCCAGCTCGACATCGGGGTGGTGGTCGACCAGTTACAGAAGCGCCTCGTGGAGGCCGGTTTCCAGCACGCCGCCGCGATCCCGCAGATCGACCGTTCGGTCACCCTGTTCCGCACCGGCGAACTGCGCAAGGCGCAGAACGCGATGCGGCTGCTCGACATCCTCGGTGTGTGGGTTCCGGTACTGGCCCTCGCCGCGGCCGCCGCGGCCGTGTGGACCGCCCCGGGACACCGGGTGATGCTGATGGTCACCGCCCTCGGCGTCGGCGCCATGATGGTCGTGCTGCTCGTGGCGCTGATCGTCGTACGGCGCGTCTACCTCGACTCCGTCCCGCCGACCACGTTGCCGCCCGACGCGGCGGCGGTGATCTACGACACCTTCGTCCGTTTCCTGCGCGACAGTGTCCGCACGCTGCTCGTCGTCTGCGTGATCACGGCGTTGGCGGCCTGGCTGTACGGGCCCGGCCGCGCGGCCCGGGCCGTGCGGTCCGCGGCGCGCAGGGGCACCACGGCGGCGGGGCGGGAGCTGAGCGGAGCCGGGGTGCACACCGGTCACTTCGGACGGTGGCTGGCCACTCACCGGTCATGGACCACCGGCGTGACCATCGGGGCCGGTGTCCTGGCGCTGGTGCTGTGGAACCACCCCACGGTCGGCGCGGTGGCGCTGGTCCTGCTGCTGGTCGTGGCCGTGCTCGCCGTCACGGCGGTGCTGGCCGCGGCGACGGGGCCGGTGCCCGAGCGGGACGGCCGGCCGGCGTGACGGATTCACCCGCAACGGGTGAGGCGGCCGTGGTCCGCCCCGCTCACGCTGGGCGTACGGAACGGCTGCCGGGACCGGCCACGCGGACGGAACCCCGTGCGCCGCGGCGCGCCGAAGACGGCGCACGGCACAGAATCGAGGTGGCACGATGCCCGCCGCACCCACCGCGTCCACACCCACCGCGAAACAGCAATGGGCCACCGGCCTCACGGTCTTCGCCGCGGTCATGCTCGTACTCGCCGGAATGATGGACATCTTCCGCGGCATCATGGCGATCGCGCAGGACGACGTCTTCCTCGCGACCCGCGGCTACGTCTTCAGGTTCGACCTCACCGGCTGGGGCTGGATCCATCTGATCCTCGGCGTCGTCGCGCTGCTGGTGGGCTTCGGCCTCTTCGGGGACGCCCGCTGGGCACGCATCGGCGGAGTCGCCATCGCCTCGCTGGTCATCATCGCCAACTTCCTCTCGCTGCCGTACTACCCGGTCTGGTCGATCGTCCTGATGGCGTTCTCCGGGTTCGTCATCTGGGCCCTGTGCGTGGGGCGGCGAGGTGCCTCCGGCCTGTCCGACTGAGGACCCGGGTGCCGGGGCACGGACGAGGGCAGCGCGATGATCGTACGGATGGTGTCGATGCCGGAGGGGGCCACCACGCGCCTCTCCGTGGCCGAGGCACGCCAGCGCCTCGACCTCGATCCGTTCCTGCTGCTCGACGTCGAGCAGTCCGCCGAGGAGTGCCCGGAGGACGGATCACTGGCCCGTCGGCTCGGGCTCGACGCCGAGCAGCTGGCCTGGTTCGGCCGGAAGGGAGAGGCCGCGCGGGCCGAATTCCTGGGCGACACCGCCGGTTTCGTCGTTCCGGTGGTCCATGGGGGCCGGATCGTCCATCTCCACGTCCTGGCCGGTGAGCGCTACCTGGTCGTCTCCCACCGGGAGTGGGCCGCCCTGGCGGAGGACCTGACCACGCAGCTGCGCCGGGAGAAGCCGCGCGATGCCGTGGCCACGCTGTTCCTGGTGCTCCAGGAGGCGCTGGCGACGTTCCGCCGCGCCACGGTGAGCGCCCTGCTCCAGGTGGAGGAGCTGGAGGACGAGATGTTCGCGCGGCGACGCCCCGAGCAGGTCCACCGCCTGTCCCGGCTGCGCCGCCGGGCCGCGCAGCTGCACCACTCGCTGCTGCCGTACTTGCAGGTGGTCGAGGAGATGGTCACCCGCAGGATGATGAGCCGCGACTTCCCGGTGGAGCGGCAGCGGCTCGCCCAGGAGTTCCAGCGCGCGGCCCGGCTGGTGCTCGCGGACATCGAGTCCCTGCAGGAGGCCGCCCGCCGGGCCTTCGCCAGTTACGGGTCCCTGATCGCCGGCGAGCAGAACGGTGTGATCAACCGGCTGGCCATCGTGTCCGTGATCTTCCTGCCGCTGTCGTTCCTGACGGGCTTCTTCGGCATGAACTTCGCCTTCATGACCAACGAGTTGGAGAGCAGGGTGGTCTTCTGGCTGCTGGCCATAGGGCTCCAGGCGTGCGTGCTGCTGGTCTGCCTCTACGTGCTCCACCGCACCCGCGCCTGGCGCAGACTGC
>NZ_BNBF01000001.1:51082-61743 GCF_014654935.1 Streptomyces capoamus
GGGAGCAGGCCTAGGGGGTGTCGGCCGCACCCCGCCCGTGATCACTCCCGGTTACTATGCTCACTTCGTGCCGTCGGCTGAAGAGATGGGTGGCCCGGGAAGTGCTGAAGAAGGTCACCGCGACCCGCTACATCACGCCGTTGCGTGAGGGCGGTTCGTTGCCGGGGCTCGTCGAGGCCGACGACCTCGGGACCTACGTCATGAAGTTCACCGGTGCCGGGCAGGGCCGCAAGACCCTGGTCGCCGAGGTGGTGTGCGGCGAACTCGCCCGGCGCCTCGGCTTCCGCGTGCCCCGGCTGGTCGCCGTCGGGCTGGATCCCGTGCTCGGGCTGGGCGAGCCCGACCAGCAGGTGCAGGACCTGCTGCGGGCCAGCGGCGGCACCAACCTCGGGATGGACTTCCTGTCCGGTGCCCTCGGCTACGACCCGCTCGGCTTCCCGGTGAGCGCGGCGGAGGCCGGCCGGATCGTCTGGTTCGACGCGCTGATCAACAACGTCGACCGCTCCTGGCGCAACCCCAACCTGCTCGTGCACCGGGGCGAGCTGTGGCTCATCGACCACGGCGCCACCATGATCTGGCACCACAACTGGCCCGGGGCCGAGGCGTCGGCCGCGCGCCCGTACGACGCCTCCGAGCACGCCCTGGCCCCCTTCGCCCCGGACGTCCGCGCCGCCGCGGCCGAGCTGGCGCCCCGGGTCACCGAGGAGCTGCTCGCCGAGGTCACCGCGGAGATCCCCGAGGCCTGGCTCGACGGCGAGCCGGGCTTCGGCACCCCGGACGAGCTGCGCCGGGCCTATGCGCGGCCGTTGCTCGCGCGGGCGGCCGTCGTCGCCGAGCGGATCACCGGCCTCGGCACCGGA
The DNA here is from genome assembly GCF_014654935.1 of Streptomyces capoamus. Lineage (GTDB taxonomy): Bacteria > Actinomycetota > Actinomycetes > Streptomycetales > Streptomycetaceae > Streptomyces > Streptomyces capoamus. The sequence goes on from NZ_BNBF01000001.1 coordinate 51,943, forward strand.
ACCGAGGGGGTCCAGTGAGCGAGCACCACATCCACGTGGCCGGGCATGTGACCGAGCGCCACATCACCCGGGCGGGCCAGGGCGGCGACCGCGACGTGTTCGAGTACGCGCTGCTGCGGGTCGTGCCCCGGGTGGAGCGCGGGGAGTGCATCAACGCGGGCGTGGTCGTGTACTGCCGGGCCCGTGGGTACGTCGGTGCCCTCACCCACCTGGACGAGGCCCGGCTCCTCGCGCTGGACCCGGCCGCCGACGTGGCCGGGGTGCGCGCGGCGCTCGGCGCGATCGAGCGGCACTGCGCGGGCGGCGAGCAGGCCGGGCAGGCGGCCGGCGACGACGCCGGGCGCCGCTACCGCTGGCTGGTCGCGCCCCGCTCCACCGTGGTCCAGCCCGGTCCGGTGCACACCGGACTGACCGCCGACCCGGCCGCTGAGACGGAACGGTTGCTGGACCTCCTGGTGAGGTAATGGATCACACCGGCCGGATGTGCCGTTGACACCGCGTGCCAGGGCTTCTAGCGTCACGGGTGGCGAAGGTACTAAGCGGTCGCTCACCGCACCAGGGGTCCTCCCGGAGGGCCCGAAGGTCTCTCAAGACGTCCTCCCAAGACGTTCTCTCAAGGGCGAGGAGAAGCAGCAATGTCCACCACTGAACAGCGCGTCGCGATCGTCACCGGCGCGGCGCGCGGTATCGGCGCGGCCACCGCCGTACGACTGGCCGCCGAAGGCCGCGCGGTCGCCGTGATCGACCTGGACGAGGCCGCCTGCAAGGACACCGTCGAGAAGATCACCGCGGCCGGCGGCAAGGCGATCGCGGTCGGCGCGGACGTCTCCGACGAGGCGCAGGTCGAGGCCGCCGTCTCCCGGGTCGCCGAGGAACTGGGCGCCCCGACCATCCTGGTCAACAACGCGGGCGTGCTCCGCGACAACCTGCTGTTCAAGATGAGCGCCGCCGACTGGGACACCGTCCTGAACGTGCACCTGCGCGGTTCGTTCCTGATGACCAAGGCCGTCCAGAAGCACATGGTGGACGCGGGCTTCGGCCGGATCGTCAACCTCTCCTCCTCCTCGGCGCTCGGCAACCGCGGCCAGGCGAACTACTCCGCCGCCAAGGCCGGCCTCCAGGGCTTCACCAAGACCCTCGCCATCGAGCTGGGCAAGTTCGGCATCACCGCCAACGCGGTCGCCCCCGGCTTCATCGCCACGGAGATGACCAAGGCCACCGCCGACCGGGTCGGCATGGGCTTCGAGGACTTCAAGAAGGCCGCCGCCGGCCAGATCCCGGTGCAGCGCGTCGGCGAGCCCGAGGACATCGCCAACGCCATCGCCTTCTTCACCGGCGAGGCGGCCGGCTTCGTCTCCGGCCAGGTGCTGTACGTCGCCGGCGGACCGCTCAACTAAGGGACTCAGGGGTAACACAGTCATGACTGAACTCCCGGAGCTGTCCGGCAGGGTCGCGATCGTCACCGGCGCCAGCCGCGGTATCGGCTACGGCGTCGCCGAGGCGCTGATCGCCCGCGGCGACCGCGTGTGCATCACCGGCCGCGGCGAGGACGCCCTGAAGGAGGCCGTCGAGCAGCTCGGCACCGAGCGCGTCATCGGCGTCGCCGGCAAGGCGCACGACCTCGACCACCAGACCGAGGTCGTCGAGCGCACCATGGAGGCCTTCGGCCGGGTCGACTACCTGGTCAACAACGCGGGCACCAACCCCGTGTTCGGCCCGATCGCGGACCTGGACCTGAACGTCGCCCGCAAGGTCTTCGAGACCAATGTGATCTCCGCGCTCGGCTTCGCCCAGAAGACCTGGCACGCCTGGCAGAAGGACAACGGCGGCGCGATCGTCAACATCGCCTCGGTCGCCGGCCTCGCGCCCTCGCCGTTCATCGGCGCGTACGGCGTCAGCAAGGCCGCGATGATCAACCTGACCCAGCAGCTGGCGCACGAGTTCGCGCCCCGGGTGCGGGTCAACGCCATCGCCCCGGCCGTGGTCAAGACCAAGTTCGCGCAGGCCCTGTACGAGGGCCGGGAGGAGGAGGCGGCCGCCTCCTACCCGCTCGGCCGGCTCGGGGTGCCCTCCGACATCGGCGGGGCCGCCGCGTTCCTCACCTCAGAGCAGTCCGACTGGATCACCGGTCAGACCCTCGTCGTGGACGGCGGCATCTTCCTCAACGCCGGCGTCGGCTGAGGCGGGGCATCTCTTCCGGGCGCCGATTTTCGGACGGATCGGCGCCCGGGAGGCCGTACCGGATCCGCACAGCGGAATGACAACGTCGTCAACGCCCAGTCGATCAAGAACGCCTGATTTCGGGCAGGTTCAGGTGGCCGAACGCTGCGGTATGGTCTGCCGACCCTTGGTATGGCAGATCGAGGAGCGTGCGCGTGTTCAACCGGAACCGATTCCTGCGGAGAGTCGCGGCGATCGCGTCCATAGCGTTGCTGGCCGGATGCAGTCTGCTGTCCGACGGCGACCCCGACAGCCAGGGGCCGATCGTCGTGGGTACCACCAGCGCCCCGAGCACACTGGACCCGGCCGGCGCCTGGGACGGCTCCTGGGAGCTGTACCGGAACATCTTCCAGACGCTCCTCGCCTACCCCAGCGGTGCCACCACCCCGCAGCCCGACGCCGCCGAGAGCTGCTCCTTCACCGACTCCACGAGCCGCACCTACCGCTGCAAGCTGCGCTCCGGCATGAAGTTCGCCGACGGCGACCCGCTGACCGCCGAGGCCGTCCGGCACTCGATCGCCCGCATCCGCACCATCAACGCCCCCGGCGGGCCCGCCGGACTGCTCGGCAGCCTGGACCGCATCGAGACCTCCGGCGACCGCGAGATCGTCTTCCACCTCAACCAGCCCGACGCCACCTTCCCCTTCGTGCTGGCCACGCCCGCCATGTCGATCGTCGACCCGGACGACTACCCTGCCAACTCGCTGCGCAAGGACACCTCGGTGTACGGCTCCGGTCCGTACAAGCTCCAGTCCTACGAGGAGGACTCCGAGGCCGTCCTGGTCCGCAACGGCAACTACCAGGGCTTCGCCAAGCCGGAGAACGACGCGGTCACCATCCGCTACTTCAAGGACTCCGCCGGGATGGTCCAGGCGCTCAAGGACAAGCGGATCGACGTCACCTACCGGGGTCTGGCCGCCGACGACATCCTCGCCCTGCAGGAGCACGACACCGAGGACCTGCAACTGGTCGACGGCGCCGGCACCGACATCAGCTACCTGGTGTTCAACCCCGCAGACCCCTGGGCCAAGCAGCCCGCCGTGCGCAAGGCCGTCGCCCAGCTCGTGGACCGGGGCGCGATCGCGCACAAGGTCTACAAGGACACCGTCGATCCGTTGTACTCGATGGTCCCCAAGGGTCTGACCGGCCACGCCACCGGCTTCTTCGACGACTACGGCAACCCCAGCGTCCCCAAGGCCCGCAAGATCCTCACCGACGCCGGCATCACCCGGCCCGTCCCGCTCACCCTCTGGTACACCACCGACCGCTACGGCTCCGAGACCGCCCAGATGTTCCAGGAGCTGAAGCGGCAGCTGGAGGCCTCCGGCCTGTTCACCATCACGCTCAAGAGCCGCCCCTGGAAGACCTACGTGGTCGGCTACCAGAAGGGCGAGTACCCGGTGTTCGGGCGCGGCTGGTTCCCGGACTTCCCGGACGCGGACAACTTCATCGCCCCGTTCGTCGGCGAGCACAACGCCCTCGGCACGCCCTACCCGGCCAAGCAGATCACCGGCAGACTGCTGCCCCACGCCCGCGCGGAGAGCGACCGCGCCCGGACCGTGAAGGACGTGGAGGCGGCCCAGCAGATCATGGTCGACGACGCCCGGCTGATCCCGCTGTGGCAGGGCCGGCAGTTCGTCGCGGCCAGCGTCGACATCTCCGGCGGCGAGCAGGCCCTCGACCCGTCGACGATCATGATGATGTGGACGCTGCACCGCAAGACGAGCTGGTGAACCGGCCTTCCGGTCCGCGTTGTCAGTGGTCGCCTGTAGGTTCTGGAGCCTGGAAGTGACCGCCGTGGTCGCCTGACATCGTGAGGACGTTGACGTGACCGACATCGCCATGCTGCCCGAGTCCTGGCGCGGGGTTCTGGGCGACGAACTGCAGCAGCCCTACTTCAAGGAGCTGACCGAGTTCGTCGAGGAGGAGCGGGCGAAGGGCCCCGTCTACCCGCCGCGCGAGGAGGTCTTCGCCGCGCTGGAGGCGACGCCGTACGAGCAGGTGAAGGTCCTCGTCCTCGGCCAGGACCCGTACCACGGCGAGGGCCAGGGACACGGCCTGTGCTTCTCGGTCCGCCCGGGGGTGAAGACCCCGCCCTCGCTGCGGAACATCTACAAGGAGATGCAGCAGGAGCTGGGCCTGCCCGTCCCGGACAACGGGTATCTGATGCCGTGGGCCCGGCAGGGCGTGCTGCTGCTCAACGCGGTCCTCACCGTCCGCGCCGGGGAGGCCAACTCCCACAAGGGCAAGGGCTGGGAGAAGTTCACGGACGCGGTGATCCGCGCGGTGGCCTCCCGCCCCGACCCCGCGGTCTTCGTCCTGTGGGGCAACTACGCGCAGAAGAAGCTCCCGCTGATCGACGAGACCCGGCACGTGGTGGTCAAGGGCGCGCACCCCTCGCCGCTGTCCGCGAAGAGGTTCTTCGGTTCGCGTCCCTTCACGCAGATCAACGAGGCGATCGCCGCGCAGGGGCACGAGCCGGTCGACTGGCGGATCCCGAACCTGGGCTGACCGCCGGGGCCGCAGGAGCGCCGTGGACGGGACGGGGCCGCCTCGGTGCGCGGCCCCGCCGCGCGGGCGCGACTGGCCACGGCGCGCCCGCAGTTGCCACCGGCCGCGCCTGGCAGGCAATCCGGGTGCCGCCGGTTAGCGTCAGGACGGAACCATTGCCGACGGCCCGGAGGCACCCGTGGCGGAGCGACAGGAGCAGGCGGCGCCGGACGCCGTGCTGACGCGGATCGGGCAGGTCGTGATGCTGCACCACGGCGGCGACCGCGAGGAGGCCCGCAGCCGCTTCCTGGACCTGTGGGCGGAGATCGGCGAGACGGGCGACCCGCTGCACCGCTGCACCCTGGCCCACTACCTGGCCGACACCCAGGACGATCCGGCGGACGAACTCGCGTGGGACCTGCGGGCGCTGTCGGCGGCGGAGGAACTGGCCGACGGCCGGGCGGGCGGCGACCCGTCCGGCGTCCAGGGCTTCCTCCCCTCCCTCCACCTCAACCTGGCCGCCGACTACGCCAAGCTGGGCCGCGCCGAGGCCGCCCGCAGCCATCTGCGCCGGGCCCGCAGCGCCGCGGGGGTCCTCGCGGACGACGGCTACGGCGCGGGGGTGCGGTCGGCGATCGGCCGCCTGGCGTCGCGACTGGGGGAGGACGGCGGTCCGGGCGGCGAGGGCTGGACCCCGCCGCGCCAGCGGTAGCGCTCCTCCGCGACGACCCGGATCCGCCCCGGCGCGCCAGGCCCGAGGGGCCTGGCCGGTACGGCCGTGTCGCTGTGGGAGGCTCGTACCCATGGACACCGCCAAGCTCGAACTCGCCGCCCAGCGCTACCAGGAAGCGGAGGCCGCCCTCGACGCGGCGCGCGCCGACCTGGAGGTGGAAGCCGTCGCCTTCCTGCGGGAGACCGAGGAGCCCGACGCGCCGGCCGCCGTCGCCCGCATCACCGGCTGGACGCCCGAGGACCTGCGCCGGCTCGCCGAGGGCGGTGAGGGGCAGCCGGTGTGAGGATGCCGCCGGAGTACCTCGGTGACGCGCAGGCGGCCGGCCCGACCGTCACCGCCCGGCCGTCGCCACCGGAGCGGGCCGGAGGGCGGCGCGGGGGCTCGGCGAGCCGCCGGAAGCCGTCTGGCGGTACCGCCCCGCCCCTTCGGGCGCGCTCGGCCTCAGCCGCCGGCGGCGCCCTCGGGCCGTGCCCCGAGCAGGCCCCCGAGCAGCTCCCGCAGCCCCGTGCGGATCTCGTCCAGGTCCGGTGTCCGGCTGCCGAAGGAGCCGGCCGCGCAGGAGAACAGCAGTCCGTCCGCCCAGGCCACCAGGGACAGCACATGGCGGTCCGGTTCGCGTGACCCCGCCGCGGTGAGCAGCGCGGCCAGCTGCTCCTTGAAGACGGCGCCGGTCCGGTCGTAGAAGGCACGCAGTTCGGGGCGGCGGGTGGCCTCCAGGGCCAGTTCGTACCGGGCGATCAGCAGCCCGCGGTCGCCGGTCAGGGAGCGGTGGACGGCGAGCGCCAGTCCGTCCGCCAGCGCCTCGGGCCCGTCCCTCGGGTCCGGCATCTCCGCCAGCAGCCGTGCCTCCCGCTCGGCGTGCCGCCGCACCGCGAGTTCCAGCAGGGCCTGCCGGGTGCGGGCCACGTTCGACGTCGAGCCCGGCGGCAGCCCGGCCGCCTCGTCCACCGCCCGGTGCGTCAGCCCGCGCATGCCGCGCTCGGCGAGCAGGGCGAGGGCGGTGTCGGCGACGAGATCGGCGCGCCCGGCGCCGGGCTGCTGTGCGGGCATGAGGTGACCCTATCCGCCCCTGCGCGTCTCACTACGGGTGTAGTACAGTCGGCGTTCACTACAGGTGTAGTCCCGAGGAGGGGGTCATGGCGGAGACGGGCCGGGCGATCGTCATCGGCGCAGGCATCGGAGGGCTGGCCGCGGCGGCCGCCCTGCACCAGAAGGGCTGGGCGGTGACCGTACTGGAGCGCACCCCCGCCCTGCGGCCCGTCGGCGCGGCCCTCTCCCTCGCCCCGAACGCCCTGCGGGCCCTGGACGTCCTCGGCATCGGCGACGAGATCCGCGGCCTGGCGGCCTGGCAGGGCGACGGGGGACTGCGCACACCGGGCGGGCGCTGGCTGTCCCGCTCGGACGCCGAGGCCGCCGCGGCCCGCTTCGGCGGACCCCTGGTCCTGCTGCCCCGGACCACCCTCGTCGACCGGCTCGCCGCCCTGCTCCCGCCCGGCACCGTCCGCACCGGGACCCCCGCGGCCCTCGCCGACCCCGGCGACCGCGACCGGCCCGCCCGGGTCGGTGCCGACGGGGACGAGCTGGAGGCCGAGCTGGTCGTCGGCGCGGACGGCGTCAACTCCCGGGTCCGCGCGACCCTGTTCCCCGCCCACCCCGGTGCGGTGTACGCGGGGTTCACCACCTGGCGCGTCCTCATCCCCGTGCCCGGCGCCGAGTTCGCCCCGCACGAGACCTGGGGGCGCGGCCGGATCTGGGGCACCCAGCCCCTCGCGGACGGCCGCGTGTACGCCTACGGGGCGGCCATGGTCCCGGCGGGACAGCGGGCACCCGACGACGAGAAGGCCGAACTCCTGCGCCGCTACGGCGACTGGCACCACCCCGTCCCCGCCGTGCTCGCCGCCATCCGCCCCGAGGACGTGCTGCGGCACGACGTCCACCACCTCGCCCGGCCCCTGCCGGCCTACCACGCGGGCCGGACCGCCCTGCTCGGCGACGCCGCCCACGCCATGCCCCCGACCCTCGGCCAGGGCGGCAACCTGGCCATCGAGGACGCGGTCGTCCTCGCCCACCACGGCGCCGACCTGGCCGCCTACACCGCGGACCGTCTGCCGCGCACGACCGCCATCGCCCGCCGGGCCGTCCGGGTCGCCCGCCTGAACATGGCCGGCAGCCGGGCCGTCGTGGCCGTACGGAACACCGTCGTCACGGCCCTGTCGCAGGCCGGGCCCGCGTTCCTGCTGCGCGGCTTCGACGGCGTCGCCGACTGGCGGCCCCCGTATGCTTCCGGCAGGCAACACGCAGGCAAGCCGTAGGGGAGCGTACGTGAAGGTCGGCTGCATCGGACTCGGGGACATCGCGCGGAAGGCGTACCTGCCGGTGCTCGGCTCACAGCCGGGAATCGACCTGCACCTGCACACCCGCACGCCCGCCACCCTGGACCGGGCCGGGGACGCCCTGCACCTGCCCCGCGAGCAGCGGCACCGCACCCTGGACGCGCTGCTCGCCGCCGGCCTCGACGCGGCCTTCGTGCACGCGCCGACCGCCGTCCACCCCGAGATCGTCACCCGGCTGCTGGAAGCAGGCGTGCCGACGTACGTGGACAAGCCGCTCGCCTACCGGTTCGCCGAGTCCGAGCGGCTGGTGGACCTCGCCGAGCGGCGGGGCGTCTCGCTGTTCGTCGGCTTCAACCGCCGGTACGCCCCCGGGTACACCCAGTGCCAGGACCATCCGCGGGAGCTGATCCTCCTGCAGAAGAACCGGATCGGGCTGCCCGAGGAACCGCGCTCGATGATCCTGGACGACTTCATCCACGTCGTCGACACGCTGCGCTTCCTGGCGCCCGGCCCGGTCGACGACGTGACGGTCCGGGCCCGCGTCGAGGACGGCCTGGTCCACCACGTCGTGCTCCAGCTCGGCGGCGACGGCTTCACCGCCCTCGGGCTGATGAACCGGCTCAGCGGCTCCACGGAGGAGATCCTGGAGGTGTCCGGACAGGACACCAAGCGCCAGGTGGTCAACCTCGCCGAGGTGATCGACCACAAGGGCCAGCCGACCGTGCGGCGGCGCGGCGACTGGGTGCCGGTGGCCCGGCAGCGCGGCATCGAGCAGGCGGTCCTCGCGTTCCTGGACGCCGTACGCGCCGGGAAGGTGCTCAGCGCCCGGGACGCGCTGGCGACCCATGAACTGTGCGAGCGGGTGGTGCGAGCGGTTCAGGACCGCGGCGGCGCAGCCTGAGCGCCCGCACGCCCTCCGCCACGCCCAGCGCCGCCAGCACCAGCAGCGCGCCGTGCACCGGCCAGTCGCCGTGGCGGACGTACGGTGTGCTGCCGTGGGCGAGCGGCACGTCGTACACGCGCGCGGTGCTCGCGTCCGTGCCGAGCCACGGGCCGAGGCGCCCCCCGTCCGGGCCGTACACCGCCGAGACGCCCGTGAGCGTGGCGTGCACCATCGGGCGGCCGGTCTCCGCGGCGCGCAGCGCGGCCAGCGAGGCGTGCTGCTCCGGTGCCCAGCTGTGCTGGAAGGACGAGGTGGACGACTGGCCGAGGAGGGCGTCGGCGCCGTCCTCGGCGAGGTGCCGGCCCATGTCCGGGAACGCGGTCTCGAAACAGATCAGCGGGCCGATCCGCAGGCCGTGCCCGACGTCCATCACGGTCTGCCCGGTGCCGCGCCGCCGGTCCTCGCCCGCGGCCCGGCCCACCGAGGTGGCCCAGCCGAGCAGCGAACGGGCCGGTATGTACTCGCCGAAGGGGACCAGCCGCATCTTGTCGTACCGGTCGCCGGTCAGGCCGTACGGGCCGACCAGTACCGAACTCTTGTAGATGCCGGGCCGGTCGGAGCGGCGGGCGTCCACGTTCACCAGCAGGTCGGCGCCGGTCTCCCGGGACAGCGCGGCCAGCCGCCGGGCCAGGTCGGGACGGTCGTCCAGGTCGAAACCGACGCTGGACTCGCCCCACACCACCAGGTCGACGCCCTGCCCGGCGAGTCGCCGGGTCAGCTGCTCCTCGCGGGCGAACCGTTTGTCCCCGCTGGCCCGACCGGCCACGACACCCGGCTGCACCACGGCGATCCGCACCTGCCCGCCGGTCTCGGGGCGCGGTGCCCACGTCCACACGGCAGCGGCCACGGCGGCCGTGACCAGCAGCGAGGCCACGGCCGGCACCCTCGATCCGCGCACGGCGATCAGCATGGCCACCGCCACGTTGACGGCCACCACGAGGAAGCTCAGCAGCCAGACCCCGCCGACCGAGGCCAGCCGCAGCGCCGGGCCCACCTGCCACTGGCTGGCGCCCAGCATGCCCCACGGTCCGCCCAGGCCCTGCCAGGAGCGGACCAGCTCCACCACCAGCCAGGCCGAGGGC
>NZ_BNBF01000001.1:61793-63489 GCF_014654935.1 Streptomyces capoamus
AGCACCAGCAGCGCGGCGGCGGCCCGGCCCGGGGTCGGCACCCCGCCCAGGTACCGGCGCACCAGCCGGCCCCAGGGCATCCAGAGCAGGCCGAGCAGCGCGGCGATCAGGAAGATGAACACGTGCAGGCTCGGCAGCAGCCAGTGGTGGACGGCGACCAGGAAGCCGACGCCGCCCCACCAGCCGTCGTAGCCGGCCCGCCGCGCGGTCGGCGCGGAGCGGATCAGCAGGATCCACGGCACCAGGGCGACGTAGGCGAACCACCACAGGGACGGGGCCGGGAAGGCGAGCACGGGAAGGGCACCGGCGAGGGCGGCGGCGGCCGAACGGCGCCACGGGGAGGCCGGCCGGCGGTTGATCATCCTCATAAGGACCTCCCCTACCCACCGATGGCTCCAGTGTGCGTGCCGGAGGCCCGAAGGTGCGCGCCGCGTCCCGGTGCCCCAGGGGGTGCGGGGCAGGGGCCCTGGGAAGTGCGGGACCGGTGCCCTAGGGGGTGCGGGCCTGCGAAGGGCCGCCCCCGCGCCACTTCTCGTGGACGACGACCTCGCTCAGGCGCCAGCCGTCCGGCGTGCGCAGGGCCCCGAAGTCGTACCGGCCGCCGCACACCAGGTCCGGCGCCGCGCCGCCGCCCGCGGCGGCGAGGCGCAGCGGGTTGACGTAGTCGGCGCGGACGCGGGCGGTGTCGCCGGTGTCGTGGTCGAGTTCGTCGAAGCGCACCTGCCGGTTGACGATCAGGTGCTGGCGCACGCCGAAGAGGGCCAGGCTCTCGGCGAGCCAGGCCGCGACCCGGTCCGCGTCGCCCGCGATACCGCCCGCCGAGGTGTAGTCGGCGCGTCCGTCCGCCGTGAACAGGTCCCGGTAGGCCCTCCAGTCGCCGTCGTCCACCGCCACCGCGTACGCGGTCACCAGGTCGTCCACGGCCAGTCGGTCCCTCAGAGTCGCGAACTCCGCACGCTGCGTCATCGGCACAGTCTTGGGCACGACGGGCGCCCAGCCAAGTGCCCTGCGCGGTGAATATTCGGTGGTGCGGGGCGGGCGGCACGGCCGAGTCTGGTCCCGTGCATGAACAGACGACCATGACGACCACCACCGGCACCCGGACCGGCCCCGCCGAGCCGACGTTCCGTATCCGCGCCCGGCACACCCGGACCACGGTCACCGTGTACCAGGCCTACCGCCCGGGGATCGGCCGTCCGGCCGCCAGCGCCGGCCGGTTCCCCGCCGCCTGGAAGCGGGACCGGATGACCTGGATCAAGCCGTCCTTCCTGTGGATGATGTACCGCTGCGGCTGGGGCACCAAGGAGGGGCAGGAGACCGTCCTCGCCGTCGAGATCAGCCGCGAGGGCTTCGAGTGGGCCCTGCGCCACGCCTGCCTGTCCCACTACGTGCCCGCCCTGCACGCGGACCAGGCCGCCTGGAAGCGGGAGTTGGCGCGCAGTCCGGCCCGTGTGCAGTGGGACCCGGAGCGGGATCTGCACCTGAACCCGCTGCCGCACCGGTCGCTGCAGCTGGGCCTCGCCGGGGAGGCGGCGGCGCGGTACGCCGACGAGTGGATCGTCGGCATCGAGGACGTCACCCCGCTCGCCACGGAGATCCACGCGCTGGTGCGGGCGGGCGAACGGGAGCGGGCCGGCGCCCTGGTGCCGGTGGAGCCGCCGTACCCGGTGGCCGAGGAGGCGCTCGCGCACCTGCG
>NZ_BNBF01000001.1:63527-72650 GCF_014654935.1 Streptomyces capoamus
GGCCTGAGGGCCGTGGCGGGAGGGCGCCCGGACCCGGGGTCAGGCCGCCTCGACGACCCGTACGCGGATCGCCTCGGCCCACTCGACCACCAACAGCTCGTACTCCGTGCGCTCCTGGGCCGACAGGGTGCCGCCCGCACGCAGCCACAGCGCCCGGATCTGCTCGTTCACCTCGGCGGCGGACCGCACGGAACCAGGGGACGGGGATTCGGGGGACATGCCGAACAGCCTAGGCGCAAGCACTGACGGTGCGCTACCGGGTGGCTACGCAGAAGGTATGCGGTTGGTCACCGGTGCCGGCCGCCCCTGTGCTCGTTGCGGCGAACTGCCGTGCGGTTTCTGGAAGTTGCCCACGTCATAGGCGGGCCGTCCGGGACCGGAAGATGTCCGAAAACCGGGAGGGCGGGCGTACCCCGGCCCGCCGGCTCAGCCCGCCGATTCGGCGGCGTGGGGACTGAGCACCCCGGCGCCGACCAGCGCGATGATGACCACGCCCAGGGCCACGCGGTACCAGACGAACGGCATGAAGCTCTTGTGGGAGATCCACTTCATGAACCATGCGATGACCGCGTAACCCGAGGCGAACGCGATCACCGTCGCGAACAGGGTCGGCGGCCAGTCCACATGGCCCTCGCCCAGTGAGTCCTTCACCTCGAAGGCGCCGGAGGCGAGGACGGCCGGGATGGCGAGCAGGAACGAGTAACGGGCCGCCGCCTCGCGCCGGTAGCCCATGAACAGCCCGCCGCTGATCGTCGCACCGGAACGGGACACGCCCGGGATGAGGGCGCAGGCCTGGCAGAGGCCGAAGATCAGGCCGTCCCTGACCCCGAGGTTCTCCAGTGTCTTGCGCTGCTTGGGCGCCCGGTGCCGGCCGCCGGTCTCGTCGCGGGCCGCCAGCCGGTCGGCGACGCCGATGACCAGGCCGACGACGACGAGCATGGTGGCGGTCACCCGCAGATCGCGGAACGGCCCCTCGATCTGGTCCTTCAGCGTCACGCCCAGCAGGCCGATCGGGATGGAGCCGACGATCACCAGCCAGCCCATCTGCGCGTCCTGGTCGCGCCGCCTCGTCCGTTCGAACAGCGAGCGGAACCAGGAGGAGATGATCCGGCCGATGTCCTTGCGGAAGTAGATGAGGACGGCGGCCTCCGTGCCGATCTGCGTGATCGCCGTGAAGGCCGCGCCCGGGTCCTTCCAGCCCGAGAACGCCGCGGTCAGCCGCAGGTGCGCACTGGAGGAGACGGGGAGGAACTCGGTCAGCCCCTGGACGAGTCCGAGGACGAGGGATTCAAACCAAGACATGAAGGTATGGCGTCCAAGCGCTGTTCGAAGATGAGGTGATCATGTGACGGACGAAGCGTAGCGGGCCCGGACGGCAGGGCGGCACCAGGGGCCGGAGGGCCGCCGGCCCCCGCGGGCGGGGATCCGGTCACGCGGCCGTCGGCCCCGTGAGGGTCCAGCCCGGGGCCTGCGGACGGGCCGTCAGGTCCTCGTGGCGCACCGGGTCACCGCAGGCCCCGCAGGTGACCACCGGCACCAGTGCGCCGCCGCAGGAGTGCTCGACGGTCATCGGCAGGTCGGTGCCGTTGCGGAGGTGGCGGTCGCCCCACTCCTTGAGGGTCATCAGGACCGGCTCCAGCTCCAGGCCCGCCTGTGTGGGGCGGTACTCGAAGCGCTGGGGGCGCTCGCTGTAGAGGCGCTTGGTGAGGACGCCGGCCTCCACGAGCCGGCGCAGCCGGGCGGACAGGATGTCGCGCGGGGCGCCGGTGTTGCGCACGAGCTGGTCGAAGCGGCCGTTGCCCAGACACACCTCGCGCAGGACGAGCAGGGAGTACTTCTCGCCGACCACCGCCAGCGTGTCGGCGATGGAGCAGGGGCGCGGGTCCTTCATGGCGGCCATGCGGACCAGTCTAGGTGAGGGTTTGATTTTCCAACTCACCGGGTTATGGTGGGTCCGGATTTCCTACTCACCGGTAGCCCTTCCGATCACCGCTGGAGGCCCGCACCATGCGAGACGCAGTCGTCATCGAAGCCGTACGCACCCCGATCGGCAAGGGCAAGCCGCACGGCTCCCTCGCCCACGTCCACCCCGTACAGCTCCTCGCGCACACCCTGCGCACCCTGGTCGAACGCTCCGGCGTCGACCCGGTGCTCATCGACGACGTGATCGGCGGCACCGTCGACCAGGTCGGCGAGCAGGCCATGAACACCACCCGGTACGCCGTCCTCGCGGCCGGCCTGCCCGAGTCGGTCCCGGCGACCACCGTGGACCGCCAGTGCGGCTCCTCCCAGCAGGCGGTGCACTTCGCCGCGCAGGGCGTGCTCTCGGGCGCGTACGACGTCGTCGTGGCCTGCGGGGTGGAGTCGATGAGCCGGGTGCCGATGTGGTCCAACGTGCCCGCCGGCAAGGACCCGTTCGGGCCCGGCGTCGCCGAGCGCTACCCCGAGGGACTGGTCCCGCAGGGCATCAGCGCCGAACTCATCGCCGCCAAGTGGTCCCTCACCCGCGCGCGGATGGACGAGTTCGCCGTCTCCTCGCACCGCAAGGCCGCCGCCGCGTGGCGCGGCGGACTCTTCGACGCCGAGGTCGCCCCGCTCGACGGCGTCGCCCGCGACGAGTGCGTCCGCCCGGACACCACGCCGGAGATCCTCGCCGGCCTCAGGCCCGCCTACCACGACCCCGGTTTCGCCGAACGCTTCCCGCAGATCGAGTGGAACGTCACCGCCGGCAACGCCAGTCCCGTCAACGACGGTGCCTCCGCCGTCCTGATCACCTCCGGCGACACCGCGGCCCGGCTCGGCCTGCGCCCGCTGGCGCGCCTGCACAGCTTCGCCGTGACCGGCTCCGACCCGCTGCTGATGCTCACCGGCGTGATCCCGGCGACCGAGAAGGTACTGCGCCGGGCGGGCCTGCACCTGGACGACATCGACCTGTTCGAGGTCAACGAGGCCTTCTCCAGCGTGGTCCTCGCCTGGCAGCATGAGACCGGCGCCGACCTCGCCAAGGTCAACGTGCACGGCGGCGCGATCGCCCTGGGCCACCCGCTCGGCGCGAGCGGCACCCGGCTGACCACGACCCTGGTCCACGCCATGCGCGAACACGGCGCGCGTTACGCCCTGCAGACCATGTGCGAGGCGGGCGGACTGGCCAACGCGATGATCCTCGAAGGCGTCTGAGCCCTCAGCGGCCGGGCAGCCGGTGGCGCTTGCGCCAGGCCACCACCGCGCCCGCCAGCGCCGGTACGGCGATGCAGGCCATCGCCAGCAGGAAGGCCGGGGAGGTCGGCGCCGAGGCGCGGGCGCCGGCGACCGCGTAGGCGGCCGTGTTCGGGATCGAGCCGAGCCCCGTGGCCAGCAGGAACGGCAGCCAGCCCATGCGGGAGACGGCCGCGCAGTAGTTCGCCGCCCAGAACGGCACGCCCGGGAAGAGCCGTACGGCCAGCATGGACCGGAACCCGTGCCGGCTGAGCTGCCCGTCGGCCGCCTTCAGCCAGCGGCCCCGCAGCAGCGGGCGCAACGCGTCCTGCCCGAGCATCCGGCCCAGGGCGAAGGCGACCCCGGAACCGAGTACCGTGCCCGCGAGCGCCGTCGCCAGCCCCAGCTGGGAGCCGAACAGCGCGCCCGCGGCCAGGTTCAGCAAGGGGCGCGGTACGAAGGCCACCGTGCACACCCCGTACGCCGCCGCGAACACCACGGCCGCCGCGGCTCCGCCGAGCTGCGGTGGCAGGCCGTGCGTCAGCAGCCGCTGCGGCTGGAACAGCAGCACGCAGACCGCGGCGCCCGCGAGCAGTGCGAGCAGCAGCGACAGCCGGGCGTAGGGGGACAGCAGGGTGGCGGCGGCCCGGGGGGAGGCCGTGGCGGTGCCAGAGCGGTCGGCGTCGAGCATCCGGCGACCCTAACCGACGAACCCGGGTGAGCGCCGTGAGCTCCAACTCACCCGCGCCGAAAACCGTTCGGCGAACGGAAATTAGTTCGACACCGGGCGGGCCGTCGGTGAGGATCGAGCACATGTTCCGGTACGCCTTCCTCTTCGCAGCATCCGCCGTCGCGGATGCGCCGAAGGCTGCCGTCCTGCTCCTCGCGGCCGCTGTCGACGGCGCCCGAAGCTGACCCTCTCCGGATCGTCCGGCGGACCCCGCAGGGGGAGGGTCGGCGAGTCCCCGGGGTCCCGCATCCTTCGTCACGCCCGAGAGGCTTCGAGGTACCGCCATGTCCAAAACGGCCTACGTGCGCACCAAGCCGCACCTCAACATCGGCACCATGGGTCACGTCGACCACGGCAAGACGACCCTGACCGCCGCCATCACCAAGGTCCTCGCCGCGCGCGGCACCGGCGGCACCACCGCCTACGTTCCGTTCGACCGCATCGACCGCGCCCCGGAGGAGGCCGCCCGCGGCATCACCATCAACCTCGCGCACGTCGAGTACGAGACCGACACCCGGCACTACGCCCACGTCGACATGCCGGGTCACGCCGACTACGTCAAGAACATGGTCACGGGCGCCGCCCAGCTCGACGGGGCCGTCCTCGTCGTCTCCGCGCTCGACGGGATCATGCCGCAGACCGCCGAGCACGTGCTGCTGGCCCGGCAGGTGGGCGTCGACCACATCGTGGTCGCGCTGAACAAGGCCGACGCCGGGGACGAGGAGCTGACCGACCTGGTCGAGCTGGAGGTCCGCGACCTGCTCACCGCCCAGGGCTACCCGGGCGACGCCGTTCCGGTCGTACGGGTCTCCGGGCTGAAGGCCCTGGAGGGCGACCCGCGCTGGACGGCGTCCGTGGAGGCGCTGCTGGACGCGGTGGACACCTACGTCCCGGTGCCGGAGCGGTACGTCGACGCGCCGTTCCTGCTGCCCGTCGAGAACGTGCTCACCATCACCGGCCGGGGGACCGTCGTGACCGGTGCCGTCGAAAGAGGGGTGGTCGGGGTCGGCGACCGGGTCGACGTGCTCGGTGCGGACGTGCAGACCGTCGTCACCGGCCTGGAGACCTTCGGCAAGCCGATGGCGCAGGCGCAGGCCGGCGACAACGTGGCGCTGCTGCTGCGGGGCGTGCCCCGGGACGCCGTGCGGCGCGGGCACGTGGTCGCGGCCCCGGGGAGCGTGGTGCCGAGCCGGCGCTTCACGGCGCGGGTGTACGTGCTCTCCGGGCGCGAAGGGGGCCGTACGACGCCGGTCACCACCGGATACCGGCCGCAGTTCTACATCCGGACGGCGGACGTCGTCGGGAACGTGGACCTGGGCGAGGCGGCGGTCGCCCGGCCCGGGGAGACGGTGGAGATGACCGTGGAGCTGGGGCGGGAGGTGCCGCTGGAGCCCGGGCTCGGGTTCGCCGTCCGTGAGGGCGGGCGCACGGTGGGCGCGGGAACCGTGACCACCGTGGAGTGACGCGGAGGCGTGCGGGAGGACCGTGCGGCCCTCCCCGGCCGGCCGCGCGGTTCCGCGCCCCGCGTCCTCGCGCGTCACAATGAACGGGTGACCGAGCAGATACCCGTTTCCCGCACCACGGACCACGGCACCGCCAAGCTGATGCCCGACGTCGACCGGGAACGGGCCTGGCTGCTCACCGTCGACGGGGCGCCGCAGTCCTACGTCGATCTGGACGATCCGGCGTACCTGGAGTTCGAGTACGCGCGGCGGCTGGGCTTCGTGCTGGACGCCGTCTCCGCCCAGGGTGCGCCGCTGGACGTGGTGCACCTCGGCGGGGGCGCGCTGACGCTGCCCCGGTACGTGGCCGCCACCCGGCCCGGGTCCCGGCAGGACGTGGTCGAGGCCGACCGGGGGCTGCTGGAACTGGTCACCGAGCGGTTGCCGCTGCCGCAGGGCTCGGGCGTGGCGCTGCACGCGGCCGACGCCCGGGCCTGGTTGGAGGAGGCGCCGGACGACCACGCCGATGTGCTGGTCGCCGACGTGTTCGGCGGGTCCCGGGTGCCGGCCCACCTGACCACGCTCCCCTACGTCCGCCAGGCCGAGCGGGTGCTGCGGCCCGGCGGGGTGTACGTCGCGAACCTCGCGGACGCGGCGCCGTTCGGCTTCCTCCGCTCCCAACTGGCCAACCTGGCGGCCGTGTTCGAGGAGACGGCGCTGATCGCCGAGCCGGCGGTGCTGCGCGGGCGGCGGTTCGGCAACGCGGTGGTCGTGGCCTCGCACCGGCCGCTGGACGTCGCCGCGGTCGCCCGCCGCGCCGCGGCGGACGCCTTTCCGGCGCGCGTCGAACACGGCCCGGCCCTGGGGAAGTTCATCGGCTCGGCCCGACCGGTGCAGGACACCGGCGCGGTGCCCTCGCCCGAGCCCCCCGAAGGGGCGTTCGGCATCGGCTGACGCCGCCGGGCCGGCCGGTCGTGCGATGGCCCGGTCCGGCCCGGTCCCGGCCCGGTCCCGGTCAGTCCACGAGCGGATCGCCGTGCAGGCGTACCGTGGTGAGGATCTTGTCGATGGTCGCGTCGGAGAGTTCGTCCTTGACGCCCTTGGCGCCGTACAGCGTCCAGGAGACGAAGCTGCCGGTGGAGTTCTTGAAGGCGAACGTGACGGCCTTGCCGTCGGTGTCGCACTTGTGCTTCTTCGGTACGCCGACGACGTACGACCTCGCGACGCTGCCCTTGACGCCCGACGCCGTCGTGAAGGGTGCGGCCTTGCCGATCCGCAGGTACTTCTTGGCGGCCTTCGACTGGTCGGTGTACCCGCCGAACGCGAAGGTGGCCGCGTCGCCGCGAGCGATGCTCGCGGTGTCCTTGGCGCCGTTCTCGCCCTTCGTACCGCTGCCCGCGAGCGCGTGCGACGCCTTGTAGCCGCTGTCGTCGGAGACGCAGTGGTCCGGCTCCAGGAACGCGGGGCCGGAGAAGCCTATGTACGCCGAACCGTCGCCCTTCTGCTCGTCCTGGAAGAAGGAGAAGACGCCGGGCCGCTCCACCTCCCAGTCGGCCGGCACGTCGAAGGCCGTGCCGTACTTGGGGTTGATTACGACCTTCCAGCCGGGAACCGTCGGCTTCTCCGACGCGCCCGAGCGCGGGTTGTCGGTCGCGGTCGAGGTGGGCGAGGCGGGCGAGGAGCCGGCCGGCGACGGGCTCACGCTCCGTCCGCCCTTGCCGTCGTCCGCCTCGTCGTCCTTGCCGCCGCCCAGTACCAGATAACCGGTCACGGCGGCGGTGACCACGACGGCCGCGGCCGCGACGACCGCGATCAGCTTGGTACGGCCGCCGCCGCCCCGCGGGGGCTCGGGCACCGGCGCCGTCGGGGGCTGCCCCCACTGCTGCTGTCCGTACGGACCGGGCTGCGCCTGCTGTCCGTACGGGCCGGGCTGCTGCTGCCCGTAGGGGCCGGCCTGCGGGTGCTGCGGGTAGCCGGGCTGCTGGTACGGGTTCGGCTGCTGGTAGCCGGGCTGCTGGTACGGGTTCTGCTGGTCGTGCTGCGGGTTCTGCGCGCCCCCTGGCGGCTGCTGATCTGGCCACATGGCCCGTAACCCTAGTGCGCTTCACTGGCCAGCCTTCGCTACTCGTGAGTAACATGACGTCCATGAGCGCAGACCAGATGTCGATCGGCGAGATGCTCGCCGCCACCGTGCCCATGGCCCGGACGCTGAACCTCGAGTTCCTGGAGACGACCCCCGACAAGGCCGTGGTGTCCCTGCCGGACCAGGCCGAGTACCACAACCACGTGGGCGGCCCGCACGCCGGTGCGATGTTCACGCTCGGCGAGTCGGCCAGCGGTGCCATCGTGCTGGCCGCCTTCGGGGACCAGCTCTCGCGTGCCGTACCACTCGCCGTGCGGGCCGAGATCGCCTACAAGAAGCTGGCGATGGGCGCCGTCACCGCGACCGCCACGCTGGGCCGTCCGGCCGCCGAGGTCGTCGCGGAGCTGGACGCGGGCCGGCGCCCCGAGTTCCCCGTGTCGATCGAGATCCGGCGCGCGGACGGCGCCGTCACCGGCGAGATGAGCGTCCTGTGGACCCTCCGCCCGGCCGAACAGGGGAAGTGAGCCGCACGACCACGTCGGCCGTCCCGGCCGGAGCGGCGCCCTCCCGGGGGCCGCTCCGGCCGACGCGTCCGCGCGTCCGGCCCGCGGGCGGGGGTCTGTCCGCGGCCGTGGCGGCGTGCCGAAAGGTGGGAACTTCGTCGGTCATCCGGCCCCCGCCGAGCGGCAGTTGACCGTCGTTCCCGCTCCCTTCCGGGGGATACCGGCGGTAACCATTGGGTATTTCACCGACTTCACCGCGGAGGGCATTCCCACTTCTTGTTTCCGGCGAGCAGCGTGTGTCAGGGTGAGCCTCCCCCACGGGAGGGCAAAGGCGGACGTCGACGTCCAGGCCGGCCCTTTAGGTATGCACCAATCAGGCACTGCTTTCCGACAGGACCAACTCGCGCGTGCGGTCCTGCGGCTGGAAAGGAAATGGTTCCGTGCAGTCCCCTTACCCCCCACGCCCGTCCCACCCGCCCCTGCCCGGCCCCGCCGGGGAGCCCGACCGCGCCCTCGTCGCCCGGCTGACCGGCCCGGAGGACGGCCGCCACCACGCCGTCGCCCTGCTGCTCGCCCGGCACTGGCCGGCCACCCGCGACTACGCCGTGGTCTGCCTCGCCGCCGCCGGACCCACCGCCCAGCTGGTGGCCACCGCGGCCTTCCACCACGTGCTCGGCCGCATGCCGAGCGCGGTGACCGGCGGCGCCCTGCGCCCCCATCTGCTCGTCGCCGTCCGGGACATCGTCCGCACCTGGGCCGCGGACGACGTCGCCTGCATCGCCCTGTCGGAATTGCGCAAAACCACCGGCGGTCGCGGACTGCGCGCCACAAAGCCCGGACCGCCGGAAAGCAGGCAGCTCGCCGCCCGCGCATTCCGGGCCCTTCCGGGCGCCGCGCAATGCCTTCTCTGGCACGCCGAGGTCGAAGCCGAACCCATAAACATACCAGCCGGTCTGCTGGGCCTCGAACCAGCCGCCGCCCTCACCGCCCTGGAGCAGGCGCGCGAGCAATTCCGCGCCGGTTGCGTACGCGCCCACCGCGAACTCGCCCCCACCCCGGAATGCCGTTTCTACAACCGGCTCCTGGATGTCCCCATCCGCCGCGGCGGCACCCTGCTGCCGGAAGTGCGCCGGCACCTGACGGTGTGCCGCCACTGCCGGCACGCCGCCG
>NZ_BNBF01000001.1:72683-74802 GCF_014654935.1 Streptomyces capoamus
AACAGCTCGGCCACTTCGACGGCGGCCTGCCGCTGCTGCTCGCCGAGACCGTGCTCGGCTGGGGCGCCCGCCGCTACCTCGACTCCCGGCCCGGCCGCGGCGCCCCCGGGCCGTGGCCGCCCCTGTCGGACCCGGAGGAGCCGCCGGCCGCTCCGCCGTCGTCCGGCGGCCGGCACCGCACCGGACCGCAGAACCGTCACCGCAAGGCCTTCGCCGTCGGCGTCGGACTCACCTCCCTCGCCCTGCTCGCCACCGTCCTCGTGGCCCGCGGCTGGTCCGTTGACAACGGTGTCCCCGGGCCCGCCGCCACCTGGGGCGCCCCCGCGGCCGGCAGCCCCCGGCCGAGCGGCACCGGTGGCCGCCCCGGCCCCTCGGCCGCCTCCGCCTCCGTCGGCCGGCCGCAAGGCGCCGATCCGGCCGACAGCACCCTGCGCGGCCTCGCCTCCGGGCGCTGCCTGGAGGTGCGCGGCGACCGGGCCGAGGCGGGCGCCGGTGTCCGCCTCGCCCCGTGCACGGCAGCCCCGGCCCAGCAGTGGTCGTACCGGGAGGACGGCCTGCTGCGCAGCGCCGCCGACCCCGCCCTGTGCCTCGCCGCCGCCCCCGGTACGAAGGGCGTCTCGCTGGCAGAGTGCGGCGGACCGGCCAAGGAGGTGTCGTACGACGTCACCGTCCGCGGTGAGATCCTGCCGCGCCGCCACCACGGTCTGGCCCTCGCGGCCGGACCCGGCCGTTCCGCCACCCGGGTCGAGGTGGCGCGACGCGACGGTTCGGCCCGGCAGCGGTGGGTCCTGGAACCGGCGGCCGGCGGGCGACCGTCTGCCGACGCCGTGCCGGACGCGCGTGTCCGGCACGGCCTGGCCGGGGCCGGGCGGCCGGGGCAGGCGACGCGCGGGCCGGGGCGGACTCCGGTGCCCGGTACCGGGGACCGCGGCCCCTCGCGCGCGCAACCGGGGCTCACGGGGGAGCGGGCCGCGCCGCGGGTCGCGCAGGTCCGCGCCGCGCGGACGGAGCGGCCGGCCGCCGGGGCCGGCGTCGTCCAGCGGACCGGGGAGCTCGTGGCCCCGATCGCCGGCACGCTGACGGGACCGGATGCCGGAAAGCTGTCGGGGCCGGTCGCCGGGAAGCTGTCGGGGCAGGTCGCCGGCATGCCGACCCGGTCGGTCACCGGGGACGGCGGTGTCGCTGCGGGGGCCGTGCGGGTGGTGCTCGGCTGACCCGCGGACGGGGGCGCCCGGCACGGGGCGTCCCCGTCCGAAGGGCGTCACCGAGCCCGTTGTCCGTTTCCCGTCGGCCCGGTTCGAGCCACCGGGCCGCCGTCATTCGGAATTTACAGAAGGCGGCCGCATGTCCGGTCGCGCCCGGAGCGGACGTGGGCACGGCGGGGACGGTGGACGGTTTCGCCCGGCTTGTGCCGGCTGCCCGCGGAGGCGGCCGGGCGGTCCCGCACCCGCGCCGGTGCTGGGAATCGCTGGATTTCGCGCCGCTTGCGCGGAATTCGGTGTGCTGGCCGGATCGACGCCCCCGCACATTCAAAGGCTGCGCCGTTATTGACCCGCGAGTAAGGACCTCGCTAGTTTCCGTTGCCCTCGCACCAGAGTGTCTCGCCGCGCGTACCCCCCACCGTGCTGTCCCCGCCGATCGTGCCGGAGCATCATGACCTCCCCTGTGCGTGCCCACGACCTGATCCTGTGCCTCACCCCGTTCGGGGAACCCGACGCCGCCCTCGCCGCCACCGCCACCGCGGCCGGCGCCCTCGGCGTCCTGGACCTGGGCACCGGCGACCGAAGATCCCGCGAACAGCTGTCCCGGCTGAGACGGGCCGCACCGGGCCCCTTCGGCATCCGGGTGACCGGCCGCTGCGCCCTCACCCCCACGGACCTCCCCGGCACCGTCGACACCGTGGTCCTCACCCCGGACGCGGCCTGGCCGGCGTCCGAACTGCCACCTGCATCACGGCTGTTGATGGAGGTGACCGATCTGGGGCAGGCCCGTGCGGCCGTCCGTGCGGGCGCCCGGGGGCTGATCGCCCGGGGCTGCGAGAGCGGCGGCCGGGTCGGCGAGCTGAACACCTTCGTCCTCCTGCAACAGCTGCTGGCCGACGCGGAGTTGACCGGCCTGC
>NZ_BNBF01000001.1:74843-89296 GCF_014654935.1 Streptomyces capoamus
CGGTCTGGGCCTGCGGGGGCGTCGGCCCGCGCACGGCCGCCGCCGCCGTGGCCGGCGGCGCGGCCGGTGTCGTGCTGGACAGCCAACTCGCTCTGCTTGCCGAGTCGGACCTGCCGGAGACGGTCCGTGCGGTGCTGCGGTCCCTGGACGGCTCGGAGACCGTGCTGCTCGCCGGACACCGGGTGCTGCGGCGCCGCGGCCCTGGCACGCCGCAGCCGCCGGCCGACGACCCTGAGGCGGTCGCCGCCCTGCTGGGCGCCCGTGAGCCGCGCGGCCGGCTGCTCCCGGTGGGCCAGGACGGCTTCCTCGCCGCCCGGTTCGCCGAGCGGTGGCGCGACGTGCGCGGGGCCGTGCGCGGACTCACGGCGGCGATACAGGAGGTCGACGCGGCCGGGACACCTCCGGCGGGCACGGCGCTGCGGCCCGGTTCGGCCATGAGCCGGGCGCTCGGCACCCGGCTGCCCGTCGCGCAGGGGCCCATGACCCGCGTCAGCGACCGGACCGGATTCGCCGCCGCCGTCGCCGAGGACGGAGCACTGCCCTTCCTCGCACTGGCCCTGGCCGACGGCGCCCGGACCCGGGAGCTGCTCACCGAGGCGCGGGCCGTGCTCGACGGCCGGCCCTGGGGCGTGGGCGTGCTCGGCTTCGCACCTGAGGACATCCGCACCGCCCAGCTGGACGCCGTACGTGAGCTGCGGCCCACGCACGCGGTCGTCGCGGGCGGCCGGCCCGCCCAGGCCGAGGCGCTGGAACGGGCCGGAATCCGCACCTTCCTGCACGTGCCGTCGCCGGGGCTGCTGCGCCAGTTCCTGGAAGCGGGCGCGCGCAGGTTCGTGTTCGAGGGGTCCGAGTGCGGCGGGCACGTCGGCCCCCGGGCCTCCTTCGCGCTCTGGGAGGCCCAACTCGCCGTACTGGAAGA
Organism: Streptomyces capoamus; assembly: GCF_014654935.1. Classification (GTDB taxonomy): domain Bacteria; phylum Actinomycetota; class Actinomycetes; order Streptomycetales; family Streptomycetaceae; genus Streptomyces; species Streptomyces capoamus. The sequence goes on from NZ_BNBF01000001.1 coordinate 75,763, forward strand.
CTTTCTGGCGGAGACCGGCGAGGAGGCCGCGCGGCGGCTGGAGCTGTTCTTCGCCGGCGGGATCCACGACGCCCGGTCGGCGGCCATGGTCGCCGCGCTGGCCGCCCCGCTCAGCGCCCGGGGCGCCGCCGTCGGCGTCCTCATGGGCACCGCGTACCTGTTCACCGAGGAGGCCGTCGGCCACGGGGCCGTCCGGCCGCTGTTCCAGCGCCAGGTGCTCGCCGCCACCGGGACCGCCCTGCTGGAGACAGCGCCCGGACACGCCACCCGCTGCGTGCCCAGCCCGTTCACCCGTGACTACCGCGACCGGGAGGCCGCGTTACGGGCCGGGGGCCTGCCCGACCGGGAGGTGTGGGAGGAGCTGGAGCGGCTCAACGTCGGGCGGCTGCGCCTGGCCAGCAAGGGTCTGACCCGCGCCGACGACGGCGGACTGCGGGACGTCGACGAGGAGCGGCAGCTGAAGGACGGGCTGTTCATGGCGGGCCAGGTGGCCGTCCTGCGCTCGGCACCCACCACCGTGGCGGCCCTCCACCACGCGGTGACCGACGGCGCGGCCGACTTCTCGACCGCACGGGCCGCACGGGCCGAACAGGTCGCATGCGCCGCACGGGCCGAACAGGCCGCACGGGACATTCCGGCCACGCCGGACGCCTCCCGGGCCGTCCAGGACCTCTCGGCCACGCCGGCCGCGCAAGACCTGCCGGCCACGCCGGCCCGAGCCGTGCACGTCGGGTCCCGCGCCACCCCCGAACCGCCGCCGCCCCCACCGCTCGACATCGCGATCGTCGGCATGGCGTGCATGTTCCCGCAGGCCCCCGACCTCGCCGCCTTCTGGGCGAACGTCGTCGGCGGGCGCGACGCCGTCACCGAGGTCCCGCCCGACCGCTGGGACCCCGCCGTGCACCACACCGCCGGGCGCACGGCGTCCCGGTGGGGCGGCTTCCTGCCGCCGGTCCCCTTCGACCCGCTGCGCTACGGCATCCCGCCCGCCTCCCTCGGCAGCATCGAACCCGTCCAGCTGCTGTCCCTGGAGGCGGCCCGCAGGGCCCTGGACGACGCCGGATACGGCGACGACGGACGGGAGTTCGACCGCTCCCGCACCTCCGTCGTCTTCGGCGCCGAGGCCGGCAGCGACCTGTCCAACGCCGTCACCCTGCGCGCCGTCCTCCCGTCGTACTACGGCGAGGTCCCCGACGGACTCGACGAGCAGCTGCCCCGGCTCACCGAGGACTCCTTCCCCGGCATGCTCGCCAACGTCATCTCCGGCCGGATCGCCAACCGTCTCGACCTCGGCGGCGCCAACTACACCGTCGACGCCGCCTGTGCCTCCTCGCTCGCCGCCCTGGACGTCGGCTGCAAGGAACTCGTCTGCGGCACCAGCGACCTGGTGCTCTGCGGCGGCGCCGACCTGCACAACGGCATCAACGACTACGTCCTGTTCTCCTCCGTCCACGCGCTCTCCCCGACCGGCCGGTCGCGTGCCTTCGACGCCTCCGCCGACGGCATCGCCCTCGGCGAGGGCGTGGCCTGCGTGGTCCTCAAACGGCTCGCGGACGCCGAACGCGACGGCGACCGGATCTACGGTGTGGTCAAGGGCCTCGGCTCCGCCAGCGACGGCCGCTCCCTCGGCCTCACCGCACCCCGCCCCGAAGGCCAGCGGGCCGCGCTCCGGCGGGCGTACCGCAACGCGGGGGTCGCGCCCGCCGCCGTCGGTCTGGTGGAGGCGCACGGCACGGGGACCGTCGTCGGCGACCGCACCGAACTCACCGTGCTCGGCGAGGTCTTCACCGAGTCCGGGGCCGCGACCGGCGGCTGTGCGCTCGGCTCGGTCAAGTCGCAGATCGGGCACACCAAGTGTGCCGCCGGATTCGCCGGACTGATCAAGGCGACCCTGGCTCTGTACACCGGCGTCAAGCCGCCCACCCTGCACCTGGACCGGCCCAACCCGGCCTGGGACGAGGACGACAGCCCCTTCGTCTTCCACACCACCGCCCGGCCCTGGGCGGCACCGGCCGCCGAACGCCTCGCCGGGGTCAGCGCGTTCGGCTTCGGCGGCACCAACTTCCACGCCGTCCTGGCCGCGTACGCGGACGCACCGCCGCCCCGGCAGGCGCTGGACGCCTGGCCCGCCGAACTGTTCCTGCTGCGCGGCCGGGACACCGCCGCGGCCCGCCGGGACGCCGAGGAACTCCTGCGGGCCGCCGAATCCGACGGCAGCCCCTGGCGGCTGCGCGACCTCGCCCTCGCCGCGGCGCGCCGCGCCGACACCTCCGACGCACCGGTCCGGGCGGCGTTCGTGGCCCGCGACACCGGGGAACTGGCCGCGCACCTGCGGCGGGTGCTGTCCGGGCGGCCGGATCCGGACGCGGGGACACACCTCGCGGACCCGGTGGCCGGCCAGGTCGCCTTCCTCTTCCCCGGCCAGGGCAGCCAGCGCCCCGGCATGCTCGCCGAGCTGCTGGTCGCCCTGCCCGACCTGCGGCACTACCTGCACCTCGGCCGCGCCCTGGCCGACCGGCTCTTCCCGCCGGCCGCCTTCGACGACACCGCCCGTGACCGCCACCGGGCCGCGCTCACCGACACCCGGACGGCACAGCCCGCACTGGGCATCACCGGGCTCGCCGCTCACGCCTTCCTCACCTCGTCCGGCGTCCACCCGGACCTCGCCGCCGGGCACAGCTACGGCGAGCTGGCCGCCCTGGCCGCGGCCGGCGCCCTCGACCCGGAGACCCTGCTGGAACTGAGCGCCGAGCGGGCCGGAGCGATCCTGGCGGCGGCCGGCGACGAGCCCGGCACCATGGCCGCCGTGGGCGCCCCCGCCGACACCGTCGTCCGTCTCCTGCGCACGACCGGGGCGCCCGAGTCGGTCGTCGTCGCGAACGTCAACTCACCCGAGCAGACCGTGATCTCCGGGCCCGCGCAGGATGTCGACACCACCGTACGGGCGTTGCGCGCCGCCGGGCTCGGAGCCCGCCGCATCCCGGTGGCCTGCGCCTTCCACAGCCCGCTGGTGGCGGCCGCGGGGGAGCGGTTCGCCAAGGTGCTCGCCGACAAACCGGTCCGCGCCCCCGAGTTCCCGGTCTGGGCCAACCGCACCGCCACGCCGTACCCGCCGGACCCCGACGCCGTGCGCACCGGGCTCGCCGCCCAGATCGGCGCACCGGTGGCCTTCGCCGCGCAGATCGAGGCGATGTACGAGGCAGGGGCGCGGATCTTCGTCGAGGCGGGCCCGGGTACGGTCCTCACCCGGCTCGTCGGCCAGATCCTCGGCGACCGCCCGCACCGCACGGTCGCCTGCGAGCCCCGGGCCGACAGCGGCCTGGCCGGCTGGCTCGACGCCCTCGCCCGGCTCGCCGCCGCGGGGCAGCCGGTGCGGTCCGCCTGGCTCCTGCGGGGCCGCGACGCGGTCGACGCGCTGCGCACCCCGGCGCCGAAGCGGCCCGGCTGGACGGTCGACGGACACCTCGTCCGCACGGCCGACGGAGCTTTCCTGCCCGGTGCCCTGGCACCGGCCCGACGCGTGGTGGAGACGACTGTGACGACCGACCAGCCGCACGGCACCCCCGCCGACCGGGACGCGCTCATCTCCGAGTTCCTGCGCACCAGCCGGGAGATGATCGCCGCCCAGCGGGACGTGCTGCTCACCTACTTCGGCACCACGGCACCGGTGCCCGCGCCGCCGGTGGCGCCCGCACCGGCCCCGGAGCGGGCGGTGCCGGTCGTGCGGCAACCGCCCGTGCCGGCACGACGACCGCCCGGTGCACCCGAGCCGGCCCCGCCGGACGACGCCGAACCGGTCGTCGCCGAACCGGTCGTCGCGGAGCCGGTCGTCGTCGGGCCGGTCGTCGTCGAACGGGTCGTACGGGAGATCATCAGCGAACGCACCGGCTATCCCGTCGACATGATCGAGCCCGACCTGGACCTGGAGGCCGACCTCAGCATCGACTCGATCAAACGCGCCGAGATAGCGGGTGAACTCGCCCGGCGCCTGGGCCTCGCGGGCGGCGCGGAACTCCTGGACGACGCCGAACTGGAGGAGCTGGCCAAGGCACGCACCGCGGCGGCCGTCACGGCGTGGCTGACCGCCCGGACGGGGGCGGCGGACGGCACGGCGGATGCCGGCGCGGTCCGGGCGGGCTCCGAACCGGAGGAGCCGGACAGGATAGTGGGAGTCGCGCCGCGGCGCTACGAGCTGCGGCCGGTCCCGCTGCCCGGACCCGGCACGGCCGCCGGTCCGTCCGGCGAGCGGTTCGTCCTCCTCGGCGGCCCCGAAGCCGTGAGGGCCGAGGTCGCCGCGCGGCTCACCGGGTCCGGCGCCGACACCGTGCTCCTCGACGGCGAGCACCTCCTCGGCGCGGCGGACGGCCCGGTCCACGGCGTCCTGTACCTGGGCGCGCTGCCCGGCCCGGAGCACCCGGTGCTGCCGGAGGCCTTCCCGGTGTTCCGGGCGGCGCTGGCGTGCGCGCCGCGCCTGCTGCTGGCGGTGCGCGCCGCCGACGGCCCCGGCGCGCTGCGGTCGGCGGGGATCGACGGCCTCGTCCGCAGCGTGGGCCGCGAGTACCCGGACCTGTCGGCACGGGTGCTGGCGGTGGGCGACACCGGCCCGGCGGCCGTCGCCGACGCGGTGCTCGCCGAGCTGCGCGCCGCGGACCCGGCCCCCGTCGTCCTGCACACCACTCCCGGACACCGCCGGGGTCTGGACCTGGTGCCCGCGCCGCTCGGTCCGCTCGGCAGCACCGGCGCCGGACCCGCCGGGGACGGGGCCGCCGAGGCCGCCGCGCTCGGGCTGGACCGGGACTCCGTGGTCCTGCTGGTCGGCGGCGCCCGGGGCATCACGGCGAGGTTCGCGGCCACCCTGGCCGCCGCCTGCCGGTGCCGGATCGAGCTGCTCGGCCGCACACCCGCGCCCACCGCACCCGAGGCCCCGCACACCGCCGCCGCCCGCACCCCCGTCGAGCTGCGGGCCGCCCTCGCCGCGGGCCCGGACGCCCCGGGGCCCGACGGGATCAACCGGACCGCCGCACTGATCCTGGCCCAGCGGGAGATCACCGCCACGCTCGCCGAACTCACCGCCCTCGGCAGCCCGGCCCGCTACCGCTCGGTGGACTTCCGCGAACGGGACGCCGTCCTCCAGGCCGTCAAGGAGATCCACGCCGAGCACGGCCGGCTCGACGGCGCCGTCTTCGCCGCCGGTGTGATCGAGGACCGCCTGATCGCCGAGAAGACCCCCGAGTCGTTCCAGCGGGTCTACGGAACGAAGACCGCCGGGGCCGGGGCGTTGTTCGCCGCGCTGGACGAACTGCCCGCCCCGCCGGCGTTCACCGTGCTGTTCGGCAGCATCGCCGCCGTCCTCGGCAACCGGGGACAGGCCGACTATGCCGCCGCGAACGACGCCCTGGAGACGCTCGGCGCCGACTGGGCCGCCCGGACCGGCCGGCGGGCGCTGACCGTCCACTGGGGGCCCTGGGCACCGGCCGCCGGCCACCCGGGCATGGTCGGCGCGGAACTCGGGCGCGCCTACGCCCGGCGCGGGGTCGCACTGATCGACCCGGAGGAGGGCACCGCGGCCCTGCTCCGCGAACTCGCCTGGGGCGACCCTGCCGTACGCTCCGTCGTCTACACCGCGTCGGGCTGGTGACATGACGGCAGGTCAGACACCCGTCGCCGTCGTCGGGATGGCGGTGCTGCTGCCCGGCGCCCGCGACCTGGACGCCTACTGGCGCAATCTGCGGGACGGCGCGGACGCCATCACCGAGGTCCCCGCCGACCGCTGGGACGCCGGGCACTACCACCCCGGCTCGGCCGCCGGACCCGCCGTCGCCGGCCGGGTGTACTGCCGGCGCGGCGGATTCGTGACCGGGCCGCCCGAGGTGGAGGTCACCCGCTACGGCATCATGCCCGCGTCGGTCGCCGGCGCGGAACCCGACCAGCTGATCGCCCTCGACGTGGCGGCCGCCGCGCTCACCGACGCGGGCGGCACCGAACGGCTGCCCGACCGGCACCGGGCCGGGGTCGTACTGGGCCGTGGCGGCTACCTCACGCCCGGCCTCGCCCGGCTGGACCAGCGGGTCCGCACCGCCCACCAACTCGTCCGGACACTCGGCGAGCTGTTACCCGACCTGACAGCGGGCCAACTCGACCGGATCCGGACCGCGTTCACCGATCGGCTCGGCCCCGACAGTCCCGACGCCGCGATCGGACTGGTGCCCAACCTCGCCGCCTCCCGCATCGCCAACCGTCTCGACCTGCGCGGTCCCGCCTACACCGTGGACGCGGCCTGCGCCTCCTCCCTGGTCGCCGTCGACCAGGCGGTCACCGCGCTCACCACCGGCCGCTGCGACCTGATGCTGGCCGGGGGAGTGCACCACTGCCACGACATCACCCTGTGGAGCGTCTTCTCCCAGCTGCGCGCCCTGTCCCCGACGGAGCGCATCCGCCCCTTCCACCGCGCCGCCGACGGCATCCTCATCGGCGAGGGCACCGGCGTCGTCGTACTGAAACGGCTCAGCGACGCCGTCCGCGACGGCGACCGCGTGTACGCCGTGATCCGGGGCACGGGCGTCGCCGGCGACGGCCGTACGGCGGGGCTCGTCACCCCGGACCCCGGCGGGCAGACCCGCGCCGTCCGCCAGGCCTGGCGGGCCGCCGGACTCGACCCCGCCGCGCCGGACTCGATCGGACTGCTGGAGGCGCACGGAACCGCCACACCGGCCGGGGACACGGCCGAACTCAGCACGCTCGCCGAAGTCTTCGGGCCGGGCGCGGGCGGCGCCGGGGAACCGGACCGGCCGGTGCTCGGCTCGGTGAAGTCGATGATCGGCCACACCATGCCGGCGGCCGGAGTGGCCGGCCTGGTCAAGGCCGTGCTCGCCCTCCACCACCGCACCCTCCTGCCCACCCTCCACTGCGACGACCCCCATCCCGCCCTCGCCGCCACCCGCTTCCGCACCCTGGACCGGGCCCGGCCCTGGGACACCGACGGCCCCGGCCGGGTCCGCCGGGCAGCGGTGAACGCGTTCGGGTTCGGGGGCATCAACGCGCACGTGGTGCTGGAAGAGGCGACGGACGCCCACCACGCGACCGTGCCGGGCGGCAGCCGCGGGCGGGCGCGAGCCGGCGGGACACCTGTGAACGGGGGCCTGGCGGAGTCCGTGGCCGGGGTCGATGTGGTTCCTGTGTCGGGGGGTGTGGCGGACTCCGTGGCTGGGATCGACGTGGCGTCCGTGGCCGGGGCCGACGTGGCTTCAGAGGGCAGGGGCGTGGTGGCGGCCGTGGCCGGGGCTTCTGTGGGCGGGGTCGGTGGGCCTCCCGGGCCCGGGGTCGACCGTGGGCCTTCCGGGCCCGGTGTCGGCGGCGGGCCCGTCGCGACCGGCGTGGTGTCCGCCGGCGGAACCGGTGCGGTGCCCGGGGCGGGGGACGGCGCGACGCCCGTCGGCGGAGCACGGCGACGTCCCGCCCGCGTCGGCGAGCCCGAGCGTGTGCTCCTGCTCGCGGCCGACGACGTGGACGGTCTCGCCGCGCTCCTCGGTGCCGGGGACAGGGTCGTGCTCGGTGCCGGGCTCGATCCCGGACGGCCGCACGACGACGCCGGCCCGGCCCGGTCCGGCTCGGGATCGTGGACCCGACCGCCAAACGGCTCGCCCTGGCCCGGCGCGCGGTCGCCAAGGGCCGCGCCTGGCACGGCCGCGGTGACGTCTGGTTCCGTCCGGGACCGCTGCTCGGCCGCGCCGGCGGCAAGGTCGCGTTCGTCTTTCCCGGCCTCGAGGCCGACTTCGCGCCCCGCACCGACGACATCGCCGCCCACTTCGGGCTGTCCCCGGCCGCCGGCGCGGGCCCGGACGTCCGGGTGGGCGACATCGGCCGGCACGGTTTCGGGGTCGTAGGCGTGGGCCGCCTGCTGGACCAGGCCCTGCGCCGCATGGGTGTCGTACCGGACGCGGTCGCGGGGCACAGCGTCGGCGAATGGACCGCCATGGCCGCGGCCGGGCTTTATGCGGCCGCTGAAGTGGACGCGTTCATGGCCGGGTTCGACCCGGACTCGGTCACCGTCCCCGGCCTGGCCTTCGCCGCCGTCGGCAGCTCCGCGGACCACGTCCGCACCGCTCTGGCCGGCGCCTGGCGGGACTCCGGCATCGTGCTGTCCCACGACAACGCGCCCCGTCAGTCCATGGTCTGCGGCCCCGGCCCGGCCGTGGCGGAGTTCGCGCGGGCGTTGCGCGCCGAGGGCGTGCTCTGCCAGGTGCTGCCGTTCCGGTCCGGCTTCCACACGCCGATGCTCGGACCGTACCTCGCGCCCATCAAGGAGGCCGCCGGCCGGTTCCGGCTGCACCCGCCGACCGTGCCGGTGTGGTCGGGGACCACCGCGGCGCCCTTCCCGGCGGACGAAGCGGCGGTCCGCGACCTGTTCGTCCGGCACCTGCTGGAGCCCGTCCGTTTCCGCGAGCTGACCGAGGCCCTGTACGACGCCGGCCACCGCGTCTTCGTGCAGACCGGCTCCGGGCGGCTGCCCTCCCTGATCGGCGACACCCTGGGCGACCGCGACCACCTGGCCGTCGCCGCCAACTCGCCCCACCACAGCGGCCTGGCCCAACTCCGGCGCGTGGCGACCGCGTTGTGGACGGCCGGGGCGGCCGTCATACCGTCCGTGCCGGCGGTACCGTCCGCACCGCACCGGGCTCACGCAGCCCGGCCGCCCGTCGGCCGCCCGCCCGTCCGCCTCGACCTGGGCAGCGCCCTGGTCTCCCTGGACGGCCCGACCCGCGAGGCCCTGCGCGCCGAGCTGCGCCCGACGCCGGTCACGCGCGAGTCCGCGCACCCCGCGTGCCCCGGCGCCCCCGCCCTCGACGCCCTGGCCGCCCACCACCCGGCCGCCGCCGAACTCACCGCGCTCCTGCACGACACCGCCACGACGGCGGCCGAACTGATCACAGCTGCCGGTGCGGAGGGCCGGGGAGGCAAGGAGGGCCGGGCAGGTACAGGCGCGTTCACCCTCGCCGGTACCACGACGACCCTGCACGTGTCCGCCCGCTCCATGCCCCACCTCCTCGACCACTGCTTCTTCCCGCAGCGTCCCGGCTGGCCGGACCTGGAGGACCGGTGGCCGGTCGTCCCGGCGACGACGATCGTGCGGCACATGATGGACGCCGCGGAGACGGCGGCCCCCGGTCTGCGCGCCGTCGCCGTGCACGGCGCCCGCTTCGACCGCTGGCTCACCGCCGTACCCCCGGTCGACGTGCCCGTCACCGTCGCACCGGACCCCGACCGCCCGGGCGACCGGGTCACCGTCACCTTCGGCCCCACCGCCCGCGCCGTGGTCGAACTCGCCCCCCACCACCCGGCACCGCCCCCGCCGGGCGTGCTCCCGGCCGGTCCCGAACGGGTCCCCGACCACACCGCCGCCCAGCTCTACCGCGACCGCTGGATGTTCCACGGCCCGGGCTTCCAGGGCCTGAGCGAGCTGACCGCGCTGGGTGAGCGGCACGTGCGCGGGGTGATCACCACGCCCGCGGCCCCTGGCGCGCTGCTCGACAACGTGGGCCAGCTGCTCGGCTACTGGATCATGGCGACCCGTACCGAGCGGACCGTCGTCTTCCCGGTGCAGCTGGGCGAGGCGCGGTTCCACGGACCGCACCCGGAGCCCGGCACCCGGGTCCACTGCCTGCTGCGCATCACCTCCCTCACGGACACCGTGCTGGAGGCGGACGCGGAGCTGACCGTGGGCGGCCGGGTCTGGGCGCGGCTGACCGGCTGGCAGGACCGCCGCTTCGACAACGACCCCACCACCCGGCCCGTCGAACGCTTCCCCGAGCGCCACACCCTCTCCACGGCCCTGCCCGGCGGCTGGACGCTGGTGCACGAGCGGTGGCCGGACCTGGCCTCCCGCGAGCTGATCATGCGCAACTCGCTGGGCGGCGCGGAGCGTGCCGCGTACGCCGAGCGCCCGCCGCGCGGGCGCCGGCAGTGGCTGCTCGGCCGGATCGCGGTCAAGGACGCCGTACGGCACCGGCTCTGGCAGCAGGGCGAGGGGCCGGTCTTCCCGGCGGAGCTGCGGGTCGGCAATGACGCGCTGGGCCGCCCGTACGTCACCGGCGTGCACGGCCGCGAGCTGCCCCCGCTGGACGTCTCGCTCGCCCACCGGGCCGAGGCCGCCGTGGCGATCGTACGGCCGCAGCGCCCGCGGCCCGGCCCCGGCATCGACATCGAGGAGGTCGCCGACCGCGACCCGGGGACCCTGACCACCGCGCTCGGCCCGGCCGAACTGCGGCTCCTGCGCGCCCACTGCGACGACGGCGACGACGGCGACGACGGAGGCCACGGAGGCCACGGAGGCCACGGAGGCCACGGAGGCGTCGGCGGTGACCGCGGTGACGGGCAGGCCGTGTGGTTCACCCGGTTCTGGGCCGCCAAGGAGGCCGTCGCCAAGGCGGAGGGCGCCGGGTTCGGCGGCCGCCCCCGGGACTTCACCGTGCTGGAGGCCGCCCCGGACGGCAGCCGGCTCCTCGTCTCCGGCCGTCTGGAACGCGCCTACACCGTGCACTGCGCCCCCGTGGCCAACCCGCCCGCCCTGCCCCGGCGCGCCTACGTGGTGGCCTGGACGACCGGACCGGGAGCCGACGACGGCCCGCCCGGTCGGCCGGACGCCGGACCCCCCGACGCACGAGCCGACGCACCCGCCGACCCAGCAGCCGAGGAGTACCCCCGATGAACCCCACCCAGCCGGCCCCGGCGCAGCCCACCGCCGACACCGTCCTCGCCGACGTCACCGGCATGCTCCGCACGGTCCTGGCGGAGTACGGCGACGACGACGTGGAGATCGGCATGTCCACCACCTTCAACCGCGACCTGGAGCTGGAGAGCATCGACCTCGTCACCCTGGCCGGGCTGCTGGAAGAACGGTACGGACAGCGGGTCAACCTCGCCGAGTTCCTGGCCGGCATGGAGTTCGACGAGATCATCGAGCTGACCGTCGGACGGCTCGTGGCCTACGTGGCGGGGAGCCTCGACACGGGCCGGACGGTCTGAGCCGTGGCGATGGTCGACGCCGGCGGCATCCGGCTGCACGTCCAGCGGACCGGCCCCCGGGACGGCCGCACCCCGCACTCCACCGTCGTCCTGGTGCACGGGCTGCTCACCGACAGCCTGGCCAGCTACTACTTCACCGTGGCACCCGTGTTCGCGGCGGCCGGGCTCGACGTCGTCATGTACGACCTGCGCGGCCACGGCCGCAGCGAGCGCCCGGCGCACGGCTACACCCTCGACCACAACATCGACGACCTGGAGGCGCTCCTCGCCCGGCTGGACGTCACCGGGCCCGTGCACCTCGTCGGCAACTCCTACGGCGGCACGATCGCGTTCGGGTACGCGGCCCGCCATCCCGGCCGCGCGGCCAGCCTGACCCTGATCGAGTCCGAGCCGGCGACGGCCGCCTGGGCCGCCAAGCTCGGCGGCATCCTGCGCCGGGTGGTGACCGAACTCGCGCACAACGAGCCCGACGCGATCGCCTGGATCACCGCCCACCGCGGCCACAACACCGCCCGGCTCGCCAGGGGTGCGGCCCGCCTCGCCCGTGAGACCAGTCTCGGCCTCGACATCCCCGCCAGCCGGGTCCTCACCGAGGACCAGATCAGGGCCGTACGCTGCCCGGTCCTCGGGGTGTACGGCGGCGACTCGGACCTGGCGGAGCTGGTCCCGGTGCAGCGGCGGCTGCTGCCGGACTTCCGGGCGGTCGTCCTGCCCGGGCACGAGCACTCGGTCCTGGTGGAGGCGCCCGGCCCGGTCGGCGCGCACGTCCTCGACCTGGTGTCGGCGGGGGCGGGGGCCCGGTGAGCGGGTTCCTGTTCGTCGTCCCGCCGCTGACCGGGCACATCAACCCCGCCGTCGGTGTCGCCGCCCGGCTCCGCGCGCGCGGCCACCGGGTGGCCTGGGCGTGTGCCGACCCGGCACTGGTACGCCGGCTCGCGGGCGCGGACGCGGCGGTGTTCGCCTGCGCGGGACCGGTGCCGGGCGCCGACGGCGCGGTACGGCCGCCGGAACTGCGGGGTGCGGAGGCGCTGCGGTTCCTGTGGGAGTGGTATCTGCTGCCGCTCGCCGACGCGATGGCACCGGGGGTCCGCGCGGCCGTCGCAGCGTTCCGCCCCGATGTGGTAGTCGCCGACCAGCAGGCCCTCGCCGGCGCGCTGGTGGCCGAGCGGCTCGGCCTGCCCTGGGCCACGTCGGCGACCACGTCCGCCGAGTTCGGCGGCGCCTACGACGGCCTGCCCAAGGTCGCCGACTGGATCCGGCAGCGGCTGGCCGGGCTGCGCGCCCGTATCGGCGACCCCGCCGGCACCACGGACCCGCGTTCCTCCCCCCACCTGCTGCTGGTGTTCAGCACCCCCGAACTCATCGGGCCGCGGGCGCCGTCGGCCGCGCACATCCGGTACGTGGGCCCCTCGCTCGCCGGCCGCCCGGCCGGACCGGACTTCCCCTGGGAACGGCTGGACCACGGCCGGGCCGGGGTCCTGGTGACCCTCGGCACCGCGAACGCCGGCACCGGCGACCGCTTCCTCGCCGCCTGCCTGGCCGCGCTGCGCGACCGCGCCGACCGGGTGCAGGCCGTGATCGCCGACCCGGCCGGCGCGCTGCCCGTGGCACCGGACGACAAGGACGTCCTGGCCCTGCCCTCCGTGCCCCAGCTTCCCCTGCTGCGGCGGATGGACGCCGTCGTCTGCCACGCGGGCCACAACACCGTCTGCGAGGCCCTGTGGCACGGCGTCCCGCTCGTCGTCGCACCGATCCGGGACGACCAGCCGGTGGTGGCGGGGCAGGTCGTGGACTCCGGCGCGGGCGTCCGGGTCCGCTTCGGCCGGGTCACCGCGACCCGGCTGGGCGAGGCCCTCGACACCGTCCTGCACGACACCGCCCACCGGGCCGCCGCCGCCCGGATCGGCACCGCGTTCCGCGCGGCGGGCGGCGCCCCGGTGGCGGCGGCCCACCTGGAACGACTCGCAGCGGAGCCCCGATGACCCGCACACGGAAAGACGACCCGGACGCCGGGCACAAGACGCGTCGTATCGCCGCCCTGCGCCCTGCCTACCAGGCCGATCTCGACGCCGGGACCGACCGTTTCCTCGGCCCGCGGCGCTCCACGTGCCCGTGGTGTTCCTCCGGGCGGCTCGTCCTGCGGCTGCGCACGAGCGATCTGCTGCAGCACAAGCCCGGCCGGTTCACGCTGGACCGCTGTGCCGACTGCGGGCACGTCTTCCAGAACCCCCGGCTGACCGAGGAAGGACTGGAGTTCTACTACCGGGACTTCTACGACGGCCTCGGCGAGCAGCGGATGAGCGGGACCTTCGGCGGGCGTACGGCGATGTACCGGGACCGCGCCGAGGCGATGCTGCCGCACGACCCCGCGCCGGGGACCTGGCTGGACGTCGGCACCGGCCACGGCCACTTCTGCGCGACCGCCCGCACCGTCCTGCCCGGCACGGTCTTCGACGGCCTGGACTTCACCGACGGCGTCGAACTGGCCGCCCGCGAGGGCCGCGTGGACCAC
>NZ_BNBF01000001.1:89339-95477 GCF_014654935.1 Streptomyces capoamus
GCCCACCGCGGGGCCTTCCCCGACCTGGCCGCCGGCCTCACCGCCCGCTACGACGTGGTGAGCATGTTCCACTACCTCGAGCACAGCACCGACCCCGACCGCGAACTCCGCGCCGCCCACGAGGCCCTGTGCCCCGGCGGCCACCTCCTGATCGAGGTACCGGACCCGGAGAGCCGCTACGCCCGGCTCCTCGGCCGCTGGTGGCTGCCCTGGCTCCAGCCGCAGCACCTCCACCTCATGCCGGTCGCGAACCTGCGCCGGCGGCTCGCCGACCTGGGGTTCACGGTGGTCGCGGAACAGCACGCCGAGGCGCACGACCCGGTCGACCTGCTCGCCGCCGTCTGGCTCGCGCTCGACCACGCGGCCCCCCGCGAGGACGCGCCCTGGCTCCCGGCACGCCCCGGTCCGCTGCACCGCGCCGCGCGCGCCGCCCTCCTCCTGGCGGCCGTCCCCGCCCTCCTCACCGCGACCCTCCTCGACCGTTTCGCGGTCCGGCCGCTGTCCGGCCGGCTGGGCCTGTCGAACGCGTACCGCTTGGTCGCGCGCAGGCAGTGACGCCCGACAGGCCGCCGCTGGACGCCGGGCCGACCAGGTAGCCTTCCCTTGGGGCGCTCTTTGCACGCGGCGGCCCGGCAGGCCGCAGGGCACGACAGCGACAGGGGAGGATCCGGCGGTGCACGTCCACGATTGGCTCGACTCGGTGCCGGCGGTCGCCGTCTACGCCGTGGTGGCCCTGGTGATCGGTCTGGAGAGCCTGGGCATCCCGCTGCCGGGCGAGATCATCCTCGTCTCGGCGGCGCTGATGTCCTCCCAGCACTCGGGCGTCAACCCGGTCGTCCTCGGCGTCTGCGCGACCGCCGGTGCGGTGATCGGCGACTCCATCGGCTACGCCATCGGCCGCAAGGGTGGACGCCCGCTGCTGGCCTGGCTCGGCGGGAAGTTCCCGCGCCACTTCGGCCCCGGCCACGTGGCCACCGCCGAGCGCTCCTTCGAGAAGTGGGGCATGTGGGCGGTCTTCTTCGGCCGCTTCGTCGCCCTCCTGCGCATCTTCGCCGGCCCCCTCGCCGGCGTCCTCCACATGCCGTACTGGAAGTTCCTGATCGCCAACGTCCTCGGCGGCATCTGCTGGGCCGGCGGCACCACGGCCGTCATCTACTACGTCGGCAGGGTCGCCGAGGACTGGCTGAAGCGCTTCTCGTACGTGGGCCTGGGGGTGGCGGTCCTGATCGGCGTGGCCTCGATGCTGGTCCTCAAGCGCAAGGCGAAGAAGGCCCAGCAGGACCACCGGGAACCGGAACCGGTGAACGCCGGCGAGTGAGGCGTCCCCGCGCGCTGCCACCGGTCACCGGTGCACGTCCTTGTGCGCCTTGCCCAGCTCCGCGTACAGGGTGCCGTTGAGGGTCACCCCTTGGCGCTCCTCCTCGGACAGGGGCCGCTTCACCTTCGCCGGCACCCCCGCCACCAGCGACCCCGGCGGCACGACCATCCCCTGCGGCACCAGCGCCTGGGCCGCGACCAGGGATCCGGCTCCGATCACGGCCCCGTTCAGCACGGTCGCCCCCATCCCGATCAGGCAGTCGTCCTCCACGGTCGCCCCGTGCACCACCGCGTTGTGCCCGATGGACACCCGTTCGCCGACGGTCACCGGGAAGCCGGGATCGGCGTGCAGGGTGACGTTGTCCTGCACGTTGGCCCGCGCCCCCACGGTGATCTTCTCGACATCCCCGCGCACGACCGCCCCGTACCAGACACTGGCCCCCGGGTGCAGCGTGACATCCCCGATCACGGACGCCGTGGGGGCCACGAACGCCTCGGGGTCGACCCGCGGCTCCTTGCCCCCGATACCCACGATCAGCGCCTTCTGCGTCATCACCGTCTCCTCGTGTCGGACGTACAGGGCACGGTACGACACCGGGTGGGGCAAAGATCACAGCAGCCCGCCCGCTGCGCCGGAGACGACCGGTGAGTAACGTGACCCCGTGCCGAAGCGCAAGAACACGTTCTCATCGTGGCGACGGGGTCTGGCCCAGCGAGCCGTACACGCTGCCTGGTCCTGGGCCCGGCGCACCGGATCCGTCACGGCCGAGCACCCGGCCGGTCTGCGCTTCGGCGCGATCGGCGAAGGCACCCGGCTGGCCTTCCCGCTCGGCACGGTCTTCGGCGAACCCTGGATCCGGCTCGGCGCCCACTGCATCATCGCCGAGCAGGTCACCCTCACCGCCGGCCTGATGCCCGGCGTCGACCTCGGCCCCGACCCGGTCCTGCGCATCGGTGACGGCGTGGTCCTCGGCCGCGGCAGCCATGTCATCGCGGACACGACGGTCACGATCGGCAAGGACTGCTACTTCGGCCCGTACGTCTACGTCACCTCCACCAACCACTCCTACGACGATCCGCACGAGCCCATCGGCCGGCAGTGGCCGCGGATGGAGCCGGTCGAGATCGGCCCGGGCTGCTGGATCGGCACCGGCGCGGTGATCCTGCCGGGCGCGCGGATCGGCCGGAACGTGGTCGTGGCGGCCGGCGCGGTGGTCCGGGGCACGGTGCCCGACCACGCGGTGGTGGCGGGCGCGCCCGCCCGGGTCGTACGGCGCTGGACGGCCGAGGACGGCTGGCAGCCGCCGCTGCGGACGCCCGCCCCGGTGCCGATCCCGGACGGTATGACACCGCAGCAGTTGCTGGCGCTGGCGGACCTGGACGAGGCCGCGGTGGCCCGGCTGGCCGCGCTGGAGCCCGAACACTGACCCGCCCGGCTCGGTCCGCGCAGTACAGTTCGGTGAACGCTCAGGTGCACCCGACCGTAGTTCACCGCACCGACCTACGGCATCGACGGCATCGGGCCTCCCGCCCATGGACCTCCCGCACATTGGACGCGACGTGTCGGACCTCGAACTCCTGACCCAGTCCCTGGCGCGCAACGTCAGGCACTGGCGCTCGGTGCGCGGCTTCACGCTGGACGTGCTCGCCGCCCGGGCCGGTGTCAGCCGTGGCATGCTCATCCAGATCGAGCAGGCCCGCACCAACCCCAGCATCGGCACGGTCGTCAAGATCGGCGACGCCCTCGGCGTCAGCGTCACCACCCTCCTCGACTACGAGCAGGGCCCCAGGGTCCGCGTGGTCCCCGCCGAACGCGCCGTACGGCTGTGGCACACCGATGCCGGCAGCTACAACCGGCTGCTGGCCGGCGCCGATGCGCCCGGACCGCTGGAGATGTGGGACTGGCGGCTGATGCCGGGCGAGAGCAGCCCCTCCGAACCGCACCCCGGCGGCACCGTCGAACTGGTCCACGTCACCGCCGGCGAGCTGACGCTCACCGTGGAGGGCGAGGAGTACCGCGTCCCGGCCGGCGCGAGCGCCTCCTTCGAGGCCGACGTCCCGCACCGGTACGGCAACCGGGGCGAGGTGCCGATGGAGATGGTGATGGCCGTCTCCGTGCCGCCCGTGCCCTGAGACACCGGGACGGCGCGGTGCCGGCCCTTGCTAGCGTGCGGCCATGCGCGCACCCATCGGAGACTTCGACACCGCCACCCCCGCCCCGGACTGCCTGGGGGAGCTGACCGCCCCGGTCGCCGACGCCGTACGCCACTGGCAGGGGGCGGTCCCGGCCGACCGGATCCTGTACGTCGACACCGAGCCGCAGTGGGCCGACACGGCCGTCTTCGTGGAGCACTACGGCCGGGACCTGCTGGAGCGGTCGGCGAACTGCGTGGTGGTCGCGGGCAAGCGGGCCGGCGAGACCACCCTGGCCGCCTGCGTGGTGGCGTCCACCGCACGGGTCGACGTCAACGGCGCCGTCCGCCGCCAACTGGGCGCCCGCAAGGCCTCCTTCGCCTCGATGGAGACGGCGACCGGGGAGACCGGCATGGAGTACGGCGGCATCACCCCGCTCGGGCTGCCCACCGGCTGGCCGGTCCTGGTGGACTCCGCCGTCGTCGACCTGCCCTACGTCCTGGTCGGCAGCGGACGCCGGCGCGGCAAGCTGCTGGTGCCCGGCAAGGCCCTGGCCGAACTGCCCGGCGCGGTCGTCCTGGAGGGGCTGGGCGTCACCGCCTGAGCCGGGTCGTCCGCGCGCGACCGGCTCAATACGCCTCGGCCGTCCCGAGGTACTGCTCGGCGAAGGCGGCGGCGGCCGCGGGCGAGGTGAACAGCCGGCGCAGCCGGGCCAGCGCGGTGCCGGCGCGGTAGGGGTCGCCGTGGGAGGCGCCGTGGTAGATCTCGGAGAGCCACTCCGAGAACTCCTGGTAGTCCCACACCCGGCGCAGACACGCGTCCGAGTAGCCGTCCAGGCCTGCCGCGTCGCCCTTGGCCAGGTACGCGGCCAGGGCGTCGCCGAGCAGGAACGCGTCGTGCAGCGCCAGGTTCATGCCCTTCGCGGCGATCGGCGCGACGAGGTGCGCGGCGTCGCCGGCCAGGAAGAGCCGGCCGGACACCATGGGCTCGACGACATAGGTGTGCATGTCCAGCACCCTCTTCTCCAGCAGCCGCCCCTCCGTCAGCGGCGGCCGGTCCGCCGCCGACAGGCGCCGCTGGAGCTGGTCCCAGACGCGCTCGTGCGTCCAGGCCTCCGGGTCGTCGCCGGGCGGGCACTGCAGGTAGTAGCGGGTCATCCCGGCACTGCGGGGCATGTGCCCGGCGAACCCGTCGGCGTGCATGCCGAACAGCACGCGGTCACTGGACGGCGGTGCCTCGG
This sequence comes from Streptomyces capoamus, assembly GCF_014654935.1. Classification (GTDB taxonomy): domain Bacteria; phylum Actinomycetota; class Actinomycetes; order Streptomycetales; family Streptomycetaceae; genus Streptomyces; species Streptomyces capoamus. The sequence goes on from NZ_BNBF01000001.1 coordinate 94,030, forward strand.
CCAGCAGGGCCAGCCAGCCGATGCCGTAGTCGTGCCGGGAGATCCGCGTGCGCGGCGGCAGCGCGGCCCGGCTCGCGCCGCGCGCCCCGTCGCAGCCGGCGACGAAGTCGCAGTGCACCAGCAGCCGTTCGCCGGTGTCCGGGTCGGTGTAGGAGACGGCGGGCCGGTCCGAGTCCAGGTCGTGCAGGCGTACGTCCTGCACACCGAAGCGGATCTCGCCGCCGCGGACGTCGGCGTACTCGCGCACCAGGTCGGTCACGAGCAGCGGCTGCGGGTAGACCCAGTGGTGACGTCCCGTCAGTTCGGTGTAGTCGAAGCGGTAGCCCTGCCCGTCGAAGCGGAACTCGCACGCGAAGTGGCGTTCGGCGCGCTCCGGCAGCCCGCCGGCCAGGCCGCGCCGTTCCAGCTCGCGTACGGCCCATTCCTCGATGACACCGGCCCGCGGCCGCTGTTCGATGAACGCCCTGCTCTCCGTCTCCAGGACCAGGCAGTCGACACCGGCGGCCCGCAGGATGTTGCCGACCGTCAGGCCGGCCGGTCCGGCGCCCACGACGACGACCGGGAAGCGGGCAGCGGTGGGGGAGGGGGGGTGGGGGGAGGGAGACGTCACGCGGGCAATTATGACGGTGTCCCGTCAGCCGGGCCGACGGGACACCGTGGGGGAGAGGTGAAGGGTCAGTGCGCGGGCGCGTCCGTCACCACGACCTCGTCGATGCTCCGCTCGATCGCCTCGGGCTTCGACGCGGTGGCCTTCGCCCAGTAGTAGACGACCAGGGAGAAGACGGCGACGATCAGCATGTCCCACCACAGCCCGATGGTGCCCCGGCCGCCGCCGAAGCCGCCCAGCCAGGAGATCACGCCCATGCCCACCAGGTACCCGGGCAGCCACTGCGCGGCCCTGAAGTCCAGCCGCGGCGCGTCCGGCAGGCCCTTGCGGATGGCGTACCAGGCGTACGAGCCGAGCAGCACGTAACCGAGCAGGATGGCGAAGCCCAGCCGCCACAGCGTGCCCCAGCCGGCCCAGTAGATGATCAGGTCGGCGACCACGAAGGACAGCGGCGAGATGAACTTGCCGCCGGGCAGCCGGTACGGGCGCTCGAGGTGCGGCAGCCGGTCGGCGAACACGCCGTAGGCCAGCGGCGCGCCCGCGTACATCAGCACGCTCGCCGAGGTGATGAAGCCGACCAGTGTCTGCCAGCTCGGGAACGGCAGGAAGCAGATCACACCGGTGACGAACGAGATCACCAGGCCGAACCACGGCACACCGCGCTTGTCGGTCTTGCTGAACAGCTTCGGGGCGTACCCGTTCTTCGCGAGGCCGTAGGAGACGCGGGAGGTGGCCGTGGTGTAGATCAGACCGGTGCCGCCGGGCGAGATCACCGCGTCGATGTACAGCACCACGCTCAGCCAGCCCAGGCCCACCAGGGTGGCGAGACCCGCCCACGGGC
>NZ_BNBF01000001.1:95513-107945 GCF_014654935.1 Streptomyces capoamus
CGCTGATGCCGGGGAAGTTCAGGTGCGCCCAGCCGTGCGCGAAGGAGGCGTGCGGCAGGGCGGCGATGAAGACGACCTGGAGCAGGAGGTAGATCACGGCGCCGATCGCGACCGAGCCCAGCGTCGCGCGCGGCAGGTCGCGCTGCGGGTTGCGGCTCTCGCCGGCCAGCTGGATCGCCTGCTCGAAGCCCAGCAGCGCGAAGATGATGCCGCTGTCGCTGATGGCGCTCAGCACGCCCTTGGCGCCGAACGGCGCGAAGCCCTCGGAGGTGAAGTTGCCGGGGTGGAAGTTGCCGATCGCGATGACGAAGATCGCCGCGAGCGGGACGGCGATCTTCCACCAGGTGGCGGCGCTGTTGGTGTGGGCCAGGGCACGGACGCCGAAGAAGTTGACGCCGACGAAGAGCGCCATGAGGACCACGGCCACGGCGAAGCCGCTCGCGCTCAGCGTGCCGTCGGCGTGCTGGAGGCCGGCGGCCCACTGCCAGTGCTTGGCGTAGCCGATCATGGCCTCGACCTCGATCGGGGCCACCGTGGCCGCCTGCAGCCAGGAGAACCAGCCGAAGGACATGCCGGCCAGGCCGCCGAAGGCGTAGTGCGGGTAGCGCGCGGTGCCGCCCGCGACCGGGAACATGCCGCCGAGTTCGGCGTGCACCAGGGCGAGCAGCACGATGGCCACCGCGCCGATCATCCACGAGATGATCGCCGCGGGGCCGGCGGCCACGACCGCCTTCTCGGCGCCGAAGAGCCAGCCGGACCCGATGATGGAGCCCACCGAGGCCCACATCAGGCCGATGAGCCCGACGTCCCGGCGCAGGCCGCCGGACTCCGTCGTGGCTATCGGCGTGGCATGGTCGACTTTCGCCATGTCAAGTGGCCTCTCAGATCGTAAACGCAGGATTAACGAGCAAGGAGGCCACAGATTAGGGACGTATTCCATCCCGGCAGAAGACTGTTAACCAAGTTTTGACCCGGGATCTCCGGTGTCTTGGGCTCAGCCTTCGCACAGGTCAGAGCATGGACCGAATGTCAATATTCATCGGAGAATTGTGAGAAGAAGGTGAGACAGGCTAGCCGAGGCGGGGAATTTCGATCGCCGGGCACCGGTCCATGACCATCTCCAGGCCCGCCGCCCGGGTCCGGGCGTACGCGGCGTCGTCGACGACACCCAGCTGGAACCAGACCGCCCGCGCGCCCTTCGCCACGGCCTCGTCCGCGACCGGGCCGGCCAGCTCGCTGTTGACGAACACGTCGACCACGTCCACGTCGAAGGGGACGTCCGCGAGGCTGGCGTAGCCCTGCTCGCCGTGCACCGTCTCGGCCTTGGGGTGCACCGGCACGATCCGCTTGCCGAACCGCTGCAGCGTCCGGGCCACGCCCCAGGCGGCCCGGTGCCGGTTCGAGGACAGGCCGACCACCGCCCAGGTGTCGCCCAGCTCGGTCAGGATCCTGCGGATCGTCGCCTCGTCGCCGTACATCGGCCGCCTCCTCGGGCTGCGGGGAACTGTGTGTCCGGGCAACAGCGTCCCGCCGGGTGGGGATTCCCGGCGTGCTCCGGCACGCGGTCCGCAATCGGCGCGAGTCGCTGCACACGGCCGCGTGTCCGCCTACGCTCGGCCCGTGCTGCGCATCCTCGACGCCCGAACCGGTGAACCCGTCCCCGCCGCGCCCGCCCGCCGCGGCCTGACCCGCGTCCAGGCCCACGCCCGGCGGCTCGACCCGACGGCCCTGCGGGTGCTGCTCACCGCCGACCTGCTGGTCCGCGCGCTGGAACTGGGCGGCACCCCCGTCTGGACGATCCTCACCTCCCCCCGCGACCATCCCGAGCTGCGCACCGCCGCGACGCGCCTGGCCATCCGTCCCTTCGAGGACGCCCGCGACCTCGCCTCGGGCCTCGGCGAGTCCCAGGCCGTCCACGTGGCGGAACGGGGCAGCGAGAGCGCACTGGGGGAGGGGCCGGTGGTCCGGGTGGAAGCCGTGACGGCCGACCCCGTCCGTCCCGCCCCGCTCCCGGCCTTGCTCTCCGACCCCTCCGCCCTCCGGCTCGCCCTGCTCGCCGTCGCGCGGGACCGGCCCGTGCGGCTGGACCCGGCGGTGCTGGAGGACGCCGCCCGCCGTCTGGCCCGGTGGCGGCGGGCCGTCGCCGGCTGGGCGCGGCGGCCCTCGCGGCCGGTCCCCGGTGAGGTACGGGAACGGCTGCGCGCCGCCTGGGAGGACGACCTGGACCTGCCCGCGGTGCTCGGCGTCCTGGGCGACGTGGAGAGCGCGGCCGGTCTCCCGGACGGCGCCCGGTTCGAGACGTTCGTCTACGCGGACCGGCTGCTGGCCCTGGATCTGGCCCGGGACGTCGGGGGGCCGGTATGAGCGGGTGCGCGGGGAGCCGCCCGGTGTCCGGGACGAGGGCGAGGTCGAGGGCGAGGTCGAGGGGGACGGGGTGTCCGGTGTGCGGGAGCGCGCTGTGAGCCGGCCGGGCCGTGGCGAGTTGCTGCGCCGGCTGGTGGTGCTGCGGCACGCCAAGTCCGCCTGGCCCGAGGGGGTCGAGGACCACCGCAGGCCGCTCGCGCCGCGTGGCCTGCGGGACGCGCCGGCCGCCGGGCGGGCCCTCGCCGCCGGTACGCTGCCCGACCTCGCGCTGTGCTCCACCGCCGTACGGGCCCGCCGTACCTGGGAGCTGGTCTCCGGGGAGTGGGCCACCCCGCCGCCGGTGCGCCTCGACCGGCGGCTGTACGCGGCCGGCGCGGCGGAGCTGCTGGAGGTGGTGCGCGAGGTGCCGGCGCAGGTGCGCACGCTGCTGCTGGTCGCGCACAACCCCGGGGTGGAAGACCTGGTGCGGACGCTGGCCGGGGACGGTCTCGACGACACGCTGGACCGGGTGCGCGCGAAGTTCCCGACCGCTGCGTTCGCCGTATTCGCCTGGCACGGCACCGGCTGGCCGGACCTCGGCCCCGGCGGCGCCCTGCTCACCTCGTTCACGGTCCCGCGCGGGAAGAAGTGAAGCGGGCCGGGGGGCCCGGCGCACGGCGTCCGAGGACCGTCCGTGCGGCGCCTGTGCTCCGTAGGGCGTCCCCGGCCACGGATTAGGCTGGCGGGATGCAGGACGAGTACCGCACAGTGGCCCGCGCGGGCGTGCACGAGACCGAGATCAACCGCTCCCGCTTCCTGTGCGCCCTCGCCCCGGCCGCCACCGAGCAGGAGGCCCAGGAGTTCGTCGCCGCCGTGCGCAAGGAGCACGCCGACGCCACCCACAACTGCTGGGCGTACGTCATCGGCGCCGACGCCTCCGTGCAGAAGGCCAGCGACGACGGCGAACCGGGCGGCACCGCCGGCGTGCCCATGCTCCAGATGCTGCTGCGCCGCGACATGCGGTACGTGGTGGCCGTCGTCACCCGCTACTACGGCGGTGTCAAGCTCGGCGCCGGCGGGCTGATCCGCGCCTACGGCGGCTCGGTCGGCGAGGCCCTGGACGCGCTCGGCACGCTCACCCGGCGCCGCTTCCGGCTGGCCACGGTCACCGTCGACCACCAGCGCGCGGGCAAGGTCCAGAACGACCTGCGCGCCACCGGACGCGAGGTCCGGGACGTCCGCTACGGCGAGGCCGTCACCCTGGAGATCGGCCTGCCGGACGCCGAGGTGGACGCCTTCCGTGCCTGGCTCGCCGATGTGACGGCGGGCACGGCCGGCCTCGAACTCGGCGGCGAAGCCTACGGAGACGCCCGATAATTGCCGCTAACCGGACATAACAGGCCGGACTTGGGCGGGTGATGGCGGCGATACGGGAGCAACCGCCCGTGATGTCAGACCCGGCCGTTAGTCTCGGGGCCCATGAGACTGCTGCACACGTCGGACTGGCACCTCGGCCGGGCCTTCCACCGGGTGAACCTGCTCGGGGCCCAGGCCGGGTTCATCGGTCACCTCGTCGACACCGTGCGTGAGCGCGAGGTGGACGCGGTGGTCGTGTCGGGGGACGTGTACGACCGCGCGGTCCCGCCGCTCGCCGCGGTCGAGCTGTTCGACGACGCGCTGCACCGCCTCGCGGACCTCGGTGTGCCCACGGTGATGATCTCCGGCAACCACGACTCGGCCCGCCGCCTGGGCGTCGGCGCCGGACTCATCGGCCGGGCGGGCGTCCACCTGCGCACCGAACCGTCCGCCGCCGGCACCCCGGTCGTGCTCCCGGACGCCCACGGGGACGTCGCCTTCTACGGCTTGCCGTACCTCGAACCAGCCCTGGTGAAGGACGAGTTCGGCGTCGACAAGGCCGGCCACGAGGCCGTCCTCGGCGCCGCCATGGACCGCGTCCGCGCCGACCTCGCCGCACGCGCGCCGGGTACGCGCTCCGTCGTCCTCGCCCACGCCTTCGTCACCGGCGGCCAGGCCAGCGACAGCGAGCGGGACATCACCGTCGGCGGGGTCGCCGCCGTACCGGCCGGCGTCTTCGACGGCGTCGACTACGTGGCGCTCGGGCACCTGCACGGCTGCCAGACCCTCACCGAGCGCGTGCGCTACTCCGGCTCGCCCCTGGCCTACTCCTTCTCCGAGGCCGGCCACCGCAAGAGCATGTGGCTGGTCGACCTGGACGCGGACGGCGCGGTCACCGCCGAGCGCGTCGACTGCCCGGTGCCCCGCCCGCTCGCCCGGATCGGCGGCACCCTGGACGACCTCCTCGCCGACCCGGCGCTCACCCCCCACGAGGACGCCTGGGTCGAGGCCACCCTCACCGACCCCGTCCGCCCGTCCGACCCCATGGCCCGGCTCACCGAGCGCTTCCCGCAAACCCTCAGCCTGGTCTTCGCCCCCGAACGGGCCGAGGACGACCCGAGGGTGTCGTACGCCCGGCGTCTCGCGGGCCGCAGCGACCAGCAGATCGCCCAGGACTTCGTCGCCCACGTGCGCGGCACCGGACCGGACGTGGAGGAGGCGGCCGTACTCCGTGAGGCGTTCGACGCCGTACGCGCCGACCACGCCGTACGGGAGGTGGCCCGGTGAGGCTGCACCGGCTCGACATCACCGCCTTCGGGCCCTTCGGCGGTGCCCAGAGCGTCGACTTCGACGCCCTGTCCACCGCCGGACTGTTCCTGCTGCACGGCCCCACCGGCGCCGGCAAGACCTCCGTCCTGGACGCCGTCTGCTACGCCCTCTACGGCTCCGTCCCCGGCGCCCGGCAGAGCGGCCAGGGAACCCACCTGCGCAGTGACCACGCCCAGCCCGCCACCCGCACCGAGGTCCGCCTCGAACTCACCGTCGCCGGACGCCGGCTGGAGGTCACCCGCCGGCCCCCGTGGGAGCGGCGCAAGCTGCGCGGCAAGGGCATGACGGTCGACAAGGCCCAGACCTGGCTGCGCGAGTACGACACCCAGGCCCGGGCCTGGAAGGACCTCAGCCGCTCCCACCAGGAGACCGGCACCGAGATCGAGCAGCTGCTCGGCATGAGCCGCGAACAGTTCTGCCAGGTCGTGCTCCTGCCCCAGGGCGACTTCGCCCGCTTCCTGCGCGCCGACGCCGAGGCCCGCGCCAGACTCCTGGGCCGCCTCTTCGACACCCAGCGCTTCACCGATGTCGAGAAGCGCCTCGCCGAACGCCGCCGCGCCACCGAGGCCCGCGTGCGCGAGGGCGACACCGCCCTGCTCGCCGACGCCCACCGCATGCAGCAGGAGGCCGGCGACGCCATGGAGCTGCCCGAGCTGGCCCCGGGCGACCCGGGCCTGGCCGAGGCCGTCCTCGGCGCCGCCGCCGTCGCCCGCAGCACCGCCCGGGAACGCCTGGCCGTGGCCCGGTGCCGGCTCTCCGCCGCCGAGTCCGCCCACGCCGCGGCCCGGCACGCCCTGGAGGAGACACGCGAACTCGCCCGGCTCCAGCACCGGTTCGCCGAGGCCCGGAGCCGTGCCGAGCGCCTCCAGGAACAGGCCGGTGCCCACCGCGAGGCACAGGAGCGCATGGAGCGGGCCCGCAAGGCGGAAGCCGTCGCGCCCGCGCTGGAGCTGCGGGAGGCCGCCGAGACGGAACACCGCCGGGCCGCGGCGGCCGAGGCGCGGGCCCGCGCACAGCTCCCCGGCTCCCACGCCGGCGCCGGCGCGAGCGGACTCGCCGCCGCCGCCCGCCGGGCCGCCGAGGAACTGGGCGGCCTGGACGCGGCGCGGCGCGCCGAACGGCGGCTCGCCGAACTCGCCGGGGAGCGCGCCGGACTCGACCGGCAGGAGCGGGCCGACGACGACGTCCTGCGCGAGGCCGACGCCTGGCTCGCCGACTGGGAGACCACCCGCGCGGCCCTCCAGGCCCGCGTCGACTCCGCCCAGGAGGCCGCCACCCGCGCCGAACAGCTCGCCGTCCAGCGCGCCCCCGCGCAGCGCCGGCTGGAGGCGGCCCGCACCCGCGACCGGCTCGCCGCCGACCTCGCGCAGGCCCGGCGGCGCGCGCAGGACTCCGAGCAGCGCGCCCTCGACGCCCGCACCCACTGGCTGGACCTGAAGGAACAGCGGCTGAACGGCATCGCCGCCGAGCTGGCCGCCCACCTCACGGACGGTCGGCCCTGCGCGGTCTGCGGAGCCACCGCCCACCCCGCCCCGGCCCGCAAGGTCGCCGGACACGTCGACCGCGACACCGAGGACCGCGCCCTCGCCGCGTACCAGCGGGCCGAGGAGCAGCACACCGAGGACGGACGGCGTCTCGGCGAGATCCGCGAGGCCCTGGCCGCGGCCACCGCCGAAGCCGGCGACACGCCCGTCGACCGGCTCGCCGCCGAGGCCGGCGCACTCGAGCAGGAGTACACCCGTGCCCGCCGCGAGGCCTCCGCCCTGCACGCCGCCCAGGAGGAACTGCGGCGCGCCGGGCAGGAGCGCGAGCAGCGCCTCGCCGACCGTCAGCAGGCCGCCCTGCGGGCCGCCTCCCGGCTCGCCCGACGGGACACCCTTGAGCGTGAACAGACCCTGCTGGAAGCCGAGTTGGCGCAGGCCCGGGGCGCGGAGGACAGCGTGGCCGCGCGGGCGGCGCAGCTGGAGCGGCAGGCGGCACGGCTGACCGAAGCCGCCGACGCCGTGCGCGCCGCCGAGGACGCCGCCCAGCGGCTGAAGGACGCCGACGCCCGGCTCGCCGACGCCGCCTACCGGGCCGGCTTCGACACCCCGCAGGCCGCCGCCGAGGCCCTGCTGGACCCGGCCGCCCACCGCGAGCTGCAGCACCGCCTGGACGCCTGGCAGCAGGAGGAGGCCGCCGTCCGTGCCGTCCTCGCCGAGCCCGGCACCGCGGCCGCCGCCCAGCAGCCGCCCGCCGACCCGGCGACGGCCGAGCGCACGGCGGCCGGCGCCGAACGGCGGCTGCGCGAGGCCGCCTCCGCGCGCGACGCCGCGGCCCGCTGCTGCACCGAGCTGGACCGCCTCTCCGCCCGCGCCGCCGAGGCCGTGCGCCGACTGGGCCCGCTGCGCGAGCAGTACGACCGGGTGGCCCGGCTCGCCTCCCTCACCGCGGGCACCTCCGCCGACAACGAACGCCGGATGCGCCTGGAGTCGTACGTGCTCGCGGCCCGGCTGGAACAGGTCGCCGCCGCCGCGACCGTACGCCTGCAGCGCATGTCGTCCGGCCGCTACACCCTCGTCCACTCCGACGACCGCACCGGGCGCGGCAGGAGCGGGCTCGGGCTGCACGTGGTGGACGCCTGGACCGGACGGGAGCGGGACACCGCGACCCTCTCCGGCGGCGAGACCTTCTTCGCCTCCCTCGCGCTCGCCCTCGGCCTCGCCGACGTCGTCACCGACGAGGCTGGCGGCGTCCGCCTGGACACCCTCTTCATCGACGAGGGCTTCGGCAGCCTCGACGACCAGACCCTCGACGAGGTCCTCGACGTCCTCGACTCCCTCCGCGAACGCGACCGCAGCGTCGGCATCGTCAGCCACGTCCCCGACCTGCGCCGCCGCATCCACGCCCAGCTGGAGGTGGTGAAGGGCCGAGGCGGCTCCACGCTGCGGCAGCGGGGGGTGTGACGGGGTCAGTCGCTGCGCCAGATCTGCAGGGTCCACCTCCAGGGAAGCCGTCTTTCCCCTCGCCCGTCTGGAGGCCCCTGACTCCAGCGGGGCGGTCTAGCGGCCCAGGGGGCGGCGGGTCAGGGGGGAGGAGTACACCACGCTGGTGGTCACCGAGCCGAGCGCGCCGATCCTCCCGGATATCTCCTCCAGGTGGGACATCGACCGCGCGGTGACCTTGATCACGAAGCAGTCGTCGCCCGTCACGTGGTGCGCCTCCAGGATCTCGGGCGTCGCCGCGACCAGGTCGTGGAAGGGCTTGTAGTTGCCGTTCGGGTAGCGCAGCCGTACGAACGCCAGGATGGGCAGACCCAGCCGCTCGGGAGCGACCACCGCCGCGTACCCCTGGATCACGCCGGCCTCCTCCAGCCGCCGGACCCGCTCGGTGACGGCGCTCAGGGACATCGACACGGCGCGGGCCAGCTCGGCGTAGCTGGCCCGTCCGTCGCGCTGGAGGACTTCGAGGATGCGCCAGTCGGTGGCGTCCGGGGAATACACGGTCATCCCGGATGGATAGCAGGGACATCCCCGGCCGGGCAAGGGAAGGGCCGCGGAACGTCCCTTCAAGCGGCGGACGGCGGACCATAGATTTCCCGTCATGACCGATACCGCTTCCGCGAACCCCGTCCTGCGCGTCGCACCCGCCGCTCCCACCGAGGCCGCCGCCTGGTTCCGCGCGAGCCTCGCCTTCCACGCCGACGTCTCCGACGTCGCCGCCGCGCTCGCGGCCGACGGCGACCCCGGGTTCGTCCTCGTGGACTCCCGCTCCGCCCTGTCGTTCGACCAGGGCCACCTCCCCGGCGCGGTCCACCTGCCGACCGCCCTCGTCCCCGAGCGGGCCGGACGGCTCCTCGACAAGGACGTGCCGGTGGTCACGTACTGCTGGGGCCCCGGCTGCAACGGCGCCACCCGCGCCGCGCTCGCCCTCGCCGAACGCGGCTACCGGGTCAAGGAGATGCTCGGCGGCTTCGAGTACTGGGCGCGCGAGGGGTTCGCCTACGAGACCGGGCGGGGCCCGGCCCGCCGGGACCCCGACCCGCTGACGGCGCCCGTCGACGGCGACTGCGGCTGCTGACGCGACGTCCCGGGCGGCGCGGCACACGGTCGCGGGAACACACGGTCCCGGGGCCCGGTGCGGGTAGAGTCGGGCAGTGCCCGAGCTGAAGCGGCTGCACGCCAGCCACGCCCCCGCGGTCCTGGCCTTCGAGCTGACGAACCGCGCCTACTTCGCCGCCTTCGTCTCCGACCGGGGCGACGAGTACTTCGAACGGTTCACCGACCGCTACGACGCCCTGCTGGCCGAGCAGGAGGCCGGCACCTGCGCCTGCCACCTGCTCGTCGCCGAGGACGGCACGGTGCTCGGCAGGTTCGACCTGATCGACATCGGCAACCGCACCGCGCAACTCGGCTACCGGATCGCCGAGCACGTCGCCGGCCGCGGTCTGGCCACCGAGACGGTCCGCGAGCTGTGCCGGCTGGCGGCACAGCGGTACGGACTGCGCACCCTGCGGGCGGCCACCACCCACCAGAACGCCGCGGCCCACAGGGTGCTGACCAAGGCGGGGTTCATCCCGATCGGACCGGCCGACCCGGCCGACCTCGGCGGGAAGCCCGGAACCTGGTACCAGTGCGACCTGGTGCTCCTGTCCTAGCCGGCCGGATCCCGCGCGCAGATACCGCCGACCGGCGGGGGTGGTCCGGCCACCTGCTGGAGGTTGACGGGGCCGCCTTCCTGGAATGTGGAGTCCGAGGGGATGCGCTCCGCCCCGGCGGAGCGGCACTCCCGATCGCAGAAGGAGGTCGGACGGTGACGGTGCGACTGACGATGCTGTGCGCGTCCGCCGCGGACGGCGGCCAGGACCGGCTCTTCGGGGACTACGGTTCCCCGGGCACGCCGGTGACAGTGGCCTTGCCGCCGTACGCCGTGGCGCTCAGGGGCCCCTCCGCCCGCTGCGCCCGGACCGCGCGGGCCCTCGGGGTCGACGCCACGCCCGAGCACGCCCTGCGCGGCCTGGACCACGGTGCGTGGGAGGGCCGCACGCTCGCCGATGTCGCGGCCGAGGACCCGTACGGCCTGTCCGTCTGGCTGACGGATCCGGACGCCGCACCGCACGGGGGCGAGACCGTGCGCCGGCTCTGCCGCCGGACGGCCGACTGGCTGGGGGCACTGCCCGCCGGGACGGGAGCCGTCCTGGCGGTCGTCGAGGAATCCGTCGTCAGGGCCGCGCTGGTGCACGCCCTGTCCCTGCCCGTCCGCTCGTTCCGGTACCTGGACGTGCCGTCCGCGCTCACGCTGACGCTGCGCGACGGCCGGTGGAGCGCCCGGCCCGCCGCGCCGGCCGCCCCGCGGCACAGGGGCGCGGCCGACGGCTCCGCGCTCGTCGCGGCGCCGGCCGTGCCGGTCACGCGCCGGCACCCGTGCCTCACCGGCCGGCCCTGACCGCGCGCCCCGGCCCGGGCCCCACGGCCCCGTGTCCGGCGGCGAGGCGGCCCCGGGCGTGGTACGAATCGGACAGTGGTTCCGTCGAGGCTGGAGCGCACGTGATCCGGGTACTGGTGGTCGACGACGAAGCCCTGATCCGCACGGGTTTCCAGCGCATCCTCGCCGCCGCCGACGGCATCGAGGTGGTCGGCGCGGTGTCCGGCGCCGAGGCCCTGCGGACGGTGCGCGAGCAGCACCCCGACGTCGTGCTGCTGGACATCCGCATGCCGGACGTGGACGGGCTCACCGTCCTCGGTGACATCCGCCGGCTCCCGGATCCGCCCGTGGTGGCCATGCTGACCACGTTCGACATGGACGAGTACGTGGAGACGGCACTGCGCTCGGGCGCCGCCGGGTTCCTGCTGAAGGACACCGACCCGGAGGCGCTGCCGCCCGCGGTGCAGAGCCTGGCCCGCGGCGGCACCGTGCTCTCGCCCAAGGTCACCCGGACGGTGGTGGACGGCTACCTGAGCGCCGGACCGCAGGAGCGCTCGTCCAAGGCCCTGCAACGGCTGACCGGCCGGGAGCGCGAGGTGCTCGTCCTCATCGCCGAGGGCCTGTCGAACGCCGACATCGCCACCCGGATGCACCTGAGCACCGGCACGGTCAAGGACCACGTCAGCGCCATCCTCACCAAGCTGGAGGTCAGCGGCAGGGTCCAGGCGGCCCTCTTCGCCCAGCGGGCCGGGCTCCTCACGGAGGGGGCCGGATGACCCGCCGCCCGCCACCGCTGCTGCTGGACGGCGCGGCGGTGGCCATGGCCCTGCTCGACGTGTGGGCCCACTGGGACATCGACGAGCCGCTGCGGATGGCCTGCGGTCTCGGTGCCGCCGTCGTCCTGGTGCTGCGTCGGCGGCAGCCGCTGCTCACCTTCCTCCTCACCCTCCCGGCCGTCCTGCTCTCCGACGCGGTCGTCGCCTGTCTGGCCGCGCTCTACACCCTCGCCTCGCTCAGCCGCCCCAGAACACTGCTGCTGCTGTGCGCCCTGGCCTTCGCGTGCTGCGACACCATGTCCCTGCCGGCGCCGGAGCTGGACCTGACCGACACCCGGAAGCTGATCGCGTTCGGCTACAGCGCCGCCACGGCGGCCGCCGCCGTCTTCCTCGGCCAGCTCGTGCGGACCCGGCACGACCTGTCGCTGCGACTGACCGAGATCTCGGAGGCCCGGGACCACCAGCAGCTGCTGACGGCCCAGGCGGTCCTGGCCAAGGAGCGCGCCCAGCTGGCGCGGGAGATGCACGATGTCGTCTCCCACCAGGTCAGTCTGATCGCCGTGCGGGCCGGCGCGCTCCAGGTCGGCGCGCGTGACGCCGACACCAAGGACGCTGCGGCGACGATCCGGCGGCTGAGCGTGCAGACGCTGGACGAGCTGCGCCACATGGTCGGCGTCCTGCGTGCCTCCGGCGGCCACCCGACCGAACTGACCCCGCAGCCGGCACTGGCCGACATCCGGCGGCTGGCCGACAACTGCGGCATCGAGACCCGGCTGAGCATGGACCTGCCCGAGGGTCTCCCGGCCACCGTCCAGCGCGCGGTGTACCGCACCGTCCAGGAGGCGCTGACCAACACCCGCAAGCACGCGCCGGGCGCCACCGCGTGCATCGACCTGCTGCACGCCGACGGTTCCGTCCGGGTCAGGGTCACCAACACCGCGCCGACCCAGCCGCCCCTGCCGCTGCCCGGCGCGCACCACGGCCTGATCGGTCTGCGTCAGCGCGCCGAACTCCTCGGCGGCACCATGACCTCGGGCCCGACCGGCGACGGCGGGTACGAGGTCTGCGTGGTGCTGCCGGCGAACCTTGCGGGGTGAGCCGTCCGGCACCGGGGCCGGCCGCGTGCACGCCGGTGACGCCGGTGCCCCGCGCGGGCGACGCGCTCAGCGCAGCCCGTCGAAGGCGACCTCCAGGTGCCGGGGACCGCGCAGCACGGCGTTCTGCC
>NZ_BNBF01000001.1:107986-110075 GCF_014654935.1 Streptomyces capoamus
GGTACGGCGGCGGGTCCTCGACCAGGCGGGGACCCTCCAGCCGCCGGGCCAGCTCGGACAGGGCCAGCTGGGTCTCCAGCCGGGCCAGCGGCGCGCCGAAGCAGCTGTGGATACCGCTGCCGAACCCGAGGTGCTGGATGTCCCCGCGGTCCGGGTCGAACCGCTCGGGGTCCTCGAACCGCTCCGGGTCCCGGTTGCCCGCGGCGAGCACCAGCCAGATCCGCGAGCCCTTGGGGATCGTGACCCCGCGCACCTCGATGTCGGCGATGCACGTGCGCTGCGGCACCAGCTGCACCGGCGGTTCGTACCGCAGCAGCTCCTCCACGATGTTGACCGACAGGGCCGGGTCCGCCCGCAGCCGCTGGAGGACGTCCGGGTGGCGCAGCAGCGTGAGCATGCCGTTGGTGATCAGGTTGACGGTCGTCTCGTGGCCGGCGATCAGCAGCAGCACCGCGGTGCTGAGCACCTCCATCATCGTCATGGAGCCCTCCGGGCCCCGGCTGTCGACGAGGTCGGACAACAGGTCGTCGCGCGGTTCCTTGGTGCGCTGCTCGACCAGTCCGGCCAGGTACATGCCGAGCTGCATCCGGGCTTCCTGCGCCTTCTCCCGGAACGCGTCGTCCGCGCCCTGCCGCACCTCGGGGTCGAGGCTCGCGACCAGCGGATCGACCCAGGCACGGAACCGCGGCTCGTCCTCCCGGGGCACCCCGAGCAGCCGGCAGATCATCGTGACCGGGAAGGGGTAGGCGAACTGGTCGACCAGGTCGACCTGCCGCGCGTCCCCGAAACCGTCGATCAGTCCGGTGACGACCTCCCGCATCTCGGCGCGCAGGCCGTCGATGCGCCGCGGCCGGTGCGGCGGTCCGAAGGCGCTGTTCGCGATGCGCCGCAGCCGGTCGTGTTCGGGCGGGTCGAGGCGCAGGAACGACGGCGGCAGCCCTCCCGTCTCCTCCGTCTGGCCCAGCTCGTCGTCCCCGGCGGCGGCCAGGTTGGCGGCGTCGGAGCTGATCCGCGGATCGTGGAGGAGCGCCTTGATGTCGTAGTACGAGCTGATGATGTACGGGCCACCCTCCTCTTCGTGGAGCACCGGTGTCCGGCGGAGTTCCGCGTACACCGGATAGGGGTCGGCGCGGTTGGCGAAGTCGGTGATCTGGCGCAACATCGAGGCGTGCGGCATGGCGGTTCCTTGGAGCGTGCGGGCCGTGGGCGGCGGTCAGTGGCGGGCGGGGTGGAAGACCAGCTGCTGGTCGGCCGGCGAGTAACCGCTCAGGGTCACCATGGGGCCGTGCGTCGGCAGGGACGGGTCGGGGAAGCCGGCCGGCACCGGCTGCCGGTTCTCCGGACGCCGGTCCATCGTCGGGAACTCCACCGGAAACGGCGCTCCCCGCTCGATCTGCGCCTGGTAGAACTCCAGCCACCGCGTGTTGTCGAAGGTCACGGCGGCCACGATCCTTCCCTTGTACCCGTAGACGCCGGCGAACCGGCGTTCGGCCAGGGAGCCCTGCGTGATCATCAGTTCCTCGCCCATGGGCGGCACCCCGACCGACTTGATGTTCACCCCGAACATCGAGGACCAGAAGGCCGGCATCCACAGGTGCGGGCGCCGGTCGGCGCCCCGGCAGATCATGTTGTGCGCGGCGGTCTCCGCCTGGGCGACGGCGTTGCCCCAGTGCTCCAGCGAGAGGAACTGGTAGCCGAAGAGCGCGTGCGGGGAGCGCGCGACGTCACCGGCCACGAAGACGTCGTCGGTGACGATGCCCCGGAAGTCGAACGCCCGGCAGCCCGCGTCACACGCGATGCCCCGGGGCCCGGAGCCCAGCCCCGACCCGGTCAGCCACTCGGTGTTGCGCACCGACCCCAGCGAGACCACGACCACGTCCGTCTCGACCACGCTCTCGTCCGACAGGTGGACCGCCCGCACCCGGCCGGCCGAGTCGCCCTCCAGGGCGGTGACCGTGACATGGGTGCGCAGGTCCACGCCGTTCTCGAGCTGCAGGTCGGCCGCGACCGCGCCGACGACCCCGCCGAGCGCGCCCACCAGCGGCGCCCCCGCCCGTTCCGCCACGGTGACCGGCAGACCCATCTCCCG
>NZ_BNBF01000001.1:110122-116844 GCF_014654935.1 Streptomyces capoamus
GCACGCCGAGGCCACCTCCGAACCGGCGAACCCGGCGCCGATGACGAACACCCGGCGCGGTCCCGCCTTCAGCCGCCGGTACAGGTCGGCCGCGTCGTCCCGCGTGCGCAGCAGGCACACGCCGTCCAGCCGGGCCTCCTCCTCCTTGGGCCAGGGGCGGGCGCGCACACCGGTGGCGATGAGCAGCCGGTCGTACTCCACCTCGTCACCGTCGGCCAGCCGGACCCGCTTGGCCGTCAGGTCCAGGCCGGCCGCCGCGACACCGAGGCGCCACTTGGCGTCGATCTCCCAGCGGCGGGGCAGCTCGGTGTGGCGCGGGGACGCCATGCCCAGCAGCACGGACTTGGACAGCGGCGGACGGTCGTACGGCTCGTACGGCTCGTCCCCGATCAGCGTCAGCTCACCGGCGAACCCCTCCGCGCGCAGCGTCTCGGCGGCCCGCAGCCCGGCCAGCGAGGCACCGACGATCACGATGCGGCCCTCGCGCCGGAGCCATTCCAGGTAGTCAGCGGCCATCGGACACCTCCCGGACCCCGGCCGCGCGGCCCGCCCCGTCGACGGTGATCGCCTGCACCGGGCAGGCGGCCACGGCCCGCGCCACCCGCTCGTGCTGCTCGTCGTCCGCGCGCGGGTCGTAGATCAGCGACTCCTCGCCGTGCAGGGCGAAGACGTCCGGCGCGAGGAACACGCACTGCGCGTACCCCTGACACTTGTTGAGATCGACGACGATCCTCATCGACGCTCCGCCCTTTCCGTGGCCAGGTCCGGTCGCCCGCGCGGCGCGCGCGAACGGTTCCGGACGGCGGTCGTCCCCCGCCCGCCAGCATGCGAGCCCGGGCGGGGCGTCCGCGCGCCGGGCACGCCGATCGAGTGAGCGGCCGGTGGCCTACGCCTCGTCCGGGCGGGTCCGGGCACGCCGGCTCGCCAGGAGGATGTGGACCCCCAGCACGAGCGACCAGGCGGGGAAGACGAGTTCCGCCCAGCGCAGGTTCGACGCGGCGAACAGCAGCACCAGCGCGGTGAGGAAGCCCAGCGTGGTGAGGCGGCGCGGCAGCACCCCGAGGCGGCGGCCGATGACCGACATGGACGACACGAAGACGGCCGCCATCCGGGTTGCGTACTCCGTCATCAGCGTGTACGCGAGGTGGCGGCCGAAGTCCCAGGAGGCCGGCAGCGGCGGCACCCCGGCAGGGTGGCTCACCACGAGCACGGCGTCCGCCGCCGCGGCGGCGACGAACATCGTCGCGGTGAAGACCAGCCCGCTGCCGAGCAGGACGGTGGCGAGGAACTTGTCCTCGGCCTCGCCGACGTGCGTGCGGATCGCGCCGATGAACCACAGGAAGAAGATGCCGGCGAACGGCACCAGCGCGAGGGCCGCGCGCAGCGCGTCGCGCCGCGCGGAGTCCGTGAATCCCTGCGCCGTGCCCGCGCCGGCGCCTTCCGGCAGTCCCAGCCTGACCAGCACCATCGCCGCCGCCATGAGCAGTGCGAAGGCCACTCCGGCCAGCCCGGCGGCGCGCGGTGTCAGAAGTGCCCGCTGCCCCGGCCCCTGTTCCCGCATGCCCGGTCCGCCTTCCGCATCGGCCCCCGGCACCAGCTAGCCGCCCGCGTCCCGCGCCCGCCACCGGGAGGCGGCCGTACGGCCGAGGGGCACGCGCTCACACCGGGTACGCCACCGGCCGGGAGGGCCCGCTCACCGGTGAGCAGGCCCACTCGGAAGCCCGCGAACGGCTCACCGGTGAGCCGGCCGGCCCGGAAGCCCGCGGGCGCCGGGCGGTCAGAGGGCGGACAGCTCGTCCACCAGGTCGTCCAGGCCCAGCGAACCCTGCGACAGCGCCGCCATGTGCCAGGCCTTCAGGTCGAACGCGGCACCGTGCCGCTCCCGCGCCTTCTCCCGGCCCAGCAGCCACGCCCGCTCGCCGAGCTTGTAACCGATCGCCTGGCCCGGGATCGTCAGGTACCGGGTCAGCTCGCTCTCCACGAAGTCCGCCGGCCGGCTGCTGTGCCGGCCGAAGAACTCCTCGGCCAGCTCCGGGGTCCACCGCTCACCGGGGTGGAACGGCGAGTCCGCCGGGATCGGCAGCTCCAGGTGCATGCCGATGTCCACGATCACCCGGGCCGCCCGCATCATCTGCGCGTCCAGGTAGCCGAGCCGCTCCTCCGGGTCGGTGAGGTAGCCCAGCTCGTCCATCAGCCGCTCCGCGTACAGCGCCCAGCCCTCGGCGTTGGCGCTGACCCCGCCGATCGTCGCCTGGTAGCGGGAGAGGTGCTCGGCCACGTGCGCCCACTGCGCGAGCTGCAGGTGGTGGCCGGGCACGCCCTCGTGGTACCAGGTCGAGACCAGGTCGTAGACCGGGAAGCGGGTCTGGCCCATCGTGGGCAGCCAGGTGCGGCCGGGCCGGGAGAAGTCCTCCGACGGGGCCGTGTAGTACGGCGCCGCCGCACCGCCGGGCGGGGCGATGCACGACTCGACCCTCCGCACCCGCTCGGCGAGTTCGAAGTGGGTGCCGTCCAGTTCCTCGATCGCCTTGTCCATCAGGCCCTGGAGCCACTCCCGGACCTCGTCCACACCCTCGATGTGCCGGCCGTGCTCGTCCAGGTGCGCGAGCGCCACCCACGGCGTCTGCGCGCCCGGCAGGATCCTCTCGGCCTCCTTGCGCATCTCGCCGAGGATGCGGTGGAACTCCGCCCAGCCGTACGCGTAGGCCTCGTCCAGGTCGAGGTCCGTACCGTTGAAGTAGCGGGCCCAGCGCGCGTACCGCTCGCGTCCGACCACGTCCGGGGCGTCCTCGATCGCCGGCGCGTACACGTCCCGCAGCCAGTCCCGCAGCTCCGCCACGGCACCGGTCGCCGCCCGGGCCGCCTCGTCCAGCTCCGCGCGCAGCGGTTCGGGACCGGCGGCGGCGAACTCCTCGTACCAGCCGCGGCCCGTGCCGTCGGTGTCCGCCCACTCGGTGAGCTGGGCGATGTGCGTCGCGGTCGGCCGGGGCGCCGCGAACAGCCCGCGCTCCAGGCCGAGTCCGAGCGAGGCCCGGTAGCCCGCGAGGGCGTCCGGCACCGCGCGCAGCCGCTGCGCGATCGCCGCCCAGTCCTCCTCGGTCTCGGCCGGGGTGACCGTGAAGATCTCCCGGACCGCGTGGGCGGGCGTGTCCAGGTTGCCGATCCGGCGCAGGTGCTCCTGCGCGTCGTGGACGGCGAGCTCGGCGGTCAGCCGTTCCCTCAGCAGCCGCGCGCAGCGCCGCTCCGCGTCACTGTCCGCACCGGGCCGCCGCTCGGCCTCGTCCAGCTTGCCGAGGGTGGCCCGCGCGAGCTGTGCCAGGGCCTCCTGACCGGCCGGCGAGTAGTCGGGCAGCCTGCTCGAACTCTCCTGCACACCGAGGTACGTACCGGTGACCGGGTCGAGGGCGATGAGGTCGTCGACGTAGGCGTCGGCGACCTGACGGGGAAGCGGGCTCTGGGTCTCAGACATGCGGCCCATCCTCGTACGACGAGGATCTCCGCGTCACCCGGGATTGACGGGATTCAGCTCTCGGCGTTCCCGGGCGGCAGCAGCGGCCCGCACTCCCACTGCTGGAAGATCAGCCGGGTCTCCACTCGGGCCACCTCGCGGCGCGCCGTGAACTCGTCCAGCACCAGCCGCTGCAGATCGGCCATGTCCGCGACCGCCACGTGCACGAGGTAGTCGTCCGGCCCGGTCAGGTGGAACACCGACCGCGCCTCCGGCAGCACCCGGATCCGCTCCACGAACGGTCCCACCAGTTCCCGCCGGTGCGGCCGTACCTGTACCGACAGCAGCGCCTGGAGACCGCGCCCGAGCTTGGCCGGATCGAGCCGCAGCCGGTGCCCGAGGATCACGCCCGAGCGGCGCAGCCTTGTCACCCGGTCCAGACAGGTCGACGGAGCCACGCCCACCTGCGCGGCGAGATCGCGGTAGGTGGTCCGGGCGTCGTTCTGCAACAGCCGCAACAGATGCAGATCGACCGGATCCAGTACGACGGATTCGGCCATGGGCCGAACGTAGCACGGTGTTCGATTCCAGTGAACCGTTCGATGTTCACCCTTCCGCGCATGGACACATCGAGCACCGGTGCCTACGACGGCGTACGCACCGCACCGAGAGCCCTGGCCACCGAGGCCGTGCACGCCGGCCGCGACGACCTCGCCCGCCAGGGCCTGCACGCCCCGCCGATCGACCTGTCCACCACCTACCCCTCCTACGACAGCCGCGCCGAGGCCGCCCGTATCGACGCCTTCGCCACCGACGGCGCCGACCCGGCCGGACCGCCGGTCTACGGCCGCCTCGGCAATCCGACCGTCGCCCGCTTCGAGACCGCCCTCGCCCGTCTGGAGGGCACCGAGTCCGCGGTCGCCTTCGCCAGCGGCATGGCCGCGCTCAGCGCGGTCCTCCTCGCCCGGTCGGCGATGGGACTGCGCCATGTGGTGGCGGTACGGCCGCTGTACGGCTGCAGCGACCACCTGCTGACCGCCGGGCTGCTCGGCACGGAGGTCACCTGGACCGACCCGGCCGGCATCACCGAGGCGCTGCGCCCGGACACCGGTCTGGTGATGGTCGAGTCCCCGGCCAATCCGACGCTCGCCGAACTCGACCTGCGGGCCGTCGCCCACGCCTGCGGAACGGTCCCGCTGCTGGCCGACAACACCTTCGCCACCCCCGTGCTCCAGCGCCCGGCCGAGCAGGGCGCCCGGCTGGTGCTGCACAGCGCCACCAAGTACCTCGGCGGCCACGGCGATGTGCTGGCCGGGGTGGTCGCCTGCGACGAGGAGTTCGCGGGCCGGCTGCGGCAGATACGGTTCGCCACCGGGGGAGTCCTGCACCCCCTCGCCGGCTACCTGCTGCTGCGCGGACTGTCCACGCTCCCCGTGCGGGTACGGGCCGCGTCCGCCGGCGCCGCCGAGCTGGCTCGCCGGCTCGCCGCCGACCCCCGCGTGGCCCGGGTCCGCTACCCGCGGCTCGGCGGCGCGATGATCGCCTTCGAGGTGCACGGCGACCCGCACGAGGTGATCTCCCGGGTCCGGCTCGTCACCCCCGCGGTGAGCCTGGGCAGCGTCGACACGCTCATCCAGCACCCCGCGTCCATCAGCCACCGCATCGTCGACGCCGAGGACCGGCGCGGGGCCGGGGTGAGCGACCGGCTGCTGCGGCTGTCGGTGGGCCTGGAGGACGTCGACGACCTGTGGGCCGACCTGGACCAGGCACTGGGCGCCGCACCCACACGCCGGGCGACGGAACTGCACGAGGCCGTGCGCTGAACCGCCCGCCACGCCCTCCGGGGGGAGCACGCCCGGCACCACGGGGCTCTCCCTCTCCGGGGCAGCGCCCCGTCGCCCGGGACGAGGCCGGCGGTCCCGGTCGGTGCTCGTCGCGCGGGGCGGGCCCGGCTCGCCGGTGCGGTGCCCCTGGCCTGGGGGGGGCAGGTGCGTGCGGCGGGGGAATCCGGCGCTGCGCGGACGGGTCGGCTCTCCCGGGCGGTGCCCTTCGCGCGGCGACGGGTCGCGCACCGCGGGCGCGTGTCCGTTCCTCGCGGGACGGGCTCGACGCCGGCGGCCCCGGCCCTCGTGGCCGGGGCCGCCGGCGCGCGACGCGGGGGAACCGGTCAGCCCAGGCGCGGAGGCCGGGGACCGGGCGCGGAGGCGACCGGGGCGGCGTCCAGCCGGGCCGTGATCACCAGGGTGCCCTCCTCCACCTGGTAGTCCAGCGGCAGGCCGAGCCCGCGCATCGCGGCCACCATGCCCGTGTTGGACGCCTTGGTCACCGCGTACACGCTCGCGCAGCCGGCCTCCGCCGCCATCGCCACCAGCCGGCCCAGCAGTTCGCCGCCGATCCCGCGCTGCTGCCACTCGTCCTCGACCAGCAGCGCGACCTCGGTCTCGTCGCCGTCCCACAGCAGGTGCCCGAGGCCGACGATCCGCCCCGAGGCGGTCTGCGCGGCCAGGGTGCGGCCGAAGCGGGGGCTGAGCAGGTGGTTCAGGTAGCGGTCCGCGTCACCGACCGGGCCGTGGTACCGCAGGCCGAGGGTGTGCGGCGAGCACCGGTCGTGCATCGCCCGGGCGGCGACCAGGTCGCCGGTGTCGACCCGGCGCACGGTGATGTCGTCGCCCGCGGGGAGGGTGAGGACGTCCTCGCCGTCGGGGATGCGCGGTCCGAGCCGGCTGTCCAGCTCCACCAGCGCCCGCGCGCGGGCGAACTCGGTCGGGGTGAACGGCAGGTACGGCCGCTCCACGGTGAGGACACCGCCCTCGGGCGCCGGCAGCCGCATCACGGTGTCCTCCAGGACCCCCTCGACCGGCACCGGCTGCGGGCCCCGGCCGCCCCCGGCCGGCCGGCCGGGCAGCGACCGGATCGTGCAGCGGCCCAGCAACTGCCGCAGCGCCAGCGGGAGTTCCGCGGCGTCCAGGGCGGTACGGGCGGCCAGACCGAGCACCCGGGTGGGTACGTCGACCAGGTCGTGGGCGTCGGCCCGCTCGATCCACGTGGCCGTGCCGCCGGCCAGCGCGACCGCCCGGGTGATCTCGGCGGCCGGGAGCGCGCCCGGGGCCCGCAGCAGGAAGTCGTCCACGGTGCCGTCGGCCAGGGGGTGGGTCTGCAGGCTCAGGATGTCCACCCCGTGTCCGGCGAGCGCCGTGCACAGGGCGGCGAGGGAACCCGGCGCGTCCTGCACCGTGGTCCGCATCCGCCACAGCGTGCCGTCGACGTCGTAGCC
>NZ_BNBF01000001.1:116897-125081 GCF_014654935.1 Streptomyces capoamus
GGCGGGCTGCTGGGAGGGCCCGGCCGGCCGCGGTTCGGCGGCCGGCCGGGCGCCGGTATCACTGGGGGGCGGCGCATGTCCGTGGCGGCGTGACCACCACACGTGGAACACCGCCGTCGCGGCCAGCACGATCGCCGAGATCACCAGCAGGGCCGGGCCGTCGGGCCCGTGTCCGATCAGGTTCGCCACCGCGTCCGCGACGGCCACGGCCGTGAAGAGCGCGGCGAGTTCGACGACGTCGCGCCGCCAGTGGTGCACGGGCCGTCCGTGCCGGGCCCGGGTCACATCAGGCAGGTCTGGAGTCATGCAGCCACTGTGGACGAAGGGTGTTGCGTGATCACGAACTCATTGTGACCGATGGGTTAAGTATGCTCCGCCCCTTTTGTTGCACTTTCTATGTCCTGCTGCCCCGCCGGTCCGCCGTCCGGCCGCTGCCCGCTCAGCGGCTGCCGTCCAGGATGACCCGTGCGACCAGTGCCGGGTCGTCGTTCATCGGGCAGTGGCCGCAGCCCGGCAGCCGCACCAGCCGGGCGTGCGGTATGAGCTGCTTGGCGCGGACGCCCTGGCGGCGCACGAGGATCCGGTCCCGGGTGCCCCAGGCCACCGTGACCGGCAGGCCCGCCAGTTCGTCGGTGAACCGGACGGCGGCGCCCGCCCGCAGGGTCTCCTCGAAGCCGGTGGCCCCGACCAGCGCGAGCGTCTCGGCGACCACCGCCTCCGGCGAACGGCGGCCGGGGCGGGCGTAGATGGTGCTGGTCAGCGCGGTACGGCCGGCCGCCGTGCGGGCCAGCCGCTCCACCAGCGGCAGTGGCAGCCGCCGGGCGATGCCCCGCATGGCGAGCAGCACCGAGAACGCGTACCGCCGCTCGGCCTCGGTCCAGAAGCCGGCGGGGGAGAAGGCGGTGACGGACCGTACGAGCTTCTCCCGGCCGAGTTCGAGCGCGAGCAGACCGCCCAGCGAGTTGCCGGCGACGTGCGGGCGGTCCAGCTCCAGCGCCTCGAAGAGGGCGCCCAGTACGGAGTTCGTGGTGGGCAGGTCGTAGGCCAGGCCGTCCGGCAGTCCCGGGGACGCGCCGAAACCGGGCAGGTCGACGGCGATCACCTCGCGCTCGGTGGCCAGGATGTCCACGACCGGGTCCCAGGCCTGCCGGTGGTGGCCGATGCCGTGCAGCAGGACCAGGGGGGCGCCGCGGCCCACGCGCGCGTAGGACACGGTGACATCGCCCGGGCCGTGCGGGGCGGGGACCTTGAAGGAGACGGTGGCGGACATGGGGTGCTCCTCGTCTGGGCTGCTGACGGACGCCGTAGACAGCTTGTCAGCAATTGCTACCCGTCGGTAGCCCCTGGATGCCGCCCCGCCCGCACCGACCTCAACCCGCGCGGTGCACCTCGATGTTGAAGTCGGCGTGCCCGAAGCCGCGGAACAGGGCCAGCCACAGCGGCAGATACATCTCCACCGCGCGCGCCGCACGGATGCCGCCCAGGTCCAGCACCCGCCCGGCCGGCCAGCCGAACTCCGTGAGCAGTCCCGTCACCCGCTCCTTGGCCCCGGCGTCCGCCCCGCACACGAACACGTGGTGCTCGCCCGGCACCCGCCCCGGATCCACCATCACCTGGCAGTTGACGGTGTTCAGCGTCTTGACCACGCGCGCGTGCGGGAACGCCCGCTGGATGCGCTCGGCCACGCTGTCCGACTCCACCGGGTCGAGGCGCGGCTGCCCGTCGTCGAACGCCAGCGGATTGCAGACGTCGACCAGCACCTTGCCCTCCAGGTGCTCCGCGCCCGCCGCCCGCAGCGCGTCCAACGCCACCCGGCCGCCCACCGCGTTGACGACCACCTCGCCCGCCTCGGCCGCGTCCGCGAACGTCCCCGCGTGGGCCCGGCCGGCCGCGGCCGTCGCCCACTGCGCCGCCACCGGGTTGTCCCGGGTGCGGGAACCGAGGGTCACCTCGTGGCCCAGCTCCAGCAGCCGGCCGGCCAGGGTGCGTCCCACCTCGCCCGTGCCCAGCACCCCGTACCGCATCGCCCACCTCACGGTCACCGGCCGCCGCGGGCCGGCGGTCCGCCGCCATTGTGGTCCGGACCGCTTGCGGAGCCGGGCATTCCGGGTGGACAGCGACCAGCGTGTCGGCTGGGATGTCCCCCGTGACCGACGACCTCGCCACCGACGTCTTCGAAGAGCACCGGCCCCTCCTCATGGCAGTCGCCTACCGCATGCTCGGCAGGGTCGCCGACGCCGAGGACGTGGTCCAGGACGCCTGGCTGCGCTGGTACCGGGCCGACCGCGCCCAGGTCCGCGAACCGCGCGCCTATCTGGTGCGCGTCACCACCCGGCTGGCCGTCGACCGGCTGCGCCAGGTGCAGTCCCGCGGCGAGGCGTACGTCGGCCCGTGGCTGCCGGAGCCGTACCTCACCGAGTTCACCGGCACCGCCCCGGACTCCGCGGACCGCGCCGAACTCGCCGACACGGTGTCCCTGGCCGTCCTGGTCGTCCTGGAGTCGCTCTCCCCGCTGGAGCGCGCGGTGTTCGTGCTCCGCGAGGCGTTCGGCTACCCCTACGCCGAGATCGCCGCCCTGCTCGACCGGGCCGAGCCGGCGGTACGGCAGCTCGCCGGCCGGGCCCGCCGGCACGTGGCCGAACGGCGCCCCCGGTACGAGGCGGATCCCGTGCGGCGCCGCGACCTGACCGAACGTTTCCTGGCCGCCGCGGCCGGGGGCGACCTGGCGGGCCTGCTGTCCCTGCTCGCTCCGGACGCCCGGCTGGTCGCCGACAGCGGCGGCAAGGCCAAGGCGCCGCTGCGGGTCCTGCACACCGCCGACAAGGTCGGCCGCTTCCTCATCGGCGTCGCCCGTCCGGTCGCGGCGGACCTGTCCTTCCGTCCCGTGCAGGTCAACGGCGGCCCCGCACTGCTCGTCCTGTCCGACGGCAAGCCCCACACGCTCTTCCAGGTGGACATCGCCGACGGCCGGATCACCACCGTCTACCTCGTGCGCAACCCGGACAAGCTCCGGCACCTCGCCGACGGCTGAGCCCGCCGCCCCTGCGACGCCCCCGCCGGTGCGACGGGGGCGTTGCCGCGATGTCACACACCGCGCCGCGCACGAACGCCTCGTGAACGCTCGGCGGCGGCCCGCCCGCGCGTTCCGCGCCGGGCCGAGGATTGGTCTTGACCAAGGGTGACGGCCGCCCTATCGTCGCAGAGAAGTGCAACAACCTTTAATAAACAAGGGCGCTAAAAACCGCCGGACCACGGCTCTTGCGGAGGACAGGGTGGGGACCACGCAGCTGGAATCGGTGCCGGAACCGAAGTACTGGCATCTCAAGACCGTGCTCACCGAGGCACTCGACTCCGAGTTCTCGGTCGGCGAGATCCTGCCGAACGAACGCGACCTCGCCGCCCGCTTCGGCGTGGCCCGGGCCACGCTCCGCCAGGCCCTGGAACAGCTGGAGCTGGAGGGCCGGCTGCAGCGCCGCCGCGGCGTCGGCACGACCGTCGCCCCGCCGCGCGTCGGCGTGGCCGTCGGCACCGAACAGCACACCTGGCCCGGCGCCGCCGGCGACGCCTGGCAGCCCGCCGACAGCGACCTGACACCGCCGCCCGCCACCGTCGTCGCCGCCCTGGGGACCGACGCGGACGAGCCCGTCCACACCGTCCGCCGCACCCGCATGTCCCACGGCCAGCAGGTCGCCACCGAACTGCTCTACATCCCGGCGGCCTCGGTGCCGGGCCTCACCGCGATCGACGCCCCGTCCGGCGCGGCACGCGCGCGTGCGGTGCTGCGCGAGCTGCAGCACCTGTCCCTGGAGGGCGAGGAACGCGCCGTCGAACTGGGCTCCGCGCGCGCGGACGACGCCAAGGAACTGGACCGCCTCCCCGGCTCACCCGTCCTGGTCGTCACCACCCGCTTCCTCGTCCAGGGACGCACCGCCGCGCTGTCGGTGGCGACCTACCGCGCCGACACCTGCCGGCTGACCTTCGGCGAATCGGCGGGCGTGGAGATACACCACGACCCGGAGCAGCGGGCCTCCTGAGCCGTACGGCAGCCCGCGCACCGGGCACTTCACGGCCCCGGACGGGACCGACTCGCCCGGCGCGCGGGACACGGCGCGACCACGAGTCACCGTGGCGCGGCGTCTCCACGACGACCCGCGCCCCCTTCGGCGCACGGCTCAGCGCCGCGTCACCGTGCCGTCCACGGCGAACAACTGCTCCTCGACGTGGTCCAGGGCCAACCTCAGGCAGGTTGCGGGCCAGTTCCCGCCGCAGCGGCTCCAGGACGCCGTGTCTCCATGGCGACCCGCGCCTCCCTCGGCGTACGGCTCAGCGCCGCGTCACCGTGCCGTCCACGGCGAACAACTGCTCCTCCACGTGGTCCAGGGCCACCCGCAGCGCCCCCGTGGCCGAGCAGGGACAGCGCCACCCGGGCCACCCGCAGGCAGTGGCGGGCCAGTTCCCGCCGCAGCGGCTCCGGGCCGCCGTGTCTCCATGACGACCAGTGCCTCCCTCGGCGTACGGCTCAGCGCCGCGTCACCGTGCCGTCCACGGCGAACAACTGCTCCTCCACGTGGTCCAGCGCCACCCGCAGCGCCCCCGTGGCGACGGCCGCCTCGCCGAGCAGGGACAGCGCCACCCGGGGCGGCCGCAGGCAGTAGCGGGCCAGTTCCCGCCGCAGCGGCTCCAGGACGCCGTCCAGACCCGCCGCCCAGCCCCCGACCACGACCAGTTCCGGATCGAGCGCCAGCACCAGCGCGGCGACATCGTGCACCAGCCGCTGGATGAACCGGTCCACGGCCGCCCGGGCCCGCTGGTCGCCCTTGCGGGCCAGTGCGAACACCTCGGCGACCGCCTGCTCGTCCAGCGGGTGCAGCGGCTCGTCGGTGGTGGACAGCAGCGTCTCCGGCGTCGCCTCCCGGCCCAGCAGGTGCAGCGCGCCGATCTCCCCGGCCGCCCCGCCGTACCCCCGGTGCAGCCGCCCGCCGATCAGTGAGCCGGCCCCGGGGCTCAGCCCGGCCAGGACGAACACCACGTCGTCGGTCCCGGTCGCCGCACCCTTCCAGTGTTCGGCGACGGCCGCCGCGTTGGCGTCGTTCTCCACCAGCACCGGACAGCGGAAGGAGCGGCTCAGCCGCTCCCCGAGCCGCAGGCCCGTCCACTGCGGCAGGGCCGTGCTGAGCCGCACGGTGCCGTCCGCCTCCACGATGCCCGGCGTGCCCACGCCCACCGCCCGCAGCGAGCTGCGCGCCACCCCGGCCCGGCGCAGCAGTTCGGCGACCGCGCCGCGCAGCCGGTCCAGCCGCTCGTCCGCCGGCGCCGTCTCCTCGACCTCCTTGGCCTGGGCGCCCAGCACCCGCCCGTCCAGGTCGGACAGGAGCGCGGCGACCCGGTGCGGCCCGATCTCCAGGCCCAGCAGGTGCCCCGCCTCGGCCCGGAACCGGAACCGCCGGGCGGGCCGCCCCTGGCGGCGGGCGCCGCCGTCGTCGGCCGCCGCCTCCACCACGAGCCCGCCCTCGATGAGCCCCTCGACGACGCCCTCGACGGTCGGCCGGGACAGTCCGGTGACGCGGGTGATCTCGGTGAGCGTCGCGCAGTCCGTGGCACGCAACGCGTGCAGCACCACCGCGGAATTGATCCTTCGCAGCAGCGAGGGATCGCCGCCGGTCAGCTGCCCCACCGTCCGTCCTCCCAGCTCGCGGGCGTGTTGGCCGGATCGTACTCGGCCCGGCCCGGCCCGGCGAGTGCCGGGCTGGGCCCGCGGCCGTGCCCCACGCTCAGCCCGGCTCCACGAACCCCGACTCGTAGGCCACGATCACCGCCTGGGTGCGGTCCCGCGCCCCCAGCTTGGCCAGGACGGAACTCACGTGCGACTTCACCGTCTCCGCGCCCACCACCAGCCGGCCGGCGATCTCGGCGTTCGACAGGCCCCGGGTCATCAGCCGCAGCACCTCCGCCTCCCGCTCGGTCAGCCGGGCCCGCTCCAGCACGGCCCGCGCCGGCCGGTCGCCGTTGCCGTACCGGGCGGCCAGCCGCCGTACCGAGGCCGGGAACAGCAGCGAGTCGCCCTCTGCGACCAGCCGCACCGCGTGCACGATCTCGGCGGGCCGGGCCCGCTTCAGCAGGAACCCGTCGGCGCCCGCGCGCAGCGCCGCGTACACGTACTCGTCGTCCTCGAAGGTGGTCACCACGAGGATCCTCGGCGGCTCCGGCACCGTGCGCAGCACGGCGCGCGTGGCCTCGATCCCGTCCATCAGCGGCATCCGCACGTCCATCGCCACCACGTCCGGCCGCAGTCGCCGTACCAGCGGGATGACCGCCGCGCCGTCGGCCGCCTCGCCCACCACCTCGATGTCGGGCTGCGCCGCCAGCACGGCCCGCAGTCCCGCGCGGACCAGGGGTTCGTCGTCGACGAGGAGTACGGTGACCGGCATCCGGCCAGCGTAGATCAGCGGGCGGGCAGCTCCGCGCGCACCTGCCAGTCGCCCTCGTCCGGACCGGTCCACGCGGTTCCGCCCAGCAGCGCGGCCCGTTCCCGTATGCCGCGCAGCCCGCTGCCCCGCCCCGGGCCGGGTACCGCCCCCGGCAGCGGATTGCGGACCTCCAGGCGGAGCGTGCCGCCGTCGGCCGCGATCCGGACCCGCACCGGGACGGCGCCCGCGTGCCGCAGCACATTGGTGAGCGCCTCCTGCAGGATCCGGTAGCCCTCGCGGGAGACGGGGCCCGGAACGGCCTCGACCGCGCCCGTCACCTCGGCGTCGAGCTTCGCGCCGGCCGCCCGCGCCGACTCCAGCAGCCGCCCGGCGTCGGCCAGCGTGGGCCGCGCGCTCACCGGCCGCCCGGCCTCCCGCAGCACGCCCAGCACCCGCTCCAGGTCCTCCAGCGCGGCGCGGCCGGTCTCCTCGACGGCGGCCAGCGCCCGGTCGGTGAACTCCGGGTCGCCGGCCGCGCGCGCCGCACCGGCCTGCACCACCGCCACCGTCAGGGCGTGTCCGATGGAGTCGTGCAACTCCCGCGCGATCCGGGCGCGTTCCAGCAGCTGCTCGGTGCGCTCCTCCAACGCGGCCAGCCGCTCGGCCGCCGACGGCCCCAGCAGCCGGCGCGCGGCGGCGGTGAGCAGCTCGCCCAGGCCGACGACCACCCCGTACAGGGCGAGCAACGGCAGCGGCGCCAGCAGCGCCCAGGCGGGGTGCGGCGGCAGCCGGTCCAGCAGCGGAGCCCCCGCGGGTGTCCCGCCCCACGCGCACCGCAACAGCTCGAAGCTGCTGACGGGCAGCCACACCGAGGCGAACACGGTCGCGCCGCCGAACAGCATCCGCAGCTCCAGCCACAGCACCGTGCGCGACCGGTCCCGCCAGTTCGCCGCCGGCGCCTCGGAGATGCCCGGCTCCTTCTCGCCGGGCGTGAGCAGCAGCCGCGCCTGCACCCCCTCGCCCCGCCGCACCGCGGGCACCAGGCCGAGCGGGACCAGCAGCAGCGCGGGCACCCACGGTGCCGACGGGTCGACGAAGAGCCAGACGCTGACCACCAGCATCGGCACCCACAGGTGCAGCAGCCGGGTGTACGTCGTCCCGCTGAGCAGCGGGCGCAGGAAGCGGGCCATGGCCTCATCGTCGCAGGCGGCAGCGGCAACGGGCCTCCCCCGCACGGGGGAGACGCTCTCCACCGGCGGGGGAGGACCCGACCGCGCCGCCCGGCCAGGCTGTTGCCATGACCAGCATCGACGTACGAGACCTCACCAAGGAGTACGGCGGCCGGCGGGCCGTGGACCGGCTCACCTTCCGTGTGCACCCCGGCCGGGTCACCGGCTTCCTCGGCCCCAACGGCGCCGGCAAGTCCACCACCTTCCGCCTCGTCCTCGGCCTCGACCGGCCCACCGCCGGCACCGCCACCGTCGGCGGCCACCCCTACGCCGGGCTCCGCACACCCCTGCGTCAGGTGGGCGCCCTGCTCGACGCCGGTGCCGCGCACGGCGCCCGCACGGCCCGCGACCACCTGCTCGCCCTCGCCGCGAGCAACCGCGTCCCGGTCCGCCGGGTCGACACCGTCCTGGAGGAGACCGGTCTCGCCCCCGTGGCCCGGCGCAGGGTACGGACGTACTCCCTGGGCATGCGCCAGCGGCTCGGCATCGCCGCCGCCCTGCTCGGCGATCCCGGGGTCGTCCTGCTCGACGAACCCGCCAACGGCCTC
>NZ_BNBF01000001.1:125120-131351 GCF_014654935.1 Streptomyces capoamus
GACCCCGAGGGCATCGTGTGGATCCGCACCCTGCTGCGCCGCCTCGCCGCCGAGGGCCGCACGGTCCTGGTCTCCAGCCATCTCATGGGCGAGACCGCCGCCTTCGCCGACCACCTGCTGATCCTCGGCCGGGGCCGCCTGCTCGCCGATACACCGGTCCGGGACTTCATCGACGCGCGCGTACGGCCGCACGTCCGCATCCGCACCACCGATCCCGCCGCCCTCGGCGACCTCCTCGCCCGGCACGGCCACGACGCCTCCCGCGACGCGGACGGCACCTGGACCGTGCGCCACGCGCGCGTGGACGACCTGGGCCGGCTGATGTCCTCCGCGGGCGTCCCCGTCCTGGAACTCGCCGCCCGGGACGCGACCCTGGAGGAGGCCTACCTCGATCTGACCGCCGCCGAGGCCGAGTTCACCGCACCACGCCAGGAGGCCTGACCATGCCCTTCGCACCCGTGCTCCACGCCGAGTGGATCAAGATCCGCACCCTGCGCTCCCTGTGGGGCGCCCTCGCCGCGATCCTCGTCTGCACCACCGCGTTCTCGGCACTCGCCGCGGCCGACGCCGACGACTCCGACCCGCTGTTCTCCGTGTTCTTCGGCATCAGCTTCGGCCAGGTCGCCGCGATCGCCTTCGGTACGACGGCCGTCTCGTCGGAGTTCCGGGGCGGCGCGCTGCGGCTGACGCTGGCGGCGGTGCCCGACCGGGGGCGCTGGTTCGCCGCCAAGGCGACGGCGGTCGCCCTGCCGGCGCTGGCCGTCGGACTGCTCACGGGGTTCGTCACGCTCCTGGTGGGCCGGTCGGCCCTGGGCGCGTCCGCGCCCGGCTGGGCCGAGGGGGTGCGCGGCGCGGTCGGCTGCGGTCTGCACCTGATGCTGATGGCCCTGTTCGCCGCGGGCCTCGCGGCCGTGCTGCGCAGCGGGGTCGCGACCCTTTCCGTGCTGATCCCGTTCCTGCTGATCGTGTCCTTCGTCGTCGGCGATCTGTCCGGCGGTGTCGCCGACTTCCTCCCCGACCGGGCCGGCCAGGTCGCGCTGCACAGCACCTGGGACGGTGCTCTCGGCCCGTGGAGCGGGCTCGCGGTGACCGCGCTGTGGGCGAGCGCGGCCCTGGTGGCGGGCGGGTGGAGCGTGCGGCGCAGGGACGCCTGACTGACGGGCCGCCAATTGTCAGTGCTGCCCGCTTTACTGGAACGCATGGACATCGCCACGTGCCTGAGCCTGATCGACCTGCTGTGCGCCCGGGAGTTCCCCGCGGCGCGCGGCAGGACGGAGCACGGCGAGAGCGGGCCGGGGTACCACATAGCGGCCTTACGCACCAGCGAGGAGTTCTGGGACGGCGACGGCGGCGAACGGGACGAGACGCGGGCGCAGTTCGAGGCCGACCGGGACGGCCTCGCCGAGCGGCTCGGGGCGCGGTGGGGCCGCCCGCAGCACTTCAGCCTCTACAGCGTGCTCGACCGGACCGTGGCGGGCGAGGACCTCGCGGAGCCCTGGGCCGGGCTCAGCGGTCACGTCCCCGACGTCCACCTGTGGCGGGCGCCGGAGACGGACCGCTGGATCGCCCTCGGTGTCTCCCAGTGGGCCGAGGAACTGCCGTTTCAGCTGCTCGGGATAGTGACGGAGACCGACCCGCCGTGACCGGGCAGGTCCGCCGCCTCCCGCAGCCGGGCGAACTCCTCGGCCATCGTCGCCGCCGTCCAGTGCGCGTTCAGCCCGCTCGGATTGGGCAGCACCCAGACCCGGGTGTCCCCGATCGTCCGTTCCTGCGGACCGACGCGCGCCGTGCGGTCGGCGAAGGCGGCCCGGTACGCGGTCACACCGACCACGGCCAGCCACCCCGGCCGCAGCCGTTCCACCTTCCCGGTGAGCAGCCGGCCGCCCTCGGCGTACTCCTCGGCGGTCAGTTCGTCCGCCCGCGCGGTGGGCCGCGCGACCACGTTGGTGATGCCGAGGCCGTAGGAGAGCAGTTCCCGCTGCTCGTCCGGCCGCAGCAGCCGGGGGGTGAAGCCGGACAGGTGCAGCACCGGCCAGAACCGGTTGCCGGGCCGGGCGAAGTGGTGACCGGTCGCGGCGGTCAGCAGACCCGGGTTGATCCCGCAGAAGAGCACCCGGAGGCCCTCCGCGACCACGTCCGGGACGAGGCGGTCGCGGGCGGCCTCCAGTTCCGCCCGGGTGAAGCGGGGAGAGCGGGGCGCGCCGGTCAGAGGATCGCTCCCGGGGTGTAGCCGGCGGCCTCCGGGTGCTGCTTGACGATCTCCTCGATCCGGGCGACGACCACACCGACCTGGCCGGCGGCGGCACCCGTGAAGGACAGCTTGTCGGCCATCAGCGCGCCCAGCTGCGCCCGGTCCAGCGGCAGCCGCTCGTCGGCGGCGAGCTTGTCGAGCAGGTCGTTGCGCTCGGCGCCCTGCTCCCGCATCGCCAGCGCGGTCGCCACGGCGTTCTCCTTGATCGCCTCGTGCGCGACCTCCCGGCCGACCCCGGCCCGCACGGCGCCCATGAGCACCTTGGTGGTGGCGAGGAAGGGGAGGTAGCGGTCCAGCTCGCGGGCGACGACGGCCGGGAAGGCACCGAACTCGTCGAGGACCGTCAGGAAGGTCTCCAGCAGGCCGTCCAGGGCGAAGAAGGCGTCCGGCAGGGCCACCCGGCGCACCACGGAGCAGGACACGTCGCCCTCGTTCCACTGGTCGCCCGCCAGCTCGCCCGTCATCGACGCGTAGCCGCGCAGGATGACCATCAGGCCGTTGACGCGCTCGCAGGAGCGGGTGTTCATCTTGTGCGGCATCGCCGAGGAGCCGACCTGCCCGGGCTTGAAGCCCTCGGTGACCAGCTCGTGCCCGGCCATCAGCCGGATCGTCTTCGCCAGCGAGGACGGCGCGGCGGCCAGCTGGACCAGCGCGGTGACGACCTCGTAGTCCAGCGAGCGCGGGTAGACCTGGCCGACGGAGGTGAAGGCCTGCGAGAAGCCGAGGTGCCCCGCGATCCGGTCCTCCAGCTCGGTGAGCTTGCCGGCGTCCCCGCCGAGCAGGTCCAGCATGTCCTGTGCGGTGCCCACCGGACCCTTGATGCCGCGCAGCGGGTAGCGGCCGAGCAGCTCCTCGACGCGGCCGTGCGCCACCAGCAGCTCGTCGGCGGCGGTCGCGAAGCGCTTGCCGAGGGTGGTGGCCTGCGCGGCCACGTTGTGCGAGCGGCCGGCCATGACCAGCTCGGCGTACTCGCCGGCGAGCTTGCCCAGACGGGCCAGCACGGCCACGGTGCGGTCGCGCATCAGCTCCAGCGAGAGCCGGATCTGCAGCTGCTCGACGTTCTCGGTGAGGTCACGCGAGGTCATGCCCTTGTGCACGTGCTCGTGCCCGGCGAGGTCGTTGAACTCCTCGATCCGCGCCTTCACGTCATGCCGGGTGACCTTCTCGCGCTCGGCGATCGAGGCCAGGTCGACGGTGTCGAGGACGCGCTCGTAGTCGGCGATCGCCTCGTCCGGCACCTCGATGCCGAGGTCCTTCTGGGCGCGCAGCACGGCGAGCCAGAGCTGCCGCTCCAGCCTCACCTTCTGCTCGGGGGACCAGAGCGTGGCGAGCTCGGCGGAGGCGTAACGTCCGGCGAGGACGTTCGGGATGCGGGGCTTGGCGGGCGCAGAAGTCACGTGTCCAGATTCTACTGGCGGTTCGTGCAGGCCAGCGCCATGGGTGTGTTCGGTGGAAGCTACGAGAGCCGCGTCACTGCGGTGCCGGCGGCCGGGCCGCGCCCGGTGCGGTCACGCCAGGTCCTCGTACGGCAGCAGCTCCGGGCGCTTGGCCGGGCGGCCGTCGCCGGAGGAACGGCCGGTCAGGCGACGGCCGATCCAGGGCAGCAGGTGTTCCCGGGCGAACCGTGCGTCGGCGGCCCGCCGTGCCAGCCAGCGCGGCGGGGCGCTCGCCGGCATCGGTATGTGCCAGCCGGTGTCCTCCGGGTCGTGGCCGAGCGCCTGCCAGACGGCCTCGGCGACCCGGCGGTGGCCCTCCGCCGTCAGGTGCAGCCGGTCCACGTCCCACAGCCGGGGGTCGGCCAGCGCCGGCGCTCCGTACAGGTCGACCACCAGGGCGCCGTGCCGGGCGGCCAGCTCGTCCACGCAGGCGAACAGCTCTTCCATGCGCGGCCGGAACCGCTCCAGCACCGGGCCCTGCCGGCCGGGGCTGCGCATCAGCACCAGCTGCTTGCAGGAGGGCGCCAGCCGCTCCACGGCCTCGGTGAGCAGTCCCCGGACCCGGCCCATGTCGCACGAGGGGCGCAGGGTGTCGTTGAGACCGCCGACCAGGGTGACGACGTCGGCGTTCATGGCCGCTGCCACCTCGACCTGCTCGTCGACGATCTGCTGGATCAGCTTCCCGCGCACGGCGAGGTTGGCGTACCGGAAGCCGGGCGTACGGGCGGCCATCCGCGCGGCGAGCACATCGGCCCAGCCCCGGTAGGAGCCGTCGGGCAGCAGGTCCGACATGCCCTCGGTGAAGGAGTCGCCGACCGCGACCAGGCTGGTGTAGACGGGAGGTGTGGGATTCGTCTGCATGGCGACAGCGATGGTATCCCGAGGCCGATACCAGCCGGTCGGTCAGCCCCGGGCCCGCCACCGCCGCCGCGTGCTCAGCTCTGGGCCGGCTGGCCGAACAGCTGGCGCAGCACGTCCTCCATCGTGACCAGGCCCGCCAGCCGGCCGTCGTCGCCGAGGACGGCGGCCAGGTGGGTGCGGCCGCGCCGCATCGCGGTGAGGACGTCGTCCAGCGGCGTGCTCTCGCGGACGCGCGCGATGGGACGCATGTCGCGCAGCCGGAACGGCACGTCCCGGGGCGAGGCGTCCAGCGCGTCCTTGACGTGCAGGTAGCCCACGATCCGGCGCCCGGCGTCGACCACCGGGAACCGGGAGAAGCCCGACTCCGCCGACAGCCGCTCCAGCTGCTCCGGGGTGACCCCCACCCGCGCGTAGACGACGCGCTCCAGCGGTACGACGACGTCGCGCACCGGCCGGCTGCCCAGCTCTAGCGCGTCGTGCAGCCGTTCCTGCGCCCGGTCGTCGATCAGGCCCGCCTCGCTGGCGTCCTTGACGATCTCGGCCAGCTCGGTGTCCGTGAAGGTCGCCGCGACCTCGTCCTTGGCCTCCACCCGCAGCAGCCTCAGCAGCCCGTTCGCGAAGGCGTTGATCGTGAAGATCACCGGCCGCAGCGCCCGGGAGAGCGCCACCAGCGGCGGCCCGAGCAGCAGCGCGCTGCGCACGGGCTCGGCGAGCGCGATGTTCTTCGGGACCATCTCGCCGAGCAGCATGTGCAGATAGGTGGCCAGGGCCAGGGCGATCACGAAGGACACGGCGTGCCCGGCGCCCACCGGGATGCCCAGCGCGTGGAACACCGGCTCCAGCAGGTGCGCGATCGCCGGCTCGGCGACCACGCCCAGCACCAGCGTGCACAGGGTGATGCCGAGCTGGGCGGCGGCCAGCAGCGCCGAGACGTGCTCCAGACCCCACACCACGCTGCGCGCCCGCCGGTCGCCCTCCTGGGCCAGCGGCTCGACCTGCGAACGTCGCACGGAGATCAGCGCGAACTCGGCGCCCACGAAGAAGGCGTTGACGACGAGGGTCGCCAGGCCGATCAGCAACTGTACGGCGGTCATCGCGTCCCCTCCCGCGTGCCGCGGGTTCCGTCGGCGCCCCCGGTGCGCTCGTCGTCCAGCGGCGCGTGCAGCAGCACCCGGGCGGCCCGGCGGCCCGAGGCGTCGATCACGTCCAGCCGCCAGCCGGCCACCTCCACGCTGTCCCCCACGGCGGGTATCCGTCCCAGCTCGGCGGCGACCAGACCGGCCAGGGTCTCGTACGGCCCCTCGGGCACGCGCAGTCCCACGCGCGCGAGCTGGTCGGTGCGGGCGGCGCCGTCCGCCGTGTACAGGGCCCGGCCCCGCTCGTCCGCGCCGGCCGGTGCCAGATCGGGCGTCTCGTGCGGGTCGTGCTCGTCCCGCACCTCGCCGACGACCTCCTCCACGATGTCCTCCAGGGTCGCCACACCCGCCGTACCGCCGTACTCGTCGATGACGACGGCCATGGTGCGCCGGCCGCCGAGCCGGTCCAGCAGCCGGTCGACGGTCAGGGACTCGGGCACCAGCAGCGGCTCGCGCATGATCTGCGCCACCGTACGGTGGCGCCGCTGGTCCGCGGCGACGGCCAGAACGTCCTTGATGTGGGCGGTGCCGACGACCGAGTCCAGGC
>NZ_BNBF01000001.1:131401-178711 GCF_014654935.1 Streptomyces capoamus
TTCCCCGGTAGACCGGGAACCGGCTCAGTCCGGTCGCGCGGGTCGCGTTGGCCACGTCCTCGCAGGTCGCCTGGGTGTCCAGGGCGATGACCTGGACGCGGGGGGTCATCACGTTCTCGGCCGTGAGGTCGGCCAGGTTCAGCGTCCGCACGAACAGCTCGGCGGTGTCCGGCTCCAGGGCGCCCTGCTTGGCGGAGTGCCGGGCGAGCGCGGCCAGCTCCTGCGGCCCGCGCGCGGAGGCCAGCTCCTCGGCGGGCTCGATGCCGAGCCGGCGGACGAAGCGGTTGGCAGTGTTGTTCAGGTGGGTGATGAAGGGCCGGAAGACCGCGCTGAACCAGCGCTGGGCGCTGCCCACCCGCTTGGCCATGGCCAGCGGCGAGGAGATCGCCCAGTTCTTGGGCACCAGCTCGCCGACGACCATCAGGAACACCGTCGACAGGGCCGTGCCCAGCACCAGCGCAACGGAACTCGCCGTGGTCCGGGACAGCCCCATGGCCGTGAACGGCCCGGCGAGCAGCTTGGCGATCGACGGCTCGGCGAGCATGCCGACCACCAGGTTGGTCACGGTGATGCCCAGCTGGGCGCCGGAGAGCTGGAAGGTCAGGTTCCGTACGGCCTTCAGGGCGCCCGCGGCGCCGCGCTCGCCGCGCGCGGCGGCCCGCTCCAGCTCGCCGCGTTCGACCGTGGTCAGCGAGAACTCGGCCGCCACGAAGGCGCCGCAGGCCAGTGACAGCAGGATCGCCACCAGGAGGAGGAGCACTTCGGTCATCGGGTCACCCCCTCCCATGATCGGACAGGGTGGGGCACGACGCGCGATGTCGCGGACCGGGAGGCTCGCCCATGGGCGGACGCTCACAACCTTTCATAGAGGGCCGAGTGCTCCCTCCAGGGTAAAGGATGGGCAAAGAAGTCCGGAGAGGGGTCCGGCCTCAGTCGGCCAGCGGCTTCACCCAGCGCCGCCACCGCTCCTCCGGTCCGTAGCCGGCCGCGCGCCAGGCGTGCTGCGCGCTCTCGTTGCGGACCAGCACCATCGCGTCCGCGCGCCGCCCGCCGAGCCGTACGAAGCGCTCCTCGGCGGCGGCCAGCAGCGCCGAGCCGATGCCCCGCCGCCGCAGCCCCGGACGCACCGCGAGCCGGTACAGATGGCACCGCCAGCCGTCGAAGCCGGCGATCACCGTGCCCACCAGTTCACCGTCCAGCTCGGCCAGCAGGAGCGCCTCCGGGTCGCGGTCGACCAGCCGCCGCACACCGGCCAGGTCGTCACTGATGCTCGTCCCCTCGGCGGCCGTCCGCCAGAAGGCGAGGACGGAGTCGGCGTCCGCGGACACGGCGGCGCGTATACGAAGATCTGTCATCCCGTCATCGTGATCGACGCCGTCCGGGCGACGCCCGGAGTTCCGTCATGCGGACTTCTCGCGTCCCTCGGCATGCCCGCGCAGGTCGATCCGGACGCGCCCTCGTCTCTCCCCGCCGACGGGCGGGTCGACCCCGTCCGATGTCGTCACGCGCGCGCCGGCGTGATCGCCGGGGCTGGTTCACTCGTGGGCGATGGCCGCCAGCACGTTCATCCGGGATGCCCGCAGCGCCGGCAGCAGGGCCGCCACCACGCCCACCACCACCGAGCCGAGCACCACCGCGACGATCGTGCCCCAGGGGATCGCGAGCGCCGTCAGCCCGCGCAGGGCCAGCACCCGCTGCATGCACACCCCCCACACGAGCCCCAGCCCCAGCCCCAGCACCGCCCCGAACACCGCGATCACCACCGACTCCAGCCGGATCATCCGGCGCACCTGCCGCCGCCCCAGCCCGATCGCCCGCAGCAGCCCGATCTCCCGGGTGCGCTCCACCACCGACAGGGCGAGGGTGTTCACCACGCCCAGGACGGCGATGACGATCGCCAGCCCGAGCAGCGCGTACACCAGGTACAGCAGCACGGCGATCTGGTCGTGGACCAGGTCCTTGTAATCGGCCTGGTCGCGCACCTGCACCTGCGGGAAGGAGCCCAGCGCCCGCTCCAGGCGGGGCCGCAGCCGCGCCGGGTCGGTGCCGGGGGCCGCGTTGACGTAGAGCGCCGCGTCCTGCCCGTCCGGCACGTACCTCTGCAGGGTCGGCAGACCGAGGAACAGGCCGCCCTCGGTGCCGAAGCCGTCGGCCGCGTCCTGGTCGGTCAGCGCACCGACGGTCAGCTCCGTCCGGCGCCCGCCCGGGAACTCGACCGGCAGCACACTGCCGATCCGCACCCCGTGCTCCTCGGCGTAGCCGGCGTCCAGGGCGAGGTGCCCGTCGGCCAGGGCGGCCGCCGAGCCGCCCCGCGCGTACGTGATGTGCGCGACGTCGTCGAGCCGCCGACCGTACCCGGCGGCGGTCGTCGTCACCCGCCTGCCGTCCGGCAGGCGCACCGCGATCGGCGTGCGCCGCTGCCGTACGACGAGTCCCACCCCGGGTGTCCCGGCGGCCCGGTCCGCGATCTGCCGTGTGAAGGGCAGGAAGTTGGCGTTCTGGACGACGAAGTCGGCGCCCAGCGTGCGGTCGATCTGCCGGTCGAACGACGCGGACATCGAGGCGCTCGCCACCGACATGCCGCCGACCAGGGCCAGGCCCACCATCAGCGCGGCGGCCGTGGCGCCGGTCCGGCGCGGATCGCGCAGCGCGTTGCGCCGGCTCATCCGGCCTACGGGGCCGAACAGCACGGGGAAGGCCGCGCCCAGCACCCGGATCACCGGCCGCACCAGCAGCGGACCGGCCACCACGGTCGCGATCAGCGTCAGCACCACACCGGCACCCAGGAGGGAGGCGGCCCGCGCGGTCCGCGTCGCCGTCGCGCAGCCGGCCAGCGCCGCCGCGCCGGCCGTCCCGACCACCGCACCGGCGATCGCCCGCGTCCTCAGCGGCCTGCCCGCACCGGCCGTCTCGCCGACGCCGTCACTGGCCAGTGCCGCCATCGGCGAGACGGCCGCCGCGCGCCGCGCGGGCAGGTAAGCGGCCACGAAGGTCACGCCGAGGCCGACGACGTAGGCCGCGACCGGTGTCCCCCAGCCGATCACCATCTCCGCGGCCCTCAGGTGCATCCCGAACGCGCTCATCAGCCGGATCAGCCCGAACGCCAGCCCTATGCCGGCGGCCAGCCCGAGCGTGGAGCCGACCAGCCCCAGCAGCAGCGCCTCGGTGAGCACCGAACGCCGTACCTGGCGGCGGTCCGCGCCCAGCGCCCGCAGCAGGCCCAGTTCCCGGGTGCGCTGGGCGATCAGCATGGAGAAGGTGTTGACGATCAGGAACACGCCGACCAGCAGGGCCACACCGGCGAACCCCAGCATCACGTACTTGACCACGTCGAGGAAGGTGCCCAGCGCGGCGGCGGCCGACCGGGCCTGTTCGCCGGCGGTCTTCACCTCGTAGGTCCGGGTACCGACCACCGCGCCGATCCGGCGCTTGAGTTCCGCGTCGGACACGCCCGGTGCCGCGTCCGCCGCGACGGCGGTCGCCCGCGCGGAGGAGCCGAGCAGTTCCCGGCCGGCCACCGCCGGGTCCAGGTAGAGCAGGGCCGCCCCCGGATTGGTCGTGGTGAAGGTGGCGATGCCGGCGACCCGGACCCGGAAGGCGCCCGGCTGTGCCTGCACGGTCAGCGTGTCCCCGATCCGGACGTGCCTGCGGCCGGCCGTGTCCGCGTCCAGCAGCGCCTCCCCGGCCCCGCGCGGCGCGTGACCCGACGTCAGCCGCACCGGGCTGCGGTCGGTGGCGTACCAGGCGGCGGCGACGGTAGGGGCGCCGGTGGTGGGGCCGACGGAGCGGTTGCGGCGGTCGACCACCACCACGTTGCGCACCGACACCTCCGCGCGGGCCGCCGCCACCCCGTCGACCCCGGCCACCCGGTCCCGCAGGGCGGCCGGCACGGTCTGCACCGCGCCGCTCGTCCGCGCCGACCGCAGGTCCTCCCGGGGCTGGACCGTCACATCGGCGGCGGTGGAGGCGAACAGCCGGTCGAAGGTACGGCTGACGGTGTCGGAGAAGATCAGGCTGCCCGCGACGAACGCCACGGACAGGATCACCGCCAGCGCGGACAGCGCCAGCCGTCCCTTGTGCGCGAGGAAGCTCCTCAAGGTTGCCTTGAGCACCGGATCAGTCCTCCTCGGCGGTGCGCCCGGCGCCGGGCCGGCGCCGGACCGGGACGCTCCCGGGCTCCCGCGGGCCGCCGGCCGGAAGGACGCGCATGCGCTCCAGCACGGCCTCGGCCGTCGGTTCGGGCATCTCGTCCACGATCCGTCCGTCGGCGAGGAAGAGCACCAGATCGGAGTGGGCGGCGGCCCCCGGGTCGTGCGTCACCATGACGACGGTCTGGCCGAGGTCGTCCACGGCACCGCGCAGGAAGGCCAGTACCTCCCGGCCGGTCCGCGAGTCCAGGTTGCCGGTCGGCTCGTCGGCGAGGACCAGCTCCGGGCGGGAGGCCAGGGCCCGCGCGCAGGCGACGCGCTGCTGCTGGCCGCCGGAGAGCTGGGCCGGGCGGTGCGCGAGGCGGGGACGCAGCCCGAGCGTGTCGACGACCTGGTCCAGCCACCGCGCGTCGGGCCGCCGGCCGGCGATGTCCATCGGCAGGGTGATGTTCTCGGCCGCGGTCAGTGTCGGGACGAGGTTGAACGACTGGAACACGAACCCGATCCGGTCCCGCCGCAGCCGGGTCAGCTCCCGCTCCCGCAGCCCCGTGATCTCTGTGCCGCCGAGCCACACCCGGCCGGCGGAGACGGTGTCGAGACCCGCGAGGCAGTGCATGAGGGTGGACTTCCCGGAGCCCGAGGGTCCCATCACGGCGGTGAACCGGCCCCGCGCGATGTCCACGTCCACCGCGTCCAGCGCGAGCACGGCCGTCTCGCCGGAGCCGTACGCCTTGGTCAGCCCGCGTGCCCGGGCCGCGGTCCCGCCGCCCGGCGTACGCCCGGGTGCGTGCTGCGCCGCAGGTGTGGACAAGACTGCCTCCCCGTCACCGGACCGGAACCGCCTCCGCGGGCGGACACACGGCCGCGTCCGCCCCGGACGGCCGCCCGGCTACCGCGCCGCCCGTGGCGTACCGCCCGTACCGGGCGAGCGTAGGGGACACGGGGGCCGGGCGCAGCGTATGTGCGCGCCGTTGCCGGCGGTGGCGGGGCGGAGCCGTGTTTCGTTCGCGGGCTCACGTCCGCGCGCGTGCCGAGCCCCGCATCGGGTGACGGCCGTCCCGCAGGAGCGGAGCGAGGAGGGCGGCCGGTCAGCGGGGGTCCGGCTCGTCCGGGCGCCAGGCGACGCCGAGCGAGCAGTACGACGTCGGCAGCGCCGGGCCCTTGTCCGGCAGCAGCACCCGCCGGTGCGGGCCGAGGCGGAACCCGGCGGCGCGCAACGCGGTGACCGGCTCCCGGGACAGGTGGCAGCCGCCGTTCAGGACCGGCCACAGGGTGCGGTCCAGGGTCTGCTGGGTCAGCCCCATCACCCGGCCGCCACCCCGCCCGTGCTCGAAGAACCGCACCTCGCCGCCGGGCCGCAGCACCCGTCGTACCTCGCCGAGCGCCCGCTCGACGTCCCGCACGCTGCACAGGACCAGCGACAGCACGGCCGCGTCGAACGCCTCGCTCTTGACGGGCAGGGCCTCCGCCGCCCCCGGCACCACGTCGACCGGCACCTCGGCGCGCAGCGCGGCCTCCAGCGCGAGGTGCCTCAGCCGCGGCTCCGGTTCGATCGCGACGACCTCCGCCACCGTGCCCGGATAGTGCCCGAAGTTGAGCCCGTTGCCCGCGCCGACCTCGATCACCCGGCCGGACAGCCCGGCGAGCAGCCGCTCCCGCACCCCGGCCATCCCGAACCGGGACTCGGCGCCCACGC
Source organism: Streptomyces capoamus (assembly GCF_014654935.1). Classification (GTDB taxonomy): domain Bacteria; phylum Actinomycetota; class Actinomycetes; order Streptomycetales; family Streptomycetaceae; genus Streptomyces; species Streptomyces capoamus. The sequence continues at coordinate 137,246 of NZ_BNBF01000001.1, forward strand.
TGATCCGGGCGTAGTAGCGGGCGAACAGCGGATGGTGGACGGGACCGCGCGCGACCCGGCCGGAACGGGTGGACAGCAGCCGCATGGCAACCTCCCTGGACAGCACGGCCCTAGGGCGGTCTTTCGTATCACCCCGGGGCCGCGGGGCTCGGCACGCACGTCCGCCGCGTTGTCGTCGGTCGCCGACGCTCCGCGTCGACTCCCTCCTCCGCCTTGCGGCCGCACGCACCGAGCCCCGCTCACCGGCACCGACAAGGCACCGCCGATCCGAGTCGGGCCGATCCGAAAGACACGCCCTAGGAAAAGTGTCCCCCGCGACACGCCCGCGCATCCCCGCCGAACCCTCCTTCGGCCGGCGGTGTCCCGGCCGCGGTCCCGGCAGGCTCACCCGGCACGGGCGCCCGTCGACCCACCGGAGTCCCGGCAGGCGGCGGACGCACGCCGTGCCGGCCGGCGGTCACGGCGTCTGCCGCACCCGGAACGCCTCCGCGTCCCACGTGCCGTCCAGCCGGGGAGCCAGCCAGCCCGGTGCCGCCGTGCGGAACTCCGCGGGCGGCAGCGCCCCGGCCCCGGAGGGCAGCGCCCCCAGCAGCGGGGCGCCGGCGACCTCCGGCAGCTCGGCCACGTTGCAACGGGTGGCCAGGTCGGGGGTGTCGGGCCAGCTGCCGATCACCAACCCGGCGAACCCCAGCCCCTGGCGCCGCAGTTCCCGGGCCGTCAGCTCCGTGACGTTGAGCGTGCCCAGCCCGGCCTGCACCACGACCAGCACCGGCGCGTCCAGCAGCCGGGCCACGTCGGCCAGCGTCCCGCCCGCCGCGTCGAACCGGACGAGCAGTCCGCCCGCCCCCTCGACCAGCACCAGATCGTGCTCGGCGGCCAGCTTGGCGGCCCGCTCGGCCACCTCCTGCGGGTGCACCGGCGCCATCCCGGCCCGCCGCGCCGCCGTACCCGGCGCCAAGGGCTCGGGGAAGCGCGCGATCTCGGCGGCCGTGACCGGACCGGCGAGCCGCGCGACCTCGTCGGCGTCCCCGCGTTCGTCCGGCCCCACGCCCGTCTGGGCGGCCTTCAGCACGGCCACCGAACGCCCGGCCGCCAGCGCCGCAGTGGCGACGGCGGCCGTGGTGACGGTCTTGCCGATCTCCGTGCCCGTCCCCGTGATCACCAGTACCGGCATGTCATCCCTCCAGCGCCGCGGCGCACACCGCGCGCGCGATCCGTGCCACGTCCTCGTCCGAGGTGACGTACGGCGGCATCGTGTAGACCAGGTCGCGGAAGGGGCGCAGCCACACACCCTCCCGTACGGCGGCTTCGGTCGCGGCCCGCATGTCCACCGGGTGGTCGAGCTGGACCACTCCGATGGCCCCCAGCACGCGCACGTCGCGCACCCCGGCGAGTTCGCGCGCCGGCGCCAGGCCCTCTTCCAGGCCCGTCTCGATCCGTTTAACCTCGGCGCGCCAGTCCTGCCCGAGCAACAGTTCGAGGGAGGCGCAGGCCACGGCCGCCGCCAGCGGGTTGCCCATGAACGTGGGGCCGTGCGCGAGCACCGGGACGTCGCCCCGCGAGATGCCGTCGGCGACCCGCGCGGTGCACAAGGTGGCCGCCATCGTCAGGTAGCCGCCGGTCAGCGCCTTGCCCACGCACATCACGTCCGGGCTGACGGCCGCGTGCTCCGCCGCGAACAGCGCGCCGGTGCGGCCGAAACCGGTGGCGATCTCGTCGAACACCAGCAGCACGTCGTGCGCGTCGCACGCCTCGCGCAGGACCCGCAGGTACGCGGGGGAGTGGAAGCGCATGCCGCCGGCCCCCTGCACCACCGGCTCCACGATCACCGCGGCCAGCTCGTCCGCGTGCCGCCCGACCATCTCGCGCAGGTGCTCCGCGTACGACTCCTCGTACGCGGCGGGCGGCGCGTCCGCGAACAGCTGGCGCGGCAGCACGCCGGACCACAGCTCGTGCATCCCGCCCTCGGGGTCGCACACCGACATCGGCTGCCAGGTGTCGCCGTGGTAGCCGCCCCGCCAGGTCAACAGCCGCCGCTTCTCCGGCCGGCCGAGTGAACGCCAGTACTGCAGGCACATCTTCACGGCGACCTCGACCGACACCGATCCCGAGTCGGCCAGGAACACGTGCTCCAGCCCGTCGGGCGACATGTCGACAAGGAGCTTCGCGAGCCGGACGGCGGGCTCGTGCGTGAGCCCGCCGAACATGACGTGGCTCATCCGGCCCAGCTGTGCGCGCACGGCCTCGTCGAGCACCGGGTGGCGGTAGCCGTGGATGGCCGACCACCACGACGACATGCCGTCGACGAGTTCGCCGGAGCCGTCCGCCAGCCGCAGCCGGACCCCGCTCGCCGACTCCACGACGAGCGGTTCCGCGCGCCCGGGCATCGGACCGTACGGATGCCACACGTGCCGTCGGTCCAGCTCCAGCAGCTCCGGCACGTCCAGGTCAGGCATTGGGCGCGAGGTCCGTTCCGGCGCCCCGGCGGCGGACCGCGACCAGATCGGCGCGCGGTTCGGCGGCCGTGGCGACGGCGGCCGTACCGCAGACGCCGCCCGCACCCTCGTGCGACCCGCAGCCGCCGCCCTCGTGCGCCCCGCAGCCCGCCCCGGCGTCGGACCCGCAGCCCGCCCCGGCGTGGGACCCGCAGCCGCCCCCGGCGGCCGCCGCCCGGTGCTCCGGCAGCGTCACCTCGCCGGCGCCCTCCACCTCGAAGCCGGCGTCCGCGATCATCTCCAGGTCGGCCTTGCCGGCCTGGCCCTCGCTGGTCAGGTAGTCGCCGAGGAAGATGGAGTTGGCCAGGTGCAGCGCCAGCGGCTGCATCGTGCGCAGGTGGACCTCGCGCCCGCCCGCGATGCGGACCTCCACGTCCGGGCAGACGAACCGGACCATCGCCAGGATTCGCAGGCAGCGCTGCGGGGTGAGGTTCCACTCCTTGGCCAGCGGGGTGCCCTCGAACGGGATCAGGAAGTTCACCGGAACCGAGTCCGGGTCCAGTTCCCGCAGCGAGAAGACCACGTCGACGAGGTCCTCGTCGGTCTCGCCCATGCCGGCGATCAGACCCGAGCAGGCGGACAGGCCGGCCGCGTGCGCCTTCTGCACCGTGTCCACCCGGTCGGCGTACGTGTGGGTGGTCGTGATGTCCCCGTACGTGCCCTCGGACGTGTTGAGGTTGTGGTTGTAGGCGTCCGCGCCGGCCTCGCGCAGCCGTTCGGCCTGGCCGTCGGAGAGCAGGCCGAGACAGGCGCACACCTCGACGCCGTCGTTCTGCTCCTTGATCGCCTTGATGGTCTGCGAGACCCGGTCCACGTCCCGGTCCGTCGGGCCGCGCCCGCTGGCCACCAGGCAGACCCGCTTGGCGCCCCCGGCGAGACCCGCGGCGGCGGCCTGGGAGGCCTCGTCCGGCTTGAGCCAGGTGTACTTCAGGATGTCGGCCTTGGAGCCGAGCCGCTGGGAGCAGTAGGAGCAGTCCTCCGGGCACAGGCCCGACTTGAGGTTGACCAGATAGTTGAGTTTCACCCGGCGCCCGAACCAGTGCCGGCGCACCTTGCCGGCCGCGGCCACCACGTCGAGCAGGTCGTCATCGGAGGTGGCCAGCACGGCGAGCGCTTCCTCGCGGGTCGGCAGCTCGCGCCGAAGCCCCTTGTCCACCAGCGTGTTCAGCAGGTCCATGAGGCCTGATCCTGTCCTACGCGACCGCCCCGGGCCAAGGAGACTTCGCACAACAGAGCCGGTTCACCGTGTGGGTATTGCCACACACTGGGTGGCTGGTCGTCCCGCTAAGGTCTGTCCGCTACCTACAAAAAGCACCGGAGGACCCATGGCGTTCGGCTGGATCGACGAGCAGGCCGAGGGGCGCCGCCGCGCCGGACTCGTGCGCACCCTGCGCCCGCGCCCCGCCGACTCGACGCTGCTGGACCTGGCGAGCAACGACTACCTGGGACTGGCGCGCCACCCCGAGGTCACCGAGGGCGCGGCCGCGGCCGCCCGGACCTGGGGCGCCGGGTCCACCGGCTCCCGGCTGGTCACCGGCACCACCGGCCTGCACACGGAGCTGGAGCGCGCGCTCGCGGACTTCTGCGGCTTCGAGGCGGCCCTGGTGTTCTCCTCCGGGTACGCCGCCAACCTGGCGGCGGTCACCGCACTGGGCCCGCACGGCTCGCTGGTCGTGTCCGACGCGGGCAACCACGCCTCCCTCATCGACGGCTGCCGGCTCGCCCGGGGCGAGCGGCAGGTCGTCGCGCACGCCGATCCCGAGGCCGTGGACAAGGCGCTGACCGGTCACGCGGGCCCGGCGATCGTCGTCTCGGACACGGTGTTCTCCGTCGACGGCGACAGGGCCCCGCTGGCCGAACTGGCCGCGGTCTGCCGGGCGCACGGCGCGGGACTCGTCGTGGACGACGCGCACGGACTGGGCGTACTGGGTGACGGGGGCCGGGGCGCGCCGCACGCGGCCGGGCTGGCGGGCGCCGGGGACGTGGTCGTCACGGCCACCCTGTCCAAGTCGCTGGGCAGTCAGGGCGGTGTGGTGCTGGGCCCGGCCCGGGTGATCGACCACCTGGTCAACGCGGCCCGGACGTTCATCTTCGACACGGGTCTGGCGCCGGCGGCGGCCGGTGCCGCCCTGGCGGCGCTGCGGCTGCTGGAGCGCGAACCCGGTCGGGCGGTGCGGGCCCGCGAGGTGGCCGCGGAGCTGCACGCGCGCCTGACCGCCACGGGTCTGGAGGCGGTGCGTCCGGACGCCGCGGTGGTCTCCGTGCGGGCTCCGTCCCCGGAACAGGCGGTGCGCTGGGCGGCCGACTGCCGTACGGCAGGCCTCGCCGTGGGCTGTTTCCGCCCTCCTTCCGTGCCCGACGGCATCTCCCGGCTGAGGCTGACCGCCCGCGCGGACCTGTCCGGGGCGGAGATCGAACGCGCTGTACGAGTCATCGGCGAAACGCGACCATGAGTCGGCGTGACACGGCCGAGTGCCGCCTGGAAGTGGTCAGAGACTGATCGACTGCGATCAGAGTGCGGTCAGGAAGCCCGTCCAGCTCGCGGGGGAGAAGAGCAGGGCGGGTCCGGCCGGCCGCTTGGAGTCGCGCACGGCGAGCAGTCCGGCCGCGGGGCCGGAGCGCGGCCGTGCCGTCTCCACGCAGTTGTTGGCTCCCGTGCTGTGGCTGCTGCGCAGCCAGCGCACGTCGTGCAGGTCGGTACTGGCAGGGACGTTCCGAGGCAGTGCTGACATGGTGCCTCCTTACGCGCCGTCACCTATTCCGGCGATGTAGTCCAACGATTCCTCGGGGGAAAGGGCGTGGAACTGAAGGGTCTTGAAGGCCTCGGAGTAGGCCTTGAGGTCTTCTTTCCGTTCCAGGTAGAGGCTACTCGTCAACTGGTCGAGAACAACCACATCCAGATCAGAAGTGCTCGGAAATGAGAAGATAACGAAAGGCCCGGTGAGGCCGACATGTGCTCCCGCGGCGAACGGCAGGACCTGCAGCCGTACCTGGGGCAGCCGCGCCGCCTCCGTCAGCCGCTCCAGCTGCCGGGCCATCACCCCCGGCCCGCCCACCTCGCGGCGCAGCACCGCCTCGTCCAGGACGGCGCTCAACACCAGCGGCGGATCCGAACGGAGCACGTCCTGCCTGGCCAGACGCACTTCCACCAGGGTGTCCAGGCGTTCCTCGTCCAGGTCCTTCACGGCGGCCCGGGTCACCGCGCGGGCGTACTCCGCGGTCTGCAGCAGCCCGGGCACCACCGTGGTCTCCAGCGTGCGCATGGCGCCGGCCTGTGACTCCAGGCTGATGAAATCGCGGTACGTGGGCGGCAGCACCCCGCGGTAGGCGTGCCACCAGCGGTGCCGTCCGCCCGTGTCCTGCGAGCCCGCCAGCATCAGCAGCAACTCGCGCAGATGTCTGTCCCGGACCCCGTAGGCGTCCAGGAGTAAGCGCAGATCGGCCGGTTTTACGCCGCTCGCGCCGGTCTCGATGCGGCTGACCTTCGACTGGTGCCAGCCCACCAGCCGGGCCGCGTCACCGCTCGTGAGCCCGGCGCCGGTACGCAGCGTGCGCAGTTCGGCGCCCAATTTGCGGCGCCGCACCGCCGGACCGTTCTGCATGGGCTTCTCCTTACTCCTTCCGGGCCGCCCGAATACGGTATTGCGTCGCAGAGTTCACCGCTTCGGGCGACAGATATATGCATATCTTGGTGGATCGCGCCGCGTGACCGGACCGTTGGTGGCAGTCTGGCGAACAAGCACCAGTCCGGGACCGTACTCGAACCCCCCGCCGTCTGTCGGACCGCGGTCCCGTGGGAAAGGGACGACCTCGCCATGGCAGACCACCTGGAAGCATCCGTCACTCTGCCGAGCGATCCCGCCTCGGTCTCCGCCGCCCGCTCCTACGTCGTGGGCACCCTGGCGGAGTGGGGCCTGCCGTCGGACACCGAGACGGCCGACACGGTCCGCCTCATCGTCTCCGAACTCGCCACGAACGCCGTACAGCACACCTTCGGCCAGTCACCCACCTTCACGGTCGACCTCGCGCTGCACCAGGACGAACGCCTGCGCATCGGCGTGACGGACAGCCACCCCCGCCTCCCGAAGAGGCTGCCCGCCGCCGTCCAGCAGGACAACGGGCGGGGCATGGTCATCATCCGCTGGCTCACCGCCGAGTGCGGCGGCAGACTCCGCATCCGCCCCACGCGCGAGGGCGGCAAGACCGTCTCGATCGAACTCCCGTGGACCCTTCCGGCCGCACCGGTCCCGGCGGCCCTGCAGGAGCCGTAGCCCCTCGCCGGTTCCCTCACCGGGGCGCTCGGCACCCTTCCTGGCCCTCCCCGTCCGAGATCCCCCGCCGCGGCCGGCCGCCCGCCAGGGCCCGCGCCGCGACCGGCGTGATCGCGGTCCGGGGGCCTGTCGCCGTACCGGCCGTACCGGCGCTGTGCCCTGCCGCCCGCGGTCCGTGCCCGCGGGCGGCACCGGGGTGGCGCCGACGGCGTTAGGGAGCGGCCCTGCCTCCGGGACCGCTCCCGCCCCGACGTCAGGTCAGTTGACCCGGCCGTACCAGACGCTCTTCGTCCAGATCTTCTGCAGCCTCACCACGTCCCCGGTCCTGGGGGCGTGCCAGATCTTCCCGTGGCCGGCGTAGATGCCGACGTGGTAGACGCTGGAACCCGAGTGGAAGAAGACCAGGTCGCCCGCCTTGCGGCTGCGGGCGGAGATGTGGTGCGTCTTGTTGTACTGCTGGGCCGCGGTGCGCGGCAGCTTCTTGCCGGCCTTCTTGAACGAGTAGAGCGTCAGCCCCGAGCAGTCGAACCTGCGGGGTCCGGTCGCTCCCCACGCGTAGGGGGCGCCCTTCTTGGAGGCCGCGACCTTGAGTGCTTTCGTCGCCAGCGTCGCGGCGGAGGCGTCGGTGGCGAGGCCGGGCACCGCGATCGAGCCGCCCACGGCGGCGAGGGTGAGGGCCGAGGCCGTGCCGGCCCGGGCCATCAGCGACGGGACACGATTGAGCGCAGTCATGCGCAACCCTTCGTCAGCCGCCTGTGAAGGATGACCTGTCGGATTCGGGCTGGCGAAGTTGCCCGGCCGCGTTGCCGCGGCTTCACCCCAAGGGTTGCTCGGAGCCTGACGCCCGTCCGTGTCGAACAGACGTGCATCCGGTCCGGCGACCCGTCTTGCTTGGGTCCTCCACTCCTGCCGATCCACTCCTGTCGACCGGTCATCCGGGCGGCGGCAGGACTCGGCGTCCGCCCGGATCGCCCCGCCGCGGTGGCGGGGGCTTGTCGTCAGACAGGGATCTTGGCTCACGACTGTCCTAAAATCCCAACGGAATCGGGGATTTGTGGGGTTACTCACCACTCACCCGTTCGGGTGGACACTGCTCTGTTCGAGCCCCCGTCAGGTCCCGTGCGTAGCCCGCGACCTGGGGCGGAACGCCTCCTGGCGGCTCATGGATCCGCGCGCCGCGCAACTCGGGAGGCCCGGGAAACGGTCCGGATGTACACCGGTCGGCGGTACGTCATTCGGGGCGTTTCAAGTCCCGTACGGACGGCGCGTGTCGACTCCCGGGTCCCATCGGACCGCCACCGGCGTCCGCCTCAGCCGACGCCGTCCGGCGGGAGCGCGACGCGAGCGGCCCGGCGCTCACCGTCCAGCACCCGCAAGGCCCGTGCCAGCGTGTCCCCGTGCAGCTCCGTCTCGCCCCGCTGGTGCATCAGCGCGAGCGCGTCCCGCAGCTCTGCCGCCTTGCGCACCAGGGCCTGGGCCGCGCGCAGTCCGCGGTACGTGTCGCCCGGCCGGGCCGGGTTGACGCGGCCCAGCAGGTCGACGGCCTCCAGGTAGCGGTCGATCAACTCGCCCTCGGCGCGCGTCAGCGCGGGCAGCGGCGGAAGGTCCGGCAGCATGGGCGGCTCACCTCGCGTCCGGTGCGCCGGGGGTGTCCCGGCGGCCGGGCACGATGCCGTCCACCAGGCCGTAGGCGACGGCCCCGGCGGCGTCCAGGACCAGGTCGCGTTCGAGGTCCTCGTGGACCTGCCCGGCCGTGCGCCCCGTGTGCCGGACGAGCATCCGCTCCAGCGTCGCCCGGGTCCGGTCCCATTCCGCGGCCTGGATGAGCAGGTCGCTGGGCTGGCCGCGCACCGGCTCGGGCAGCGCGGGCTGCTCGAGCACCATGCGGGCGCCGGGCAGGGTGAACCGCTTGCCGGGGGCGCCGGCCGCGAGCAGTACCGCGGCCGAGGCGCCGGCCTGGCCGAGGCAGTAGGTCACCACGTCGCAACTGACGTACTGCATCGTGTCGTAGACCGCCGTCATGGCCTCGAAGGAGCCGCCCGGCGAGTTCACGTACAGCGTGATGTCCCGGTCCGGGGCCGCGTGTTCCAGGTACATCAGCTGCGCGGTCACGTCGCTCGCCGCCGCGTTGTCGACCGGCGTGCCGAGGAAGACGATCCGGTCCTCGAAGAGCTTCGCGTACGGGTCGAGCGTGCGGACGGTGTTCCCGGTGCGCTCGCCGAACTCGGGCAGCACGTGGCGGGCGGCTGGTCGGTGCATGGACATACCCCTCCTCCTGGCGAAGCCCCACGGGCCCCGACTTCTGTACAGAATGTACAGGACGTACCTGACGTTATGATGGACGTATGGCCTACGAGATTCCGGTGACGCAAGCCAGGGCTGAGCTCGCCGACCTGATCAACCGCGTCGTGTACGGCGGTGAGCGCGTCGTCGTGACCCGGCACGGCAAGCCGCTGGTCGCGTTGGTCTCGGCCGCCGACCTCGAACGCCTCGACGCCCTGGACGAGCCGGCCGGGGGACAGGTCATCAGCTCGGTGTCCCGCGTCCGGGAGACCGGTTCCGTACCCCCCGAGCGGCAGCGCTTCGGCATCGCGGCGGAGCACCGGCGGCCGGGCGCGCCCTGAGCCGGCCGCCTCTGCGGCAGCCCATCGGCCGGTCATGGGCCGATCAAGGTCTGGTTAACGTCGTTGAAACTCCGGCGTTTTAGCCTGCCGATCCACGCCACCGGGGGTTTTTCTGCCCGGATTGACGACGGTCCGGGCATTTGTCCGTGTGTTAGACCTGTCCCCGTCGCGGTGGCTGCGGCACCCGGGCCCGGCACGGCCCGGAGCGAGGACGGTGAGGTGGGACGTGCAACTGACCCCGCACGAGCAGGAGAGGCTGCTCATCCACGTGGCGGCCGACGTGGCCGAGAAGCGCAGGGCCCGCGGGCTCAAGCTCAACCACCCCGAAGCGGTCGCGCTGATCACCTCGCACATCCTCGAGGGCGCGCGCGACGGCCGCACGGTCGCCGAGCTGATGTCCTCCGGCCGCAAGATCCTGACCCGGGACGACGTCATGGAAGGGGTCCCGGAGATGATCCACGACGTCCAGGTCGAGGCCACCTTCCCGGACGGCACCAAGCTGGTCACCGTCCACGAGCCGATCGTCTGAGGGGGACCGCGATGATTCCCGGAGAGATCCTTTTCGCGGACGGCCCCGTCGTCTTCAACGCGGGCCGCGAGGTCACCCGGCTGACCGTGCTCAACGCCGCCGACCGGCCCGTCCAGGTCGGCTCCCACTACCACTTCGCCGAGGCCAACCCCGGGCTGCGGTTCGACCGCGCCGCCGCCCGCGGCAAGCGGCTGGACGTCGCCGCGGGCACCGCCGTCCGCTTCGAACCCGGCATCCCCGTGGAGGTCGGGCTCGTCCCGCTGGCCGGCGCCCGGATCGTGCCCGGACTGCGCGGGGAGACCGGGGGCGCCCTCGATGCCTGAGATCTCCCGCGCCGCCTACGCCGACCTGTTCGGCCCCACCACCGGCGACCGGATCCGGCTCGCCGACACCGACCTGCTCATCGAGATCGAGGAGGACCGCTCCGGCGGCCCCGGCAGCTCCGGCGACGAAGCGGTGTTCGGCGGCGGCAAGGTCATCCGGGAGTCCATGGGCCAGTCCCGCGCCACCCGCGCCGAGGGCACCCCGGACACCGTGATCACCGGTGCCGTCGTCGTCGACCACTGGGGCGTCGTCAAGGCCGACGTCGGCATCCGTGACGGCCGGATCACCGCCCTCGGCAAGGCCGGCAACCCCGACACCATGGACGGCGTCCACCCGGACCTCGTCATCGGCCCCGAGACCGAGGTCATCGCGGGCAACGGGCGCATCCTCACCGCCGGCGCCATCGACGCGCACGTGCACTTCATCTGCCCGCAGGTCGCGGACGAGGCGCTGGCCTCCGGCATCACCACCCTGGTCGGCGGCGGCACCGGACCCGCCGAGGGCTCCAAGGCCACCACCGTCACCCCCGGCCCCTGGCACCTGGCCCGGATGCTGGAGGCGATGGAGGCCTACCCGGTCAACGTCGGCCTCCTCGGCAAGGGCAACACCGTCAGCCACGAGGCGATGCTGTCCCAGATCCGCGGCGGCGCCGTCGGCCTGAAGCTGCACGAGGACTGGGGCTCCACGCCGGCCGTCATCGACGCGGCGCTGACCGTCGCCGACCGCACCGGCATCCAGGTCGCCATCCACACCGACACCCTCAACGAGGCGGGCTTCGTCGGCGACACGCTCGCCGCGATCGCGGGCCGGGGCATCCACTCGTACCACACCGAGGGCGCCGGCGGCGGCCACGCGCCCGACATCATGACGGTCGTCTCGCGGCCCAACGTGCTGCCCAGCTCCACCAATCCGACCCGGCCCTTCACCGTCAACACGACCGAGGAACACCTCGACATGCTGATGGTGTGCCACCACCTCAACCCGGCCGTCCCCGAGGACCTCGCGTTCGCCGAGTCCCGCATCCGCCCGTCCACCATCGGCGCGGAGGACATCCTCCACGACCTCGGCGCGATCTCGATCATCTCCTCCGACTCCCAGGCCATGGGCCGCGTCGGCGAGGTCGTCCTGCGGACCTGGCAGACCGCGCACGTCATGAAGCGCCGGCGGGGCGCGCTGCCCGGCGACGGCCGCGCCGACAACCACCGGGTACGGCGGTATGTCGCCAAGTACACGATCAACCCGGCGCTCGCCCAGGGCCTCGCCGCCGAGATCGGCTCCGTCGAGACCGGCAAGCTCGCCGACCTGGTGCTGTGGGAGCCCGCGTTCTTCGGGGTCAAGCCGCTCCTCGTCATCAAGGGCGGGCAGATCGCGTACGCGCAGATGGGCGACGCCAACGCCTCCATCCCCACCCCGCAGCCGATCCTGCCCCGCCCGATGTACGGCGCGATCGGCCGGGCCCCCGCCGCCAACTCCGTCAACTTCGTGGCGCCCCTGGCGATCGAGGACGGGCTGCCGGAGCGGCTGGGCCTCGGCAAGCGGTTCGCGGCGATCGAGTCCACCCGCGCGGTCACCAAGGCCGATCTGCGGGAGAACGACGCCCTGCCGGACGTGCGGATCGACCCCGACAGCTTCGCCGTGCACATCGACGGCGAGCTGGTCGAGGCCACGCCCGCCGTCGAACTGCCCATGGCCCAGCGCTACTTCCTGTTCTGAGGGCGGTGCGATGTCACGGGCAGCACTCCTCGTCCTGGCCGACGGCCGCTTCCCCGCCGGCGGGCACGCGCACTCGGGCGGGGCGGAGGCCGCCGTCAAGGCCGGGCGGATCACCGGCGCCGCGAGCCTGGAGGACTTCTGCCGGGGCCGGCTGCACACCGCCGGGCTGGTCGCGGCGGCCCTCGCGGCGGCGGCCGCGCTCGGCGCCGACCCCGCCGGACTGGACGCGGCGGCCGACGCCCGCACCCCGTCCCCGGCCCTGCGGGCCGCTGCCCGGCGCCTGGGCCGGCAGCTGCTGCGGGCCGCCCGGGCGACCTGGCCGTCGCCCGGACTCGACGCCGTGGCCCGGCAGTTCCCCAAGGGCGCCCACCAGCCCGTCGTGCTCGGCCTCGCCGCCCGGGCGGCCGGACTCGGACCCGGGGACGCGGCGCACTGCGCGGCGTACGAGAGCGTCAGCGGACCGGCGACGGCCACCGTGCGGCTGCTGAGCCTCGACCCGTTCGACGCGACCGGGGTCCTCGCCCGGCTGGCCCCCGAGCTGGACCGCGTCGCGGACAGCGCGGTGGAGGCGGCACGCAGGGTGGCCGACGAGGGCACCGACGCACTGCCGGCGGCCTCGGCACCGCTGCTGGAGGTCATGGCCGAGGCCCACGCCGCCTGGCCCGTCCGGCTGTTCGCGTCCTGATCCCGCCCGCCCTTTCGACCAACTCCCCCCACGGACAGTGGCCTTCCGCCGGCTGCGGGCCACTCGCACAAGGAGCCGTACATGCACCTGGACCACACCCACCCGGGCCCCGCCGCCGTCAGCGCGGACGCCCGTCGTCCCGACGGCAGCCGCCGCGCCCTGCGCATCGGGCTCGGCGGCCCCGTGGGCTCCGGCAAGACCGCCACCGTCGCCGCGCTCTGCCGGGCGCTGCGTGACGAGCTGTCCCTCGCGGTCGTCACCAACGACATCTACACCCGCGAGGATGCCGAGTTCCTGCTCCGGGAGGCCGTGCTGCCGCCCGAGCGGATCACCGCCGTCGAGACGGGCGCCTGCCCGCACACCGCGATCCGCGACGACATCTCCGCCAACCTCGAAGCCGTCGAGGACCTGGAGGACGCGGTCGGCCCGCTGGACCTGATCCTCGTGGAGTCCGGCGGTGACAACCTCACCGCCACGTTCTCCAAGGGGCTCGTGGACGCCCAGGTCTTCGTCATCGACGTGGCCGGCGGCGACGACATCCCGCGCAAGGGCGGCCCCGGTGTCACCACCGCCGACCTGCTCGTCGTCAACAAGACCGACCTCGCCCCGTACGTCGGCTCCGACCTGGCCCGGATGGCCGCCGACGCCAAGGCCCAGCGGGCCGAACTGCCCGTCGTCCTGCAGTCGTTGCGCGATGAGCGGGGGGTCGCGGACGTGGCCGCGTGGGTGCGCGGGCGGCTCGCCGCGTGGACGGCGTGACCGTCACCGGGGTCCGCGGGCACGCCCGGATCGTCGCCCGCGCCGACGGCCGCGGCGGTACGGCGCTGCCCGTCCTGGACGGCGAGGGCCCGCTGGCGCCGCGGCGCACCCGGTCGACCGGCCCCGGGGCGAAGGTCATGGTCGTCGGCGCGATGAGCGGGCCGCTCGGCGGTGACCGCTTCACCCTGTCCGCCCGGCTGGAGGAGGGCGCCCGACTGCACGTCGGATCGGCCGCCGCCACCCTCGCCCTGCCGGGCCAGACCAAGGACGCGGCGCGCTACGACGTCCGCCTCGACGTCGCCGACGGGGCCGAACTGCACTGGCTGCCCGAGCAGCTGATCGCCGCCGAGGGCAGCGACCTGTACGTCACCACCCGGGCCGAACTCGCCGCCGGTGCCCGGCTCGTGCTGCGCGAGGAGCAGGTGCTGGGGCGGACCGGGGAGCAGCCAGGCCGGCTCACCAGCCGGCTGACCGTGCGGATCGCGGGCCGCACCGTGCTGGACCAGGAGCTGTCCTGCGGCCCCGGCGCGCCGGGCGGCTGGGACGGGCCGGCGGTACTGGCGGGGTACCGTGCGGTGGGCCAACTCGTCGTCGTACGTCCCCGGTTCGCGCGGTCCCCGGTTCCGGCGCAGGTACTGGGGGAGGGCGCGGCCCTGGTTCCGCTGGCCGGTCCGGCGGTTCTGGTCAGCGCCGTCGCGCCGGACGCGCTGCGGCTGCGGCGGCTGCTGGACGAGGCGTCGGCCCGGCTGGACTGAGCCGGGACCGGCGGTCCGCGGCACGAACATGATCGTCCGGTTATCGGATTGGTAAAGATGCCCGGCAAACCCTGTTCCCCGCGACCCCGCAGCCGAGAGGATCCCCGCCTGACCACTCACAGCGAGACGCGGAGGGCCCACTTGAGGGAGAACAGACCGAAGAGCCGCCTCCTGGCACTCGGTTCCGCCGGCGCACTCGTCACCGCCACCCTGATCGCCGGCGTCGTGTCGGCGCCCACGGCCGGTGCCGTCGGCCGGACCGCGCCGGACCGGGAGGCCAAGGGCGCGCAGACAGCCGCCGCCCGCGCCGCCAAGGCCGGCGTCAAGTGGCAGGACTGCCCGGCCGACTGGGGGCTGGAGAAGCCCATCCAGTGCGGCTGGGTCAGCGTGCCGCTCGACTACGCGCACCCCAACGGCAAGCAGATCAAGCTGGCCGTGGACCGCATCGGCAACACCGGTACCAAGAAGGAGCGCCAGGGCGCGCTCGTCTACAACCCGGGCGGTCCCGGTGGCTCCGGCCTGCGCTTCCCGCGCCGGGTCACCACCAAGAACCCCATCTGGGCGAACGTCTCCAAGGCGTACGACTTCGTCGGCTTCGACCCGCGCGGCGTCGGCCACTCGGCGCCCATCTCCTGCATCGACCCGCAGGAGTTCGTCAAGGCGCCCAAGATGGACCCGGTGCCCGACAGCCGTGCCGACAAGACCGCGCAGCGCAAGCTGGCCCGCGCCTACGCGGACGGCTGCGCCAAGCGCAGCGGCGCGATGCTGCCGCACATGACCACGCCGAACACCGCCCGCGACCTGGACGTCATCCGCGCCGCACTGGGCGAGAAGAAGCTCAACTACCTCGGCGTGTCCTACGGCACCTACCTGGGCGCCGTCTACGGCACCCTCTTCCCGGGCCACCTGCGCCGCATGATCGTGGACAGCGTGGTCAACCCGAAGCGGGAGAAGATCTGGTACCAGGCCAACCTGGACCAGGACGTCGCCTTCGAGGGCCGCTGGAAGGACTGGCAGGACTGGGTCGCCGCCAACGACGCGGCCTTCCACCTCGGCACCACCCGCGCCGCCGTCCAGGCCAAGTGGCTCGAACTGCGGGCCACCGCGAAGAAGCACCCGATCGGCGGGGTCGTCGGTCCGGCCGAACTGATCTCCTTCTTCCAGAGCGCGCCGTACTACGACTCCTCGTGGGTGCCGGTCGCCACCGCGTTCAGCAAGTACTTCGCCGGTGACTCCCAGGCGCTGGTCGACGCGGCCGCCCCGGACCTGTCGGACACGGCGGGCAACATCGCGGCCGAGAACAGCAACGCCGTCTACACGGCCGTCGAGTGCGCCGACGCCAAGTGGCCCACCAGCTGGTCGAAGTGGGACCGGGACAACACCCGGCTCAACAAGGACTACCCGTTCCTGACCTGGGCCAACGCCTGGATGAACCTGCCGTGCGCCACGTGGTCGGCCAAGCAGCGCACCCCGATCGACGTCACCACCCACAAGGGCCTGCCGAAGGTCCTGATCGTGCAGTCCACCCGTGACGCCGCCACCCCGTACGACGGCGCCGTCGCCCTGCACAAGCGCTTCAAGGGCTCCCGCCTGATCACCGAGAAGGACGCGGGCTCCCACGGCGTGACCGGCCTGGTCAACCCCTGCATCAACCAGCGCGTCGACGCCTACCTGCTCGACGGCACGCTGGACGGCAAGGACGTGACCTGCGCCCCGCACGCCACGCCCAAGCCGTAACGCCGCCGGAACGGTGACGAGGGGCGGCCGGAGTCTTCCGGCCGCCCCTCCGCCGTGCGGAGGTCAGGCCAGCGGCGCGCGCGGGAGCCCGCGCCCCGGCTTCCGCTGCGCGGTCTGCCGCTCCTTGACGACGGCCGCGTACTCGTCGACGTACTCCTGCCCGGACAGCGCCAGGATGGCGTAGATGATCTCGTCGGTGACCGCCCGCAGGACGGCCTTCTCGTTCTCCAGGCCGGCGTAGCGGGAGAAGTCGAGGGGCTCGCCGAAGCGGATGGTCACCGGACGGATCCGGGGCACGAGCCGGCCGGGCGGCTGCGCCTCGAACGTGCCGATCATCGCGCAGGGCACCACCGGCACGCCCGCCCTGAGGGCCATCACGGCGACCCCGACCTTGCCCTTGTACAGCCTGCCGTCGTGCGAACGGGTGCCCTCCGGGTAGATGCCGAGCAGCTCACCCTTGCGCAGCACCCCCAATCCCTCGCGGATCGCGGCCTGCCCCGCCTCCTTGCCCGAGCGGTCCACCGGAATCTGCCCGGCGCTGCGGAAGAAGGAAGCGGTGAGCCGGCCCTTCACCCCGGACCCGGTGAAGTATTCCGCCTTCGCGAGGAAGGTGATGCGGCGCTTCAGTATCGCCGGCATCAGGAAGTGGTCGGAGAAGGACAGGTGGTTCCCGGCGACGATCGCCGGCCCCGACGCGGGCACGTGCTCCAGGCCTTCGATCCGCGGACGGAAGACCAGTCTGAGCACCGGTCCCAGGAACACGTACTTGAGCAGGTAGTAGAACACGGCTCGCTCCTCTTCTCACCGGCTCCTTCCGGAGAACCGTAGCCATGTTCGGCCGGTCCCATGCCGATCCGTCCCCGATGCGACGAGCGGGAGACCACCGGATCGACGGGATCATCCCGGTGAGTCCGCCGCGGCACGGTAGCGGGGAGCCAGGGTGACACCGGAACCATCGCGCAGGGCCGACTCCGCGTCCGCCAGTCGCGCCGCGGCCGCGGACTCGGCCAGCCCGGGCACGCAGAACACCTCCCCGGCGGCCAGGGCGGCGAGGGAGGCCGTGACCACGTCGGCAGCGGGCATCCCGCCGTCGTCGTGGACCCGTGCCTCCCCGGGCACCGGAACCCGGCCGGTGCCGAGGTGGAACTCGGTGGCGGTGAGTCCCGGGCAGACGACCTGGACGCGCACGGAAGTCCCCGCCAGCTCCGCCGCGAGGGTCCTGGTGAACGTCACGACGTAGCCCTTGGTGCCCCCGTAGACGGCCCGGTACGGAAGGGGATCGGGCGGCAGGTCACCGGCGAACGCCAGCAGCGAGGCGACGTTGACGACCGCTCCCCGGCCGCGCGCCAGCATCCCCGGGACCGCCATCCGGGTCAGCACCGTCGGCGCGACCACGTTCACGTCGATCACCCGGGTGAGCAGGGCCGGGTCCGCCTCGTGGAAGGGCCCGTACCCGTTGACTCCGGCGTTGTTCACCAGCAGGCCCACGTCGTCGGCGGCGACCCTGTCCGCGACCCGGGCGAGGTCCGGGGGCCGCGCGAGGTCGGCCACGATCGTCTCCACCCCCACGCCCGCCTCCTCGCGCAGCCGCCGGGCCAGGGCGTCCAGCCGCTCGGCGCGCCGGGCGACCAGCACCAGGTCCCTGCCGCGCCCGGCGAGCCGCAGGGCGTACTCGGTGCCGATGCCCGACGACGCCCCGGTCACCACGGCCGTACCGGCTGCCTCGTCGCGTCCCATGCGCGGTCCCTTCCTTTCCTGCTCCCGTCCTTTCCTGCTCCCGCCGCATCACGGCGGCCCGCCTCCGGCGAGTGCACGCGAGGCTCAGGGGTGATCGGGCTGCTGTGCCGGAGGCACTCCGCCGCCCTTGGCGCCCTTGTCCGTGCCGTGCGGGTGACCGCCGGCACCGCCGTCCCCCTCGGCCGCCTTCGTCCGGCGGCTGTCCTCGGGGGTGGCCGCACCCTTGTCGTTGCGCCGCAGTTCGGGCTGCTGGGGATTGGGCATACGCCGGACCTCCTCGTGCTGCGTGGTGGTGCTTGCTCCGGGCGGCGTCCCGGTTCCCAGGCGGCCCGGGCTCACGCATGGCGCCCGCCCGCAGCCGGTCCCGCGCTCCCACGGACGGTCAGCGGTTGAACAGCAGCCGCGGTACCGCGTTGCGGGCGAGCGCGTGGGCCTGCTCGGGCCACCAGGTGCCGGCGGGCGGGTCGACGACGCCGTACTCGGGATCGATCGTGCCACCGGTGTTGCGCGTGCAGCTGCCGTCGGACTCCCCGGGGACCTTGATCCAGAGATAGGCGTCGACGAGCGGGACGCCGGTGTCGGCCGTGGGACGCGGACCGAGACCACGGCCGGGCGCGTTGCACCAGGCCTCCGGGTCCCCGCTGTACTTGCCCGGCTCCGGGGTCCAGGCGCCGCGGCCGTTGCGACTGGTGTCGATCACGAAGTGACGCAGGTCGCCGGCCGGCGGGGTGCCCGTGTTCTGGTCGTACCAGGCGTCGGTCCACCGCCAGGTCGAGGGGTCCGCGGAGGAGACGCTGTCGCCGGGGGAGCCGTCGTTGGGGGCGGCGGACGAGTAGTACTGACTGGCGCACCAGTCGGTGTGCCCGCGTGCCTGCTCGGGGCCGTCGGTGGCGAACCACATGCACTTCGCTATCCACGTGCCGTAGCGGGCGTTGTGCTCGGTCGGATGGTTGTTGGACACGTTCAGGGCGAAGCCGTCGCCGGCGCGGACCCCGGCGTCCAGCAGCCGCTGCGCGATGTCGCCGACGGACCGCCACTGCACGTTGCCCGCGTCCAGGTACACGGCGGTGTGCGGCCGGGCCTTGAGCGTCCGGACGGCGTAGGCGAGGTCCGCGAGGCGGGCGGCCGTGAGCGTGCCGGTCGGGTCGGTGGCCGGCCCGCAGTCCTTGGGGAGGAGGGCCAGGCCGTCGGGTTCCACGACGACCGCCGCCCTGCTGTCGCCGATGCCGGCGGCCACGGCGTCGATCCACTTCCGGTAGGCGGCGGAGGATTCGGCTCCGCCGCTGGAGTACTGCGTGCAGTCCCGGCCCGGGATGTCGTAGGCGACCAGGACGGGCGTGCGGTGGACGGCCCGGGCCCGGCGGACGAGACGATTCGCCTTGGCCCGCGTCTGGTCGGGCGTGCCGTCGGTGAACCACTCGGCCTGCGGCCAGCTCGCGAGCCTGGCCATGTTCGCGGCGTCGTCCAGGTCGCCGTTCCGCAGGTCCGCCAGAGCCTGCTGCGCGGCCTTGCCGTGCGGGTCCACGTAGAACTTCGTGGCCGGGGTGATCGCGTCCCGCGGTGCCGGCGCGGCCTGCGCCTGCGTCGCGGCGAGGGTGGCACAGGCGGTGAGCGCCGCGATGACGGCAGCCGTCCGGTGCCACGGTCCGCGTGCTTTCATTGCTGCTCCTCGTGGAGGGGGAGAGGGGAAGGGGAGCGGTCGCCGCCCGGCGTACCGGGTCACGGCCACCGGAGCCGGTGGCTCAGTAGCCGTAGATCATCTTGTAGGCCACCTCGGGGAGGAACTGTCCGGCCGAGGAGCCGGCCCCGGCGCCGCAGTTGCCGTCCGACTCGCCCGGGGTCTTGATCCACAGGAGCATCTCGGCGCCTCCGCCCAGCCGGGTGGGGGTACCGATGCGGCGACCGGAGGGGTTGCACCACTGCCCGTTCGAGCCGTTGCCGTTGCGGCTGGTGTCCACGACGAACGGCTTGGTGTAGCCGTAGCGGGCCTTCAGTTCGCTGTTGACGGCATTGCCGTAGGCGGTGTTCTCGGCGGTGGTGAAGTAGTTCGAGACGTTGAGCGAGAAGCCGTGGGCCTGGCGGAGGCCGGCGTCGTGGAGGCGCTGGGCCATGGTCGCGGCACCGGCCCAGCCCGGGTTGCCGGCGTCCAGGTAGACCCAGGTGTTGGGCGCCTGACGGCTGAACTGGGTGAGGGCCCCGGTGAGCATGCCCTGGCGTTCGGTGATCTGGGCCTGTGTCATGCAGCCGTAGTCCCCGAGGGAGTCCGGTTCGAGGACGACGACGGCGGGGCGGCCCGCGATCCCGCCGGCGAACTGGGCGATCCAGGTGGCGTAGGCGGACGCCGAGGCGGCGCCGCCGGCGGAGTGTCCGCCGCAGTAGTCCCGGTTGTAGATGTTGTAGGCGACGAGGACGGGCAGTTTGTCCCTGGCGTCGGCGGCTCCCGCGTACGCCCCCGTGGCGCTGCCGATGCTGCCGCTCCAGGAGCCGCCAGCGGGCCATGGGGGTACGGGCGATGGAGGCGGCGATCGAGGGCGCGCGGCCGTCGCCGGGGTTGGCGGCCACCCACCGCTGTGCGCTGGAGTCGGGGTCCACGTAGAAGCCGTTGGTCAGGGTGGTCGGGTCGGCGGCGTGCGCGGACGGCGCGGCGGCGAGTGCCAGCGGCAGGGCGGACAACGCCGCCGCGAGGACGCGGAGTCTGCGGCCCATGTCGGTACCTCGGTTTCCTGGCGGGGATGCGTCGCGCGCCCTCGTCCAGGGCGTGCGACGCGCTGAGGAAGTGCGGTGGTACGACACCCGGAAGCGTTCGCCGATGATCTTGGGAGCGCTCCCACTGGAAGCGTTCCCAGCCACACGGAGCCTTCTGGGCGTGGTCGGTATCGTGTGGTGGAGCGGCCACACTGTCAAGAGGGGACGGAGCGCTGGCCCGGACCCGGGCGACTGGTCTACGCTCAGCGACTGGAACCGCTCCCAGACGGAGCACCAGGGCGCGCACGGCAGGTCCGGCCGGGCGGGCGGGCGGGAGGGAGGGCTCGGGACGATGGCAAGGAACGCGCTGCGTCGGCAGCCGACGCTCGACGAGGTGGCCGTACGCGCGGGCGTCTCCCGTTCCGTGGCCTCCCGCGCCCTCAACAACGCCCCGCACGTCAGCCCCGCCAAGCGGGAGGCGGTCGAACGCGCCGTCCGGCAGCTCGGCTACGTGCCCAATCCGACTGCCCGCGCCCTGGCCACCCGGCAGACCGGAGCGGCCGCCCTGGTCGTCTCGGGGGAGGATCCCTCGATCTTCGCGGATCCGTTCTTCGCCCAGGTGATCGTGGGCGCGTCGGCCGCCCTGGAGGAGGCCGACCTGCATCTCATGCTGTGCCTGGCCGCCTCGGACCGGGGGCGCAAGCGGGTGGCCGAACTCATGCGGTCCAAGGGTGCGGACGGCGTCATGCTGATGGCGCTGCGCGAGGACGACCCGCTGGCCCGGGTGGCCGAGGAAGCGGAGATGCCCGTCGTCTTCGGCGGACGCCCGGTGGGGCCGGCTCCGCGGTGGTACGTGGACGTCGACAACCTCGGCGGAGCACGCGAGGCGACCGAACACCTCGTCTCGCGCGGCCGGACCCGCGTGGCCACCCTCTGCGGGCGCCTGGACACCGGGGCCGGGCGTGCCCGGTACCGCGGTTACCGGGACGCCATGTTGGCCGCCGGCCTCGATCCGCTCCCGCCGCGGGAGGGGGACTTCACCGAGCCCAGCGGAGCCGCGGCCATGGCCGCGCTGCTGGCGGACCACCCCGAGGTGGACGGCGTCTTCGCGGCGAACGACAACATGGCGGCGGGAGCGCTGCGCGCCCTGCGGGAGGCCGGCCGGCAGGTCCCCGCCGACGTCGCCGTGGTCGGCTTCGACGACCTGGCCGTCGCCGGGATCACCGATCCGCCGCTCACCACCGTCCACCAGCCCATAGCGGCACTCGGCCGGGAGATGGCGCGCATGCTCGTCGCGCTCGTCGACGGCCAGGACCCCACCCCGCTGATCCTGCCCACCCGCCTGGTCACCCGTGCGAGCGCCTGAGAGCCGGGTGTGGTGATGCGGCCGTACGCGAGGGCGACGGCGACCGGGGGATCCCGGACGGCACGGCCCGCGTGCCCCCGCACACCGGCCGCGACCCGCTTCCGTACGATGTCCCCGATGACCGGCACCCGAGCACCCGCCCCGCGACCGCCCCGGCGGCCGTGCCGCGCGCTGCTCGTGCTCGCCGTGCTGGCCGGGCTCCTCGGCATGCACGCACTGGCGCCCGGCGGGGGCATGGCGCACGCCGGACACGCGCACACACCGGTCGCCGTCACCGTTGCCGTCACCGCGCCGGACGACTGTCCGGACGGTGCCGGTCACTGCGGCGGCCACCAGCTGCACCACGCCGACTCCGGCTGTGTCTCGGGCGCGCCGGACGGCGGCCCGCAGCTGCCCGTGCCGGTTCCCGGCCCCGTGGCCGTCCTGGCCCCGGCAGGCTGCCCGCGCCCCGGCCCGGCCAGGGCTCCGGAGGGCGCCCGGGCCCCGCCGGACCTGGCCGAACTCCACATCCTGCGGATCTAGAGGCCGCCCCGGCCGCCCGCCCTGCCGTAGCGCGGGTGCGGCGGTCGCGCTCACGCGTGCCCGACATCCCTCGGATCAGCAGGAGTTCCCGCATGACCCTCCGTACCCCGACCCTCCGTACCCCGGCCCGCCGTACGGTGCTCGCCACGGTCGCCGTGACCGGCGCCCTCCTCCTCGCGGCCTGCGGAAGCGACCGTGACACCGGCCCCGGCAACGACAACGGCGTCCACGGCGCCTCCGCCTCGCCGAGCCCGTCGGCCACCGCCCACGACGCGCAGGACGTCTCCTTCGCGCAGGGCATGATCCCGCACCACCGGCAGGCGCTGGAGATGGCGCGGCTGGCCGCCGGCCGGGCCGCCTCGGCCCGGGTGAAGGACCTCGCCGCACGCATCGAGAAGGCCCAGGACCCGGAGATCCGCACCATGTCCGGCTGGCTGACGTCCTGGGGCGAGGACGTCCCCATGGCCGGCATGGACCACTCCGGCCACTCCGGCATGCCGGGCATGGGTGGTATGTCCGGCATGATGAGCGAGGCCGACATGACGGCCCTGGAGAAGGCCACCGGCAAGGACTTCGACACCAAGTTCCTGGCGATGATGATCGACCACCACCGGGGCGCCGTCGAGATGGCCACCACCGAGAAGGAACAGGGGCGGTACGGCCCCGCCAAGGCCCTGGCGGACGACATCGTCACCGCGCAGAACGCCGAGATCAAGGAGATGAAGCAGCTCCTCGGCAGCAGGTGACGCAACGGCGGGCGGGGGCCGGTGCCGCCACCGGCCCCCGCCCGCCCGTCCCTCAGGCCAGCACCTTCTCCAGCGCGGCCAGCGCGGACCGCAGCTCCTGCGCCGTGATCGTCAGCGGCGGCGCCAACCGGATCGTGGAGCCGTGGGTGTCCTTGACCAGGATCCCCTCGCGCATCAGGCGCTCGCTGATCTCGCGCCCGGTGCCGAGCGCCGGGTCGACGTCCACGCCGGCCCACAGCCCGCGCGAGCGGAACGCGGTCACGCCCTTGCCGACCAGCTCGGTCAGCCCGTCCCGCAGGACCACGCCCAGCTCGGCCGCCCGGCGCTGGAACTCGCCGGTCTCCAGCAGCTCGACCACGGCCGTGCCGACCGCCGCCGCGAGCGGGTTGCCGCCGAACGTCGAGCCGTGCTCACCCGGGTGCAGCACACCCAGCACCTCGCGCCGGGCCACCACGGCCGAGACCGGCACGATGCCGCCGCCCAGCGCCTTGCCGAGCAGCAGCACGTCCGGGACGACGTCCTCGTGCTCGACGGCGAGGGTACGGCCCGTGCGGCCGAGGCCGGACTGGATCTCGTCGGCGATGAACAGGCAGCCCTTGCGGCGGGTCAGCTCGCGCACCCCGGCGAGGTAGCCGTCGTCCGGGATGATGACACCGGCCTCGCCCTGGACGGGCTCGATCAGCACCGCCGCCGTGGTCTCGTCGACCGCCTCCTCCAGCGCCGCCAGGTCGTTGTACGGCACGATCCGGAAGCCGGGCGTGAACGGGCCGAAGCCGGCCCGGGCCGTCTCGTCCGTGGAGAAACTGACGATGGTCGTCGTCCGGCCGTGGAAGTTCTCCGCCGCGACCACGATCGTCGCCTGCCCGGCCGGCACGCCCTTGACGTCGTACGCCCACTTGCGGGCCACCTTGATGCCGCTCTCCACCGCCTCCGCGCCGGTGTTCATCGGCAGCACCATGTCCAGGCCGGTCAGCGCCGTCAGCCGCTCGGCGAACTCCGCGAGCCGGTCGTTGTGGAAGGCGCGGGAGGTCAGCGTCAGCTGGTCGAGCTGGCGGTGGGCCGCCTCGACGAGCGCCGGGTGCCGGTGGCCGAAGTTGAGGGCCGAGTAACCGGCCAGCATGTCGAGGTAGCGGTTGCCCTCGACGTCCTCCACCCAGGTGCCCTCGGCGCGGGCCACCACCACGGGCAGCGGGTGGTAGTTGTGCGCGAGAACCGGCCCCTCCGCGCGGATCAGGTCGTCGGGCGTACGCGTGCGCGCGGGTGCGGTCATCAGCGGATCTCCTGGGTGCAGCACTTGATGCCGCCGCCGGCCTTGTGGAACTCGGACAGGTCGACGGGGACGGGGACGTAACCGTGGTCGGCGAGGCGTTCGGCGAGCGCCTCGGCGCGGGGCGCTATGAAGACGTTACGGCCGTCGGAGACGGAGTTCAGGCCGAACGCCACCGCGTCCTCGCGGGTGGCGAGCACCGCGTCCGGGTACAGCCGCTTGAGGACCTCCCGGCTGCCCGGCGAGAACGCCTCCGGGTAGTAGCAGACGTTGTCGTCGTCGAGGACGAACAGCGCCGTGTCCAGGTGGTAGAAGTACGGGTCCACCAGGGTCAGGCCGATCACCGGGTGGCCGAGGAACTCCTGTGCCTCCCGGTGCGCCTCCCGGGTGGTGCGGAACCCGGTGCCGGCGAGCACGTACCGGCCCGTCCACACCAGGTCGCCCTCGCCCTCGGTCACCGACTCGGGGCGGTACACGTCGTAGCCGGCCGTCTTGAACCAGGTGTCGTAGTGGACCGACTCGGGGCGCCGCTCCGGCGCGTGGAACAGGGAGCCGAAGACCCGGCCGCCGACGACGAACGCCGCGTTCGCGGCGAAGACCATGTCCGGCAGGCCGGGGACCGGCTCGACGGAGTCGACGGTGTGGCCGTGGGTCCGGTAGGCGCGGATCAGCGACTGCCACTGCTCCTGGGCCAGGTCCACGTCGACGGGCCGGTCGGGATGCATCCACGGGTTGATCGCGTACTGGACGGCGAAGTGTCTGGGTTCACAGACGAGGAAGCGCCGGGAACGCGGCACACGGCTGTCGGGCACAGAGGGTTTCCTCCGTCTTCCTGTGTGTCACTGAGGGGTGACACCACGGTAGGAAGGGAGGGGGACGGGCGACAAGCGCGAAGGGCTGCGCAGCCGCGCAGCATCACTGCGTTCTCGGAGCGTCACACGCACGATACCTGCGCCCTGCCCGGTCACTCGAAGGCCGTCACTCGGGGGCCGCGTAGGTGGCGCCGGCCTCCGGGCTCTCCGGGAGCAGATGGGACAGCACCATCACACTGATCGTCTTCCGGATGAACGGCTCGGCCCGGATCCGCTCCAGCACCTCCTCGAAGTGCTCCACGTCCCGGGCGCGCACGTGCAGCAGCGCGTCGGCACCGCCGGTCACCGTCATCGCCGCCGCGATCTCCGGATGGTTGCGGACGACCTCCGCGAGCCGCCGGGGTGGCGCCGCGCCCTCGCAGTACACCTCGACGTACGCCTCGGTGCGCCAGCCCAGGGCGGAGGGCTTGACCGTCGCCGTGAACCCGGTGATCACCCCGGTCTCGCGCAGCCGGTCCACCCGCCGTTTGACCGCCGTGGCGGACAGCCCGATCGCCGCCCCCATCTCGGCGAAGCTGGTCCGCGCGTTCGCCATGAGCGCGGTGATGATCCGGCGGTCCAGCTCGTCGAACGAGGGCGTCCTGCTGTTCATGCGGGCACTGTAGCCAGCCCCGCCCCGGCCGCGCTGGTCAGGACTGGGTGACGACCAGGGCGAGGGTCAGCAGCCCCAGCACCACCCATCCGAACCAGAGCCAGCCGCTGCTGCCGAGCGCGACCGTGTAGGCGGTCACGAGGACCAGCCCGCCGACCGTCAGAGCCCCCATCGCCCTGGTGGAACCGTTCGTGGTACCGGCCATCGCGACACCCTCCTCGTGGTCCGTCCCTGACCATGGTGCCCCGGTTTCCGGGACACGGCGCCTGCCCGGAGGATACGGCCGCTCAGCCCTCGCGCGCGTTCAGCGAGGCCAGATAGGCGTTGTACGCCTCCAGCTCCTTGTCACCGTCCCGGTCGGCGGCCCGGTCCTTGCGCTTGGCCTGCCGCTGCTCGGAGCCGTACCACTGGAACAGCAGCGCGATCAGCACCAGCACCGACGGGATCTCGCTGAACGCCCAGGCGATGCCTCCCGCCGCGCTCTGGTCGGACAGCGCGTCGATGCCGAGCGAGGCGGGCGGGGTGCGGAAGGTCTCCACCATCGGCGTCGACGCCATCATCAGCGCGATGCCGAAGAACGCGTGGAACGGCATGCCCGCGAACAGCTCCAGCATCCGCATCAGGTGACCGGGCCGGTGCGGGCCCGGGTCCACACCGATGATCGGCCAGAAGAACACCACACCGACCGCGAGGAAGTGCACCATCATCGCCGCGTGCCCGGTCTTCGAGCCCATAAGGAAGTCGAAGATCGGCGTGAAGTACAGGCCGTACAGGCTCGCGATGAACAGCGGGATCGTGAACGCCGGGTGGGTGATGATCCGCATGTACCGGCTGTGCAGCAGCATCAGCAGCAGCTCGCGCGGGCCCTTGTGGCCCTTGCCGGCCGCCGGCAGCGCGCGCAGCGCCAGCGTCACCGGGGCGCCGAGCAGGATCAGGATCGGCGACAGCATGCTGATCACCATGTGCTGCACCATGTGCACGCTGAACATGACCATGCCGTAGTCGTTGAGCCTGGTGCACATGACCAGCGCGATCGTGAGCACGCCGACGACGTACGACACCGTGCGCGACACCGGCCACGCGTCCCCGCGCCGCCGCAGCCGGAGGACACCCCAGCCGTACAGCGCCAGACCGGCGAGGCAGGCCACGAGGAAGAACGGGTCCGCCGACCACTGAAGACCCCGCCCCAGCGTGAACGGCGGCAGATCCATCATCATGCCGTGTCCGCTGTGATCCATCCGGCGGCTCCTGGTTCGTGGGGGTTGTGCGGTGTCTGTCCACAGGTGTCTGTGTCCGCACCAAGAGTAGAACCGGCCCCGGTCACCTCGGTGACCGGGGCCGGTTCGTCCTCACCCGGACCACTCGGTCACAGGACGCACTCCGCCTCGTCGTACCGCTCGGTGGGTACCGTCTTCAGCGTCTCCACGGCCTCCGCCAGCGACACCATCACGATGTCCGTCCCGCGCAGCGCCGTCATCATGCCGAACTCGCCGCGGTGCGCGGCCTCCACGGCGTGCCAGCCGAACCGGGTCGCCAGCACCCGGTCGTACGCGGTCGGCGTGCCGCCCCGCTGCACATGCCCGAGGATCACCGGACGCGCCTCCTTGCCGAGCCGCTGCTCCAGCTCGACCGACAGCTGCCGGGCGATACCGGCGAACCGCTCGTGGCCGTAGACGTCCTTGCCGCCCTCGTCGAACTCCATGGAACCCGGACGCGGCTTGGCCCCCTCCGCGGCGACCACGATGGCGAACCGCTTGCCCGCCGCGAACCGCTCGCCGACCTTGCGCGCCAGCTCCTCGATGTCGAAGGGGCGCTCGGGTACGACGACGGCGTGCGCGCCGGCCGCCATGCCGGAGTGCAGCGCGATCCAGCCGGTGTGCCGGCCCATGACCTCCACGATCAGCACCCGCTGGTGCGACTCGGCGGTGGTCTTCAGCCGGTCCAGCGCCTCCGTCGCCACGGTCACCGCGGTGTCGAAGCCGAAGGTGACATCGGTGACGGCGATGTCGTTGTCGATGGTCTTGGGCACGCCCACGATGGGCAGCCCGTTGTCCGACAGCAGCCGGGCCGCCTTCAGGGTGCCCTCACCGCCGATCGGGATGATCGCGTCCAGACCCAGTTCCGCGACGTGGCCCCTGGCCCGCTCCACTCCGTCCCGCAGGTGCTCGGGGCGGACCCGGGAGGAGCCGAGGATGGTGCCGCCGCGGGCCAGGATGCCGTTCACGGCGTCGAGGTCGAGCTTCAGGTAGTCGCACTCCAGGAGGCCTTTCCAGCCGTCCCGGAAACCGATGACCTCGTCGCCGTGGTCGGCGACGGCACGGTGCACGACGGACCGGATGACGGCGTTCAGGCCGGGGCAGTCGCCGCCGGACGTGAGGACACCAATGCGCATAGCCCGAATTACCTTCTCAACGTGGGCCGGGTAACCGGACCACGTTGTCCGGCGGATTCCCGGCCACCCTACCGGCGCGAGGGGGTGGCCCCGTAGCGGGCGTCCGCCTGCTGGACGCGCCCGCACATGTGAGCGGACGGCCCGTCAGGCGGGCCCGCCGAAACCGGTGAAACGGGCAACTCGGGCTGCTGCGCAACTGTGTCTACGCAGGCTGCTGCGCAACTGTGCCTACGCAGGCTGCTGCGCAACTGTGCCTACGCAGGCTGCTGCGCAACTGTGCCTACGCAGGCTGCTGCGCAGCCGCGATGCGCTCGTTGCGGAGCGCCTCGTACCAGCGGTCGTCGATCGGCGGCAGCGCGTTCACGTCCAGCGCCAGCTTCAGCAGCAGGTCGGCGATCAGCGGGTTGCGGGCCAGGACCGGCCCGTGCATGTACGTGCCGAAGACCGTCCCGTTGTACGCGCCCTCCGTGCCGTCCCCGGTGCCGTTGCCCTTGCCGATCTGCACGCGGGCCAGGGGGCGGGCGGTGGGGCCGAGGTGGGTGACGCCCTGGTGGTTCTCGAAACCGGTCAGCGGGGGCAGGCCGAGCTGCGGGTCGATGTCGGCCAGCACGTCACCGACGCACCGCTCGCCCTCGCCGCGCACGGACACCACGTCGAGCAGGCCGAGACCCGGCTCGCGCTGGCCCAGGTCGTTGATGAACTCGTGGCCGAGGATCTGGTAGCCGGCGCAGACGGAGAAGACGATCGCGCCGTTCTCCACCGCCCGGTGCAGGTGCCCGTCACGGCGCAGCCGCTCGGCCGCGAGCCGCTGCGGACGGTCCTCGCCGCCGCCGATCAGGTAGATGTCGCCGGAGGTCGGGATCGGCTGGTCGCTGCGCACGTCGAGCCGGGCCACGTCCAGTCCGCGCTGCCGCGCCCGGCGCTCCACCACGAGGGCGTTGCCCTGGTCGCCGTAGGTGCTGAGCAGGTCCGGGTAGATCCACACCAGCCGCAGTTGGTTGTCGCTCATGAGTGATCGCCCTTCGAGGATCAGAAGATCAGTTGCCGACGCGGCGGCGCAGGTCCTGGAACGCGGTGTAGTTCGCGATGACCTCGATCCGGCCCGGCGGGCACATCTGCACCGCCTGGTCGAGGTCGTCGCAGACCTGGAAGTGCTGGTTCGCGACCTCCAGGCGGACGGCGAGGTCCAGCTTCCGGTCACCGACGACGAAGATCGGGTGGCCGGTCAGCCGGGTGTAGTCGACGTCCCACAGCCAGGAGGTGTCGGTGCCGTCGGCGCCCCGGGCGTTCACGGACAGGATCACCGGCGCGGGCGGCGGGTCGATCAGCGAGAACGTCTCCAGCCAGCCGGCCGGGTTCTTGGCCAGCAGCAGCCTGAGGTCGCGGTTCTGGAACTGGACGACGTCGTACCGTCCGGCGACGGCCTGCACCTGGTACATCCGCTCCAGGGCGACCTGCGGCGGCACCCCGAAGACGGCGGCGACGGCCGCGGAGGACGCGGCGTTCGCCTTGTTGGCGCGGCCCGGCAGCTGCAGGTGGATCGGCCAGGCGGACCCGTGCGGGTCCAGCACGTGGTCCCCGGACAGCGCCCAGGTCGGCGTGGGCCGGCGGAAGCCGCACTCACCGCAGAACCAGTCGTCGCCGGGGCGCTGCATCACGCCGCCGCACGACGGGCAGGACCAGGCGTCGTCCTTCCACATCTGCCCGGCGGCGACCCAGATCACATTCGCGGAGGAGGACGCGGCCCACACCACCAGCGGGTCGTCGCAGTTGGCGACGACGACGGCCTTGGAGCCGGCCAGACCCTCCCGCCAGTTCTCGGCGAGCATGCGGGTCTCGGCCGCCCGGTCCAGCTGGTCGCGGGAGAGGTTCAGCAGGGCGATGCACTTGGGGGAGGTGTCCCGGGCCACTCCGGCCAGGTACTTCTCGTCCACCTCGATGACGCCGAACTTCGCCTCCGAACCGCCCGCCAGCGCCGAGGTGATACCGGCCGGCATGTTGGCGCCGAGCGCGTTCGACACGACCGGGCCCGCGGCGCGCAGCGCCTCCGCGATGAGCCGGGTGGTCGTGGTCTTGCCGTTGGTGGCGGACACCAGGACGACGTCCAGGTTCTGGGCGAGCCGCCCGAGCAGATCGGGGTCGAGTTTCAGCGCGACCCGGCCACCGATCACCGACCCGCTGCCGCGTCCCGCGGCCCGCGATGCCGCAGCGACCGCCTTGCCCGCGGTCACGGCCAGCTTGGCCCGCGGCGAGAGCGGGTCCGAGTTGCCTGCCATCAGTTCTCGATCCTCCTTGCGTACGCGCCGCGCCTCAGGCCATCCGGCAACGTGGTGTGAACCTCAGCCTATCGAGATCCGTTCCCGCACCCGAATCCCGGTCCAGGGGTTGGGCGGCGGGCATGAGCTGAACGAACCGTACCCTTGCCGCCATGCGACACGGTTCCATTCCGGGCGCCCGCGGGCGCGTCCGGCCCCTCACCCTGCTCGGCGACGCGGTGCTGCGCGAGCCCTGCCGGGACGTCACCGACTTCGGCCCCGGCCTCGCGGACCTCGTGGAGGACCTGTTCGCCACGATGTACGCGGCGCGCGGGGTGGGTCTGGCCGCCAACCAGATCGGTGTCGGTTTGCGGGTGTTCGTCTACGACTGCCCTGACGACGAGGACGTCCGCCACCTCGGCCACGTGGTGAACCCGCGGCTGGTCGAGGCCGACGGTGTGGTGGTCCGGGGCCCGGAGGGGTGCCTGTCCCTGCCCGGCCTGGAGGCGGGGACCGAGCGCTATGACCACGCGGTGGTCGAGGGCCTCACGATGACGGGGGACCCGGTCACCGTCCACGGCACCGGCTTCTTTGCCAGATGCTTGCAACACGAGTGCGACCACCTGGAGGGCCGGGTGTACGCGGACCACCTCACGGGGTGGCGGAGGCGGAGGCTGCTGAGGCAGGTGTCCAGGGCCTCCTGGGGCCGGGCGGGCACGCCGGCCTGAGCGGGCGCGCACCGGCCTGAACCCGGGCGGGCGCGCACCGGCCCGGGGGTGCGGGGCCGTCAGAACCCCGGGCCACCCACCCGGTCGCCCGCCGCCGCGAGGCGGCCCCATAGCAGGTCGGCGAGGGACCGCACCAAGTCGGCCCGGGAGCAGGGGCGTTCGCCCAGCCACCAGTCACCCGCGGCGTGCATCATGCCGACGATCCCGTGCCCCCAGACCCGGGCCAGCCGCTGGCTCTCCGGGCCGAGGTCGACCCGCTCCTCGATGACCTGGGCGAGCTCCTCGCCCATCCGCCGCAGCAGGGGGGCGCTGTGCTTGCCCACGTCGAAGCCCTGGTCGCCCCCGGTGCTGCCCTCCGCCGGGTGCATCAGGAACCGGTACACCTGGGGCCGGGCCTCGATCGCGGCGAGGTAGGTGTCCAGCGTGGACTCCACCCGCTCGCGCCGGTCGACGGGCGCGTCGAGGGCCGCCCGCAGGGAGGCGAGCAGCGCGTCGGTGTGCCGTTTGGCGAGCGCCGCGTACAGTCCGCCCTTGTCGCCGAAGTGCCGGTAGAGGATCGGCTTCGTGATGCCCGCTTCCGCCGCGATCGCGTTCATCGACGCCTGCGGGCCGTCGCGCAGCACCACCCGGTCGGCGGCCTCCAGCAGCTCGCGCCGTCGGCGGTCGGCGGACCGCTGCTGCTCGGTCCGCTGCGTGGTGTCCATGTGCTCTCCCCACCCGTGCTGATTCGGTGACGCCTGCGCAAACTAACACTGCCCGTGCCGCCGGCTTCGAACGGGCCGCGGGGGTGTCATCACCGGTTGACTTTTCCTACCGATCAGTAACAGACTCGGGTTACCGCTAGTAACATCGCACCGCCGCCGCTGGAGGGGACATGGCCGAGTTCACCATGGAGCTGAACGAGGAGCAGAGGGAAGTACGCGACTGGCTCCACGGCTTCGCCGCGGACGTGATCCGCCCGGCGGCGGCCGAGTGGGACGAGCGCGAGGAGACGCCCTGGCCGGTCATCCAGGAGGCCGCGAAGGTCGGCATCTACTCCCTCGACTTCTACGCCCAGCAGTACTTCGACCCCACCGGCCTCGGCATCCCCATGGCCATGGAGGAGCTGTTCTGGGGCGACGCCGGCATCGCCCTGTCCATCGTGGGCACCGGCCTCGCCGCCGTGGGCGTCCTCGCCAACGGCACCGAGGAGCAGATCGGCACCTGGATCCCGCAGATGTACGGCGACCAGAACGACGTCAAGGTCGCCGCGTTCTGCTCCTCCGAGCCCGACGCCGGCTCCGACGTCGCCTCCCTGCGCACGCGTGCGGTGTACGACGAGGCCACGGACGAATGGGTGCTCAACGGCACGAAGACCTGGGCGACCAACGGCGGCATTGCCAACGTCCACGTCGTCGTCGCCAGTGTCGACCCGGAGCTGGGCTCCAAGGGCCACGCCTCCTTCATCGTCCCGCCGGGCACGGCCGGCCTGTCCCAGGGCCAGAAGTTCAAGAAGCACGGCATCCGCGCCTCGCACACCGCCGAGGTCGTCCTCGACCAGGTGCGCGTGCCTGGCTCCTGCCTGCTCGGGGGCAAGGAGAAGCTGGACGAACGCCTGGCCCGGGCCCGGGAGAGGGCGAAGGCGGGCGGCGAGCGAAGCGAGATGGGGGTCCCCCCGGCCGGAGGCTGGGGGAGGGTGAAGAACGCGGCGATGGCCACGTTCGAGGCGTCCCGCCCGGCCGTCGGCGCCATGGCGGTCGGCACCGCCCGCGCCGCGTACGAGGTCGCCCTCGACTACGCCAGGACCCGGGAGCAGTTCGGCCGGCCGATCATCGACAACCAGGGGGTCGCCTTCCAGCTGGCGGACATGCGGACGCAGATCGACGCCGCGCGGCTGCTGGTGTGGCGGGCGTCCTGGATGGCGGTCAACGGCAGGCCGTTCACGGCGGCCGAGGGCTCCATGTCCAAGCTGTTCGCCAGCGAGACCGCGAAGAAGGTGACCGCGCAGGCGATACAGATCCTGGGCGGCAACGGATACACCCGTGAGTACCCGGTCGAGCGGATGCACCGGGACGCGGCGATCTACACCATCTTCGAGGGCACGAGCGAGATCCAGCGGCTCGTCATCGCCCGGACGCTGTCGGGGATGCCGATCCGGTAGCTCACCGGTGCCGGAGCGGCGTGAGCTGCTCGATGTCGTACTTCGCCCGCAGCGCCTCGATCGCCTCCTGGTCCGGCGGGCCCCCGTCGGCCAGGATCTCCAGCAGTTCCTCGAAGTAGCGCTCGTGGTCCGGCGGGGGGGAGGCCTGGAAGAACATCCTGGCCGGTGCCTCCGTCGGATTGGCGAACGCGTGGGGGCAGCCCGGTGGTACGACGATGACCGTGCCCGGCGTCGCGCGCACCACCCGGTTGCCCGAACACGACTCCCACCTGCGCCAGTTGTCGGGGGTGCGCACGCGCGGCTCGAAGGCGAGGACGTCCAGCTCGCCTTCGAGGACGTAGAACAACTCCTCGCTGCGCGTGTGCACATGGGCGCCCACGTCGAAGCCGGGCGGGACCTCCACCTCGAAGGTGGAGGCCATCCGCGAATGGGTGCCGGTGACCTTGAAGGTCACCCGCTGGGCCGGGGTCGCGACGACCCGGCCGTGGCCCGGCGGCACGTACAGTCCCTCGGTCCCGGTCATGGGAGCCTCACCAGGTCACCGGGAGGGATTCGGGCCCGCGGATCAAGGCTCCCTTGTGGAAGGCGACCTGGTCCGGCGGCACCGCCAGCCTCAGGCCCGGTATCCGGTCCAGCAGGGCGTCCATCAGCAGTTCCTCCTCGAGTCGGGCCAGCATGCCGCCGGGGCAGTAGTGCGGGCCGAAGCCGAACGCCAGGTGCGCGTTGGGGTCGCGGGAGAAGTCGACGGTGTCGGGGTCGGGGAAGACGGCCGGGTCGCGGTTGGCGGCCAGGTACGAGACGTAGACCGGGTCGCCGGCGCGGATGCGGACACCGCCGATGTCCACGTCCCGCAGGGCGATGCGGGACAGGCCGACCGCGTTGCGGTGCGGGATCCAGCGCAGCAGTTCGTCGATCGCCCGGGGCCGCAGCTCCGGCTCGGCGCGCAGCCGCTCCCGCAGGCCGGGGCGGGTCAGCAGCAGGTAGAACATCTGCCCGCTGTTGTTGGTGACCGCCTCGCCGCCGATCTGAAGCAGGACGGCGAGACCGACCGCCTCCGCCGACGTCACCTCACCCCGGGCCACGGCGGCGCCGAGGAGCGAGGTGACGTCCTCGCCGGCGCTGTTCCCGCGTCCGGCGATCAGGTCGGCGAAACACGCGCTCATCTCCCGCTTGGCCCGCTCGCTGACCTCCTTGCCGTGCGCGGCGGAAAGGATCAGCTGGGTCCAGGTGTGCATGCGGTGCCGGTCGCCCGGCGGGACGCCCATCAGCTCGCAGATCACCGCGATCGGGAACGGGGCGAGGACCGCCGCCGTCAGGTCCGCGGGCGGGCCGCCCCGGAGCAGGTCGTCGACCAGCTCCGCCAGCAGGGCGCGGGCCCGGGCGCGGACCCGCTCGACCCCCTTCGCCGTGAAGGCGGCGGCGACCGTGCGGCGCAGCCGGGTGTGGTCGGGCGGGTCGAGGAAGCCGACCCCGTCCCGGTCGGGGATGAAGTGCGGGGCGAGCCGGGTGACCTGCCGGTCCATGACCGCGGCCCGGCTGAAGCAGGGGTCGTTGGTCACCCTGCGTACGTCGTCGTACCGGGTGACCAGCCAGGCCCAGCCCTCGCCGTGGGGCAGCTGGACCCGGGTGACCGGGCCCTCGGTCATCAGCTCCGCCAGCACCGGGTCGAACTCCGTGCCGGTGAGGTCGAGCGCCGGCCAGTGCCGGACCGGGGGCCGGGTCTCGGCGAGCGTGGTCTGCTCGGTCATCGGGTGGCCCCGTCGGCGCCGGCCCAGCGGCCCACCGTCATCTCGGCGGTGATGCCGGGGCCGAAGCCGGCGAGCAGTCCACGGGCGCGGTCGGCGGCACCGCCCTCGTCGAACAGCCGGCGCAGCGCGTCCAGGACGACGGCGCTGGCTATGTTGCCGTACTCGGTGAGCGTGGCCCGGCTGAACCGGAAGGCGTGCGGGTCGACCTGCAGGAACGTGCTGAGGTCGTCGAGGATGCGGGGGCCGCCCGCGTGGATGATGTAGAAGTCCAGGTCGGACGCGTCCCAGCCGTGGCTGCCCGCGAGGTCCTTCAGCGCCGGGGCGAGCGGCTCCATCGTCGTCGGCACCCGCTTGTCGAGCAGGAAGTGGAAGCCGGTGGCCCGGACGTCGTAGGCGATCCAGTCCTCCGTCTTCGGGATCAGGTACGAGCCGTTGCGCTCCAGCCGGACACCCGTACCGCCCTTCCCGCGCACCACCGCCGCGGCGATGCCGTCGCCGAACAGGCCGTTGGAGAGCAGCGAGCCGATGCCGAGGTCGGTGGGCTGGTAGCACAGCGAGCAGAACTCGCAGGCCACGATCAGCGCGTTCGCGTGCGGGTAGGCCGAGCAGAAGTCGTGCGCCCGGTTGATCGCCGCACCGCCGGCCGCGCAGCCCAGCTGGGCGATCGGGAGCTGGCGGGTGGTGCTGTCGAAGTCCATCTCGTTGATCAGCCACGCCGTGAGCGAGGGCATCATGAAGCCCGTGCACGACACGTAGATGATCACGTCTATGTCGCTGGTCAGCAGCTCCGCGTCGTCCAGCGCGCGCTGGATCACCGCCGGGACGCGGGCCTTGGCCTCGGCCTCGTAGAGCTTGTTGCGCTCCTCGAAACCCGGATGCTTCAGCGTCTCCTCGATGGGCTGCACGATGTGCCGCGTCCTGACGCCGGTGTTCTCGATCAGCCTCAGGGCGAGTGGCAGTTGAGGGTGGTCCGCGTGACGGGAACGCGCCAGCTCCAGCGTCTCCTCCATCGTGATCACGTGCTCCGGGACCGACACCGAGGGTCTGCACAAAGTCGCCATGAACCGTCCCTGCTTTCCGCTGTCGGAAGGTGGTCCACACCTCTTGGGTTGCTCCACCCACCGTCACCCGGGAGGACGACGATCTCGCGCTGGATTACTCCGAATCGGGGACCCCGGCGTCCGGCTCGCGGGGCGTTTCATGCCGCCGGACGTGGGAAAACAGGGGAACGATCGTTACGGCGCCCCACTGCTGTGCGCGATGCAGGCGACGTCGAT
Organism: Streptomyces capoamus; assembly: GCF_014654935.1. Taxonomy (GTDB): domain Bacteria; phylum Actinomycetota; class Actinomycetes; order Streptomycetales; family Streptomycetaceae; genus Streptomyces; species Streptomyces capoamus. Next base: position 173,465 of record NZ_BNBF01000001.1, read on the forward strand.
GCGGTCGGCCAGTTTCGCCAGCTCGATGGTCAGCGCGGCGACCGTGTCCTCGTCCAGCACCTGCTCCCCGGCCTCGACCAGGTGCAGCCATCGCGCACCCACGGTCCGCAACAACTTACTCACGTCGGCCGCGGCCACCTGCAAGGTACCGCGGTCGTCGACGATCAGAGGCAGGGTCACTTCGCGGTTCACAAAACGGGATGGTAGCCGCGTGGCGCTCACGCACCCTGCCAAACCGTGGTGATGTTGCAGAACTCCCGGATTCCGTGCCCGGACAGCTCACGCCCGTACCCGGACCGCTTCACCCCGCCGAACGGGAACGCCGGATGCGAGGCGGTCATCCCGTTGACATACACGGAGCCGGCCTCCAGGTCCCGCGCGAACCGCTCCACCTCGTTCCCGTCGCGCGTCCACACGTTCGAACTCAGCCCGAACGGCGTGTCGTTGGCGATCAGGACGGCCTCGTCCAGGTCGTCCGCCCGGTACAGCGTGGCGACCGGCCCGAACGCCTCCTCGCGGTGGATGCGCATCTCCCGGGTGATGCCGGACAGGACGGTCGGCGGGTAGTACCAGCCGGGACCGTCCGGCCGCTGTCCGCCGCACAGCACCTCGGCCCCGCTGCGCCGGGCGTCGTCCACCAGCTCCTCCAGGTCGGTCCTGCCCCGCTCGCTGGCGAGCGGCCCGATCTCGGTGTCCTCCGCCAGCGGGTCGCCGATCCGGAGCGCCCGCATGCCCGCGACGAACTTCTCGGCGAAGGCGTCGTAGACGTCGGTGTGCACGATGAACCGTTTGGCGGCGATGCAGGACTGCCCGTTGTTCTGCACCCGCGCGGTCACGGCGACCTCGGCCGCGCGGTCGACGTCGGCGGAGGGCATGACGACGTAGGGGTCGCTGCCGCCCAGCTCCAGCACCGTCTTCTTGATCATCTGCCCGGCGGTGGAGGCGACCGCCCGGCCCGCGGGCTCGCTGCCGGTCAGGGTGGCCGCCTTCACGCGCTCGTCGCGCAGGATGTCGTCCACCGCGCCCGAGCCGATCAGCAGCGTCTGGAAACAGCCCTCCGGGAAGCCGGCCCGGTGGAACAGGTCCTCCAGGTACAGGGCGGTCTGCGGGACGTTGGAGGCGTGCTTGAGCAGGCCCACGTTGCCCGCCATGAGCGCGGGCGCGGCGAACCGGATCACCTGCCACAGCGGGAAGTTCCAGGGCATCACGGCGAGGACCGGGCCCAGCGGCCGGTAGCGGACCCGGACCCGCGCGGCCCCGGAGTCGCGCACGTCGGCCTCGGGCGGCTCCTCGTCCGCCAGCAGCCCCTCGGCGCGCTCGGCGTACCAGCGCATCGCCTTCGCACACTTCGCGGCCTCCGCGCGGGCCTGCGTGACCGGCTTGCCCATTTCCGTGGTCATGACCCGGCCGATCTCCTCCCGGTCCTCGTCCAGCAGGTCGGCGGCCCTCTTCAGCAGCCGGGCGCGGTCGGCGAACGAGGTCGCCCGGTACGTGCGGAAGGTGGCCTCGGCGAGTTCGAGCCGGCGTTCCAGCTCGTCCTCGTCCATGGGCTCGTACGTCTTGAGCGTCTCGCCGTTCGCCGGATTCACCGTCGCGATGGGCATGGCTGGCCTCCCTGGGAGCGGGCTTGTCTCGACCTTCGCGCGCGGCCCCGCAAGTCGCAACGCGACGGGCTCCCGGGGCGGTTTCCCCCGGTGGTCCCGGAGCGCCCGGGCCCGGGCCCGTCGTCAGCCCGAGTGCTCCGCCAGCCGGTCGAGAAACGCCGCCTGCGCCGTGATGATCACCTCACGCGCCCGGTCCAGACCGAACCACGCCACCCGGTCCAGCTCCGGGAACTCCTGCCTGCGGCCGGACCGCGGCGGCCACTCCATCGTGAAGGTCCCCGGGGTGATCGCCCGCGGGTCGAGGTCCGCCGCGACCGCCCAGGCCGTGACGATCTTGCCGTTGCGCTGCACGACCTCGCCCAGCGGTACGGCCTCCCCGTCGGGCGGCGCCACCCCCAGCTCCTCCCGGAACTCCCGCCGGGCCGCCTCCCAGGCCGGCTCCTCCGGCTCGTACTCGCCCTTAGGTACCGTCCAGGCCCCCGCGTCCTTCTTCGCCCAGAGCGGGCCGCCCATGTGCCCGAGCAGTACCTCCAGCCCGTCAGCTGTGTGCCGGAACAGCAGCAGTCCCGCGCTGCGCTTCGTCGTCCGCACCGTCACGGCGTGACCTCCGGGTGAGCCGCCAGCAGGGCCTCCACGGTATCGGCCTCCTCGGGCCGCTTGTCCTCGCGGTAGCGGACCACGCGGGCGAAGCGGAGGGTGACCCCGGCCGGGTAGCGGGAGGAGCGCTGGAGGCCGTCGTAGGCGATCTCCACGACGAGTTCGGGACGGACCCGGACCACCCAGCCGTCGTCCCCGACCGCCAGTTCCCGGAGCCGCTCGGTCTGCCAGGCGAGCATCGCGTCGGTCATGCCCTTGAAGGTCTTGCCGAGCATCGCGTAGCCGCCGTCGCGGGTGCGGGCGCCGAGGTGCAGGTTGGACAGCCTGCCGGTGCGCCGGCCGTGGCCCCACTCGGCGGCCAGCACCACCAGGTCGAGGGTGTGCACGGGCTTGACCTTGAGCCAGGCGGCGCCGCGCCGGCCCGCGCTGTACGGCGCGTCGAGCGCCTTGACCACCACACCCTCGTGGCCGCGGGCCAGCGTCTCGGCGAGGAACCGTTCCGCCTCCGGGATGTCCCCGGGGCCCGGGACCACCGTGCGCCGCACCCGCATCGGCTCCGGCACCAGCCGGGCCAGTTCCGCGTGCCGCTCGGCGAACGGCAGGTCGAGCAGGTCGCGGCCGTCGACCGCGAGGGCGTCGAAGAAGACGGGGGAGACCGGGACCTCCTCGGCCGCCTTCGCCACGTCGGTGCGCGAGCCGACCCGGCCCGCCGTCTCCTGGAAGGACCGGGGCCGGCCCGCCGGGTCGAAGGAGATCACCTCCCCGTCCAGGATGAACCGCTCGCCCCGCAACTCCAGCGCCGCGGCCGTCACTTCCGGCAGCCGGTCGGTGATGTCGTCCAGGGTGCGGGTGTGCACCCGCACCGTGTCGCCGTCCCGGTGCACCTGCACCCGGATGCCGTCCAGCTTCTCCTCCACCGCGCAGGCACCCAGCTTCTCCACCGCCTCGGCGACCGAGGAGGCGCTGTGGGCCAGCATCGGCAGCACCGGCCGGCCGACCGTCAGCCGGAACCGTTCCAGCGCCGCGGTCCCCTCGCCGAGCAGGGCCTGAGCCACCGTCTGCAGCGAGCCCGCGAGCATCACCGCCCGCCGTACGTCCGCCGGATCCGCGCCGGTCGCCCGGGCGAGGCCCTCCACCGCGACCGCGTCCAGGGCGCCCTGCCGGACCTCGCCGGTGAGCAGGCCGAACAGGAAGCGTTGCTCCTCCTCGGTGGCCGCGCCCATCAGCTCGCCGACGAGCCGGGTCCGCTCCGCCTGGGAACCGGGCCCGGACACCTTGCCCAGCTCGCTCAGCCGGGCGTCGACCTCGCGCACGGTCAGGGACGGTTCGGCGGCCGGCGGGACCGCGCGGCCCAGCACCTTCCAGCCGACGCCGAGACGCCCCTGCGGCAGGCGTCCGGCCAGATAGGGGATGACGATCGGCACGTCGTCCGCCTCCGCGTCCCGGAACAGCTCCGCGAGCAGCGCCGTCTTGCGGGACCGCGCCGCGGTCGCGGCGACCTCCCGGGACACCTGGGCCAGCCGGGTCAGCAGCATGCCGCCATGGTGCCTCACCGCCGGGCCGGGTGCGTGGTTCTCCGTCCGGGCGCGTGGCGGCCGGCGTCCGCCGGGGCCGGCCGGGTCCGACGACCGCGGCCGCCCCCGGAGCGCCGGTCACCGCGTGGATGCGGGATTGACAAACACGCTTGCCGTTCCTGCAATGGGGGCCATGAGCACAGACGACGTACTGGCGGACGTGGGCCCGCGGCTGCGCCGCATCCGCAAGGAGCGCGGGGTGACCCTGGCAGCGCTGTCCGAGGCCACCGGCATCTCGGTGAGCACGCTCTCCCGGCTGGAGTCGGGCCTGCGCAGGCCCAGCCTCGAACTGCTGCTGCCCATCGCCCAGGTGCACCGGGTGCCGCTGGACGAGCTGGTCGGGGCGCCGCCGGTCGGGGACCCGCGGGTGCGGGTCAAGCCGGTCGAGCGCGGCGGGCGCACCTTCTGGCCGCTGACCCGCCGGCCCGGCGGCCCGCAGGCCTTCAAGGTCGTCGAACCGCAGCGCAGGCAGGAGCCCGAGCCGCGGACCCACGAGGGCTACGAGTGGCTCTACGTCCTCTCCGGACGGCTCCGTCTGGTCCTCGGCGAGCACGACGTCGTGCTGTCCGCCGGCGAGGCGGCCGAGTTCGACACGCGGGTGCCGCACTGGTTCGGTTCGACGGGGGAGGGACCGGTGGAGTTCCTGAGCCTGTTCGGTCCGCAGGGCGAGCGGATGCACGTCAGGGCGCGGCCCGCCCGCACGTGACCGACGCTACTGTTCCCTCATCGGCAAGCGACCGCTTAGTATGCCGTCGAGCCCGGTCAGACGAAGCAGTCCCGTGGAGGCCCCGCATGCAGGCATGGCAAGTGCACGAGAACGGCGAGCCGAGCGAGGTGATGCGCCTGGCGGAGGTGGAGCGACCCACCCCCGCCGACGGCCAGGTGCTGCTGCGGGTGCGCGCCGCCAATGTCAACTTCCCGGACGCCCTGCTGTGCCGGGGCGAGTACCAGGTGCGCCCGCCGCTGCCCTTCACGCCGGGCGTGGAGATCTGCGGCGAGACCGAGGACGGCCGCCGCGTGATCGCCAACCCGGCGCTGCCGTACGGCGGCTTCGCCGAGTACGCCCTCGCCGACGCGCGCGCCCTGCTGCCCGCGCCCGGGTCGCTGGACGACGCCGAGGCCGCCGCCCTGCACATCGGCTACCAGACCGGCTGGTTCGGACTGCACCGCCGGGCCCGCTTGGAGGCCGGCGAGACCCTGCTGGTGCACGCCGCCGCCGGCGGTGTGGGCAGCGCCGCCGTACAGCTCGGCAAGGCCGCCGGCGCCACGGTGATCGGGGTCGTGGGCGGCGCGGACAAGGCCGCCGTCGCCCGGCGGCTCGGCTGTGACGTGGTGGTCGACCGGCGCGCCGAGGACGTCGTCGCCGCCGTGAAGGAGGCCACCGGAGGCCGGGGCGCCGACGTGGTCTACGACCCGGTCGGAGGCACGGCCTACGCCCAGTCCGCGAAGCTGGTCGCCTTCGAGGGCCGCAT
>NZ_BNBF01000001.1:178749-190513 GCF_014654935.1 Streptomyces capoamus
CGTCGTGGTCGGTTTCGCCAGCGGCACCATCCCGAGCCCGGCCCTCAACCACGCCCTGGTGAAGAACTACTCGATCCTCGGCCTGCACTGGGGCCTGTACAACACCAAGAACCCGAAGCTGGTCCAGCACTGCCACGAACAGCTCACCGAGCTGGCCGCGCGCGGCGCCGTCAAGCCGCTCGTCAGCGAGCGTGTGCCGCTCGCCGGCGCGGCCGGTGCCGTGCAGCGGGTCGCCGACGGCGTGACCACCGGCCGGGTCGCCGTCCTGCTGGAGAACGGAGCCGCCGCATGACCGACGCCGCAGAACTGCGCCGCCGCACCCGGGAGCTGCTCGCGCAGCATCCCCCCGCGAGCACCGACCGCCTGGACTTCCTCAGGGCCCGCTTCGACGCCGGCCTCGCCTGGGTGCACTACCCCGAGGGCCTCGGCGGTCTGGGCGCGCCGCGTTCCCTGCAGGGCGTCGTCGACGCCGAACTCGAGGCCGCCGGCGCTCCCGACAACGACCCCCGGCGCATCGGCATCGGCCTGGGCATGGCCGCGCCGACGATCCTCAAGTACGGCACCGAGGAGCAGAAACGGCAGTACCTGCGGCCCCTGTGGACCGGTGAGGAGGTCTGGTGCCAGCTGTTCAGCGAGCCCGGCGCCGGCTCCGACCTCGCCGCGCTCGGCACCCGGGCCGTACGCGAGGGTGACCACTGGGTGGTCAACGGCCAGAAGGTGTGGACCTCCAGCGCCCACGTCGCCCGCTGGGCCATCCTCATCGCCCGCACCGACCCGGACGTGCCCAAGCACCGGGGCATCACCTACTTCGTCTGCGACATGACCGACCCCGGCGTCGAGGTCCGGCCGCTGCGCCAGATCACCGGCGAGGCCGAGTTCAACGAGGTCTTCCTCACCGGCGTCCGCATCCCCGACTCCCGCCGCCTCGGCGAGGTCGGGGACGGCTGGCGGGTCGCCCAGACGACGCTGAACAACGAACGCGTCGCCATCGGCGGCATGGCCCTGCCCCGCGAGGGCGGCATGATCGGACCGGTCGCGCGCACCTGGCGCGAACGCCCCGACCTGCGCACCCACGACCTGCACCAGCGGCTGCTGAAGCTGTGGGTCGAGGCAGAGGTGTCCCGGCTCACCGCCGAACGCCTGCGCCAGCAGCTCACCGTCGGCCAGCCCGGCCCCGAGGGCGCCGGCATGAAGCTCGCCTTCGCCCGCCTCAACCAGGAGATCAGCGGCCTGGAGGTGGAACTCCTCGGCGAGGAGGGCCTGTTGTACGACGACTGGACCATGCGCCGCCCGGAGCTCGTCGACTTCACCGGCCGGGACGCCGGCTACCGCTACCTGCGCTCCAAGGGCAACAGCATCGAGGGCGGGACCAGCGAGGTCCTGCTGAACATCGTCGCCGAGCGCGTCCTGGGCCTGCCCACCGAGCCGCGCACCGACAAGGACGTCGCCTGGAAGGACCTCGCCCGATGACGGATCTGCTGTACTCCGAGGAGGAAGAGGCTCTGCGGGCCGCCGTCCGCGACCTGCTCACCGACCACTGCGCCCCGGCCGACGTGCTCGCCCGCGGCGAGTCGGGCACCCCGTTCGACCGCGCCCTGTGGAAGTCCCTCGCCGAGGGCATCGGCCTGGCCGGCCTGCTGGTGCCCGAGGAGCAGGGCGGCCAGGGCGCGACCCACCGCGAAGCCGCCGTCGTGCTGGAGGAGCTGGGCCGCGCGGTCGCTCCGCTGCCGTACCTGACCAGTGCGGTCGTGGCCACCGAGGCCCTGCTGGCCTGCGACGACCGGGAACTGCTCGCACGGCTGGCCTCCGGGCGCACCATCGGCGTGCTCGCGGTCGGCCTCGCCACGGCCCCGGGCGCCGGCGTGCGGACCGTGCGGGCCGAGAACGGCACCCTGAGCGGCGAACTGACGGGGATCGCGGACGCGGCCGTCGCCGACGTGCTGCTCGTCCCGGCCGACGACGGCGGCCTGTACGCCGTCACCGCCGACGCCGTCACCGTCACCCCGCAGGTCTCCCTGGACCTGACCCGCCCGCTCGCCACCGTGACCCTCACCGGCGCCACCGGCCGCCGCGTCGGCGACTTCGGGCCCGCCGTGGAACGCGCCCTGCGCGCCGCCGCCGGACTGCTCGCCTCCGAGCAACTGGGCGTCGCCGACTGGGCATTGACGGAGACAGTCCGGTACCTGAAGGAGCGCCGGCAGTTCAACCGGCCGGTCGGCGGCTTCCAGGCGCTCAAGCACCGGCTCGCCCAGCTGTGGCTGGAGGTCGTCAACCTCCGGGCCGCCGCCCGCGCCGCCGCCGACGCGCTCGCCTCCGGCGAGGACACCGACCTCTCGGTGGCCGTCGCCCAGGCCTACGCCGCCCCCGTCGCCGTACACGCCACTGAGGAGGCGGTGCAACTGCACGGCGGGATCGGCATGACCTGGGAACACCCGGCCCACCTGTACCTGAAGCGGGCCAAGGCGGACTCGATCGCCTACGGCACGGCGGGCGCGCACCGGACGGCGCTGGCCGGACTGACCGGCCTCCAGGCACCCTGACCCGTCGACGGGTGCCCCGCCCCGGAGAAGACCACACGATCGGAGGACACGTCAGCTGCCCGGACGAACCCTCCGCTACGCCACACTTGCGGCCGAACGCCGCACATGGGGCGTGGCGGAGGAGGATTCCCGATGATCATCTCCATCTCTGTGGTGCTGCTGCTTCTGATCCTGGCCGTGATCTTCATTCGCAACTGCTCCCTGAAGATCTCCCACGCCCTGGTCTGCCTGCTGCTCGGCTTCTACCTGGCCAGCACGAGCATGGCGCCCACCATCCACAGCGGGCTCCACGCGACCGCCGACCTGGTGAGCGGCCTGCGGCCCTGAACGGGCCGCCTCACGACGAGAAGACGCCGATGCCGTCGGGCACCGGTCGTTCGGCACCGCCGCTCGGGTGGTTGCGCACCGACACGGACGACGCGCCGGAGTCCCGGGTGACCAGCTCCGCCGAGCCGCCGCCGTCGAGGTTGAAGGCGTCGGTGGCCCCCAGCGACCGCATCGTCCGCGCCTCCTCCGCGACGGTCAGACCGGAGCGGTAGGCCGCGCCGCCGTCCAGCGCCAGGAGCAGCAGCTGCCGGCCCCCGTCCTTGAAGCCGACGACCGTGCGCACCGCCGAGGTGGCCGAGTCCAGGCCGGACAGCGGGGTGCCGTCGCGCAGGACCGGGAACCCGCCGATCGCGAAGGCGTACGGCACCTGGGACGAGGACGCCGTCAGCGTGTGCGTGACGGTCACCGGGTCACCGACCGCCAGCCTGCGCAACTGCTGTGCGCCCGCCTCGCGTCCCACCAGGACCGTGGTGCCCGCCGGGATCGCCCCGCTGCCCGGGGCATCGGACGCGGAGACCACCCGGCCGCCGCGCACCTTCACCTCGTAGGTGTCCCCGCTGCACGGCGCCGACCGCTTGCCGTCGGTGCCGCACACGGCCCGCACCCGGGAGGCGCTGCCCCAGCGGGCCGTGAAGGCGCCGACGGAGTCCACCGGAAGGGCGTACTGGTTCAGGCCCTTGAGCGGCAGCTTCCCCTCCGGAGTACCGACCGAGCCGGTGAGCGAGAGACGGTCCAGCCGGGCCCGCCGGTCGGTGCCCACGCCGAACACGTCCCGGGTGCTGGTGCCCGAGGGCAGTGCGGGCCCGAACCGCTGGCCCTTGGGCACCGCCGCCTTGAGCACCTCGCCGTCCGCCACCGCCGGCCCGACCGGGGCACCGGTGGCCTCCACGCCCGGGTGCTGCGTCTCGCTGATGTTGAAGAAGTCCCCGTTCACCCCGGCGACCGCCCCGGCCGAGTCCGCCAGCCGGGAGACCGTCGCCCGGGCCGCCACCGCGCCCGGGTACAGCAGGTCGACGTGGACGTGCGGATCGGCCAGGTCCACCGTGACCAGGTGGGCGCGGGCCGTTCCCGCCGCCGCGGCGACGTCGAAGTGCCGGTAGGTGACGCCCGGCGCGAGCCGCCTGCCCGCGGGCGCGGCCGCGGCGGGTGCCGCACCCGCCAGGGACGCGCCGGCCAGCAGGCCGAACGCCGTGGCCACCGTGAGAACCGCCCTGCCCGCTGCCGAACGCCTGCGACGTCTCGTCACCCTGTCCCCTGATGTCTCGTCAGCCGATCTGTCCGCAGGGGCAGTGCACCAGACTCGGGCGGCCGGGTGGCCGACCGGGCGCCGACGACGCGAGAACGGGTGAGAAAACGCACCCCCTCGGGTGCTTCCGGTGCAAACCGCTCGCGCGTCCTCGCGGGTCGTGCGCTCCGTCGGTCACGGCCCCGCCGCGCCGGTGCGCGTACCGGCCCGTCCGCACCGGCTGCGAGAATGGGGGCGTGACCCCTGCCGATCCGATCCCGTCCGAGCCGCACGTCGTACCCGCCGGTGAACACCCGATCTGGCAGGAGGCGCTGGCGGCGGTCAACCGGGACCTGGCGGCGACGCTGCCCGAGCTGCACCCGCTGTGCCTCATCGCCTGGCCGCCGGAGGGGGACGAGGGCGAGCAGGTGTACGTGGCCCTCGCCGGCGGGGACGCGCACGGCAGCTCTCTGCAGCCGGCCGGCTCCGTCGAGGCGGCGCTGCCGGTGGTCGCCGAGGCCGCCCAGGACACGATCATGGGATGCCGGTGGCAGGTGTGGCCGGTGTGCACGCTCCACGGCCTCGGCATGCACGTGGCCCAGGAGGCGGGACGTCCGGTCTGGTGGTGCGCCGGCATCGGGCCCCGCGAACCGGCCCACGCCCGCGCGGCGATCGGCGAGCTGGCCACGGTGCACCGCCCCCGCCGCCCGAACCGCAAGCGCCGCAAAGACGGCAAGGACCGCGAGGAGCGCAGGAGACGCCAGGGCGACTAGGCCGTTTCCCGGACCGCGTCATCCGGGCGCGCCACCCTGGCCGCCACCGGCCGACGGGCCGTACCGCCGCGTGAAGTGGCGCGTGCCGCCGCCGACTTCGGTCCGTGTCCGCGCTGCGCGGGCATCCGGCTCGGCTCAGCGGGCCGAGTCGCGGCGGCGGGCGCGGCGGGCGCGGCGGGCACGGCGTGCGCGCAGGGCCTCCGGGAGCAGGGGCAGCAGTGACACCACGACCACCAGGGCGACCAACGGCAGCAGGTAGTCGTCGATGTGGGGGACCGAGGCGCCCAGGGTGTACCCGGCGAGCACCAGCGTCTGCGACCACAGCAATCCGCCCACCGTCTGCCACAGGGTGAAGGTGCCGACCGGCACGCCCAGGGCGCCTGCCACGGGGTGCAGCACCGAGCGCAGCAGCGGCACGAACCGGCCGATCACCAGCGCCTTGCCGTGGCCGTAACGCGCCAGCAGCCGCTCGGCCCGGGCCGCCGCGGCCTTCAGCCGGCCGCCGGAGGAGCGCGCCAGCAGGGCCCGGCCGCCGTGCCGCCCGATCAGATAGCCCGCCTGTGCGCCCGCCACCGCCCCCACGGCCGCGCACACCAGCACCTGCCACAGTGCCAGCCTCGGCGGCTGGCCGGCGCTGCCCGCGCACAGCACCCCGGCCGGGAACAGCAGCGTGTCACCGGGCAGGAAGAAGCCGACGACCAGCAGACCCGACTCGGCGAAGATGACCGCCAGCACTCCCAGCGCACCGAAGGCGGCCAGCACCGAGGCGCTGTCCATCGGGTTGACGGCGATCACCGGCCGAGCCTCCTGGCCTCACTCGGGGACGTCCGCCTCCCAGCATCGCGCGCCCGGCGCCCCGGTGCGCGCCGGTCGCGGAGGACCGGCCCGCCCGGGCGCCGGTGTCAGTACCCGACGCGGAACGTCGCGTCCTGCCGGTCGGTGGCCGTCGTGATCGGGTCGATCCGCAGGGCGTAGTCGAAGTGGCGCAGGTAGCGGCCGGGGTTGTTGTAGGAGCGGAACGACGACCAGCTCGCGTCCGCCAGCCCCGCCGTACGGGAGAAGGTGGCGTCCGCCGCGAACGCCGGTGTGCCGTCGTCGACGTCCAGGCGGATCCGGTAGTCGTAGTGCCGCAGGTAGCGGGTGGGGTGGCTCACCGACCGGAAGGAGACACCGGCGCTGTCGGCGAGGCCGGGAACGAGCTGCCACAGCGAGTCGGTGTACGGGTCGAACGGGTACGCGTCGATGCGTCCGGTGTAGTCGGAGTGGCGGACGTAACGGGCGGGGTAGTTGTACGACTTGAGCCGGTTCCAGCCGGGGGCGCCCCACCGGGTCACGAGGTTGTCGTACTCCGTGGTGCTGAGGGGAGTGATCCCGCAGTGCTTGGAGTTGACCGGCTGGGTGTAGGCCCTCTGGTCGAGCGCGGTCCAGGTGCCGGAGGCGAGGTCGCTGGTTTGCCAGGCGTAGAAGACACCGTTGGGCGTGTAGGTGTCCCCCCACAGGAACCAGTCGCCCCCGTTCGGCGCCTTCACCAGGGTCGGTGCCTCCGTGCCCCCGTGTGCGACGCCGGTGCTGAACTCGGTGAAGCTGCCCGGGTCGAGGCTGGTGGAGCGGGCGCCGACGAGCGTCTGGTCCTTCTTGAAGTACAGGTAGTTGACGCCGTTCACGCCCACCGCCATGTCGCCGTCGATCACGTCGTAACCGGGGTCGAAGAACACCTGCGGGGCGGAGGCGGTGACGAAGTCGGTGGTGTGGTTCACCATGATCACGTTGTGGCCGCTGGAGTTCACGGCGGAGTAGACCAGCGCGTACCGGCCCCGCCCCGCGTCCCAGAACGCCTCCGGCGCCCAGGCGTGGGTGTTCATGTCGTGCAGCTTCAGCCGGTGGTAGCCGGTGAAGGTCCGCAGGTCGGCGGAGTTCCACACGTGCACGTACTGGCTGACGTAGTTCCAGTCCGTGCCCAAGAGGTCGGTGGCGAGAACGACGAAGGTGCCGTCCCGCTTGCGCAGGATGAAGGGGTCGCGCAGCCCGAGCGCGCCCTCGGTGGGCGTGACGACGGGGCGGTTCTGGTTCAGCGGCATCCAGTTGAGCGAGTCCGTGCTGACGGCCAGGTGGAGGCCGTAGTCGGTACCGGTGCCGTTCGGCGACTCGGTGAAGTACGCCATCACGTACGCCGTGCCGGCGGCGCGGGCGGTTCCGGCGCCGGCGCCCAGAACGCCGGTGGTGGCGAGAGGGGTGGCGGCGGCCATGCCGAGGAAGGAGCGCCGGGAGAGGTGGGGGCCTGGGGTCATGGGTGCTCCAAGTGGGGGGAGGGCGAGGGTGTCGGTATCTCGAACGGGGTTCGGTGGACTGGTCGGACGGACCGTCGTGTGTGCGACTGTCCGTGCCGTCGGCGTGCTCCAAAGGGACCGGCTCAGCCGGAGAGCGGTGCGTGGTCGAACCAGTCGAAGTGGACGGTTCCTGCCGCGGCGTACATGCCGAGGACCCGGCCGGTGAAGCCGCCGGCGACCTCCGTCGACAGATAGCGGCCGTCCAGTGCGGCCAGGGCGGTGAACGTGCCGTCCGACTCCTCGACACCGAGGGAGACGATGTCGGGTCCGGTGCGCGGCCCGTGCGGAAGCGGCGGTTCCGTGACCGTGACGGCGAGGACCAGCGGCCCGGCGGCCACGGACCGCGTGGCCACGACCGTGCGCAGGTCGCCGACGCGCGCGATCACCCGTACCTGCGTGTCCGACGCCTCGATCGCGTAGTGGTGCCGCTCGTCGAGACGTACGGCGAGCCCGCCGCGGCCCCCTGCGGCGTCGACCAGGGTGCGGGCCCGGCAGGACGGGTGCTGCTGGCGCCGGCCGGTGAAGATCACGTCGGGTTCGTCCAGGGAACCGCCCCGCGCCCGGAGCGTCAGCCAACCGGGGCGCTCCCCGGTGGTGCAGTGCTCGGCGGGACGGTCACGCAGCGAGATCCAGCAGGGCCGCAGTGCGCCCAGGTCGAAGTCGTCCCGCTGCCCGGCGACCGGGCCGGGGGAGAGCGGCCACGGCGGCGCGGGGAGGTCCAGGGCGGGCTCGCCGACGACCGGCCAGCCGTCCACCCAGGTCACCGGCGCGAGGAAGGTCTCCCGGCCCAGCACGTGCCAGCCGGGGGTGCCGCCGCGCGGCCGTACCCCGAGCAGCACCATCCACCAGGATCCGTCCGGGCCCTGGACCAGGTCGGCGTGCCCGGTGTTCTGCACCGGACGGTCGGTGCCGCGGTGGCTGAGGACCGGGTTGGCCGGGCACGGCTCGAAGGGACCGTTCGGCGTGCGGCCGCGGGCGATGGACACACCGTGACCGCGCTCGGTGCCGCCCTCGGCGATGAGCAGGTACCAGTAGTCGCCGATCCGGTACAGGTGCGGTGCCTCCGGGGCCTTGGCGCCGGGCGTGCCGGACCAGACCCTGTGCGGCGGTCCGTACGTCTCCCCGGTGGACGGATCGATGCGGACCTGCGCGACTCCGGCGACCGTGCACCAGCAGGTGCCGTCCTCGTCCCAGGCCAGGTCGGGATCGATGCCGGGCACTCCGGGCAGCCGGACGGGATCGGACCACGGTCCCGCGGGGTCGGTGGCGGTCACGACCAGGTTGCCGCCGCCCTCGTGCACATCGGTGACGATCAGCCAGAAAAGGCCGTCGTGGTGGCGCAGGGTGGGGGCGTAGATCCCGGCCGAGGACGGCGTGTCCGGGGGCAGGCTCAGTTGGCTCGGCCGGTCCAGCGCGTTGCCGATCTGCGTCCAGTGCACCAGGTCGCGGCTGTGGAACAGGGGGACGCCCGGGAAGTACTCGAAACTGGAGCACGCGAGGTAGTAGTCGGCGCCCACGCGGCAGACGCTGGGATCGGGGTGGAAGCCCGGGATCACGGGGTTGACCGCGCGAGCGGGACGGTGCGGAGGGGACACCCCTTCTGTCCTTTCGCGGTATCGAAGCGGTATCGAAGCGCTTCACTAGGCGCCGACTTCGCGAGGCAATACTCCCAACACCTGTCGATGCGCTTCGATTCGAGGGCGTCGGACGTCGACTCGGGACCGACCGGAGGCGTGGGTGCCCGCCCGGCGCCCGTCGGCCGGTGCGCGGGCACCCGTTCAGGCGGGGCAGTCGCCCGGTGCGGTGGCCGTGCCCCAGCGGACCATCAAGTAGCCGGAGCCGCCGATCTCCGCGACGGCGTAGCGGGAGTACGGCCACGCGCTGCCCGCGGCCCCCCGTTCGCTCAGCAGGGCCCGGCATGCCTCGCCCGCGGCCATGCCGGCCCAGGACTCGACCTGTTCCTGGTTCCACTGCAGGTAGTCCGACCAGACGTACATCGCCGCGTGCGCGGGGTCGAAGCCCACCTTGATCTGCGCGTTGCCCAGTTCGCGATCGGTACCGAGGCTCTGGCGCATCCCATTGGTGCCCGCGATGATCTTCCTGGCGGCGCTGTCCGCGACCCGTATCTCGGCGCCGTCCGTGCTGGGGATCATGGCCTGCCCGAGACCGTCGTCGTCCGGCTGCCAGTCCTGGGACGTGCCGGAGTCCTGTCCGGCGCCGTCGTCGGCGGCCGACCGGCAGGCGGAGTCGGTGACGAAGTCGTCCCGCCAGGTCACCTGCGGACCACTGCCGTCCGCCACCTTGACCAACACGTACGAGCGGTAGGGCAGTTCCGGGTGCAGGCGGACGACGACATCCCGTGCCGTCAGGCACATGTTCCGGGCGATCTCCGTCTCGGCGTACATCGCCCCGGCCTCGTCCGAGGTCAGCCGGTACGACAGGTAGACCTCACGGCGCGACTCGTGGAACCGCACGCTCTCCGGGACGAAGTCGGCGCCGTCGGCCAGTTCCTGGGCGACGACACCCTCGTCGTGCAGTACCGCGCGGGCCACCTCGTGCTCGCCCGCGCCCCGCGCCGCCCGCGCCTGGTTCCAGCCCGCCACGGCCGTCGATCCGCCGGCGGTCCGCTGTCGTGCCGTCGTACCGTCCTTCGCGGTGCTCGCGGCGGGCCGCGCCGTTCCGGACGCGGCGGACGCGGTGGGCGCGGAGCGCGTCGCGGCGGCGGACGCGGACGACGACACGTGGGCGCCGTCGCCGGCGTTCGCGGGCAGCAGCGCCGCCACGCCCCCGGCCAGGCCGCCGACGACACCCGCCGCGAGGACGAGGGCGCCGACCAGGCGCTTCTTCGAACGGCTCCGGTCGGCGGGCGGATGCCAGGCGGGGTCCTCCCCGGCGGGCACGTCCCAGACGGCCGAGACCAGGTCCACGGCCGTCGGCGGCACCGCCCCGGCGTTCGCCGCCTGGGTGGCCTGGGAGGACAGCAGCACCGTGCACTCCTGCGCGGCGCCGGTGGCCGAGGGGCGGTCACCCGGTTCCTGGGCCAGTGCCTTCTCCACGACGGCCCGCAGCGGTGCGGGGACGCCGTCCAGGTCCGGCTCCCCGGACATCACGCGGAAGGCCACCACATCGGGCGCGCCGGTCCCGAACGGCAGCCGTCCGGTGGCGGCGTAGGCCACGAGCGCTCCCCAGGCGAACACGTCGCCCGCCGGACCGGCGGTGCCCGCACGGTACTGCTCGGGGCTGATCCAGCCCGGCGTACCGGTCATCACCCCGGTGCGGGTGACACTCGTGCCGTCGGCGGCGTGCGCGATGCCGAAGTCCAGCACACGGGGGCCGGCGGACGTGAGGAGGACGTTCTGCGGTTTCACGTCGCGGTGCACCACCCCGGCGGCGTGGATGGTGGCCAGCGCCTGCGCCGTGGCGGTCGCGAAGGCGTACAGGCTCCCCTCCGTCAGCGGGCCGTGGGCGGTCACGTGCTGGTCGAGGGTGGGCCCCGGCACATAGGCGGTGGCCAGCCACGGGTTCTCCGCCTCGGGGTCGGCGGCGAGCAGGGGGACCAGGTGCGGACCGGTGACACGGGACGACAGCTCGACCTCGCGCCGGAACCGCGCGCGGAACTCGGGCTCCTGCGCCTGCGCGGGATGGATCACCTTCACCGCCACGCGCATCCCGTCGGGCGTGACCGCGGCATGGACCGTGCCCATGCCCCCGGCGCCGAGGCGGCCGATGATCCGGTACGGGCCTATGCGGGAGGGGTCGCCGGGACGAGCCGGCCGGACTCTGCCGCCGGGGCCGTTTTCGCTCACGAACACTTCCTTGGACTGATGGATCGAGGCGGCCCGGACAGGCCGGGGCGTGCGGACCGGACGAGAGAGGTCCCCGGGGAACGGGCGGGTGGCCCGGGAAGGCGAACGGGGAGGCAACTGCCCTTCCCGCACGGCCCGTCGGGGCACGCGGTGATGCCGGCGGCCGTCGCGCGGAACGGCTCAGGCGTGCGGCGCCGGGCGGGTCGGCGGCCGGCGCGGTCCTCGGCCGTGACCGGCGACTCGCCGTCCTGCGACGGCACGTCGTGGCGGCCCCCCTCCCCGACCGTCAGGCCTCTGGCGCGACGAGCCTATGCCTGCCGCACACCGATGGACAGCACGAGGATCGATCTTCGTGAAGAATCGACGGAGACTCAGTGTCCGTACCGCGCCTCAGGTATGGTGATCACGAGGGCGTGCCTCCGGGCACTCTCTCCTCTCAGGCGAAGGCCCCCGGAGCCTCACCAGCTCCACCAACAGGGGGCCTTCGCTGTTCTCTTTGGCCCCGGGAGTCCGTCGACCGGACATCCACCCCCACTCGCCGCCCCCCTCGCCCGCGCGCGCCGAGGCGTTCCGAGCGCCCGTGAGCAGCGGTGACCACCACGACTGCCGCCGCCACGGCCGCGGCGACCAGGATCAGCACCAGGTCCCGTCACGCCGGCCCACCAGCCCGCGCCGCAACTGCCGTACGACGCCTTCACCCATCGGTTCCAGCAGGAACCGCCCCCGCCGCGCCCGTCGCCGCCTCTATGGCGAACGGCGCGCCCAG
>NZ_BNBF01000001.1:190566-192888 GCF_014654935.1 Streptomyces capoamus
GAGCAGCGGCCGGTCATCGGCCGGCAGGCCGTGGCAGCGGATCGACGGCCACCAGCCGGGCGAAGTAGCCCTGCGGAACCCCCTCTCCGACGGGACGGCCCTCGGCCTCGATCCAGGCGTGCGCGGTGAAGGGCGGGGTGACCCGTACGCCGGTGCACCAGGTGGGCCACGTCCCGCCGAGCCGGCACAGCAGTGCCGCTCCCAGGGACCGCGGCAGGCACCCCTTCGGTCCCGCGCAGCGCAGGCTGGCGGCGCACATGGCGTCGCGTGCGTTCCGCGCCTGTGCGGTGGTCGCCGGCGCGGCGCCGCGCCGCAGGACGCCGAGCACCCTGCGGATGTGGCGGGGCGGCAACAAGGCGAGGACGAGGGCCGGTAGCAGGACGAGACGGGCGGCCAGGCGTCGGGCCAGGGGTACGTCGGTGGGCCGCTCCAGCGCGCTGGGCGTCGTCATGAGGCGAGCCCCGACTGGCGCAGCTCCCGTACGAGTGTCTCGACGTCCAGCACGGCCTGGGCCTGGTCGATGTCGAACTCCCGGACCAGGGCGGCGGCCGCATCCGCCTCCTCGCCGCCGTCCAGCAGCGTCCGTAGCACCAAGGTGGCCGTCGGGTTCAACTCCCAGTACACGCCGCCTTGTTCGTCCAGCAGTACGGTCCCGTAGTCGGTGTCGGCCGCGGAGACGTTGTCGCCGAAACGCAGGGGCATGAGCGGGCCTTTCTGACGGATCTGACGTATCTGACAGGTTCTGAGGTTGTGACGTGTTCTGAAGTGCTGTGAGGTGTTTCGACAGTCGTGCGGTCAGGGCTGCGGGACACGGGCACGGCCGCGCAGCCACACCTCCGCGGCGATGGTGGAGTAGAGGATGGCGTCGGAGAGGCCCGGGGAGGCGGGCCGGCGGGCGAGGCGGCGCAGTTCGGCACCGTCCACCAGGCCGAGTTCCGCCAGCCGTGAGTCCTCCCACAGGGCCAGCAGGTCGGCACGGTGTGCCCGCAGTCCGTCGGCGGCGTCCATGGACGCCGCCGCCTTGTTGTTGCGGCGCAGGCACTGCTCGGGCACGATCCCGCGCATCGCGGCAGCCAGGACGGGCTTGTACCGCCAGGGCGTGACGCGCTCGGCCGGGCGTACCGCGAGGAACGCCTCGATGACGCGGTCGTCGAGGAACGGAGAGGCCATGGGCAGGCCGGCGCGGGCGGCCATCCGGTCCCACTGCCGGATCACACGGCCGCAGGAGCGGATCTGCTCGAGGTCGGTGTGCAGCCCGCGGTCCGGATGCAGTGCGGTAGCCGTCGCCGCGGCTTCGAGCAGTGCCCGGCGGGCCATCCGCTCGGCCTCGGGGGTCACCCAGTCGAACAGGCGCGGAGCCATGCCCCAGCCGAGGCCCGTCGCGACGGACGGGGGCAACGGGCCACGCAGGTCACCGGCCGCGTCGGCGAGCCACTTCCCGTACGGCCGGACGTCGGCGAGAGCGCGCAGTGTGCCGCCGAGCGGCCACTGCCACAGCGCCCGGAACCCGCGTACCTGGCGCAGGGCGAACAGCGGACGGGTGCGCAGCAGCCGGTGGTAGTACGCCTCGGAGCACCACGCCACGTGGTCGCCGCCGATGCCGGTGAGGTGCAGTCGGCTGCCGCGCGCGGCGAGGCCGGGCAGATGGTGCAGGACCCGGGCGCGGTCCATCACGCCGATGGTGGGTTCGTCCAGGAGGTCGTCGATGCCGAGCAGGTCCTCGTAGACGAGGGGCGAGGCGTCGGCGTCCCAGACCACGTGCTCGACGTCGGGCAGGTACCCCATCGCCCGCTGCGCCCACGCCAGGTCGGTGTCCGCCGGATCCCGCCCCGGCCACGTACTGGCCACCACCCGCGCCGGGGAGCGGTCGGCCAGGAAGCAGACGGACGTGGAGTCCAGACCGCCGGACAGGTCGCAGCTCACCACGCCGCCCCGACGGGTACGCGCGTCGACGGCCTGCTCCAGCGCCGTCCGGATCCGGGGCGCCGCCGCGGCGAGCGGCCGGACCGGCTCCGGCGGCGTCCACCACCGGGTGTGTCGCGCGGTTCGCCCGTCCGCGGCCACGACCACGGCGGCCTCCGGGAGCACGGCGGTGACCGCACGCCACATCGACGTCTCCGACAGCGGGTGGGGGGCTGGCCACAGCAGCCTTACAGCCAGTTCCTCTACGTCGGGGTCCAGCCCCAGGACGGCGGCCAGCGTGTCGGCGCGGGTCGCGGCCACCCGCACACCCTCGATGTCCGCGTGGAAGACCAGACGCAGCCCGGAGGCGGTGCCCTGCACCCTGATCTGCCCGTCGAGGGCGCCGGCGAGGTGGAAACT
>NZ_BNBF01000001.1:192934-227723 GCF_014654935.1 Streptomyces capoamus
GCCGGGAAGGGTGCGGGCCAGTGCGTCGAGCTCCGCGAGATCACGCAACCGTGCGGTCCGGCGCCGTAGTTCGCCGGCGTCGACCGGGCAGCAGCCCACGGCGGCGAGGGAGGCGCTGCCGACGCACGCCGTGACGATCTCTTCGTCGTGCCAGTGACCGACCAGCCACGGCCGCCCCGAGGCGTGCGTGAGCGTCCGGCCTCCGGAGTGGGTGAAGGACCGGGCCACGGCGGCCGCGTCCGCTCGGTCCGTGAAGACCGCGAAGTGCGCGTCGCCGGGGCCCGTCCCCGCACCTGTGTGCGGTTCAGTCATGACGTCGGGTCAAGGACCGTGCGTCGTCAGTTCTTGCTCAGGATCAGCCGGTCGTTGCCGGAGCGCTGAAGGAGCCCCGTCTCCTTCCGGAAGCTGCCGAGCCGGACGAGCGTCGGTGCCTCGTAAGCCTTCTTCATGACCAACTCCTCACGTGCCGGGTTCCGCCCGGCCTCCCTGACCGGCGGCCCAGGGAACTGGCCCGTGTGCTGCCGGTCGGCCCAGGGCTCGTCGGGAGCCCGGGCCGGGAAGCGGACGCAGCACTAGCTAGCTGCAGAGCGTGAGATCACGGCAAGGGCCCCCACAAAGTTCGTACGATATGCAAACTCCGATTTCCCGGCCGTACGCACCCCCTCCCATCGGGATGTCCCACGCCGAGGCATGACCGTGCGAGCCGGACGCACGCGCGCCGGAATGAACGTTTCGACGTGCGTCTCGACCGGTCGCTCCCCGCACCTCACCCGCACCTCGCAGGCCGCTCCCGACGGCGCCCCGAACGGGCGGCGCCGGGGCGCACTGCATCCCCTTGCGGTACCCCCCGGCGCTCCCGGGCCACCATGGCCAGGCCGGTGGCCGCCCCAGCACCAGCCGCACGCCCGGGAGGGTCCGCGGGGCCGTCCGGCCGGAAGGCTCCGGGGCATCGTCCGACTTCGGCGACCTGTTCGCCGGCGACGCTACGCAGTTCTGCCAGGGCGCCACGCGTGTCGCCGCACTCGCCACGCCATGTGGCCAGACTGCCCCGGATGGAGAACGAGGTGGGGTGGTCGGGGCCGAAAACGTCCTGGCCCCTGTAACTGCGAGCATACGCGCCGCAAGTGTGGGCAATCCGCCCGATTCAGCGGACGGTGAGCCCTTCCGGTCCTGATGCCCGGTACGTCACGGTCACGGTTGACCGTGGCCCGCGACAGGCCTTCGTGTGCGCCGGCCCCGGGAGACAGGAGCGAGGCGCCGTGAGCACGCGCCGCGTCGAGAAGCTCGCCGAGCCCCTTGGGGTGACTCCGCCGGACGCCGGCCCCTCGGTCCTGTCCAGCGGGTCATGTCCGGGTGGGGCTCGGTAGGTTTGCGGCATGTCTTCTGCACTGGTTGTCGGTTACGACCCGCAAGCGATACCTGGCGTCGACGGAGAGGCACTTCGCGCGGCGCTCGATGCGGAGCTGGCCCGATTCGGTGAGCACGGCATCGACGCGGCCATGGTGCTGATCACGTTCGACGAATCGGCCGAGTCCGCCCTCGTGGCATCGTTGACCAAGCAGCTGTGGGATGTCGTGGTCGTCGGCGGCGGGATGCGCAAGACCGAGCTGCTGCTTCCGCTCTTCGAACAGGTCGTGAACCTGATCCGGCGCCATGCGCCCCAGGCCGCGATTGCCTTCAACACCAGTGGCGGGGACAGCGTCGAGGCGGCACGGCGGTGGCTCTGAATCCCGGCCGTCCGATCCCGTCCTGAGCCAGAGGCGGACCGCGGCAACGGTGACCGTGCCGCGGAGCCGCAGGCGCGCTCGCCGAACCTGGTGGCCACCGGCGCAGCGCTGTCGCCCGGGCAGAGATCGCCTGGAGTGCGACCGACTCTCCAGGTGACCGGCTCGGGTTCTTCTACGGCTTCTAGAAGAACCCGAGTTTCTTCGGGCTGTAGGACACCAGGACGTTCTTGGTCTGCTGGTAGTGCTCCAGCATCATCTTGTGGGTCTCTCGGCCGATCCCGGACTGCTTGTAGCCGCCGAACGCCGCGTGCGCGGGATAGGCGTGGTAGCAGTTCGTCCACACCCGGCCGGCCTGGATCGCGCGGCCCGCGCGGTAGGCGGTGTTGATGTCCCGGGTCCACACGCCCGCGCCCAGTCCGTAGGGCGTGTCGTTGGCGATCTCGACCGCGTCGTCGAAGTCGCCGAAGGAGGCCACCGAGACGACCGGCCCGAAGATCTCCTCCTGGAAGACCCGCATGCGGTTGTCACCCTCGAAGATGGTCGGCTGGACGTAATAGCCGCCCTTTAACTCGCCGTCGTACTCGATGCGTTCACCGCCGGTGAGGATCCTGGCGCCCTCCTGCCGGCCGATGTCCAGGTAGGAGAGGATCTTCTCCAGCTGGTCGTGGGAGGCCTGGGCGCCGATCATGGTGTCGGTGTCCAGCGGATGTCCCGGCTGGATGCGCCGCGTGCGTTCCACGGCCGCCTCCAGGAACTCGGCGTAGTGACCGCGCTGGACCAGCGCCCGGGACGGGCACGTGCACACCTCGCCCTGGTTGAGCGCGAACATGGTGAAGCCTTCGAGCGCCTTGTCGCGGAAGTCGTCGTCATGCGCCCACACGTCGTCGAAGAAGATGTTCGGCGACTTCCCGCCCAGCTCCAGGGTGACCGGCTTGATGTTCTCCGCGGCGTACTGCATGATCAGCCGCCCGGTCGCGGTCTCCCCGGTGAACGCCACCTTCGCCACCCGCGGACTCGACGCCAGCGGCTTGCCCGCCTCCACACCGAAGCCGTTGACGACGTTCAGCACGCCCGGCGGCAGCAGGTCCGCGACCAGGCTCAGCCAGTAGTGGATCGAGGCCGGGGTCTGCTCGGCCGGCTTCAGCACCACCGCGTTCCCCGCCGCCAGCGCCGGCGCCAGCTTCCAGGCGGCCATCAGGAGGGGGAAGTTCCACGGGATGATCTGTGCGACGACCCCGAGCGGCTCGTGGAAGTGGTAGGCCACCGTGTCGTCGTCCACCTCGCCCAGCGAACCCTCCTGCGTCCGGATCGCCCCCGCGAAGTACCGGAAGTGGTCGATCGCGAGCGGGATGTCGGCCGCCAGCGTCTCCCGCACCGGCTTGCCATTCTCCCAGCTCTCGGCCACCGCCAGCGGCTCCAGGTACGCCTCCATCCGGTCGGCGATCTTCAGCAGGACGTCGGAACGCTCCGCCACCGGCGTACGGCCCCACCCGGGTGCCGCCCGGTGTGCCGCGTCCAGCGCCCGCTCGACGTCCTCCGCGGTACCGCGCGCTATCTCCGTGAACGGCTGCCCGTCCACCGGGGACGGGTTCTCGAAGTACCGCCCGAGCACCGGCGGCACATAGGCGCCGCCGATGTAGTGGTCGTAGCGTGCCTCGTAGGAGACGATCGCGCCTTCGGTGCCCGGCGCCGCGTAACGCGTCATGCTGGTGTGCCTCCCGATGCGGTGCTGCCCGCCGTCGGGCAGCTCTCGGCGCGAGGCTAGGCAAGCGGACGTTGCACCTGCGTTGCACCGCAGGTCCGCGCCGGTGCCCGGCCGGCCGGTACCGCCAGCTCGGCCTCCAGCGCGGCCAGCCTGGCGCGGACCGGGGCCGCCGGGCGCACCCCGGCGAGCGCCCGCCACACCTCCAGGTCGTCCTCGCCCCACGGCGTGTGCGCCCAGTCCGCCAGCAGGTCGGGGTCCCGCTGCGCGATCAGTGCCGTGCGCAGCGCGTCCGCGAGCCGCTCTCGCAGCCGGACGATCGCCGGGGCCTGCGAGCCGGGCAGCAGTGGCCCGGTGTACGCCCCCGCCGCCGCGGTGAGCGCGCCCGTCTTCAACCGGCGCTCGACCACGGCGGCGTCCGACTCCACGCCGGCCGCCAGCCGGTACGGCCGTGAGGCGAGCAGCCCCGCACCCAGCAGCCCGCGCAGCCGGACGAGTTCGGCCCGCAACGTCACCGGTGCCACCGAATCCCCCGCGTACAGGGCGCACAGCAGCTCCTCTCCGCTCAGGCCCTCGGGATGCCGGGAGAGCAGCACGAGGATCTCGCTGTGCCTGCGGCTGAGCCTGATCCGCCGGCCCTCCACGGACAGTTCCGCCTCGTCCCGGCCCAGCGCGCTCAGCAGGGGCCCGGCCTCGGCGGGGGGCGGGGCGAGCAGGGCGAGCTGCGCCTCGGCGGCCCGCGCCACCGCCCGCACGAAGCCGAGGCTGTGCGGATGGGCGAGTCCGTCCCCGCCGGTGATGTCCACGGCCCCGAGGACCCGTCCGGTGCGGGGGTCGTGCACCGGGGCGGCGGCGCACGTCCACCGCTGCACCCGCCGTATGAAGTGCTCGGCGGCGAACACCTGCACGGGCCGGTCGACGGCGACCGCGGTGCCCGGTGCGTTCGTGCCGACCGCGCACTCGGACCAGCGGGCCCCGGGCACGAAGTTCATCCGGTCCGCGCGACGCCGGGTCGCCGCGTGCCCCTCCACCCACAGCAGCCTGCCGTGCGCGTCGCACACCGCCAGCAGATGCTCGCCGTCGGCCGCGAACGTCCCCACCAGCTCCCGGAACAGCGGCATGACCCGGGCCAGGGGATGCTCCGCGCGGTAGGCGAGGAGGTCACCGTCGGTCAGCTCCACACCGGCGGCACCGTCCGGCCCGACACCGGCCCGCGCGCTGCGCCGCCACGACTCCGCCACCACCGACCGCACCGGACGCGGTACCGTCCCGGCCTGTGTGAACGTCTCGTGCGCCCGGCGCAGGGCCCGGACACGCTCGGCGGGGTCGGCCCCCGGCTCCAGGGCAACCCACGGATCGGTCAACTCGGCCTCCCCGGACGGCGGAACGGCGCTCCAACGGTGCTGGGACCATCGTCACCCCGGGTGTCCGCCCGGACAACCGGTGCGACGGCTGTCCGGCCCCGGCTAGGCGAAGTTGACCAGTCTGATGTAGCGCACCCAGTCCCAGTACGGTCCCGGGTCGGTGTGGCCGGTGCCGGGGACCTGGTAGTGGCCGATGATGTGCTCCCGGTCGCGCGGGATGCCGTACGCGGCGCAGACCGCCGCCGTCAGCTTCGCCGACTCCTCGTAGAGGGCGTTGGTGAAGTAGCCGGGTTGGTCCACCCAGCCCTCGTGCTCGATTCCGATGCTGCGCGTGTTGTACGTCCAGTTGCCCGCGTGCCAGGCGATGTCGGCCTCGTGCACGCACTGCGCGACATGCCCGTCCGCCGAGCGGACCACATAGTGCGCGGAGACCTTCTTCGCCGGATCGCCGAAGATCGCCAGTGTGTCGGTGTACGTCTCCTGAGTCACGTGAATGATCACCCGGTCGATGGTGTAGTCGCCGGGCCGGCCGGCCACCGTGTAGTTGGAGCCGCTGGCCGGGCGCCACTCGGCCGGCGGGTAGTCGACGAACCCGGTCTGCGCTCCGGCGCGCGAGTCGGGGAGCAGAGCGTAGGGGACGGCGGCGAGCGCCGCGCCCTTCAGCAGCCGTCGCCGGCTGAGCCACGGTTCGGCTCGGTGCATGTCCATGGCCTGATGCCTTTCAGGATGCCTTTCGGGATGTCTTCGGAAGGCCGTACGAGAGTCAGAGGTGAGGGGGAGGACGTCAGCCGCGCGGGGCACGCGCGGTCTCCCGCAGCCGCGCGTGCACACTTCGGTACGTCTCCCGCGCGGGCGGTCACTGCCTGTGGAGCTCGGCCACGCACGTGCAGTTCGTGTCGCACACGCCGGCCTGCGGTGATTCGACGGCCCGGGGCGCGAACCGGTACGCGTCCAGCCCACTGAACCCGTGGTCGCGCACCAGCCACCGCACCGGGTCGAGCTGGGATATCCGGAACGCGTCCTCCAACGGGCGGGCCGGGCCGGTCGGGATGATGTGCGGATCCGACTCCGGCCGGGGCCAGCGTGTGGCGACGTCCTTGAGGAGGTCCACGACCACCACCGTGTTCCTCGCGATGACGCCCCCGGCCGGAACGGTCCCGGGCGGGACGGACCCCGGCGGAACGGTCCCGGGCGGGACGGACCCGGGCGGGACGGACGCGGTCCCCGCGGCGGCGGCCCGTGCCGGCACCGTGCTGTCCGGGGCCGGCACCTCGCGTGATCCGCTGGTGTCGTGCCGCGGTGCCCCGCTCGACTCCCCGTTCATCAGTCCCCCCCGGTACATGTCGGTCTGCTGCTACCCGCCGCCCGCGTGTCGGCTCATCTCATGGGAAGCGGACGGCTGCTGACGCTCCGTCCGCTGCGCTCGCGTGAATTCACGGTACGGCTCGGGCCGGTTGCGCAGAAGGGCCTGCCGCGGTTGCGTGGACGAGTCGCGGCTTGTGGACAACTCGGTCACCCGAACGGGCGAGACCCGGGACGAGAGGGGCGGGCGAACCGCGTCAGGCGCGCTCCGCCACCACGGCCGGGTCGTCCAGCACCGCCCGGACGACCGAGTGCGCTGCGCCCAGCAGCGGGCCCTGGGACCCCAGCGGGGACACCGTCACCCGGCAGGCCGGGCCCGCCGTACGGCCCGTCAGCTCGCTCTGGAGGGACGGCAGCAGCCAGGGGGAGAGGCCGGCCAGGGCGCCGCCCAGGACCACCGTCTCCGGGTCGAGCAGGTTCACCGCCCCGGTCAGGGCGATGCCGAGTGCCGTACCGGCGTCCCGCAGAGCCGCCCGCACGGCCTCGTCGCCCGCCTCCGCGCGCTCCGCGAGCAGGCCCACCAGATCCTCGCGCGGCTCCAGTCCGGCCGCGCGCAGGACCGCCTCCTCGCCGGCGTACTGCTCCAGGCACCCCCGGCTGCCGCAGGGGCAGGGGGGACCGTCCGGCCGTACCGGCACATGGCCCAGCTCGCCCGCGAATCCCCGGGTCCCGCGCAGCAGCCGTCCGTCGACGACGACCGCGGCGCCGATGCCGATCTCGGCGGACACGTGCAGGAAGTCACCGGGAGTGCCGGCAGCGAGCCACAGCTCGGCCAGCGCGCCGAAGTTGGCCTCGTTGTCCACAGCCAGCGGCCAGTCGCCGGGGAGGAGCCGGCCGAGGTCGGTGTCGTGCCAGTCGAGGTTCGGGGCGCGTACGACCGTCCGTGCGTCCCGGGCCACCAGTCCGGGCACGGCGACCGCGAGCCCGGCGGGCCACAGTTCCGCCTCCTGCGCCTCCGCGACGACCCGGCGGATCAGCACCGTCAGTTCCTCGATCACGGGCCCGGCGGCCCGGCCCCGGTTGGCGCCGTGCCGTACGGCCCGGGCGCGGACCTCACCGCGCAGGTCCACCACGCACACCGCGAGGTGGTCGACTCCGATCTCCGCCCCGATCCCGGCCGGCCCCCGGCCGCTCACCGCCAGCGCGGACCCGGGCCGGCCGACCCTGCCCGGCCGTTCGGGGCCCAGCTCCTCCAGCAGTCCCCAGCGGATCAGGTCGTCCACCAGCGTCGACACCGCGGCCCGGGTGAGCCCGATCCGGGACGCGACCGCCGCCCGGGACAGCGAAACCTCGGCGCTGACGGCGTGCATCACCCGGGCGAGGTTGCGCCGGCGCATGCCCTGCTGGGTGTCCGGCAGGACGCGCCCGGCGCGCGGGGGGCGCTCCTCGTGCAGCGGTGCGGTCATGCCTCCGTCAATCCTCGGTGTCTGCCGCCCGGCGGTGGGCGGGCGGCCCGGTCACTGGGTGCGGGTCTCCCGCTCCAGCAGCGGGGCCGCGTCGGAGAGTACCTCGGTGATCCGTTCGAGCGTGGACCCGTCCCGCTCCACGGCCTCCAGGACCGGGCCCGCGGTCGTGTTCCAGCGCCGGGCCACCGCCGCGGGGTCCTCGCCGGTCAGCAGTCCGGCTGCCTGCGCCGCCGCGCCCAGGGCGACCAGTTCCCCGGCCTCGGGAATCCGGACCGGCCGCCCGGAGAGCCGGCGCACGGTCTGCTGCCAGGCCGTACCCCGGGCGCCGCCGCCGATCAGGAGCAGCGGAGTACCGCGGTCCGTGTCCTCGTCGAGGACCAGGTCGAGCGCTCCCAGCAGCGCGTGCACGGCGCCGTCGTACGCGGCCTGGAGCAGCTGGCCCGCGGTGGTGTCGTGGCGCAGCCCGTGCAGCAGTCCGGAGGCGTGCGGCAGATTCGGGGTGCGCTCGCCGTCGAGGTAGGGCAGCAGCGTCACCGAGCCGCCGGGCTCCACGGCCTCCCGGTCCAGGCCCAGCAGGGCCGCGACACGGTCCACCGCGAGGGTGCAGTTCAGGGTGCAGGCCAGTGGGAGCCAGTCCCCGCGCGCGTCGGCGAAGCCCGCCACCGTGCCGGTGGGGTCGGCGGGGCGGCGCCGGGAGACGGCGTAGACCGTGCCCGAGGTGCCGAGGCTCAGCACGGGGGTGCCGGGCCTGAGTCCGAGGCCCAGCGCCGCCGCCGCGTTGTCGCCGGTACCCGGGGCCACCAGCGTGCCCTTCGAGAACGGCAGGTCGTGACTGTCCCGCACGGTGCCGGCCACCTCGCCGGGCCGCACCACCCGGGGCAGCAGCGCCGGGTCGAGGCCGATGTGCGCGAGAGTCTCCTCGTCGTACGCCTCCGTCCCCGACGCCCACCAGCCGGTGCCCGAGGCGTCGCCGCGGTCGGTCGTGCCCTGCCCGGTAAGGCGCTCGGTGAGGTAGTCGTGGGGCAGCCGTACCGCCCGCGTGGCCCGGACCGCCTCCGGCTCGTGCTCGGCGAGCCACGCCCACTTGGTGGCCGTGAACGACGCCCCCGGGACACTGCCGGTGCGCTCCGCCCAGGCCTTCGGTCCGCCCAGCTCCTCCACCAGGCGGCGGGCCTGCGGTGCCGAGCGGACGTCGTTCCACAGCAGCGCCGGGCGCACCGGCTCGCCCCGCTCGTCCAGGATGACCAGGCCGTGCTGCTGACCGCCGATCGACACCGCCGCCGCCTCGTGCGCCGGCTCCCCGCACTGGCGCAGCGCCGCGCACAACGCGTCCCACCACTGACGCGGATCGCTCTCCCGGCCGGCCCCGGAGGTCACGGTGTGCGGGGCCTGGCCGCTCGCCACCACCTGTCCGGTGGCCGCGTCGACGACCAGCGCCTTCGTGGACTGGGTGGACGTGTCCACCCCGACGACGAGCGGACCCTCGACTGCTGACATCGGGCTCTCCCTCTTCCGCGGCTCCGCGGGAATTGCGGTGGGCTGTCGAAGACACCTTGCTGTCGAAGACATCTTGTCTCTTCCCAGCGGTGCGTCGGCATACTAATTTGTAAACCGCCATGACGAATAGTCGTACGCAGCAAGGAGCCGCGGCATGAACTACCAGCCCACCCCCGAGGACAGGTTCACCTTCGGCCTGTGGACCGTCGGCTGGCAGGGAAGGGACCCCTTCGGCGACGCCACCCGCCGCGCCCTCGACCCGGTCGAGACGGTGCGGCGCCTGGCGGAGCTCGGCGCCCACGGAGTGACCTTCCACGACGACGACCTGATCCCCTTCGGCTCCTCGGACACCGAGCGCGAGTCGCACGTCAAGCGGTTCCGCCAGGCCCTGGACGCCACCGGCATGACCGTCCCGATGGCCACCAC
The DNA here is from genome assembly GCF_014654935.1 of Streptomyces capoamus. Classification (GTDB taxonomy): domain Bacteria; phylum Actinomycetota; class Actinomycetes; order Streptomycetales; family Streptomycetaceae; genus Streptomyces; species Streptomyces capoamus. The sequence goes on from NZ_BNBF01000001.1 coordinate 202,419, forward strand.
CAACCTGTTCACGCACCCCGTCTTCAAGGACGGCGCGTTCACCGCCAACGACCGGGACGTGCGCCGCTACGCGCTGCGCAAGACGATCCGCAACATCGACCTGGCGGCCGAACTGGGTGCGAAGACGTACGTCGCCTGGGGCGGCCGCGAGGGCGCCGAGTCCGGCGCCGCGAAGGACGTACGCGCCGCGCTGGACCGGATGAAGGAGGCCTTCGACCTCCTCGGCGAGTACGTCACCACACAGGGGTACGACCTGCGGTTCGCCATCGAACCCAAGCCGAACGAGCCGCGCGGCGACATCCTGCTGCCCACCGTCGGACACGCGCTGGCCTTCATCGAGCGCCTGGAGCGGCCGGAGCTGTACGGCGTCAACCCGGAGGTCGGCCACGAGCAGATGGCCGGACTGAACTTCCCGCACGGCATCGCACAGGCCCTGTGGGCGGGCAAGCTCTTCCACATCGACCTCAACGGCCAGTCCGGCATCAAGTACGACCAGGACCTGAGGTTCGGCGCGGGCGACCTGCGGGCCGCCTTCTGGCTCGTCGACCTCCTGGAGAGCGCCGGCTACGACGGGCCGCGCCACTTCGACTTCAAGCCGCCGCGGACCGAGGACCTCGACGGCGTGTGGGCGTCGGCGGCGGGCTGCATGCGCAACTACCTCATCCTCAAGGAGCGGGCGGCCGCCTTCCGCGCCGACCCGGAGGTGCAGGAGGCGCTGCGCGCGTCGCGGCTCGACGAGCTGGCCCGGCCCACCGCGGGCGACGGGCTGCAGGCCCTGCTCGCCGACCGTACGGCCTTCGAGGACTTCGACGTGGAGGCGGCCGCCGCGCGCGGGATGGCCTTCGAGCGTCTGGACCAGCTGGCCATGGACCACCTGCTGGGCGCACGGGGCTGATCCGACCAGGGCCGGGATCGAGCGGCTGCGGCTGCCGCTGCCGCTGCCGCTGCCGCTGCCGCTGGATCCCGCCCTTGCCGGCCCGAGACCGGCGGCACCCGAACCGGCGGGTTCCGCTCGATGACCGCTGCCGCTGCCGCTGCCGCTGCCGGGCTGCTGCTGGGGCTGGGGTGGGGCCGCTGCCGGGGCTGCCGCTGAGGCCGGGGCGGCTGTGCGGACGGACTCCTAGGGGGCGGGTCTCAGGGATGTCTCAGGGGCGGGGCGCGGAACCGCGGGGAGCGGGAGGCCGTTCTCAGATCAGAGAGCGGCAGCGGCCGCGAAGGAGGCGACGCTCATGTCGATGAACGCGAAGATCGCCGCAGGAGGCGTGGCGGTCGGGCTGATCCTGCTGATATGGCTGCCCTGGTGGGTGGCGTTCCTGGTCGTCGTGGGAGTCCCGCTGGCCGCGTACCTGGCCCTGGACCCCTCCCAGCGGCGCAGGCTGCGCCGGGTGACCCGCAAGGAGCTCGGCCGCTGAGGCACCGGTGTGCGGCGGGTGAGCGCTCGCCGAGCGGCCACGGTCCGGCCGGGCCGCCCCGGCCGCGGTCAGCGCCGCCGCCCGTGGCCCGGCTCATGGCCCGGCTCGCGGAACGGCACGGCAGGCGTCGTCCGGCCGCCTCGGCTCACAGCGGGCGTACGGCCATCTTGTCGAGCGCCTCCAGCAGTCCCGGCAGCTCCGGGCCCCGGCCCACCGGAAGCACCTCACCGGGCTCCTCGTCGAGCAGGACGAACGCGATGTCGTCGGTGCGGGCCACGATCGACCAGCCGGGGCCGTCGGCCCGCAGCGTCCTGGCCTCGCCCGGGGCGAACGAGGAACGCACCCGCCCGAGCGGCGGCGGCGACTCGACATAGGCCCGTGCCTCCGCCAGCACCCGGCGGACGCCGGCGTGCCCGCCCGACGCGGCACCCTCGCCCTCCGGCGCGGCCCCCGCCGGCTTCGGCTGCTGCCCGCCGGGCGCGGGGAAGTCGGCGTCATCGATCTGCGCCCGCCAGGCGGCCCACTGCAGAGCGATCTCGTCCGCACCCAGGCGTCGCTGCGCGGGCCCCCAGGAGGCGGTGTCCGGCGGGCTGAGCGCCGGCCGGCCCGCCTCCGCGGGAGCGGGGTCGTGCGGAGCGGGCACGCCGGGCGCCGCGACGGCGACGGCCAGGGGCCACCCCGGCAGGGCGGTCACGACCGCGCGCTCGTCCGGCGACAGCTCGTACTCCATGCCGCAGTCCCAGGAGGCGATCGCCACGGCCACCAGCGAGACGTCGTCGATGACGACCGTCCAGCGGGCACCCTCCCCGTCCTGGCCCAGCACCAGGCCGTACCCGTCGGCACGCGGCGCGAGGTCCAGCGCCGCGCACGCCTCCGGGTAGTCGTCACCCAGCACGCTCGGGAACTGCGCCGGCGTCAGCAGCACCGCCGTCAGCACGTAGAGCGCATCGTCCGCGGCGGCGACGGCCTCATCGTCCGTCCCAGCCATCCCTGCCTCCCCAGTGGTCGTCCATCGGCGCGCACCCTAGTGCGAGCGGAAGCCCCTTGTCACGGCTCCGCACACCACGCGGAGCTGCAGGTTTCCGCCTGGACAGGGGCGAAACGGGCCGCAACTGGAGAGGGATGTCCCGCTCAGGCCGCGGGCAGTCCGAGAAGATCGCGGGCCACGGCGTCCGGGGACTCGGCGCGCTGCCGGGCGAGTGCGATCACCGCCCGGCAGGCCAGCTCGCTCACCCCGAAGGACAGCGCCTCCGGCGACACCCAGCCCGCCGCCTCCTCGACCCGGTCCTGATCGTCCTCCGCGCGGGCCGCCACGTACACGGCAGCCGCTTCGAACAGGTTGTGCGGACGCCTGTCCCGAGTGCTCTCCCGGCGTGCGGGCGCGGACGTGCGGAACCTGCCTGCGTACCTGCGGATCATGTCGAACACACAGACCATCCTCTCCCCGGGCGGACGTCGCGACAGCCCCCATCTCCTGCCTCACAACGTAGAGTTGGAGATCGGACGGCAGAAGGGGGACGACGCGGTGAAGCGGTTCGAGCGGCTGGAGCGGATCCGCCGGCTGGACCCGGTGGCGGACGCCGAGGAGATCTACCGGATCAGCGTGGCGTACGAGTTCCCCTGGGACTACAGCCGAGCCCTTGAGCTCGCCCTGTATCGCACCTACGCGGTGCCCGCCATCGGACGGCTGCTCGCGCGGACGGCGGAGCTGACCGAGCGCACGCAGAAGCGGTACGACGACACCGTGCTGCTCCTCGACACCATCGTGGAGCACGGCTTCGCCGCACAGGAGGGCCGCACCGCGATCCGCCGCATCAACCAGATGCACCGCAGCTACGACATCAGTGACGACGACATGCGGTACGTGCTGAGCACGTTCGTGGTGATGCCCCGGCGCTGGATCGACGCCTACGGCTGGCGACGGCTGGCCCGGCACGAGATCGTCGCCGGCACCGAGTACTACCGCACCCTCGGCCGGCACATGGGCATTCCGGACATCCCCGGCACCTACGAGGAGTTCGAGACCCTCCTCGACACCTACGAGCAAGCACACTTCGGCTGGGACGAAGAGGCCCGGCGGGTCTCCGACGCCACCCTCGGTCTGATGGCCTCCTGGTATCCGCGTCCGCTGGCCCCCCTGCTGCGCACGGCGACCCTGGCCCTGCTCGACGAGCCGCTGCTGCGCGCGTTCCGCTACCCGCCACCCGGTGCGGCCACTTCCGCGCTGGTGCGCCGGGCCGTGCGGACGCGCGGCCGGCTGGTCCGGCTGCTGCCGCCGCGCCGCGCCTCGCACTTCGCGCGCCAGAACAGGGAGGTCAAGGGCTACCCGGACGGCTACCGCGTGGCCGACCTGGGCACCCGCCCGGTCCCCGGACTGCGTGGCTGCCCGGTACGGCGTCGGGACTCCTCGGCGGCCGGCCCCGCCGAGTGATGCCAGGGCCGCCCGAGCAGCCGGGTCCCGCGGGTGCCGCGGGGACGCGAGCTGCCGGAACGGACCGACCCGCCCGGCGCGGTCAGCCCTCGCGCACGGCGAGCGCCAGGAAACGGGCGTCCTCGTCGACGTACGACGTCATGCGCCAGCCGGAGCGGGCGAGGAGCGGCCGCAGGTTGGGTTCGGCCCGCAGGTCGTCGGGGGTGATCCGGCGACCCTGACGCGCCGCCAGTGCCGCGCGGCCGACGGGGTGGAAGAGCGCGAGGGTGCCGCCCCCTCGCACTCCGCGGGCCAGTTCGCGCAGGTTGTCCGCCGGGCGCGGCAGGTGGGCGATCAGACCGGCCGCGAACACGGCGTCCAGGCTGCCCGAGCGCAGCGGCAGCGCGGAGACGTCGGCGAGCAGCAGCCGCCCGTGACGGTCCCTGCCCGCCTCCGCGGCGGCCCGGAGCATCGCCGGCGTGAGGTCGGCGCCCAGGACGACTCCCGACGGGCCCACGGCGGCTCTCAGCGGCGGCAGGGCCCGTCCCGTGCCGCAGCCGGCGTCGAGCACCCGGTCCCCCTCGCGCAGGCGCAGGTCGGCCACGGCGGCCGCGTAGGCCGGGCCGTCGTCCGGGAAGCGGCTGTCCCAGTCGGCGGCGCGGGCGGTGAAGAACTCCTGGACGTGTGTGTGGTCGTCGCTCATGTTCCGCATGATTCCTCACCGTCAGGAGGGATGTCTCTGCGCGCATGTTCGAGCGTGAGGCGATCCTTCCGTCGCAACTGTGCGCCACATTCCGACACTTTTCGAAATGCGCCCCCTTTGTGCGCCCCTGCCCCCGCTAGCGTCCCGGGGCCATGGGACACCTGGACCACGCCGCCTTCGGCTGGCTGACACCCGTGCTGTCGTACGTGATGGCCTGCATAGGCGCCGCACTCGGACTGCGCTGTACCGTCCAAGCGCTCGCCACCACCGGCCGCTCGCGCCGCAACTGGCTCGTCACCGCGGCCTCCGCCCTCGGGACGGGCATCTGGACCATGCACTTCGTGGCCATGCTCGGCTTCCGCGTCAGCGGCAGCGACATCCGCTACGACGTGCCGCTGACCATTCTCAGCCTCATCGGCGCCATGGTCGTCGTCTGCGTCGGCGTCTTCGCCGTCGGCTACAGCCACGACCGCAACCGCGCCCTCCTCCTCGGCGGGCTCACCACCGGCCTGGGCGTCGCCAGCATGCACTACCTGGGCATGGCGGCGGTCCGGCTGCACGGCGACATCGGATACGACCCGGTCCTCGTCGGACTGTCCGTCCTGATCGCCGTGGTCGCGGCGACCGCGGCCCTGTGGGCCGCGCTCAACATCAAGTCACCCCTCGCGGTCACCGTCGCCTCCCTCGTCATGGGAGCGGCCGTCAGCAGCATGCACTACACCGGAATGTTCGCGGTGAGCGTGCGCGTGAACCCCTCCGGTGACGCCCTGCCCGGGGCCACGGCGATGCAGTTCATCTTCCCCCTCGCCGTCGGCCTCGGGTCCTACCTGTTCATCACCTCGGCCTTCGTCGCCCTCTCGCCCACCGCCGACGAGCGCGAGGCGTCCGCCTCCGCACAGCGGGCCGTCGAGAGCGTCGCCCGCTAGCGGGGCTCCGGCCCGCGCACCGACCACGTCCCGAGCGAGGAGGCCATGCGCCCACCCCGAACTGTTGAGAAGGCCGCCCCGGCACACCGTCCGCGCGGACGCCGCGCGCACGCCGGACCGCCCGCCGATGAGGGCACCGACCGTCCGCCGGGTACCGCGCCCGGCACCGCACGCGCGCGTGGCGGCCGCCGAAGCCTGCGGCCCCGGACCGTGCGCGCCAAGGTGGTCAGCCTCCTGATGGTGCCCGTCGTCTCCCTCCTCGCCCTCTGGGGATACGCCACCGTCACCACCGCCCAGGACGTCGCCCGGCTGCGGCAGTCCCAGCGGGTCGACGCCGAACTGCGCGCCCCCGTGGCCGCCGCCGTCACCGCGCTGCAGACCGAGCGCACCGAGGCCGTGCGCTACGCCACGGACCCGCGCGCCGGGAACGGCGGTGACCTCGAAGACCTCGCGGCCCGCTCCGACCGGGCCGTCGCCCGGCTCCGGCTCGGCCGGCACAGCACGGTCGCCGACAGCCAGGAACTGCCCGCCGACGTGTCCCGGCGTCTCGACGCCTTCGTCACCGGCGCGGAGCGCCTGCGCACGCTGCGGACGGCCGTACGGGGTCACAAGGCAGGCTGGGACGAGACATACGCGCGGTACACGAAGGCCATCGGAGCGGCCTTCGCCGTGGACGGTGCTCTCACCGGCATCCAGCAGGCCGATGTGGCCTCCGACGCGCGCGTACTGCTCGAATTCTCGCGGGCCTCCGAGGCACTGGCCCAGGAGGACGCCCTGCTGGGCAGCGCGCGGACCACCGGCGCCCTGCGGGGCGAGCGGCTCCGGCTCTTCAGCGCCTCCGTCGCCACCCGCCGCGCGCTCACCGAAACAGCCGTCGCCGATCTGCCCGCCGCCGAGCGCGCCGCCTGGCGAGACCTGGCGCGCAGCCCCGACCACACCGGGCTGGGCGCCGCCGAGGACAGGCTGCTCGCGGCCGGACCGGGGTCCAGGCCGGGCGACACGGCCCCGCAGGCCGCCTGGAACACCGCCTACGCGCGCGTGCAGGACGGCATGCGCACCATCGCGACGGCCACGGGCCGTGCCGTGGCGGGCCGCGCCGACCCGGTCACCCGCGGTCTGCTCAGCCCGGCGGGCGCCGCCGTGCTGCTCGGGCTCGCCGCCGTCGCCACCTCGCTCGTCATCTCCGTCCGCATCGGGCGGGCACTCGTGGTGGAGCTCGTGAGCCTGCGCAACGACGCGCTCGAGATCGCCCGCCGCAAACTGCCGGAAGCGATGCGGAAGCTGCGCGCCGGCGAGGAGATCGATATCCGGGCCGAGGCACCCGCCGGGCCGCCCGCCGAGGACGAGACGGGCCAGGTCGCGGAAGCCCTGACCACCGTGCACCGCGCCGCGCTCCGGGCCGCCGTGGAGCGTGCCGAACTCGCCAGCGGCATCTCCGGAGTCTTCGTCAACCTGGCCCGGCGCAGCCAGGTCCTGGTCCATCGCCAGCTCAGCCTCCTGGACAGCATGGAGCGGCGCTCCGACGACCCCGACGAGCTGAGTGACCTGTTCCGCCTGGACCACCTCACCACCCGGATGCGGCGGCACGCCGAGAGCCTGATCATCCTGTCCGGCGCCGCCCCAGGGCGCGCCTGGCGCATGCCGGTGTCCCTGACCGACGTCGTACGCGCCGCCGTCTCCGAGGTCGAGGACTACGCGCGCGTGGAGGTGCGCCAGTTCCCCGAGGCCCACGTCACCGGCGCGGCGGTCGCCGACCTCACCCATCTGCTCGCCGAACTCGTCGAGAACGCGGCCCAGTTCTCCCCGCCCCACACGCGCGTGCGCGTCACAGGTGAACCGGTCGGCAACGGCTACGTTCTGGAGATCGAGGACCGGGGACTCGGCATGGGCGCCGAGACCCTCGCCGAGGCCAACCGGCGCATCGAACAGTCCGAGGCGCTCGACCTCTTCGACAGCGACCGCCTGGGGCTCTTCGTCGTCAGCAGGCTCGCCTCGCGGCACGACATCAAGGTGCACCTGCGGACCTCCCCGTACGGAGGCACCACCGCCGTGGTGCTGTTGCCGACCGGCCTGCTGCACGGCGGCATGAGGGACCGTTGTGCCCAGGAGGAGGGACAGGCCCCGGCCGGCCGGGAACGCCTCTACGCGCGCGTGCCCGACGCGATACCGCCGCAGGAGGCCGTCCCCGGCATACGGCCCGACCGGCCGGCCCTGGCGGCCACCGCACCGGGCGTGCACGGCACCACTCAGCCGTCCGGTCCGCGCAGCACCACCCAGCCATCCGGTCCGCGCGGCACAGTCCAGCCATCCGGTCCGCACGGCACCGCCCGGCAGCCCGGTCCGCACAGCGCCGGCGCGGTGCCCCGCTCCCACGGCGCGGGGTCCCCGCCCGGGCCGGACGCCCCGGATCCGCACGGCACCGCGCACGAACCCCCGCCCCCCGGCGTCACCGCCCTGCGCCCGCACCGCCGGCCGGAGGACCCCGAGCCCTCCGAGGACCTCCCGCGCCGCGTGCGCCAGGCCAACCTCGTCCCCCAACTGCGTCACCACCGCACCGAAGAGCCGGCGTCACAGCCCGCCCTTGACGACCGGCGCACCCCTGAGCTCGTGCGGGACCGCATGACGGCGTACCGGGACGGCTGGGTGCGCGGCGGTGGCACGCAGCCCGGCCGCGGCGCCGCCCCGAAGCCCGTAACGGGCAGTCACAGCGAAGGAGACCCGGCATGATCCAGGACCCGAACCCCGGCCGGCGGTCCGGCGAACTCGACTGGCTGCTCGACGATCTGGTGACGCGCGTCCGCGAGGTGCGGCACGCCGTCGTGCTGTCCAACGACGGCCTCGCGGTCGGCGCCTCCAGCGACCTCGCCCGGGAGGACGCCGAACACCTCGCCGCCGTCGCGTCCGGCTTCAACAGCCTCGCCAAGGGCGCGGGACGGCACTTCGGGGCGGGCGGGGTGCGCCAGACCATGGTCGAGATGGACGACGCGTTCCTCTTCGTGGCCGCCGCCGGCGACGGCTCCTGCCTCGCCCTGCTCACCGCGGTCACGGCCGACATCGGGCTGGTCGCCTACGAGATGGCCCGCCTGGTCAAACGCGTCGGCGAACATCTCTACACACCGCCGCGCCTCGCGGCGCAGCCACCCGCCGCCGGATGAGCCGGAAGGCCGCACCGATGACCGACAATCCGACCGAGGGTCCCCGCGAGCCGGGCAGCCAGTGGTACGACGGCGAGGCCGGGCCCCTGGTCCGCCCCTACGCCATGACGGGCGGCCGGACCCAGCCCGGGCCCACCGGCGTGCGCTTCGACCTGATCGCGCTCGTCAGCCTCGACCCCGCCGCTCCCGCGCTCGACGACGACTCCGCGCTGGGCCCCGAACACCGGACCCTGATCGACCTGTGCCGCCCGGAGACGCAGTCCGTCGCTGAACTCGCGGCGGACGCGGACCTCCCGGTCGGCGTGATCAGGGTGCTCCTCGGGGATCTCCTGGAACGGGGCTGCGTGACGATCAGCCGTCCGGTGCCGCCGGCGCAGCTGCCCGACGAACGGATCCTGCGCGAGGTCATCGCGGGACTGCGAGCGCTGTAGATGCACGCTGTAGTTGCACGTTCGGACACCGTCGTACGCCTCACCGCGTCCGTTTCTGTACGCCGGGCCGTGTCCCGGTCCGTCCGAAGCGGGCATGTCGTGTCACCGATCGGGCGCGAACCGGTCACATCAGGTGCACTTCGCTCCTATCACCCTGACGCGTCCTGCCGTTGTCATCATGCTGCCTGCACCACCGGAGCACGCGGACGCCGGCCGCGGCCGGCCCTCCCGAGAGAAGTGATCATGGTCTCCGAGCACTCCGACGCCGTCGGCGACACCTCCGCCCTGGCGCTGAAGATACTGGTCGCCGGTGGCTTCGGCGTCGGCAAGACGACCCTGGTGGGGGCCGTCAGCGAGATCCGGCCGCTGCGCACCGAGGAACTCCTGAGCGAAGCCGGGCAACTGGTGGACGACACCGACGGCGTGGACCAGAAGGTCACCACCACCGTGGCCATGGACTTCGGCCGCATCACGATCCGCTCCGGCCTGTCGCTCTACCTCTTCGGCACGCCCGGGCAGGACCGCTTCTGGTTCCTGTGGGACGAACTGTCCCAGGGCGCCCTCGGTGCCGTGGTCCTGGCGGACACCAGGCGGCTGGAGGACTGCTTCCCCGCCGTCGACTACTTCGAGCACCGGCGGATCCCGTTCGTCGTGGCCGTCAACTGCTTCGCCGGTGCCCGCGGTTACGGCGCCCCCGACGTCTCCCGGGCGCTCGACCTCGACCACGGCACACCGGTGGTGCTGTGCGACGCGCGCGACCGTGACTCCGGCAAGGAGGTGCTGATCAGCCTGGTCGAGTACGCCGGGCGGATGCACACCGCCCGGCTGCTGGACTCGGTCGGGTGAGTCCGGGGCTCAGGCCGCCAGATCCCGCACCGCCACGACGTTCTCGATGCGGACGCGGACGACGAGTTCACCGGGCACGCCGTTGCGGGCGCCGTACTCCTCGGCGCGGTCCTCGCCCATGTACCGGGCGGCGATCCGGGTGGCCCAGTGACGCACCTCGGCCAAGTCCTCCGACAACCGGGCGCGCCCGTTCAGCACCACGAAGTGGAACGGCGGACGGTCGTCGTCCACGCACAGGGCGACCCGGCCGTCACGGGCCAGATTCCGCCCCTTCACCGTGTCCTTGCCGGTGTTGAACACCAACTCGTCCCCGTCCAGGAGGAACCAGATCGGAGCCACGTGCGGGCTCCCGTCGGCACGGACGGTGGACAGCTTGCCGGTGCGGGTGCCGTCCGAGACGAACGCCCGCCACTCCTCATCGGTCATCTTCTCTGCCATGGGCCCATCCTGCTTGCTCGCGCGCCGGTCGTGGGGAAGGCTGGCGGGGGAGTTCCTCCAGGCAGGGGGAGACGTCACACGGGGAGACGGACATGGCGCAGAACCAGGGTCTCGACTGGCTCCTGGACGATCTGACCGAGCGGGTCGACCATGTACGCCACGCACTGGTGTTGTCGAACGACGGACTGGTCACCGCAGCGAGCACGGGCTTGCGTCGCGAGGACGCCGAGCACCTGGCCGCCGTGGCCTCCGGGCTGCACAGCCTGGCCAAGGGCTCGGGGCGCCACTTCGGCGCGGGCAGAGTGCGCCAGACGATGATCGAGTACGACGACGCCGTGCTGTTCGTGACCGCGGCCGGCACCGGCAGCTGTCTGTGCGTGCTCAGCGGTGCGGAGGCCGACATCGGGCAGATCGCCTACGAGATGACCCTGCTCGTCAACCGGGTCGGCGAACACCTCGGCGTCGACATCAGGCAACCTGAGCGGATACGCCCTTCGGAGGACTGACCTACGCTTTCGGCTGCTCCGGTGGAGTTGTCCACAGGGCTGCCACCAAGTGCGACGGTCCAGCTACGGTGAGTGCACGGCGAACGCACCGGGCGTGAGCCACGGACTCCACGGGGGAGTACGACCATGTCGGCACGCACCTTCGGCCCACCCCGCCGCCCCAGCACGTGCACGCCGAGTCGCGCGGCTCGGGAACTGGGGCTCAAGCGAACCGAATTCGACCTCGCCGTGCACCTCGGCCACATCCGGACCGTACCGGACGAGGGCGGGGGAGGAGGCAGGCGTGTGGAGCGCGCGGAGATCGACCGCCTCCGCGCCGAAGGGGACTTCCCCGAGTCCCTCCGCCGGCGCGTGCAGGTGGTGGGTACGGCGGAGGGTGCCGCCCTCCTGGACATCCCGGTCGGCCGGTTCGGCCGGCTCGCCCGCCTGGGACTCCTCGCACCCGTCATGTTCTACCTCAATCGCTACCGAACCGTGGTCTGGCTCTATCTGGCGGAAGAGGTACGCCAGTTCGCGGCCGACCCGCAGAACGCGCACCTGCTGACGGGGCGTACACCACAGACGCTGCGCGGCCGGCTGGCCGCCGGGGTGGATCTGCGGGCGCGCAACTGGCGCGGACGGCGCCTCGGGCACCTGTTGCGACAGGCCGAGGACCCGTGGGCCCGCGCCGGGGCCGTGGCCGCCCTGCTGGCGCCCGTCGAGGTCGCCGGTGTCGTCCAGGACCCGTACGAGCGCGCCTGCCTGAACCGGTTCCGGCCCGTTCCGCCGGGCCACGGCGCGCCCGGGTCACCCTCCGCGCACCTCGTCGAGCGGATCACGACGGCGCAGGACGCGGACGAGATCGGCTGGCTGCGCAGCGAACTGGCGCGCTCGGTCGCCGAGGCCCGCGACGCCTCGCCGGCCCCCCGTCCGGCCGTCCGCCGCGCACCGCGGGCGCCCCGTTCCGTCGCGCGGCCGATTCCGCCGATGGCGCCCACGGTCACCGGACGGTTGGAGCAGTGGACGGTCGTCCGGTCCACGGCGGACACGGCGAAGCACCCGGTACCGGCGCCGCTGCCCGCGGAGCAGTCTGCGCCGAACGTCCAGCCGCCCGCGTGGACTTCCCGGTCGTGCGTGCGGCCCCCGCGGTCCGCGGGCCGGCCGGCGGCGCGGCACGTCGCCCGGGACAACGGGCCGGCGGGGGCGGCCCCGCCGGGGGCGCCCCGGGGCCTGCGGGCCTGGTTGCGGCGGAGAAACCCCCGTCCCGTACCGCCGGAACGGGTCTGAACACCCCACCGCGGCAATCCGTGCCGCCGGCTGCTACAGGGCCCTGAACAGGCCCTCCTGCACCACTGAGACGAGCAGTCGCCCCTGCAGGTCGTAGATGCGTCCGCGGGCCAGCCCGCGACCGCCGGTCGCGATCGGCGACTCCTGGTCGTACAGGAACCACTCGTCCGCGCGGAACGGCCGGTGGAACCACATGGCGTGGTCCAGCGAGGCCATGTCGAAGTTCCGTGGCCCCCAGAGGGGCTCCACCGGGATGCGCACCGCGTCCAGCAGGGTCATGTCGCTGGCGTAGGTCAGTGCGCAGGTGTGGACGAGCGGGTCGTCACCGAGCGGTCCGACCGCGCGCATCCACACGGCGCTGCGCGGATCGGCGCCCTCGATCTCCTCGGCGTTCCAGCGCAGCCGGTCGGCGTACCGGATGTCGAACGGCTGGCGGCGCGCCATCCGCTCCAACCGCTCCGGCAGCGCCCCCAGATGCTTGCGGATCTCCTCGGTGACCGTCGGCAGCGCCTCGGGGTCCGGCACCTCGCGGGCCGGCGGCAGCTGGTGCTCGAACGGTCCTTCCTCAGGTTGGTGAAAGGAGGCGGTCAGATTGAAGATCGTGCGGCCCTGCTGCACGGCCGTGACCCGGCGTGTGGTGAAGGAGCGCCCGTCGCGGACCCGCTCCACCTGGTACACGATCGGCACGCCCGGCCGGCCGGGGCGCAGGAAGTACGCGTGCAGCGAGTGCACCGGGCGGTCGCCGTCCGTGGTGCGGCCGGCGGCGACCAGCGCCTGGCCCGCCACCTGGCCGCCGAACACCCGTTGCAGCGACTCCTGCGGACTGCGGCCGCGGAAGATGTTGACCTCGATCTGCTCCAGGTCGAGCAGGTCGACCAGTCGCTCGGCCGGATTCGTCATCGGTGGGATTCTCCTTGGCTTGCCTCGGACCGGGAGCTGCTTACAGCTGGCCGACATCGGTGACGCGGACCACGGCACGGCCCTCCGCGTCGGAGGCCGCCAGGTCGATCTCCGCGCTGATGCCCCAGTCGTGGTCGTCGTTCGGGTCGTCGAAGATCTGCCGGACGCGCCAGAGCCCGTTGCCCGGCTCCTCCTTGATGACCAGCAGCTTGGGGCCGCGGGCGTCGGGCCCGGTGCCGAGGTCGTCGTACTCGTCCCAGTACTTGTCCATCGCCTCGCCCCACGCGTCGGCGTCCCAGCCCGACTCGGCGTCCATCTCGCCCAGTTCCTCGACCTGGTCGAGCGCGGCCAGCTCGACCCGGCGGAACATGGCGTTGCGGACGAGGACGCGGAAGGCGCGGGCGTTGGTGGTGACCGGCTTGACCTCGTCGGCCTTCTCCTGGGCCTCCTCGGCGGTCATCTCCTCCGGGTTGGCGAGCTGCTCCCACTCGTCCAGCAGGCTGGAGTCCACCTGGCGCACCATCTCGCCCAGCCACTCGATCAGGTCCTGCAGGTCCTCGGACTTGAGGTCGTCCGGGATGGTGTGGTCCAGGGTCTTGTAGGCGCTGGCCAGGTAGCGCAGCACGATGCCCTCGGTGCGGGCCAGCTCGTAGAAGGACACCAGCTCGGTGAAGGACATCGCGCGCTCGTACATGTCCCGGACCACCGACTTCGGCGACAGCGGGTGGTCGCCGACCCAGGGGTGGCTCTTGCGGTAGGTGTTGTACGCGTGGAAGAGCAGTTCTTCCAGCGGCTTGGGGTACGTGACGTCCTGGAGGCGCTCCATGCGCTCCTCGTACTCGACGCCGTCGGCCTTCATCGCGGCCACGGCCTCGCCGCGCGCCTTGTTCTGCTGGGCGACGAGGATCTGCCGCGGGTCGTCCAGGGTGGACTCGACCACGGAGACCATGTCGAGGGCGTAGGACGGCGACTCGGGATCGAGCAGTTCGAACGCGGCCAGGGCGAACGTGGACAGCGGCTGGTTCAGCGCGAAGTCCTGCTGGAGGTCGACCGTGAGCCGGACGATGCGGCCCTCGGCATCCGGTGTGTCGAGCTTCTCCACGATGCCGCCGTCCAGCAGGGAGCGGTAGATCGCGATCGCGCGGCGGATGTGCCGCAACTGCTGCTTGCGCGGCTCGTGGTTGTCCTCCAGGAGGTGGCGCATCGCCTCGAACGCGTTGCCGGGACGGGCGATCACCGACAGCAGCATCGTGTGCGTCACCCGGAACCGCGAGGTCAGCGGCTCCGGCTCCGACTCGATCAGCTTCTGGAAGGTGTTCTCCGTCCAGCCGACGAAGCCCTCCGGCGCCTTCTTGCGCACCACCTTGCGCCGCTTCTTCGGGTCGTCGCCCGCCTTCGCCAGCGCCTTCTCGTTCTCGATGACGTGCTCCGGCGCCTGCGCGACGACCAGACCGGCGGTGTCGAAGCCGGCCCGCCCGGCCCGGCCCGCGATCTGGTGGAACTCCCGGGCCCGCAGGGTACGCACCCGGCTGCCGTCGTACTTGGTCAGCGCCGTGAACAGCACCGTGCGGATGGGCACGTTGACGCCCACGCCGAGCGTGTCCGTGCCGCAGATGACCTTCAGCAGACCGGCCTGGGCGAGCTTCTCCACCAGGCGCCGGTACTTGGGCAGCATGCCGGCGTGATGCACACCGATGCCGTGCCGGACGTAGCGGGAGAGGTTCCGGCCGAACTTGGTGGTGAAGCGGAAGTTGCCGATCAGCTCGGCGATCTGCTCCTTCTCCTCGCGCGTGCACATGTTGATGCTCATCAGCGCCTGCGCCCGTTCCACGGCCTGCGCCTGCGTGAAGTGCACGATGTACACCGGGGCCTGCTTGGTCTCCAGCAGGCCGGTGAGCGTCTCGGTGAGCGGGGTCAGTTCGTACTCGTAGGAGAGCGGTACCGGGCGGGTCGCCGAGCGGACCACCGCGGTGGGGCGGCCGGTGCGGCGGGTGAGGTCCTTCTCGAAGAACGACACATCGCCCAAAGTGGCCGACATCAGGATGAACTGCGCCTGGGGCAGTTCCAGCAGCGGAATCTGCCAGGCCCAGCCGCGGTCGCCTTCGGCGTAGAAGTGGAACTCGTCCATGACGACCTGGCCGACGTCCGCCTGCTTGCCGTCGCGCAACGCGATCGACGCCAGCACCTCGGCGGTGCAGCAGATCACGGGCGCGTCGGCGTTCACGGAGGCGTCGCCGGTGAGCATGCCGACGTTCTCGGTGCCGAAGAGCTTGCACAGCTCGAAGAACTTCTCCGACACCAGTGCCTTGATCGGCGCCGTGTAGAAGGTGACCTCGTCCCGGGCCAGCGCGGTGAAGTGCGCGCCGACGGCGACCATGCTCTTGCCGGAACCGGTGGGTGTCGAGACGATCACGTTCGCCCCGGAGACCACCTCGATCAGCGCCTCCTCCTGGTGGGGATAGAGGGTGAGGCCGCGCTCCTGCGCCCACGACTCGAAGGCTTCGTACAGGGCGTCGGGGTCGGCGGTCGGCGGCAGCTGATCGATGAGGGTCACGCCCCCATCTTGCCTGGCCTTCGGGCCGAGCGGGGAATCGGCTGCGGGTACGAAGATCACGGCCGCTACGCTGTGTCGCCGACGCAGCGTGAGCGCAGCGGGTCAACTGGACAGCGGCGCACGAGGAATGGGGCGGGAAGCGGTCATGATGGGACCAGCACACTCACTGTCGGGGGCCGCGGCCTGGCTGGGCGTCGGGGCCGCCGCCGCCGCGGGCGGGCATCCGATGCCCTGGCCGGTCCTCCTCTCCGGTGCGCTGATCTGCGCCGGAGCCGCGCTCGCCCCGGACCTCGATCACAAGGCGGCCACCATCTCCCGGGCGTTCGGGCCGCTCTCCCGGTGGATCTGCGAGATCGTGGACAAGCTGTCGTACGCCGTCTACAAGGCGACCAGGAAGCAGGGCGATCCACGTCGCTCCGGCGGTCACCGCACCTTGACGCACACCTGGGTGTGGGCGGTCCTGATCGGCGGCGGCTGTTCCGTGGCGGCGATCACCGGAGGCCGGTGGGCGGTGCTGGCGATCCTGTTCGCGCACATGGTGCTCGCGATCGAGGGCCTGCTGTGGCGGGCGGCGCGGGGTTCCAGCAGCGATGTCCTGGTGTGGTTGCTGGCGGCGACCAGCGCGTGGATCCTGGCGGGAGTGCTGGACAAGCCGGGCAACGGTTCCCACTGGCTCTTCACCGAGCCGGGGCAGGAGTACCTGTGGCTGGGGCTGCCGGTCGTGCTCGGTGCGCTGGTCCACGACATCGGGGACGCGCTGACCGTGTCCGGCTGCCCGATCCTGTGGCCGATCCCGGTCGGCCGCAAGCGCTGGTACCCGCTCGGGCCGCCGAAGGCGATGCGGTTCCGGGCGGGCAGCTGGGTCGAGCTCCGGGTGCTCATGCCGATGTTCATGCTGCTCGGGGGAGTGGGCTGCGCCGCGGCTCTCAACGTGATCTGAGCGAGCCCGCGCGTTCAGGTCGCCTCACCGGCGTCCGCCGCGCCGTAACGGCGCTCGAAGCGGGCGATGCGGCCCTCGGTGTCGACGGTGCGTGCCTTGCCCGTGTAGAAGGGGTGGCTCTCCGAGGAGATCTCCACGTCGATCACCGGGTAGGTCCGGCCGTCGTCCCAGTCGATGGTCTGCTCGCTCTGCGCGGTGGACCGGGTCAGGAAGGCGTAGCCGGCGGCGCGGTCGCGGAAGACGACCGGGTGGTAGTCGGGGTGCTTGTCCTGCTGCATGGCGGCTCCTCGTGCGGGGCGGTCGGGACGGCCGGATCCGCCGGATCCGGCTCAGCCGGGGAGGGCGTCCTCGTCGACGATGTGCACCGCCGCCTCCTCGGCGGAGGCGGCGGCACCGTCGATACCGACGTCGGTGGCCACGAGGGCGGCTTCCTCGTCCTCGTGCGCACCCTCGTCGGGGGCCACCAGCCGGCCGGAGCGGAAGTCGCCGACCTCGTTGTCGAGGAGTTCCCCGTCGGTTCCTCCGCAATCGCCGATGCCGTCGCCGTCGGGCGGGGCGAGGTCCGGCAGTTCCTCTGCGAGCCGCTGGTCGAGGGTCTCGCCCGCCTGGCGCTCGGCCGCCGTCACCCCGATGTGCTCCACCGCCCACGGCCGCTCGGGAGGGGACCAGCCACGGTCGAGGGGCTCGGCGACGCCGTCGAAATCCAAGGTGTCCTCGACGTCGAGCACCCCCGAGTCCTCGGGGATCTCCGAGGGATCGGGCTGGTAGACGTCGTCCCCCCAACCGTCGGCGCTGTCCACGACTACCTCCAGGTGGTGAGGACGGCCGGGTGCCGCCCCAGCGGACGGCGGGCCGTCGGCACGCAGGGCACGGGATCATCCGCCCGGAGCCTCCTGGTTCCCGGACGCACCCCGCGCTGGTGCCGCTCTCCAGCCTTCCACCCCTGCTCGCCACCCCGCAACGCCACGGGTCCCGGCGGGCCGGTACGCCCCGCACCGGGTCGGCCGGCGGCGGTGGCGGAGCCCTGCGGCCAGGGCGGGCGGGCGCACCGCCCGGCCCCGGCGGACCGTGACGACGGGTCCCGTCGGCGCGGGCACCCCGCGTCCGCGCCGGGCGTCGGCCCACCGTCGTCGGCGCGGGCGGGCCGCGACCCCGTGGACCGAGGCGGCGGACGCCCGCCGGCGCCCGCACGTCCCGCGCCCCCGGCGAGTCGGGCAGGCCCGGTCACCCTCGGCGGCACGCCCTCTCGGCCGGCGCCCGGCAGGCCCGTCTCACCCGTGCCAGGAGCGCCACAGCGCCGCGTACGCGCCGTCGGCCGCGACCAGGTCGTCGTGGCTGCCCAGCTCGCTGATGCGGCCGTTCTCCACGACGGCGATCACGTCGGCGTCGTGGGCGGTGTGCAGGCGGTGGGCGATCGCGACGACGGTGCGGCCCTCGAGGACCCGGGCCAGCGACCGTTCCAGGTGGCGGGCCGCACGCGGATCCAGCAAGGAGGTCGCCTCGTCCAGCACCAGCGTGTGCGGGTCGGCCAGCACCAGCCGGGCCAGCGCGATCTGCTGGGCCTGCGCCGGGGTCAGCGCCAGGCCGCCGGAGCCCACCTCGGTGTCCAGGCCGTCGTCCAGCGCCCGCGCCCAGTCGTCCGCGTCGACCGCGCCCAGGGCCGCCCACAGCTCGGCGTCCGCCGCGCCGGTGCGGGCCAGCAGGAGGTTGTCGCGCAGGGAGCCCACGAAGACGTGGTGCTCCTGGTTGACGAGGGCGACGTGCGAGCGGACGCGTTCCGCGGGCATCCGGGAGAGCTCAGCCCAGCCCAGGGTGACCCGGCCGTCCCGGGGCGCGTAGATGCCCGCGAGCAGTCGGCCCAGGGTGGACTTGCCCGCGCCGGACGGGCCGACCAGGGCGAGCCGGGTGCCCGGCGCGACGTCCAGGGAGACCTCGCGCAGCACGTCGACGCCCTCGCGGTAGCCGAAGCGCACCCCGTCCGCGTGCACGACCCGTCCCTCGGGCGTCACCGAGGGGTCCCCGGCGTCCGGCTCGATGTCCCGGACACCGACCAGGCGGGCCAGCGACACCTGGGCGACCTGCACCTCGTCGTACCAGCGCAGGATGAGGTTGACCGGATCGACCAGCATCTGCGCGATGAGCGCGCCGGTGATCAGCTGGCCCACTCCGATCCAGCCGTGCAGCACGAACACCCCGCCCACCATGAGGACCGAACCCAGCACGAGGAGGTGGACCGTGTTGATCACCGGGAAGAGCACGGAACGGAGCCACAGCGTGTAGCGCTCCCACGCGACCCACTGCGAGATCCTCCGCTCCGACAGGGCCACGCGGCGGGCGCCGAGCCGGTGCGCCTCGATGGTGTGGCCCGCGTCCACGGTCTCCGCGAGCGCGGCGGCGACGGCGGCGTACCCGGCGGCCTCCGAGCGGTAGCCGGACGGCGCCCGCTTGAAGTACCAGCGGCAGCCGATCACCAGGACCGGAACGGCGAGCAGCACGGCCGCGGCCAGCGGCGGGGCCGTCACGACGAGGCCGCCGAGCAGCAGCAGGGCCCACACGACGCCGATGGCCAGTTGCGGCACGGCCTCCCGCATGGCGTTGGCCAGGCGGTCGATGTCGGTGGTGATGCGGGAGAGCAGGTCACCGGTGCCCGCCCGCTCCAGCACCCCCGGCGGCAGCCCGACGGACCGGACGAGGAAGTCCTCGCGCAGGTCGGCCAGCATCCGCTCGCCGAGCATCGCGCCCCGCAGCCGTACCTGCCGGACGAACCCGGCCTGCACCACCAGGGCGAGCACGAACAGGCCGGCGGTCAGGCCCAGGTGCAGTTCCTCCGCCCGGTCCGTCACCCGCTCGACCAGACCGCCGAGCAGGTACGGGCCCACCATGGAGGCGATCACGGCGGCCGTGTTGACGGCGATGAGCAGCAGGAACGCCCGGCGGTGCCGGCGGAACAGCTCGGTGACGTAGGTCCGCACCGTCGCGGCGCCGCCGACGGGCAGGGTGGTGGCGGTCGTCGGGGCCGCCGGGTCGTGCGCCGGTGGCGCTACGCCGATCATGCGCTCTCCTCGATCTCTTCCAGCTCCTGGAGCGCGTCCAGCAGGATGCCCTCGTCGGCCGCGGACAGTTCCTCGTCGGTCTCCCGGGTCACCACGGCGCGGTACCGCGGCTCGCTGTCGACCAGTTCCCGGTGGACGCCGACCGTCACGACCTCGCCCTCGTGCACCAGGGCGACCCGGTCCGCGCGGTCGAGCAGCAGCGGGGAGGAGGTGAACACCACGGTCGTCCGCCCCGACCGCAGCCGGCGCAGCCCGTCCGCGATCCGGGCCTCGGTGTGCGAATCGACCGCGGAGGTCGGCTCGTCCAGCACCAGCACCTCCGGGTCGGTGAACAGCGACCTGGCCAGGGCGAGTCGCTGGCGCTGGCCGCCGGACAGGGAGCGCCCGCGCTCGGTGATGCGGGCGTCCATCGGGTCGGCGGCGTCCAGCGAACCCTGCACGAGCGCGTCCAGCACGTCCGCGCACTGTGCCGCCGCCAGCGCGTCCGCGGCCGGCACGGTCCCGGAGGCGGGCACGTCGAACAGGTCGCGCAGGGTGCCGGAGAGCAGCACCGGATCCTTGTCCTGGACGAGGACGGCGGTGCGGGCGCTGTCGAGGGGCAGCTCGTCCAGGGGCACTCCGCCGAGCAGCGCCGACCGGCCCGGCTCCGCGGGATGGCCGCCCAGCCGTTCGGCCAGCCGGCCCGCCGCGTCCGGGTCACCGCACACCACCGCGGTGAACCGGCCGGCCGGAGCCAGCAGACCGGTCGCGGGGTCGTACAGGTCGCCGCCCGGCACCTCGGCCTCGCGGAGACCGTCGGTGGCGGTGGACCGCTCCAGCGCGAGCACCCGCGCGGCGCGCTTGGCCGAGGGGCGGGAGAAGGAGTACGCCATGGCGATCTCCTCGAAGTGCCGCAGCGGGTAGTTGAGGACCATGACCGCGCTGTAGACGGTGACCAGTTCGCCGACCGTGATGCGGCCCTGGCGGGCCAGATCGATGCCGTGCCAGACGACGGCGATCAGCAGCAGCCCGGGCAGCAGCACCTGGACGGCCGAGATCAGCGACCACATCCGGGCGCTGCGCACGGCGGCGTGCCGTACGTCCTGGGAGGCGCGGCGGTAGCGGTCCAGGAACAGCTCCTCGCCGCCGATGCCGCGCAGCACCCGCAGTCCGGCCACGGTGTCCGAGGCCAGTTCGGTGGCCCGGCCGGCCTTCTCGCGCTGGTCGTCGGCCCGGCGCGTCGCCCGGGGCAGCAGCGGCAGTACCGCGAGGGCCACGACGGGCAGGCCCACGGCGACGATCACGCCGAGCGCGGGCTGGTACACGAGCAGACCGACGCAGACGACCACGACCGTCAGCGCGGCGGCGGTGAAGCGGGAGACGCTCTCGACGAACCAGCCGATCTTCTCCACGTCCCCGGTGGAGACGGCGACCACCTCGCCGGCGGCCACCCGCCGGGTCAGGGCGGAGCCCAGGTGGGCGGCTTTGCGCGCCAGCAGCTGCTGGACACGGGCGGCGGCGGTGATCCAGTTGGTGATGGCGGCCCGGTGCAGGAAGGTGTCGCCGAGGGCGATACCCACACCGCAGAGCAGCATCAGACCGCCCGTCAGGGCCAGCCTCCGGCCGGAGCGGTCGACGGCCGCCTGCACGGCGAGGCCGACGCAGAAGGGCAGGGCGGAGACGGAGACGAAGTGCAGCAGGCCCCAGGCGAGTGCCTTCAGCTGCCCGCCCAGCTGGTTGCGCCAGAGCCACCACAGGAATCGGGGACCCGAACGCGTGTCCGGCACGCCCGGATCGGGATACGGAAGGTCTTGAATACGCATGACGTCCCAGTGGCTCGTGTCAGTGGAGGGGAGACGGAGGGGCGGGGAAAGAGGGGAGGACGGCGGCGGAAGACCGCGGGGAGCGGCAACAAGCCGTGAAAGGTTCGCGTCGCGACGCGGGGAATTTCAAACGGTTTTTCTCGACGGCCGGGGAAATCCGCCCAGTTCCGGCCACGGCCGCCGCCGGCCCGCCCGTCAAGCCCCCACATCCTCGTCACCCGCCACGGTGAGCGCCCTAGAGGAGGCGCCGGCAGCCCGGGGGTGATGACAGCATGGGCGGGTGCAGATCGACACCGTGCGACGCGGGAGGGTCGCGGCGGCGGCCCTCGGTACCTTCCTCGCCACGCTCTCCGCCTGCGGCAGCCCGGCCCCCACGCACGGCCCGCAGGGCGCCCACGGCCTGAGCGCCTCCACGGCCGCCGCGGACCCGGCCCGTATCCCGGGCATCGGTGACCGCCTGTACCGGCGGATCCCCGCCGGCTCCCGCCAGGTCGTGGCCGTGTACGGCGAGCGCCGGGACTCGGCCGTCTCCCGGGTCGTGCTGTACACGCGGCAGGGTGCCCACTGGCGCACGGTGGGCGAGTGGCCCGCGCACAACGGGCGCCGCGGCTGGACCGCGCACCACCACGAGGGCGACCAGCGCAGCCCGTCCGGCGTGTTCACCCTCACCGACGCGGGCGGTGTGCTGGCCGACCCGGGCACCAGGCTGCCCTACGACCAGGCCCGGGCCTACGCGCCCCCGGCCGAGTGGGACGAGGCGCACCAGCACGACTTCGACTACGTCATCGCCATCGACTACAACCGCGTCAAGGGCACGCCGCCGCGCGACGCCACCCGCCCCTGGGGCACGGACAGGGGCGGCGGCATCTGGCTGCACATGGACCACGGCAGCGGTACCTCGGCCTGCGTCAGCGTCTCCAGGAAGGCCATGGAGGTCCTGCTGCGCACGCTGGACCCGGCCGGCCGGCCGGTGGTGGTGATGGGGGACAGGGCGGCCCTCACGGATCAGGGGCGGCCCCGGACCGGTGGCGGGCCGCCCCCGTCGCGGTGACGGGTTTCCCGGGCCTCGACGACGCTACCGCCCGGCGGCATCCGCCGGGTGTCCCGGGGCGCCGGCCGCGGCGGAGCCCACCACGTCCACGTCGCTCGCCCGGACGTAGGCCAGCCGGTGGCCGAACTGGATCTCGTAGTACCGCTCCCGGCCCCACACCACAGGGTTGGGCGTGTCGCTGAAGGACTTCGCGGTGTAGGAACTGCCGACGCCGGCCTGGGTCACGTACCGCTGGCCCGCGAGGAAGCCGTACGGCAGCGGGGACGCGGTCGGCTCGTCCATGCCGTCGGGGTAGGCCTCCTCCTCCGGCAGGGCACGCCCGTACACCGGGACCTCGTCCAGGCCCTCCTTCGGCGTGACCATGCGCCCGGCCGCGCCGACGGCGGTCGGCTGCTTCCGCGGGTTCTTGAACCAGGCCTTCCGCCCCTGGAACCAGATCGCCGTCCAGTCGCCGCTGCGGTCGGCGACCGCGAAGGTCTGGCCGGCGGACACGCGCGATCCCAGGTCGTTGACGTCCACCGTGGAATCGTCGCCGTCCGGCTTGCGGCCGGGGTCCTGGATCAGCGCGGCCTTCTCGTCCGGGGCGGTGTACAGCCGGACGGCGCTGGAGCCGTGCGGCCGACACGGTGAACCACTGCCGCCGCAGCCGGTGAAGGGCGGTTTGTGCTTGCCGTAGTCCGGCAGGATCGTCACCATGTCGCTGTCGGGTCCCGCCGTGGCGCGCAGCGGTGCGCCGAGGAGGTCGAAGTAGTGCCGCCAGTCCCAGAAGGGGCCCGGGTCGTCGTGCATCTCGGGGATGGTGTCGGCGGTCGGAGCGGGCACGTTGTCGTGGCCGAAGATGTGCTGCCGGTCGAGCGGGATGTCGTATTTGGCCGCCAGGTACCGCACCAGGCGCGCCGAGGAGCGGTACATCCGCTCCGTGAACCAGGTGCCCGGCTGGGTGAGGAACCCCTCGTGCTCGATGCCGATGGAGCGGGCGTTCACGAACTGGCTGCCGGAGTGCCAGGCCTCGTCCTTCGTCCTGATGTGCTGGGTGACGTGACCGTCGCTGGAGCGGATCGAGTAGTGCCAGGACGACTCCGTCGGGTCCTGCACCGTCTGGAACATGCTCGCCAGGCTCGCCTCGGTGTCGTGGATGACGATGTACTCGATCGGCTGGTCCCTGGGCCGGTCGGCCAGGTCGTGGTTGCCGTAGCTGTCGCCGATCTCCTCGTACGGCGCGCCGAGCCAGTCGCAGGCCAGTTCGGCCGGGCACTCCACCTGCTTCGGCCGCTGCGGACCCTGTGAGCGGGGGGCGCGCGGGTGCGGCTGCAGACCCGGGGTGGCGGGCAGGGTGACGTCCTGTCCCTCGGCGGTGGTGCGGTGCGCTCCCCGGCGGATCAGGGCGAAGACGTCGTCGGCGTACGCCGCGGCTGACGCGACGTCACGGGTGCCCGGGAAGCGTGCCACCGTCTCCCACCAGTCCGCCGGGTTGGCGCTCAGGGGTTTGCCGAGTTGTCGTTGCGTGGCGGCCAGCAGGGCCGCTCCGCCGCGGATGTTGGCGACGGCGTCCGTGCGCAGCCGGCCGGCCGGGGCCTCGATCAGGCGCGCCGCGTGCTGCAGGTCCGCCGGCTGCACGGCATGGCCGACGGCATCCCCGGGGGACGCCTCGGTACCTCCGGCGGGCGCCCCGGTACCCCCGGCGGGCGCCCCGGTACCCCCGGCGGGCGCCTGCGCACCTCCGGCGGGCGCCTCCGCGGCCCCTGTTGAGGACCCGACGGCCCCTGCGGAGGACCCCGCGCCCGGCGGAATCGAGCCCGCGGTCTGCGCTCCCGATCCCGCCGTACCCGTACCCGTACCCGTAGCCGCCCCCGCGGCCCCTGCCCCGGAGTCCGCCGCCCCCGCCGCACCCGTGCGCGGCTGGGGCGTGTCGGCGAGCGGGGCACGCGGGTCGAGCGTCGGCGCGGACCGCTTGACGCGTTCCATGTCCACGAGGTGCATCGGCCCGAAGCCGCCCGTGACGCTGGGCGAGCCGGGGTGCGAGTCCCAGCGTGACTGCATGTACGACACGCTCATGAGCACACTGCGCGGTACCTGGAACTCGCGGGCGGCGTCCGTGAAGGCGTCCTGCAGACGCCGGTCCGCCGCCTCGTCGGCGCCGGACGTCGGGAGGATCAGCAGCGGCGGGAGCAGAGCCGCCCCCGCGATCACGCAGGCCGTCAGACGGCATCTCCGGACGGCCGCGGGGACATGTGCAGAAACGGTTCTTCTCATCGCAGAGGCTCTCCCAACCACGCTCGCTCGCGACCAGGACAAAGGAGTTGCCCGTGGTGCCACCCCTCGTACGTTTCCGTGCCCCGCGCGCCGTGTCGTGGCGAGCGTCACCGGGGTGGACCAGCGGCCCGGCAGAGGCCACCCGGTTGGTGGCAGTGACTCCGCTGCCCGGGGCAGCCGCGCGTGGCCGCACGCGGCTCACTCCTCGACCGGGTCGGGACGCCAGTCGGGGTGCCCCGGCATCGGCGGGGTGCGGGGGCCGTGCAGCCACGGTGTCAGGAACGGGCCGAGGTCCTCGCCCGCGACCCGGGACACCAGGCGGACGAAGTCCCGGGTGCCGGCCGCCCGGCCGCGGTACTCGGTCACCCAGGCCCGCTCGATCCGGTCGAACGTCTCCTCGCCGACCTTCTCCCGCAGCGCGAACAGCACCAGCGCCGAACCGTCGTACCGCATCACCTTGAACAAGGTGTCCCCGGTGGGCTCGGCGGGTGCTCCCTCGTCGTGCCGCCACTGGTCGTGCTGCTCGTACGCCGCCCGCATCACGGACTCCAGGTCCGCACCGCCGTGCTCGTCCGAGTAGAGCCTTTCGTAGAAGCGGGCGTGACCCTCGCTCAGCCACAGGTCGGACCAGCGCCGGATGGCGACGCTGTCACCCGTCC
>NZ_BNBF01000001.1:227768-232836 GCF_014654935.1 Streptomyces capoamus
AATGGTGCGTCAGCTCGTGGACGAGGTTGCGCTCGGCGTCGACCCGGTCGCCCAGCAGGTCGTCGCGCGGCAGGACGGACAGCGACTGGGTCTCCAGGGCCACCGGCAGGTCGGTGTCCCCGACCAGCACGCCGTAGCGGCGGAACGGGTAGGGGCCGAGTCGCCGTTCCAGCCATTCCAGGTGGTGCGGGGTGAGCGAGCGGTACTCCTCGGTGTCCGACACCAGGGCGTCCGGCACCGCGTCCCGGACGGGCAGTCCGCGCGGGCCGCTGCTGTCGGCGAAGGTGAACCTGCCGATCGCCAACTGGACGAGCTGTGCGGCGATCGGCTGCTCGGAGTCGTAGGTCCACCGCACGCGCCCGTCGGGCCGCCGGTCGGTGCCGACGAGCCGGCCGTTGGCCACCGCGCTCAGCCCCGCGGGGGTGGTGATGTGGAAGGTCACCGGTGCCCGCAGGCTCGGGTGGTCGTCGGCCGGGAAGACCATCCGGGCTCCGTCGGGCTGCGCGCAGACGAGGGTGCCGTCGGGGGTGGGGACCCAGCCGTAGTCCTGGATCGCGTCGTCGCGGTGCCGCCCCTGGGTGGGGTCGGCGGTGTAGGCGACGTGGACGGTGAACGGACGGCCGCGCGGGATCGGCCGCGCGGGGGTGACGACGAGTTCGTCGCCGTCGCGGCGGGCGGCGGCCGGGGTGCCGTCGACGGTGACGCGGTGCAGCGTGTTGCCGGCGAAGTCGAGGTCGAAGCGGGACAGGGCCTGGGTGGCGGAGGCGCTGATGGTCGCGCCGGCCTCGAAGGGTGTCCGGGGTGCCCGCCAGTCGAAGTCGAGCGTGTAACGGCGGACGGCGTAACCGCCGTTGCCGGCGAGCGGCATGAGCGGGTCGCCGATGCCCGGTGCGCCGGGGGCCGCGGGCGGGCCCGAGGAGGCGGCCGGACCGGGTGCGGGGGGTCCCCCTGCTCCGCGCGGGAGCGTGCCGGCGAGGACGGCGGCGCCGCCGACCGCGCCCGCTCCGACGAGGGTGAGGACGAGTGCCGTGCGGCGGGAGAGTGGCCTCTTCGCGATCTCCATGAGCGCACTATGTCAGGAAGAGTCGCTTATATCACTAAATGGCCTGTCGCTGAATACCAGTCAGGGCCGCGCGGCCACCGCCCCCACCGCCCCCATCGCGCCGATCGGCCGAGGCGCCATTGCGGGGGAGGGCCGACTCCCCGTAGAACACCGGGCATGAGAAGACGGATGGTCATGTCCATGCTGACCGGAGCGATCCTCCTGGTGAGCGCGTTCTTAGGCACCGGCACCTCGGCGGCCCGGGCCGCCGAGGTGCCGGCCGAGTTCGGTACCGACTGGCACGACCCGGTGACCGCGGCGCCGCCCGTCGGCCGGCCGCACACGACGCCTTGTCAGGTCACCCTCGCCGACGTCCGGTTCCGCGACTTCACGCCGTACCGGGGCGCGTACACGCCTCCCCGGGGCTGCGGTGAGCACTGGAGCAAGGTCGTCCTGCGCCTCGACGGCAAGGTGAAGGGCCGTCAGTACGACCGGCTGGGCTACCTGCACGTCGGCGGGGTCGAGATCCTGCGCACCTCCACGCCGGAGCCCTCGCCCGACGGCATCGAGTGGCACGTCGAGAAGGACGTCACCCGCTACAGCGACACCTTCCGCCGTGCCCGGGACGTCGAGATGCTGATCGGCAACGTGGTGGACGACACCTACACCGGCGTCATCGACGTGCACGTCACTCTCAGCTTCTACGCCGGCCGCCCCGCGGACCCCGCCCCCGACCGGGTCCTCACCCTCGCCGACACGTCCTCCGGTACGACGCTCACCACACCGCGCAACAGCGAGCGGATCCTCGCCGAGGTGTACGCGACCGGCTCGGGCGGCGGGTGCGAGGAGTTCTGGTACCTGACCGTGCCGGAACCGGCGCCCTACTCCTGCAAGGCCGACCACGGCCCCTACCGCGAGGTGCGGATCACGGTCGACGGCCGGCTCGCCGGCATCGCGGCGCCCTTCCCGAACGTCTGGACGGGCGGCTGGTCCAACCCCTACCTCTGGTACGTCCTCCCGGCCCCGCGCGCCTTCGACGTGCGGCCCGTCGAGTACGACCTCACGCCCTTCGCCGGCCTGCTCAACGACGGCCGGCCGCACCGCGTCGAGGTGTCGGTCGCCGGCGTGCCCGCGGACCGGCCGGGCTGGAGCACACCGGTGAACGTGCTGGTCTGGCAGGACGCGCACCGCGCCCGCGTACCCGGTGCGCTCACCGAGGACAAGGAAACCGACCTCGCCGACTCCTCCCGCTTCACACCGGGTACGGAGAACCGGGTGCGGACCGAGGCCGGACACGGGCTCACCGTCTCCGGGTACCTGGACACCTCGCACGGGCGCGTGACCACCACCGTCACCCGCACGCTCGCCCACACGTCGGTCCACCGCTGGACCGACGGCGAGACCACGGACGGACTCGACGCGCGCTGGACCGACGACGAGACGGTCCGCACCGCCGGGCACGGTCCCGCGCGGACGACGCGGACGCGGCGGACGTACACCATGAACGGCGCCACCACCCTCGGCCCGGACGGCCGGCTGCGCACCGTGCTGTCCCTCGGCGACCGGGCCTCCGCGGTGGTTCGCCTGGGCGGCCGGCGCACCGCGTGGTCGCGGATGGACGACACGTACGGCGGTGACGCCACCTACACCGTCGACGTCCCGCGCGAGCAGCGGCACGCGGTCGGCACGTCGGCCGAGCGCTACCGCCTCCTCGGCTCGGACGGCTGTCACGACCGTTCACTGGCCACGGTCCAGGGGGTGCTGACGGAGGATCGCAGCCGCTGCTGAGACGGGGCGACGGGCCCGGCCGTTCGGCGGCGTCCGTTCAGCAGCGCTGGGCGGCTTCCCCGTCGATCAGCGTGTCCAGCAGGACGCCGAGCACCTGGCGCTCCTTCTCCGTCAGCGGCGCCAGTATCTCCTCGGCCGCCGAGCGGCGGACGCCGCGCAGTTCCCGCAGGGCCGCGCGCCCGTCGTCCGTCAGCTCGATCCGGGTCACGCGCCGGTTCGCCGGATCCTGCACCCGCCGTACCTTGCCGCTCGCCTCCAGCCCGTCGACCAGCGTCGTCACCGCGCGGGGCACGACCTCCAGGCGCTCGGCCAGGTCGGCCATGCGCGGGGGCGAGGGGTAGTGCGCGAGGGTGCGCAGCAGCCGGGACTGGGCGGGGGTGACGCCCAGCTCGCGCTGCTCCAGATGGCGCTTCTGGATGCGGTGCACCCGGCGGGTGAGCCGCAGCAACTGCTCGGCGAGCAGGCCGTCCGGGTCGGGGATGGTCATGCGGGAACAATATCAGGATGCCGTTCATTGTGAGTATAGGTAACAATGAGCTGCGACCCCGTCCCGCCCTCGCCGGCCGGCCCCCGTCCGGCGCCCGTCACTCCCGTAGGAGCCCATGCATCCCGACCGTGAACCCTCCTGGACCCCACCTGCCGACGCCGGCGAACAACCGCGGCAGGTGCGCCGCATCCTGCGGCTCTTCCGTCCCTACCGCGGGCGGCTCGCCGTCGTGGGCCTGCTCGTCGGCGCCTCGTCGCTGGTCTCGGTGGCCACGCCGTTCCTGCTCAAGGAGACGCTCGACGTCGCGATCCCGCGGGGCCGCACCGGCCTGCTGAGCCTGCTCGCGCTCGGCATGATCCTCAGTGCCGTCCTGTCCAGCGTCTTCGGTGTGCTGCAGACGCTGATCTCCACCACCGTCGGCCAGCGGGTCATGCACGACCTGCGCACCGCGGTCTACGGCCGCCTCCAGCGCATGTCGCTCGCCTTCTTCACCCGCACCCGCACCGGCGAGGTGCAGTCCCGCATCGCCAACGACATCGGCGGCATGCAGGCCACCGTCACCTCCACCGCCACCTCCCTGGTGTCCAACGCCACCAGCGTGGTCGCCACGGTCGTCGCGATGATCGCCCTGGACTGGCGGCTGACGATCGTCTCGCTGCTCCTGCTGCCGGTGTTCGTCTGGATCAGCCGCCGCGTCGGCAACGAACGCAAGAAGATCACCACCCAGCGGCAGAAGCAGATGGCCGCGATGGCGGCCACGGTCACCGAGTCGCTGTCGGTCAGCGGCATCCTGCTGGGCCGCACCATGGGCCGCTCCGACTCGCTCACCGCGTCCTTCGCGGAGGAGTCCGAACGCCTCGTCGACCTCGAGGTGAGGTCCAGCATGGCCGGGCGCTGGCGTATGGCCGTGATCACGATCGTCATGGCCGCGATGCCCGCCGTCATCTACTGGACCGCCGGGCTCGCCCTCTCCTTCGGCGGCCCCGAGGCCTCCCTCGGCACCATCGTCGCCTTCGTCTCCCTCCAGCAGGGCCTGTTCCGCCCGGCCGTGAGCCTGCTCGCCACCGGCGTCCAGATACAGACCTCGCTGGCGCTCTTCCAGCGCATCTTCGAGTACCTGGACCTGCCCGTCGACATCACCGAGCGCGAGCGGCCGGTCCGCCTCGACCTGGTCAAGGGCGAGGTCCGCTTCGAGGACGTGGAGTTCCGCTACGACGACAAGGGCGGTCCCGTGCTCGACGGCGTGGACGTCACGGTGCCGGCCGGCGGCAGCCTCGCCGTCGTCGGCCCGACCGGCGCGGGCAAGTCCACACTCGGCTACCTGGTGCCCCGGCTGTACGACGTCACCGGCGGCCGCGTCACCCTGGACGGCGTCGACGTCCGCGACCTGGACTTCGACACCCTCGCCCGCGCGGTCGGCGTCGTCTCGCAGGAGACGTACCTCTTCCACGCCTCGGTCGCGGAGAACCTGCGCTTCGCCAAACCCGACGCCACCGACGAGGAACTGCGCGCGGCGGCCGAGGCGGCACAGATCCACGAGCACATCGCCGCACTCCCCGACGGCTACGACACGGTCGTGGGCGAACGCGGCCACCGCTTCTCCGGCGGCGAGAAGCAGCGCCTGGCGATAGCCCGCACCATCCTGCGCGACCCGCCGGTCCTCATCCTGGACGAGGCGACCAGCGCGCTCGACACCCGCACGGAAGCCGCCGTCCAGCAGGCCATCGACGCGCTGTCGGCCGACCGCACGA
>NZ_BNBF01000001.1:232874-248105 GCF_014654935.1 Streptomyces capoamus
CGATCACCATCGCCCACCGCCTGTCCACCGTCCGCGGCGCCGACCAGATCGTGGTGCTGGACTCCGGGCGCGTGGCCGAACGCGGCACCCACGAAGAACTGCTGGAGCGGGACGGCCGGTACGCGGCCCTGGTGCGCCGGGACGCGCAACTGCAACCGACAAACTGAACATATGCCGGGTTTAGGGTGATATGCGTATTACCGTGCCCGCATGCAGACGAACACTCCGCCACGGAGCACGATCCGACTGACACGCCGGGGCAGACTCGCCCTCCTCGTGACCGGCGCCGTCGCGGCCGGCACCGCCGTGGTGGTGCCGCTGCTGACGCTGGCCGCCGGCGGTGCCGAGGAGAAACCGGCCACGCTGGTCATCCCGGAGGGCTGGCGCGCCGGCCAGGTCTACGACGCGGTCGACAAGGCCCTCGGGCTGCCCCCGGGCAGCACCCGCACGTCCCTCGACAAGGCCCCGCTGAAGCTGCCGAACGAGGCCGCGGGCAATCCGGAGGGCTATCTCTTCCCGGCGACGTACCCCGTCCGGAAGGGGGCGACCCCCCAGTCCCTGCTGCAGCTGATGGTCGACACGGCGGACAAGAAGTACGGGCCGCCCGTCGCGGCCGGGGCCCAGCGCAACGCGATGAACGTCCACCAGGCCGTCACCATCGCCAGCATCGTCCAGGCCGAGGCCTCGACGAAGGCGGACATGGGCAAGGTGGCGCGGGTCATCCTCAACCGGCTGAACAGCGGTATGCCGTTGCAGATGGACTCGACCCTGCACTACGCCCTGAGCCGGCAGACCGTCCCGGCCGGCCCGAACGACACCCAGGTCGAGAGCCCGTACAACTCCTACCAGCGCACGGGTCTGCCGCCGACGCCGATCGACAATCCCGGCGAGGACGCGATGCGCGCCGCGCTCAACCCGACGCCGGGCGACTGGCTGTACTTCGTCACCATCAGGCCCGGGGACACGCGCTTCACCGCGGACTACGACGAGCACCTGCGGAACGTGGCCGAGTACCGCGCCGTCCACCAGGGCGCCGCGGCGGCCCCGTCCCCGAGCGGCAGCCCGCCGGGTTCGCCGGCCCCGGAGCCGTCGGGCAGCTGAGCCGACGGGACCTCAGGCGGCCACCGGCTCCTCCGCCAGCAGCCGCCGGATGTCCCGGACGGCCGCGCGGCCGGCCCGGTTGGCGCCGACGGTGCTGGCCGAGGGGCCGTAACCGATCAGGTGGATCCGTGGATCGGCGACCGCGCGGGTGCCCTCCACCCGGATGCCGCCGCCCGGCTCGCGCAGCCGCAGCGGGGCGAGGTGGCCGAGCGCGGCCCGGAACCCGGTCGCCCACAGGATCACATCGGCGGGGACCCGGAGCCCGTCCCGCCACTCGACGCCGTCCGGGGTGATCCGGTCGAACATCGGCCGCCGGTCCAGCACCCCGTCCGCGAGACCCTGCCGGACGGCGTCGTTCAACGGCAGTCCGGTGACCGAGACCACGCTGCGCGGCGGCAGCCCCTGGCGTACCCGGTCCGCCACCAGCGCGACGGCCGCACGGCCCGCCTCCTGGTCGAACGGCCCCTCGCGGAAGACCGGGGGCCGCCGGGTGACCCAGGTGGTCGCGGCGGCGTACGGGGCCAGTTCCAGCAGGTGCTGGGTGCCCGAGGCGCCGCCACCCACGACCACCACCCGCTGCCCGGCGAACTCCTCGGGGCCGGTGTACTGCGCGGTGTGCAGCTGCCGTCCCCGGAAGGTCTCCTGACCGGGACGGCGGGGCCAGAACGGACGGTCCCAGGTGCCGGTCGCGTTGACCACCGCACGCGTCGACCAGGTGCCGTCCGATGTCTCCACGAGCAGCCGCCCGCCGGCGCCCTCGCGCACCGCGCGCACGTCCACGGGCCGGCGTACCCGCAGGTCGAAGGTGCGCTCGTACCGGTCGAAGTACTCGCGGACGACCTCCGCCGAGGGCCGGGCGGGGTCGGCGCCCGTCAGCTCCATACCGGGCAGCGCGTGCATGCCGTGCACCTTGCCGAACGTCAGCGAGGGCCAGCGGAACTGCCAGGCGCCGCCCGGGCCGGGGGAGTGGTCGAGGACCACGACGTCACGGCCCGGCTGGAAACCGGTGCGCCGCAGGTGGTAGGCGGTGGCCAGTCCGGCCTGGCCGGCGCCGATCACGACAACCTCGACCTCGTGCGCTTCGTTCACGTCTCAACCAACAGTGGGCCGGGCGCCGCTCTTCCCGCCGCTCAGCCCTTGCCGGGGGACGTCGACGGCGGCAGGCCGCCGTTGAAGCGCCGGTCCACGAAGTCGGCGAAGTCCACCTTCCGCGGGATGAGCTTCAACGCGCTGAAGGCGTCCGCGATCCGCTGTTCGGAGGCGACCAGCGGCTTGTCGATGGCGACCGCGATCCGGGTGGAGTTCGTCCTCTTCACGGAGGCCAGTGCCACGTCGTAGGGCAGTCCTGTGTCCTTCGACCACACCTTGGCCCACTCCTCCTGGTGGTCGTGCACCCAGGCCGTGGCCCGCCGCAGCCGTGCCAGATAGTCCTTGACGGCGGCGGCCTTCTTCGGGTCGTCCAGCGCGGCCGGCGCCGCGACCTGGAAGGTGAGGCCGTTGGTGATGCCGTCACCGGTGGTGAGCACCCGGCCCTGCCTGCCCTGCAGGATCTGCGAGGTGTACGGGTCCCAGACCGCCCACGCGTCCACCTTGCCGGAGGTGAAGGCGGCGAGCGCGTCGGCCGGCTGGAGGTACTTGACCTTGACGTCGGCCAGGCTCAGCCCGGCCGCCTTGAGCGAGGCGACCAGCTGGTAGTGCGCGGAGGAGCCCTGGGCGACGGCGACCGACCGGCCCTTGAGCTGCCGCGGCCGGGTCAGCGGGGAATCGTTCGGCACGAGGATGGTGTCACCCCGGGAGGTGCCGTGCCAGGCGGCCACGACGGTGATCTTCGAGCCGGCACCGGCCGCGAAGACGGGCGGGGTGTTGCCGACGCCGCCGATGTCGACGGCCTTGGCGTTCACGGCCTCCAGCAGCGGCGGACCCGAGGTGAAGGTCGACCACTTGATCTTGTAGTGCAGGTCCTCCAGCTCTCCTGCGGCGCGCAGGATCGCCTCCGAACCGCCCTTCTGGTCCCCGACGTCGAGGGTCACGGAGCCCGAGCCGTCGGTGCCGGTGCCGGCGGACGCGTCCCCGCCGCAGGCGGTGAGCAGCAGGGCGAAGGGGAGGAGCAGTGCGGCGGGGGCGAGTCGTCGTCGCATGGCGGTTCCGTTCGGGTTCGGGGACGGGCGGTTCAGGCGGCTGCGGCGGCGGTGTCGACGCCGAGCCGTTCCAGCAGGCGGGCGCGGAGTGCGGCGAACCGGGGGTCGGTGATCTCGCGCGGCCGGTCCAGGCCGATGCGCTCCTCATGGGCGATCCGGCCGCCGTCCATCACCAGGACCCGGTCGGCGAGCAGCACCGCCTCCTCCACGTCGTGCGTGACCAGCAGCACCGCGCAGCCCCGGCGCTGCCACAACTCCCCGACCAGACGCTGGGCCTTGATCCGGGTGAGTGCGTCCAGGGCGCCGAACGGCTCGTCGAGCAGCAGCAGGTCGGGCTCGCGCACCAGCGCGCGGGCGAGGGAGGCGCGCTGGGCCTCACCGCCGGACAGCGTCTTCGGCCAGGCGTCGACGCGGTGGCCGAGGCCCACCTCGTCCAGCGCCCGTGCGGCGAGGGAGCGTTCGGCGCGGCCCGGCAGCCCGAGGAGCACGTTGCGCCACACCTTCTTCCACGGCATCAGCCGGGGTGCCTGAAAGGCGACGGCCCGGCGGCGCGGGACCAGAGCCGTGCCCTCGATGTCCCGGTCGAGTCCCGCCAGGATGCGCAGCAGGGTCGACTTGCCGCAGCCGCTGCGGCCGAGCAGGGCGACGAACTCGCCGGGCGCGATGTCGAGTCGGAGGTCGTCGATGACCGCGCGGCCGTCGAAGGAGCGGGTCAGCCCCTCGACGTGCACCGCGTGCCCGGTCAGCGGCCCGTGAACGTCGGTCGCCATTGCAGCAGCAGCCTTTCGAGGGAGCGGACGATGAAGTCGGCGAGCAGGCCGAGGAAGGCGTAGACGATCAGGCAGACCACGATCACGTCGGTCCGCAGGAAGTCGCGCGCCTGCACCATCAGGAAGCCGATGCCGGAGTCGGCGTTGACCTGCTCGGCGAAGACCAGCGCCAGCCAGGAGACGCCGAGCGAGTAGCGCAGCCCGGTCAGCGCCCCGGGCAGGGCGCCCGGCAGCACCACGTGCCGGACCAGTCCCCACCGGGACAGGCCCAACGACTCGCCGGCCTCGATGAGTTGGGAGTCCACCCCGCGGATGCCGGCGTAGACGTTGAGGTAGAGCGGGAAGGTGACGCCGAGCGTGATGATGGCGATCTTCGGGGTCTCACCGATCCCGAACCAGATGATGAACAGCGGGATGAGACCGACGAACGGCACCGTCCGCAGCATCTGCACCGGAGCGTCCACCAGGTCCTCGCCGATCCGGAACAGCCCGGACAGCAGGGCGAGTCCGGTGCCGGTCACGGTGCCGAGGAGCAGCCCGAGCGCGACCCGCCGGAGCGAGGTGCCCATGGCCGACGGCAGCGAGCCGTCACCGATCAGGTCCCAGCCGACCTGTGCGATCCGGCCCGGCGAGGCGAGCACGTCGGCCGGCAACGCGCCGGTGCCGCTGAGGAGTTGCCACAGTGCCAGCAGCAGCAGCGGGCCGGTGGTGCGGCGCAGCCAGCGGGGCACCCGGGCACGCCGGGTGGAGGCGGGGACGACGGGCTGGAGGCCGGGGGAGGGGAGGGAGGGCGACGGAGGGGAGGGCGTGTGTCCGGATATGCCGGATATGTCCGAACCCGAGGGTGAAGGGGGCGGGGCGCGACTGACGGTCATGATCGCTCCACGGGGAGGAGGGCCGGGAGTGGGCGACACGGTCCCGCGGCTCGTGCCTCTATGTCATGCCTCGTTCAAATCGTTCAACGGATGGCTCAGGCATGACACGCGGACAGACCGACGAAACCCGCGCGCAGAAGGCGGAGGGAGGAAGCGGGAGGGAAGAGGGGGCGTCAGCAGCCGCGGCGACACGCGGCGGAGGCCACCCGCAGCAGGTCGATGTGACCGCGCGTGGTGAGCAGGGCTGAACGCAACATGCGGCTGAACGTAGCCAGCCGGAAGCGCACCGGTCAACGGCGTCTCGTCCAGTGGACCGCCCGTCTCGGAAATCGGCGGCGCCGCGGGGTGTGAGAACCGGCGTATGGGTCAGGATGGGGGCATGTCCGATGCCTTCACCACACGCGTGCTGCACGTCTCCACCGGTTCCCGGGAGCGCGTCGTCGACCTCACCGCCGACTGCGAGGAGTTCCTGCGGGAGGCGGCGGCCGGTCGCGACGGTCTTCTCAACATCTTCGTCCCGCACGCCACCGCCGGGGTCGCCGTCATCGAGACGGGCGCTGGCAGCGACGACGACCTGCTCGCGGCCCTGCACACCCTGCTTCCCGCCGACGACCGCTGGCAGCACCGGCACGGCAGCCCCGGCCACGGCCGCGACCACGTGCTGCCCGCCATCGTGCCGCCGCACGCGACCCTCCCGGTGATCGGCGGGCACCTGGAACTGGGCACCTGGCAGTCGGTGTGCCTCGTGGACACCAACAAGGACAACCCCGACCGCCAGGTCAGGCTGAGCTTCCTGGGCTGAGCCGCGCACGTCGCCCGAACGGCGCGCCGCGGGCGGCGAACGGCGCGCGGCGGGCGGTCATGAGCGGTGCGCCCGGGCGGCCCGCGCCGCCCCGGGTGACGGCACCAGGCCCAGGCGCTGGGCGCGCAGTACCGTGCCGACGCGATCGCGGGTGCCCAGCTTGCGGTAGATGTTCTCGACGTGCTTGTGCACCGTGCGGACCGAGATGCCGAGGCGGCGGCCGATCGCGTCCGCGGTGAGCGCGTCGGTGAGCAGCGCCAGGACGGCGGTCTCCCGCGGGGTCAGCGAGCAGCCGGCCGCCCGCTCCTGCGGCGCGCCGGACGGGCCGAGCGCCCGCCGCCACTCCACCAGCAGCTGCCTTTGCCGTTCGACCGCCGTCAGCAGTGGCTGGACGCGCTCGGCCATGACGAGTTCGTCGTCCGTGAAATCCGTACCGGACCGGTACACGAGGCACCCGGTGACCGGCGCCGCGCTCCCCGGTAGCGGTACGCCCAGCACGTGGTCGACGTCCAGGACCTCGCGGAGCAGGTGCGCCGTCCGGCTGTCCGGCCAGGTGCGGCCCGCCGTCCGGTGCGCGGTGACCGGGGCGCGGTCGCCGTCCGGCCCGTAGTGGCCGGCGAAGGGGTAGCCCGCGCGCAGCAGGCGGAGGTCGGCCTCCCCCAGCCGGGCCAGCTCCGCGGCGGCACCGTCGGGCACCGTGCCGATGGTGCCGCCGCGTTCGCTCCAGTCGTCCAGCTTGTGGATGACCGTCTCACCGCCGCACACCTCGGCCAGCGTGCCGGCCAGCAGCGGCCACAGCCGCTCCGGTTCCCGTTCGTGCAGGGCCGCCACGGCGACGGCCGTCATGCGCTCGTAGGCCTTCTCCAGCCGCACGGTTCCTCTCCGGTTGCCTCGCGTACTCGCCCGACGTCGGCATACGTATCCCCAGTCGGCGTACGTACTTGTACGCATACCCTCGCGGTCCCTGTCCGGCGCAGACTTCAACCCGGCGACACCGGCCTGCTCGGACGCACCGCGTCCGACGGGCCGCCGGTACGGGGGAACGGCGGCCCGTCCGGTGTCGTCCCCGCGCACGGCGCTGCCCGGCGGTTCGGCCCGGCAACCGACGACGCCCCCCGGGCGGAGCCGGAGGGCGTCGGGACGAGCGGGAAGGGTCAGCCGCGCTCGGCGTCGCCGGCCTTCGGCTGCTGCTTCAGGTCCTTCAGGCGCGCGGCCTCCTTGCGCACCTCGGCCTGGGTGGCGCGCTCCTTCTCCAGCCACTCGGGCCGCTCCTGCTTGAGCGCCTCGATCTGCTCGGTGGTCAGCGCCTCGGTCACCCCGCCCCGGGCCAGACCCGCGATGGACACGCCCAGCTTGGCGGCCACCACCGGACGCGGGTGGGGACCGTCGCGCCGCAGCTCGCGCAGCCACTGGGGCGGGTCGGCCTGCAGCTCGTTCAGCTCGGCGCGCGTGACCACGCCCTCCTGGAAGGAGGCGGGGGTGGCGGGGAGGTACACACCCAGCTTCTTCGCCGCGGTCGCGGGCTTCATCGTCTGGGTGTTCTGCTGGGACTTCATGACGTCAAGGGTATCGGCCGTCCGCGGGGGGCCCGACCACGGCCGATGACCGGGGGCGCTCCCGGGGGCCGGTAATCTGGCCTGATGACAGGCTCGGAGGATGCACCGTCGTTCCGGCTCGCGTACGTTCCCGGGGTGACGCCCGCCAAGTGGGTGAAGACCTGGAACGAGCGGCTGCCCGACATCCCGCTCACCCTCGTCCAGGTCCCGGCCGCGCAGGCGCCCGAGATGCTGCGCGCGGGCGAGGCGGACGCGGGTCTCGTCCGGCTCCCGGTCGACCGCACGGTCCTCAGCGCGATCCCGCTCTACACCGAGACCACGGTGGTCGTCGTCCCGAAGGACCACGTGATCACGGCCGCGGACGAGGTGTCCCTGGCCGACCTCGCCGACGAGGTGCTCTTCCACCCCTTGGACGACGTCTTCGACTGGGACGCCCCGCCGGGTGAACCGGCCTTCGAGCGGCCCGCCACCACTGCGGACGCCGTCGAACTGGTGGCGGCGAACGTCGGCCTCCTGGTCGTACCGCAGTCCCTCGCCCGTCTCCACCACCGACGGGACCTCACCTACCGCCCCGTCGTGGACGCGCCCCAGTCGAGCGTCGCCCTGTCCTGGCCGGAGGAGGCCACCACCGATCTGGTGGAGGAGTTCATCGGCATCGTCCGCGGACGCACGGTCAACAGCACCAGGGGCCGTACGGCGGCGAAACCGGCCGAGGCCGAAGGCAAGCGCTCCGAGCAGGGCGGCGGCCGGCGGACGGCGGGCGCGAAAGCACCGGCGAAGTCTTCCGGCAAGCCGGCGGCCCGCACCGCGCGCGGTCGTAGCGGTGGGGGCAGGGCGACCGGGCGGGGCAAGCCGCGCCGGAGGTCGTGAGCCGCGGCCGGCAGGTACCGGCCGGCACTGCCTCCTCGGCGCCGCCCCGCGTAGCCTCCTCGGTGCCGCGCCAGGTGCCGGACCGCACCGCATCCTCGGCGCCGCCCGGCGTGCCCGGCCGCACCGCCTCCCCGGAGCCGCGCTACGTGCCGGACCGTACCGCCTCCCCGGGGCCGGTCTCTCCCGTGCCCAGCCCGGCCGTTTCCCCGGCCGGTTCCGGCCGTGCCTGTCGCTCCCGCAGATCGGCGACCGCCAGCGCGAGGGCGACCACGATGATGCCCACGGCGGAGAGCAGCCCGAGCTGCATCGCCGTGTCGGTACGGCCGTGATTGGCGAGGTGGGCGAAGTAGACCGAGCCCACCACCGCGATGCCGGCCGCCGAGCCGACCCGCTGGCCGGTCTGGAGCACGCCCCCGGCCGCCCCCGCGCGGTGCACCGGGACACGGGTCAGGGTGAGGGTGGTGTTCGGGGACACCGTCAGACCGGAGCCGATTCCTCCGATGAGCAGCGGCAGCGCCGACGCCCAGCCCAAGTTCCGTCCGGGCACCAGCTGCACCGCCAGCATCACCCCGAGCAGCCCCAGGGCCACCCCGCCGAGACCGATGACGACCAGCTTGCGGCCGAAACGCACCACCAGCCGGCCACCGAGGGCGGCCCCGACCGCCGACGCCGCCGCGAAGGGCAGGACGGTGAGGCCGGAGGCGAGCGCGCTGTAGCCGACGCCGTTCTGCAGGTACAGGGCGTAGAGGAAGAAGACGGTGGTGAAACCGGCG
Source organism: Streptomyces capoamus (assembly GCF_014654935.1). Classification (GTDB taxonomy): domain Bacteria; phylum Actinomycetota; class Actinomycetes; order Streptomycetales; family Streptomycetaceae; genus Streptomyces; species Streptomyces capoamus. Next base: position 241,760 of record NZ_BNBF01000001.1, read on the forward strand.
AAGTAGGTCAGGCTGATCAGCGCGCCGAGCGTGAAGGAGCGCAGGGAGAACAGCCCGAGGTCCACCAGCGGAGCGCGCCCGCGCAGCCCCTGCCGTTTCTCCCACGCCCAGAATCCGCCGAGCAGTGCCAGGGCCACCGGCAGCAGCGTCCACTTCGCCCGGCCGGTCCACTGCTGCTCCTGCACCAGGGGCAGCATCAGCGCGACCACGCCCGAGCCGAGGAGCAGTACCCCGAACAGGTCGAACTCCTCGCGCTTGCCGGCCGCCGGGTAGCGCGGCAGCAGCCGGAGCCCCGCCACGAAGGCGGCCACTCCGATCGGCAGGTTGACGAAGAACACCCAGCGCCAGCCGTCGTCGGTGCCGACGGCGTCGATCAGCAGGCCGCCCGCCAGCGGGCCCGCCGCGGTCGACACCCCGATGACCGTGCCGACCAGCCCGAACGCCTTGGCCCGCTCGGAGGCCCGGAACATCTGCTGGATCAGCCCGGTGGTCTGCGGCGCCACCATGCCCGCCGCCGTGCCCTGGATCAGCCGGAACAGCACCAGCCAGGAGGGACTGGCCGCGAGCCCGCACGCCAGCGAGGCCACCGTGAACAGGGCGAGCCCGATCAGGAAGGCCTGGCGCCTGCCGCGCATGTCGCCCAGCCGGCCCGCCGGCACGAGCGCGAGCCCGAACGTGAGGGCGTACCCGGACACCACCCAGGACTGGACCGCCTCCGAGGCGCCCAGCCCGCGCTCCAGCGAGGGCAGCGCCACGTTCACGATCGAGGTGTCGAGCAGCGAGATGAAGCCGGCCGCCAGACAGACCCCGAGCGCCTTCCACCGCCGCTCGTCGGGTGCGGACGGTGCCGTGACTGTAGTCATGGGGTCACGCTATGCAGTCGGGGCCCACCTCGCACGGGGAGCCACCGCGCGGGCCCCGCGAACGGTGCTCCGTGCCGGGGCCGTGCGGGACGACTTCCGGGCCGTGCCCGCCCTGTGGGCGCCGTCAGAACAGGCCGGCCGCCGTCCGTACACGCCGGCCGACGTTCGGCCACCCAGGTGTCCGTACCCCCGGGACGCGGCCGGCGTCGCGCCGGCGGGGGAACGGACGCCCCCGTCCAGTGCCCCGCGCGTCCGGTCACGGCGTCGCGTCGCGCAGCCACGCATACGCCGACCGGGCCGTGAACTCCGCCTGGCCGCCCCGCAGCAGCAGGGACGCGGTGGCGAACTCGGGGGCGTCCGCCTGGGCGGGGACGTACGGGACCGCGAGGCAGCGCATGCCGGCCGCGTGGGCGGCGGCCACGCCGGGCGCCGCGTCCTCCAGGACCACGCAGTCGGCCGGGTCCGCGCCGAGCCGGCGGGCCGCCTCCAGGAAGACGTCCGGAGCGGGTTTGCCGTGCGGGACCTCCTCGGCCGAGACCGCCGTGCGCAGGTGGGCGGCCAGGCCCGTGCCCGTCAGGATCGCCTCCATGGCGTCCGGGGAAGAGCCCGAGGCCACCGCCATCGGCACGTCCGCCGAGGCCAGCAGCTCCACGAACGCCCGCATCTCCGGGTAGGCGCGCGTGTGCCTGCGGGCCAGCTCCAGGTAGCGCCGGTCCAGCGCGGCCAGCAGCTGTGCGGCCGGGACGGGCAGGCCGTAGCGCTCCCGCCAGAGCGTCACCGTCTCCCGGGTGCCGATGCCGACGTATCCCTCGTGGTCCGCCCAGCCGAAATCCGGGACGCCGTGCTCGGCGAGGACCTGCCGGCTCGCCTCGTAGTAGTTGGGCTCGCTGTCCACCAGCGTGCCGTCGAGGTCGAAGATGACCGAGAGGGCGCCGAATTCGCTCATGGCGTCCAGGATGCCCAGGTCAGGGGCGTGCCGCCCGGCCGACCGACTCCACCAGGGGGAGCAGCCGGTACGGGACGCGTTCGCGCAGTGCCACCTCGGTGCGGGTGCGCACCACGCCGGGCAGGCTGATCAGTTTCTGGATCACGTCCTCCAGATGGGCGTTGTCCCGGCCCACCACCCGTGCGAGCAGGTCTCCGCCCCCGGTGATCGAGAAGGCCTCCACGATCTCCGGGACCGCGGCCAGCGCGTCCCCGACGTCGTCCAGATGGCCCTGGGTCACCTCGATGTGCACGAACGCCAGCACCGGGTGGCCGAGCGCGGAGGGGGAGAGGGAGGGGCCGGTGCCGGTGATCACGCCGTCCCGCTCCATCCGGTCCAGCCGGGCCTGGAGCGTGCCGCGGGCGACGCCGAGGATGCGGGCGTACTCGCGCACGCTGGTGCGCGGCTGCTCCAGGAGCAGTCGCAGGATGCGGGTGTCGAGTTCGTCCACGGCCATGATGGACGACTGTACCAATGGCACAACCGGGCTCGATTCCCCTGTGCCGTGCGACCTGGTCCGTTGGTATTCCGGCGGGCACGCCTTCTCGGTCGGTGCTGGGCCAATGGACCAGCGCTTCGGGGCAGACTTGAGCCAGTGTGCCCGGTGGTGCTCTCATGGGCGTGTCGATGGCGCTGCGGATCCCCGCGGCGCCTTTTGTGTGCGGTGTTCCCAGGGGAGGGCAGCAGTGCTGAAGAGGGTGTTCGTGGCTCCGGACCCGGGACGGGCGCGGTTGCGTTTCGCCGCGCGGGCCGTCCTCGGCATCGGGCTCGCGGTCGTGGTCTGCGGACTCGCCGGGCACTCCCTCCCCGGCGCCGTCACCGGCGGCCTCGCCGCGCTGCTCGCCCTGTTCACCGTCACCGACCCGACCGTGCGCGGGCAGGCGGTCACCACCGCCCTGCTGCCCGCCGTGGGCCTGCCGGTGCTGACCGCCGCGGCCGGGCTGCACGACCTGCCCGTGGCCCGCGACCTCGCCTTCCTGGCCGTCGTCGGGGCCGGTGTGTACGCCCGCCGGTGGGGCCCGCGCGGCCACAGCCTCGGCGTGTTCGCCTTCATGACCTTCTTCGTGGCCCAGTTCCTGCACGCCACCGCCGGGCAGCTGCCCGAGCTGTACGCGGCCGTGCTGCTCTCCGTGCTCACCGCGGCCGCCGTGCGGTTCGGCGCGTGGTGCTACGAGCGCCGGCTGCCCCCGGCCACCGTGCCGGCCGCGCCCGCCGGGACCGGACTCGCCCGGGTGACCACCCGGCAGGCCGTCCAGGCGACCGCGGGCGCCGGGTTCGCGCTCGTCGTCGGTCAGCTGGTGTCCGGCCAGCGCTGGTACTGGGCCGTCGGCGCCACCTGGTGGATCTTCGTCAACACCGCCTCGCGCGGCGAGACGCTGGTCCGCGGCTTCCGCCGGGTCCTGGGCACCGTGCTCGGCATCGGCCTGGGCTTCCTCGTCGCCGTCCCCGTGCACGGCGCGCCCGTGGCGACGGCCGTCCTCGTCGCCGCCGCCGTCTTCGGCATCTTCTACTCGGCCGCCGTCTCCTACACCTGGATGATGCTCTGCGTGACGCTGCTCGCGGAGCTGCTCTACGGCCTCCTCGGCGTCCTGAGCCCCGGGCTGCTGGCGCTGCGGCTCGCCGAGACCGGTGTCGGCGCGCTGGGCGCCGCCCTCGCCGTCCTGTTCGTGCTGCCGGTCACCACGCACGCCACCACCGACGCCTGGATCCAGCGGGCCCTGCGGTGCGTGCACGCCTGCACGGCCGAGGCCGCCGCCCGCCTGGCCGGCTCCGCCACCGCCGACCCGGCGCCGCGGGTGGCCGAACTGGAGCAGCTGCTCGGCCGGGTCCGGCTGTCGGTGGCCCCGCTGGTCCACCCGCTGAACCCGATGCCGGCGCGCAAGGCCCGGGCCCGCCGGGTCCTGGCGCTGCTCGACGAGTGCGCCCGTGAGATCCGGGGCCTGGTCGCGGTCGCCGCCGACCCCGAGGCCTCCCACGACGCCCGCCTGGCCGCCGCCTGCTGGCGGGTGGAGGCCGCGGTGGAAGCCCTCACCGCGGGCCGCTCCGAGGACCTGCACCACCCGGCCGAAACCGCCGCCGAGGGCGCCCTCGCCCATCTGCACGGCCTGGAGCGGGCCCTCGCCGAACTCGCCGAGCCGCTGCGGAGCCCGTCCGGGTCGCGGCTGGTCGGGGCCTGACCGGCCGGGGCGCGCCGTCGGCGGGACACGCGACGGCCGGGCGACCCTGTCACCCTTTTGGTCTAGACCGGAACCGGTCGACTGCTACCGTCGGGCGCTGAGCCGCCGGACGGCTCGGCGGCGCGACGGCTCGACGGCTCGACCGAGAGGGGACAGCGGTGGCACAGAACGGCAGGGCGGGCAGGCGCCGGGCGTTCATCGGATCGTTCACGGCGGCGGGCGGCCCCGGCCTGGTGACCGCGGAGGTCGCCCCGGGCACCGGGGCCCTGACCCTCCTCTCCGCCGTTCGGGACCTGCCCGACCCCTCCTACCTGGCGCTCTCGCCGGACGGGAGCACGCTGTACGCGGTCAGCGAGACGGCGGAGGGCGCCGTCGCCGCCTACCGCGTCACCGGCGACCGGCCCCAACCCGCCGGACCGCCCGTCCCGGTGCACGGCAGCAGCCCCACCCACCTCGGCCTGTACGCCGGCCACGTGCTCACCGCCAACTACGGCTGCGGCAGCGTCACCGCGGTCCCGCTGCGCCCGGACGGCGCCCTCGCCGGCGCGGCCTCAGGACGGCTCCGGCACACCGGCTCCGGACCCCACGACCGGCGCCAGCGCGGCCCGCACGTCCACCAGGTGCAACCCGACCCCAGCGGCCGGTGGGCGGTCAGCGTCGACCTAGGAACGGACTCGGTGCGGGTGTGCACCCTCGCGGACGGCACCCCCGCCGTGCACCGCGAGATCGCCCTGCGCCCCGGTTCCGGCCCGCGCCACCTGGCCTTCCACCCGGACGGCGAGCACGCCTACGTGGTCAACGAGCTGACCCCCACGGTCACCGTGTGCCGCTGGGAGCCGGCCGACGGCGGGCTGAAGCCGCTCACCGAGGTCGCCGTGCTGCCCGGCGCGCCCGCCGGCGACGCCTACCCCTCCGGAATCGTCGTCTCGCCCGACGGCCGCTTCGTGTGGACCGCGACCCGCGGCGAGGACGTCCTGTCGGTCCTGAGCGTCCAGGACGACGGCCTCCGGCTGATCGGGACCGTGCCCTGCGGCGGGCACTGGCCGCGCGCGCTCGCCCGGCACGACGGCTTCCTCTACGCGGCCAACGAGCGCTCCGGCGACGTGAGCTGGTTCGCCGTGGACCGGACGACGGGCATCCCGCGCTACGACGGCTCCGTGCGGGTCGCCGCGGCCTCCTGCGTCGTCTTCGGCTGACCGCCCGCGGCCCGGCCGGCGGGGGCCGCCGGGCAAGACGAAGGGCCCGCTCCGGGACGGGAGCGGGCCCTGTGACGTACCGAAGGGGCCTCGTGTCGTACCGACGCGGGCCTCGTGTCGTACCGAAGCGAGCCCTGTGTCCCGCAGCGCGGGACGCCGGCCGCCGGGGCGTCAGCGGACGGGCGTGCCCTGCGCCTGCTGCGGGGCGATGCCGAGCGCCGTCGTGTACTTGGCCAGCGCGAGCTTGCCGATCGCCGGGTACGCGCCGAGCGGCTCGGACGTGGCGCAGCCCGCCTCCTGGGCCGCCGCGGCCGACAGCGCCGGGTCGATCTCCGGGCCGATCAGGTACGGCGCCAGGGCCAGGTGCTGCGAGCCCGCGGAACGCAGCTGCTCGGCCACGGAGGCGATGGAGCCCTCCTGGTCCAGGGCCGCCGCCATCACCGGCACGGCCAGGCGCGCGGCGAGCAGCATGCCGGTGATCCCGGCCGCCTGCACGGCCTCCTCGCCGCCCACCGAGGCCAGGATGATGCCGTCCGCGGCGGTGGCGACGGTGAACAGCCGGGCGCGGTCGGCGCGGGCCAGGCCCGCCTCGGACAGCCGCACGTGCAGCGCCTCCGCGAGCAGCGGGTGCGGGCCGAGGACATCGGTCAGCTCGGCGGCTACCCGGCTGTCCATCACGGACTGGCGGATCTGCCGCAGCAGCGCGCTGTCCGGGCCGGCGAGCAGCGGGACGACGACGGCGACCGGGCCGTCGGGCTCCTTGATCCCCTCGATCCCGGCGGCGACGGCCTGCTCGTACCGCGCGGTGCGCTCCTCTGCGGCCCGGCCCAGCACGGCACGCAGCGTGGGGAACTCGGTGTCGTCCCCGTCCAGGTACCCGATCCGGGCGTCGAGGCCGGGCAGCTCGGAGCGGGCGATGCTCACGACCTCCTCGGCGAGGCTGCGCGTGGTGGTGCTGGGCACACCGGGCACCGCGAGGACGAGCGCGGGCGCGCCCTCGGGAGCCACCAGCGGTTCCGGGCGGCGGTGCCGTCCGGGCTGGCGGGGTCGCGGCATTCGTACGGGCAGGCCGGACGCGGGTCCAGTGGGGGAGCTCATGGCGCCGCATGTTACTGGCTTCCTGCC
>NZ_BNBF01000001.1:248146-270196 GCF_014654935.1 Streptomyces capoamus
ATCCGCCGTTCGGGGAGGGTACAGGTGAGCGGTATCCGTCCTGTTTTGTCTGATGAGTTACGCGCGGATGGCACATGCGGCGGGCACGTACCGGACGCACGGGCGGGTACCGGGATGTAACCGCCGCTCCGGGAGGAAGGCCACCGGGAGCAAAAGGCCACCTGGCGGAAGGTCACCCGGCGGGAAGGCCACCCGGCCGCGTGCGGAAGCTCACTTGGCGGGAAGGCCACCGGCGCCGCCGCCCGGGGCGGGACGCACGAACAGCATCGCCGGTTCGCCCGGCAGGGCGAGCCGTCCTGTCGCCAGGTCCGTCGCGATCCGCACCGAACCGTGCAGCGGATCCCCCTCGGCCGGCACCTGACGGGCGTGCGGCAGCCTGCGCGCCAGCTCCTCGCGCAGGGGTACCAGCAGCGGGTCGCCCATCTTGAAGAGGCCGCCGGTGAGCGCGAGTCGGGGCGCGCCGTCCGCGGGGCACACGACGGCGGCGGAGTCGGCCAGGTGCCGGGCCGCCGTGCGCAGGATGTCCGCGGCGACCGGATCCCCCGCGGCGCACGCGGCCACCCGGGGAGCGAAGGAGGCCAGTACGGCCGCCCGGTCGGTCCGCGGGTACAGCAGGCCGGGCAGTTCGCGCACCGGGCCGAACTGCTCCTCGGCGAGGGCCAGGAGTGCCGCCGAGCCGCCGTCGCGGCCGTCGTGGGCGCGTAGCGCCGCCTCCAGGCCGGCCCGCCCGATCCAGGCACCGCCGCCGCAGTCGCCCAGCAGGTGCCCCCAGCCGTCGGCCCGCCGCCAGGTCGTCAGATCCGTGCCCACCGCGATCAGCCCGGTGCCCGCGGCGAGGACGGCACCCGGACGCGCACCGAGGGCGCCGACGTACGCGGTGACGGCGTCGGCGGCCAGCGCGACGGCCCGCACGCCCAGCTCCCGGGCCAGCGCGCCCGGCAGTTCGGCGCGCAGGGCGTCGCCCAGGCTGGCGAACCCGGCGGCACCGACCACGGCCGTGCCCAGCCCGGACAGGCCCGCCTCGGCGGCCAGGGCGCGGGCGCGCGGCACGAGTTGCTCCATCAGGTGGCCGGGGTCGATGCCCCGGGCGCCCGTGCGGACCGGTTCCCGGGTCTCGCTCCCGGCCGAGGGTCCCCGCCCCGGGACGCCGACCGCGACCCGGAGGCCGGAACCGCCGGAGTCCACGGCGAGATACCCGGCGACGGTCACGGCAGACGCCAGTCCACGGGCTGTCCGCCCTGCTCGACCAGCAGGTCGTTGGCGCGGCTGAAGGGCCGTGAGCCGAAGAAGCCCCGGTCGGCCGACATGGGCGAGGGGTGCGCGGACTCCACCGCCGGCAGCCGGCCCAGCAGCGGACGCAGATTGCGGGCGTCACGGCCCCACAGGATGGACACCAGCGGCTTCCCGCGCGCCGCCAGCGCCCGGATGGCCTGCTCGGTGACCTCCTCCCAGCCCTTGCCGCGGTGCGCGCCCGGACTGCGCGGTGCGGTGGTGAGCGCCCTGTTGAGCAGCAGCACGCCCTGCCGCGTCCACGGTGTGAGGTCCCCGCTGGACGGCTGGGGCAGCCCCAGGTCGCCGGTCAGCTCGCGGAAGATGTTGATCAGGCTGGGCGGCAGCGGGCTGACCTCGGGCGCCACGGAGAACGACAGGCCCACCGCGTGCCCCGGGGTGGGATACGGGTCCTGACCCACGATCAGGACCCGTACCTCGTCGAAGGGCTGCTGGAAGGCCCGCAGGACGTTCGGTCCGGCCGGGAGGTAGGTGCGTCCCGCGGCGATCTCCGCGCGCAGGAAGTCGCCCATGGCGGCGATCCGTCCGGCGACGGGTTCCAGGGCCTTCGCCCAGCCCGGTTCGACGATTTCATGCAAGGGTCGTGGTGCCACGGGCGTCACCCTACTGCCGCGCACCCGTCGGCGATCAACCCATGGCCCTCGCCCGTGCGCGGGGTCAGCCGACCACCGCCGCCCGCACGCACAGCACGTCCGGCAGGTGCGCGGCCAGCTGCTGCCAGCTGTCGCCGTCGTCGGCCGAGGCGAACACCTCGCCGTTGCGGTTGCCGAAGTACACCCCGGCCGGGTCGCCGTCGTCCGTGCACAGCGCGTCCCGCAGGACCGTGCCGTAGTGGTCCTCCTCGGGCAGCCCCTCGGACAGCGGCTCCCAGGTGCGGCCCGCGTCCGCCGTGCGGAACACCCGGCAGCGGTGCCCGGCGGGCACCCGGTCCGCGTCGGCGTTGATCGGGAAGACGTACGCCGTGCCGCCCTGGCGCGGGTGCGTGGCCGCGGCGAAGCCGAACGTCGACGGCAGGCCCTCGCCGATGTCGGTCCAGTGCGCGCCCGCGTCGTCGCTGCGGTACACACCCCAGTGGTTCTGCAGGTACAACCGGTCCGGGTCGGCCGGGTCCCGGGCGACCTTGTGCACGCACTGGCCGAACTCCGGGTCCGGGTCCGGCAGGAACACCGCGGACACACCGGAGTTGGACGGCACCCAGCTCGTCCCGCCGTCCGTCGTGCGGAACACCCCGGCCGTGGACACGGCCACCGTCACGGCCCGCGGATCGCGCGCGTCGGTGAGCACCGTGTGCAGGCCCTCACCGCCCCCGCCGGGCACCCACCGCGAGCGGGTCGGGTGCTCCCACAGCGGCCGGACAAGCTCGAAACTCTCGCCGCGGTCCACCGAGCGGTACAGCGCGGCCGGTTCCGTGCCCGCGTACACCACGTCCGGTTCGGCGGCGGACGGGTGCAGCTGCCAGACCCGCTCCAGGGAGGCACCGGTGTCCTTGGGGAACTTCACGGCGGGCCGGGACGGTTCGGTCCACGTCCGGCCGAGGTCGTCGGAGTGGAACACCGACGGGCCCCAGTGCGCGCTGTCGCCGGCCGCCAGCAGCCGGGGCCGGGCGCCCCGGGTGTCGATCGCGACCGAGTAGACGGCCTGCGCGTTGAAGTACGGGCCGCCGTCGAACTCCCAGGGGCCGCCGCGCCGCCGCCGCGCGATGAAGAGGCCTTTGCGGGTGCCCACCGCCAGCAGAACCTCGGTCATGCCGATCACCTCCGGGACGCCGTTGTCCCAGTAGTCGTTCAGATACGGGCCAGTGTGCACCCCGCCACTGACACTCCTGCCCCGTGCGGCGTCCGCGCAGGTCAGGCCTGTGTCGCCGCGTTGCGGCGAAGATCGGCCGGTTCCGTTGCGGCATGTGCCTGCGCGAGGGGGGTGTCTCGTGCGACCGTCGGGGAGACGGCTCGTCGTGAGCAACGGAGTGATCTTTCCCGTATGGGAGGGCGGTCCGGCCGGTCGGTGCGCTCGTGAGGAGGATGCCTTTGAAGGCGTTCCGTGGTCCGAAGGTGTGGCTGTGGCGCTGGCGGCGCAACCCGCTCAAACGCCGGGCCGACGTGGTGGAGGCCTGGGTGGTGCTCGGTGCCTGTGTGCTCACCGTCCTGGCCGGTGTGCTGGCCGGCCTCGCGGCGGCCGGTTCGGTGGAGGACGGGCTCGCCCGGGAGCGGGCCGCCCGGCGGCCCGTGGTCGCGCGGGTCGAGGCGCGGGTGCCGGGGTCGTCGTCCCCGCACAGCAGCCACGCCTCCGCCGGTGAACGGGTCTGGACCCGGGTCCGCTGGACGGTGCCCGACGGCTCCCCCCACACCGGCCAGGTCCGGGTGGAGCCCGGCAGCAAGCCCGGTACGCCGGTCGCCGTGTGGACCGATCCGCAGGGGAACCTCGTCTCCCCGCCCGCCACCGCCTCCGAGGCGGCCTTCCGGGCCACCCTGATCGGCCTCCTGGTCGGTGCGGGCGCGGCGGCGGTCCCCCTCGTCGCCGGCCTGACCGTGCGCGGCCGCCTGGAACGCCGCCGCATGGATGCCTGGGACACCGAGTGGTCTCGCCTGGGGCCCCAGTGGGGACGCATGGTCTGACCCGGACGCGCCGAGCCGGAAGTGCCGAGCCGGAAGTGCCGAGCCGGACGGGACGTGCCGGTCCCGCCTACGACCCGGCGGCCATGTCCCGGCACATCCGCAGCAGTTCCTCGTCGTCCGGGATGTCCCGGTCCCCGTACGGGCCCCCGCCCGCCGTGTGCCGGCGGGGACACCTCAGTTCGGCGGTGACCAGGTCGTACAGGGGCGCGGCCGCGGGGCCCATGCCGGTCATGCAGCGGGCGATGGACGAGCGGGTGCGCGGGTCCGCCGTCCAGGCGGTCCGGAAGACGGGCAGGACCGGGTCCGGGTCCCCGGCGATGTGCCACAGCGCGCACGCGGCCGGTACCCGGTCCCGCACCGGCCCGGAACCGGCGAGCCGGCGCAGTCCGGGCAGCGCGACGCGTGCGGCGGGACCCAGCCGGGCGAGCTGCCGCGCGGCGCGGCGGCGGATGTCCGGATCCGGTCGCGCCGACTCCCGCAGCAGGACGGGGACCACGGCGGCGGCATCCCCGTCCGCCGACCACAGCGCGCCCGCCGCGGTGGCCGCGTGCCGGGTGTGCAGCAGCGTGCGCAGGAGCGGCGCCGCCTGCGCGGCCGCGCCCAGCTCCGTCAGCGTCTCGATCACCTGGCCGGCGACCGCGTCCCGGGCTCCCAGACCGTCGGGAGCGCCCGCCAGCAGCCGCAGCAGCTCGGGTACGGCGTCCCGGTCCCCGACGGCCCTGACCGCCGTCAGCAGCGGCGCGGCGAGCCGGGCGGCGGTGGGCGAGGCGAGCGGGACCCGGCCCAGCCGGTGGCGCACCGCGGGGGCCAGCGCGGTCGCGGCCCGGCCGAGGTGGGCGACTTCCCGGCCCAGCCCGACGGGTGCCGCCGGGCCGGCCAGCAGCTGGGCCAGGGGCGGCACCGCGCGCGGATCGCCCGTCCTGGCCAGCGCCTTCAGCGGGCCGCCCAGCGTGGGCGGGCAGCGTTCCCAGCGGTGCGTCCACAGATCGGGTCGCGCGGCCACCAGCGCCTGCAGGTCGTCCGCCGCCGGCGCGGCCAGCTCGAACAGCCCGGCCAGGACCGAGACTCCCGCGTCCCGCAGCCGGTCGTGCTCGCCCGCCAGCTGGGCGCCGAGCAGCCGCACGAGCCCGTCGTACGGGCCGCGCCAGCCGCGCAGCAGCCCCGCCGACATCCACACGGCATTGCACCGGTCCACCGGGTCCGGGCTGGTCAACTGCCCGGTGAGCAGGGCGATCCGGTCGTCCACCCGGTCACCGAGGGCACGGTGCAGGGTGCGCAGCAGCACCGCGCCCTGCTCGTCGGAGGGCCGCAGCCGTCGTATGCGGCGCACCAGGGTGTCGGTGCCCGGCTCCGCCTGGAGCCGCAGGCGCCGCGCGGACCGCTGACGCAGCAGCCGGACGGCCGTCGGCACCAGATCGGCGGGGAGCCGGCCGGGCGCGTGGAGCGCGAGCTGGCCGAGCGCCGCGAGCCGCGGGCCCGGCTCGCAGGGCGGCAGGCTCTGTTCGGCCAGGAGGTCCAGCGCGCGGCCGGCGTGCGCGGGGCAGCGGTGCGCGAACAGGCCGAGCGCCTCCGTGAGGGCCGTCAGGACGCGGTCGTCCCGCTCCGCCCGCAGCCGCCGGCGCAGTACCTCCAGCACCCGCGGGGGCTCGTCCAGGAAGCGCACCAGGGCCCCGGCCGCCGCCCGGCGCACCGCCGGATCCGGGTCGTCCGCGAGGAGTGCGAAGACCTCGGCGCCCGCGCACACCGCGGCCCGCGCCCGCCCGTCCGCCGCCGGCCCCGGCGGTCCGTCCGCGCCCCCCGCGCCGGAGGCGGCCTGCGAGCCGATGCTGACCAGCAGTTCCACGATGCAACCGCGGTCCGGCACCTCCGCACGGACCAGCAAGGCGAACAGGAAGGGCACGCAGGCGAGCGTCGAGTCGTACACCCTCCCCTGGTGGTGCACCGCGCCGTACATGCCGTCGAGCGCGGTCGCCCGCTCGGCGGTGTCCGCGGACGCCAGGGCCCGCAGCCACCCGGGCACGTCCTCCGCGCTGCCCTGCGCGTGCCGCAGCGAGGCCCAGTCGACCTCGTCGATCCCGCTGAACACGTTGTCCTCCCCGGACGAGTGCCACCTGACCGGGAAGTGTGCACCACGGCACCGACAACGGTACGGAATCATCCGCTGACTGTGTGCGATCCGTCGGCGTGGACCGGCCACGGGGCGGCGGCGCCCGACGCGCGCGCGGAGGGGGTCAGTTCCGGCCGGGCAGCGCCCGCTCCAGGATGGCGTCCAGGTCGGCCCCCGCGGGCAGGGTGCCGAAAGCGTGGCCCCAGTCGCCGCCCAGCCGGGTGGCGCAGAAGGCGTCCGCGACCGGGTGCGGGGCGTACCGGACGAGCAGGGAGGCCTGGAGGGCGAGCGCCATCCGCTCGACCAGCCGGCGGGCGCCCGTCTGATCGGTTCCGGCCATCTGGTCCCGGAGGGCCGCCACGGCCGTGTCGAGCCGGGCGTCCGCCCCGCGCGCGAGGGCGAGTTCGGCGAAGAGGGCCTCGGCCGTGTCCGTCTCACGGCCGAGGGCGCGCAGCACGTCGAGCGCGTTGACGTTCCCGGAGCCCTCCCAGATCGACAGCAGCGGGGCCTCCCGGTAGTGCCGGGGCATGCCGGAATCCTCGACGTACCCGTTGCCGCCCAGGCACTCCAGGGCCTCCGCGGTGAACGCCGGGCCCCGCTTGGTGACCCAGTACTTGCCGACGGCGGTGGCGATGCGCCGGAAGGCCCGCTCCCCGGCGTCCCCGCGCACCGCCCGGTCGGCAGCGCCGGCCAGCCGCAGGGTGAGCGTCGTCGCCGCCTCCGACTCCAGCGCCAGATCGGCCAGGACGTTGCGCATCAGCGGCTGTTCGATCAGCCGGGCCCCGAACGCGCCGCGGTGGCGCGCGTGGTGGCCCGCCTCGACCAGCGTCTTGCGCATCAGGGTCGCGGAGGACATCACACAGTCCAGCCGGGTGCAGTTGACCATCTCGATGATGGTTTTCACGCCCCGCCCCTCCGGCCCGACCAGCCAGGCCAGCGTCCGGTCGAACTCGGGCTCCGAGGAGGCGTTGGACCGGTTGCCCAGCTTGTCCTTCAGCCGCTGGATACGGAAGGTGTTCCGGCTGCCGTCCGGCAGGATCCGCGGCACCAGGAAGCACGACAGCCCGCCCGGGGCCTGCGCGAGCACCAGGAAGACGTCGCACATGGGCGCCGACGTGAACCACTTGTGCCCGCGCAGCGTGTACACGCCCGCCTCGCCGGTGGGCGTGGCCGTGGTGGTGTTCGTCCGCACGTCGGAGCCGCCCTGCTTCTCCGTCATGCCCATCCCGGCGAGCAGTCCGGGCTTCTCGGTGGGGACGCGCAGCTCCGGGTCGTACTCCCGGCTGGTGAGCAGCGGCTCGTACACCTTGGCGAGATCCGGCTGGGCCCGCAGGGCGGGAACGGCCGCGTACGTCATCGAGGCGGGACAGCCGTGTCCCGCCTCCGTGTGCCCCCACACCAGTCCGCTCGCGGTCCGGGCGACGTGCGCGCCCGGCCGGTCGTCGGCCCAGGGGGCGCCCGCCAGGCCCTCGGCGACCGCCGTCCGCATCAGGTGGTGCCAGCTGGGGTGGAACTCGACCTCGTCGACGCGGTGGCCGTAGCGGTCGTGGGTGCGCAGCACCGGCTCGTACCGGTTCGCCAGCTCACCCCATTCCTGCGCCTCCGCGCTGCCGGCGCGCGCCCCGAGGCGCCGGACGGCCTCCTCGGCCCACCCGGCGCCCTCCCGGCGCAGGCCCTCCAGCAGGGCCGGGTCGTCGGAGGAGTCGTACGGGGTCAGGGGCGGGGGCTGGTTGGTGACGTCGTGCGTGGCCTCCGGCCACGGGGACGGCGACTGCGGCTGGGACTGCGACTGCGACTGCGTGGGCATCGAGACCATAGGAGCATGTTGCACTCTTCCTGCGGTCGTAGCAATGATGCAACAACACGGCACACGTAGAGTGCGGGGTCATGCGCATGAACGTCTCCGCGGAGCCCGACGGGGCCGGTCTGCGACCGCTGTCCGCCCGGTCGGTCGTGCTGAGTCTGCTGCTCGGCGCGCACCCGCCCGAGCTGCCCGTGAAGGACCTGGTCCGGCTGGTGGAGCCGTTCGGGGTCGGCGGCTCCACCCTGCGGGCCGCGCTGAGCCGGATGGTGGCCGCGGGCGATCTCCGGCGCGCGGACGGCGTCTACCGGCTGAGCGACCGCCTGCTGGCCCGTCAGCGCCGCCAGGACGAGGCCGTGCAGCCCCGCACGCGCGCGTGGGACGGCGACTGGGAGATGGTGGTGATCACGGCGACCGGCCGCGGCCCCGCCGAACGCGCCGACCTGCGCAACCGGCTGACCGCCCTGCGCCTGGCCGAACTGCGCGAGGGCGTGTGGCTGCGCCCGGCCAACCTCGACCGCCCGCTGCCCGCCGGTCTGCACCGGGTGGCCCTGACGTACACCGCGCGCCCCGACGAGCCCCCGCGGGAGCTGGCCGCCAGGCTCTGGCCGCTGGCCGACTGGGCGGCCGTGGCGCACGCCCTGCTCGACCGTGCCGCCCGGGCCGAGCACCCGGCCGAGCGGTTCACCGCCTACGCGGCGGCCGTCCGCCACCTGCTCGCCGACCCGGTCCTGCCGTCCGCCCTGCTGCCGGCCGACTGGCCGGGGGAGGGACTGCGCCGCGCGTACGCCGGATACCGGCGGGAGGTGGGTGTGACGCTGGACGCGGGTGAACGGGAGTAATCCCACCGCGGAATGACTCATTCATAAAGTTAAGGCCCCTTAAGGGACTGGCCCTTGGCAGGAATTTGCTTGTCTTGTATGGCGCTTCATGCGACAGTGGCGTCATCGCGACGAATGACTGGGGGATACGGCGATACTTGGGGGACGGGGGAAAGAAGTCCCTTCTGCGTAGCGTGCGCTCACTAAAGCGCACCGCACCGACCGGCAAGCCCGATGGGCACCGTCAGCACCGGCGTCGACCGCGCCGCGCGTGCCCGGTTCTACGGTTTGGATTCTGGTGATAGCGGAAGAAGTGTACGACCTCGTGCTGGACGATCTGTTCGTCCAGCTCCATCAACTGGTTCCGGGAAGTTCCGTCTTCCTCAAGATCGAGGGCCTCAATCCCGCGGGCTCGGTGAAGCTCAAGACCGCGGTGGCCCTGGTAGAAGAAGCCGAGGCCTCCGGGTGCCGCTTTCCGCGGACCCGGCTCATCGAATCGACCTCGGGAAACCTGGGAGTCGCCCTGGCGATGGTCTGCGCCGCCAAGGGGTATTCCCTCACCTGTGTCACCGACCCGAACGCCGGCCCGCAGACCGTCCGCCTGATGGAGGCCCTCGGCGCGGAGGTCGTGGTGGTGACCGCCAGGGACGGCAACGGCGGCTACCTGCAGTCCCGTATCGACCACATCCAGGAGCGCCTGAGCCGCGAACCCGACCTGCACTGGCTCAACCAGTACGCCAGCCCGGCGGGCCCGCGTGCCCACCGGCAGCGCACCGGGCGGTCCATCCTCAGGGAACTCGGTCACGTGGACTACGTGTTCGTCGGCGCCGGCACCACGGGCACGCTCATGGGCTGCGCGCAGTTCTTCCGCCGGCACAGCCCCGGGACGCGGATCATCGCCGTCGACAGCACGGGATCGGTGACTTTCGGGGGACCGGCGGGCCGCCGTCACATACCCGGTCTCGGCACCAGCAGGCGGCCGGAAATCCTCACCGAGACCATGGTCGACGAAGTGGTGATGATCGCCGAGACGGAAGCCGTGGACATGTGCCGCACCCTCGCCAGGGAACGCGGCCTGCTGCTCGGCGGGTCGACCGGCACGGTGCTCAGCGCGGTACAGAACACGGCCAAGAAGATTCCCGACGGCAGCGTCGTCGTGGCGATCTCGCCGGACTTCGGTGACCGGTATCTGGAGTCCGTCTACGACGATTCCTGGGTGGCCGAGCGCTGGCCCGGACATCTCTGAAAGTCCGTCACGAAGAAAAGCTCGGGCGACCACCCGAGACGGGGGAAACGCAAAGTGTTCAATTTTGAAATAGTCGCGGGCGGTACCGTGCGCGACGTCCTCGGCGACCACCGCCGTGAAGTCCTGGACCTGGTGCGCCGCACCTATCGCCTGCACGAGACCGGCGAGACGGTCAATCCCGACAGCTACTTCCTGCGCTTCCCGGAGAAACCGGACGCGCGCATCATCGCGCTGCCCGCCTTCCTCGGCCCCGAGGCCGGTGTCGCCGGCATCAAGTGGATCGCGAGCTTCCCGGAGAACACGCAGTCCGGCACACCCCGCGCCTCCGCCGTGCTCGTCCTCAACGACTACGCGACCGGCTACCCCGTGGCCTGCCTGGAGGCCGCCACCATCAGCTCCGCCCGCACCGCCGCCTCCGCGGCCGTCGCCGCCACCGCGCTGCGCCCGGAGGGACACCGGGGCAGGACGATCGCGGTCGTGGGGGCCGGGGTCATCGCCCGCGCGATCTGCGACTACCTGCACGCGGCGGACTGCGTCCCCGACTCCTGGCTCGTCCACGACCTGCACGAGCCCTCCGGCCGGGCCCTCGTCGAGCACCTGCGCGCCACCCGGCAGGCGCCAGTCTCCTTCACCGCGCACCTCACCGAGGCCCTCGCGGCCGACACCGTCGTGTTCGCGACGACGGCGCTGAAGCCGTACGTCACCACGCCGTTCGCGCCCGGCCAGCTCGTCCTGCACGTCTCGCTGCGCGACCTGGCCCCCGAGGTGGTGCTGGGGGCCCAGAACATCCTGGACGACGTCGACCACTGCCTGAAGGCCGACACCTCTCCGCACCTGGCCGAACAGGTCAGCGGCGGGCGTGACTTCGTCACCGGCACGCTGGCCGGCGTACTCGACGGCGCGGTCACGCCCGACGCCGGGCGCCCGGTGATCTTCTCGCCGTTCGGCCTGGGCGTACTGGACCTCGCGCTCGGCGCCTTCGTCCTGGAACAGGCGCGCCGCGCCGGCACGGCCGTCGAGATCCCCGACTTCTTCGGGGAGACACGCCGATGGTGACCTCCGCAGGACCGTCCGTGGTGATCATCGGCATGGGCTCCCGGGGCCTCGGACTCCTGGAACGCCTGGTCGCCCACTGCCTCACCCGCCCCGCGCCGGTGACCGCGCACCTGGTCGACCCGCGGCCCCCCGGCCCCGGGTTCCACCTGGCCGGCCAGCCCGACCACCTGCTGCTCAACACCGTCTGCTGCCAGCTGACGGCGTTCGCGGACGAGCAGATGGTCGAGGGTCCGGTCCCGCTGACCGGCCCCTCGCTCGCCGAGTGGTGCGCCGGGCGGGACCTGCGCCTGGCCGACGACGGCTACACCGTGCGCGCCGGCCTCGGGCGCCGGATACGGCCCGACGACTTCCTGCCGCGCAGGCTGCTGAGCGAGTACCTCGCCTGGGCCGCCGAGAAGATCATCGCGGCGGCGCCCGACTGCCTGACGGTCGTCCGGCACCGCTGCGAGGCGGCCGACGTGCGACCGGGCCCCACCGGCACCGAGCTGGTGGAACTCGCCGACGGCACCGTGCTCGACGCCGACGCCGTGTTCGTCACCGTCGGCCACCACTCCCTGTACCGCCCGCCCGCACCGGCCGCCGACCCCGGGCTGATCACCCGCCCGTACCCGCTGCCCGAAGCCCTCGACGGTGTCGCGCCGGGCGAGCGCGTCGCCGTACTCGGCACGGGCCTGACCGCCATGGACGTCGTCGCGAGCCTGACCCTGGGCCGCGGCGGCCGGCACGCACCGCACGCGTCGGGGCTCCGGTACGTACCGAGCGGCCGGGAACCCCGGATCGTCCTGGCGAACCGGTCGGGCCTGCCCGCGCGCGCCCGGCCCCACCTCGGCCCCGGCCGGGTGCGCCGCGCACCGCTCGCGCTGACGGCCGACGGTGTCGCACGGCTGCGGCGACGGCGTGCCGACGGCCGCCTGCACTTCCGCGAGGACGTGGTGCCGCTCGTCGAGGCGGAGATGGAACTGGCGTACTACCGCGCCCTGCGGGCCCGCGAGTGCGGTGACGCGGCGGCCGCCGGCCGGGAGTTCGCCGAACGCGCCCGGCGGACCGGATACGCGGCACTGCTGGCGCGGTGCCGCGCCCATCACGGACCCAGCCCGCTGGCCGGGATCCTCTCCCCGGCCCCGGCGGGGCGGCGCTGGGACGACCACGACGCCTACGCCCGCTGGTTCACCGCGGAGGTGGCGGCGGACCTGGCCGAGGCCCGGGCCGGACTCGGCGCCAGCCCGCTGAAGGAGGCGCTGGAGGTCCTGCGGGACCACCGGGACGTCCTGCGGACCGTCGTGGACGCGCCCGGCCTCGACGACGCGTCCCGCGCCGTGTTCTTCGGCGACTTCACCGCCACCGTCAACCGGCTGGTCACCGGACCCCAGCTGGACCGCTCGGCCGAGCTGCTGTCGCTGGTGCGGGCGGGCCTGGTCCAGATCGGTCCCGGCCCGCGGCCCAAGGTCGTCGCCCCGGCGGGGCGCGGCCCCTGGGTCCTGGAGTCCACCGCCCTGCGGCGGCCCGCGGCGGTCCAGGTCGACCACGTCGTGCACGCGCACCTCAGCGAACCCGCCCCCGACCGCGTGCCCGGCTCGATGCTCGCCCGGCTCGTGGGCGCCGGCCGGGTCCGCACCCTCGGCTGCCGCGGCGGCCCCGCGCACGGGCTGGAGGTCACCCGCGAGGGCCGGGGCGTCGACCACGCCGGGACCCCGCAGCCGCGGCTGTTCTTCCTGGGCCCGCACACCGAGGGCTCCAGCTACTACAACCACTACGTCCCCTCTCCGGGCGTGCCGTCCCGCGCACTGAGGGACGCGGAACTCGCCCTGAGCACCTCCCTGCCGTCCGTGATCACGAGGATGCGATGACCAACAGCGAGAAGTTCACGCCCTGGACGACGCGGTACCGGCCGGAGACCCGGGCCGCGCAGGGCGACGGCTGGCGGGGCCCGGACACGGGCGCCGTACCACCGCCCGTCAGCCTCGCCGCTACCTACGCCCGGGACGCCGAGTACCGGCTCCCCGGCGGCCTGGCGTACCTGCGCGACCAGGGCGGCCCCGGCTACGAGCAGGTGGAGAACGTGGTCGCGGGGCTGGAGGGCGGCGCCGGAGCGCTGGTGTTCTCCTCGGGCATGGCGGCGGCCACCGCGGTGTTCCAGGTGCTGCCCGGCGGCTCCCGGGTCGTCGTGCCGCGGACCATGTACTTCGGGCTGACCAAGTGGCTGACGGAGTTCGGGCCGCAGCGCGGCCTGGAGGTCGTCCACGTGCCCATGGACGACCTGGACGCCGTGGCCGCGGCCGTCTCCGCCGCCCCCACCGCCCTGGTGTGGGCGGAGAGCCCGGCCAACCCGACCTGGACGGTCACCGACGTGGCAGCCGTCGGCGAGATCGCCCACCGCGCCGGTGCCCTCTTCGGCGTCGACAACACGGTGCCCACCCCGGTGCACAGCCGCCCCTTCGAGCTCGGCGCCGACGTGGTCATGCACTCCGGCACCAAGTACCTCAACGGGCACACCGATGTCGTCGCCGGCTTCCTCGTACTGGCGCCCGAGCGCACCGAGGCCCGCGCGACCCTCTGGGAGCGGCTCCAGCTGCACCGCAGGCTGACCGGCCCGCTCCTCGGCCCGCTGGAGACCTACCTCCTGATGCGCGGCATCCGCACGCTGTTCCCGCGCATGCGGCAGATATCGGCCACCGCGCAGGCCCTCGCCGAGCACTTCGCCGCGCACCCGCTGGTGAGCCGGGTCGCCTATCCCGGCCTGCCCACCGATCCTGGGCACACGGTCGCCGCCCGCCAGATGACCGGCGGATTCAGCGGCATGCTCTCCCTGCACGTGGCCGGCGACTGGCAGCGCTCGCTGCGTGTCGCCCAGCACTGCCGGCTGTTCATCCGGGCCACTTCGCTGGGCGGCGTGGAAAGTCTGATCGAACACCGCTATACCTTCGAGGGACCGGACAGCACCGCGCCGAAGGACATGGTCCGCCTCTCCATCGGCCTGGAGAACCCGGCCGATCTCGTCGCCGACCTGGAAGAGGCCCTGGAACGGGCCGCGAAGGAAGACCGTTGAGTCCCGAGTCCCCCGAGACAGACATCCCTGCGGGCGCGGCGCACACCGCCGCGCCGCCCGGCCCGGCCGGAGAGCGCGATCCCGCGGGAGAACCCCGCCCCGCCGCGGAAAGCGAACCGGCGCCCCCGCCCCGGCTGTCGCGCGACGCGTCCCTGTCCGCCGTCCTCGCGGGCCTCGTGGCCGTCGTCGTGTCCTACTCGGGACCGCTGGTCATCGTGCTCTCGGCGGCCTCGGCCGGACACCTCAGCACGGCACAGACCAGTTCCTGGGTGTGGGCCATCTCCATCGGCAGCGGCCTGACCTGCATCGGGCTGAGCCTGCGCACCCGGATGCCGGTCATCACCGCCTGGTCGACGCCGGGCGCGGCGCTCCTGGTCACCAGCCTGGGCGCCTACTCCTACGCCGAGGCCGTCGGCGCCTTCCTGATCACCGGTGCCGTCATCACGCTGATCGGGCTCACCGGGGTGTTCGGACGGCTGATGCGCCAGGTGCCGGCGGCGGTGGTCTCCGCGATGCTGGCGGGCATCCTGTTCAGCTTCGGCACCCATGTGTTCACCTCGCTGAAGACGGCGCCGGTGATCGCCGGATCCGTGCTGGTGGCCTACCTGGTGGCCAAGCGGCTGCTGCCCCGGTACGCGGTGCTCATCGCGCTCGCCGTGGGCGTCGTCGGCAGTGCGGCCACGTCCCGGCTGCACGTCCACGTCGACAAGATCGAGCTGGCGCGGCCGGTGCTGACCACGCCGGCGTTCTCCGTCGCCTCGCTCGTCGGTATCGCGGTGCCCATGATCCTGGCCACCCTGGCCTCGCAGAACGCCCCCGGCATGGCGGTGCTCACCGCCTCCGGGTACCGGCCCCAGGACCGGCTGCTCATCGGCACCACCGGGCTGGCCTCCACCGCGCTCGCCCCCTTCGGGTCGCACGCGATCAACCTGGCCGCGATCACCGCGGCGATCTGCACCGGCCCGGAGTCCCACCCCGACCCGCGCCGGCGCTACGTGGCCGGTGTCTCGTGCGGCGCCTTCTACCTGCTGATCGGTGCCTTCGGCTCCACCCTGGTGGCCTTCTTCGCCGGACTGCCGAAGGAATTGGTCGCCGCCATCGCCGGGGTCGCGCTGTTCGGGGCGCTGGCCGGCGGCATCACCGGTGCGGTCAAGGAGGAGAAGGACCGCGAGGCCGCGCTCATCACCTTCCTGGCCACCGCCTCCGGCGTCACCCTGTTCGGCATCGGGTCCGCGTTCTGGGGCCTGGTGTTCGGTGTGACCGCGCACCTCGTCCTGTCCGGGCAGTGGCGCCGGCGGACCGCCGGGGCGTGACCACGGGCCGGGCCGTCATGGCGGCCCGGCCCGCCCGGCTCACTTGTAGGTGATGTCCGAGCCGGAGTATTTGCAGTACGTGCCGTCCGGGTCGGAGCCGTTCTTCGACGGTTCCTTGCCGGTGTTGTTGCCGATGTACTTCTGGCACGGCACGATCTTGTGGCCGGAGTCGCCGACCACGGTGATGTTCCGCAGGGTCGCGCTGTCGCCGTAGTTGGTGTTGATGCCGACGAGCGCGGTGCCCTTGTAGGTCGCCTCGATGTTGTCGATGTTGATCGTCCGCTTGTACTGCGTCCTGCAGTTGCCGCAGGAGCGGACGAGCTTGCCGAAGTTCCTGACGGCGAAGCCGGACACGTCCAGCGTGCCGGCGCCGTTGAACTGGAAGACCTTGTCGCTGGCTTCCTTCGCCCCGCCGCCGGTGACGGTGTAGACGTTGGACGACGAGGAGCCGAGGAAGGTGGCCGCGTCCTCGCCGACGTCCTCCCACCAGACGTTCTGCAGGGTGCAGCTGCCCAGACAGTGGATGCCGTCCGCGGCGGGCGAGCCGATGACGACGTTCTTGAGGACCGTGCCGGGGGCGAGTTCCAGCAGCGGGTCCTGGTCCTCGTTCTGCCCGCCGGTGCCGAGGTCCCCGCTGCCGTACAGCCGCTTCATCCCGTAGTCCTTGGTGCCGGACACGGAGATGGTGGCGGAGACCGGCTGGCTGCCGCTGGGGGTCGGCCAGGTGGCCGCGTCCGCCGGCGTCGATGTCATGATCATGCCAAACACGAGACCGAGGGTGGCCAGGCCGCCCAGCAGGCCGCGCGGGGTCGCTGATGGGGTCATGTCCCGAATGCCTTCTTCCGAGTGGGGGTCAGATCTTTCCGGTCCCGGCGCCCGAGGTCACCGAGGCGACGACACCGGAGGCGGGTTCGGCTGTGTAGCCGTACGGCGGGGTGGTGAAGCCGCCGGTCCGCGAGACCTCGGTGGCGGCTCCGCCGAGGTCGTTGCCGCGCAGGACGGCGTATCCGTCGACGTCGCTGTCCCGGCTGGTGGTGACGGCGACCTGGGTCTCGCGGAAGACGTTGCTCTCGACGAGCATCTGCGCGCCCATGCGGGAGTGCACGGCCGTCTCGGCGCCGACGACGTAGTTGTCGTAGAAGTGCCCGGTGCCGAACCGCAGGCTCGGTGTGCGGGAGTTGACGTGGTCGAACCAGTTGTGGTGGTACGTCACCCGCAGGTGCCCGGTGTCCTCGGCCGCGTTGTTGTCGCTGTGGCCGACCAGTGAGCCCTTGTAGTGGTCCTTGAAGACGTTCCAGGACACCGTGACGTGATCGGAGGCGTGCGTGATGTCGACCAGGCCGTCGTAGTAGTCCTTGCCGTGGTCGCGGTCGGAGGACAGGGAGTTGTGGTCGATCCACACCTGCGTGGCGGTCTGGACGGTGATGGCGTCCGTCTTGACGGCCTTGCTGATGGTGAGGTTGCGCAGGACGACGTTGCCCACCTTCTTCAGGCGCAGTCCGCCGCCGGTGAATCCGGAGGACGAACCGACGCCCAGCACCGTGGTGTTGGAGCCGATGTCCACCTGACCGCTCAGCTTGATCAGGCCGTTCACCTTCACCACCTTCGCCGCGCTGCCGGTCACGGCGGCCTTGAAGGCGTCCAGGGTGGACACGGTCACCGCCGGGGCGTTGCCGCCGCCGGTCGTGCCGGCGCCGAAGCCGACCGCGGCCGAGTCGGCGGCGCCCGCCGGCTGGGGCAGGGCGACCAGGACCGCGGTCGCCAGCGCGACGGCCGTCGCGGCCGTGCCGGAAACTCCTCTGAGGTGCATGCGAGTGCGTCCGTTCTCTGTGGGGGCTGAGTCACGTGCGGGTCAGCTACATGAATATCGTGCGCTGAATGGAACGCATATGCAGGGGATCGCGAGCCAGGAGGGCCAGAATCGACTCCCGCCGGTCACGGTGATGAACGGGACCGTAAGGTGCAAGCGCTTTCTAGTCAACCGGTCGCGCACGGCTCCTTCTCGTGCACGCAACTGCGTGGGAGCGCTTCCATGGCGGGCTCGTCCATGCCACGATGCCGGATGGTTCCCCGCACGACGCGCACGCAGCACGCCCCGCACGAGCCGCGATCAGAAGGGACAGATGACGTGCCCCGCACACCGCACCGCTCGAGAACCGCCCTCCGCAAGGCACTTGTGGCCCTCCTCGGTGGACTGCTGCCGCTCCTCGCGGCACTCGCGGTCGCCGCGCCCCCGGCCTCCGCCCGGACCGAGGCCGTACCCACCGCCACCCTCACGGAGGTCACCGGCTTCGGCGCCAACCCCAGCAACCTGCAGATGTACGTCTACGTGCCGGCCGGCGTCACCGCGCACCCGGCGGTCGTCGTGGCCGTGCACTGGTGCGGCGGCTCCGCGCCCGCGATGTACTCCGGCACCGAATGGGCCTCGCTCGCCGACCAGCACGGGTTCGTCGTCGTCTACCCGTCGGTGACCCGCGCCAGCAAGTGCTTCGACGTCTCCTCCCCGCAGGCGCTGCGCCACGGCGGCGGCAGCGATCCGGTCGGCATCCGGTCCATGGTCGACTGGACCACGCGCACCTACGCCGCCGACACCGGCCGGGTCTTCGTCACGGGCATCTCCTCCGGCGCGATGATGACCAACGTCCTGCTCGGCGACTACCCCGACGTGTTCGCCGCGGGTGCCGCCTTCTCCGGCGTCCCCTTCGGCTGCTTCGCCACCACCGACGGCTCCGAGTGGAACAGCGCCTGCTCCGGCGGCACCGTCATCCGCACCCCGCAGCAGTGGGGCGACCTGGTGCGCGCCGCCTATCCCGGCTACACCGGTCCGCGCCCACGCATGCAGCTGTGGCACGGCACCGAGGACGACACCCTGCGCTACCCCAACTTCGGGGAGGCGATCAAGCAGTGGACCAACGTGCACGGCCTCGGCCAGACCCCCGCTGCCACGGACACGCCCGTCGCCGGCTGGACCCGCACCCGCTACGGCGCCACCGGTGACCGGGCCCCCGTCGAGGCGATCAGCCTCCAGGGCGTCGGCCACAACCTCTACAGCCGGGGCATGGCCTCCCGTGCGCTGACCTTCTTCGGCCTCGACGGTGGCGGCACCACACCGCAACCGCCCGGCGCCGCCTGCAAGGTGACGACCGCGGTCAGCGCCTGGAGCACCGGTCTGACCGCCTCCGTGACCGTCACCAACACCGGTACGACTCCGGTGAACGGCTGGAAGCTTGGGTTCACCCTCCCGGCGGGCCAGACCCTCACCAACGGCTGGAACGCCGGCTACAGCGGCAGTTCCGGCGCGGTGACGGCGACCAACGCCGCGTACAACGCCACCATCGCGCCCGGCGCGAGCGTCACCATCGGCTACCAGGCCACCCACACCGGCAACAGCGCGGCACCGGCCGCGTTCACCCTCAACGGCAGCGCCTGCGCCACGGGGTGACGACCGGGTGCGGGCCTGCCCCGACCGGTCCGGCCCGCACCCGCGGCCGTACAGACCCGCACCCCCGGCCGTGTCGGCAGGCCCTCGTCAGGTCGGCCCGGTCCCAGCCGTGTCAGCCCGCGCGTCCGTAACGCCGTTCCGCACTACGCGACGCGGGCCGGTCCCCGCCGCGTCAGCAGGGGCCCCGTTCGCCGGCCCTCACGTCGGCACGCGCGCCGTCCCTCCCGCACACCCGGTCTCTGCCCGTACGGCCCCACCCCTGTCCCACGCCCCCCTGCCCGCACACCCGGCCCCTGCCCCCCGTGGTCCCCGCCCCCGCCCGCCCGGTCCCTACCGACCGGTCTCGTCTCCCGGAAAGGCCCCCGTGAAGCCGTCCCGCGGAACGCCGCTCGTCACCCTGCTCAGCACCTGCGTCCTCGTCCTCGCCCTCCTCGTGACGGCCTCCGCCCTCACGGCGCTCGTCACCGGGCCGGCTCCGGCGACTGCCGGGGCCGGCCCCGGGCGCCACTGGGTGAGCACCTGGACCGGCATGCCCCAGCTGACCGAGCCCGCCAACCTGCCGCCCGCCCCGTACACCGGTGAGAAGTCGGTGCTCGTCGACACCACCCTGCGGCAGACCGTGCGTGTCACCGCCGGCGGCCCCCGGATCCGGCTGCGCTTCTCCAACGCCTACGGCGACACCCCGCTGCCGCTCACCGCCGTCACCGTGGCCCTGCCCCGCGACGGCAGGGCCGGCGTCGACGCGGTCGAGCCCGGGAGCCTGCACCGGGTCACCTTCGCGGACCGGCCCGCCGTGACCGTCCCCGTCGGCGCGCAGATGGTGTCCGACCCGCTGGACTTCGAGCTGCGAGCCGGGTCCGAGCTGACCGTCACCGCGTACACCGCGCGCGGCCAGGCCTCGCTCGCGCTCACCTCCCACCCCGGCTCGCGCACCACGTCGTACCTCCTGCACGGCGACCACACGGGCGACCCGGACCTGCCGGGCGCGACCGCCGTCGACCACTGGTACCTGCTGAGCGACGTCGAGGTGCTGGCACCCGCCCGCAGCCGGGCCGTCGCGATCCTCGGCGACTCGCTCACCGACGGACGCGGCTCCACCACCAACGGCAACGACCGCTGGCCCGACCGCTTCTACGACCGCCTGCACGACCGCCCGGGCACGTCCGGCATCGCCGTCCTCAACCAGGCGGCCGGCGGCAACCGCGTCCTCAACGACGGACTCGGCCCCAACGTGCTCGCCCGTCTCGACCGGGACGTCCTGTCCCGCAGCGCGGTGTCCTGGCTGATCGTCTTCGAAGGCGTCAACGACATCGGCACCGCCGAGGCCACGCCCGCGGCGCAGCGCGCGGTGACCGACGACCTGATCGCCGGGTACCGGCAGATCCTCGTCCGCGCCCACGCCCAGGGCATCCGGGTGTACGGCGCGACCCTCACCCCGTTCGGCGGCAGCACCCTGTACGACGACCCGGCGGGGGAGCGGGAGGCCACCCGGCAACGCGTCAACGACTGGATCCGCGCCCCCGGCCACTTCGACGCGGTGATCGACTTCGACCGGGCGGTGCGGGATCCCGCGCACCCCGGCCGGCTGCTGCCCGCCCTGCACGCCGGGGACTGGCTGCACCTCAACCCCGAGGGGTACCGGGCCCTGGCCGCGGCCGTGCCCGGCGGGCTGTTCCGGCACGCCTCCTGAAACCACGGATACGCGGCCCGGGGTAGCGCCGGCGGGGTGCGTGGCGTTCCCTGAGAAGAGGTGTCGTGCCCTGAGACCTGAGGGGATGACCAGCACGGTCGTGGGAACTCGGCGGGCACGCGGGACGATCTCACCCGAGGAGAGTCATGGCTGAGCAGAAGTCGTCGTCGGTCCTCACGGCGCCCCTGCGCGGCGCTGCCTCGGTACTGCGCAGGGTGCCCGGTGCCGGAACGGTGACCAGGGCCGCGGAGGAAACACTGGACAAGGTCGGCGCGGTCTCCCCCCGGGGCCGGCGCATGGCGGTGTACGCGGGGGCCGGGGTGCTCGGTGCCGCGGGCGTGGTGGAGTGGCCCGTGGCGCTCACCGGCGCGGCGGTGGCCTGGCTCACGCAACCCCGGCCGGCACGGTCCGGGGACGCGGGCGCGGGGGAGCCCGAACCCGCCCACGACCTGGGCAGCGCAGCCCTCAGGTCCGGCGGCGGGGGCCACGGGCCCGGCCCGGTGGCCACCGCCGGGACCACCACACCCCAGGCCACGACGCCCGGGGGCACGAGGTCCGGGACCACCACACCCGGGACCACCACACCCGGGACCACGACGCCCGGGGGCACACACGCACCGGGCACACATGCCTCGGGCAGTCACGCCTCGGGCCGGACCGGGCACCCGGAGTCGGCCGATCCGTCCGACGCGGCTCACGGCAGGACGTCCACCGGCCCGCTCGGGCCGACCGCGCGGCCCGACCGCACCACGCTCTAGGAGGTCATGGTGCCCGGACTGCTGACGGCACCCGCGACCGCCGCCCGCCTGCTGCCGGCGGCGCCACGCCTGCTCGCGCGGGCGGCGGCACCTGCGGCCGGACTGGCCGCCGGCGCCGCCGCCGGCACCGCGCGCGCCGGTGTGCGCGGCGCGGACGCCGTCGCGCGAGTGGCGCGGGTGGCCCGCAACGCGCTGCCCGGCGCCGGTGACCACTGGCGGTCCGGTGCCCGCGCCCACCTGGCGGTGCGGCCCCTGGACCCGGAGCACGCGCGGCACGCCGGCGGTACGGCACACCTGGCACGCAGGATGGCCGCCGCGCTGGCCGACCACCCCGACGTGCTCCTCGCCTACTGGGACCAGGGACTCGCCCGGCTGGTGGTGACCGCCACCGGTGAGGAGGCCGCCGACCGGGTCCTGGCGCACGCGGCCGGTCTCGCCGAGCGGCACGGGCTGGTGCTGGCCGCCGACGACCTGGAGGAGACGACGCATCCGGCCGACCCGGCCGGGGTACGCCAGGCGGCGGCCACGCTCGCCGCCGACGGCATCGGCACCGCCGTCGCCCTGACCGCTTACGCCCTGCGGCTGCCGCCCTCGCCCCGGATGCTGACCGCGGCCGTGACGCTGCTGCGCGAGAACCCGCGCTTCCGTGCCTGGCTGCGCACCCGGCTCGGGGAGGACCGCATGGACCTCGTGCTGGCCTGCGCGAACGCCGCCGTGCACGCCACCGGCCAGACCCCCACCTCGCTCGTGCTCGACGGTGCCCTGCGGGCCTGCCAGGTGGCCGAGACGCTGGCCCGCTCGGCCGCCTTCGACACGGTGCACGACCGGCTGTGCGCGCCCGACCGGACCAGCCTCGGCGCCGACCCCG
>NZ_BNBF01000001.1:270231-284834 GCF_014654935.1 Streptomyces capoamus
GCGGCCTGCCGCGCCCGCCGCTGCGCGTCTCCCCGGCCCAGGAGTACGCGACCCACGCCTCCGCCGGCAGCCTGCTGGGCGCGGCGGCCACCCTGCTGGTCAAACACGACGGCGCCGAGGCGGCGGAGGCGGTGCTGGCCGGTTCCCCGAAGGCCGCCCGCTACGGTCCCGCCGCCTTCCACGCCGTGCTCAGCACCGCCCTGGCCCGCACCGGCGTGCTGGTCCGCGCCCCGGAGCGGCTGCGCGAACTGGAGATGGCCGGCACGGTCGTGCTGCACCCGAGCGCGCTGCGCACCGCGGACGGCGAGGCCGACGCCTGGGCCGAGCCGGTCCTGGACGCGGCCCGCCGGGCCGGACTGCGGGTGGTGCTCGTGGACGACCCGGCGCTGGAGGACTTCACCGGTCTCGCCGACCAGGTCGTCGACGCCCGCCGGCCGCTGGACGACGTGGTCTACGAGGCGCGCGGCGACGAGGGCGCCGTACTCGTGGCCGCCCGGGTGCGCGGCGCCGGGGACCGGGACGTGCTGGCCGCGCTGCGGGCCGCCGATGTCGCGGTCGCGCTCACCGACCGGGACGGCGCCGTGGTGTGGGATGCCGACATCCTCGCCCTGCACGGCCTGCCCGACGTGTGGCGGGTGCTCACCGCGGTCCCGGCCGCCCGTCGGGTCGGCCGCCGGGCCCAGACCCTGGCGCGCTCCGGCGCCGCGCTGTCCGGACTGCTCGTCGCGATCGGCGAGTCCGGCCGCGGCCGCGGCCGTCTGGCCGTGCTGCCCGGGTTCCGGCACGCGCCCGTCGACATCGGCGCGGCCATGGCGCTGCTGACGGGGGCGGCCGCCGCGTTCGGCGTGGCGACCGCCCCCGCCCCGCACCCCCGCCCCCGGGTGCACTGGCACGAGCTGGACCCCGACGAGGCCCGGGACCGCCTGGCGCACGAACCGGCCCCCGACGCCGGCCACCCGGTGACCGCCCGGATGCGCACGGCGGCCGAGACCGTCACCCGGCACCCGGCCGCCGCGCCCGTCCGCTGGTCCTACCGGCTCGCCCGCGCGGTCCGCGGGGAACTGCAGGACCCGCTCACCCCGGTCCTGGCGGTCGGTTCGGCGGCGTCGGCGATCCTCGGCTCCGTCGCGGACGCGCTGCTCGTCGTCGGCGCCCTCGATCTGAACGCCCTGGTGGGCGGCGTCCAGCGGCTGCGGGCCGAGCGCGCGCTGTCCGGACTGGTCGCCGGACAGCAGCAGAAGGCGCGGGTGGTGCCGCCGGAGGCCGAGGCCCCGGCCGGCGGCACCCGCACCGTGGAGGCGGACGAGCTGCGACCCGGCGACGTCATCCAGCTCAAGACGGACGACGTGGTGCCCGCCGACGCCCGGCTGCTGTGGCAGGAGGGCCTGGAGGTGGACGAGTCCGCCCTGACCGGCGAGTCGCTGCCGGTGGAGAAGCAGACGGACCCCACCCCGCACGCCCCGGTCGCGGACCGCAGCTGCATGGTCTTCGAGGGCACGACCGTGGTGGCGGGCGATGCCCGGGCCATCGTGGTCGACACCGGCGACCGCACGGAGGCCGCACGGGCCGTCCACCTCGCCGCCCGCACACCCCCCGCCGGGGGCGTGCAGGCCCGGCTCCAGGAACTCACCCGCAAGGCGCTGCCGCTGACCCTGGCGGGCGGCGCGGCGGTGACGGGGCTCGCCCTGCTCCG
The DNA here is from genome assembly GCF_014654935.1 of Streptomyces capoamus. Lineage (GTDB taxonomy): Bacteria > Actinomycetota > Actinomycetes > Streptomycetales > Streptomycetaceae > Streptomyces > Streptomyces capoamus. The sequence goes on from NZ_BNBF01000001.1 coordinate 271,925, forward strand.
TGGAACCCCGATCCGCGAGGCGGTCAGCGGCGGGGTGGCGGTGGCCGTGGCGGCCGTCCCGGAGGGGCTGCCGCTGGTGGCGACGGTGGCGCAGCTGGCGGCGGCCCGCCGGCTCAGCCGGGGCGGTGTCCTGGTCCGCACCCCGCGCACGCTGGAGGCGCTGGGCCGGATGGACACCATCTGCTTCGACAAGACCGGCACGCTCACCGAGAACCGACTGCGGCTGGTGCGCACCTCCGACGCCGAGGGCACGGTCCGCGCCGCGGCCGACCCGGGCTCCGAGGCCACCGTCCGGGCCGCCGCGCGGGCCTGCCCGCGGCTGAACGGCGGCTCCGACCGGCCGGTGCACGCCACCGACGAGGCCGTGCTGGCCGCGGCGCCGGCCGACCCGGACTGGACCCAGCTCGCCGACCTGCCGTTCGAGGCCGCGCGCGGGTACGCCGCCGCGGTCGGCCGCAGCGGCGACGGACCGCCCGTGCTGGTGGTCAAGGGCGCTCCGGAGACCGTGCTGCCCGCCTGCGCCGGGCTGCCGGCCGGGGCTTCCCGGTCCGCGCACGCCCTGGCGGCGGACGGCCTGCGGGTGCTGGCGGTGGCCGAACGCCCGCTCGGCGCGGACGAGCGGGAGACGGACGCCCTGGAACGGCCGCTGGCCGAGCTGGGGTTCACCGGTCTGCTGGCGCTGTCCGACGTACCGCGCGAGACCTCGACGGCCCTGGTGAACGGGCTGAACGGGGCGGGTGTACGACCGGTCATGCTGACCGGCGACCATCCGCAGACCGCGCGGTCGATCGCCGCCGACCTGGGCTGGCCGGAGGACACCGTGGTGGTCACCGGCGACGAGCTGGCCGCGGCGGACCGCGCGGCCCGGGCCCGGATGCTGCGGGACGCGGGCGTGGTGGCCCGGGTGGCGCCCGAGCAGAAGCTCCAGGTCGTGGAGGCGCTGCGGGACGCGGGCCGGGTCGTCGGCATGGTCGGCGACGGCGCCAACGACGCCGCCGCCATCCGGGCCGCCGACATCGGCGTCGGCATCAACGCCCGGGGTTCGGCCGCCGCGCGCAACGCCGCGGACATCGTGCTGACCGACGACGACCTGACGGTGCTGATCGACGCGGTCGGCGAGGGCCGCGCGCTGTGGCACAGCGTCGCCGACGCGATCGCCATCCTGATCGGCGGCAACGCCGGCGAGGTCGGGTTCGGCATCCTCGGCACGCTGCTGTCCGGACGGTCGCCGCTGTCCACCCGGCAGATGCTCATGGTGAACCTCTTCACCGACCTGTTCCCGTCGATGGCGGTGGCCGTGACGGAGAAGGAGGGCGAGGCGGACCTGGGACACGTCGAGGAGGCGGCCGGGGTGCTGGGCGACCCGTTGCTGCGGCAGATCCGGCACCGGGCCCTGACCACCTGTCTGGGCGCGGTCACGGCCTGGCTGATCGGCCGCTTCACACCGGGCACCGCCCGCCGCTCCAGCACCATGGCGCTGTGCGGGGTGGTCGGCACCCAGCTGGTGCAGACCCTGCTCGACCGGCGCGACAGCCGGCTGGTGCAGGTCACCTCGCTGGGCTCCGCGCTGGCCCTGGTGTTCGTGGTGCAGACCCCGGGCCTCAGCCGCGCGTTCGGCTGCACCCCGCTGGGCCCGGTCGCCTGGGCCGGTGTCGTGGCCGCGATCGCGCTCGCCCTGGCGGGCCAGCGCACCCTGCCCCGCCTGGAACGGACCGTCACCCGCCTGCTGCCGACGACGTGACCCGGCACCCCGCCCGGCGGGGCGGGCCGGTTCAGACCGAGCGGTGGTACTGGTCCGGCACCCGGACCTCCGCGCCCAGTTCGCGGGCGGCGTGCCGGGCCCAGGACGGGTTGCGCAGCAGTTCGCGGCCGAGCAGCACGGCGTCGGCCTCGCCGTTCGCCAGGATCTTGCGAGCCTGTCCGGTCTCGGTGATCAGGCCGACGGCGGCCACGGGCAGCGGGGTCTCGGCCTTCACCCGGGCGGCGAACGGCACCTGGTAGCCCGGCCCGGCCGGGATGGCGACGCCGGGGGCGTTGCCGCCGGTGGAGACGTCGAGCAGGTCGACACCGTGGGCGTGCAGGTCGCGGGCGAGACGGACGGTGTCCTCCGGGGTCCAGCCGCCGTCCTCGAGCCAGTCGGTGGCCGAGACGCGGAAGAACACCGGCTTGTCCGCCGGCCACACCTCCCGTACGGCGTCCACGACCTGGAGGGCGAACCGGACGCGGTTCTCGTACGAGCCGCCGTAGGCGTCGGTGCGGTGGTTGGAGTGCGGGGAGAGGAACTCGTTGATCAGGTAGCCGTGGGCGCCGTGGATCTCGACGACCTCGAAGCCCGCGGCACGCGCCCGGCGCGCGGCGGCGGCGAACTGGCCGACGATCTCCTCGATCCGCTCGGCGGTCAGCTCGGCGGGCACCGGGTGGCGCTCGTCGAACGGCAGCGCGCTCGGCGCGAGCGGCTGCCAGCCGTGCGCCTGCGGGCCGAGGGGCGCGCCGCCCCTCCACGGCCGGTCGGTGGACGCCTTGCGGCCGGCGTGCGCCAGCTGCACCGCGGGCACGGTGCCCTGCGCGGTGAGGAAACGGGTGATCCGGCGGAAGGCCTCCGTCTGGGTGTCGTTCCACAGCCCGAGGTCGTACGGGGAGATGCGGCCCTCGGGCGAGACCGCGGTGGCCTCCACCACGATCAGGCCGGTGCCACCGGTGGCCCGCGCCGCGTAGTGCGCGAAGTGCCAGTCGTGCGGGGCGCCGGCGAGCGGGCCCTCCGGTTCGGCCGAGTACTGGCACATCGGAGGCATCCACACCCGGTTCGGGATGGTCAGTTCGCGCAGGGTGATGGGCTCGAAGAGCGCACTCACGTGGACTCCAATCGTCACGGACCGCTGGTGTCCTCGTACGGTACTCCTCATACTACGAGACATGTCAAACTACGATGTCTCTCGTACAATGGGGGTGCCACAGATTCCGTGACGAAGGGGCAGCCGCCGTGACCGACACCGCCAGCACCGGCCGCGCGCTGCCGCACCCGGACCGGGAGGAGATCCGTCTGGAGGGCGTGCTGCACGCGCTGTCCGACCCGATGCGGCTGCGGATCGTGCGCGAACTCGCCGCGGGGGAGGCGGAGCTGTCCTGTTCGCAGTTCGAGCTGCCGGTGACCAAGTCCACCACCACGCACCACTTCCGGGTGCTGCGCGAGAGCGGCGTCATCCGGCAGGTCTACCGGGGTACGGCCAAGATGAACGGCCTGCGCCGGGACGACCTGGACGGCCTCTTCCCGGGCCTGCTCGACAGCCTCCTCGCCGCCGCCGAACGCCAGGCCGGCCGCGGCGGCACTCCCGGCTGATCCGGCCGCGGTACCGGACTTCCGCGCCCCCCGACCCGCCCACCCGGCCGGCCGCCGGCGAGCCCCGCGCGGGCTACGGCACCCGCGCCGCGCCCAGCAGTGTGTCCCAGTCGGCCAGCTTCACCACGCCCCGCCCCAGCCGTGTCCCCAGCTCGGCCTCGGCCCGCTCGATCGCCAGCCAGCCGTCCCAGGGCACGGGCGCGATGCCGGCCGCCCGCAGGGCCGCGACCGGGTCCGCCGGCAGGTCCGCGCGGCCGAGTGCGGGAGCGTCCGCGAGCAGCGTGGTCACGGTCTCCTTGGCACAGGGCCGGTTGGTGCCGATGACCCCCGTCGGGCCGCGCTTGATCCACCCCGCGACGTACTCGCCCGGCGAGGGCGCGCCGTCCCGCAGCACGCGGCCCTCCCGGTGCGGGATCGTGCCGCTTGCGGGGTCGAACGGCAGCCCCTCCAGCGGCACTCCGCGGTAGCCCACCGAGCGCAGCACCAGTTGTGCGGGCACGTCCTCGTAGCGGCCCGTGCCGGTCACGCCGCCGGACGCGTCCGGTGCCGTCCGTTCGAAGCGGACGGCACCCACCCGGCCGCCGTCCTCCAGCAGCTCCACCGGGCGCAGGAAGAACCGCAGCCGGATCCGCCGGGCGGCGGTCGTGGCGGGCCGCGCCGCCCAGGCGCGCAGGACCTCCACATTGCGGCGTGGCCCGGCGGGCAGGGCGCCGGGACCGGCCGGATCGAGCGCCAGCTCGGCCTGGTCGACGGTCACCTCCGTGCCGGGCAGGGCGCCCAGCTCGCGCAGTTCCTTGGTGGTGAAGCGGGCCTGGGCGGGCCCGCGCCGGCCCACCATGTGCACCTCGGTGAGCCCGCTGGCCGCCAGCGCGTCGAGCGCGGCCTGCGGGATGTCCGTGGCACGCAGCTCCGCCGCGCCCCGGACCAGCATCCGCGTGACGTCCACCGCGACGTTGCCGACCCCGACGACCACCGCCGAGCGCACCCCGCGCAGGAAGCCCGCGTCGGCCGCGTCCGGATGGGCGCTGTACCAGGACACGAACTCGGTCGCGGACCAGCTGCCCGGCAGTTCCTCGCCGGGGATCCCGAGCCGCCGGTCGGTGGCGGCGCCCACGCAGTAGACCACCGCGTGGTAGAGCCCGCGCAGCCGCTGCACGGGCAGGCCGCCCGGGCCGCCCACCCGGACGCCGCCGAGGAAGCGCACCCGCTCGTGCTCCAGGACCGTGCGCAGGCTGCCCTGCAGGGACTTGATCTTCTCGTGGTCGGGGGCGACGCCGTAGCGGACCAGGCCGTAGGGGCACGGCAGCCGGTCCAGGACGTCCACGCGGACCTCGGGATGGAGCTGGACCAGGCTCTGGGCGGTGTAGCACCCACTCGGCCCGGAACCGACGACGGCGACACGCAGCACAGCGGTACTCCTCGCCCGAAGGAGAGTGTGCGGACGCTTCCAGCATGGCACCGCCGGACGGCCGGCGGCAGGGGCCGGTGGGGTGACCCGGGGGCGGCCCCCGCGCGTACTAGTGTGATCATCCCCGAGGCCGCCGAGGCCGCCGAGGCCGCCGAGGCCGCCGGCGCAGTCCGGCGCAGTCCGGCACAACCCGCTGCCCGGGTGCTTCCGGTGCGGGCGCGGGCCCGTCGCTCAGGCGCCGCCCGGCCGGTCACCCGTGGCGAAGAACCGGGACAGGTCCCCGCCGTCCGCCGCCGGGTCCGGCCGGCTCTCCGGGGGCACCCCCATCGCCCAGTCGAGCCGGTACCGCCGGAACAGCTCGGCCCGCAGCAGGGGCACGGGCATCGGCACGCCCGGCACCAGCGCCGCGTACACCGCGCCCATCAGCAGGGCCCGCAGCATTGGATAGTCGGCCGAGACGTCCTGCGCCCCGTACCGGGTCACGGTGTCGCTCAGCAGTTCCGCGAGCCGGCGCTGCTCCGGGCACTGCACGAAGCCCTCGGCGTGGAGCAGGCCCGCCATGTGCTGGCGCATCAGCACCGGCCGGTCCCGGGCCAGGCCCAGGATCGCGTCGATGGCCCGGGCCAGCCGCTCCCGGCCGTCCTCGGTGCACGGCTCCCGCTCCAGCGCCTCCTCCAGCGTGCGGTGCATCAGCCGGTGCACCGCGGACTGCACCAACTGGCGCTTGCCGGGGAAGTAGTACGACACCAGTCCGCGCGCCGAACCGGCCCGGTCCGCTATGTCGCCGAGTGTCGTGGCCTCGAAGCCGTGCTCGCCGACGAGTTCGACGGCGGCCTGCAGCAGCCGTTCCCGGGAACGCCGCCGCAATTCTTCATTGACCGAGGCGCTGCGCGGGGACATCCTGTAACTCCTGCGTTGACTGGCTGCCAGCCAACTATACTCAACGCAACGGGGCTTCCCTGTGCCTGGGGCCCTTCCGGAACGGCCGTTCGTCTGGGGCGACGCGGGGGAGCGTCCCGGACGGACGGCACCGCCGCCCCCACCCCGCCGGGTCGCCGCTCAGCCCACCAGGTCCAGCACCGGCAGCAGTGCGTCGGGGCGCCGGTCCACCGGCAGAGGGTCCACGAAGTGCACCCGGCAGCCGAGCGCGGCCGCGCCGCCGTCCGCCGTCCGGTTGTCACCGACCATCACCACCCGGCGCGGGTCCGTCCCGAGCGCCTCGCAGGCCACCGAGAACAGCCGGGGATCGGGCTTCTGCACCCCGTGTTCGTACGACAGCGCGTAGGTGTCCACATAGGCGTCCAGCCCATGTGCGCGGAAGACCGGACGCAGGTCCCAGCCGATGTTGCTGACGACGCCCACGCCGACGTCGCGCTCGCGCAGGGTGCGCAGTACCTTTGCCGCGTCGGGGTACGGCGACCAGGCCGCGGGCACCATGTGCCGGTCGTACAGGGCGTCGTGGAGCCCGGGGTCCGGCAGCGGCACCCGGCGCGACAGGCCGGTGTAGACGGCCCGGTGCAACTGGGCGCTCTCGTCCCGCACCGCCCACAGCTCCGCGAGGTCCGCCGGCAGCTCCACCGGTTCCGGACCGCCCGGCAGTCCGCCCGCCGCCTCCAAGGCCCGCGCGGCACGCGTCAGTTCGCCTTCCGGCAGGGTGTGACCGGTGCCGGCCAGGACCGCGCGCAGCCAGGACTCGGCGGTCTCGATGCGGAACAGCGTCCCGGAGAAGTCGAACAGCACGGCAGCCATGGGCCGGACTCTACCCCCGCCGGCGCGCCGGAAGCCGGGTCCGCTCGTTCTCCGGCCACTCGTACACCAGCACCGCCACGGCCACCAGCAGCGCCCCGGCCAGCCAGCCGCCCAGCACGTCCGAGGCCCAGTGGACACCCAGCCACACCCGGGTCACGCCCACGCCGACCACCGACACCAGTGCCGCCGCCACCGCCGTCCACCACAGGGCGCGGCCCGCGCCGCGGCGGTGCAGCAGCCACAGCAGCAGGCCGCACACCACGGTGGCGGTCATCGCGTGACCGGACGGGAAGGCCGCGTAGCGGGCGGAGTCGACCGGGTCCGGCCAGACCGGGCGCGGGCGGGCGACGACGGCCTTCACCGACTGCTGCACGAGCGCGGCCGCCGCGCAGGTGACGGCCAGCCACAGCGCCGTCCACCAGGCCGCGCGCCGCCAGACCAGCCACACCGCGGCCGCCCCGGCCAGCAGGCGCATGGTGAGCGGATCCCACACCCAGTCCGTCAGCAGCCGGAAGGCGTGGGTCACCGCGTGGTCGCGCACCGCCCAGCGGTGGGTGGCGCGGGAGATACGGCCGTCCACGGCGAGCAGGGGGTGCCAGCGCAGTGCGACGAGGACCAGCAGCAGCACGAAGGAGGCGCCGAGGAACACGGACGCGAGGGCGGCCGTACGGACCGCCGCCGGCCGGGGGGAGGGGGAGGGGGAGGACGGGGAGGCGGGGGGACGTTGGTGCATGCGGCGATCTTTGTGGACAAAACGGCCCGCGGCCAAGCGGGCGAGGTCAGCCCAGTGCCCGCAGGCCCGGTACCAGGGTCACCAGTAGGGGGAGCACGGGCACCAGTGCGGCGGTCGCCGTCAGGCGCAGCCGGTGCAGCGCCGGCAGCCGGTCGGGCGGGGTCAGCAGCCGGTGCACGCGCTGCGGCACCTGCGCCTGCGGGGTCGGGCAGGGCCCGAACACGCCCCGGTCCTCGTTGAGTCCGGCCAGGGCCAGGGCCGTGGTCAGCCGGCCGAAGCGCCGGGAGGCCGTGTCGTCGGCGGCCAGCTCCACCAGCCGGTGCATCTCGTCGCGGAACGCGGCGAACACCGGGACCTGCGGGAACCCTCCCGCCAGCGCGGCCGAGCAGTGCAGCAGCCAGTCGTGCCGCGCCCGGGCGTGTCCCTGCTCGTGCGCCAGCAGCGCGTCCAGTTGACGGCCCCTCAGGCGCCGTAGCGCCGCCGTGGTGACGACCAGCCGCGGCACCGCGCCGGGCAGCCACCAGGCGTGGGGACGGTCGCCCTCCAGTATCACCAGCCGGCGGCCCGCCGGCTCCTCGCCCGGCAACAGCGGCGCCCGCACCAGGAGTTCGGCACGCCGTCCGCGCCGCCGGGCCCGGTCCCGTACGACCTCACGGGCCAGCATCGCCAGGCTCCACAGGCCGCCGCAGGCGAGCAGCAAGGCGGTGGGCGCCGCCCAGCGGCCGGCCGCACCGAGGGCGTAGGCCTCCACGACCCCGCGCGGGGCGGCGGCGAACAGCTGTCCGCGCACCGTCTGCCAGGCGGCCGCCGCACTCAGGGCCATCGACAGGGCGCAGCACAACAGGACGGCCGCCACGACGCACTGCCACACCCACAGGGCGACCACCGGCTCGCGGTCCGGCCAGTCGGCCCGGGCCAGCAGCCGCGGGGCGGCGACGGCGGTCAGGGCGCCGAGCAGCAACAGGGCCACGGAGACCATCATGGCCGGCACTCTATGAGCGGCGAGCCGCTCGGCGGTACGGTCCACGGCCCCGAAGTGACGTATCCGACGCGGGGCCCGCCCGTCCCTGCGCTCGCAGCGCGGCGCCCCGTGCGCGGCGGCCGGTGCCGGATCACTAGCCGGCCGCCGGCCCGTCCGCCCCGTACCGGAGGCCGTCGAGGAGCAGGTCGAGGAGGCGGCCGGCCCGTTCGCGCTGGTCGGGGGCGCTGGTGATCAGCGCGACACCGGCCAGGCTGAAGCCGACGTCGAAGGGGTCGATGTCCGGGCGCAGGAGACCGGCGTCGGCGCCGGCGCGCAGCAGGGTGCGGAGCGCGGTGCCGAGCTTGTCCAGCGTCTCGGCGAAGGGGTCCGCGCCGGACGCGACCGCGGCCCGCAGCGCGTCCGCCATGCCCTGTTTGGCGGCCACGTAGTCGATGAAGTCGTCCATCCACAGACGGATCGCCCGGTCCGGCGCGTTCTCGGCGAGCAGCTTCGCCGCGCTGTCGCAGACACGGGCCAGCTCGTTGCGGTAGGCCGCCTCGACCAGTGCCTCGCGCGTCGGGAAGTGGCGGTAGAGCGTGGCCGAGCCGACGCCCGCGGCCTTGGCGATCGTGTCGATCGCGACGTCCGGTCCCTTCTCCGAGAAGGCGCGCACGGCGGCCTCGAGGATGCGCTCCCGGTTGCGACGGGCATCGGCACGCAGCGCGCCCGGCTTGGTGGTCAAGGCTGCTCCCTTCGTCGGGGACCAGTCTAACTGGACAACCGGGGAGTTCCCCGCTTACCGTTGCGAATAACCGGGGAACTCCCCGGTTACGGGTGTCGGCCCTTGTGCCGCCCGGGCGAGCCGTCGTGCCCCCGGGCGAACCCGTTGCGCTCCCCAGCCAAGGAAGACCTCATGACCTCCCCGAAAACGGTTCTGATCACCGGTACGTCCTCCGGCATCGGCCTCGCCGCCGCCATCGGCACCGCACGCGCGGGCTGGACGACCATCGCCACCATGCGCGACACCGGCAAGGCCGGGGCCCTGCTCCAGGCCGCCGCCGAGGCCGGTGTCGCCGACCGCGTCCAGGTCGAGCGCCTGGACGTGACCGACCCCGCGGGCATCACCGCCTGCCTGGAGGCGGTCGTCGCCGAACACGGCCGCCTGGACGCACTGGTCAACAACGCCGGCGCCGCCCACGTGGGCACCATCGAGCAGGGCAGTGTCGACGACGTCCGCGCGGCCATGGAGGTCAACTTCTTCGGCGTGGTGGCGGTGACCCGGGCCGCCCTGCCGCACCTGCGCGCCGCGAAGGGCCGGGTGATCACCGTCGGCAGCGTCGGCGGCGCCGTCGGCCAGCCCTTCAACGAGGCGTACTGTGCGGCCAAGTTCGCCGTCGAGGGCTTCATGCAGTCGCTCGCGCCGGTCGCCGCCACCGTCGGCGTCGACGTGACCGTGGTCGAACCGGGCGCGGTGGCGAGCGAGTTCGTCGCCAACCTCGGCCTGGACGTCCCGGCGCTGCTCGCCGCCGCCGGCCCCTACGGCCCGGCGCTCGAGGCCTACCTCGCCCGTACCCGGCAGTCGTTCGCCGCGGCCCAGACGCCGGCCGAGGCGGCCGTCCCGATCGTCGACGCCCTGACCGCCGCCCGCCCGCCCTTCCGGGTCCAGACCTCGCAGTGGGCCCGCGACTTCGTCGCCACCACCCTCGCCGACCTCGACGGCTCCGCCGTCCAGGCCCTCACCGGCTCCTGGGTGCGCTGACCCCCGGCGTCCCGCCCGGCCCCCTCGGGACGGGCCGCGGTGCACCGGGTGCACCACCGACCAGTCACACACCGCGGGGCGACCCGCGACAGCAAGGAAGATCATCACCATCATGGAACTCCGCGCCCTCGGCAGTCAGGGCCTGACCGTCTCCGCCGAAGGACTCGGCTGCATGGGCATGAGCGCCTTCTACGGCAGCACCGACGAGACCGAGTCCCTCGCCACCATCGACCGCGCCCTGGAACTGGGCGTGACCCTGCTGGACACCGCCGAGAGCTACGGCCCGTTCCGCAACGAGCAGCTCCTCGGCAAGGCCCTCGCCGGCCGCCGCGAGCAGGCCGTCGTCGCGACCAAGACCGGTGTCGAGTTCACCGACGACGGCACGCTCGTCGGCCACAACGGGCGCCCCGAGTACATCCGCCGCTCCCTGGAGCGCTCCCTGCGCCACCTGGACACCGATCACGTCGACCTCTACTACCTGCACCGGGTCGACCCGCAGGTGCCGGTCGAGGAGAGCGTCGGCGCCATGGGGGAGCTGGTGGCCGCCGGCAAGGTCCGCTACATCGGCCTGTCGGAGGTCGCCCCGCGGACCATCCGCCGCGCCCACGCGGTCCACCCGGTCACGGCGGTCCAGACCGAGTACTCCCTCTTCGAACGCGGCATCGAGGACGACGAGGACGACGGGGCCGACGGGGTCATGGTCACCCTGGACGAGCTGGGGATCGGCCTGGTCGCCTACTCGCCCCTCGGGCGCGGGTTCCTGTCCGGCGCGATCACCCGCCCGGACGACTTCGCCGCCGACGACTTCCGCCGTACCGACCCGCGCTTCCAGGGCGAGAACTTCGCCCGCAACCTGGCCGTGGTCGACGAGGTCCGCCGTATCGCCGCCGCCAAGCAGGTCTCGCCGTCCCAGCTGGCTCTCGCCTGGGTGCTGCGCCGGGGCGCGGTCGCCATCCCCGGCACCAAGCGCCGCCGCTACCTGGAGGAGAACGTCGCCGCCACCGCCGTGACGCTCACCGACGAGGAGCTGGCCGCCATCGAAGCCGTCGCGCCGCGCGGCATCGTCTCCGGCGACCGCTACGCCCCCGCGCTCATGCGGACCCTCAACGGCTGACACCCGTGGCGTGCCGGACGAGGCACCAGGGGCGCCCCCGCCACCGGCCCGCCGGACGAGGCACCCGGGGCGCCCCCGCCACCGGCCCGCCGGACGAGGCACCCGGGGCGCCCCCGCCACCGGCCCGCCGGACGGCGAGCGGGCCGCCGGGGCGCGGTTCACATCGTCAGCAGCATCGCCACCATGCCGATCCCCATCGACAGCCGGCAGGCCCGGGCCAGTTCCGGGCGGTCGCCCCAGCGGACCGGGCCGGTCCCGTGCGCCGGAGCGGCGGCGGGGACCAGGCGCGCGCCGGACAGCAGTACATACCCGGTGAAATACACCAGGAGCGCGCCGGTCAGCAGCGGCACGCCGGTGCCGGCGTGGGCATGGTGGGCGGCCGGCGGGGTGGCGGCCATCGCCACCGCCATGTAGACCATGGCCGCGCTGCCCACCAGGTGGTGCAGGTGGTGCGGGGTTCCGCGCGCGGTCCACAGCGCCCGCAGGGCCGCCGCGCCGAACACGGCCGCGTACACCGGCCACGCCCACCTCGGCGGTGTGAACACGGCCGCGGGCACGGCCATCGCGGCCATGCCGAACCCCATCAGCGCCTCGCCGCCGGCGGCCCGGCGCTGCTCCTCCACGGCGCTGCGCATCCGCAGCAGGCAGTAGGCCCCGGTCACCGCGCACAACGCGACCAGCAGCCAGGCGGTCGACACCGGTCCGTGCACGCGCACCTCCACGCTCGACGGTCGGTCGAGGGATGCGATGCCCACGGCCGGCGGAGCGCACGCGAGCGCAAGGATGTACACGGGGAGCATGCGGGGGAGCACGCGCGGTGACAAGCCTCCTCGTCGCTGTTTTACAAGTAAAACACCTGTTAAATTAATAGGATGAGCAGTGCGACCCCCCACCGTCCCGCCCCCCGTCCTCCCCACCGTCCCGCCCGCCGTCTCGCCCTCGCGGGAGTCCTCCGCCTGGGACGCCCCTCCGACATCTGGTTCAAGCCCGCGCTGAGCGTGGTCGCCGCGGTCGCCCCGCCCAACCTCGCCCTGCTCGCGCTCGGCCGCCTCGACCTCGCCATGTACACCATGGCCGGTTCGCTGTGCGCCCTCTACGGCCACAACCGGCCCTACGCCGCCCGGGCCCGCGCCCTCGCCCGGGTAGTGCTCGGCATGGTCGGCGGGCTCGCCGTCGCCCTGCTCGCCGCGGCGCTCACCACGAACGCCGTCGTCCTCGTCACCGTCGGCGCCCTGCTCGCGGCCGTCCAGAAGACCGTGTGCGACGCCACCCGGATCGGACCGCCCGGCCACGTGGTCCTCTCCTTCATCAGCTCCGCCTCGCTGTTCGTCCCGCAGACCCCCGGCCGGATCCCCGCGCACATCGGGCTGGCCCTGGCCGCCGGCGCCTGGGCCTGGCTGGTCTGCATGGCCCCCGGACTGCTCCGCCCCCACGGCCCCGAGCGCCGCGCCACCGCGCAGGCCCTCGACGCCGCCGCCGCGTACGCCGCAACCCCCGGTACCGCCGACGGCCACGCCCGGTCCCGCGCCGCGTGCGCCGCCGCCATCCACGCCGCCTGGCAGTCGCTGCTCGCCGCCGGCGCCCGCCCCGACCGCACCCGCCGCGCCCTCGAACGGCTCCTCGTCCGCGCCGAGGTCGCCCTGGCCGCCCCCGCCGACACCGACCCCGCACGGCTGCGTGCCTGGGCCCGCGACCTGCGCGGCACCGGCCGGGTCCCGCGCGTCCAGGCGCCGCGCGAGGCCGCCGACGAACTCCTCGGCGTGGCCGCCGAACGGGCGCTTCCGCCGCGGTCCCCGTGGCAGCTCCTCGCGCCCCTCGCCCCGCTCGCCGTACGCACCGCGCTGGGCTG
>NZ_BNBF01000001.1:284885-297252 GCF_014654935.1 Streptomyces capoamus
CGCCCTCGCCGGGTACGCCGCCCTGGCACTGGGCGTCGGCCGCCCGTACTGGGCGCTGGTCACCGCGGCCTCCCTCTATCAGGCCAACGTCAGCCTCACCTGGAACCGGAGCGTCCAGCGGGTGGTCGGCAACCTCGTCGGCGTCCTCGTCTTCGCCGCGCTCGCCCCGCTCGCCCATCTGCACCCCGCCGCCCTGGTGCTGTCCTGCCTCGCCCTCAACTTCGGCGCCGAGGCGCTCATCGGCCGCAACTACTGGCTCGGCACCGTCTGCGTCACCCCGATGGCGCTGCTCATCACCGAGTTCGCCCGCGCCCAGAACCCCGCCGAGCTGATCACCGACCGGATCGCGGACACCCTCGTCGGCGCCCTGGTCGGTTTCCTCGCCGCCGTCGCCGTCACCAACCGGCGCGCCGGCGACCGCCTGGAGCAGGCGCTGACCGCCGCCGAGCGGGCCCGCGAGGACGCCGCCCGCCTGCTCGCCGCGCCGCGACCGGCACCGCGGGCCCTGGAGTCCGCCCGCCGCGCCCTCGCCGCCGCCCTGGTCGACCTGCGCGCCACCGCCGACGCCGCCGCCGGCGAGTGGTGGCAGCGCGCCCTGCCCGAGGAGCGGGTGGTGCTCACCGAGCGGTCCGGACACCGTACGCTCGCGGCGACGGTACGGCGTCAGGGGCTCGTACCGCGGGACCGGGACGAGGCCCCGGGCCGGGAGCACGATGGTGACCAGGACCCGGGCAGGACGACGGAGGACATACGGCCATGACGGCGACGAACGGCGCAACGACGCCGCCCGCGAGCGACACCGCCGGTACCCGGCCGGGGGCCGGCACCGACACCGCGCGCGGTGACACCGTCTCCGCCGTCGTCCGCCAGTGGCGGGCCGTCCACCCCGAACTGGACACCGGGCCCATGGAGATCATCGGCCGGATCAACCGCTGCGCCGCGCTGCTCCAGCAGGCCGAGGACGCCCCGCTGCGCCGGGCCGGCCTGAGCCGCCCCGAGTTCGACCTGCTCGGTGCGCTGCGCCGCACCGGCCACGAGCTGACCCCCGGGGAACTGGCCCGGGAGACCTTCTCCTCCGGGGCCGCCGTCACCAAGCGGGTCAAGCAGCTGACCGAGCGCGGGCTGGTCGAGCGGCGCGGCGACACCCGCGACCGCCGCGTCGCCCACCTGCGCCTCACCGACGCCGGCCGTGACCTGGTCGACGGCATCCTCCCCGACCAGCTCGCCTACGAGACCGCCGTGCTGTCCGTCCTGGCCCCCGAGGGACAGGGCGAACTGGCCGGCCTGCTCGCCGAGTTGCTCACCCGGCTGGAGGGCCGCATGGGGGCACTGCGTACCTGACGGGCACCGGCCGGTCCTCAAGCACGCGAAGGGCCGGGGGACTACGGCGGCTTCCCGGCCGCCGGCCGGCCCGTGTACGGCACGACCGGCGCCGGCCCGGCCCCCTCCCTCACCACCACCGCGCCCTGGCCGATGCCGGCCCGGTGCCCTTCGCCCACGGGCACCGCACCCCTGGTCGGACGCCCGACCGGGGCCCCCGCCCCCGGGCGCAAGCTCGTCCGGTGACCCGCACCCGGTCCCCGCCCCCGCTCAGATGCCCGGCCGGTACCGCAGGGGATGGTCGGCCGGGATCTCCACCAGGACGATCCGGGTGCCGTCCGGGTCGCTGATCCACATCTCGATCAGGCCCCAGGGCTCCTGCTGCGGAGGCCGGAGGATCTCGACGCCCTTGGCCCGCAGTTCCTCGTGCGCGGCCGTCACGTCCGCCACCTGGAGCCACAGGCGCACGGCGGGCGACGGCGGGGTGTCGGTCCGGCCGGAGACCTCCAGGAATCCGCCGCCGAGGAAGTACACCGTCCCGCGGGCGGGACCCGTACCGAACTCCCGGTACACCGGCAGGCCCAACTGCTCGCCGTAGAAGGCGCGGGACCGCTCGGGATCGGTGGGCTGGAGCAGCGTGCGGCTGCTGAGTACGTGCACCATGCAGCGGAGGCTAGCGGCAGGGTTACCCTCAACCCTGGCTCAGCCACGCCCGAGATCGGAGACCACCGCCATGGACACCCCCGCCACCGGACTCACCTTCCGCGACGCCACCGACGGTGACGTCGACGCCCTGGTCGCCCTCGTCGAGTCGGCGTACCGCGGCGACAGCAGCCGGGCCGGGTGGACCACCGAGGCGGACATCCTGGAGGGCCAGCGGACCGACCCGGAGGGCGTGCTGGAGGTCGTCAAGTCGCCCGACAGCCGACTGCTGACCGTCGAGCAGGACGGCCGTATCGTCGCCTGCTGCCAGCTGGAGCACCGCGGTGACCACGCCTACTTCGGCATGTTCGCGGTCAGCCCGTCCCTCCAGGGCGCGGGCCTCGGCAAGGCCGTCCTCGCGGAGGCGGAGCGGCAGGCCCGGCGGAGCTGGGGGGCGACGGAGATGCACATGACGGTGATCTCGGTCCGCGACGACCTGATCGCCTGGTACGAGCGCCGGGGTTACCGCCGTACGGGACGGACGAGCCCGTTCCCGTACGGCGACGAGCGCTTCGGCATCCCGCAGCGCGACGACCTGGAGTTCGAGCTGCTGGTCAAGGAGCTCGCCTGACCAAGCCGGTGCCGGCACCGGGCACGGGCGTGCGGGGATCACTGCGCGGCGCAGCGAAAGGTAGTAGTCTGCTGCGCGGCGCAGTCATTGCGCCGCGCAGCGAACATGCCGTGCAGGGGCATCGTGCTGCGTCGACGCCGGGCCGACCGGTCCGCCACCGAAGGAGCGCGCGCATGAAGCCCATCGGCTACTGGCTCAACCGCACCGACAAAGCACTCACCCGTTCCATGAACGGCATGCTGGAGGAGTTCGGGCTCACCCGCATCACCTGGCAGGTCCTCAACGTCGTCCACGACACCCCCGGGACCGCCGGAACCGCCGACACCGACGTCCTGTCGACCCTCGCCGCCAACGCCGACACCGCCACGCTGGCCCGAGCCGTCGACACCGCGCTCGCCGACGGCTGGGCGAGCCGTCCCGCACCGGGACTGCTCACCCTCACGCCCGGCGGCCGCCGGCGCCTGACCGGCGTGGCCGCGCGCGTCGACGCGTTCCGCGAGCTGTCGACGGCCGGTGTCTCCCCGGAGGAGTACCGCACGGCCGTCCGTGTCCTGGAACGCATGAGCCGCAACCTCGAAGAAGCGGAGGGCGGGGTCAGGCCGTGAAGCGTCCCGTGCGCTTGATCTCCGGGTAGTCCGTCGTCGCCCCGTCCAGCTCCAGGGCCCGTACCAGGCGCAGGTGGTCCTGCGTGTTGACCACCCAGCCGATGATCCGCAGCCCGGACGCGCGCGCGTGCTCGACGATCTCCAGGGTGAGCCGGCGGATGTTGAGACACACAGTCGCCGCGCCCACGGCGACGGCGCGGTCCACCACGTCGGTGCCGTACCGGCTCGCGACGAGCGCCGTGCGCACGCCCGGCACGAGGCGCGCGATCTCGGCGACCGCCTCGTCGTGGAACGAGGACACCTCCACGCGCGCGGTCAGGTCCCGGGCGCGCAGCACCTCGGCCAGCGCCCGCGCCGCCGCCACGTCCTTGATCTCGGCCTGCAGCGGCACGTGCACCGCCTCCAGGACCTCCTCGAACACCGGCACCCGCTCCCCGCGGCCCGCGTCCAGGGCGCGCAGCTCGGCGAGGGTCTTGTCGGCGATCGGTCCGGACCCGTCGGTCGTACGGTCCACCTCGGCGTCGTGCATGACGACCAGGGCGCCGTCCTTGCTCAGGTGCAGATCGAGTTCGATCAGGTCGAGGCCGGCCCGCTGCGCGGCGGCGAAGGAGCGGAGGGTGTTCTCGGGCTCGACGCCCATGACACCGCGGTGACCGATGGTAAGGAAGTTCAAGGTTCAACTCGCTTCCGTCGACGGCGGCTCGGCGGCGCGCGGACCGACGGACCCGTCCGGACGACGTCGTCCACGCAGCAGGCTCGCAGCCTAACGGCCGGGCCGCGCGTTGAACCCGTGGCGGCGCCGGGCATTCGGGAGCGGGGGCGGGCGCCCGTTGGCCGGTAACCACCCCGGCTGTCACTCTCCCGTGGGCGCGTCCGCGCGCGCCTTGACCGCTCCGGTCGCCGCTCCGCCGGCACTCGCCGCCGTCGACGGAAGTGAGCGCCGTCACGGTTTACGGCAGGAAAAACATTCGTGACCAAGGGGGCTGGCAGAAGAATTTCCCGCCCCTGCTCTTGCTGAAAGAAACCGGGTATGCCTACGGTGTCCGCACGCTAGGTTCTCCTGTGGAGGATGGGACATGACGGAAATTCTTGTGCAGTCGGGTGCGGAGGATCGGGTATCTCCGCTGACCAGGGTGGTGGAGCATCCGGCCTGGCCCGTGCTCAAGGATGCCGTGGAGCAGATCCGGCCATGGCAGTCGAAGGACGGATCGATCGACTTCGCCGCCGAGGGCGCGCCGGAGCGGGCCGACGCGGTCGCGGCCGTGGAGCGTGTCGTGCACGCCGTCGGGCAGCTCTCCCCGCTCCTCCCGCACGATGCCGCCTACCACCAGGCGCTGGTGGAGGACCTCCGCCGCTGGGCCGAGGGCGGCTTCGAGGTGCCGGACTTCCTGGACTCCCTGCTGGCCTTCAACCCGGCCGCCCACCGCGCCGACGGCCTGCAGCACCTGGTCGTCTTCCCGATGTACACGCAGAACGGCAACCCGGACCGCAACCTCGAGGCGGTCGTGCTGCGCATGGTGTGGCCGGACTGGCTGGCCGAGCTGGAGCGCACCCGGTACGACAACCCGCTCTTCTGCGGCATCACCTTCGAGGACTTCACCTCGGGCTACGACACCAACTCCGCGGTCCTGTTCCCGGAGACCATCGCCGTCCGTGAAGCGCCGGAACGTTTCTCCTGGGGTGGCATCTTCTGCGACCGCGAGGCCGCCCGCTTCCGCCGGGTGACCGAGGCCGCCGTGGACATCCTGGGCCTGCGCCTGCCCGAGGACATCGCTGCCATGGTCCACGACCAGAAGCGCTGCGAGGAGGCCTTCGTGCTGTGGGACATGGTCCACGACCGCACCCACAGCCACGGCGACCTGCCGTTCGACCCGTTCATGATCAAGCAGCGCCAGCCGTTCTGGATGTACGGCCTGGAGGAGCTGCGCTGTGACCTCACCGCCTTCAAGGAGGCCGTGAAGCTGCAGGCGGACGGCGTCCCGCAGGCCCGCGACGTGCAGTACGCGGTGCTCTTCGACCGGATGTTCCGCTTCCCGGTCACCGGCGACCGCAACCGCAACTACGACGGCCTCGGCGGCCAGCTGCTCTTCGCCTACCTGCACAAGCACGACGTCGTCCGCTGGACCGACAACAAGCTCTCCATCGACTGGGAGCGCGCCCCGCAGGTCACCAACCAGCTGTGCGCCGAGATCGAGAAGCTGTACAAGGACGGCATCGACCGTCCGAAGCTGGTGCACTGGTTCGCCGGTTACGAGCTGGTCTCCACCTACCTCGCCCCGCACCCCGGTTCCAAGTGGGCCAAGGGCCCCGACGCCCTGGACCTGACCCAGCCCCCGCGCAAGCTCGTGGACGACGTGCTCCCGGACGAGTTTCCGCTGAGCATGTTCTATGAGGCCCTGTCCAAGAAGCTGAAGAATGTGATCGCCTCCACCAAGGGCATCACGGCGGACGGCGCCGAGCGGGTCGCCGCGTGAGCGACCGCGTCCAGGACACTGCTTCTAAGGGGAAGAACATGCGGAACGGCGCGAACGGACCTCTCAGCGGTGCGGTGATCGCGGTGGCCGGAGCGGGCGGACCCGCCGGCCGCGCGGCCCTGATGCGCCTGGCCGAGGCGGGGGCGACCGTCATCGGCGCGGACAACGACCCGCAGCGGCTGTCGGAGGCCGTGGACGCGGCCCGTTACGCCTCGGGCGGCGCCTCCGTCACCGGCGACACGGTCGACCTGCTGGACCTGCAGTCCACCCGGGACTGGGCCGCGCACATCGAGAAGGACTTCGGGCGGGTCGACGGCCTGGTGCACCTGGTCGGCGGCTGGCGCGGCAGCGAGACCTTCACCAAGACCAGCCTCGACGACTGGGACTTCCTGGAGCTGCTGCTCGTCAAGACCGTGCAGCACACCTCCCTGGCGTTCCACGAGGCACTGCAGCGCAGCGAGCGCGGCCGGTACGTCCTGATCAGCGCGGCCGGCGCCTCGAAGCCGACCGCCGGCAACGCGGCCTACTCCGCGGCCAAGGCCGCCGCCGAGGCGTGGACGCTCGCCATGGCCGACTTCTTCCGCAAGGCGGGCGGCGCCGAGGGGCCGACGTCCGCGGCTACGATCCTGGTGGTCAAGGCGCTGGTGCACGACGCGATGCGCGCCGAACGCCCCAACGCGAAGTTCGCGGGCTTCACGGACGTCAAGGACCTGGCCGAGGCCATCGAGGACGTCTGGAGCAAGCCCGCCGCAGAAGTGAACGGAAACCGTCTGTGGCTGACCGAGAAGCCGTGAACCCTCCCAGGACCGACGCGCGTCGCCACCACGACCCGCAGGTCCGCGGTTTCGCCAGTGACAACTACGCCGGAGCCCACCCCGAGGTGCTGGCCGCCCTGGCCCTGGCCAACGGCGGCCACCAGGTGGCCTACGGCGAGGACGACTACACCGCGAACCTCCAGGGCATCATCCGCAGCCACTTCGGTGCCGGAGCGGAGGCCTTCCCGGTCTTCAACGGCACCGGCGCGAACGTCCTCGCGCTCCAGGCGGTCACCGACCGCTGGGGCGCGGTGATCTGCGCCGAGAGCGCCCACATCAACGTGGACGAGGGCGCTGCGCCCGAGCGCATGGGCGGGCTGAAGCTGCTCACCGTGCCCACGCCCGACGGCAAGCTGACGCCCGAACTGATCGACCGGCAGGCCTGGGGCTGGGAGGACGAGCACCGCGCGATGCCGCAGGTCGTGGCGATCACCCAGAGCACCGAACTGGGCACCCTGTACACGCCCGAGGAGATCCGGGCCATCTGTGAGCACGCCCACGCCCGCGGCATGAAGGTGCACCTGGACGGTTCCCGGATAGCCAACGCCGCCGCCTCCCTGGACGTGCCCCTGCGGACGTTCACGAACGCGGTCGGTGTCGACATCCTCTCGCTGGGCGGGACGAAGAACGGCGCGGTGTTCGGCGAGGCGGTCGTCGTCCTCAACCAGGACGCGGTGCGGCGCATGAAGCACCTGCGGAAGACCTCGATGCAGCTGGCGTCGAAGATGCGTTTCGTCTCCGTGCAGCTGGAGGCCCTGCTCGCCAAGGACCTGTGGCTGCGCAACGCCCGGCACGCCAACGAGATGGCCCAGCGGCTCGCCGAGGGCGTCCGCGCGGTGCACGGCGTGGAGATCCTCTACCCGGTGCAGGCGAACGGCGTCTTCGCCAGGCTCCCGCACGACGTGAGCGAGCGGCTGCAGAAGCGGTTCCGGTTCTACTTCTGGGACGAGGCCGCCGGCGTGGTGCGCTGGATGTGCTCCTTCGACACCACCGAGGACGACGTCGACACCTTCCTGGCGGCGCTCAAGGAGGAGATGGCCCGCTAGCCCGAGGTGCTGCATAGATATGCGGCCACCCGAAAAGTCATTGACGTTCGGGTGGCCGCGTTTCTATGCTTCGCGGGCATGGAGCTGATCCAGAACACCGCCGACCTCTCCGCCTACTTGGCCGCCGATGAGGCCATCGACCATCATCATCCGGTGGTCAGACGGACGGCCGGGCGACTGGCCGCCGAGGCCACGGATTCGTATGACTATGCACGGGCCGCCTTCGCATACGTCCGGGACGCCGTCGCGCACTCCCAGGACTCCGGCGACCCGCGGGTCACCTGGCGCGCCTCCGACGTGCTGGCCCTGGGCACCGGCATCTGCCACGCCAAGTCCCACGCCCTGGCCGCGCTGCTGCGCGCCGAGGACATTCCGACCGCCCTGTGCTACCAGCGTCTGACCCGCGACGAGGGCGGCCATGTCCTGCACGGTCTGGTCGCCGTCCGCTTCCACGGGGCCTGGCACCGGCAGGATCCGCGCGGCAACAAGTTCGGCGTCGACGCCCGCTTCTCCCTGACCGGCGAGCGACTGGCCTGGACCCCCGACCCCGCCGCCGGCGAGCGGGACCATCCGCTTTTGTACGCCGAACCGCACCCGCTCGTCCTTGCCGCCCTGCGCTCGGCCCGGGACCGGGCGCACCTGTGGAGGACGCTCCCCGACTCCCTCTGAGGCTGCGTGTGCCGCGAACGGTCAGTGGACCGGCGCCGTGCGCAGTTCCTCCGCCGTCGGAGCCGTGCCGCCCAGGTGCGAGGGCAGCCACCAGGTGTCCTCGGGACCCCTGGGGCGGCCCGGGTAGGCGCGCTGGGCGGCCTCCAGGAGCTCCTGGACGCGCTCGCGCAGCCGGCGGGTGATGGCGCCGGCGTACTGGTCGCGGGGCGCTTCCACCGCCTCGCCGACGCGGATGGTGACGGGCAGGTGGCTGCGCTTGAAGTTGCGCGGGTGGCCCTTCGTCCACAGCCGCTGCGTGCCCCAGACCGCCATCGGGACCAGCGGGACCCCCGCCTCCTGGGCCAGGCGGGCCGCGCCCGACTTGAAGCTCTTCAGCGTGAACGACTGCGAGATCGTCGCCTCCGGGAACACCCCGATGATCTCACCCGAGCGCAGCGAGTCGAGGGCGTGCGCGTACGCCGTCTCGCCCTGCCCGCGGTCCACCGGGATGTGCTTCATCCCGCGCATCAGCGGCCCGGAGACCTTGTGCCGGAAGACCGACTCCTTCGCCATGAACCGCACCAGGCGCTTCTGCGGCAGCGCGGCCAGGCCGTTGAAGACGAAGTCCAGGTAGCTGATGTGGTTGCTGACCAGCACCGCGCCGCCCGAGCGCGGGATGTTCTCCGACCCGCGGCAGTCGATGTCCAGGTCCCAGACCTTGAACAGCGTCTTGGCGAAACCGATGACGGGACGGTAGACCAGCTCTGCCATGGGCGGGGTGGGCCCTTTCTGCTCTGCTCGGGAAAGGGGGCTCCCGGCGGGAAAGTTACGCAGCCGTAGGTTTACGACGTATCGCAGATCGTGCCCGAAGAACGGACGGGGAGCCAGTCCTGGTGCCCCGCGGCGGCGAGATCCTCGTCACGTCGGCCTACATGGCCGTCTTGCCCCTCGGAGCCCCTTTACTCCGCCCGTGTCGGCGCTTTACTCCGCCCGTGCCGGCGCTTTACTCCGCCCGGGCCGGCGCCGCCCGCCTCAGCAGCAGGAACATCTCGCAGCCCAGGCAGTACCCGAACGCGGCGTTCAGGAACGCAGCGGCGAGCGCGGCTCCGGTCGCCCCCAGGCCCAGCCACTGCGGCCCCACGGTGAACCCGGCCAGGCCGAGCCCCGCGAAGACCAGCCCGACCGCCTGCGCGAACCGCGGCGGCTGCGGCGGCTCGAATTCCTCCGGCGGCCCGAGCCGCGGCCGTACCGCCGTGCGGAAGGCCCAGCCGTACGGCGAGCGGCTCACGCCCCCGGCCGCGCCGAGCGCGAAGACCAGTGTCTGCCAGCCCAGCAGCCAGGCGTTCTGCGTGCCGAGCGCCACCGCCAGCACCACCGTGGTCACGGCCGCTGCGAACCGCGGCCCCCGCGCGTCGATGTCCATGAAGCCAGCATTCCGCATGCAGGACTCCCCCCGGAGCCGGGAATCTTTGCAGTCTCGTGAATGCTTGTGCTGAAGATGACCGGACTGGTGGTGTGCCTTGCGGTGCTCGCGGCGGCGAGTGCCTACGGAGTGCTGCACAAGCGGCGGAACGGGAGGGTACGGGTGCGCGGGCGCGACGACGGCAAGCGGCTCGGGGCGGCCGAACTGGGCGGCGAACTGGGGGAGCGCGCCACGCTCGTGCAGTTCTCCAGCGCCTTCTGCGCGCCCTGCCGGGCGACCCGGCGCGTCCTCGGCGAGATCGCCGGGATGGTCCCCGGCGTGACCCACGTCGAGATCGACGCCGAGGCCCGCCTCGACCTCGTGCGCGCACTGGAGATCCTCAAGACGCCCACCGTCCTGGTCCTGGACGCCGACGGACGCGTGGTGCGGCGTGCCACCGGGCAGCCGCGCAAGGCCGACGTCATCGCCGCCCTGGGGGAGGCCGTATGAGGGAGTTTCAGGGAACGGTGGAGCATCCTCCGCGCCTCGGAACCCGCTTGACTGTGCGCACCACCTATCGTCAGTCTGACCGTATGCCGAGAGAACTCCTTCTCCACGGGCGGGTCCACGTCGACCTCGCCCGCACCGCGAGTGCGCGCTGTCCGGGTTGCTGAGCAGCCACGGACCCCGTTCACCCTCCTCGCAGAAGGACATCCGCATGACGGCCACGCCCGACCTCGGCACGCCCCGGCTCGCCTCCCCCGATCTCCTGCGCGCCACCTTCCGCCGCCACGCCGCCGGAGTGGCGGTGATCACCGCGCGTGGCGCCGACGGTCCGGTGGGCTTCACCGCCACTTCCCTGACCTCCGTCTCCGCCGAGCCGCCGTTGGTCTCCTTCGGCATCGGCACGGGCGCCTCCAGCTGGCCCGCGATGGCCGAGGTGGACCACGTGGGGGTGCACATACTCGGCGAGCACCAGGGCGACCTGGCCGCCACCTTCGCCCGCAGCGGCGCCGACCGCTTCGGTCCGCCCACCGCCTGGCGGGAGGGCCCGGAGGGCGTGCCGGTGCTGGACGGCGTGCTCGCCTGGCTGGTCTGCCGAATCGTGGGGCGGGTGCCTGCCGGTGATCACCGGATCGTGCTCGCCGAGGTGGTGCTCGGCGATCCCTCGGGCGCCGGCCGCCCGCTCCTCTACCACCAGGGCCGCTTCAACGGCCTGCGGGATTGATCACGTTCCGGATCGTTCCGCCCCTCCTGCGGAGCCGTCGAGTTCCGGTTACGCTGCGTTGCGAAGGTCACAGTTCAAAGCGCTTGCTTAGCGGGCAGGAACTGGGTGTACTGGCGAGTAATATTTCGTTCGGAGCGTGCGGACGCCCCGACCGGGATCGGCCGCTTGAGGCGCCTATGCTGCCTGCAAGAGGCAGCCCGAAATGACGATGCAGTAGGAGAGCCGGCGTGAGCTTGAGGATCGTTGTCACTGTGAAGTACGTGCCCGACGCCACTGGCGACCGGCACTTCGCCGATGACCTGACCGTCGACCGCGACGATGTCGACGGTCTGCTCTCCGAGCTGGACGAGTACGCGGTCGAGCAGGCCCTCCAGATCGCGGAGAACGCGGACGACGCCGAGGTCACCGTCCTGACGATCGGCCCCGAGGACGCCAAGGACGCGCTCCGCAAGGCCCTCTCCATGGGTGCCCACAAGGCCATCCACGTCGAGGACGACGACCTGCACGGCACCGACGCCATCGGCACCTCCCTGGTCCTGGCCAAGGCCATCGAGAAGGCCGGCTACGACCTGGTCGTCTCCGGCATGGCCTCCACCGACGGCACCATGGGTGTCGTACCGGCCCTGGTCGCCGAGCGCCTCGGTGTCCCGCAGGTCACCCTGCTGTCCGAGGTCTCCGTCGAGGACGGCGTGGTCAAGGGCCGCCGCGACGGCGACGCCGCCTCGGAGCAGCTCGAGGCGTCGCTCCCGGCGGTCGTCTCCGTGACCGACCAGTCCGGCGAGGCCCGCTACCCGTCCTTCAAGGGCATCATGGCGGCCAAGAAGAAGCCGGTGGAGTCCTGGGACCTGTCCGACCTGGACATCGAGGCCGAGGAGGTCGGCCTGGACGGTGCCTACACCAAGGTCGAGACCGCGACCGAGCGTCCGGCACGCACGGCCGGCACCATCGTCAAGGACGAGGGCGAGGGCGGCAAGCAGCTCGCTGAGTTCCTCGCGGGCCAGAAGTTCATCTAAGGGCCCGCCCCCGCTGACCGCCCCTCAACTTCGTTACGCAGGAGAGCAATCCCATGGCTGAAGTCCTCGTCTACGTCGATCACGTGGACGGTGCCGTCCGCAAGCCGACCCTCGAGCTGCTGACCCTGGCCCGCCGCATCGGCGAGCCCGTCGCCGTCGCGCTGGGCAACGGCGCCGCCGACACCGCCGCCACGCTCGCCGAGCACGGCGCGGTGAAGGTCCTCACGCACGACGCGTCCGAGTACGCCGACTACCTGGTCGTGCCCAAGGTGGACGCCCTGCAGGCCGCCCACGAGGTGGTGTCCGCCGGTGGCTCCCTGGCCGCCGTGCTGGTCCCGTCCTCCGCCGAG
Source organism: Streptomyces capoamus (assembly GCF_014654935.1). Lineage (GTDB taxonomy): Bacteria > Actinomycetota > Actinomycetes > Streptomycetales > Streptomycetaceae > Streptomyces > Streptomyces capoamus. The sequence continues at coordinate 297,060 of NZ_BNBF01000001.1, forward strand.
GGCAAGGAGATCGCCGCCCGTCTGGCGCTGCGCCTGGGCTCCGGCATCATCACCGACGCCGTCGACCTGGAGGCCGGCGACGAGGGCCCGGTGGCCACCCAGTCGGTGTTCGCCGCGTCCTTCACCACCAAGTCCCGCGTCATCAAGGGCACCCCGGTCATCACGGTCAAGCCGAACTCGGCCGCCGTCGAGG
>NZ_BNBF01000001.1:297299-305835 GCF_014654935.1 Streptomyces capoamus
CCGCGCCGGCCGCCGGCGCCGTCGAGGCCCTGTCCGTGACCTTCTCGGACCAGGCCACCGGCACCAAGGTCACCGGCCGTACGCCGCGTGAGTCGACGGGCCGTCCGGAGCTGACCGAGGCCGCGATCGTGGTCTCCGGCGGCCGCGGCGTGAACGGCGCCGAGAACTTCTCGATCATCGAGGCCCTCGCCGACCAGCTCGGTGCGGCCGTCGGCGCCTCGCGTGCCGCCGTCGACGCCGGCTGGTACCCGCACACCAACCAGGTGGGCCAGACCGGCAAGTCGGTCTCGCCGCAGCTGTACATCGCCAACGGCATCTCCGGTGCCATCCAGCACCGCGCCGGCATGCAGACCTCGAAGACGATCGTGGCCGTCAACAAGGACGCCGAGGCCCCGATCTTCGAGCTGGTCGACTTCGGCGTGGTCGGCGACCTGTTCGAGGTCGTGCCCCAGCTGACCGAGGAGATCAAGTCCCGCAAGGGCTGATCCTCCCCAGGCGCAGTACGAGGCCCCTGTGACCGGCGCGGTCACGGGGGCCTCGGTGCATCCTGAGGGCGGTGCCGACCATCGTCCGAGAGGGTGTTGACCGGCGGGAACCACCCCGGATAACTTCATTCAACGGATTGTTGATTCCGCAAAGCGGAAAATTGGAGGGTGTGGGATGGGTCAGCAGGAGCAGGTGGCGACAAGCCTCGCCGGCGCCGTCAGCGAGGAGATCAGCGCCTCCCTCGCCCCGGTCGACGCGGAGCTGCGGCGCCGCTACCCCGGGGACCCCGGCACCCGGCAGCCCGTCCACACCGTGTACGTCCCCGGTGACGCCTTCGCCGCCGACACCCTCCGCTCCTGGGGGGACCAGGCCCTCGCGGCCCTCGACGAACACGCCCCCGACGCCGCCTCCTTCGCGGCCGTGCTCGGACTGCCGGAGGAACTGGCCGAGCCGGTCCACTCCCGCGTCCGCGCCAAGCTGGAGCGGGAGCCCGTGGAAGACCTGCGCGTGGACTTCGAGGACGGCTACGGCCCCCGGCCCGACGCCGAGGAGGACGCCACGGCCGCCCGCGCCGCCCGCCTGATCGCCGAGGCCCACCGGGACGGCACGGCGGCGCCGTACATGGGCATCCGCATGAAGTGCATGGAGGCCGCCGTACGCGACCGGGGCATCCGCACCCTCGACATCTTCCTCACCGGCCTCATGGCGGCCGGCGGCCTGCCCGAGGGTCTGGTCCTCACCCTGCCCAAGGTGACCTACGCCGAGCAGGTCACCGCCTTCGTCCGGCTCCTGGAGGCCTTCGAGAAGGCGCACGGCCTGGACGCCGGCCGCCTCGGCTTCGAGATCCAGATCGAGACCAGCCAGGCGATCCTCGCCACCGACGGGACCGCCACCGTCGCCCGCATGATCCAGGCCGCCGAGGGCCGCGCCACCGGCCTGCACTACGGCACCTTCGACTACAGCGCCTGCCTCGGCGTCTCCGCCGCCCACCAGGCCAGCGACCACCCCGCCGCCGACCACGCCAAGGCGGTCATGCAGGTCGCGGCGGCCGGCACCGGCGTGCGCGTCTCGGACGGCTCCACCAACGTCCTGCCCGTCGGCCCGGCCGCCAAGGTCCACGACGCCTGGCGCCTGCACTACGGCCTCACCCGCCGCGCCCTCGCCCGCGCCTACTACCAGGGCTGGGACATGCACCCCGGCCACCTCCCCACCCGCTACGCGGCCGTCTTCGCCTTCTACCGCGAGGGCCTGGAGCAGGCGGCGGCCCGGCTCACCCGGTACGCCAACCGGGCCGGCGGCGACGTCATGGACGAGCCCGCCACCGCCAAGGCCCTGAGCGGCTACCTGCTGCGCGGCCTGGACTGCGGAGCGCTCGACATGGCCGAGGTCGCCCGCCTCACCGGCCTGACCCGCGCCGACCTGGAGAACTTCGCGACCCCCCGCCGCGGCGACCTGACGGCCTCGGCGCAGTAGGCAGGGAGGAGCGGGGAAGGGACCGGGTGCAGGCAGGGAACCCCCTGAGCGGCAGTGCGCACAGGGGACCCCGGAACACCTGCGCCCGCGGCCTGCCCACACCCGGCTGACGGTCCGGCCGGCCCGGCGCCCGGGGTTGCGGTCAGTCCGCCGGGGGCAGTTCGCCCGAGCCGCGGGTGACCAGGCGGGTCGGCAGTTCGATCCGCTCGGGAACGAGGAGGGTGCCGTCCAGCTGGCGGAAGAGGCGCTCCGCGGCGGTGCGGCCGAGGGCCGCGGCGTCCTGGGCGACGACCGTGACGCCCGGCTGGAGCAGGTCGGCCAGTTCGATGTCGTCGAAGCCCACGAGCGCGACCCGGCGCGTCTGCTCGGCCAGGACCCGGATCACGGTGACCGTCACCCGGTTGTTGCCGGTGAAGACCGCGGTGACCGGGTCGGGGCCGGACAGCATCTCCTGCGCGGCCCGGCGCACCCGCTCCGGGTTCGTCGCCCCCAGCGACATCCAGCGCTCCTCGACGGTGATGCCCGCGTCCCGCATGGCCGCCCGGTAGCCGCGCAACCGCTCGGCCGCGGTGTGGATGCGGGGCATGTCGCCGATGAACCCGATCCGCCGGTGGCCGTGCGCGATGAGGTGGGCGACGCCGTCGCGGGCGCCGCCGTAGTTGTCGGAGAGCACCACGTCCGCGTCGATCCGGCCGGCCGGACGGTCCACGAACACGGTCGCCACACCGGCCCGGATCTCCGGCTCCAGATAGCGGTGGTCGTCCCCGGCCGGGATCACCACGAGCCCGTCCACCCGGCGCGCGCACAGGGCCAGGGCGAGCTCCTGCTCGCGGTCGGGGTCCTCGGCGCTGGAGCCGTTGATCAACAGCGCCCCGTGCGCGCGGGCCACCTCCTCCACGGCCCGGCTCAGCGGGCCGTAGAACGGGTCCGCGAGATCCTCCAGGACCAGGCCGATGCTCGCCGTCCGGCCCTTGCGCAGCACCCTGGCGCTGTCGTTGCGGCGGAAGCCGAGCGCCTCGATCGCCTCCTGCACCCGCCGTTCGGTGTCCGGGGTGACCCCGGGCTCGCCGTTGACCACCCGGGAGACCGTCTTCAGGCCCACTCCGGCACGCGCCGCCACGTCCTTCATCGTCGGGCGGTTGCCGTACCGGTTCCCGGGAAGGCGGTCTGCGCGGCGGGTGGTCTCGGGCACGATGCTCTGTCCTGTCTCGTACGGGGAGCTGCGGGATCCGGTGGGCTTGTATGAGGATGTGGCGTCGAGCATAGAGCCTGGACAACGTTGTCAGATGCGAGAGAGACTGTCCACCGCTGTCTCCGGCCTGCGCCCCCACCGCTTGACCGGCCTGCCTTCTGTGGTTTTCAAGCTTCAACGGGGAGAACTGACTCTGATGCACACCGATCTCGTGGCGGCCCTGGACATCGGCGGCACCAAGATCGCCGGCGCGCTGGTGGACGGCGACGGACGGATCCTGGCCCGGGCCCAGCGCGCCACGCCCGCCCAGCAGCACGGCGAAACGGTCATGCGGGCCGTGGCGGAGGTGCTCGGCGATCTCGCCGGGTCGCCCCTGTGGGGACGCGCGCGCTCGATCGGTATCGGCAGCGCCGGCCCGGTGGACGCCTCGGCCGGCACCGTCAGCCCGGTGAACGTGCCCGGCTGGCGGAACTTCCCGCTGGTCGACCGGGTCCGTGCGGTCACCGGGGGCCTGCCGGTGGAGCTGATCGGCGACGGGGTCGCGATCACGGCGGCCGAGCACTGGCAGGGCGCGGCGCGCGGCCACGACAACGCGCTGTGCATGGTGGTCTCGACAGGTGTCGGCGGCGGACTGGTGCTGGGCGGCCGGCTGCACCCCGGACCGACCGGCAACGCCGGGCACATCGGCCACATCAGCGTCGATCTGGACGGCGATCCCTGCCCGTGCGGCTCGCGCGGCTGTGTCGAGCGCATCGCCAGCGGCCCCAACATCGCCCGCCGGGCCCTGGAGCACGGCTGGCGGCCCGGCCCGGACGGTGACGCCTCGGCCGCCGCGGTGGCCGCCGCCGCCCGCGCGGGCGACCCGGTCGCCGTGGCCTCCTTCGCGCGGGCCGCACAGGCGCTGGCCGCCGGGATCGCGGCCACCGCGACCCTGGTCGAGATCGACATAGCGGTGATCGGCGGCGGGGTCGGCAAGGCGGGCGACGTGCTGTTCGCGCCGCTGCGCAAGGCCCTCACCGACTACGCGGCCCTGTCCTTCGTGCAGCGGCTCACCGTCGTACCCGCGCAGACGGGCACCGACGCCGGCCTGGTCGGCGCCGCGGCCGCGGCCCTGGCCCGCACCCCGGACGTGCCGGCGGCGAGCCGCTAGGCCCTGCCGTTCCCGGCCTCCCTGGCCGTCCTGGCCGTCCTGCCGGGCCGCCGCCAGGTCCGCGCTGCCTTCGAGCCGAGCCGGGTCTTCAGGCGGGCCGCGGGGCCGCCGCAGCCGCCCGTGCCGCGGGGCCGCCCCAGCCCGGGCCGCCGGGCGGTCGTGGGGCCGGGGCGGCGTCGGCGTACCGGTGTGCCGCGTGAGCGGGTCAGCAGTCGAGCCGGGCGTCCGCCCAGTCCGCGTGGTCCGAGTCGATGCCGTCGCCGCCGTCGGTGACGACGAGCCGGACCACCTGTGCGCCGGTGATGTCGGCGGTGAGCGCCCGCGCGGGCATCGCGTTGGTCAGCACCCCGGTGGACGCGGCCCTGGTGCCGTCCGCCCAGATCTCGAACGCGACGGTGCCCTTCGTGTCCTTCTCGTCGTCCACGCCGACGTCCGCGGTGACCTTCTCGCAGTCCTTGCCGGTGTAGAAGGAGATGTCGCTGAGGGCGTGGACGCCGAGCCCCTTGGTGTACACCGTGCCGCCGATGGTCAGCGGGTGTCCGTCACCGGCGGCGTCCTCCCCGTTGCTGGTGTCGCGCTCCACGGGCCCCCAGCCGTTGGTCGCCGACAGCCGGGGCAGGTCGCCCAGGTACGACGTCCCGCCGGGCGGCGGAACCACGACGGACGCGGTCAGCGGGACCTCGGCGGTGACCCGCGTCCCGGTCGGCGAGCGGTAACCGGTCCGCAGCGTCAGGCCGTAGGAGCCGGTCGGGGTGCCGGCCGGGGCGGTCACCCGCCAGTCGGTGCGCAGCGTCTCACCGGTGGCGAGGGCGGTCGCCGTGGTCGGCGAGGCGGCCCGCACGGTCCAGCCGGCGGGGCCGTCCAGGGTCACGGACACCCGCTGCGCGGGTGTGCGCCCGAGGTCGGTGACGGTGCCGGTCAGTGTGGCCGGGGTGCCCGCCTGCAGCAAGGGGCTGCCGTCCAGGCCGAGTTCGACGGCGGGCGGCTGGGTCGCCCAGCGCGGGTCGGCCTGGACGCGGAGCAGGACCGTGCCGTGGGCGGGGACGGTGGCGGCGATGGTGCCGGCGGTGTTGTAGGTGCGGTGCTGCCACAGGTCGCGCAGGGTATAGCCGGCGGCGGCGGGCAGGCCGACGGTGCCCGCGGTGGTGGCGATCCGCTGGGCGGCACCGGACTCGTTGAAGAGGGCCACCGCGCGGCTGCCGTCCTTCATCTCCTTGGCGACGACCCAGCGTCCGCCCGCGGAGGAGACGACGGTGCCCTGCTTGCCGAGCGGGTCCTGGTCGACGGCGACGACCTCCTTGTTGCCCAGGATGTCGTAGGTCGCCTGGGAGGCCTTGCGCAGGTCGGTGCCGATGAGCAGCGGGGCGGCCATGACCGACCAGAGCGAGAAGTGCGAGCGGTACTCGGTGTCCGTCATCCCGCCGTTGCCGACCTCCAGCATGTCGGGGTCGTTCCAGTGGCCCGGGCCGGCGTGCGGCGCGAGGGGCAGGTTCTGCTTCAGGATCGACAGCATCGAGCTCCAGCTGTCGCTGATGTCGCCGGTGGTCCGCCACAGGTGGCCGACGTCGGCGGCCCACTCCCAGGGCTTGTTCTGCCCCCATTCGCAGATGCTGTAGACGATGGGGCGGCCGGTGGCCTTCAGTGCGTCCCGCATGGTCCGGTAGCGCTGCTGGGCGTCCACGCCCTGGTTGTTGCAGTTGTCGTACTTCAGGTAGTCCACGCCCCAGTCGGCGAACTGCCGGGCGTCGCTGTACTCGTGTCCCAGGGCGCCAGGGAAGCCCGCGCTGTTGCAGGTCTTGGTGCCGGCGCTGGTGTAGATGCCGAGTTTCAGCCCCTTGGCGTGGACGTAGTCGGCGACGGCCCTGATCCCGTTCGGGAACCGGGCGGGGTCGGGCACCAGCTGGCCGTGGGCGTCGCGGTTCGGCAGGGCCCAGCAGTCGTCCAGGTTGACGTACCGGTAGCCCGCGTCCTTCAGGCCCTTCTGGACGAAGAGGTCGGCGACACCCTTGACCATGGCCTCGTCGAACTCGGCGCGGCAGTGCGTGGAGTTCCAGTTGTTGAAGCCCATCGGCGGGGTGAGGGCGAGGCCGTCGTCCAGGGCGGGGGAGGCCTGCGCCGCCCGGGTCGCCGGGGGGACCGCCAGGGCGGGGGCGGGGAGGGCGAGGCCCGCCGCTGCCGCGCACAGCAGCCCCGCGGTGAGCGCTCCGGCCAGTCTCCGGGGGGTGGTGCGGGTCGTGCGGGTGTGAGGGTGACGCATCGTGACGCTCCTCCGACTCGCGAAACCGTGATGACGGCATATACGCGCCATCTCTGCGCGTTTACGGTAGGAGCTGTCGGAGTGTGTTGGAAGAGGTGCGTCTGGATCGGATCCAGCCGTTCGGAACTGTTCACTTCGGCGCGTACGACGGGTCCCGCGACCGTCTCGCCGGCGTCCGGTGTCCGCGCGCATCGGCCCGAGGAGCGGAGCACGGGAGCGAAGCGCCGTGGGGGTGCGTGACCCCTGGCCGTCCCGGGCAGTTGATCAGCGCATGAAGAAGCGCAGCATGCTCGCCATCGCCACCCTCGCCGCCGGATTCGTGGTGGCCGCCGTCACCCCGTCCCACGCGGCCGACGAACGGCCCCTCGGCGGTATCGACGTCGCCGACACCCTCGACTCGGCCGGTCACCTCGTCGCCCAGGACAGTCTCGACGTCGACCACGGCACCCTCGGACACGAGTAACCCCCGCCGGCGTACGGCGTGCGTGCCGGTGTCCCCGCCGCGGTGGGCACCGGCGCTCCCGTGTGGGCGCGGACGGGCGCCCTCAACGGCGGCGGGTTTCCGTGGCAGGGTGGAGCGGGCAAGCCACAGGGGGCCGACACAAGAGGGGGAGTCCGTGACCGTCGTCTGGATCAACGGCGCGTTCGGTGCGGGGAAGACCACCACGGCACGTGAACTGATCGAACTGATCCCGAACAGCACGCTCTTCGACCCCGAGGTGATCGGCGGGGCGCTCACGCACCTGCTGCCGCCCAAGCGCCTCGCCGAGGCCGGCGACTTCCAGGACCTGCCGATCTGGCGCCGGCTGGTGGTCGACACCGCCGCCGCGATGCTCGCCGAGCTGGGCGGCACCCTGGTGGTGCCCATGACCCTGCTCCGTCAGGAGTACCGCGACGAGATCTTCGGCGCTCTCGCCGCTCGCCGGATCACCGTGCACCATGTGCTGCTCGCCCCGGCCGAAACGATACTGCGCGAGCGGATAGCCGGGCGGGAGATCCCGCCCGACCCGACGGACGGCGAGCTGCGCGTACGGCAGTGGTCGTACGACCACATCGAGCCCTACCGCGCCGCCCTCGCCTCCTGGCTCACCGCCGACGCCCACCCGGTCGACACCAGCGCGCTCACCCCGTACGAAGCCGCCGTCCGCATCGCCGAGGCCGTCGGCAGCGGTGCCGTACCCGTCTGCGACATCGTGCAGACCCCGGAGCCCACCGCCGAGACGCTCGCCGCCGGGGTGCTGCTCTTCGACGAGCAGGACCGCGTGCTGCTCGTCGATCCCACCTACAAGCCCGGCTGGGAGTTCCCCGGCGGCGTGGTCGAGCGGGGCGAGGCCCCGGCCCGCGCCGGGATGCGCGAGGTCGCCGAGGAGACCGGGATACGGCTGCGGGAGGTGCCCCGGCTGCTCGTCGTGGACTGGGAGCGGCCCGTCCCGCCCGGCTTCGGCGGTCTGCGGCTGCTGTTCGACGGCGGCCGGCTGGGATCCGGCGAGGCGTCCCGGGTGCTGCTGCCCGGCCCGGAACTGCGCGACTGGCGGTTCGCCACCGAAGAGGAGGCCGCCGCGATGCTGCCGCCGGTCCGCTACGAACGCCTGCGCTGGGCCCTGCGCGCCCGCGAGCGGGGCAGCGCGCTCTACCTGGAGGCCGGCGTGCCGGTCGGCTGACCGGGCGTCCCGGCGATCGCGCGGAGCGCGGCGGCGGCGCCGCCCAGCACCGGGTCGCCGTGGCCGAAGCAGGCGACCCCTACGTCGAGACCCGCCAACCGCCTCACGGACGCGTGCAGTTGCCGCCCGTCCAGGTTGAACACGCCGGGCACCGGGACGCCGTCGACCGAGGCCACCGTGTCCCCGGTGAACAGCACGCCCTCGGCGGGCAGGAACAGCGCGATGCTGCCGTCCGTGTGCCCGGGGACGTGCACCACGCGCGCGCCGCCGCCGAAACCGAGGACGTCCCCGTCGGCCAGGTCGGTGACCGAGGACGG
>NZ_BNBF01000001.1:305896-311754 GCF_014654935.1 Streptomyces capoamus
CGGCAGCGGCGGCCCGTCGGGCAGCTGACGGGCCGCCTCCGCGTGGATGGGCAGCTCCCACTCCTCGAACAGCGGCGGCGGACCGGGCAGTTCACCGCGGACGAACGGCGCGTCCAGGGCGTGCGCCAGCACCTCGGCACCGCTCAGCGCGGCGAACTCGCCCGCGGCGCCCACATGGTCCTCGTGGAAATGGGTCAAGACGACACGTCGTACGTCCTGGGGGGCGCGGCCCAGCCCGGCGACCGCGTCGGCGATCGCCCGGCCGTGGCCGCTCGTGCCCGCGTCGATCAGGGTCAGCTCGGCGTCGTCGCTCCAGAGGTAGGCCTGGCCGACCGGGAAGCGCAACAGGTGCAGACGCGGCAGCAGTTCGATGACATCCATGCGCCGACCGTAGGCAGGGCCCCCGCCCGGGGACGAGGGCCCTCTGCCACGGGCAGAACGGCTCAGCCCGCCGCGTAGTTGCGCAGGAACAGCGCCTCGGCGACCGACAGCCGCTCCAGCTCCTCGGGGGACACGCTCTCGTTCACCGCGTGGATCTGCGCCTCGGGCTCGCTCAGGCCGATGAGCAGGATCTCCGCCTGCGGGTACAGCCCGGCGAGGGTGTTGCACAGCGGGATGGAGCCGCCCTGGCCGGCGTACTGCATGGTCTCGCCCGGGTAGGCGACGGCCATCGCGTCGGCCATCGCCTGGTAGGCGGGGCTGGAGGGGTCGGCGCGGAACGGCTGGCCCTGGCCGATCTGCTCGGTGGAGACCCGGGCGCCCCACGGGGTGTGCGCCTCGATGTGCGCCTGGAGCAGCTTGGTGGCCTCGGCCGCGTCCACGCCCGGCGGCACCCGCAGACTGATCAGGGCGCGGGCGCTCGACTGCACCGACGGGGTGGCGCCGACGACCGGCGGGCAGTCGATGCCGAGGACGGTGACCGCCGGGCGGGCCCAGATGCGGTCGGCGACCGAACCGTCACCGATCAGCTCGACGCCGTCCAGCACCTTGGCGTCGGTGCGGAACTGCTCCTCGGTGTACTCCAGGCCCTCCCACCGGGCGGTGGTGTCCAGGCCGTCGACCGTGGTCGAGCCGTCCTCGGCCCGCAGCGAGTCCAGCACCCGGACCAGCGCGGCCAGCGCGTCCGGGGCGGCACCGCCGAACTGGCCGGAGTGCAGGTTGCCGGCCAGGGTGTCCACCTGCACCCGGACCAGGGTCATGCCGCGCAGCGTGGTGGTCACCGTCGGCAGCCCCACCCGGAAGTTGCCCGCGTCGCCGATGACGATCGTGTCGGCCTCCAGCAGCTCGGGGTGCTGCTCGGCGTACCGCTCCAGGCCGCCCGTGCCCTGCTCCTCGGAGCCCTCCACGATCACCTTCACGTGCACCGGGACGCCGCCGTTCGCCTTGAGGGCGCGCAGCGCGAGCAGGTGCATGATGAAGCCGCCCTTGCAGTCGGCGGTGCCGCGGCCGTACCAGCGGCCGTCGCGCTCGGTCAGCTCGAAGGGCGGGGTGGCCCAGCCGGCCTCGTCCAGCGGGGGCTGCACGTCGTAGTGCGCGTAGAGGAGAACCGTTTTCGCACCCTCCGGGCCCGGCAGGTGGCCGTAGACCGACCGCGTGCCGTCCGGGGTGTCCAGCAGGGCCACGTCCGTGAAGCCCTCGGCGCGCAGCGCGTCGGCGATCCAGCTCGCGGCGGCGTCGCTCTCGCTCTTCGGGAACTGCGCGAAATCCGCCACCGACTTGAAGGCGACCAGTTCGGTCAGCTCCGCCTTGGCCCGGGGCAGCAGCGAGGCGACGGTCTCGGCGACCGGATTCGACGGCATGGGCACGCTCCTCGTGGGTGCGACGTTGTACGGGGTGAGGACACCGATCCTCCCACAGTGGCCTGCACGGACGGCCGCCGTAGGATGCGACAGGACACTTGGCAGCGGCTTGATCGGAGCGGTAGACCATCGTGAGCGGCGAGAATTCTTCGGCGGACGACGTGCAGCGGGTGTGGGACGTCGTCGTGGTGGGCGCGGGCCCCGCGGGCGCCTCGGCCGCCTACGCGGCGGCGGTCGCGGGACGGCGCGTGCTGGTGCTGGAGAAGGCCGAACTGCCCCGCTACAAGACATGCGGAGGCGGCATCATCGGCCCCTCGCGCGACGCGCTGCCGCCCGGCTTCGAACTGCCCTTCCAGGACCGGGTGCACGCGGTCACCTTCTCCCACAACGGCCGCTTCACCCGCACCCGCCGCTCCAAGCAGATGCTCTTCGGGCTGGTCAACCGCGCCGAGTTCGACCAGCGGCTGGTCGAGCACGCCCAGAAGGCGGGCGCCGAGCTGCGCACGGGCGTCACCGTGCAGCGCGTCGAGCAGCACGGCTCGGCGGTGCCCGACCGCCGTACGGTCGCCGTCGTCCTCCAGGGCGGGGAGACGGTGCTGGCCCGCGCGGTCGTCGGTGCCGACGGCAGCGCCAGCCGGATAGGGGCGCACGTCGGTGTGAAGCTCGACCAGGTGGACCTCGGCCTGGAGGCGGAGATCCCGGTGCCGGAGACGGTCGCCGAGGACTGGACGGGACGGGTCCTGATCGACTGGGGTCCCATGCCGGGCAGTTACGGCTGGGTGTTCCCCAAGGGCGACACGCTCACGGTGGGCGTGATCTCGGCCCGCGGCGAAGGCGCCGCCACCAAGCGGTACCTGGAGGACTTCATCGCCCGGCTGGGCCTCGCCGGCTTCGAGCCGTCGCTCTCCTCCGGGCACCTGACCCGCTGCCGCGCCGACGACTCCCCGCTGTCCCGGGGCCGCGTGCTGGTCTGCGGGGACGCGGCCGGGCTGTTGGAGCCGTGGACCCGCGAGGGCATCTCCTTCGCGCTGCGCTCGGGCCGGCTCGCGGGGGAGTGGGCGGTCCGCATCGCCGAGGCGCACGACGCCGTGGACACCCGGCGCCAGGCCCTGAACTACGCGTTCGCGGTCAAGGCCGGGCTCGGCGTGGAGATGGCCGTCGGCAAGCGGATGCTGGGCTTGTTCGAGAAGCGCCCCGGCCTCTTCCACGCGGCCCTCACCGGCTTCCGTCCGGCCTGGCGGGCGTTCAGGGACATCACCCAGGGGTCGACCTCGCTGGGCGAGCTGGTCCGCGCCCACCCGCTCGCCCAGCGCGCGCTGACCGCGCTGGACCGGGGGCCGGCCGGGCAGGCGGCCGAGGAAGAGGCGGAACCCGTCAGCTCGTGACGGTGATCCGGAAGACCGGGTGGTCCGCGGCACAGGCGATGATCTCCTCGTCGGAGGACTTGGCGGTCACCCCGGCGAAGTACTGGTTGACCTCCCAGCCCCACTTCTCCAGATAGGTCCGCAGGATCGGGAGCTTCTCGGCGTCGGGGAGCTCCACCGCGGTGAAGGCGTGCGCCCTGCGGCCCACCCGCAGCTCCCCGCCGCCGGCGGCCCGCATGTTGCGCACCCACTGCGAGTGGCCGCGCGCCGACACCAGGTACTGCCCGCCGTCGTAGTGGTGGGGATTGACCGGGACGCGCTGCATCCTGCCGCTCTTGCGGCCGGGCACGGACATCTCGGCGCTGCCCATGAGGCTGATCCCGTGCCGGGCGAGCCAGCCGATCACGCGGTTGAGGCGGACGTTGAGCGGGCTGCTCTGCAGGTAGTACGGCGAAGACGACATGGTGACCCCCCCAGTTGAGAGAGCGGTGCTCTCGCTTGCCTCCAGTGTGGAGCAGGCGGGCGCTCTAGGGCAAGAGCAGTGCTCTCTTTTTATTCCCCTGCTCTCTTTCGTGTGCACCGCTCTCTCTCGTGGCAGACTGCCGGCATGAGCACCGCACAGGGCGCCCGCGCGCGGGCCAGGCAGGAAGTCACCGCGGCCATCAAGGACGCGGCCCGCGGCCAACTGGCCGCGGAGGGCGCGGCCAAGCTCTCCCTGCGGGCCGTGGCCCGCGAGCTGGGCATGGTCTCCTCGGCCCTGTACCGCTACTTCCCCAGCCGCGACGACCTGCTGACCGCCCTGATCATCGACGCCTACGACTCCCTCGGCGCGGCGGCGGAACGGGCCCGGGACGCCGCGCCCGGCGCCCCGCCGGCGGACCGCTGGACGGCCGTGTGCGAGGCGGTGCGGCACTGGGCGCTCGCCCACCCGCACGAGTACGCGCTGATCTACGGCTCTCCCGTGCCCGGATACTCCGCCCCGCAGACCACCGTCCGGGCCGCCTCCCGGGTCGGCCTGGCCCTCATCGGCATCCTCCGGGACGCCCACCGCGGCCCCGCGGGCCTGACCGCCCCGCCGCTCCCCGCCGCCCTGCGGCCCGAGGCCGAGCGGATGGCCGCCGACCTCGCCCCCGATCTGCCGCCCGAGGTGGCCGCACCGATGGTCGCGGCCTGGGCCCAGCTGTTCGGGCTGATCGGATTCGAGCTGTTCGGACAGTTCAACCGGGTCGTGGAGGACCGCGAGACCTTCTTCCGGCACGCGGTCGCCCGGCTCGCCGAGAGTGTGGGCCTCACCCCGCAGTGAGCCGGCGTGGCGGCCGCGGGGACCAGGGCCCGTCACACCGCATTTCTGCCGGCGGCAGAAGACCGGCCCGCGCCGGCTCGACGATCACTACAGTCCGGACTCATGACGGCGGTGACGACGGTGACGACGGTGACGACGCGCACGATCGAATACAGGGCCGACGGCCTGACGATGATCGGGCATCTCGCGCTCCCGGCCGGTGCCGACCGCCGGCCCGCGGTCCTGGTCGGGCCCGAGGGGGTGGGGCTCAGCGACGTCGAGCGCCGCCGGGCCGACGCGCTCGCCGAGCTGGGATACGTGGCCCTGGCCTTCGACCTCCACGGCGGGCGCTACCTGAGCGATCCCGAGGAGATGCTGGCCCGTTGCCTGCCGCTGCTCGCCGACCCCGACCGGATGCGAGGCATCGGCCACGCGGCGCTCGACGTGCTCCGCGCCGAACCGCGGACCGACCCGGACCGGATCGCCGCCGTCGGCTACGGCACCGGGGGCGCCATCGCGCTGGAACTCGGGCGCGACGGCGTCGACCTGCGCGCGATCGCGACGGTCAACGGACTGACCACGGGCCGACCGGGCGAGACGGCGCGCATTCACTGCCCGGTGTGGGCCGGGGTCGGGTCGGAAGACCCGATCATGCCGCCCGCGCAACGGGACGCATTCACCGCCGAGATGCAGGCTGCGGGCGTCGACTGGCGCCTCGTGGTCTACGGCGGCGCCCTGCACGCCTTCCATCACCCACCGGTCGGCCACATCGTGCGTCCCGGGGTCGGTTTCCACCCTCAGCACGCGCAGCGAGCCTGGCGGGACGTCGTCGACCTGCTCGCCGAGTGCCTGCCCACCACGGAGTGATCCGGTCGGCAACCATGATCCGGAACCGCGAAGCAAGCCGGTCGACCGGGGCTTTTCGGCAACCCCCGAGCGTGCGGGGTCCGTCCGGCGGCTGACCGCCGTGTGCGTGGCCCCCTGCGGGCGGCGGTGGCGGTGGACCGCGCTCTCCCGGTTCCCCTAGGAGTCGCTCCGGCCGGGTCGGGCGGACTGCCGGAAGCGCACCAGCACGCTGACCACCCGGGCCATGAACACCACCGGCGCCACCGCTGTGCCGAGCCGCAGCAGGACCGTGGCCACCGGGCCCGGCAGGTCGAAGAGGAACGCGGGCCCGGCCACGGCCCCGAACAGCACCGCCGCCGCGAACGCGGCGCTGACCAGCGCGTACCCGATCTCGACCGTCGCCGCGTCCTGCTCCGCCTTGGTGCGGCGGCCCCCGTATGCGTACATTCCGCCAGTGTCACAGAGATACGCCCGGCGGAGCAATCGACTCCGGCCGGGCGCGGCACCCGCGGTGCGCTGGTGCCCGGCCTTCAGTGCTCGCAGAGGGAGAATTCCCGTTCGAAGAGC
>NZ_BNBF01000001.1:311810-314196 GCF_014654935.1 Streptomyces capoamus
TGCTCGTTGTGCTCGGCGACGAAGAACTTGCGCTCCCGCATGAGTTGTTCGCGGTGGGCCTTGGCCTGCTCAAGCGTCATGGTCGAGGTGGCGGACCATGGCTGCTGCGGTGGCACATCGGAGGTCGAGACGATTTCTTCCGACGGATCGACCAGGAAGAAGGCGAGGATCTTGCGATGGCCCGGGCGGGCGGGGTCCACGAGGCCGAACGGGCCGACGCGGTGTTGCAGGATGTTCGGGAACGCCAGACAGCGGCCCGCCGGGGTCGAGGCCGATCCCAGCACCTGGTTCAGTGCCTCCTCGTCCTCCAAGCCGTAGACCTCGCGCACACCGTTGTCGTCGTTCTGTTCGTAGTCCGGGTCGTCGACTGCCGCTCGGAAACTCAGTCGGCTTTCGGTGATGTTCTCACTGTCCCAGTAGTAGATGCCGGTCGATACGATCCGCTCGTTCACCATGCCTTCGACATGCCAGGAACCGCCGGGGTACTCGGGCCTGTCCGGGGTGAGATGGATGGTGGCGAGTTTGACGATGACCTGCAGACGGCGGCCGCGCAGGTCGACTCGGGCGGCGGCGTCGGGTACCTCGGGCGGCGTGAAGACAGGCGCGTCCGGGATGACGGGGCGGCGGTTCTCCCACCACTCGTCCTGCGCCTGTTCCCACGCACGGACTGCTTCCGCGTGGGCCTCGTCGTCACTGTAGTTGGACTTGTCCGGGTACTCTGGCTCCGAGTCGTACCACGCATAGGGATCGGCCTCGATCCGCAGGGGGCGGGGGTGGCGCAGGTCGGTGAGCACGTTCTCCCACAAGGGCCGGAAGCACGCGAACAAGTCCGGCAGGACCGAGGCCAATTCATGATGGGCCTCAGGGTGCACGTTGTTGACGTACGAGCGGAAGGTGACGCCACCGTCGTCGCTGACGTCCACGTCCGTGGGCAACCACTGGTACTTCTCGGAGAACTCGTGCTTCGAGAAGCGGTCCGTCGGGTTGTCCCAAGCCCGCTCCGGCGCGCCGCTCACGTCTCTCACCAGGCAGAACAGGGAGGGATGAACCAGGTCCAGTACCTGGCCGCCGGATCCGGGGTGCCAGTCCTTCTCGGCGTCAGGGACTTCTTCCAGAACTCGGACCGCCTCGCGCAGCCGGGACCTGAGTCGCTCGTCGACCAGTGTGTCCGACTGCCACACCCCGTCGACGGCGGACACCTCGATGCCGGTTCGTTCGTCCCGCAGCGCGGCGTAATGCGCGAGTTCGTCGATCACGTAGCGGATCTGCGCTTCGGTGAGGCCCTGGTCGATCGCCTCTCGTGTCCATCGGGCCACGATGTCGGCGTCGTTCAGCTTGTCGAACCATCCCGGCTTGGCCCGAATGTGTGAGCTGCATTCCATCATCTGCAGTTCCCGCAGGGTTCGCGGTGGCGCGAAGCATATGGAACGGGAACTCTGAAAAGGCAGCGGATAAGCAGGCAGGCCGGTCAACTCTGTTGTTCCTCCCGGTCGGTGTGCGGTGCCGGGAAGGATACGTCAGCGCACTGACACCGCAGCCGCGCGACCACGAGGCTCCGGTAGCGGCTCCGCCGACGTGAGACCGGTCCACCTGATCGAGGTCAACGGTGGCATCGTGCACAGCAGGTGACGACACCGCCGCCGGGTCCGCGTCGACGACACCCGGTCGTCCAGCGGCAGGTCCCGCCGCACGGGCTCAGTACCCGTCCACCCCCAGCTCCGTGATGCCGGCGTAGAGCCAGCTCCACACCCTGCCCGTCGCGGTGTCCTGGTCGGACAGGTCCGGGGCCAGTTCCGCCAGCACCAGTACCTCGTCGCCACCTCGGGTCAGGCGGCTGCGGATGTGCACCGTGCCGTCGTGACGGTGGAGGTACAGCTCGCCGTGGTCGGTGGCGCCGAAGGCGATCAGGTCGGCGGCGGCCACCCCGTCGGGCAGGCCCGCGTCCGGCAGGGCACCCTCCGCCGGTGGACGCAGGACGTCGAGCGGGTGGGTCTCGTACTGAGCGCTGTGGCACACCCACCAGGCGGGCAGACCGACGTCGCGCAGGTACCGCCTGCTGCCCGCGTGGCCAAGCCCCTCGGGCAGGTCGCTCTCGGCGATGCGCACCACGTGCCGTGCGCCGCCGAAGGCGTCGTCGACCCGGGCCGCGGTGAGCGGACCCGTGGGCCGCCGCACGGCGGGGGCCGGTCCGGGCGGTGGTTCCTCCGCCGAGGAGGTGTCCAGGCCCGTACCACGCGGCCAGTCCCGCAACGCGTCGGCGTCCGTCTCCACGACCGCTATGCCGTGCACGCTCGCGACGAGGTGCCGGGTCCGGCCGCCGTCCCTCGCGAAGGCCACGGCACCCCGCCACTCCTCCGGGAGGAACAGGTCCAGGTCGTACAGCGCG
>NZ_BNBF01000001.1:314242-317022 GCF_014654935.1 Streptomyces capoamus
GGTGCGCCGGCGGCCCCGGTCGCGGTCGGCGCGTCGGTCAGCGCCTCCTCGTGCACGCCCGGCACCCGGTGGCCGGTCGCCGCGTCGAGCCAGAGGGGGCCCCGCTGGTCGGTCACCTCGACGAGTTCACGGTCCCCGTCCACACACCGGCGCACCTGGAAGCAGACGCCGTTCAGGCTCGGGTGCACCGGGAACCAGTGGGCCGGCCGCCACCACGCCCACACCGTCCGCCACGGCATGCCGGTGCCCACCGCCGCGATCCGGTCGGCGTACTCGTCGTGACCGGTGGCCTTCGCCGCGAAGTGCAGCCAGGAGGCGAACTCTGCGGGGGTCACCTCGGCGCCCCCGAAAATGGCCTCGGCCTGCAGGAAGACCTCGCCCCCGACGCCACGGGCCCGGCCCTCGCGGGAAAGGTGGTCACGCAGCACCGCACGCTCGGCGCTCAGCAGCAGTGCGGGATGCGCCAGTACGTCATCAAGATCGTTCGTCATGCGGGCATGCTGCCAGCCGGCTGCGACAACCGGGCGCGCCCCCCTCCGGCCGGGCCCTGCCCCATCGGTGCGCAGAGCGGCATTCGTACGGCCGGGACAGCGCCGGGGCCGCTCCCGTCCTCGGGCAACGAGTGACGCGGCCCATAGGGGCCATGTCACGTCCTAAGGGAGACCGTAGTGGCGCGCTCCAGCGAGCAGGCAGGAAAGTCGCGAAATGCCCGATCCGTCTCATTTCTCCGAAGCAGGGTAGTACGTCACAGTCTTGCCTTGGCCTCGGCGGGCACCTAAACATGTTTCTCGTTGCCGCAAGCCGCAGGGCCGACCGGGCGTTTGATCGCCGGACGTGCCCGCCGCACCGCGCAGCCGCCCAGGGCCTCACCCGACGCCCTGCAGGCTGTGACCGGTCTGTCCGGCCAACGCCTCGAACGACGTCCCACCGGAGAGTCCCTTCACCATGAACACGATCACCGCCACCCGCCGCCTCGCCCGCCTCCGCTCCCTCGCTCTGACCGGTATCGCCACGACCGGCGCCGCAGCCGTCGCCGTCACCCTGATGCCGGCCTCCGCGCATGCCGCCGAGGCGCCGCGGGGCGTCCACGCGGTCGCCGCTCCGGCGCGAGACAGCCGCGCCGACTCGGCCGGCAGCGCGAACAACCTCGATGGCTGGATCAAGAAGTCCCTGGCCATCATGAAGCAGAAGGGCATCCCCGGAAGCTACGAGGGTCTGCGCCGCAACATCATGCGTGAGTCCGGCGGCAACCCCACCGCCCAGAACAACTGGGACGTCAACGCGCAGAAGGGCACCCCCTCCAAGGGCCTGCTGCAGGTGATCGAGCCCACGTTCAACGCCTACCACGTCGACGGCACCGCCCACAGCCTCACGGACCCGGTCGCCAACATCACCGCGGCCGCCAACTACGCCGCGCACCGGTACGGGTCCATCGACAACGTCAACTCCGCGTACTGAGCAGCACCCCGGCCTGCCGCGCCGGGACTCAGGAGACTCTTTTGATCGTCCAGCTGTTGGGCTGTGAGCTGGGCACCGCGGAGTACTGGCAGCCGCCGCTGTAGTAGCTGTTCACCTGGACCCAGCCCGCCGGCGGGTAGGTCGAGGCGCAGACGTTCACCGTGGTGCCGACAGGAAAGCCGGTGAGCTGCTCGATCTTCTTCATGTTCGGGCTGAAAGTCGTGCCGCAGGACCAGCTGTTCCACCATTGGATGTCCACCCAGCCGCTCGGGGTCAACTGGCTGCCGCACATGCTCGCGGTGTCACCGGCCGCGGCTTGGGACGGCGGCGCGGACAGGGCGATGCACGCGGCGGCACCCACCAGCGCCAGCGAAGCCGAACGTACACGTCGCATGCGTCATCTCCTCCTGGTGCGGCGAACTCCTCGGCAGTAATGAGTAACCGCAGACGCGATGCGACAGGTAGTACCTTTCCGGCCTCGGAGTCAGCCGCCCCGGCCGTCTCATTGCGTCGACAACGCTCTCGGCGCGGGGTGGAGCCCGGCCCGGACGCGCTCTCGGCCCCACTGGGCGAACTCCGGTGAACCGTCCGACGGCACGGCCCGAACACCGGGGAAGCTGCCGCCACGTGCAGCCCGGCGTCGCCGCGAAGATGGTTCGGTGGAGCGCACCCGCCGGGCGTCCGAGGTCGCTGACGGGGAGCGCCTGTGGCGGATGCGGCTGTCGTGGCACGGGCGGTCCGGGCTCAGCTCTCCACGAAGGCGAGGAGGTCGGCGTTGAGGACCTCGGGGTGCGTCGACAGCATCCCGTGGGGGTAGCCCTCGTAGCTCTTGAGCGTGCCGTTCCTGAGCAACTCGACGGACTTCGGGGCCGAGTCGGCGTAGGGAACGATCTGGTCGTCCGTTCCGTGCAGCACGAGGACCGGGACGTCGATCTTCTTGAGGTCCTCGGTGAAGTCGGTCTCCGAGAACGCCTTGATGCACTCGTAGTGGGCGTTCGCCGCGCCCATCATGCCCTGCCACCACCACCGGTCGATCAGTCCCTGGGACACCTGGGCCCCGGGCCGGTTGAAGCCGTAGAAGGGCCCGGAGGGAACGTCGATGTAGAACTGGGGCCGGTTGGCGGCGAGGGCGGTACGGAATCCGTCGAAGACCTCGATCGGAGTGCCCTCGGGGTTGCTGTCCTTCTTCACCATGACCGGTGGTACGGCCGCGACGAGTACCGCCTTGGAGACCCGTCCGGGCTTGGCCTGTGCCACGTAGTGCGCGACCTCGCCGCCCCCGGTGGAGTGCCCGACGTGCACTGCTCCCCGGAGGTCCAGGG
>NZ_BNBF01000001.1:317065-318425 GCF_014654935.1 Streptomyces capoamus
CGTCGGCCAGCACGTTGACGTCGGCGACATAGGTGTCCATGTCATGGCCGGTCGCCGGCTGGCTGGAACGTCCGTGCCCGCGGCGGTCGTGGGCGATGACGCGGTACCCCTTGGAGAGGAAGAACAGCAACTGGGCGTCCCAGTCGTCCGAGCTGAGCGGCCAGCCGTGGTGGAAGACGATCGGCCGGCCGTCCCGCGGGCCCCAGTCCTTGTAGAAGATGACGGTGTCGTCCGGCGTGGTGACTGTACTCATCCGTGACTCCCTGCTGTGCCTGATGTCCGGTCGTGCGTTCTGTGCGTCGGGCCGCGCGCCCGGTGAACCGGAGGTACGCCGAACGACCGCTGCCCTTGTACGAGAACCATGTCCCGGACAAAGAGCCCTGGGCCGTCATGCCGCCCGGGTCGCACTCGGTTTCACTTGGTTGCTTCGACCGCTTGGCGGATGACGGCCACGATCTCGCCGGGGTGAGTGGGCACGACCGGGTGCGGGGAGCCGTGCGGCGGCGCGGGATCCGGGCAGTGAGCCGCAGCCCGCAGCCCGCCGGTCGAAGCGTCCACCGCAAACGTCCGGGCAGCCGCGGCGGCAGGCCGCAGGCAGCTCGGCCGTGAGGTGACGAACGGTCTAGTCGCGGACCGGTACGCGGTCCTCCCGCGCCTCGGTCACGGTGGACTTGGCGACCACGACGGAGTGCCCCGGCCGGGAACGGCGCAGTCCGCTGAGCGACAGCAGCAGCCCCGCGACCGCGATGACCGTGACCACGACCAGACCGGGCCGGTAGCTGTCCAGCACGGCCTGCGCGGTGGCGTGTTCGGGGGCGTGCGCGGTCACCACCGCCGTCACGACGGCCAGGAAGATCGCGCCGCCCACCTGCACCGAGGTGTTGAGCAGGCCCGAGACCATGCCCTGCTCGTGCTCGTCCACGCCGTTGGTGGCCTGGACGTTGAGCGACGGGAAGGTCAGGGCGAAGCCCGAGCCGACCAGCAGCATGGTCGGCAGGATCACGGCCGCGTAGACCGGGTGCAGGTCGACGCGGAGGAACAGCGCGTATCCGGCCGTCAGCAGGGCGAAGCCGACCACGATCAGCCGCGCGGTGCCGAACCGGTCGATGACGGCCCCGACCCTCGTCGCGGAGAGCGCCACCAGCGCGCCCGCCGGCAGGAACGCCAGTGCCGTGTGCAGGGCCGACCAGCCCAGTACCTGCTGCATGTAGAGGGTGACCAGGAACTGGAACCCCGTGTAGCTGCCGACGAACATCAGCGCGCCCAGCTGGGCCCGGACCTGCGGCCCGGAGCGCAGCACTCCGAGCCGGATCAGCGGGCTCGGGCTGCGCCGCTCGACGAGCACGAAGGCGACCAGCAT
>NZ_BNBF01000001.1:318475-320701 GCF_014654935.1 Streptomyces capoamus
GACGGCGACGGCGAGGAAGGACAGGAACGTGCGGGGCGAGGCCCAGCCGGCCTCGGGCGCCCGGACGACGGTGAAGACCAGCAGCAGCATCGAGGCGGTGCCGAGGACGGCACCCGGGATGTCGTATCCGCCGTGGCCCCGTTCACGCTCGCTGCGCGGGAGCAGCTTCAGGCCCACGAGGAGCGCGAGCACGGCGACGGGAGCGGGCAGCAGCATGGTGAACCGCCAGCTGGCCTCGGTGAGCAGGCCGGAGAAGACCAGGCCCAGGGAGTAACCGGCGGCGGCGCACGTGGTGTAGATCGACAGGGCCCGGTTGCGCAGCGGGCCCTCGGGGAACGTCGTGGTGATGATCGACAGGCCCGCCGGTGCGGTGAAGGCCGCGCTCAGGCCCTTGACGAAGCGGCTGGCGATCAGCAGCGGGCCGGAGTCCACGAGCCCGCCGAGCAGCGAGGCCACCGCGAAGACGCCGAGCGCGACCAGGAACACCTGGCGCCGGCCCATCAGGTCGGCGGTCCGGCCGCCGAGCAGGAGCAGGCCGCCGTATCCCAGGATGTAGCCGCTGACGACCCATTGCAGGGTCGACGTGGACAGACCGAGATCGGCGCCGATGGACGGCAGCGCGACGCCGACCATCGACACGTCCAGCGCGTCCAGGAACATCGCGGCGCACAGCACCAGCAGGGTGCCCCAGAGCCGGGGGGTCCACAGGCTCGCCGGTGACGCCGCGGGGGTGGGGAGCGGAGAGGTCATGGCGGTGAGACTACATGTACATGCATGAGATGCAAGTGCATTTAATTACGATGCAATGAACCTCTTTCTCTGCTACCGTGCGGACATGGCGGCGAAGAAGGCCGAGCAGGCGCTCGTGGAGGAGTGGCGGGGCATCCTGGCCCTGCACGCCCGCACCCAGTGCGAGGTGGACCGGGCCCTGCACGGGCACGGCCTGTGCGCGAGCGACTTCGAGGTCCTCGACCTGCTGGCCGAGGGCACGGCGGCGGACGGCGGCTGCGCCTACCGGGTCCAGGAGATCTCCGACCGGGTTCACCTCAGCCAGAGCGCCCTGTCCCGGCTCATCGGCCGCCTGGAGAAGGACGGCCTCGTCGAACGGGCCATGTGTCCGGAGGACCGGCGCGGGGTGCGCGTGGTCCTCACGGCGAAGGGGCGCGCGCTGCACGGCGAGGTACGGCCGGTGCAGCGCGCGGTGCTGTCCAGGATGCTGTCCGACGCCGACTGACCGGGCGTCAGATGCCCGCGCGCTCCCGCCACAGCGCGGCGAGGGACGCGTCACCGGTCACCCGCGGCACCTCCGTGCGGTTCCACAACGCCAGGTACAACCGGTCGGCCGGTCCGGACAGTTCGGCCTCGGCGGGTCCCTCCGCCGTCCGCACGGTCACCGGCGGCTCGGCCGAGAGCCGTACGGTCCACACCGCGTCCGGCCCCGCGTCCACCGCGCGCACCCGCAGCACGCGCGGCTCCTCGCTGCGCAGCCGGCTGCGGGAGCGGGCGTGGAAGCCCCGCAGGAGTTCGTCGATGCCGTCCACCGCGAAGTCCGGGGCGATCGGGGACGGCGTACCGCCGCGCGCCGCCTCGGCGTCGTAGCGGTGCACGGTCGTCTCGTGTGCCTGCCGCCGGGTCCAGAAGGCCGGCGCCGAGGAGCTGGGCGCGGGGTGGACGGTCCAGCACCGCACGTCGGCGGGCGCGGCGGCCAGGGTGTCGACCAGCAGCCGGTGACCGTCCCGGTCCAGTCCACCAGCTCGGTGCCGTCCAGGTCCGGCGGGTCGTCCAGGGGGCGGGGGGTGGTGTGCCCGCCGGCCACGAGGGCGGCGGCCCACCGGTGCACCGATCCGGTGTGCCGCACCAGGTCCCGCACTTGCCACTCCGGGCACGTCGGCACCTTGGCACCGGTCCCGGCGAGGGTGGCGGCCGCCGCCAGCAGGCGGCCCTCGCGGTCCAGGATCTCCAGGAACTCGGCAGTCTTCATGGGCCGAGTGTGCCGGACGGAGCGTGCGACGGCCTCGGGAATTTCGGCACGGGCGACGCCCGGTCCGTCCAGACGCCCGCCGGCAGGTCCCGGTGCGGACGGCACAGCGGGCCGCCTCCAGTTCCCCGGGACGCTCGGGGCGTCAGCGGTCCAGTGCCCGGCGCGTGGAGACGCCGATGCCGGCGGCGACGGCGGCCAGCGCCGCCACGCTGGTGAGGGCGGCGGGCAGGGAGAACCAGTCGGCC
>NZ_BNBF01000001.1:320741-333222 GCF_014654935.1 Streptomyces capoamus
ATGAAGCCGATGGCGGGCGGCCCGAGCAGCATGCCTCCGTAGCCCAGGGTGGAGGCGACGGCGACGCCGGACGGGCCGGCCAGCGCGCCGGCGCGCTCGACGGCGACCGGGAAGAGGTTGGCCAGTCCGAGCCCGGTCACCGCGAAACCGGCCAGTGCGGCCCACGCGGAGGGCGCCAGCGCGCCGAGCAGCATGCCGGCCGCGGCGACGGTGCCGCCGGCGATCACGGTACGGGCCCGGCCGAGGTGGCCCAGCACGGCCGTTCCCGTCAGCCGGCCGACGGTCATGGCGAGCGCGAAACAGGCGTACCCCGCGGCCGCGGTGCCGGCCGAGGCCGCGAGGTCCTGCTGGAGGTGGAGCGCACCCCAGTCGGCCATCGCGCCCTCGCCGTAGGCCGTGCACAGCGCGACGAGTCCGAGCACGACGACCACCCCGCGTCCGCCCGGCCCGCCGTCCGTGGCCGGTGCCGCGGGTGTCCGCTTCGGCGGTACCGGCGGTTCGTGACGCAGCAGGGTGCGCCCGGCGACCGCCGTGACGAGCAGCCCGAGCACGGTGAGCGCCAGCAGGTGCCGGGCCGGCGACAGCGCGCCGGCGACCAGTCCGCCGAGGCCGGCGCCGACCATGCCGCCCAGGCTGAACGCGGCGTGGAAGCTGGGCATGACCGGCCGGCGCAGGGCGGCGACCAGGTCGACGGCGGCGCTGTTGAAGGCCACGTTCACCCCGCCGTAGGCCGCGCCGAACAGCAACAGCACGGCCGCCAGGACCGGCGCCGAGTGCGTCAACGGCGGCAGCGCCACGCTCAGTGCGAGCACGGTCATGCAGACCACGGTCACCGGGTGGCTGCCGTAGCGGCGGCACAGCCGGCCGGTCAGCGTCATGGTGAGCACGGCTCCCGCGGAGACCCCGAGCAGGGCGAGCCCCAGGGCGCCGGCGGAGGCGTGCGTCTGCTGCTTGATGTCGGGGATCCGGACGACCCATCCCGCGAAGAGGAAGCCGTCCAGTGCGAAGAAGGCGGTGATCGCCGCCCGCAGCGAGGTGAGTCCGGTACCCGGCACGACACTGTGCGAACGGGTTTTGTATATTTGCGGCACAAACTCAGCCTAGGGGTGTCGCCGGGGGGCGGGCAAGGGGAGCCGTAGGGGTGGCCGGGTTCGGGCAGGGGGGCGTAGGGGATGGCCGGGAGCAGGCAGCGGGCGACGGCGGGCCAGGGGTGCTCGTGGGAGGTGGCCGCGGGAGGCGGTGGAAGTGGCCCGGGCCGTCGTGTCCGCGCCACCGGTGTTCGACGGGTGCATTCCTGTGCGGACCGTTGAAGCAGGGGCGGATACAGGTCGGTTAATGCTTGCTCACGAGCTGGTTGCGGACGGGTGAGCGCGCCATGATGGGCCCATGACGTTGGCCTCGCGCGCGTTCGCGCAACTGGCGACCTGGCCGGACCTGAGACGGGCCGTCCCGAGCTGCGGCCTGGGACGGGCGGTGAGTTCGGTCCAGGGCGAGGTCGTCCACTTCCACTCCGAGCGGGATGTGGACCTGCGGCTCACCGACCGGGCCGTCCGGCGGTTCGCCAAGGACCTCAGGGACTCCGGCGCGATCAGGATCGTGCCCGGCTCCCCCTGGGTGACCCTGCGCCTGGACGCCGCGAGCGACGTCGACCTGTTGCTGACGCTGGTGAGCGTGGCGCTGCAGGCCCAGCAGAGCTGGCCCGACCCGGCGGACCGGGCGGTGACGGGCTGCAACGACCAGCGGGGCGCGGGGTTCGTCAAGGCGGACCTGGGGCGCTTCTGAGCCGTCGGCCGGCCCCGGTCACACGGTCAGCACCCGCACGCCCGCCTCCTCGAACCGCCGTACCGCCTCCGGATCCGCCGCCGCGTCCGTCACCAGCGTGTCCACCAGCTCCGCCCCGCAGATCCGGGCGAACGCCCGCCGGCCCAGCTTGCTGGAGTCGGCGGCCACCACCACCCGCTCGGCGCGCTCGCACAGCAGCCGGTTGACCGCGGCCTCCGCCTCGTCGTGCGCCGCCGCCCCGTGGGTGACGTCGAAGCCGACGACGCCGAGCACGGCCACGTCGAGCGTGATCCGGCTCAGCACCCCGTCCGCCAGCGGGCCGATCAGCTCGTACGACTGCGCACGCGCCACCCCGCCCGTCACCACGATCTTGAACTGGGGGCGCACGGCGAGCTCGTTGGCGATGTTCAGCGCGTTCGTGACGACGGTCAGGGCCGGTGAGCCGGTGCCGAGGTCCCCGCGCACCGCCAGCGCGCGGGCCACCTCCGTGGTGGTCGTACCGCCGGTCAGCCCCACCGCCTCGCCCGGCGCGACGAGTTCGGCGACCGCCTTGGCGATGCGCTGCTTCTCCGAGGCGTGCCGGGCCGTCTTGTAGCGCAGCGGGAGTTCGTACGACACCCCGTGCACCACCGCGCCGCCCCGGGTGCGGACCAGCATCTGCTGCTCGGCGAGCCGGTCGAAGTCGCGGCGGATCGTGGCCGCCGACACCGACAGCTCGGCCGCGGCCTCCTCGACCTCCAGCCGGCCGCGCTCGACGAGCAGTTCCAGCAGCGCCTTCCAGCGGGCGTCCCGGGACATCGCGTGGCCCTCCGTTCCCCGGTCGTTCTCCGGCCGTCCGTCCCCGGCCGGTCCGTTTCCGGCCGTTTCCTCGATCTCCGGCGACCCTAGCGCACCCGATTCCGCGCACGAATGCTTGATGGTGCTCGAAAGATCGCTATATCTTGCAGGAACAATCAGCAGGGGAGGGTGTGGGTCATGACCCATGTCGAGAACGAGCTGAACAGCCAGCCCGAGTGCTGGACGCGGGCGGCCGACCAGGCGGGGCGGTACCGGGGCGCGCTGCCGGAACCGGGGGAGCGGGTCGCCGTCGTCGGGTGCGGGACCTCGTACTTCATGGCCCAGGCGGTGGCCGCCCTGCGCGAGGGCGCCGGGCAGGGCGAGACCGACGCGTTCGCCGCCTCCGAGTTCCCGTACGGGCGGTCGTACGACCGGGTCCTCGCCCTCACCCGCTCCGGCACCACCACCGAAGTGCTGCAACTGCTGGACCGGCTGAGCGGCCGGACCCGCACCACCGCCGTCACCGCCGACCCCCGCACCCCGGTCGGGCCGGCCTCCGACGACCTCGTCGTCCTGGACTTCGCCGACGAACGCTCCGTCGTCCAGACCCGGTTCGCGACCACCGCGCTCACTCTGCTGCGCGCCCACCTCGGACTGCACAGCGACACCGTCGTGGCCGACGCCCGCACCGCCCTCGCCACCCCCCTGCCCGAAGGGCTGGTGGACTGCGCGCAGTTCACCTTCCTCGGACGCGGCTGGACCGTCGGCCTGGCCCAGGAGGCCGGGCTGAAGATGCGCGAGGCCTCCCTGTCCTGGACCGAGGCCTACCCGGCGATGGAGTACCGGCACGGCCCGATCAGCGTCACCACCACGGGCACGGCCACCTGGATGCTCGGCACCGCACCCGACGGGCTCGCCGAACAGGTCCGCGCCACCGGCGGACGCTGGCTCCAGGGCGCCCTCGACCCGCTCGCCGAACTCGTGCGGATACAGCGGCTCGCGGTCGCCGTCGCCGCGGCCCGCGGCCTCGACCCCGACCGCCCGCGCCACCTCACCCGCTCGGTGATCCTCGCCCCCTGAACCGCCGGCCCGCCCCGGAAGGACACCTCACGTGCCGCTCGCGTCCACCGGCGACCTGATCACCCGGGCCGCCGCCGCCCGCCGCGCCGTCGCCGCGTTCAACGTCATCACCCTGGAACACATCGAAGCCGTCGTCGCCGGCGCCGAGACCGCCGGTTCCCCCGTGGTCCTCCAAGTCAGCGAGAACGCCGTCACCTACCGCTACGGGCGACTGCTGCCGCTGGCCCGCGCCGCCGTCGCCGCCGCCGAACGGGCCTGCGTACCCGTCGCGTTGCACCTGGACCACGTGCAGAGCGACGACCTGCTGCGCCGAGCACCCGACGCCGGGTTCAGCTCCGTGATGTACGACGCGGCCCGCCTGCCGTACGCCGGCAACCTCGCCGCGACCCGCGCCGCCGCCGACTGGGCCCACGCCCGAGGGCTCTGGATCGAGGCCGAGCTGGGGGAGATCGGCGGCAAGGACGGCCGGCCCCCGCTCGACGCGCACGCGCCCGGCGCCCGCACCGACCCGACCCGGGCGCGGGACTTCGTGGCCGGCACCGGCGTCGACGCCCTGGCCGTCGCCGTCGGCAGTGCGCACGCCATGACCACCCGCACCGCCGTGCTCGACCTCGGCCTGCTCAAGCGGCTGTCCGCCGCGCTGTCCGTGCCGCTCGTCCTGCACGGCTCCTCCGGGGTACCGGACGACGGTCTCGTCGCGGCCGTCGGCGGCGGCATCACCAAGGTCAACGTCGGCACGGCGCTCAACGCGGCCATGACCGGCGCCATCAGGGAATTCCTCACCGCCCGTCCCGAGGCCGTCGACTCGCGCCAGTACCTCGGTGCGGGGCGGGAGGCGATGGCCCGCGAGGTACGGCGGATCATCGGGGTGCTGTCCCGGACGGGAGGCTGATCAGCCCCGCCTGACCGCCCTGAGCACCACGAACTTCGGGTCGGACGCCACCAGTTCGCTGTTGCCGAACAACCGACGCAGTGTCACGTGGTAGCCGAGGTGACGGTTGCCGATCACCCACAGCTCGCCCCCCGGCCGCAGCGCCCGCTTCGCCCCGGTGAACATCCGCCACGCCGTGGCGTCCGTGGTCGCCTGGTGGGAGTGGAACGGCGGATTGTTCAGGACCAGGTCCACACTGCCGGGCGCCACCCCGGCCAGCCCGTCCCCGACCCGGAACTCGGCGTGCCCCGGCACCCCGTTCGCCTTGTAGGTCGCCTCCGCCGAGGCCACCGCCTGGAACGACTCGTCCACGAACAGCACCTCCGCCGCCGGATCGGCCAGCGCCACCGCCGTACCGACCACGCCGTTGCCGCAGCCCAGGTCCACCACGCGCCCGGCGCCGGGGGCCGGCAGGTGCCGCAGGAGGAAACGGGTGCCGATGTCCAGCCGCTCGGCGCAGAACACCCCCGCGTGGTTGACCACCGTGCGCCCCGACACCGCGCCCACGCCGTCCGGCAGCACGTAGCTGTACGGCCACGGGTTCGCGGGCCGCTCCAGCGCCGTGTCGGGGGTGCAGAGGATCAGCCGCGCCTTCTGCCGGGCCAGCGAGGTCCGGGTCGGCCCGAGGATCCGCTCGAACAACCGGAGCGTCGAGGTGTGGATCTCCTTCACCATGCCGGTGCCGACCACCACCGTGTCCGCGTGCACGGCGGGCGCCAGCCGCAGCAACTGGTCCTCCAGCAGCGCCAGGCTCTTCGGCACCCGCACCAGCAGCACGTCCACCCGCTCCGGGGGCGGGTCCTGCGTGGTGAGCAGCCGCACCGCACCCGGCTCCACGCCGGCGCGCGCCAGGTTCGCCCGGGTCGCCTCCTGGCCGAGGAAGGAGTCGGTGATCTGCACCGGCCGGTGCTCCGCCAGCGCGGTGACCAGCGCGCCCCAGCGGTCCCCGACCACCACGACCGTGCCCGTGAGCGGCACCTCCTCCTCGGCCAGGTGGCGCAGCAGGTACGCGTCGGAGGCGTCCCAGGCGCGCAGCCGGTCGCGCGGGTCCTCGGGGAAACGGGTCAGCCCGACCTCGCCCCACGGTGTCGTCATACGGTCGCTCATCGTGCGTCCAGGCTAGCCGAGCCGCAGATCAGAGGCGGTGGGGGAGGATGGGGGCATGGAGGAGGAGCTGTTCGGACGGGAGCGCGCCCAGGTCGCTCCGGGCGCCGTGCACGTCCCGGACTGGCTGGACGGCGACCGGCAGCGCGCCCTGCTCACCGCCTGCCGGGACTGGGCACGGCCGCCCGCCGGGCTGCGCACGGTCCGCACCCCGGGCGGCGGCACCATGACCGCCCGGCAGGTCTGCCTGGGCTGGCACTGGTACCCGTATGCCTACGCCCGGACCGTCGTCGACGGCGACGGCAGCCCGGTCAAGCCCTTCCCGGACTGGCTCGGCGTGCTGGGCCGCCGCGCGGTGAGCGACGCGCTCGGCCCGGACGCCGTACCGGCCGCGCCGTACGACATCGCGCTGATCAACTTCTACGACGGCGACGCCCGCATGGGCATGCACCGCGACGGCGACGAGCGGGCGGACGCGCCGGTGGTCTCCCTCAGCCTCGGCGACACCTGCGTCTTCCGCTTCGGCAACACCGCGACACGCGGCCGGCCGTACACCGACGTGGAGCTGCGCAGCGGCGACCTGTTCGTCTTCGGCGGCCCGTCCCGGTCCGCCTACCACGGCGTGCCCCGCGTCCGCCCGGGCACCGGGCCGGCCGGGCTGGGCCTCGCCGGCCGGCTGAACATCACCCTGCGCGTCAGCGGCCTGTAACGGACGGCACGGGCGGCACCGGGTGCGGATCATGGGAGACTCCCCATCATGAGCGGCAAGGCGGATCCCCGGACAGCGGGGGAGAGGACCACCTCACGGGCTCGGCTGGACCGGGGGCGCGGTGCGCTCGGGCCCGCGCTGGAGCTGGTGCACACCGGACGGGCACCGACCCGTGCCGTGCTCACCGCCGAACTCGGCGTCACCCGGGCGACGGCCGGCGCGGTGGCCGCCGAGCTGGAGGCGCTGGGCCTGATCCGGGTGGACGCCCGGCCCGGCGCGGCGGCCGGCTCCCAGGGGCGCCCCTCGCACCGGCTGCAGGTCGCCGAGGACGGGCCCGTCGCCCTCGCCGCGCAGATCCACGCCGACGGCTTCCGGGCCGCGCTGGTCGGCCTGGGCGGGCGGATCGTGGCCACCGCGCCCGGCTGCGAGACCGTCGAGGCCGACCCGGCGAAGGTGCTCGGCTCCGTGGTCGAGGCGGGCGCCGAACTGCTGCGCACCACCGGCCGCCGCTGCGTCGGCGCCGGACTCGCCGTGCCGTCCGCCGTCGCCGAACCCGCCGGACTGGCCCTCAACCCCCTGCACCTGGCCTGGCCGGTCGGCGCACCCGTCCGCGAGATCTTCGCCGACTGCGTGCGCGCCGCCGGCATCGACGGACCCGCGTTCGCGGGCAACGACGTCAACCTCGCCGCGCTCGCCGAACACCGGCACGGCGCCGGCCGGGGCGCCCGGGACCTGCTGTGCGTGGCGACCGGGCACCGGGGTGTCGGTGGCGCGCTCGTCCTGGACGGCCGTCTGCACACCGGCAGTTCGGGGCTCGCGCTGGAGGTCGGCCACCTCACCGTCAACCCCGAGGGCCGCCCCTGCCACTGCGGCAGCCGAGGCTGCCTGGACGTCGAGGCGGACCCGCTGGCGCTGCTCGTGGAGGCGGGCCGCGCCCCCGGCCCCGAGGTCTCGCTGCTCCAGCAGGCCAACGACCTGCTGCGCACCCAGTACGACGACCCGGCCGTCCGCACGGCCGCCGAGGCCCTCATCGACCGCCTCGGCCTCGGCCTGGCCGGCCTGGTCAACATCCTCAACCCCGACCGCATCATCCTCGGCGGCCTGCACCGCACGCTGCTGGACGCGGACCCGGCCCGGCTGCGCGCGGTGGTCGCCGACCGCAGCCTGTGGGGCCAGAGCGGTGGCGTCCCCATCCTGGGGTGCACCCTGGACCACGACAGCCTGGTCGGCGCCGCCGAACTGGCCTGGCAGCCCGTACTGGACGACCCGCTGGCAGCGCTGGCCTGGGCCGCCTAGCGCGATCGCGTCAGGCGGATCTCACACCCCGGACGCGCCGCGTTCCCCGGCCGGTACGCGGCGCGGTCGCGGCACCAGCTCGCCCCCGCAGTTCGGGCAGACCCGGTCCAGGGCCGCCGCGCACGGCTCGCAGAAGCTGCACTCGTACGAGCAGATGCGGGCCGGGCCGTCCGCCGGCAGTGCGGTCTCGCAGCGCTCACAGCGCTCGCGCATCTCCAGGGTCATGTGCTCCCGTCCCTCCGGACAGTGATCGGTCGGTCGTCGGTTCCCATCCTCCGGATCACGCCCGGCGGCGACACCGCCCGGAGGGACACGGATCCACCGGATCGGGCCACGGCGGCGTCCCGCCCGGTCGCCCCTCACCTCCAGTCGACCCCGAACGCCCGCCCGGGATGCTCGGTCAGCATGCGCTCCACCAGCTCCGCGCCGACCGCCTCCGCCAGCCGCCGCCGCACCCGGCGCAGCAGGTGGGGCATCCCGGGCCCGCCGTCGACCGACCGGGCGCCGGCCACCACCGTGTCTCCGCCGAGCAGGAGCCGGTCACCGAAGCCCGCCTCCGCCAGGGCGCGCACCGCCTCCGGCATCCGCCAGTCGGTGCCGTGGTGGGCGCGGGAGGGCCCGTCGAAGGCCAGCCAGCAGCCCGACGCGGCGGCCTGCCGGTGCAGCACCGGGTCGGGGGAGCGGTTCAGGTGCCCCAGGACCACCCGCTCGCCGGGCACGCCCAACTCGCCGCACAGCAGGTCCAGTACGTCCAGTGCGCCGGTGCCCAGCTCCAGGTGCACGGTGACGGGCGCGCCGGTGGCGTGGTGCGCCTCGGCCGCCGCCGCCATCGTCCAGCGGGCGTGCGCGTCGAGCCCGTGGAAACCGCCGGCGACCTTGATCAGTCCGGCCCGGACCCCGGTCGTACCGATGCCCTCGGTGAGTTCCGAGACGAACAGCTCGGCGAGCCGCCCGCCCCGCAACCGGCCGAGCGACGCGGCGTCGTAGTGCGCCGCTTGGTGCAGTCCGGTGGCGCAGACGATCCCCACCCCGGTGTCCCGGGACAGCGCCGGCAGGTCCGCCGCGCGCCGGCCCATCCCGTACGGCGTCCACTGCACGACGGCGGCTCCCCCCGCCGCGCGGAACGCCGCCAGCTCGGCCCGTGCGGCCGGGACGTCGTCCAGCTCCTGTCCCGGCAACTGCGGGCTGCGCAGGAAGAGATGGTCGTGCGCGTCGCACACGCCCAGCTGCTCGGGCGGTACGTCCCCGAGGACCGTACGGACGCGGGTCACCACTGCCGTCCACGCGGGAGCCGGTCCCGGCCGGGTGCGGACAGGTGCAGCACCTCGAAGACGTCCCCCTCGGCCCCCGGGGCGTCCTGCGCCCAGAGGGAGAAGTGCACCAGCTCCCAGGCGCGGGTGTCCACGGCGGTCGCCGCGAGGACCGCGCCGTCCTGCGCCGCCAGCTGGCCGGCCCCGGCCGCCGCGTCGGCCATGAAGGACGCCAACTCCACTCCCTGAGGCACCGGTTGGCGGCGGCGGACGGCGCGCACCGGCGCGGAGCCGGCCGCCGTGCCCTCCTCGAACGCCAGACCGGTCCACTGCCGGACCGCGGGCCGCCCGAAGTCGTCGACCGGTCCCTGGAAGGCCCCGCCCCACAGGAACGTGTTCATGCCCTCCACGGTGTTCCAGAGGTAGAACGGCCCGTACTGGTTCACCGGCGAGCCGTCCCGCCCGCGCTCGCGCATTACGTACGTCTTGATGCCGAGGCCGTCCCAGTCGTCCAGCAGATGGCCGACCCGGGCGACACGCGAGCGGACGATCCCCATGTCGTAGTCGGCGGGCAGGGTGAACTCGTACTGCATGGCGTGCATGGGACTCAGGACTCCTGTCCGGCGGAGGGCGGGGCGAGCAGGGAGAGCAGTCCGCGCACCCCGGCGTCGAAGGCCGCGGGCGATCCGGACGCGCGGGCGAGGACGTAACCGCCCTGCACGGTCGCGAGGACGGCCGCGGCGATCTGGGCACCGTCCAGCGCGGGCGCGAACTGCCCCTGCCTCTTGCCCTCTTCCACAAGTCCGGCGATGCGCTCGCGGATGGCGGTGATCGTCTCGTCGACCGGCGCGCGCAGTTCGTCGTTCGCGATCACGTCCGGGTCCATGGTGAGCCGGCCCACCGGGCAGCCCCGCAGGACGTCGCGTTCGCGCAGCAGGTAGGCCTCGATGCGCTCGTACGGGGTGCCCGGCCCGTCGAGCAACGCCTCGGCGGTGGCCCGCAGTTCACCGGCGGTGCGCCGGATCGCCGCCAGAGCGAGATCGGGCTTGCCCTTGAAGTGGTGGTACATGCTGCCCTGTCCGGCCCCGGCGCGCTCCAGGATCGCCTTGGGGCTGGTGCCCACGTATCCGCGTTCCCACAGCAGCTCGCGGGTGGACTCGATGAGTCGTTCGGAGGTGCTCATGGGCTCACTGTACATACCAGTAGTTACAGAATGCCAGCCCGGTGGCTCCTGGCGCCGCCCGTCCGTCCCGGGCGGCATCCGATCGCCTCGGACGCAGGGTGACGAGAACGCGAGAACGCCCCGGGCCCCTTGCCAGGGGTCCAGGGTGTCCGCCGCCGTCCGCCCGCGTGTTGCCGCCCGCGGGCGGGCCGTCGTCCCGTCAGCCGCGGACGACCGGCCTGGCGGCAGGCGGGGTGCCGGTGGCCGGGGACGCCGGTCGCGCGGCAGCGGGTGAGGGTGCGGGTGCGGCAGGGGGCGCGGGCGCGGCCGCGACGGGGGCCGCCCCCATAGCGGAGGCCGGTGGTGTGGTGCCCACGGACACCTTGGCCGGCCGTCCAGCGGGTGCGGAGGTGGTGCCGACCGCCGGCACGGGTGCCCTACGGCCGACCGGAGCCGCACCCGCGACGGGCCCCGCCGTACCGGCAGGCCCCGCCGTACCGGCAGGCACCACACCGCCGGCCTCGCCGGCGGCCCCGCTGTCCGCCACGGCACCGGCCGCGACCGCGGCTCGCGCGGGCACGGCGGCGCGGGTGTCGCCGGCGGCCCGGCTGTCCGTCCCGGCGCCGGCCCCGAGCGCGGCCGGCACGGGCATGGCGGCGCCGGTTCCGCCGGCAACCCCCCTGTCCGCCACGGCGGCGGCCGCGACCGCGGCTCGCGCGGGCATCGCGGTGCTGTCGGCCGCGACGGCCCTCGCCGGAACCGCGCTTCCGGCGCCGGCACCCGCTCCGGCGGGCACCGGTGCCGTGCGTACCGCGCTCCGTGGCGGCCGTTGCGGACGGCTGCGCGGCGCCGCCGTGGCCGGCAGGGTGAACCAGACGACCTTGCCGTTCTCGCCGTCCGGTCGCGCGCCCCAGCTCTCGCTGACCGCGGCCACCATCGCCAGGCCGCGCCCGCAGGTGGCCAGCGGTGTGGCGTCCGCGGCGCCCGGGGTGCCGGAGCTGTCGGCGGGTACCGGAAGGCGCGGATCGTGGTCGCGGACCGAGACGGTGAGCCGGTCCGGCAGC
The DNA here is from genome assembly GCF_014654935.1 of Streptomyces capoamus. Taxonomy (GTDB): domain Bacteria; phylum Actinomycetota; class Actinomycetes; order Streptomycetales; family Streptomycetaceae; genus Streptomyces; species Streptomyces capoamus. The sequence goes on from NZ_BNBF01000001.1 coordinate 331,897, forward strand.
AGTTCCAGCTCGACGGTGCACGACTTGTCGGGCCTGGCGTGCCGGTGCACGTTGCTCAGCAGCTCGGTGACACCGAGCGCGGCCCGGTCTATCAAGGGGTCCAGATGCCAGTAGCGCAACTGCGCAGATACGATTCTGCGGACCTGGCCGATCCGCGACGGCAGGGCTTGGAGCTCCACCGTGCAGTGCCTGCTTGGGTGACTGATCACGGCTGCGACTCCCCGATGTGAGGTCCGGAGGAACCGGAGGAACACGGAGAACAACGGATCCAGCAGGGTGCTTGCGTCCAAACGGCCGCCTGCTGTCGTGGCCGGCGGGCTGGTTCGCAGCGTTGTCGCCGGTAAACCCAGAGTGACGTGAGACCAGCGTGACGCAGTGGGTGCGCTCCCGCAACTCGCCGCGAGCGACCGCTGCGTAGCGTGACCGGCGGGCTGCCCGCCGGCGCGCGGCCCGCTCAGCCGTCGCGTCCCGCCGCCCGGCGCACCGCCTCGACGAACCGCCGTGCGGCGGGCGGTCCGGGCTGTCCCGGCGCCGGGTCGTGCTCGCCCAGCGTCAGCAGGTACCGCGTGCCGTTGACGTCGGCCAGCGCCCGGTCGTCCGGTACGAACCACGGCTTGGAGGCGCGCACCGCCTGCACCGGCGCGCTGTCGATCTCGCTGCCGTAGCTGGTGAGCAACTCCAGCCTGCCGTCGCTGATCCGGACCTGTCCGGCCCGGGTGAGCGAACGCAGGCGCTTGCCGATGCGCACGCCGGTGGCCGTGAACTCCGGCTCAGCCATGTCTCGCCGCCCCCTTACGGTGTTCCCGTTCGGTTCCCTGTGCGCCCCCGTCCGGGACGGTGGTCCCGTCGCGTGCAGTCTGCCCCGGTGCGGCGTGGAGCACCAGTACGCCCGGGGCCCGTGCGACAACCGCCCGGAGCGTGCGCGCCCGTGCGCCCCGAGGCTCGCACGCGTGTGCCCCAGGGCGTCTTTGGGCCGCCCAAAGAAGCGTTTATGCAGGTGGGAAGCGGTCTGAAAGCTGCCTATGCTCGATCTGCCGGCCCGCGCGAGGCGCCGTCGGCGATCAGCGTAAGGAGCCCCGCCGTGAGCACCACCCCCCGGCCCACCACCGGTGCCACCCTCGACGTCGACCGCAGTGACGCCGCCTACCGAACCTGGCTGAAAGAAGCCGTCCGCAAGGTCCAGGCCGACGCCAACCGGTCGGCCGACACGCACCTGCTGCGCTTCCCGCTGCCCGAGCGGTGGGGCATCGACCTCTACCTGAAGGACGAGTCCACCCATCCCACCGGGAGCCTCAAGCACCGGCTCGCCCGTTCCCTGTTCCTGTA
>NZ_BNBF01000001.1:333264-335055 GCF_014654935.1 Streptomyces capoamus
CGGCCTCTGCAATGGCTGGATCCGCCCGGACCGCCCGGTGATCGAGGCCTCCAGCGGCTCGACGGCCGTCTCCGAGGCCTACTTCGCGAAGCTGATCGGAGTGCCCTTCATCGCGGTCATGCCGCGCACGACGAGCGCCGAGAAGATCCGCCTGATCGAGTTCCACGGCGGGCGGTGCCACTTCGTGGACGACTCCCGGAAGATGTACGAGGAGTCCGCCCGCCTCGCGGTGGAGACCGGCGGTCACTACATGGACCAGTTCACCTACGCCGAGCGGGCCACGGACTGGCGCGGCAACAACAACATCGCCGAGTCGATCTTCCGGCAGCTGCAGCTGGAGCGGTTCCCGGAGCCGGCCTGGATCGTCGCCACGGCGGGCACCGGCGGCACCTCGGCGACCCTCGCGCGCTACGTCCACTACATGCAGTACGACACCCGGATCTGCGTCGCCGACCCCGAGAACTCCTGTTTCTTCGAGGGCTGGACCAGCGGTGACGCGCACGTCACCTGCGACTGCGGCTCCCGGATCGAGGGCATCGGCCGGCCGCGCATGGAGCCCAGCTTCGTGCCCGGCGCGATCGACCGGATGATGAAGGTCCCGGACGCGGCCAGCGTCGCCGCGGTACGGGCGCTGGAGGGGGCCATCGGGCGCAAGGCGGGCGGCTCCACGGGCACCGGCCTGTGGAGCGCGCTGAAGATCGTGGCCGAGATGGTGGCCGAGGGGCGTACCGGCAGTGTCGTCACCCTGCTGTGCGACCCGGGCGACCGGTACCTGGACAAGTACTACGCGGACGCGTGGCTCGCGGAGCAGGGCCTGGACATCGCGCCGTACGCGGCGGTGCTCGACTCGTTCCTGACGACGGGTGCGTGGCCGGTCTGAGCCGCTCCCGCGGCAGCCGTCGTACGACGGGCGGGTTGCGGTGGTGTGTGGATTTGATGACGTCTCAATTCAGGCTCTGTGCAAGCCGGTTGTGCCTGTGTGACTGATAAGATCATCCCACTTTTCAGTGGGCTGACGGCGTGTCATGAACGCGTCCGGGGGGACAGTCTCGAAGGCACCATCGCGCTGCCCACGTTCCTGGCGCGATGCGACTTGAAGAGAGTCTCATGACGTCATTGACCCGGGATCCACTGCTGTGGATCTTGATTGTGGTGCTCGTCGCTGCGGTCCTCGCAGTGCTGCGGGCCCGGAGAACCAACATGGCGCTCCGAAGAACGAGGAAGGACCTGGAGACCGGGCTGGGGGAGGCCCGCGGCGACGCCGGCCGGCTGCACGCGCACATCGCCGCGCTGAACGCGCGGCACCAGAGCGACCTCGCGGACGTACGGGCCGACGCGGAGGCGGCCACCAAGGCGGTCCTGAAGTCCGCGATGGGAACGCTGCAGTCGCTCGCCGAGGAACAGCAGGTGCTCCTGGACAGCCTGCTGAAGAAGTACGGCGACACCACCGAGGTACTGGCCGACCTGATGTCGGTCGACCACACCGGCAGCCAGTTCAGCCGTCGCGCCAAGGGCATCTCCGTGCTGTGCGGCGGCTGGCTGGGCCGCCGCGAGCGCGCCGCCACCGTGTACGACGTCGCGCGCAGCGCCCAGGGCAGGATCAAGGACTTCGACCGGGTCGGCGTCCACTCCCAGGTCAGCGTCTCCCTCGTCGGCAAGGCGGTCGAACCGGTGGCCGTCGTCCTGGCCGAGCTGCTGGACAACGCGACGAACTACAGCGCGCCCGGCACCCCCGTCGAGGTCAACATCCAGGCCGTACCGACCGGGGTGTGCTTCATCGTGGACGACGCC
>NZ_BNBF01000001.1:335097-338117 GCF_014654935.1 Streptomyces capoamus
GGGCTCGGCATGGACCAGGAGACCAAGGACCGGGCGGCGGCGCTGCTGTCGGTCGACGGTCCCGTCGACATCACCGGTCTCGGCGACCCGCCGCGGTTCGGCTTCGCCGTGTGCGGCATGCTCGCCGCCCGCTACGGCTTCGCCGTCTCCGTCGGTTCCGTGTCCCCCTACGGCGGAGTGCGTGCAGTGATTCGTGTGCCCGAAAGTCTCCTCGCGGCCGACGCGCCGCCCCCCGCGGCCGACGTCCAGGAAGAATGGGGCCGTCCGGAGGCGGTCCCCCAGCGACTGGCACCGGTCCCGGTCGTGGGCCCCTCGCACGTCGTGGGCACGACCTCGGGAGGACTGCCCAAACGCCGGCGGCGCGGCGGCCCCGTCACGGTGGTCCCGTCCCTCGACTCCCGCGGCCAGGAGGCACCGTCCGAGACGAACGGCGAGGTGACGGCCTCGCGGCTCGGGGCGTTCGCGCGCGGAACACAGCTCGGGCGGACCACGAACACCACGGAAGGACCTGACCACAAGTGAACATCGACCTGTCCTGGGTGCTGAACGACGTACTCGAGGTACGCGGAGCCCGGCACGCGATCCTCGTCTCGGGCGACGGCCTGCTGCTGCAGCGCTCGGACGACATCGCACGGGACGATGCCGAGACCAACGCCGCCGCGATGAGCTCCATGCAGTCGCTCAGCCGGGCCGTCGCCGGGTTCGTGGGAGCGGGACACGGGATCTGGAAGCAGACACTGCTGGAGTACGACGGCGGCTGGATCTTCCTGATCGCGGCCGGCCAGGGCTCCTACCTCGCCGTGTCGGCCGCACCGGACGTCGACATGGAGGCCATGTCCTTCCGGATGCAGAAGACCGTGTCCGCCCTGAGCAAGGCGATGAGCGTGGCACCGCGCTCGGACAACGGCGTGGGCGCATGACGACCCCCGGCGAGGAAGCCTCTGTCACCAGCGACTTCGTCCGCTCCTACGTCATCACCGGCGGCCGGACCCTGCCGGCCGCGGACGACCTGGCGCTGCACACCCTGGTCACCCTCGCGCCCGACCGGACGCCCCCGCTGGGAGCCGGCCCCGAGGTGATGGCGATCTGGAAGCTGTGCGCGGGCGGTTACCTGTCGGTCGCCGAGGTGGCCGGCCACCTGGGACTGCCGGTGGGGGTGGCCCGGCTGCTGCTGACCGATTTATCCGAGCAGGGCCACCTGCTGCGCCGAGCCGAGCCGCCCCGGGCTCAGAACGTTGACAGAGCGACCCTGGAAAAGGTTCTGAATGGACTCCAATCCCTCATCGGCTGAGACGGCCCCCGGCTCCATATACGTCTCCAGCGCGGTGACCAACGCCGCCAAGATCCTGGTCGTCGGGCACTTCGCGGTGGGCAAGACCACCTTCATCGGCTCGCTGTCGGAGATCACCCCGCTGCGCACCGAGGAGAAGATGACGCAGGCGTCGCTCCACGTCGACGACCTCAGGGGCGTGACGGACAAGTTCACCACCACCGTGGCCCTGGACTTCGGCCGGCTGACCCTCAGCGACGACCTCGTGCTGTACCTGTTCGGCACCCCGGGCCAGCAGCGGTTCATGCAGCTGTGGGAGGACATGGCGCGCGGCGCGCTGGGCGCGCTGCTCCTGGTCGACCCCGCCCGGCTGGAGGAGACCTTCCCCGTCATCGACCTCGTCGAGGGGTACGGCCTCGAGTACGCCATCGCCGTCAACAGCTTCGAGCCGGGCCGGGTCTACGACGAGGCGGAGGTGCGCGAGGCCCTCGACCTGCTCCCGGACACGCCCGTCGTCTACTGCGACGCCCGCGACCGGCAGTCCTCCGCCCACGCGCTGATCGCACTCGTGCGCCACCTGCTCACCCGAGCCGCCTGACACCCCCGACCCCCCGGACCACCGGCCCGGAGCCAGCAGAAGGAACACCATGGACCGCCAGTCAGCCCCCGCCCCCGCCGGCGGCAGATGCCCCATGCACGACGCCGCCTTCGCCGCCGACCCCCACCAGGTCTACGACCGGCTGCGTGCCCACGGTCCGGCCGGCCCGGTCGAACTCGCACCCGGTGTCGACGCGACCCTGGTCGTCGCCCACGAGACGGCCCTGCGCGTGCTGCAGAACTCCACGCTCTTCGCCCGGGACGCCCGCCGCTGGCAGGCCCTGAACGAAGGGCACATCGCGCTGGACAACCCGGTCCTGCCGATGATGGCGTACCGGCCCAACTGCCTGTTCACCGACGGTGCCGTGCACCTGCGGCTGCGCAAGGCCGTCACGGACAGCCTGGCCCGGCTCAACATCACCCGGATCCGCCGGGACGTCGAGCCCCTCGCCGACTACCTCATCGACCGGTTCAGCGAGCGGGGCCGGGCCGACCTCCTCAACGACTACGCCAAACTGCTGCCGCTGCTGCTGTTCAACAAGCTCTTCGGCTGCCCGGCCGACATCGGCGACACCCTCACCAGCGCCATGTCGGCGATCTTCGACGGGCAGGACGCCCTGCGCGCCGACGCGGAGCTGACCGCCTGCCTCATGGAGCTGATCGCGCTCAAGCGCCGCCGGCCCGGCGACGACGTCACCTCCTGGCTGATCCAGCACCCCGCCGGACTGACCGACGAGGAACTCAAGGACCAGCTGGTCATGCTGATGGGCGCCGGTGTGGAGCCCGAGCGCAACCTCATCGGCAACGCCCTGCTCCTGCTGCTGTCGCCCGGCGCCGGCGGGCGCGACTCCGGGCTGCTGATCGAGGAGGCGATCGATCACGTGCTGTGGAACCAGACGCCGATCGCCAACTACGCCACCCACTACCCGGTCCAGGACGTGGACCTCGGGGGAGTGGTGGCGCCGGCCAACACGCCGGTCGTCATCAGTTTCGCCGCGGCCAACAGCGATCCCGCGCTGGCCGAGGCCCGCCGGATGCACAGCAGGGGCGCCCACCTGGCCTGGGGAGCCGGTCCGCACGCCTGCCCGGCCAAGGACCCGGCGCAGGTCATCGCCGTCACCGCGATCGAGAAGCTCCTCAACGCGCTGCCGGA
>NZ_BNBF01000001.1:338168-339725 GCF_014654935.1 Streptomyces capoamus
CCTGACCCTGATGGTCCACGAGGAGGAGCTGGAATGGCGCCCCGGGCCCTTCCACCGGGCCCTCGCCGCCCTGCCCGTGGCGTTCACCCCCACTCCGGCCACCCGTATGGCCTCGGCGCTGCGCGGCCGTACCGCCGCCGCGCCGGAGCAGCAGCCGCTCCCCACGGCCCCGGCAGCCGCCGGACGCCAGGAACCGGCCCGCAAGAAGGGCTTCTGGAGCAGCTTTCTGGACATCTTCCGGGTCTGAAGTGAGGCATGTGACGCGGGCAACAATGTCAGGCGCATGACGAAGGAGAGGGGAAGGGTAGGTTCCGGCGGTAACGGTAACGCCCAGCCACAAAGGAGCTTCGCGTGACCGCCGTTGGCGTCATCAGCGGTACCCGCCCCGACCGCCGTGCCGTCATCCCCCTCCTGCGCCGGCTGCGGTCCGACGAGGGACAGGCGGACCCCCTTCCCGTCTGGGAGGAACTGCGCGCGCTGGGCGACGTGGTGCCGGCTCCCTGGGGCGGCTACTTCGTGACCGGATTCGAGGCGTGCAGCCAGGTCCTGCGCGGCAGGAACTGGCGCGTCCCCGACTTCGACTGGCAGGAGCGCCAGACCGACTCCGCGCGCTGGCGGGAGCCGGCGACCCGGGAGATGACCCGGACCCTCTCCCGCCTCAACCCGCCCGAGCACACCGTCCAGCGCCGCGCCCTGGGCAACCTCTTCGACCGCGGCACCCTCGAGACCCTGCGGCCCCGGATCGCCGACCACGTCACCCGGCTCCTCGACCGCCTCGACGCACACCTGCGCGCCCACGGCAGGGCCGACTTCGTCCCCCTCGTCGCCGACCAGCTCCCGGTCCACACCGTCGGCCACTGGCTCGCCGTCCCGGCCGAGCACTACCCGCGCATCCTCGACTTCACCCACCGGCAGGTCCACGCCCAGGAACTGCTCCCCACCAAGACGCAGCTGGCGCTCTCCGCCGGGGCCACCGCCGAGATGAGGGACTTCTTCGCCCGCCTCCTCGCCGACCGCCGCGCGCACCCCGGCAACGATGTCCTCTCCGGCTGGATCCGCCACTGGGACACCCAGTTCCCCGACGACCGCGCGGCCGCGGACCGGATGCTCTACGACCTGACGATGTTCATCACCATCGCCTCCCTGGAGACCACCGCCACCCTGCTCGCCAACGCCGTGTGGTTCCTGACCCGGGACCCCGCCCGGGCCGACTGGCTGCGCCGGCACCCCGGACACCTCGACGGCGCGATCGACGAGACACTGCGCTACGACCCGCCCATCCACCTCAACTCGCGCTACGCCGCCGAGGACACCGTGCTCGCCGGCGTGCCCCTCGCGAAGGACACCACCGTCCACGTCCTGTACGGCGCCGCCAACCACGATCCACGACGCAACGCCGACCCGCACGTCTTCGACATCCGCCGCAAGGGCGCCCACCTCACCTTCGGCGGCGGCGCCCACTACTGCCTCGGCTCGGCCCTGGCCCGGCTGGAGGCCCGCCTGCTGCTCACCCAGCTGCTCGAACGATTCCCCGGCCTGCGACCGACCGCGGCCCCG
>NZ_BNBF01000001.1:339769-342794 GCF_014654935.1 Streptomyces capoamus
ACCTACGCGCCCCGGATGGTCTTCCGGCGCGTCACCTCCCTGGAAGTGACCACATGACCGCCCTCTCCTTCGACACACCTCCCGCCGCCCCGAGACGGCAGCGGCTGCGCACCCACCGGCAGGGCCCCGTCCTCACCATCGAGCTGAACACCCCCGAACACGGCAACACCGTCACCGACGCCCTGCTCGACGAGCTCCTGGCCGTCCTCCTGGACCAGGACCCGGACGTCCGGGTCCTGGTGCTCACCGGCCGCGGAGCGGACTTCTGCCTCGGCGGGGACCGCGGCGAGTACACCCGGCACCTGGCCGACGACCCCGCGGGCAACGGCATCCGGATCTCGGGGACCAAGGCCCGGCGCGTCTGCGACGCCCTCACCGGCAACCCGGCCGTCACCATCGCGCGCGTCCACGGCAAGGTCATCGGGGCGGGCATGGCCCTGGCGCTCGCCTGCGATCTGCGGGTGGGTGCCGAGGACGCCACCTTCCGGCTGCCCGAGCTCGCCCTCGGACTGCCCACCGCGTGGGGCGGCCTGCTGCCCCGCCTCATGAACGAGGTCGGCGCCGCCCGGGTCCGCGAGCTGGTCCTCACCGGCCGGGCGTTCACCGCGGCGGAGGCCCAGTCCCTGTCCATCCTGCAGAAGGTCGTCCCCGAGCACGAGCTGGACGCCGCCGTCGCCGCCTGGGCCCGGCCCGTCGTACGCCGTCCCGCGGCGGCCCTGCGGGTCACCAAGACCCTGCTCAACTCGCTGTCCGCCGCTTCCCGTCTGGCGGACGTGTCCCTGCTGGACGCGGAACTGATGGCAGCGGTCGTGACCGAGGCGCACCACTCCCACGGCTGACCGGCTCGTGGAGGACCGCGGGTGGCCGGTTCTTCGGCGACCACAGCCGATCAGTTCCCGGCCAACCGCCGGTCCAGCGTCGTCACCGCGTCGTGGAAGGCCCGCTTGAGCCCGGGCCGGGCGAGCACCAGCACGAACCGGAACAGTGCCGTCCCGTCGGCGCCGAAGGTCCACCGCACCTGCGTGCCGGTACCGTGCGGCACCAGGCGCCACTCCTCGGCCAGGGCACGGGGGCCCGGCGCGTTGGTGGCGTCGACCCGGTAGGCGTAGAGCTCGGGCGACTTCGCGGCCAGCACCGTCTCCCTGAACCGCCCCCCGCCCCGCAGCCGGATCTCCCGCCCGGCGCCGCCGTCGACGGCCCGGGCGGACGTCACCGCCGCGAACCACTCGGCCCAGCCGGGCACGTCCTCGGCGAGCGCGCGGAAGACCCGCTCGGGCGGCGCCGAGATGTTCTGTGCGAAAACGAGACGTACGGGCGCGGTCCCGATGAAGTCGAGATCCACCGGGCGCAGACGACGAGCCATGGACGAAACCCCCTCGTGCACACGTCAGCAGGGCGGTTGACCGAGCACCGTCACCCTAGCTGACGTGACCTCAGCTGTCTGTGCCGTCCTCTTCCCCGTCCTCGCCCGCCACCGTCACCCGCAGGTGCTCGGACATCTCCGCCCGCGCCTCGGCGGGCAGGTCCGCGTCGGTCACCAGCACGTCGACCTGCTCCAGCGAGGCGAACGAACTCAGGCCCACCACACCCCACTTGGTGTGGTCGGCGACCACCACGACCCGGCGCGCCGAGTGCACCAGCCGCCGGTTGGTCTCGGCCTCCGCGAGGTTCGGCGTGGACAGGCCGGCCTCCACCGATATGCCGTGCACACCGAGGAAGAGCAGGTCGAAGTGGAGCGAGGCGATCGCCTGGTCGGCCACCGGTCCGACCAGGGAGTCCGAGGGGGTGCGGACCCCGCCCGTGAGCACCACCGTGGCCGAACCCTGGCGCTGCCCCGAGGTGCGCTGCGCCGCGTGGAAGACGTCCGCGACCCGCACCGAGTTCGTCACCACGGTCAGCTCGGGCACCTCCAGCAGGTGCTGGGCGAGCGCGTACGTCGTCGTACCGCCGGACAGGGCGATCGCCGCTCCCGGACCGACCAGGCGCGCCGCGGCCCGCGCGATGTCCTCCTTGGCGGTCAGTTCGAGCCCCGACTTCGCCTCGAAGCCCGGCTCGTGCGTGCTCGCCTCGACGACCGGCACGGCACCGCCGTGCACCTTCTCCAGCATGCCCTGGCGGGCGAGTGCGTCCAGGTCGCGGCGCACGGTCATGTCCGAGACGCCGAGCTTGCGGGTCAGCTCGTTGACCCGCACCCCGCCCCGGCGCCGGACCTCGTCCAGGATCAGGGCGCGGCGCTGCTCCGCGAGGAGGTTCTGATTCTCACTCACGTACGCTCCGGTCCTTTCGCCGTCATCCGTCCGACACGCCCGGCGCACCGGCTCCGACCAGGACGTTCCGTCCGTCCGGCAGTGCGCGGGCGTCCCATCTTTTCACGGCTCCGTCCCGGTTGCGCCACCGCCTGCCGGACCGTCCGCCGTGCCCCGGTTCGGGGAGATTCCGTGACGACGGCCGCACCGGACCGCCTGGGACGACATCCTGGGGCCCACACGCACAGGCGTCAGGGCGTCACGGGAAGTGCGAGAACAGTGGAACGCACACGGGACCACTCCGCCGGGCAGGACGGCGAACGGCGGACCGAAGAGTACGGCAGGCACCACGCGCCGCATCCGGGCGGCTGCGGCCGGCACGCGGACCGGCCCGCCGGGCGGGGCGAGGAGTGTCCGGACCCGGCGGCCCGCGCGGGGCACGCCGGCCTGCCGTCCGGGCACCCGCCGCAGGACACCGCCCGACAGGGCGAACAGGGGGCCGGGGCGTGTCCGGCGGGTTCCGGGGAGCACGCCGGCCGGACCGCCGAGCCGGAGACCGAGCTGGAACTGCTGGTGCACGGGGTCGGCGGCACCACGCCGCAGCGGATGCTCGGCGATCCGCGCACGGTACGGGTCACCGGTGACGACACGGCCGCCGTCTTCCGGCGAGCCGAGGACACCGGGACCGGCCCGGACGGGCGGCAGCACCGCCCCGGACCGGTCCGCGAGGCGTACGTCTGGTGCAACCTCACCTCCGGGGACGGCAGCCGCGCCCTGTG
>NZ_BNBF01000001.1:342842-350962 GCF_014654935.1 Streptomyces capoamus
GCTGTTGCTGCTGCCGTTCATGGTGGTCAACCTCGCCCACTGGATGCGGCCCGCCGGGCCCGCCCGGCCCCGGACCGTCCGGCTCTACGGCCTCCTGGTGCGCCTGGCCGCCCTCACCCTGACCGTGCTGCTGGTGGCCGCGGCCTGCGAGGTGGCCCTCGACCTGGTCGCCTGGCAGTGCGCCGGCACCCACGCCTGTGTCCGCCGCCGCTCCTGGCTGGCCTTCCTGGAGCCCGCCGGCCCCGGGGCGCCCGCCGGATCGGGCGGCTGGTGGAGCACACCGGGCCGCCGCATCGCCCTCGCCGCCGCCCTCCCGACCGCGCTGACGGCCCTGCTCTGGTACCTCTCGCACCGCACGTGGCGCGCCTACGAATCCCACCAGCCACTGTCCGCCGCCCCCCTGCCGGGCCCGGACGGCGCCAGCCCCGGCCCGGACGGCGCCCGGCCCGGTCCCGACGGCGCTCACCCCGGCTTCGTCGGGGCCCGGCCCGGTCCCGACGGCGCTGACCCCGGCTTCGACGGCGCCCGACCGGGCCCGGACGGCGCCCGCCCGAACGTCGGTGGTCCCGGGCGCGACACCCGGAGCCCCGTGCCGGGCGCCCATGGGCTCGACCTGGAGACCGGGATGCCGGTGCCGGACGTCCGTGAACCCGCGCCTGAATCCGACGGCGTCCGGCCGGGCACGGGTGGTCGGGTGCCGGGAGTCGATGGGCTGGTGCCGGGGGCCGGGGGCGTCCGGCCGGGCTCCGGAAGTCCGGTGCCGGGGGGCGGTGGGCCCGTGCCGGGGTCCGGGGACGTCCGGCCGGCCACGGGTGGTTCGGACGGGGACGCCCAGGGCCCCGTGCCGGGAGCCCAGGGCCTCGACCCGGACGACGGCATCCCCGTGCCCGGCGCCCACCCGCCCCCGCCGGACGGTCACGGCCCCGAGCGGGGTGTGCCGACGGTGCCGCCGCAGGCCCCCGGTCCCGCGCCGGACACCCACCGTCCCGGACCAGGCTCCGCCGGACCCGAGCGGAGCCAGGACGGCCCCACCCCGCACGGCAGTGCGCTCGCGCGGCCCGGGTTCTGGTACGGGCGGCGGCTGGTCGCGCGGTTACGGGCGGCGCACACCGCGGCCGGGCTGCTCACCGTGGCCGGTGCCGTCGTCGTGCCGGCCGTGCGCTTCGATCACCGCGGCGCCGGGCCCGCGCCGCTGGACCTGCTCGGCCGGCTGCTGACCGCGGCCCTGCTCGTCTGCGCGACGGCGGTCGTGGTGGTGGTCTGCCGCCGGGGCCGCAGTGAGTGCCGGCTCGACCAGCGGCTCGACCGGCACCTCGTGCGCGCCCTGCCGCTCGCCGCGCTGGCCCTGCTGTTGCTCGGCGTGCTCTACGCCGGCTGGTCCCGGCCCGGCTGGCGGTCCACGGGCCGGCTGCCCGGCGACCCGGCCTTCGGTGCCCTCATGCCGGCCCAGGGGCTGCTCGTCCTCGCCCTCGCGGCCGTGGCCGGGTACCTGCACCGGCGCCGCCCCGATCCCCGCGCCGGCATGCGCGGCCTCGGCGGTCCCGCCGTCGCGCTGCTCGCCTGCGCACTCGGCGGAGTGATCTCCGGCGGGGTCGCGCAACGGGTCGCCGACTGGCTGGACGGCACCCGTGCCCTGCTTCCCGGGCCGCCCGTCCTGCTGACCTGGCAGGCGTCCGCCATCCCGCCGCTCCTGGTGGTCCTGCTCCTGCTGACCGCCGCGCTGGCGACGCGCACCGCACGGCTGGCCCGCGCCGAACGCGACCGGGTCCGCGGCGAGCACCCCGGCGAACCGGAGGACCGGTCCCGTACCCGCGCCATCGCCCACGCCCGGGCCATGGCCACCCTGACCGACCGGGCGCCCCTCGTGCTCGCCGTGGTCACCGCCACCACCCTCGTCCTGGGCAGCGCGGCCCTGGCCGGAGCCCTGGCCACGGGAGAGACCCCCGTCGGGGCGGCCCGCCACTGTCACCACCTCGTCCGGGCGGTGGCCGAGACCTCGCAGGCGCTGGGCTCCTGGCTGGTCGGACTGGGCGTCCTGCTGTTCGTGACCTGGGGCCGCCGCGCCTACAAGGACGCCTCGGCACGGCGCACCATCGGCATCCTCTGGGACGTCGGTACCTTCTGGCCCCGCGCCGCCCACCCGTTCGCCCCACCCTGCTACGCCGAACGCGCGGTACCGGACCTGACCTGGCGCATGGCCACCTGGACCCGGCGCACGGGCGGCCGGCTCGTCCTGTCCGGCCACTCCCAGGGCAGCGTCCTCGCCGCCGCCGCGGCCTGGCAACTGCCGCCGTCCGTCCGCGGCCGGGTCGCCCTGCTCACCTACGGTTCCCCGCTGGAGCGGCTGTACGGCCGCTGGTTCCCGGCCCACTTCGGCCCGCCCGCGCTCGCCGCCCTGCACCACGACATCGCCTGCTGGCGCAACCTCTACCGCCGCACGGACCCCATCGGCGGCCCCGTCCGTGCCCCCGTCCGTGTTCCCGACACCACGGTGGTGCCCGAGGTGGACCACGCGCCGCTGCGGGACCCGCTCGCCTACGGCCGCAGCCTCGACCACCCGCTCCCGGCGCCCGTCCTCGGCCACTCCGACTACCAGTCGGACCCTGCCTTCACCCGTGAACGGTCCCGCCTCCTGACCCGCCTGCGCCTGAGCCCGTGGCCGCCGGACCGGGTGCCGGACCAGGCAACCCGGTCCTGAGACCGCGCACCGTTCAGGGCAGCTCCGGCAGGTCCTCCGCGTACAGCAGGGTCAGGTCGTCGGTGGTCGGGTCGGCCAGCTGGGCGACCCGGCTCGCGTGGCGTTCCACCATCGCCTCGAACGTCTGCCGGGCGGTCCGGCCGTTGCCGAACGCCGGGCCCTTCGGGAGCTGCGTGAAGTACTTCAGCAGCGCCTCGGCCGCCCCCGGAGCCAGCCGGTACTCGTGCTCGTCGGCCTGTTGCTCCACGATCCGCAGCAACTCCTCGGGACCGTAGTCGCCGAAGGTGATGGTGCGGGAGAAGCGGGAGGCCACGCCCGGGTTGACGGACAGGAAGCGTTCCATCTCCGCGGTGTACCCGGCGACGATCACCACCACCGCGTCCCGGTGGTCCTCCATCAGCTTCACCAGCGTGTCGATGGCCTCCTTGCCGAAGTCCCGCCCGGCGTCCTGCGGGGACAGCGCGTACGCCTCGTCGATGAACAGCACACCGCCACGCGCCCGTTCGAAGGCCTCCTGGGTGCGGATCGCCGTGGAACCGATGTGCTCGCCGACCAGGTCGACCCGGGACACCTCCACCAGGTGGCCCTTCTCCAGTACGTCCAGCGAGGCGAGGATCTCGCCGTAGAGCCGGGCCACCGTCGTCTTTCCGGTGCCGGGGGAGCCGGTGAAGACCAGGTGCCGTTTCACGGAGGCCGCCTTCAGGCCCGCCCGCTGCCGGCGCCGGCCCACCTCGATCATGTCGGTGAGCGCCCGCACCTCGCGCTTGACGCTCTCCAGGCCCACCAGCGCGTCGAGTGCGCCGAGCACGTCCTTCGGCGTGCGCTGCGCCTGCTCCGGCTGCGCGGGGACGTCCGGCTGCCGCTGTTCCGCCGCCCGCTGTCCCGGCAGGGAGCCCAGCAGGCCGGCGGACTGCGGCACCGTCTGCACGGCCGCCTCGCGGGCCGCGGGTGCCCGCAGACCGCCGCTCTCGTCGCTGGTGCAGTCCTCCACGACCGGCCCGGTGCCGGCACCCGCGTCCGGGCCGCCTTCGGCGAACTCGTACCCGCCGCGCGCGCACCGCTCCGTGCGGCACTTGCGCAGCGTCGTACGGCAGCCGTCGATCACATGGAAGCCGTACCCGCCGCTGCCGGTCACCCGGCAGTTCAGGAAACTGCCCCGGCCGCCCGCCGAGACGTAGAAACCGGCCTCGGCGGGGGAGTCGACCGTGCAGCGCTCGATCGTCGGGTCGGCGCCCTTGGTGACGATCACGCCCGTCTGGGTGCCTGCCACGGTGCAGTTGTCGAGCGTGCCGCCGCTGCCGTGGTCGCGGAACCAGGCGCCGGTGGCGGCCTCCCTGATCCGGCAGTCGTCCAGCTGCGCGGTCGCCCCGTCGCTCACCGACACGGCCGTGTTGCGCACCTGGAACAGGTCGCTGTCGACCACGTCCGCCCGGGAGCCGCGGTCCAGCACGAACAACGCGTCCGGCACGTCGTGCACCCGGCAGGAGTCGAGCACGGCCGTGGCCCCGTCGCTCACCCAGACCGCCGGGTAGTCGCCGGTGCTGTCGAAGATCTCGCACTGGTTGGCGTCCACCCGGGTCCCCGGATCCCACACCGACAGGCCGTTGCGCCCGAACTGACGGACCGTCGTCCGGGTCAGCGTGAGCACCGACCGCGAGCGCAGGTCGACCGCGTTCTCCGGGATGTCGTGGATGCGGCAGTCGGCGAGGGTGAGCACCGCGTCGGTGTCCAGGGTGATGCCGTCGGCGGTGGTGCGGTGCACATCGCAGTCCGTCAGGTGCGCGGTGGCCCGCTGGGCGACCTGCACCCCGGACCCGCGCACCTCGTAGACCTCGCACCCCACCGCCTCCAGCGAGGAGTGCTCGCCGGTGACGGTCAGTCCGGTGCCGGAGGCGTGGTGCACCCGGCAGCGCTCCAGGCGCGGGTGGGCACCGCCGTGCACCGCCACGCCCGCCTGCCCGGCCGCGACGATCTCGCAGCCCTCGAACACCCCGCCCGCGCCGTCCAGTACGGCGACACCGATGCCGGCCGGGTTGTCGACGGTGCACCGGCGCACGGTCGGGCGGGCGCCGCCGCGCACCTCGATGCCGGCGGCCGACCGGGTGACGATCCGCAGGTCCGTCAGCTCGGGAGTGCCGTCCTCGACCAGCACCGCGGGCGCCGCCGCGTCCTGGCCCTCGACGTGGACGTCCTGCACGACGGCCGAGGCCCGCACCGTGAGCGGCACCCCGTCCACGGGCGCGATCCGGACCGAGCCGGGGGAGCCGTCGGGCCCACGGAGCGTCACCGTCCGCTGGACGACGAGGTTCTCCCGGTAGGTGCCGGGGGCGATCGTGAGGACGTCGCCGTCGGCGGCGGCCTCCAGGGCGGCGGCGAGCGAGGCGTACTCACCCGTGCGGCGCCGCCACCGCGAAGTACCGGTGTGCGTCACCTGGACCGTGCCCTGTGCCATGGCGTTGCCGTGCCCCCACCTCGTCGTACTGATGGCTCGCTGCCCGCCCGGGTGCTGCCGCCGGTGCCCGGGCACCTGCGCGCCTCCGGGGTGCACGCACCCGCGGGCTGTCACCGATTGCGCTGCGGCCGGTCCACCGTAGCGTGTGCGTGCGCGCCCGGTTGACCAGAGCCGCAAGGCCGTCAGCTGCCGGTGCCCGCCTTGCCCCAGTCCGGGCCCGCGCGGTCCCACGCCTGGTCCCAGCGCGCGTACCGCCGGCGGACCATGCGCCACACGGTCAGGCGCCGGCCGCCCTCGACCAGGCCCGCCGTCAGCAGGGCCGTGCCGAGCCCGGCGAGCACCGCGTGCACCGTCGCCGTGGCGGAGTCCAGCGGCCGGGTCGTTATTCGGCCGTGCGGGTCGGTCCACAGCCCGAACCGGTCCCCGCGCCGGGGCGACTTCGAGGCCACGAGGACCGGGCCCTGCTGCGCGGTGCCGTCCGGCCCCGTCCAGCTCGCGAGGACGCGGCTGCGGGTCTCGCGCGCGGAACTGGTGTCGGGGTCGGTCTCCGGCATGACTCCGCCCAGATCCCGGACCACGGTGGCCGTGACCAGGTGGCGCGCGTGCTGCTGGTGCCGCGCGGACCGCTGGAGCGAGTCCTGGGCGGCGACGCCGACCAGGCAGCCGGCCACGGGTGCGGCCACCGCGATCAGCAGGAGCGCCACGAGGGCGACCCACGCCTCGACCAGATCGGTCGTGCGGCACAGCGGATTGCTCCGCCAGCGCCACAGCCCCCTGAGTGCTCGCACGTCCCACCCCCTCCCGGTCTCACCCACTCAACGGCCGGGAGACGCCCCCGGGTTCCCGGCCGACGGATCATCGCCGGCCGCTCTCCGGCCGCCTCTCCGGCGCCGGCGTCCGTTCCAGCACCCGCACCGGGTCGCCGACCGCGATCGTGCCGGGGGACAGGGGCACGAGGTTCTGGCCGAACAGCAGGCTGCCGTTGATCCGGCGGTGGCGTGCCAGCGTGAACAGCGGCTCCCTGCCGCGCGCCGCGGTGGTCTGGTCGGTGGTGGTCACGACGCACCGTGCGCTGGGCTTCACGACCCGGAAGACGACCTCGCCGATGGCGATGCGGGTCCAGTGGTCCTCGGCCCAGGGCTCGGTGCCGGCGACGACGACGTTGGGCCGGAACCGGTTCATCGGCAGCGGCCCCTCGTGGGCGTTCGGGCCCTCGGCGATCGCGGAGTTCACGGCCTCCAGCGAGGCTGCCGCGGTGACCAGCAGGGGAAAGCCGTCGGCGAAGCTGACCGTCTCCCGGGGCCGTGCGTACGCGGGGTCGACGGGACGGCGGGTGGCCGGATCGTCCATGTGGACCAGGCGGACCGCGGTCGCGAGCCAGGCGCTGCACCAGGCGTGCGCCGCCGCGTCGGCAGGGACCGCCTCCACCTTCGTCCCGAACACACTGAGCGGTACGGTCGCCGCCGGCTCCGGCACCTCCACCGTCAACGGGGCAGCGCCGGGCGCGGACAGACGAATGCCGCCGCCGGCCAGAGGCTCGGCGGCGGCCAGTGCGAGGCGCGGCTGCTCCCGCTGTGTGACGACCTTTCCCCCGTCGTCGATCAACGTCCAGCGTCGGTCCCCGGCCAGCCCCCAGGGCTCCACCACGGCCTCCCGGGGCGAGACGCCCCGGAACGCCTTGACAGGATGGACGTGGATCGACTCGACTGCGGCGTTTCCCATGCCGTCCATCGTGCCAGGCGGCACCGACAGCCGGGATCCGCCTCAGTAGCCGCGGTACTGCTGGTTGTTGTACGGATCCTGGTAGGGCGCCGGCGCGGGCCGCGGGGCGGCCGGGCGCATGGCCTCGTACCCGTTGCCCGGCGCCATCGGCCGCTGCTGCATCGGGGCCTGCTGGCCGGGATAGCCGCGCGGGGCGCTCGCCTGCTGCGGGATGTACGCCGTCGGCGCCTGCTGCAGCGGCGCGGGCTGCGGCGCCTGCGGGTAGCCGTAGCCCGGGGCCTGGTGGGACGGGGCCGCCGGGAGGGCGGGGAGGGCCGACGGCAGGGCAGGCAGGCTGCTGCCCGTGTCGTAGGCGGCGGGGACCCGGATCGGGGCGATCTGCGGGGTGCCCCGCTCGGCGACGAGCGAGTCGTAGATCGGGGTGTCCGGGAAGGAGGCGGAGTAGTAGCCGCCGCCATAAGTGGAGCGGGGGGAGGTCATGGCACATAAGTTAAGCCCACGATGTGCTGGTTGGGGAGACCGATAAGAGGGTTGATTTCCGTGTCGCCCGTGGCTCGGGATCCCCAATGCGAGCGAACTCGGCAAAAAAGGACGCGGATCAACGTTTGGATCGTGTAAAAGCCGAGTTCCTTCGGGGTTACCGGCGGTTGACCGGCGATCTTGTCGTGCCGTTCATGGCCGTGTGCCGTGCCCGGGAATAGGTTGGGCGGGTAGGGACGCGCGGGCAGGGAGCCACGGCCCGGAGGGCGGAATCCGGGAGCCGACACGTGATGGGGGCGTACATGTCAATGTCGAAGGGATCGAACACGCCGGTGCCGACCACGGCGCTGCGCGTCGAACTGGGCTGGCGCTCCGGGCCCGGGGTGCCGGACGCCGACGCCTCCGCGCTGCTGCTCGCCGCCGGAAAGGTCCGCTCCGACGAGGACTTCGTCTTCTACAACCAACCCGCCCACACCTCCGGCGCGGTGCGCCACGAGGGCAAGCGGGCGGCGGGCGGACGCGTCACGGACACACTGCTGGCCGACCTCGCGCGCGTGGAGGACGGCATCGAGCGGATCGTGCTGGCCGCCTCCGCGGACGGCGGGACGTTCGGTCAGGTACCGGACCTCTACATCGAGGTGACCGACGCGGCCACCGGCCAGGTGGTCGCCCGCTTCGACAGCGCCGGCGCGACCGTGGAGACGGCCTTCGTGCTCGGCGAGTTCTACCGCCGCCAGGGCGGCTGGAAGTTCCGTGCCGTCGGCCAGG
>NZ_BNBF01000001.1:350996-357919 GCF_014654935.1 Streptomyces capoamus
GCTACGGCAGCGGACTCGAAGGACTGGCGACGGACTTCGGCATCACCGTGGACGTGCCGCAGCACACCGCACCGCCCGCCGCACCGGCCCGGGCCGCACCTCCGGCACCTCCGGCCCCTCCCGCCGTACCTCCGGCCCCGCCGGTCCGTGCCACGGCGCCCCCGGCGCCCACGCCCCCGGCGCAGCCGGTCCGCCTGTCACAGGTCACCCTCACCAAGGCGGCCCCGTCCGTCTCGCTGGCCAAGCAGGGCGGCACCTCCGGTGCCATGCGGGTGAACCTCAACTGGCAGATGCGCAAGCAGTCCCCGGGCTGGGGCAGCCGGTGGGCCGGCCACGGCGAGGTCGACCTCGACCTGTGCGCGCTGTACGAACTCACCGACGGCCGCAAGGGAGTCGTCCAGGCCCTCGGCAACTCCTTCGGTTCACTGCACCGGCCGCCGTACATCCACCTCGACGGCGACGACCGCACCGGTGCCGTGGAGAGCGGCGAGAACCTCACCGTCAACCTCGACCACCGGCACGACTTCCGGCGCATCCTGGTCTTCGTCACCATCTACGAGGGCGCGAACTCCTTCGCCGACCTGCACGCCACGGTCACCCTCCGGCCGGAGCACGGCGCGCCCATCGAGTTCTCGCTGGACGAGTGCACCGTCGCGTCCCCGGTGTGCGCGCTCGCGCTCATCACGAACACCGGAGGCGACCTCGTCGTCCGGCGCGAGGCGCGCTACCTGGTGCCGGAACGCGGATCCAGCCCGCAGCGGACCATGGACCGCGCCTACGGCTGGGGCATGAACTGGACGCCCGGCCGCAAGTGAGCCGGGCCGGCCATCCGCCGACGGACGCCGGGCTCAGCCCTCGTCGGGCACGGCGTCCGGACGGGCGTAGGTGCGGCCCTTCCACGCCGCCCCGCGCCCGCGGTAGTGCTGCACGGCGGAGTCGACCGTCATCAGCAGGTACAGCGACGCGGTGAGCGGCAGGAGCGGCGCGAGCCACGGCGGCTGCCGGTAGTAGCGCAGCATCGGCAGGTACGTGCCCGTCATCACCGCCCACGCCGCCGCACCCACGAGCGCGGTCGCCGTACCGCCGCCGGCCGCGCCCACGGCCACGGCGGCCGGCGGCACCAGGTAGACCAGCGCGAGCCCGGCGACCGTACCGAGGAGCAGCAGCGGGTGGTGCCGCAGCTGGGCATAGGCGCTGCGCGACACCATCCGCCACAGGTCGCGCAGCCGCGGATAGGGGCGCACGCTGTCCACCCGGTCGGCCAGCCCCAGCCAGACGCGGCCGCCGGCGTCCTTCACCGCGCGCGCGAGCGCCACGTCGTCGATGACGGCGTGCCGGATCGCCTCCGGGACACGTGCCTTCTCGGCCATGTCCGCGCGCAGCAGGACGCAGCCGCCCGCCGCCGCTGCCGTGCGCGACCCCGGGCGGCCGATCCGGCGGAAGGGGTACAGCTGCGCGAAGAAGTACACGAACGCCGGCACGACGAGCCGCTCCCACGGGCTCGCCACCCGCAGCCGCGCCATCTGCGACACGAGGTCGAAGCCCCCGGTGCCGGCCGCCGCCACCAGCCGGCGCAGGCTGTCCGGCGCGTGCGCGATGTCCGCGTCCGTCAGCAGCAGGTACGCGGGCTCACGCGCGCGTGCGGACGCGATGCCGTGCCGCACCGCCCACAGTTTGCCCGTCCAGCCCGCCGGGGGCTCACCGGGCGAGCCCACCGTGAGCGGCAGCCCGCCGTGCCGCCGGGACAGTTCCCGGGCCAGCTCGCCGGTGCCGTCCGTGCTCCCGTCGTCCACCAGGAAGATCTCCGCCCGCCCCGGGTAGTCCTGCGCCAGCAGCGACGGCAGACTGGCGGGCAGCACGGCGGCCTCGTCGCGGGCCGGTACGACCACACACACCGAGGGCCACTGGGCCGGCTCCCGGCGCGGCGGCAGCCGGACGTCCGTGCGCCAGAAGAAGCCCTGGCCGAGCAGCAGCCAGCACCAGGCGGCCAGTGATACGACGGTGATCCACAGGAAGGCGCTCACGGCCGCAGTCTGCCCCACCCTTCCGGCTTCCAGGGCGGCATCGTCTATCGTGGCCGGGTGAAGATCGCGCTCATGGACTCCGGAATCGGCCTGCTGGCGGCCACCGCCGCGGTACGGCGCCTGCGGCCCGACGCGGATCTCGTGCTCTCCCTGGACCCGGACGGCATGCCCTGGGGGCCGCGTACCCCCGAGGACGTCACCCGGCGTGCGCTGGACGTCGCCGAGGCCGCGGCGGCCCACCGGCCCGACGCGTTGATCATCGGCTGCAACACGGCCACCGTGAACTCCCTGCCCGCGCTGCGCGCCCGCCTCGAACCCGGCATTCCGGTCATCGGCACGGTCCCCGCGATCAAGCCGGCCGCGGCCGGCGGCGGACCCGTCGCCATCTGGGCGACCCCCGCCACCACGGGCAGCGCCTACCAGCGCGGCCTGATCGAGGAGTTCGCCGCCGGGGTGCGGGTGGCCGAGGTGCCCTGCTGGGGCCTGGCCGAGGCCGTCGAGCACGCGGACGAGGCGGCGATCGACGCGGCCGTCGCCGCGGCGGCCGCGCTCACGCCCGACGACGTGACGACCGTCGTCCTGGGCTGCACCCATTACGAACTGGTGGCGGAACGTATCCGCGCCGCCGTCCAGCGGCCCGGCGCCGCCCCGCTCGTGCTGCACGGCTCCGCCGGCGCGGTGGCCGCCCAGGCCCTGCGCCGCATCGGCGAGCTCCCCGCCCCCGAGGCCCCCGCTGAGGGAACGCTGACCGTCCTGCTGAGCGGCCGGCCCGGCCCGCTGCCCGCGCCCGCGCTGCACTACGCCGAGGGACGGCTGCTGCCGGCCACCGGGCCGCTCGCCGACCGCGGCTGACCCCTACCGCCCCGGCACCCGTCCCACGGTTCCCCGGCACCTCGCCCGGGCACCCGTCCCACGGCGGCCCGGCCCCCCGGTCCGGGCCGCGCGGAGCAGTCACCCACTGTGCGGCTCCCCGCGCGGCCGAACCTGAGTAACCTCGTACACATGAGGGACCACCCCGACGCCGACGACACTCCGCCCCCGGACGTCTGGACGGGACGCGCCACCAACCGGGTGCAGTGGCTGCTGGCCCTGGTGGGCGCAGCCTGCATGGCGCTCGGCATCGAACTGGCCGTCGACTCGGCCTGGACCTCCGGGACCGCCCCGCTGGCGATGTCCGTGGTCGGCTGCATCGCGGCCGGTCTGCTGGTGCTCTTCGGCACGCTCGCCTTCGTGCACGTCGACCTCAAGCTCGACAGGGAGTGCGTCGAGGTGCGCTGCGGGCACATCGGGCTGCCGCGCCGACGCATCCCGCTCTCGCACGTGGCCGGCGCCGACTTCACCGCCCTGGTCACCCCCCGCCAGTGGGGCGGCTGGGGCTACCGCTGGCGCCCGGAGAAGGGCACCGCGGTCGTCGTACGCCGTGGCGAGGGCATCGTGCTGCGCCTGTGGGACGGCCACACCTTCACCATCACCGTGGACAACGCGGAGACGGCGGTCCAGGTCATCAAGGACCGCCTGCGGACGATCACCCCGGGCACGGCCGGCTGATCCGTTCCGCTCGGCCTTCCGTTCACCGCCGTGGCGCCGTACCGGTCCCCGCGCGGGGCGTCGTACCGCTCCCCGCCCAGGGCGTCGTACCGGTCCCCGTCCAGGGCCGGGCCGTGGCCCAGCCGGCCAGGAGCGCCGCGCCCGCCGTGACCGCGGTGAAGCTCAGGGCATTGCTCACCGAGGCCAGGACGGCCAGCCCGGCCAGCGCCGCCCCCGCCGTGAGCGCGACCGGCGTGGAGCGCGGCGAACGCCACAACGCGTACAGCACCCAGCAGAACACCGCGGCCAGCAGGAGCACCCCGACCAGCCCCTGCTCTGCCGCCTGCTGCAGCGGGGCCGAGTACGGTCGGCCGTCGGACGGCGGGACCCGTGGCGCCGCCGTGCCCAGCTCGCCGAACCGGCCGGGACCGATCCCCAGGCCGCCGTGCCGGCCCGCGAGTCCCAGGGCCTGGCGCCACAGCCGGACCCGGTCCGCGCCGAGCCGGTCCCGGAGCGCGTCGGCGAGGCCGCCGGGCAGCGCGTCCCCGGCGAGTCCCCAGAGCGCGGCCGCGACCAGGCCCGCCGCCGCGGCCGGCCCCGCCAGCCACGCCCCCCGGCCGCGCGCCGCCCCCGCCGCCAGCGAGTACACCAGCACGACCGCGCCCGCCGCGCATCCGGCCACCGACCCCAGCACGGCCCCGGCGGCCACGACGACGCAGGCCAAGGCCCGCAGTCCGAAGCGGAGGGCCGGTACGGCCGTGGCCCAGGCGGCACAGCACGCGGCCCCGGTGGCCAGCGCCAGCAACGCGGCCGTGGCGCCGGCGTGCCCGGGCGGGGCGGCGTACCAGGGACCGGGGGAGAGCCCGGGCACCGCCACGGCCAGCGCGAGCGCCGTCACCGCGCCGACGCAGGGGGCGGCCACCGGCAGCAGCGCACCGGAGACCCGGCCCGCGGCGTAGCCGGCCGCCGCGGCGAGCACCGCGAGCAGCATGCCCTCGGGCCGGCCGCCGTGGGCCGCCGCGGTGATCAGCGACCACCCGGCGCAGGCCCCCAACAGGAGCACACCCGTCCCGTCGGAAACGTTTCTTCGCGTGCTGTAGACGTCCGCACCGTACGCACCGGTCACGGATCCCGTCCGTGTCGACCCCACCCGTCGCCCCTCGTACCCGGTCCCCCGACCTGTGGCGGACCACGGCCGTGTACCGGTCCGGCCGCGCCGCCGAAGCTGGGCACACCGTAACGGCTCATGGGTGCTTTGGACACGAGGCAGGTGGAATCACTGTGATTCCGCCCCATACCGGCGATCTTCCCGGCTGCAGCGGCGGTCTTCCCGGCCGGGACGCCGTCCCCCTCCGGGCGGGAGCCGGCGGCCGGGCGCCCGGCCGCCCGCCCCCCGCCACCGGGCCCGACCAGGCACAACCGCCGGTGTTCCGCCCCCGGACCGTCCTGTCGGCGACGATGCCGACCGCCGTACACTCACCCGGGTGACCGTCACCGCAACTTCCGTGGACCAGCCGGACCAGCTCGAACCGCGCCCCGCCCCCGGCGCGCGCGGCGGCCGGCTCCTGCGCCTGGTCCCGGCCGCCGCCTCCGCACTGAGCGGAGTGCTGCTCTACGTCAGCTTCCCGCCCCGCACCCTGTGGTGGCTGGCCCTGCCCGCCTTCGCCGGTTTCGCCTGGGTGCTGCGCGGCCGGAGCTGGAAGGCGGCCCTCGGTCTCGGCTACCTCTTCGGGCTGGGCTTCCTGCTCCCCCTGCTGGTGTGGACCGGCGTGGAGGTCGGCCCGGGGCCCTGGCTGGCCCTGGTCGCCATCGAGGCGGTCTTCGTCGCCCTGTCCGGCGTGGGCGTCGCCGCCGTGTCCCGGCTGCCCGCGTGGCCGGTGTGGGCCGCGGCGGTGTGGATCGCGGGCGAAGCGGTACGCGCGCGCGTGCCCTTCCGGGGCTTCCCCTGGGGCAAGATCGCGTTCGGTCAGGCGGACGGCGTCTTCCTGCCGCTCGCCGCGGTGGGCGGCACCCCGGTCCTCGGCTTCGCGGTCGTCCTGTGCGGCTTCGGCCTGTACGAGGCCGTCCGACTGGCGGGCGAGCGGCGCCGGACCCGTACCGTCCGGCCGGCCACCGCGGCCGCCGCACTGCTGAGCATGGCCGTACCGCTGGGCGGCGCGCTCGCGGCCCGCGCACTGGTGAGCGACACGGCGGAGGACGGCACCGCCACCGTGGCCCTCGTCCAGGGCAACGTGCCGCGCTCCGGGCTGGAGTTCAACGCCCAGC
Organism: Streptomyces capoamus; assembly: GCF_014654935.1. GTDB lineage: Bacteria > Actinomycetota > Actinomycetes > Streptomycetales > Streptomycetaceae > Streptomyces > Streptomyces capoamus. The sequence continues at coordinate 356,813 of NZ_BNBF01000001.1, forward strand.
GGCGGGCCGTGCTCGACTACCACGCGCGCGAGACGCACAAGCTCGCCGCCGACGTCAGGGCGGGCAAGGTCCCCCGGCCGGACTACGTGCTGTGGCCGGAGAACTCCTCCGACATCGACCCGCTCGAGTACGCCGACGCCTCCCTCGTCGTCGAACAGGCGGCCAAGGACATCGGTGTGCCCGTCTCCGTCGGCTCGGTCGTGGAGAAGGACGGCAGGATGCTCAACGAGCAGATCCTGTGGGACCCGGTGAAGGGACCGACCCAGACCTACGACAAGCGGCAGATCCAGCCCTTCGGTGAGTTCCTCCCGCTGCGCTCGCTGGTCGGAGCGATCAACAAGCGGTGGACCGAGATGGCTCACCGGGACTTCGACCGGGGCACCCGGCCGGGCGTGTTCCACATCAACGGCGCCAAGGTCGGCCTGGCCACCTGCTACGAGGCCGCCTTCGACTGGGCGGTGCGGGACACCGTGACGCACGGGGCGGAGATGATCTCCGTGCCCAGCAACAACGCCACCTTCGACCGCAGCGAGATGACCTACCAGCAGCTCGCCATGTCCCGGATCCGCGCCGTCGAGCACAGCCGCACCGTGACCGTGCCGGTGACCAGCGGCGTCAGCGCGGTCATCATGCCGGACGGGCGCATCACCCAGAAGACGGGCATGTTCGTGCCCGCCTACCTCGTCCAGAAGGTGCCGCTGCGCACGTCCACCACGCCCGCCACCGAGGTGGGCATCCTCCCGGAGATCGCCCTGGTGCTGGTCGCCGCGGGCGGGATCGGCTGGGCGATCGGGTCCGGGCTGCGCGCGCGGCGCACCGCTGTCGCGTAGCCGTACGACCGGACGTCGTGCGACCTCCGCACCTGCCGGGGCGCGGCGCGGCGGCCCGTTAGGGTCGGCGCATGGCTACTCCCGATTTCATCCGCACCCTCAGGGCCAGCGCCGGCCGGCAGCTGCTGTGGCTCCCCGGCGTCACCGCGATCGTCTTCGACGACGAGGGCAGGGTGCTGCTCGGCAGGCGCACCGACACGCGCAAGTGGTCGGTGATCGGCGGGATTCCGGACCCGGGCGAACAGCCCGCGGCCTGCGCCGTGCGGGAGGTCTTCGA
>NZ_BNBF01000001.1:357968-364180 GCF_014654935.1 Streptomyces capoamus
GGAGACGGCCGTGCACTGCGTCGCCGAGCGGATCGTCCTGGTCCAGTCCTCCGATCCGGTGACCTATCCCAACGGCGACGTCTGCCAGTACATGGACGTCACCATCCGCTGCCGTGCCGTTGGCGGGCAGGCGCGGGTCAACGACGACGAGTCGCTGGACGTCGGCTGGTTCCCGGTGGACGCGCTGCCGCAACTGCACGAGTTCGCGCTCTTCCGGATCAAGCAGGCCATGTCCGAGGCACCCACATGGTTCGACCCTATGACTGCTAGCTGAAGTATGGGGGGTCACCATATGTGGGGACGGTCGGCTTCCGCTTAGGGTCGGCACATGACCTCGCCCACCCCCCTGCCCGGCCCCGACCCCCGATCCCAGGCGCCCGCGCTCGACCTCGACGGCCGCACCGCGCTGGTCACCGGCGCCGCCGGCGGCATCGGCCGCGCCTGCGCACTGCGGCTGGCGGCCGCCGGCGCCGAGGTCCGCGCCGTCGACCGGGACGCGGCCGGCCTGGCCGAGCTGGCCCAGCAGGCCAACCGGACCGACGGCCTCGCGGGCACCGTCGTACCGCTGGTCGTGGACCTCACCGACCTGGACGCCGCCGAAGCCGCGGCCGCCGGCACCGACGTGCTGGTGAACAACGCGGGACTGCAACTGGTACGGCCCATCGAGGAGTTCCCGCCCGAGGTCTTCCACACGGTGCTGACCGTGATGCTGGAGGCACCCTTCCGCCTGATCCGCGGCGCCCTCCCGCACATGTACGCACAAGGGTGGGGCCGGATCGTGAATGTGTCGTCCGTCCACGGCCTGCGCGCCTCGGCCTTCAAGTCCGCCTATGTGGCGGCCAAACATGGCCTGGAAGGCCTGTCCAAGACGACCGCACTGGAGGGTGCCGCCCACGGTGTGACCTCGAACTGTGTGAACCCGGCCTACGTGCGCACCCCACTGGTCGAGAAGCAGATCGCCGACCAGGCGCAGGCGCACGGCATCCCCGAGGAGCGCGTGCTCTCCGAGGTCCTGCTGAAGGACAGCGCGGTACGACGGCTCATCGAACCCGAGGAGGTCGCCGAGGCCGTGGCCTACCTGTGCGGCCCCCAGGCGTCCTTCGTCACCGGCACCTCCCTCGTCCTGGACGGCGGGTGGACGGCCCACTGACCGGCCCGGCGGCACCGGAGGCTCCGGCCGCACCGGCCGCACCGGCTCCGCAAGTTGTCCACAGGCCTGCCGGGCCGGGTGGCCGATACGGGATCCTGTGACCATGCCCCGCGATCACCTGCAGTCGGCCCCCAGCGGCAGCGCCGAGGCCCCGTACCTCGACCTGCTGGCCCGCGACGCCTCCGTGGAGGCCTATGAGCAGCCCGTGCTGCTCGCCCGAGCCGCGGGCGAGCCGGCCGGCCGGCTCGCCGCGCTGGAAGAGGCCAGAATGCTCGCCCTGCGTGTCCGCGCGGAGCTGGAGGGCCGCCGGCGGCGCGAGGCGGAGCTGTCGGCGCTCTTCGAGACCGCCCACGACCTCGCCGGACTGCGCGACCTCGACGCCGTCCTGCAGGCGATCGTGCAGCGCGCCCGCTCCCTGCTCGGCACGGACGTCGCCTACCTCAGTCTCAACGACCCCGCGCGCGGCGACACCTACATGCGGGTCACGGAGGGGTCCGTCTCCGCCCGCTTCCAGCAACTGCGCCTCGGCATGGGAGAAGGGCTCGGCGGACTCGTCGCCCAGACCGCGCGGCCGTACGTCACCGACGACTATTTCCAGGACGGCCGCTTCCAGCACACCCACGCCATCGACGCGGGGGTCCGCGACGAGGGACTGGTCGCCATCCTCGGCGTCCCGCTGATGCTCGGACCGCACGTGATCGGCGTCCTCTTCGCCGCCGACCGGCGCGCGCGGGTCTTCGAACGCGAGCAGATCGCCCTGCTCGGCTCGTTCGCCGCGCTCGCGGCGGCGGCCATCGACACCGCCAACCTGCTCGCCGAGACCCGGGCCGCCCTGGCCGGCCTGGAACGCGCCAACGAGATCATCCGGGACCGCAGCGCCGTGATCGAACGCGCCTCCGAGGTCCACGACCGGCTCGCCCAACTCGTCCTGCGCGGCGGCGGGGTCCACGACGTGGCCGCGGCCGTCTCCCACGTCCTCGACGGGACCGTCGAGTTCGCCGAGGCCGACGTGGCACCGGCCGGAGCACTGGAGGCGTCCCGGGCCGAGGGGCACGCCGTACGGCACGGCAGCGACTGGATCGCCGCGGTGACCGCCGGCGGCGAACTCCTCGGCGCCCTGGTCCTGCGCGGCCACCCCGGCCTCGACCCCGTCGACCAGCGGACCCTGGAGCGCGCGGCCATGGTCACCTCCCTGCTGCTGCTCGCCCGCCGGTCCGCCGCCGACGCCGAACAGCGGGTGCGCGGCGAGCTGCTGGACGACCTGCTCGACGCGCGCGACCGCGATCCGCGCCTGCTGCGCGAACGCGCCAGCCGCCTGCAGGCGGACCTGGACGCCACCCACGTGGTCCTCGCCGCCCGTCTCGACGGCCCGGCCGCCGACGCCGACGAAGAGGCCGCCGCTCGCCGCCGGCTGTGGTCCGCCGCCTCCCACCTCGCCGCCACCCGGCAGGGACTGGCCGCGGCCCGCGACGGCGGCACGGTCCTGCTGCTGCCGCTCGGTGCCGGCGACACCGCCACCGAGGTGGCCCGGCGCACCGCACGCCACCTGGGCACGGCCGTGCACCAACCGGTCACGGTCGGCGCCTCGGCACCCGTCACCGACCTCGCCGGGCACCCCGACACCGTGGCCGCCGCGTACGCCGAGGGCCGCCGCTGCCTGGACGCGCTGCACCTGCTGGGCCGGGCCGGCGACGGCGCGGCGGCCGAGGACTTCGGCTTCCTCGGTCTGCTCCTCGCCGGCGAACGCGACGTCGCGGGCTTCGTCGAGCGGACCATCGGCCCGGTCGTGTCCTACGACGAGCGGCGCGGCACGGACCTGGTGCGCACCCTGAGCGCGTACTTCGAGGGCGGCATGAGCCCCGCGCGCACCAAGGACGCGCTGCACGTGCACGTGAACACGGTCGCGCAGCGGCTGGAGCGCGTGGGCCGCCTGCTCGGCGCGGACTGGCAGACCCCCGCCCGCGCCCTGGAGATCCAACTGGCCCTGCGGCTGCACCGGCTGGCGGCACCGATACGGCACTGACCGGCCCCGCGCGGGGCCGGTCGGTGCGGACGCCCTCGGACTCGGCCGGTCAGACGGTCCGCGCCCCGGCGGCCGGAGCCGCCGCGGCGGAAGCGCCGCCCTCCTCGTCGACCCGGCCGAGATCCCGGTGCCGCGTCTCACGCGCGAGACCCACGGCGACCAGGGTCAGCACGGCGGCGGCGATCACGTACAGCGCGATCGGGGTGGAGCTGTCGTAGTCCGAGAGCAGCGCGGTGGCGATGAGCGGAGCGGGCGCACCGGCCGCCACGGAGGCGAACTGGGCGCCGATGGACGCGCCCGAGTACCGCATCCGGGTCGCGAACATCTCCGCGAAGAACGCGGCCTGCGGCGCGTACATCGCGCCGTGCAGCACGAGCCCGACGGTCACGGCGAGGACCAGGTAACCGAACGACCCCTTGTCCACCAGCGCGAAGAACGGGAACATCCACAGCCCGACCCCGGCCGCGCCCAGCAGGTACACCGGCCGCCGGCCGACCCGGTCGGACAGCGCGCCCCAGGCCGGGATGACCGCGAAGTGCACCGCGGAGCCGATGAGCACGGCGTTGAGCGCGGTCTGCTTCGAGACGCCGGCCGAGGTGGTGGCGTAGACGAGGATGAAGGCGGTGATGACGTAGTAGCTGATGTTCTCCGCCATCCGCGCGCCCATCGCCACGAGCACGTCCCGCCAGTGGTGCCGCAGTACCGAGACGATCGGAAGCTTCTCCTCCGTACCGGCCCGGCGCGCCTCGGCCCGCGCCAACGCCTCCTTGAAGACGGGCGACTCGTCGACGGACAGCCGTATCCACAGACCGACGACGACGAGGACCCCGGACAGCAGGAACGGGATCCGCCACCCCCAGGAGCCGAAGGAGTCGTCGGACAGTACGGCGGTGAGCAGCGACAGCACACCGGTCGCCAGCAACTGCCCGGCCGGCGCACCGGTCTGCGGCCACGAGGCCCAGAAGCCGCGCCGCCGGGCGTCGCCGTGCTCCGACACCAGCAGGACGGCGCCGCCCCACTCACCGCCGAGCGCGAAGCCCTGCACCAGCCGCAACACGGTGAGCAGCACGGGCGCGGCGGTGCCGACGGTGGCGTGCGTGGGCAGCAGCCCGATGGCGAACGTGGCGCCGCCCATCAGCACCAGGCTCAGCACCAGCAGCTTCTTCCGCCCCAGCCGGTCACCGTAGTGCCCGAACACCAGCGCCCCCAACGGCCGCGCCGCGAACCCCACGGCGTACGTCAGGAAGGACAGCAGCGTTCCCACGAGCGGGTCGGAGCCCGGGAAGAACAACTTGTTGAACACCAGCGCGGCGGCCGAGCCGTAGAGGAAGAAGTCGTACCACTCGATGGTGGTCCCGATGAGGCTGGCGGCGACGATGCGGGGGAGGCTGGCGGTGGGTGGGGGAGCGGTGGTGGTTCCGGATGCCATGTGCGCCACTTCCTCGTGTGCGGTGGGGACGGGTATGTGTCGGCACACGGTAGGAAGACGCAGGTCAGGGGCACATGTGGTGGGGCACCATAGTTAGGGGGTCGGCTATGCGTGCATCCCCCATGCCGGGCCGCGGAAGAGCGGTTCAGGGGCTCGGAGACCGTCCGGACCAGCCACACCGACGAGCGGCCGGCCGCTGTCCGTCTCGATCGCGGCCCCACTGACCGCTCAGCCCGGACATCCGTATAGGCAGTCGGAGGTCCCGTCGATCGGGGCGATGATCCTTCGCAGCCCGGCCTGTGCTCGGGGAATACCGCGCGGAGGGCGTGGTCGTGGTCGCTGATCCGGTCCGTATCGACAGCACGGACATCTCGCTGAGGACTCGCGCGACGAGCACCGGTGAGCAGATGAGAGGGGAGCTACGCACCAGCGGCGTGAGGGCCGCGCAACGCGTGAGCCATCCACCGGTCTCCAGCGCCCGCGCCGATGATCGGTGCAGCGACCGGCCGGGCCTGGCCGTATTTCAAGAGTCGGGCGTGAAGGGTTGCATGCGTGCGATGAGGACGGCGACATCGTCCGGGTCGGCGGGAAGCCGGAGTTTGTGAAGGAGCCGGTCGCAGGTTTCTTCCAGGGTGGGGTCAGGTGTGTCGAGCAGACGCAGGAGGGTGTTGAGGCGTTCGTCGATGGGGTGATGACGGACCTCGACGAGGCCGTCGGTGTACAGGACCAGCCGATCACCGGCGTCGACGGGGATGGTCGTGGTCACGAAGGGCACGCCGCCAACCCCGAGCGGGGTGCCGGTCGGAAGGTCGAGCAGTTCCGGGTGCTTGCCATTGCGCACCAGGACGGGCGGCAGATGGCCGGCGAGGGAGATGTGGCACTCCGCGCGGTGCGGATCGTAGACGGCGTAGACGCAGGTGGCGATGTACTGCTCAAGCCCTGAGGTGATCTTGTCGAGGTGATGGAGGACCTCGGCGGGGTCCAGGTCGAGGTCGGCAAAGTCGCTGGTGCCGGTGCGCAGGCGGCCCATGGTGACAGCGGCGTCGATACCACTGCCCATGACGTCCCCCACAACCAGTACGGTCTTGTCGCCGTCGAGCGGGAGGACGTCGTACCAGTCGCCACCGACCTCGTAAGCCGCCTGTGCAGGCCGGTACCGGGAGGCGACGTCCAGGCCCGGGAGGTGCGGCGGGTGGTCCGGGAGCAGGCTGCGCTGAAGGGTCTCGGCCGTATTGCGCACCGTCTGGTGGGAGCGGGCGTTGTCGATGCACACCGCCGCGCGGGAGGCCAGCTCACCGGCGAGGGCAAGGTCGTCCTCGTCGAACGGCTGCGGGTTGCGGGCGCGGCTCAGCCCCAGGGAGCCGAGGATCTGGCCGCGTGCGGTGAGCGGGAGCAGCATGTAGGAGTGCACGCCTGCACGGGCCAGCAGCGTGGCGGCGCGGTCGTCGCGGGCGATGCGGGCCATGGCGGCGTCATCTATGTGGGAGATCAGGATCGGCCGGCCGGTGCGTACGCATTCGGTGGGCAGGCGGTCGGCGTCGTAAGCAGCGATCTGCCCGGGTGGGTCGGCGGCCTGAACGGCTTCGGTGGCGTACGCGGCCTGCACTGCG
>NZ_BNBF01000001.1:364214-369730 GCF_014654935.1 Streptomyces capoamus
AGGGCGCGGAAGAGCACTGGACCGTCGCCCAAGGGCAGGCGGTGCTCCTGGAGGACGGAGTCGAGGACGTCGACCGTGGCCATGTCGGCGAGCTCGGGAACGGTGACGCCGGCCAGCTCTCGGGCGGTCTGTTCCACTTCCAGGGTGGTGCCGATGCGGGCAGAGCCGTCGGCGATCAAGGCCAGGCGATGGCGCGCCTCTGCAGCCTCCGTGGCTGCCTGGTAACGGTCGGTGACGTCCACCACCAGGTCGGCCACCCCGATGACCCGCCCCTGGGGGTCGTCCAGCCGGTACAGCGAGATCGACCAGGCGTGCACGTTCGAGTCGGCGGGGGTGTGGCCGACGATGGTGTACTCGTCGACCATGGGGACACCGGTCTTGAGGACCTGCCACATCCCGACCTCCGGGCCCTCGAACTTCGCCGAGGTCATGATCTCGCGGTAGTGCCGGCCCAGATGGTCTTCCGCGGGAATGCCGTGCATCCCCTCCAGAGCGGGGTTGACGGCGACGTACCGCAATTGGGTATCGAGAATCGCCAGCCCGATGGGCGACTGAGAAATCAGCCGGGTGGACAGGGCGACGTCCCTCTCGACCTTCCGAAGCTTTGACCTGTCGGTGGCCAGACCAAGCGCGTAGAAGTCACCCAGGCTGTCCAGCAGCCGCATGTTGCGGAACTCCACCAAGCGAGTGCTGCCGTCCTTGTGCCGGATGGGGAAGGCCCCGGCCCACTTCTCCCCGGTAGCCATGACCTCGGCGAACAGCTTGATCGTCAGGTCCGATTGCTGCTCGTGAACGAGCAGCGACGCAGCGTACTGCCCAAGCGCCTCGTCAGCGGTATAGCCGAACAGGTCCTCGGCCTCCGGGCTCCACAAATCGATCCGCCCATCGGCATCCAACAGCACCGCAGCAACGCCGAGAAGATCCATCAGCCCACTCGGCTGCCACGATCGCCCCTCCGGCTGGCCGGCGTCACCCGGACGCCCATCGGCTGCGCTCACACGGGCACCCCTTCCATGCGCCGGGCCACAAGGGCCTCCGCTCGCGCCAGCCCGTGGCCCTGCCGTACCTACGGCGTGCTTCGGCTTCCATGGTCCCCCTAAGGCGACCTTCCGCGCACGCACTGGACCAGGACGGCTCCGCTCCCTTTCATTCGTCGTGAGCACTGCCTGGAATCAGCGGCGCACCTGGTGGGTGGCGATCTGGCTCCGGGAGTACCAGGTATGCGTGAACGGCGGCCTTGGCCACCGATAGGACTCCGGCTCCGACACCCTTGACCACCTCGTCGAGGCCGGCGGCGCAGTCAGTCGGGGTGTGCGGTCCCGACATCGGCCGAGTGCCCTGCCTGGTCGAGTCGCTTGTCACGATCGATGGGCCGCCTGGCACCGCAAGGCCAATGATCGGCGAGCCGGTCGAAGCCGGAGCACCGAAGCTGTCGGTGTCCGTGGCGGGCAGCTCAAATCCACCGTCAGGTCGAGCCGGTCGAGGACTTCACCACCTGATCGGGCCCGGTACGAGGCCTTGTGCGCGTCGGTGAGGTAGCACGCCCACGGGCTCGTCCGGTTCGGAGCGCCCATGGGCCGGCGCGGGTGATCACTCCGGTCTCCTTGCTGAGGGAGTCGCCAGCAGTCAGGACCGGTTCCCCGTGGTCGGCGTAGACGTAGACGCGCACAGCGTTGCCATTCTCGACCGTACGGCGTCGGCTGCCTGGGGCGACAGGGAGTCGCCCCGGCCGCTTGCGCTCTTCTCGGGCTCGCCGAGTTGGTCCCGCCGGTCGGTGCATTCCTCCTGGCTCGGGCTCAGTCTGGCCGTGACCGCCTCACGGGTCCTGCTTACATCGGCGCCGTTGGCTTGCGTACCGCTATCGACGGCGCTAGGAAGAATCGCCCGCGAGTCGAGATGTTGACTACGCGCTGTGAGATTCGCTGGTCGTCCAATATGTCTTTCCTGACGCTGCGTCGAGTCCTCGAATGACGCACACCCGGCAGCGTTGAGTTCCCGTGCTGGTTGCGTGCTGACTTTGAGGCCGCTGGGGCGGCATATCCGTCACTTCCTCATGTGCGGTGGGGACGGGTATGTGTCCGCACACGGTAGGAAGACGCAGGTCAGGGGCACATGTGGTGGGGCACCATAGTTCGAGGCTGGTCTATGCGTGCGGCCATCATGCCGGCTCGGGGCAGGACGAGTCAGTGGGATTTCCCCGCGTTGGGTTGGGATGTCGGAATCCAGGTCGCAGAACGCGGTGGGGTGGTGAAACGTCAGTACTCAGCGCTGCGGGACGGGAGGTTCGGTGCTCGGCTGATGGGAGGGTGACGTCCTCCTGGGCATGCCCATTCGCCCAGGGGCAGCTCTGCCTGCCTACAATCCTCGAACTGGCGTCATGTGAGACGCAAGCAGCGTTGCGTGTACAGAACCGACGGCGCGCGTCTGGGCGTACGGCGTGACAGGGGATCGGGGAGCTTGTGGCGTCTCAGAGAGTGACGTGGTTGCTGCGGTTCTTGTCGTCAGCGCAGGGTCTGTTGACGGTCTTAGCATCCGCAGCAGCCGGTCTCGCAGTGGGATTGCTGCCCAATCTTGTCCAAGCAGTGCCGGGGGTGGGAGCGAAGCTGTGGTGGCTCGCGGCTGTCGCCGTCGCCGCCGTGCTGGTCTTCGCGGTGTGCGCCACCTTGCTCCACGGCAAAGAGGGGGTGGGCATCGTCGTCATCGTCAGCGAACGAGGGTGGGACGTCACGCGGCTGCGCGCACTGCGGGCCGACGCCTTGGAGCGGCACCCCAGTTGCTTCACTGTGAATGTCTCCGAGCTTCTCGGCCGCGACAACAGGAGCGAACAACAGGACGCCGGCAACTCCTTCGACCGTGTCCGCTTCGCGCACCGCCTCATCCAGGCCCGGATCCTGGAGGCGGAGCAGCCGTACGAACACGTCTCCCTGTACGTAACTGCGCGCCATCACGATGCCTACTTGCTGGGCGACCTCCTCCGGGACCAGCGGCACACCTCACTCCGCCTGATAAGGCAGTCCCACGAGGACGGTGTCGGCATCTTCGAGGCTCTCCGCCTGCACAGCGGACTTACCCGCCAGCCCGATGTCCAAGACGTGCGCACACTGCGCGAGGTGCTGGTACGAGACCCGGAGACCGAAGGCCCGGAGTGGCATGCATTCACGGGGCCGGACGCAGGCGCGCGGCGGATGGCTCTCATCCTGCCGATGGCCGGACACCTGGCCGGTACGCGGGAGAAGGCATTGGCGGCCGCACGCGACGGCCGACATGACGAGTATGTCCTGCCGGGGAACCCGGCTGCCCGAGAACACTGCGTGGGTGCGCTTGTCTTCGCCACTCGATCGGGCAACATCCCCGATCGGCGGGAGGTGTACGAGGCTCTCATTCGATATGTCCATCACCACTGGCATCTGAAGATGACCGAGATGCTCGCAGCGAAAGGCACCGCGCTGCGCGGCTGGGTCTTCACCGACGGCCCCACCGAGATCGCCTTGGCTCTTGGACACCTCCTGGGACGTCAGTCTGATCTTGTCCCATGGCGGAGGCCCACCGGAGGATAGGCAGAGATGGCATGAGCGAGTGGAGGGTCCACGGTGGCGCCCTGGTGATCGGCTTCCCCTGTGCGGATTACCACTACCTCGACTCCTGAGCGTTGTCCTACTCGGTCCTCCGGTGGCGGACCCCGAGGCCGACCCTTGCGGACCGGGTCGGCGCCCTCATGCCGCAGCGCGGTGATGCGTTTGCCCGACTGCCGAAAGCTCAGCGTAGTGGGGCTGTCCAGGACGTCTCACGACGCCGTGAACACACCAGCCACCGCGGAATCATTTCAGTTGCTGGCGCCCTTCCCCGGGACCGATCCTGTGTGCTCGATCAGCGAGGAGGACATGTGGGGCTCGTTCTGTTCCCAGGGGACGATGACACCAGCAGCCCGGACGTCTCCTTGTCCTACACCGGTTTCGGAGCGTTCCGGCGGTGGCTGGCACGGGCCGAGGGGTTCGCACTGGACGAGATGCACGGCTTCGGCGGACACCGCCCGTGGAGCCACGTCTCCACCACCCTGGCCCCCCTCCTCAATCACCCCGATGACGACGGCCCCGACCTCAGACCGGCCCAGTGCGCCGAGATCCTGCCCCGCTTGCAGGAGATCGCCGACCAGCCTCAGGGCGGAAGCGCCGACGCGCTCCTCCAACGGCACACGGATGACGCCCGCCGGCTGGTGATCGTCCTGCAGCACTGCATCGAGAAGGACGTCGACCTCCTCTTCGGCTGACGCCGGTAGGGACTACCGGTCCGCTGCGACCAGCAGTTACGGGGCAACGCCTGGCGAGCTGACGAAGTCACACACCTTCCACGACGGCATCGGCGGCATCACCTGGGTCGACGTCGGCATCGGCTGCTTCCGTGATCCGCCGAGTGACGTCCTGCTGCGACTCCAGGAGCACGGCGCGGTCGATGTCGACGGGGATCAGGCGGTCCACGGTCCGGTCATCGGCTCGAACGGCGGCGGGCTCTTGTACGTCGTGGTCCCTTATGGGCCGGTTCACCGGACGCGGACGGCGTCGCTGGACGAACCGCAGCTCGACGAGGTGGCCGATGATCTGCGGCAGTTTCTGGGGCTGTTGGAGCGATGCCCGGCACGGTTCGTCGCCGACGGCGAGACGGGATCCTCAGGGCGGGGCTTCATGTCAGTGCCGCGGGTTAACGTCGACTGCGTGGACAGTGGACTGGACTGGGTCGACGACGATCCCGGGATGTGCCGGATATGCGATGAGTGGGTGTACGCGGACGAGCGGAAGTACGGGCGCGACCTCTGTTCCGATTGCGGCCCGGCCGTACGGCAGGCGAAGCGGTTCGGTCTTTCCGTCGAGCGGGTCAACGCGATCCTGAGAGTCCAGAACGACTACTGTCCGCTCTGCGACGACAGCCCGGGGGACAGTGCTGCGGACGGGCCGATCTGGTGGCAGATCGATCATGATCACACGTGTTGTGCGGGGTGCCCGCGGTGCGTTCGGGGGCTCCTCTGCAAGCCGTGCAACACGAATCTCGGCCGTTATGAGGCACGTCTGCGGCAACATCGCCTGCGCTGGCGCGTACCGCGGGTGGACGCCTATCTGGCAGCCCCGCCTGCTCGAAGCCCCCACGCGCGCAAGCTCCATCCGGACGATCTGGGATGGGCGCGGGTCAGGTACACCAGCCTTACCTGGCGCAATCTGACCTGGGACCGACAGGAGTCGAGCCCCGGAGCTGAGCGGTAGTGTGCGGGAGCGGGGGACCTGCTGACGCAGATGCACGGCCCGCGGCACGATCGAGGGCAAGCGGAGGGAAGGCGGCCGGTCGCCGGCTGCGGCTCTGGCGTTCCGGAGGCCCATGAGCGCTCCTTCCTCCGGGTGCCGCGAGGCCGGTGGACCCCCGAACGCCAGTGCCATCTGACCCCTTGTCAGCGCGTTCGGCTTCTCTTTACCTTTGTGCGGCGAGTCCTTGGCCCAGCGGGTCCACCGGCCCGTGCCGGCCGTCCCTGT
>NZ_BNBF01000001.1:369779-379566 GCF_014654935.1 Streptomyces capoamus
TCCTCACGTGCAGGACAGACATTGGAGGCGTCACATGCCCGTAGCCGTGCCGGATCTTCTCAAGACCGACGGTTTCCGCGACGCGGGTCCGCTGGAGATCGATGACGAGACCATCGCGTTCGAGGACGACGACCGCGGGGACCGCGAGCACACGGCGTGTCTCGCCGACCCGTGGGTGACCGCCACCACCCGATTCGCCTGCGACCTGAACTCGTAGCGGTGGCCGTTTCCATCGCCGGCCGGGGTGGTTGGTCGGACGACACGTGGTCGTACCTGAACGATCCGCGTATGCCGGCGATGGAACACGGCTGGAAACTACACGTCTCGGCCCGTCCCGGCGACCTCGGCACCGTGACCCGGCTCGTCCTGCCGGTGCTGTCCCGGCACGTGTGCCACGCGAAGTTCGCCCGCGATCCCGACACGCTGCGCCGCCTCAACTCCGGTGTGGTGAGCGCGGGGTCGGTCGGCAAGGCGATCACCGTCTACCCGCTCGCCGGTACCGTGGTCGAGATCGCCCGGGAACTCGTCGCCGTACTGCGCGACCGGGAGGGACCGCGGGTCGTCAGCGACCGGCGGGTCGACCCGAGGGCCCCGGTCTACTACCGCTACGGCCCCTTCACCGGCGACTACCGCACCGGCCGCAGCGGGCGGCTCGAATCCGTCATGACCGGGCCGGACGGGCAGCTCTTCGACGGCCTGGCGGTCGGCCGCTACCGTTGCCCGCCCTGGGCCGAGGACCCGTTCGCAGTCCGTTCCGGACGCGGTGACGGACCGGCCGCGGCCGGCTTCGGCGGCGGACGCTACACGATCACCGCCGGCATCACCCGCTCACCCCGCGGCAACGTCTACCGCGCGGTCGACCGCACCACCGGGCGACCGGTGGTCGTCAAACAGGCCAGGGCCTTCGTCGGCGAGGACGAGTCCGGTACGGACGCCCGCCACCGGCTGCGCAACGAGTGGACCGTCCTCACCGCGCTCGACGGCGTACCGGGGGTGCCCCGCGCACTCGACTACTTCGCCCACCAGTCGGACGAGTACCTGGCGATGAGCAACTGCGGTGACCGCGACCTGCGCAGGGACGTCCTGCGCCACGGCCCCTTCCGCGACGACGGCACCCGGCCGGCGCGCGCCCTGTCCGTCCTCGCCTCCCGGCTCCTGCGGATCCTGGACGCGGTCCACGGCCGGAACGTGGTCGTCCGCGACCTCAAGCCCGACAACGTGGTGCTCGACGACTCCGGCCCCGGCCACTGCCACCTGATCGACTTCGGGATCAGCGAACGGGACGGCACCGGCCCGGGCGGAGCCACCCCCGGTTACAGCGAGCCGGTCCTGCCCGCGAGCGGACCGGCCCGCCCCGCCGATGACCATTACGCCCTCGGCGCGACCCTCTTCTTCGCCGCCACCGGTATGGACCCGGTGGTCGTCGACACCGACCACCGGGTCAACCGGGACCGGACCCTGGCCTGCCTGGCATGGGCCTTGCCCGGGGGCGCCCACCGGGAGATGCGGTCGTCGATCACCGGCCTCCTGAGTTCCGATCCGGCCGTCAGGGCCGCGGCCGCCGACCGCCTGCGCACCGGCACGGCCGGCACCGTGCCCCGGCCCGCACGCGCCCGGGCCGCGCACCGCCGCGCACACCCCCGGGTCGACAACGACCTGCTGGACGAGATCATCGAGCACACGACCGCGTTCTGCACGAGGGAAGCGGAGGCGATCGTGGACCCGGCCCGGGCCGCACGGCTCAACGTCCCGACCTCGATCGACGTCTACGGCGGCAGCTCGGGACTCGGACTGGAACTGCTCCACCACACGCACCGGCCGCACGTACGGTCCACCGTCACCGCACTGGCGCGGTGGACGGCGGAACAGTCCAGGAACCTGCCACCCGGCTTCTACACGGGGCGCACCGGCGTCGAACTCTTCCTCACCGAGGCGGAGCCCTGCGCGGGAGCGGGAGCGGTAGATGGAGCGGTACCGGTACCGGTACCGGTACCGGGGACGGACCAGGGCGCCGCGTCCGCGTACCCCGTCCTGCCGGGCCGCGCACCGGACGGCGGACCGCCGGAGGCGGACCTGATCGCGGGCGCCGCCGGCGTCGGCCTCGGCCGGCTCCTCCTCGCCCGGCACGCCCTCCGGTCCGGTCACCGGCACACCGCGGACCGGCACCTTGCCGTGGCCGCCGACTGCGACCGGATGCTGGCCTCCGGCACCGCCCGCCTGACCCCGGCCGGCCCGGACACCGCCGGCAGCGCCGCCCTGCGCGAGGGCGCCGCGCACGGTACGGCGGGCGTCGCCCTGTTCCTGCTCGAACACGGCGGTGTCACCGGCGACCCGGACGTGATCAGCCGTTCGGCGCAGGCGGCCGCACACCTGGCCGCCGTCACCCCGGACATCATCGCGGCCGCCGCCGAGCCGGGAGCCACCCGCCGTTACGGCTCCTGGTGCCGGGGCCTGGCCGGGATCGGGACCGTACTCGTCCGCGCCGCCGTGCGCCTCGACGAACCCGGCCACCTCGGCCTCGCCCAGCGGGCCGCGCGCGCGTGCGCCGCACTGGCACCGCGGATGCCACTGGTCACGCAATGCTGTGGCCTGGCCGGAGTCGGCGACCTGATGGTGGACATCGCGGAGGCGACCGGGGCGGAGGAGTTCCGGGACGCTGCCGAGACCGTCGCCCTGCTCATCCTGAGCCGTAGCGGTGGCACCTGGTCCCGCCCCGTGTTCCCGGACACCGGGCTCGTCCGGCCGAGCGCCACCTGGGCGGGTGGCTCCGCGGGTGTCCTCGCCTTCTTCCGACGGCTGCGCCACGGGGGCGGTCCCCGGCTCGGCCTCCTCACCTGACCGGGAACGGCCGAGCACGGCGTCCCTGGGGAAGCCGGGAGGTGACCGAGCGGGACCGTCCCCCTCGTTGTGGGTCCGCCGACGCCGGCGTGCTTCGTGCCCGCACGGGCGATGTTGACGCGCTGGCGCAGCTGCTGCTCCGCCCCGCCGAACGAGCCCTGCCGCACGCGCCGGACCAGGCGGCCCGCCAAGTCCACCAGGCACGGACATGCAGCGGTCGACAACCTCGGTGAGGCCCGCCGCTTCGTCGCCGCCTGTGCGCCACCACCTCCGCCCGGCACCGGCTCACCGCGGAGGCGCGGCGCCGGTCGGCTTCTGCCCGGGGTCGCCTACAGTTCGAGGCTGAACCAGGTCGTCTCTACCTGGTTCGTCGGCCGTACGCCCCAGTCGTCGGCGAGGGTGCGAACCGCGCCCGGACTCCTCGTCCTCCGCGGCGAGGCGCGGCTGGGGCAGGTGGGGGCTGCGGTCGCTGATCTCCACGGTGATGCCGGTGTCGGTGCGGCAGACATCCAGGCCGACGGGTCCGTGGGCGCGCTGTGGGGCTGAGGCTGATCTCGACGGGGAACTCGGTGCCGTCCTTGCGCAGGCCGCACAGGTCGAGGCCGGCGCCCATGGGGCGTACTTGGCGTACTTGCCGGTTGTGGGCGTAGCCGTTGCGGTGTGCGGTGTGGTGGGCGCGGAAGCGGCCGGGGACGAGGAGTTCGACGGGGTTGCCGAGGAGTTCTTCGCGGCGGTAGCCGAAGAGGGCTTCCGTCTGGGCGTTGACCAGGCGGATGGTGCCGGTGCCGTCGACAATGACCCCGGCGTCCGGGGCCGCTTCCAGCAGCCCCCGGAACCTTCCCTCGGCGGCGCCCGGGACGCCACCGGAAGCCCGGGTGCCGCACCGGCACGTGCCGGGTCCGGCGGTGCCGACGGGCTCAGGTGAAGCCGTCCCGATCAGGTCGTTCATTCCGTCCTCGCCTCCCAGGCTCACGTTCGGACAGGTCATTGCACCGCAAACCGCACGGTTCCGCCGTGACAAGTCGTGCAGTGACCCCCGCTGCCCGAACCTGCCCGCGGGCGGCGACCGCCCTGACCGTTCGTTGACGGCGTCCGCCCGGCCACCGGGGCAGTACGGCACGGTGCACATCCGTCTCGTGACCCCTCGGCGCCGTGCGGCACGGCCGGCCGGAGCGCACGCCTCTTCCCCCGCGCCTCACCGGTCACGCTCCGGCTCAGCCGCTCGTGCACCTCCCGTGCGCCGTCGGACCGTGTGACCCCTTGATCCCGTCGAGTCACCTGGTGCCGGAGTGCCGTGGCCGGCGGGACGCATGCTGATCAGGCTCGCGGCGAGCAGCAGAGCGCCCCCGATGTAGAAGGGGGCGCGCAGCCCGAAGGAATCCGCTTCCAGGCCGGCGAGAACGGCGCCGAGCGTGATCCCACCGCCGACGACCATCTGGTAGGCCATGCCCACGCGCCCCAGTAAGGAGGAAGGGACGAGTTGCTGACGGAGGGACACCGCGGTCACGTTCCATGCCAGGTTCGCCGCTCCGTACACAGCGATGCACGCGCCGGCGACGAGGCCCGAGGGAGCCGCGCCGGCAGCCACTGCGGTGCCTGCAGTGACCGCAGCGGTCAGCCGCAGCACCCGAGGTCCTCCGAAGCGGGCGGTCACGCGGGGGGTTCCCATGGCCCCCGCTACGCCTCCGATCGCGAAGCAGGCGACCAACAAGGCGAAGCCGAAGCCGGTCAGGCCCAGGGTCTGCCGGGCGTAGAGCACCAGAATGGCGATGAGGCCCCCGCTCGTGCAGTTGGTGATCGCGGACGTCAGGCAGAGGCGACGGAGCAGCGGCTGCTCCCAGAGCCAGCGCACTCCCTGAGCCGTGTCGTCGAGCAGGCTCTTCCAAGGGTTCCGTGTGCTGTGCGGCCGTGGGCGGAAGTCGCCGCCCAGCATCAGGGCGAGTACGGCAGCGGCCGCGAACGACACCGCATCGACGGCGAAGGGAAGCGTGGCGCAGACGCCGAAGAGCAGGGCGCCCAGCAGGGTGCCGAGGAGGGTGTCGGTGATGAGCGAACCGGACTGCAGGCGGGCGTTGGCGCGCGTCAGTTCCGCAGGGGCGACCAGCGTCGGCACGATGCCCGACCATGCTCCGCTGTAGAGAGTCTGTCCGAGCCCGAGCAGGAAGCCGATGCCAGCCAGCAGGAGCACCGTCATCGCGTCGACTGCCACTGCGACGGCGAGCGCCCCGACGGTCACGGCTCGGGCGGCGTCGACGACCCACAGTATGCGGCGGCGGTCGAAGCGATCCGCCAGGGCGCCCGAGAGGAGGCCGAACAGCAGCAGCGGCAGTTGCTCTGCCACATAGACGAGGGTGACTTGACGGGGATCGGAGGTGAGCCGGGCCGCGAGCAGAGGAAGAGCGACGAAGCGCATCCCGTCGCCGAGGCTGGAAACGGTCACCGAGGCCCAGACGCGCCGGAAGTCCGGCCCGAGCTTGGTGCGCGCGGTGCGTCCGGATAAAAACATGAACTAGACTCTGGTTCGGGTTCAGGGGCGTGTCAAGGAGTTCGATGTCCGGGGTGCATGAGCCGAGGCAGCGGCGCAGCCGAGAGAAGGTCGCCCGCATCCTCGAGGTGACGGCCTCTTTGCTGGAGACGACCTCCTACGACGATCTGGGCACCAAGGTGATCGCGGCCGAGGCCGGAGTGTCGGTCGGCGTGCTGTACCGGTACTTCGCCGACAAGGAGGCGATCGTCGCCTCGCTGATGCGCAGATGGCTTCAGCTGGATGTGCAGATCGCCGAACGCGTCACGGCCGAGCCGCTCCCCGAACGCTCGCAGGACCTGTTGGCGAAGCTGATCACCGCGTACGCCGACCGTTTCCGCGAAGAGCCCGGCTACCGTCGGATCTGGTACCACGGGCCGCGCATCGCGTCCCTGCGAGCCGACACCCAGAAGACCGACCGCGAGATCGCCGACCTGGTGCACCGGGCCCTCGTCCGCGGGTACGCGATGCCGGACACCGACACATCACGCCGACGGGGCCGGCTGGCCGTCGAGGTCGCGAGCACCCTCCTCGACCTCGCCTTCCGTGACGATCCCCTGGGGGACACGGTGGTTCTCGCCGACGCGGCGCTCATGATGGACCGCTACCTCTTCGCACCGGCGACCGGCGCGGACTGAGGCCGGCCACTCCGACGACGGATCGTCACCGCAGCGACGTGGGCGAGCACCGCCCTGGCCGACGTGATCGCCCAGGGCGGTATTTCCCGCTTCGAGTCCACGGTCGCTCAGGCCGAGAACCTGAACGCGGCGAGCGCGGGCGCGACGCCTGTCCGTCGGTCGTGGGGGCCCGGGGCGAGGTGCAAGCCCGGTGTGCTCCCGTACCTGTCCATCAGCGCGCTGTCCACGACGGCGGACCTGGTTCTGGTGGTCGTGACCGGTCCCGGTCGGCGCCGAGGAGCGCTGCGTTCCGGGGGTGGGGAGGCTCTGCTCCACGCGGCTCGGCTGCTCGGTCCGGAAGCGGGCGGTCGCCGCCGAGGGTGCCCACGAGCTCACGTGCGGGCCCCGGATACGGGACGGCCAGGTCCTGCCGTGCGACTGCACCGGGGGCCCTGGGGTTCCGCCGCGCCCGAGACGGAGCCGCACCCGGTGCTCGCTCAGCGCGCTGGGGCAGCGGCGCCGTGGCCTGGCCGGTCCGCCGGACGGATGCTCCGTTCGGTTGTGCGGGGCAGGTGTGGCCCGAACGGCCCTGCCGCGAACCCCGTGCGGCACCGGAGGGTGAGACGTGCAGGAACCGGTACGTACGGTACCCGGCCTGCCCCGACACCGAGAGGAACCCCGATGTCCGTCGACACGCGGCAGGCGCCCGCCCGGCTGGAGGACGACGAGCTGAGGTCGCTGGACGCCCACTGGCGCGCCGCGAACTATCTCGCCGTAGGCCAGATCTACCTCATGGCCAACCCCTTGCTGACGGAGCCTCTGCGCCCTGAGCACGTCAAACCACGGCTGCTCGGCCACTGGGGCACCTCGCCCGGCCTGAACCTGGTGCACACCCACCTCAACCGCGTCGTCAAGGCCCGCGGCCTGGACGCCGTGTGCATCTGGGGGCCCGGTCACGGTGGTCCGGCCGTGCTGGCCAACTCGTGGCTGGAGGGCTCGTACACCGAGACGTACCCGGACGTCACGCGGGACGCGGCGGGTATGGCACGGCTGTTCAAGCAGTTCTCGTTCCCCGGCGGGGTGCCGAGCCACGTCGCGCCGGAGACCCCCGGTTCCATCCACGAGGGCGGCGAGCTCGGTTACGCGCTCTCCCACGCCTACGGGGCCGCCTTCGACAACCCGGATCTGCTGGTGGCCTGCGTGATCGGTGACGGCGAGGCGGAGACCGGGCCGCTGGCCGCCTCCTGGCACTCCAACAAGTTCCTCGCCCCGGTCCACGACGGCGCCGTCCTGCCGATCCTGCACCTCAACGGTTACAAGATCGCCAACCCGACCGTGCTGTCCCGCCTGCCCGAGCACGAACTCGACGAGCTGCTGCGCGGCTACGGACACGCCCCCCTCCACGTCGGCGGTGACGATCCGGCGGCCGTCCACCGGGCGATGGCCGCCGCGATGGACGACGCGGTGGAGCGCATCGCGGCCATCCGGAGCAGCGCCCGCGAGGACGGCGTGGGGGAGCGGCCGCACTGGCCGATGATCGTGCTGCGCACCCCCAAGGGCTGGACCGGCCCGGCCGAAGTCGACGGTCTGCCGGTGGAGGGCACCTGGCGCTCCCACCAGGTCCCGCTGTCCGCGGTACGGGACAACCCCGAGCACCTGCGGCAGCTGGAGCAGTGGATGCGCTCGTACCGGCCGGAGGAACTGTTCGACGAGCTCGGCGCCCCGCGCCCCGACGTGCTCGCCTGCGTCCCCGAGGGCAGGAGCCGGCTGGGCGCCACCCCGTACGCCAACGGCGGCCTGCTGCTGCGTGAGCTGCCACTGCCTCCCCTGGAGAAGTACGCCGTCGAGGTCGACAAGCCCGGCGCCACCCTGCACGAACCCACCCGCGTCCTCGGTGACATGCTCCAGGACGTCATGCACGCCACCCGCGAACGGCGCGACTTCCGCCTCGTCGGCCCCGACGAGACCGCCTCCAACCGGCTCCAGGCGGTGTACGGGGCCAGCGGCAAGGCCTGGCAGGCGCAGGTGCTCGAGGTGGACGAGCATCTCGAGCGGCACGGCCGGGTGATGGAAATCCTGTCCGAACACACCTGCCAGGGCTGGCTGGAGGGCTACCTCCTCACCGGCCGGCACGGACTGTTCTCCTGCTACGAGGCGTTCGTCCACATCGTCGACTCCATGGTCAACCAGCACATCAAATGGCTGCGCACCACCCGCCGGCTGTCCTGGCGCGCCCCCATCGCCTCGCTCAACTACCTCCTCACCTCGCACGTGTGGCGCCAGGACCACAACGGTTTCTCGCACCAGGACCCGGGGTTCGTGGACCACATCCTCAACAAGAGCCCCGAGGCCGTACGGGTCTACTTCCCGCCGGACGCCAACACCCTGCTCTCGGTCGCCGACCACGCGCTGCGCAGCAAGGACTACGTCAACGTGATCGTGGCCGGCAAGCAGCCCTGCTTCGACTGGCTGTCGATGGAGGAGGCGAAGGTCCACTGCGCGCGGGGAGCCGGCATCTGGGACTGGGCGGGCACCGAGGACGGCACCCGGGAACCGGACGTGGTCCTGGCCTGTGCCGGTGACGTGCCCACCCAGGAGGTCCTGGCCGCCGCACAGCTGCTGCGCCGTGAGCTGCCCGGGCTGGCGGTGCGGGTGGTGAACGTCGTCGACATCGCCCGGCTGCTGCCGAGCGAGGAACACCCGCACGGAATGAGCGACTTCGCGTACGACGGCCTGTTCACCGCCGACCGGCCCGTCGTCTTCGCCTACCACGGCTACCCGTGGCTGATCCACCGCCTGGCCTACCGCCGCACGGGTCACGAGAACCTGCACGTGCGCGGTTACAAGGAGATCGGCACCACCACCACGCCGTTCGACATGGTGGTCCGCAACGACCTCGACCGCTACCGCCTGGTGACGGACGTCATCGACCGCGTCCCCGGCCTCGCGGTGCGCGCGGCGGCCGTACGCCAACGCATGGAGGACACCCGCCAGCGCCACCACGCGTGGATCCGCGAGCACGGCACGGACCTGCCCGAGGTCGCCGACTGGACCTGGGACGGCTGAGCGGCCTCGCTCCGCCCCGGCGGCCGGGCGGGCCGCCGGGGCGTGCGTGTCTCCCTCGTGGCGGGACGTCGGGGACAGCGGAACGGCCCGCTCGTACGCAGCACCGCCTCGTCGTCGGCGTCGAACTCCGGACCGCTCGTCTTGTCGGTCTGGTGCGCCATGCGCCTGACGCTGAGGAACCGCTTCCCGCCCTGTCGTCCCTGCCCTGTCGTCCCGGGCCTGCCGTCGCGGTCCGGTTCGACAACCCGTCACATGTGATGGCCGACAGCTGATCGGCCGCTCGGTGAATCGCTGCCCGTCCGCTCGGCCCCGTCGCGGCGTGCGTGAGGTCGAAGCACCGGGCGAGGGCCTTCCGCAGCGTTTGACAGACCCCTGCACAATGGCGCGTACTGGAAGAAGGGCTAGGACGAACAGCGACCAGAGCCTGGGCTCCCAGCGGCCATCCGCGCTGTGCAGCGGTGGTACATGGGGCGAGCTGCTCAGGGCCTCCCCCCTCGGATCGATGCCCTTCGCAGCCTTGTGGAACCTCTCGCGCCGCCCTGCACGGGCGAACGGCGCTGCACCACCAAGGGCGATCCTCCTGGAGACGGAGCCGGCAGGCCGGGGGCCGATGCGGCTCCAGCCATGAAGTGGGAACCGTCCTTCGTGCGCGCGCTCCGGCCGCGGTCATGGCGCGTGTCGAGCGCAGACCACCCCTCACGAGAGCGCCGACCGATCGCCTGTCACGCGTCCGGTGTCACGC
>NZ_BNBF01000001.1:379603-382672 GCF_014654935.1 Streptomyces capoamus
ACCGTGCAGACGGATTCTCACACCTCTCCTGACGACGACCGAGCAGGACCAGGCCGAGCAGGAATGCAGCCAAGCAGGAATGCAGCAAGGAAAAATGCAGAGAGGGAGGCCGTCATGACCGCTGAGGCGAACGGTCCCGTTCAGGGTATGGGGTGGATACCCGACCATCCCGATCTCCGCGACTTCACGAAGGACACACCGCTGGTCGGGAAGGCCCTTGGTGTGACGGGTGCACTGACCCGGGCGGACTCGGTGCCGGAGGCCGTCGATCTGCGGCCCAAGTGCCCGCCGGTCTTCGACCAGGGTCAGCTCGGATCGTGCACGGCGAACGCGGCGGCCGGGGTTCTCACGTACTTCGAACTCCAGTCGACCGGCTCCTATGCGCCCGCGTCCCGGCTCTTCATCTACAAGGCGACCCGGGACTTCCTGCAACAGCAGGGCGACACGGGGGCCACCCTGCGCGCCACCATGGGGGCGCTCGCGCTCTTCGGTGCTCCGCCCGAGAAGTACTGGCCCTACGACATCAGGAAGTTCGAAGTCGAGCCCTCGGCATTCTGCTATTCCTTCGCGGGGAACTACCAGGCCCTGGTGTACTACCGCTTGGACCAGGTGAATGCCGATCCGGGCACGGTGCTGACCGACATCAAGACGCACCTGGCCTCAGGGCTGCCCTCGATGTTCGGGTTCACCGTGTACAGCAGCATCGAGCAGGCCACGGGCGGGGACATTCCCTTCCCGACACGGCATGAGAATGTCGTCGGCGGGCACGCCATCGTTGCCGTCGGGTACGCCGACGATCGCGTGGTGACCAACCCCAACGACGGCACGCACACGACCGGTGCCCTCGTCATCCGGAACTCCTGGGGCACCGGCTGGGGCGACGCGGGATACGGCTATCTGCCCTACGAGTACGTACTCCAAGGCCTCGCCACCGACTTCTGGGTGCTGGTGAACGCAGAGGACCTCCAGACCGGCCCGTTCGACTCCTGACCGCCCGACGGCCCGCCGTCCTTCCGGGGGCGGCGGGTCCCAGGCCGGTCTGCGCGAGGGGGAGGACGTGCTGATCCACTCCGCGGCGGGAGGCGTGGGCTTCGCGGCCGCCCGACTGGCCCGGGAGTCGGGGGCCGGCAGGGTGTACGGCACGGTCGGTTCGGCCGGCAAGATCCCGTACGCCGCGGAGCTGGGCTACGACGAAGTGTTCCTGCGCGAAGGCTTCGCGGAACGGCCGGCCGAGGTGACGGGCGGCCGGGGCGTGGACCTGGTCCTCGATCCCGTCGGCGGCCCGATCCGGGAACAGAGCCTGACCGTGCTGGCGCCCTTCGGCCGCGTGGTGGCCTACGGAGACCTCGGTCGGCACCCGCAGTGGACGGCCTCGGTGCGGGATCTGTGGAAGGGCAACCGCACCATCGCGGGCTGCAACATCGGTGACCTCGCCCGCCGGTCTCCCGAGCGGATCGGTGCGTATCTCGCCGAAGCCCTCCACCTCCTCGCGGCGGGGCGGATCCGGTCCGGGGTGACGCGGATCCTGCCCCTGGCCGAGGCGGCGACGGCGCACCAGCTGCTGGAGACGGGCACGGGCCGGGGCAAGGGTTTTCTCTCGGTGGCCTGACCTCCTGCGCGCGACGGCTGCCGCGGGGCCGCTGCCCGGGGCACCGCCGCGTACCTCGCCGGAAGGCGGGTCCACCGGGCTGACGCGGTGCGTCCGTGCGGGGGCGGTCAGAGCAGGTGACCGGGGGGCGAAGCCCCTGTGTGCGCACGTCGCTCCGAGCGCACCGACCGGGGTCCGCGGCACGGTGCCGACCGGGCCCGACGGCGCCGTCGATCACGCTCCGCCGCACCGGGGCCTCGCGGCCCGGGGCGCCGGCGCTCTGCACCAGGGCTTCGGGGCGCCTTTCCTGCGCGGCTCGCAGACGGCCCCGCAGCCGGGGCAAGGCGATGGAGAAGTACGGCCCGGTCGGCGCGTCCGGTCGGCACGGCGAAGTGCACCTCCGGTCCGCCCGCCTCGACGATCGTCAGACCACTTCCCGGCGTTCCGCGGGCGAGGACCACGCGCTGGGATAAGCTGTGACAAAAGCGCCTTTTTTTCCGTTGGGTCCGTTCTCCCGTAGGCCGGTTTTCGATGGACCTCAACACCGTCACCGAAGTGGTCCGGCGACCGTCCGAGCGGCCGGGCACGGACTGGCGCGAGGGTGATGCCTGGCTCGCGGGCGGAACCTGGCTCTATTCCACGGAGCAGCCGGACCTGCGGCGGCTGATCGACCTGACGGCGTTGGACTGGGAGCCCCTGGTCCTCACGGACGAGGGGCTGGAGATCGGCGCCACCTGCACCGTCCGTGATCTGTACGCCTTTCCCTGGCCCGAGGACCGGACTCCGGGGAGCCTGTTCCGGGCGAGCTGCGAGGCGTTCCTGTCCTCGTTCAAGGTGTGGAACGCGGCCACCGTCGGCGGCAACATCTGCCTGTCCTTGCCCGCCGGTCCGATGATCACCCTGACGGTAGCGTTGGAGGCGCGGTACGAACTGTGGGCGGCCGACGGCTCCGTGCGCTTCGTCGACGCCCTCGATTTCGTCACGGGCGACCACCGCAACGTCCTCGCCCCCGGCGAGCTCCTGCGGCGCGTCACCATTCCGGAGCACGCGCTGCGCAGACGCACCGCACACCGTCGCTTCTCGCTGACCCGGCTCGGCCGTTCGACGGTGTTCCTCGTCGGCACCCGGCGACCGCACGCGAGCCAGCTGTTCCTCACCGTCACCGCCGGCACCACGCGGCCGGTCCGCATCGCCTTCGACTCCCTGCCCGATGCCCGGGCCCTGCGGCAGAGCATCGAGGCCGTGCCGGCCGACGTCTGGTTCGCCGATCCCAACGGGACCCCGGACCACCGCCGGCATCTGACACGGCACTTCGCCGCGGAGATCTGCCGCGAACTCACGGCCGGGGACCCGCCATGAGCTACCTGGTCAACGGCAAGGCGTTCGACCGGGAACCGCGCCCCGGCCAGTGCCTGCGCACCTTCCTGCGCGAGCTGGGCCACTTCGGCGTCAAGAAGGGGTGCGACGCGGGCGACTGCGGC
>NZ_BNBF01000001.1:382718-386673 GCF_014654935.1 Streptomyces capoamus
GCCTGCACGGTGTGGCTGGACGGCGCACCGGTCCACAGCTGCATCACCCCCGCGTTCCGCGCGGACGGCCGCGAGGTGACCACGATCGAGGGTCTGGGACGGCCCGGCGCCCTGCATCCCGTGCAGCGGCGGTTCGCGCAGGCGCCCGGGTTCCAGTGCGGTTTCTGCACCGCAGGGATGATCATGACGGCGGCGGCCTTCACCGAGGACCAGAAGGAGGATCTGCCGCGGGCACTGAAGGGCAACCTCTGCCGCTGCACCGGGTACCGGGCGATCGAGGACGCCGTGAAGGGCGTCGGCGCGGTGGAGACGGCGGTACCGGGCAAGGCGGTCGGGAGGAGCGTCGGCGCGCCGGCGGCCCTCGACGTGGTGACGGGGCGCGCCGAGTTCACCATGGACACGCAGATCGACGGCATGCTGCACCTCAAGGTGCTGCACTCCCCGCACGCGCACGCCCGGATCGTCTCGGTCGACAAGAGCGCCGCCCTCGCGGTGCCCGGCGTGCACCGGGTCTACACCTGGGAGGACGTGCCCCGCAGACGCTTCACCACGGCGATCCACACCGATCACCTGGTCGACCCGGACGACACCTACATCCTCGACGACACGGTCCGCTTCGCCGGGCAGCGCGTGGCCGCGGTCCTGGCCGACACGGTCGGGGCGGCCGAGGAGGGCTGCCGGCGTCTCGCCGTCGAGTACGAGGTGCTGCCGGCGGTGTTCGACCCCGAGGCGGCGATGGCCGACGGCGCACCCCCGCTGCACGGCTCCCCGGACCCCTTCGTCCGCGACCCCGTCCACAACATCCTGCTCGAACTCCACTCGCACATCGGCGACGTCGACGCGGGGTTCGCCGCGGCGGACGTCATCCACGAGGGCACGTACTCCTCGCCACGGGTGCAGCACGCGCATCTGGAGACGCACGGTTCGATCGCCTGGATCCAGGACGGCCGCCTGAACGTCCGGACCAGTTCGCAGTCACCGCCGATCGCGAAGGTCAAACTGGAGTACCTGTTCGGGCTGCGCCCGGACCGGCTGAGGGTGTTCTGCGCGCGCGTCGGCGGCGGATTCGGCGGCAAGCAGGAGGTGATCTCGGAGGACCTGGTCGCGCTCGCCACCCTGGACACCGGGCGGCCCACCTGTCTGGAGTACACCCGTGAGGAGGAGTTCACCACGGCTTCGCCCCGGCACCCGATGACCCTGACCGTCAAGCTCGGCGCGAAGGCCGACGGGACGCTCACCGCCGTCCAGGTGCGCAATGTGTCGAACACGGGTGCCTACGGCAACCACGGCGGCGAAACGGTGTACGCCGGCGGTGCCGCCGTCATGATCTACCGCTGCCCCAACAAGAAGTACGACGCGTACTCCGTCTACACGAACACCGTGCCGAGCGGGGCGCTGCGGGGGTACGGGATGACGCAGCCGGCGTTCGCCGTGGAGTCGGCGATGGACGAACTGGCCCGCGCCCTGCACATCGACCCGCTGGAACTGCGCCGACGCAACATCGTGCGGCCGGGTGAGCCCCTGCTCGCCCTGCACGACGGCCCCGACGACGTGATCTTCACCGAGGACGGGCTCGCCCGGTGCATCGACCTGGTGGAGGACGCCCTGGCTCGTACGGCCGACCGTCCGCCGCCCGGCCCCGAGTGGCTCGTCGGGACCGGCGTGGCGAGTTCCCTGCACGAGACCGCGCCCCCGACGGAACACCTCTCCGAGGCATGGGTCACGCTGGGCGACGACCTCGTCTACGAAGTGTGCGTCGGGACCGTGGAGTTCGGGGAGGGAACCTCGACGGCCCACGTCCAGATCGCGGCCGACCAGCTGGGCACGACGCCGTCGCGGATCCGGCTGGTGCAGTCCGACACCGACCGCACGGGATTCGACACCGGTGCCTTCGCGAGCGCGGGCCTCTTCGTGGCGGGCAACGCGGTGCTGCGGGCGGCCGGCGCCGTGCGCGACCGCATCCTGCGCTTCGCCGCGGCCCGCACGGGCGTCCATGTCGTGCTGTGCACGATGGACGATGACGCTGTCCTGTGCGGGGACCGGCGGGTGCCGCTGGCCGAACTGGTCGCGCTGGCCCGGACGGGCGGCATCCGTTTCACCGCCGCGCGCAAGGCGTACGGCTCGCCCCGCAGTGTCACCTCCAACACGCAGGGTTTCCGGGTCGCCGTGCACCGCGTGACGGGCGAGATACGGATCCTGTACAGCGTACAGGCGGCGGATGCCGGGGTGATCGTCAATCCGGCGCAGGTCCGGGGACAGGTGGAGGGCGGTGTCGCCCAGGGCATCGGCTTCGCGCTCACCGAGAACCACCACCTCGACGCCGGCGGTGTGATGGTCAACCCCACCCTCCGCAACTACCGCATCCCCGCCTACGCCGACGTCCCCCGTACCGAAGTCCTCCTGGTGGACTCGGGGGATTCCGTGGGGCCCATGCGGTCGAAGGGGATGGCGGAGTGCTGTATCAACCCGGTCGCTCCCGCGCTCGCGAACGCGGTGCACGACGCCACGGGCGTCCGCTTCCGCGCGCTGCCGCTGACCCCGGAGCGGGTCTACGGCCGGCTCCCCGCGGAGCGGCCGGTGCCGACAGGGTGAGCCACCATGAGCACCGAACGGAACGCGGCCGCCGCGGCGACGGCGATCATCGGCCAGAAGGTCCTGCCCGGGCGGGAACGGGAGTACGAGTCGTGGCAGCAGGACCTCAACGCCGCGGCCGCCCACTACCCCGGCTTCCTGGGCGCCGAGATCTCCCCGCCGACACCGCTGCAACCCGACTGGGTCGTCGTGTACCGCTACGACTCGGTGGCGCACCTGCAGACGTGGCTCAACAGCGGGACCCGGCAGACGTATCTCGACGCCGGCGCCGCGTACTTCGACGGCCCGGCGACCCAGCAGGTCGTCAGCAGCGGCATCCGGTCACTGGATCCGCTGGTCACCGTCGTGGTCACCCACCGCGTCGCGCCGCACCACGTCGACGACTTCCTCGACTGGCAGCACCATATGGTCGAGGAGGAGAGCAAGTTCGAGGGGTTCCGGGGGACCGAACTCTTCCGCCCCGTCGAGGGGCTACAGGAGGAATGGACCACGCTGTACCGCTACGACACCGCCGAGCACCTCGACGCCTGGCTGACGTCGCCCGAACGGCGGGAGATCCTGGCCGAGGGGGAGAAGTTCAGCGACTTCCGGCTGCGTACGATCGACAACTCCTTCGGCAGCTGGTTCGCCTTCGGGGGCGATGGCAAGGACACGCCGCCGCCGCCCTCCGAGACCCGGACCTCCCTCGCCATCTGGGTCGGGCTGTACCCGACCGTCGTACTGCTGACGCTCGCCCTGTCCCCGCTGCACCTGCGGCTCTGGATCGGTCTGCTCGTGGGCAACCTGCTGTCGAGTTTCATCATGAGCTTCCTGACCATGCCCTACTACGTGAACCCGCTGCTCGGGCGCTGGCTGCGGCCGCCGCCGGACGAACCGGCGGCGAGGAGCAATCTGCGTGGCCTCGGTGTCGTCGCGGTGGTGATGGCTTTCTGGGCCGCCGTCTTCTACCTCGTCACCGTCCGGTTCTGGACGCTGCCGTGAGGCAGGACCCACCGGTGGACGGCGTGCGGGGGCTCATTGCATAGGAGGACGTGCACCCATGCGCCCCCAAGTGCACTCGTGCGTTACCGGACAGCACCAGAGCGGTTGCGGCGCGTGAGGGGGCTCGCCAAAATAGGCCGTCCGATGGGGGGAATCGGCGAAATCGTGCTCGGTGTCCAGGAGTTGACTACAGAGCCTGGTGTGACCGGATAGCTCCTCGGGTTCATCTCGAACCGGACTCCTCCTCGCGAGCAGCACCACCTGTGCCGCTGCGAGGGGAATCCGCAGCGAAGCAGGGGCGAGGGGGCAGATGTGACGTCCATCAGGGGTGGCGCCGGGTGCGGACATCGTTCCGGGCTGCTCTGAGAGAGCGCCGCGAACG
>NZ_BNBF01000001.1:386711-409194 GCF_014654935.1 Streptomyces capoamus
TGTTGCTCTCTTCCGGAGCTGACGACGAACGGTCCGGCCCAGCGGCGCACTGCCCGGTCTGCATCCACTCGGAGCAGGGCGGACGACGCTGCCGGATGTGCGGATTCCCGCTGTCCGGGGACCTGGTCCTGGGGGCCGCGACCGAGGAGGACCACCGGTCGGCAGCGGCCGAGCTGGCGGCCGCCGCGCACGCCTGGGACCTGGACGCGGCACGGCGTGCGCTGAGCGAGCCGGCCGAGCAGGCCGAGATCGCCGGGCTCCTGCGCCTCGCGCCCACCGGCGCCCCGCGCCCTGCCGGCGACCCGGAACCCGTCGGCGACCCGGACTCCTTCCGCGCCCCGCACCCCGCCGGCAGCCCCGGCCCGGTCGCGGCCGGCGCCCCCGCGGTGGCCGCCGAACCGCAGGCCCTGGCCGGCCTGCTGCACAGGCTCACCACCGGTGAGCTGTCCGAGGTGCTGTTCGTCGAGTTCGGCACCCGGCGGGCGGCGGTGGTACGGGCGTACGCCGACGCCGCCGGTCTGCCGCGGACGCGCCCGCACGCCGAGACGCCCTGGACCGACTTGGTTCCCCGGCTCGCCCCCGCGCGAGCCCTGCGCCGCTTCCAGCTCGCCGGAGGCATCGGCACCGTCGAACCGGTGGACCGCACGGCCTTCGACCAGGCCGTGCGCGACTGGCTGCGCACCGTCGTGCCCGGCGCGTACGAGGCGACGGACCCCCGTGCGACCGCGCTGGTGCTGCTGCGCGGTGGCACCGGCTGGACCCTCCTCGACCGTGCCGCCGCCGTACTGCGCGACGTCTGCCCGGCGCGCACCGAGAGCTCCCCGGCCCCCGCACCCGGTCCCGGCACGGTGTCCGCCACCACGGCCCGGGTCCGCCGGCTGCTGCGCGGCGCGCCGTTGCGCGAGCCGCACACCCTGCTCCTGGCGCGGACCGGAACCGCCACGGGCGGCCACGTTCCGGTCGAGCTCGCGCACCACGTCCTGTTCGAGGCCGGGACACGGCTCGCCCCCGGTGAGACCCGGACGGTCTCGGTCACCGTGCACAGCGGCCCGCCGGCGCCGGCCCCGCCGGCCGGCACCGCCGCGCCCTGCGACACCGTGACCGTCGTCCTGCCGCTGCTCGCCGGCCGCTACGGCCCGGCGGAGCACCGCCCGCCGCTGCTCGGCCTGCCCCGTGCCGAACTGCCCGTACGCGGCTCGGCACACCTCAGCTTCGTCCTGCACGGACCGGGCGAGATCGAGGTGCGCGCCGACGGCGCCCGCATCCGGGCCGAAGCACCCCAGGGAGCCGGCCCGGACCTGGCCGCCCTGCTCGCCCGCATGCCGCGGCGCCTTCGGCGGCCCCGGCCCGTGGAGCTCATCTGCGCCGTGGAGATGTCCGGCACCGACCGGGCCGAGATCGCCGAGCGCGTCGGCTTCACCGGCGACCTGATCCGTGCCGCCGAGCGCCACGGCCGGGCCGGCGGCGGCCTGCGGGTCGCCGTGATCGGCTACTACGACCACGCGCCCCGCAACGAGCACCAGCCCGACCGGAAGGTCATCCGGTCCGTGCGGCCGGGGCCACCCGGCCGGGCCCTGCGGCACCTGCGGGAGATGACCTCCGAGGTGCAGCCCCGGCGTACCCTCACCTCCTCGCTGGAGGACGCGCTGAAGGCCGCCGCCAGAATGACCGCGGACCGGCGCGACGAGCCGGTCGGACAGGTGCTCCTGGTGGTCGGGGACAGACCGCCGGCCCCGTACGCGCAGGAGGGCCTGGTGCCCGGCTGCCCGCTCGCCGTGGACTGGCGGGAGCAGCTGCGGACCCTGCGTCTCCGGGGCGTGCGGGTCGGCGTCCGGGCCGAGCCGTTCGCCCCGCCCGTCGCCCCGGGAACGCCCGGCGGGGAACGGCTGCGCCGCTACCTCTCCGGGACCTGGCACGACCTGCTGGGCACGGACCGCCTCCTGCTCCGGCCCGGCACCGACTCGGCGGAGCGGGCGGCGCTCGCCCTCACCGCCGGTCCGTCCCACGCCACCGACGGCATCCCGCTCGCGTTCGCCGCGCCGCCCTTCGCCCCAGGGCGATCCGACCCACCTAGGAGCTGACCCGGTTCATGACGACACACCAGCACCGGCCCGACCCGGAGCCCGACGGCTACGGCGACGAGGCCGACTCCCTGGAGCCGAGGCAGTCCCGGAACGGGCGCCCCGACGCGGACCGCGCCTGGCAGTCGCTCGCCCTCGACGGCAAGCCCGGCTCCGGCGGACCGGAACCCCAACTACCGCCCCTGCCGGGGCTCGACCCGCTGCCGGCCGGCGCCGCTGACAGCCACACCGTGTCCGACCGGGTCATGCCGCCCACGGCGATACCGCAGATGAGCGGCGCCGCCCCCGCCGGTGTCAGGATCGGGGTGTGGGGGGCGTCCGGCTCCGGCAAGACGACGTTCCTGGGCGCCGTGCCGATCGGCGCGATCCAGCACCGGCAACGCGCCCGGGTGAACTGGGTGGTCGCCGGGATGGACGCGTCCTCCCAGGAGTTCCTGCTGGACAGCGTGGACCAGCTGGTGTCCCAGCACCGGTTCCCCGAGGCGACCCGGGCGCAGCGGGACCTCAGGTGGTCCTTCACCGGCGACGCGCAGGGCACCGCAGGCCTGCGCCGCCGGCGGATCTCGTTCGCGCTGGAGGTGCTCGACCTCCCGGGGGAGGCGTTCAACCCCAGGTCCAACCAGGTCGCCGAGGATCTGCACGAACAGGCGGTCACCCACCTGTCGAACTGCGACGGCCTGGTCTACCTGTTCGACCCGCTCCTGGACGCCAACGAGCAGACCGCGAGCATCAACTACTTCTACGGGATGGCCACCCAGATGGCGGCCCGGGTGCGCGACGAGAACCGGCTCCTGCGCAACGGCCGGCTGCCGCACCACGTCGCGGTGTGCATCACCAAGTTCGACCACCCCGACGTCTTCGAGCCGGCGCTGCGGGCCCGCTGGGTCTACCAGGAGCAGCCCGGCGCCATCCCGTGCGTCCTCGATCACCAGGCGCGGGGTTTCTTCGACTGGATCTGCAACAGCTTCCGCGGCGGCAGCGCCCGCCTGGTCCGCGACGCCCTCGGGAACTTCTTCCACCCCGACCGGATGTCCTTCTACGCCACCTCCGCGATCGGTTTCCGGCTCAACGCCAACCACCAGTTCGACTACCGCAGTTACGTCAACGTCGAGCCGGACGGCGAACGGATCTGCAGTTCCCCGCCGACACCGATCAACGTCATCGAGCCGCTGATGGCCCTCGAGGAACGCCTGCGCGGATCCTCGCGCGGGGGTGGCAAGCTCTGGCGGGGGCGCGGGTGAACGGGGCTCCGGCCTGGACCCCGGTGCACGCCGCCTGGTCCCTCCAGGGCAAGGCGCCGGGGCAGGTTGCCTACGACGTGCAGGCCGGCAGCGTGGAACCCCGGGTCGCCCAGCGGTACTTCTGGGCCGCGTCCACGGAGACGCCGCGCGCCGACCGCACCCACGCCCCCGACGCGTTGCCGTGGGTGGCCTTCCTCGGCGGCGCCGAGTCCGGCGGCCCCTCGACCGGTCTGGTGGAGACCACCTGGGCGGGCGGCCGGGACGCCACCGGCCGGATCAGCTACTCGGCCCGGCTGCTGCTCCTGGACTGGCGGACGGTCAGTGGCGCGGGGCTCACCTGGTCCTCGCTCTACGCGGCCGCCCTCGACGCCGAGTGGCCGGCCGTCGGCCCCGGCGCCGTGCACCCGCCGCACCTCGTCCTCGACGCGGCACCCACCACGGCCGCGCGGCTGGCCCGGTACATCGAGGAGGACATCGGGTTCGAGTGGGCGGCGCGGTGCGCCGCGCTGCTCCTCGAAGGGCGGCACGTGGTCATCACACTGGCCCCGGAACACGCGGGCCGCCTGAGCGCCGTCACCCGGGTCGCCGTACTCGACGGGATCTGCGCCCTGCTGCCGTACGGCAGCCGCGCCTGGCTGTCCGCCGCGACCTGGGCCGGTCACGGCGCCGACCACGAGCTGCGGCTGACCTTCGCGCAGCGCCCCAGGGGAAGCCAGTGCCACGCCGTGCTCAAGGGGCAGCCGCCGCAGGAGCCCCAGACCGGCCCGGGCCGCGCCTATCTGGCGGAGCTGCGGCGGCTACGGGAGAAGAAGAACCTCGACGCCTTGCTTCCCCACCTGCTGTCCCATCGCACGGCGTTGACCCCGCACGATGCCGAGCAGGCGCTGCAGCACCTGCGGGACCTCGACCTCCAGGCGGTGGTGCTGGGAGACATCGACCGGGGCGCGGCCCGGCTGAACGATGTCGGCCGGCTCCTGGCCCTGCGGTCGTGGGACAGCCTGACCGCAGCGGAGGCCGCCCAGGTGGTGCGCTACCTGGCGCGCACCGCCCTGCCCGGCGGCCGCCCCCCGGCGGAGTGCGCGCAGGCCCGGAGCCTGCTGCTGGAGCACTGGTTCCCGGGGGCCGGTGAGGCCCTGGTGGACGAACTCAACTCCTGGGCCGACGACAGCCGCACCCTCAACCGGGTGGGCGCCGTCCTGGAACTGGCGGCCGCCGCGGCGCCCGGTGACCGGCAGGCCCACGCCCTGGTCCTGGCCGGCTACCTGGGCGGGGGAGCGGCGGCCGCGACGCCGGACGGTGTGCGTTCGCGCAGCGCGCTGCTGCACGCCCTGCAGCGGAACCTGGACGAGAACGGGGCCGCCGCCGCGCGGACCGTCCTCCTCCGGAGCCCGCAACTGGCCCTGGCCTGGCTCGACCTCAACGCCGAGCGGAACACCCTGGACGACCGGCTGGTCCGGGACCTGCTGGCCCTGCCCGGCGAAGACAGCGAGCGCAAGACGCCGAAGTGGCTGCGCGGCGTCGCGCGGTTCCACCGCGAACCGCTCGACGGCCCTGTCGAAGGGGACATCGGTGCGCTCACCGACATCTCCCCGACGGCCTGGCGCACCGGTCTCAAACTCGCCTGCCTCGCCCGCAATCCCGAGGCGCTGTCCTGGCTCGCGCCGGAGCTGTACGCCGTCGCCTCGGGACGGGAGGGCACGGACACGGACCGTGCGTTCCTGTTCCACGCGACCGAGGCACTCGTACCCGTGGAACCCGGCCTCGACGGGGCGCACGCCGCGTGGGCCGATCTGTTCCAGCGCCCCCTGCTCGACTCGGACATGCGGCGGGCACGGTGTCTGGCGGCCGACGACGTGGCGCCCGCCGAGTACGCCGGCGTCCTCAGAACGCAGCTGCCCCAGCTGGGACTGATGAGCTGGGAGATCGCCGCGCTGGCCGCCGGCCTGGTCGGTGACCGGCCCGAGCAGGTCCCGTACCCGGTCCTGTGGGAGCTGATCCACCCTCAGGGGACGCCGGAGGCGCCCTGGCTGAGGAAGCTGGAGGACCCGGTGCTCGACCGGATCGCCGAACTGCTGAAACACGCCGGGGACTGGATCACCCACGGCATGCCCGACCGGTGGGAGCAGGGTCTGCGCATGCGTCCCGACCTGCAGTGGCTCGCCCACACCGCGGAGATCCGCCGGCTCGTCGACTCGCGTACGGCCTTGCCCGAGCAACTGGGTGACGCCGTCGTGCGGGCCAGCCCCGACTCCCGGTACGCCAGGCGCGCGCAGGAGGTCGTCGAGTTCCCGTCGGCCGTGCGCGAGGCGATCACCCCCTGGCTGTACGAGCGCGCGGGCAGCGGGGACTGGCTGCACCGGCTGGCCGCGCACCTCGACCGCGCCGCGCCGCAGCGGGCCCTCGGCCGTCTGCTCTACTACTGCATCTCGCAGCAGAGGTTCGGCGACCTGGTCCGGCAACGGGCAGTGGAGGGCCACGAGCAGCTGAGGGACAGCCTCGAGCAGGGGCTGAAGATCCTGCGCCTGAAGCCGCCCCGGCGAGCCCGGCGCCGGGACGGGGGTGACGACCGCGCATGAACCCGCCGTACGCCCTCGCCCTCGACATCGGCACCCGTTACGCCCGGCTCGCCGTCGCAGGGCCCGGCGCCGGGCCGCCCCGGCCGGTGTCCCTGCCCGGTGACGTGCCGGGCGAGGGACTGCCGCTCTCCGCCGCCGTGCGGGGCCGGCCCGTGGCCGCGCTGCGCGAGGCGTACGGCACCTGTGTCGCCCGGTACGGTCCGCCCGCCGGGGCCGTGGTCGTGCTGCCGCGGCGCACCGCACGGGAGTCGGCCGGCCCCGCGACGGCAACCCTCGCCGAGGCGGGCTGCCCACGCGTCCGGGCGATCGGCACCGCGCACGCCCTGCTCGCTCTGGTCCGGCACACCGCGGGCGCGGCGGACGCCGGCACCGGGGAGTACCTCGTGTGCGACGCCGGGGCCCGCGCCGCCGACACCGCCCGCTGCACGCTGGCCGGCCCTTCGGTGCTCCTGCGCGCCACCGCCGAGGCGAGCGGGCCGACGGGCCGCCTCGGCGCGGAACTCGACGCGGCGCTCCTGGCCGCCGCCGGTCTGCCCGACGACGACGAAGGGCACCGCGGACTCGCCGCCGCGCGCCTGGACGACCCCGGCGGCCGCAGGCTGGGGTTCGCCGTGGCCCGGGCCGTGCACCAGCCCGATCCGGGCGACGACATCCCGGTGCACCGCCTGGGCGACCGGGACGTCACCGCAGGAACCGTACGGGCCTGCCTCCCGCCGCTGATCGACGCGGTACGGCAGGCCCTGGACGAGGTCGCCGCGCCGCCCGGCGCGGCGGAGCAGCCGCCGTTGCTGCTCGCCGGGGGCCTGGCCCGGCTCGCCCCGCTCACCCGGCAGCTCGCGGAACGTTACCGGCTTCTGCCCCTGCCCACGGGCGTGGACCCCGGGTACGCGGCGGCGGCCGGCGGCGCCCTGGTGGCGGCCGGTCTCGCCGACCCCGGCGACCGCTATCCGTACGCCCTCCGCATCCGTACCCACCGCCGCACGGCCGGACGGCTGCACACCGGGGAGCTGGAACTGGCCCCCGCCGGGTCCCTGGAGCCCGGCGGCGCCACCGTGTTCGCCGCCGCGGACGGCCGGCCGGCCCAGGTGCTCCCCGATGCGGCGGCCGGGCGCCCCCTGCGGATCGAGGCCGTCGGCCCCGACGGCCGCCCGTCCCCGTTCCTGGACGTCACGCTGCCCGCCGGGACACCGGACGGGCTCTGCCGGGTCGGCGTCCGCGTCGGCGCGGACGGGGTGGCCGCCCTCGTCCTGTGCCCGGTCACGGACGGCGCGGAGGCGGAGACCCGCCTGCCGCTCGGCCCGTTGCCCGTCCCGCCCGAAACCTGATCCCTCCCCATGGACCCCGAACAGTGCCGCGCCCGAGGAGCTCCCCTGCCATGAACCAGTCGCCGCCACGCCCGAGGCCGGGACGCGTGCGCGCCCGTGCCGTCCACCGCGCCGCCG
This sequence comes from Streptomyces capoamus, assembly GCF_014654935.1. Taxonomy (GTDB): domain Bacteria; phylum Actinomycetota; class Actinomycetes; order Streptomycetales; family Streptomycetaceae; genus Streptomyces; species Streptomyces capoamus. The sequence goes on from NZ_BNBF01000001.1 coordinate 394,052, forward strand.
CCGCACTCGCCGCCCTGGCGTTCACGGCCCTGACCGCCGTGCTGCCCGGGACGACTCCCGCCGCCGCCCGGACCGCCACCGATCCGGCGCGGGCCGGCTCGTCGCCCAGCCGCAGCGAGATCTACTCCGAGCTCCGCCTGGACCAGGTGCCCGCCGACTACGTCGTCCTGGTGGACGTCTCGGGCTCGATGACGGGCGAGGGGCGGTATTCGTCGGTCCGGTCGGCGCTGCTGCCGTTCCTGAAGGGTCTGGCGCCGCGGGACTACGTCGCCCTGTTCACCTTCGGGGACAAGGCCGAGACGGTCTATCTGGGCCACCCGTCCGCCCCGAAGGCCATCGTCGGCAGGCTGCCCGGCCGGGCCGGACCCTCCAGCGTGCAGACCGACATCGGCGCCGCCCTGGACCGGGGCCTGGCCGAACTGGAGCGGCCCGGCGCCGCCGACGTCGGCTCGGTGGTGATGTTCACGGACGGCAAGCACGATCCGCCGGCGGGCTCCCGGTACCCCACGTCCGGGGGACCGGCCTGGAAGGCGCTGCGGGACCGGGCCGGCAAGCTGGCCCGGCACCACGAACTCGCCGCGTACGCGCTGCCGTTGGCGACCGACGAGTCCGGCACCGCACAGTTGTCCGGCGTCGTTTCGGACACCACCGAGCTGCGGCCGGACTCGGTGCAGAACCTCGCCGGGTACCTCGGACGGGCCGCCGAGCGGGCCCGGGCGCGCAAGGCCGCCCGGCTGATCGCCCAGGACGCGGGCAAGGGCGTCACCGCCACCTTGTCGCCCACCGGGCCGCTCGACCTGGACAAGGGCGGTGCGACGGCCACGCTGACCCTGACCGCCACCACCGCGCGGGTCCCGCTGACCGTGACCGGCCTCGGGGCGACCCTGGACGATCAGCCGCTCACGGTGACCGGCCTCCCGGACCGGGTGTCCCTGAAACCCGGCACGGCCCGGCAGTTCCAGGTCACGGTGCGGGGCGAGCCCGACGCCGGGCTGCTGCCGGTGCGGCGGACCTGGGAGGCCGAGGCCGGCCTGACCGTGCACGGCAAGGTCGCGACGCCCTGGGCGGCCACCCTGGACGAGGTGCGCTTCCGGGTGCCGGCGGCGGTGAAGGGGCCGGCCACGAAGCTCCGGCTGCGGGCGCAGGTCGGCTCGGCGCTGACCCTGCCCCTGCTGATCGGAGTCCCGCTGGTACTGCTCGTCGCGGCCCTGGCGCTGTGGATGCGCAACAGCCGGGCGGTCGTCAACGGCGTACTCCTCGCCTCCCCGGCGCTCGGCGACGGCCCGGGGGACGAGATCGTCCTGCGCGGACGGCAGGTGACGTTCGTGCCGCCGCGGATCGGTGGCAAGGGCCGCGCCCACGGCCGCCGGTACCGGGCGGACGACGGCCGCCGCGACATCGCCCTGAACCTCAGCTACAGCCCGGACGGCACGGCGGCACGCAGCGCGAACGCCGTGTGCCGACCGGGCGAGCCGGTGGTGGTCAACGGCATCCGCTTCGACTACCGGCCGGACCGTCACGGGTACCGGCCGGACCGTGACGGGGTGTCAGCGGCCGACGTGACCCGAGCCGGCGCGGCGCCCGGCCCCCTGCCCGTCCCGCGGCCCGGTGCCCTCCCGCCCCACGGGGACGGACCCTGGGACGGCTCCCCGCCGCGGCCACCCGCGCAGCGGGGGAGGCCCACGCCCTCCGAACGGGACCTGCCGTGACCGGCCCCGCCCTCAATGTCGCCGCCACCCGCGTCGGCACCCACGCCCTGGGCCCGGGGCGGCGGTCGGTGGTGTGGGTGCAGGGCTGCCCCTTCCGCTGCCCCGGCTGCCTGGCACCGGAGTGGATCCCGGACCGCGCCGCCCGCCACGCGCACCCCGCGGAGCTGGCCGACGAGTTGCTCGCCGACCCCGGCGTGACGGGTCTGACCCTCTCCGGCGGCGAGCCGATGACCCAGGCCGGCGGGCTCGCCGCGCTGGTCCGGGCGGCCCGCGGCCGACGCGACCTCTCGGTGATCTGCTTCACCGGGTACCGCCTGGAACGGCTGCGTGCCCGCCCGCCCGCACCGGGCGTCACCGAACTGCTCGGCCTCCTGGACGTGCTGATCGACGGCCGGTACGTCGCCGGCCTCGACGACGGCAAGGGGCTGCGGGGCAGCAGCAACCAGCGCGTCCACCACCTCACGCCCCGGCTCGCCGGATGCGGGTACGACTTCACCGGCGGGCCGCGTACCGCCGAGATCACCGTCGACGGCACCACCGCCCTGCTGGTCGGCGTCCCTCCGCCGGGGCTGCTCACCGCCTTCGACTCCGCGGTGCGGGAGACCCGTTCGCGGCTGCTCCCGCCCGGAACACCCGACGCGACGCCCGGCGCCCCCGGGCGCGCGCCGCTGCCGACCCGACCACGTGAGGACAACTGACCATGAGCGGCAAGAAGCGCATCCTGGTGGACGAAACCGAGTGGTACCGGGCTCAGCGGGCGGCCCAGAACCTCAAGCAGGTCCGGCGCGACGTCCCCCGCCTCCTCGACGAGGTGCGGCGGCGGACCGAGGCCGACCAGGCGCGCACGCGCGCCGTACTCGAGGAGCGTGCCCGCCGGACGGAACAGGCGCTCTCCGGGCTCGCGGCCCACACCCGGCAGCTCGAGCGCGACACCGGACGCAGGCTGCGCGAGCAGTCCGAGCGCCTGCACCGGGAGCTGCGCGGCACCGCGGACCGCCTCGAACGCGACACCCGAACCCGGCTCGCGGAGCAGCGCGCGGCCCTGGAGCGCGAACTCGCCGCCGAACGCGACCAGCGCCGCCGGGACATCGCCGGCCTGACCGGACGCGTCGACGAGCTGGCCGGGAACCGGGACCGTGCCGCGGCCGCCGCCCGGGACTGGCTCGCCGACGGCGCCACGATGGCCGGTCTCATCGCCGACACCCTGCCGCACGAACGCCACGCTCCCGGCAGGCTCGACCGGCTCCGCCTGGACCTCGACACCGCGCGGCGGAACATGGACGCCGGCCATCACGAGGCCGCCCTCCCCCTCGCGCAGCGCGCCTACCTGGACCTCAGCGAACTGCGCGTGGACATCGAACACCGGGAGCTGGAGCGGCGGCTCGCCCAGGGAGCCGCCACCGACGCCCTGGTCCTGGTCGAGACCCTGATCACCCAGAACCGGGTCAGGCCGGTGACAGGGCCCGACGGCGAGCCGATCGAAGGGGCCGAACTCGATGTGGACCACTGGTCGGAGGGCGAGCTGGACGAGCTGCGGGCCGAGGTGACCGAGCGGCTCTCCCGGGCCGGGGACGATGCGACCACCGTGGCCGAACTGCGCGAACTGACCGTCGAGGCGCCGCAGCTGGAGCAGCGGCTCGGCGAGATCGTGGACCGGGCCGGCATGCGGCTGCTCGCCTCGCAGCTCCGCGTGAACCTCGCCGACTCCGTGGCCGGCACCCTCTCCCGGATCGGCGCCTACGAGCTGGCGGACGGCGAGTACGAGGACGCGGACGAGCGCCGTGCGTACCACGCCGTCCTCGAGCACGCGAACGGCAACAAGATCGTCGTACAGGTCCTGCCCGCACCGGAGGGCGAGACGGGCCAGGTCCTGCGGGTCCTGTCCTACGACCACGACACGGCGTCGGAACGGGAACTCCGGGACCGCGCCGAGGCGGTACGGCACGCGCTCGCGGACGACGGGCACCCGACCGGGGCCCTGGAGAGCGAGCCCGGCGTCCCGGACCCCGGCGCCGACGACCTGGGCCGGTTCCGCAAGCCGGAGGCCGCCCCGCTGCACAGGCGCCCGGCCGACGGAGCCTCATGACCGGCCGGCTCGGCTCCCGCTTCGCCGGCCTGCGGCTCAGCGCCGGCGAGCCGTTCACCGTGGTGTACGGGCCCGGCGTGGACGACACCTTCATCGGCGCGGACCACCGGGAGAGGAACCTGGACGCGGTGCTGTGGCACCTGCTGCGCGCCCAGTCCTGCGCGTACGTGGCCTACAGCTCCCAGCGCCGGCCCCTGTACTTCCTGGACCCGGAGTCCGAGGCGCGGTCCCGGCCGTCCGGCCGGGTCCCGGCGGGCGCGCCGTCGCGCCCGCCGGCACAGCCGGCAGGCTCCGCGGGAGCCGGGTACATGCGCCACCCCCAGCTGCGCGGCCCGCTCGGCCGGGTGGTGGTCCGCCCGCCGGCCCGGGGGCCGGGCCCCGCGCCGGCCGGGGCACGCAGCGTCTCCTCCGCCGCGGACGGGACCGGCTCGCCCACCGAACCGGCCCCGACGCGTGCCCTCTCCGACCCCTTCACCGTGATGACCCTGGCGGGATACCTGGCCGATCCGCCGCACCGTACGGCCGTGGTCTTCACCGAGGCGGAGAGCACCCTGCGGCACACCGACGCCACCCGCCCCCTGGACACCTTCTTCAGCGACTGGGCCCGGCACGGCGACTACGACCACCCGGTCGTCCTCGTCTTCGCCCGCCCGACGTTCGACGCCTGTGTGAGTTACGTCGAATCACTGCACGGCTACCCGGGCCTGGCCGCCCGGCTGCGCCGGCAGGCCACCCCCTCCGTCCGCGTCGGCTACCCCGACGAGGCCGAACTGCACCGCCTCGTCCAGCGGATGCGCCTGCGCGACGGCTTGCGCATCCGTGACTGGCGGGAACTGGACGGCGTCGTAAGGGCGATGGCCGCCCAGCCCCTCACCGTGAAGAACTGGCGCAGCAACCTGCTGTCCCTCGACGGCACCCCGTTCAGCGGCAGGGAACTGACCGAGCGGGGCTGGCTGCCCCGCGCCGGCCGGGACACGCGCCCGGCCGCGGAGCAGCTGGACGACCTGGTGGGCCTGGAGCCGGTGAAGGGACACCTGAAGCGGTTGCGCAGGCGGGTGGCGGCCCAGGCGCTGCTGCGCGAGCGGGGCCTGGGCACGGACGCCGAAGCGGCCTCCCCCCACCTGCTGTTCGCCGGTCCGCCCGGCACCGGGAAGACCACGGTGGCCCGGCTCGTCGGCGAGATGTACCGGGAACTCGGCGTGCTCAGCCGCGGCCACCTGGTGGAGACCCGGCTCGACGACCTGGTCGCGGGATACGTCGGCCAGACGACTTCCCGCGCCCACGCCGTACTGGACCAGGCCGTGGACGGGGTGCTGTTCCTCGACGAGGTCCACGGACTGGGCAGCGAGAACGGCAGCTTCGAGCGGGACGTGCTGAAGGTCCTGCTCGCCAGGCTGGAGAACGACCGGGACCGGCTCGTGGTGATCGCGGCCGGATATCCCGACAAGGTCGACGAGTTCCTCGCCTCCGACGACGGCCTGCGCCGCCGGTTCGGCGAGCGCATCGCCTTCCCCGACTACCCGCCGGACGTCCTGCACCGCATCCTGCTGCGGTACCTGGCGGCACACGGCCTGCGCTGGGACGCGACGCTGGCCGGTCAGCTGCTGCACGTCGTCACCGAACTGCACGCCACCCGCCGCCCCGACTTCGGCAACGCCGGCACCATGCGCAACCTCAGCGAGAAGATCTTCACCGAGTGGGCCGTCCGGGTCGGCGAGGACATCGGACAGCCGCTGACCGTCGCCGACCTGCCGGAGGACCACCGCGCCCTGCTGCCCCGGCCCGCGCCCGACGACGGCACCCTGCTGTCCGAGCTGGACGCCATGGTGGGCCTCGCGCCGGTCCGCGAGGTGCTCGGCGACCTCGCCAAACGCATCCGGCTCCGCCAGGTCCGCGGCAGGGGCCTGCCCCCGCCACCGAACCTGCTGTTCGTGGGACCGCCCGGCACCGGCAAGACGACCGTGGCGCGGGCCGTCGGCGCGATGTTCCGCAAGCTTGGCGTGGTGCGCAAGGGCCATGTCGTCGAGACCACGCGCGCCGACCTGGTCGCCGAGTACGTCGGCCAGACCGCGCCCAGGGTCCGCGAGGCCGTGCACCGGGCCCTGGACGGCGTGCTCTTCATCGACGAGGCGTACAGCCTGACGGCCGGCTCGGGCGTGCAGGGCGCCGACTTCGGCAAGGAGGCCGTCGACACCCTGGTCAGGGAGATGGAGCACTGGAACGACCGGCTGGTGGTGATCGCCGCGGGTTATCCGCACGAGATGGAGGCGTTCGTGCGCAGCAACAGCGGTCTCGCCTCCCGCTTCACCGTCCGCGTGGAGTTCCCGCCGTACAGCGCCGCGGAACTGGTGGAGGTGCTGCGCCGCAGCGCCGCGGCCGACGGCTACGTGCTCACGCCTCAGGCCGCGGAACGGGCCGAGCAGTGGTTCGACGCCCGACGGCGTACCGACCCCACCGGCTTCGGCAGCGCCCGCGAGGTGCGCGGCCTTCTCGCCGCCATGGAGTCCCGCCTCGCCGGCCGCCTCCTGGCGGACCCGCCCGCCACCGACCACTCCACGTTCACCGCCGACGACGTCCCGCCGCCCTAGGAGACACCTCCTGGTCCAGCGCCTGCCGAGTGCCGCGCCTCCCGGCGGCTGCGACGCATGCGCGCACGTGCCCGATGGCGCTTCCCTATCACGGTACATATGCCATATTGCGCATGTAATCGCTACGGAGGGCATGCCATGAAGATCGCAGTGATCGGCGGTACCGGGCTGATCGGCTCGCAGGTCGTGAGGAACCTGACCGCGGCCGGGTACGAGGCGGTGCCGCACTCGAAGTCCACCGGAGTCGATGTCATCAGCGGTCAGGGACTGCAGGAGGCGACGGCGGGAGCGGACGTCGTCGTCAACCTGACGAACTCCCCGACCTTCGACGAAGCCTCCCCGGGTTTCTTCCAGACCTCGATGGACAACCTCCTGGCCGCAGCGCACAAGGGCGGCGTCGGCCACTTCGTCATTCTCTCGATCGTCGGCGTGGACCAGGTGCCGGAGCTGGACTACTACCGGGCCAAGGCACTGCAGGAGAAGATCCTCGCGGCGGGACCGATCCCTTACTCGATCGTCAGGGCGACGCAGTTCATGGACTTCATGGACGCGGTCCTGTCCTGGACCGCTGACGCCGACACCGTCCGGCTGCCCGCCACGCCGATCCAGCCGATCGCCTCCGGAGACGTGGCCGCCGCGGTGGCGGAGGTCGCCGTCGGAGCCCCGCTGAACGGCATCCGCAACATCGCCGGCCCCGAGGTCCTCACCCTGGACGAGGTGGGCCGGATCACCCTGGCCCACAAGGGCGACCACCGTACCGTCACGACCGACCCCACCGCCGGCATGTTCGCCGTCGTCAAGGGCGACGTCCTCACCGACACGGACGCCCACCTCGCCCCTACCCGCTACACCGACTGGTTGTCCTGACGTCCCCGCCCACTGCTTGTCCCGTCCCAGGAGACAGGGGCCTGGTCGAGCGCCTCCCGCAACACCCGGTCGATCGCGCCGAGACGCCGCTCCACATCGGCGGCGGCCGAACGCGCGCGGTCGAGCGCCGTCCCGGTATCGCCGAGCCGGTCCCCGCGACCGGCGGCGCCGTCGGTGTCGGCCCACTCGGCCAACGCCTCCGCCAGCTCCCGGTCCGCTCGCGCGTAGCGCTCCAACTGCGGAACGTGCTCGCCCAGTTCGGTGCGTACCGCCTCCAGGCGCCGGCTCCGCTCGTCCAGTTCGGAAGTGACCCGGGCCAGTTCCCGCTCCTCCACGGCGAGCCGCTCGCCGATGTCCTCGGCCCGGCGGAGCGCCTCCCGGGTCCGCGGGGCGAGCGCGTCCAGCTGGTCCTCGCCGAGCCGTACCAGCGCGCCGCAGTCGGCGGCCAGCGTCCGCTCCGCGGAGACGTCCCGGGAACGCAGCGCCTCCAGACGTGCGTCCACCACCTGTTGCTGTCCGCCGAGCGCGTCCAGAGTGTCCACCAGCCGTTCCAGGCGGCGCAGTTCCGCGATGCGGTCCCGCAACTCCGCGTGCTCGGCCAGGCGTCGGCGCAGGTCGTCCTCGACGGCGGCGAGCCGCTCCAGCACCGTCCGGTCGGCCCGCAGCCGTTCGTGGAGCGCGGTGAGCTCGGCGAGCCGCTTGTCCAGCTGCTCCGCCGGCCGCTCCCCGGGGCGGGCGGCCGCCACCAGGCGGGGAGCCCCGGCGGTCAGTGCCGGCACCTCGCCCAGCGCGTCGTACAGGCCGAACAGCCCCTCCAGAGCGGCCGTGCCGTCGTCGTCGCACAGCTCCGCCAGCGCCTGCGCGGTCCACCGGAGCGAGGCGCCGAGCGCCGCGAGGAAGTCGCCTCCCGCGAGCGCGTCACCCAGTTCCCGGCGGGCACGCCCACCCGGGGACACATCGTCCGCGGCCGCCATCCGCACCCCCGCTTCCCTGCGCACACCGCCGTCCGGGGCAGCGTAGCGCCGAAGTCCGGTCCCGCAGGCGCATTCGCCTGTGGGCGGGGCCGCCCGGACCTAGACTTCCCCTCAGGGAGGGGGCTCGTCCCGCGGACGAGCCCGACGGTGGGGGGAGCCCGTGAGCGAACTGGTGCGTTTCGAGGGGCCGGAGGGCTCCGAACTGGTGGTGGAAGTGGTCGACGACACCCCTGGTCTCGAGCTGGTCTCGCGCCGCGAGGACGGCATCGTCGAGGCCCGGCGCAGGCTTCAGGAGTCGCTCCGGTCCACGCTGCCCACCCTGCGGTCGGTCGTGGACACCGCCCTCGGCCTCGCCCCGCAGGAGATGGAGATCGAGTTCGGCATGAAGTTCACCGCGGAGGCCGGTGTCGTCGTCGCCAGGACCGCGACGGAGGGACACTTCGCCCTGCGGCTGCGGTGGACACGGGCCGGCACCGCGCCGGCGAGCCCGGGGACCTGACGGACGTGGCCCTCGGCCGGGAACAGCCGCCCTGGCTGGTCAGCATCCGACGCGGAGCCGCCGACGGGCCGGCGCACGGCGTCGGCGTCCTGTGCGGGCCACGCCACATCCTCACCTGCGCCCATGTGATCGGACGGTCCAGGGACGCGCCCGGCGGTCCGGTGTACGTCCGGTTCCAGCACGTGCGGCACGCCGAGGCGCTGGAGGCGACGGTGTCGCCGGGCGGCTGGCATCCGGCCACCGCGGCACGCACGGGGGACGTGGCCGTCCTCGAACTCGCGGGCGACCCACCGCCCGGCGCCCGGCCGGCACCGCTGTGCACCACGGCGGCCGGTATCTGGCACCACCGCTTCCGTGCCTACGGCTACCCGAAGAAGCACGCGCACGGTGGTGTCCCGGTGCGCGGCGAGATCGTCGACCACGCGGGCGACGAGTGGCTGCTGCTGGAACCGCGGGCGGGCTGGGCGCCGGAACCCGGATTCTCCGGAGCGCCGGTGTGGGACGAGGAGGGCGACGGGGTGATCGGCATCCTCAACGCCCGCGAGCGCAGCGGGGACCCCGGCGCGCGGGGGACCGGTACCCCCGTCACCGCGTACGCGATCAAGACCGAGGCGCTGCTGCGCTACTGGCCCCCGCTGGCCGGACAGGTGCGGGAGCAGACCGAGCACGAGCTGCGGGCCCGCCTGGAGGCGCGGCTCGCGCTGCCGCTCACGGTGCCGGGGGAGCTGCCCGTCGTCGCCGAGGTGGATCCGTACCACATCGGAGTGACCCCCTCCACGTACAGCGGGCACCGGCCCGGGGACGGCCGTGCCGACGCCTACGTACCGCGCCGCGGGCCGGACGCGCTCCTGGAGGAGGCGCTGGACGGCGTGGTCTCGGCCGCTCCGGGCAGCACCCGGCTGCTGCTGCTCGTCGGGCCGTCCAAGTCCGGCAAGTCCCGGACCCTGTTCGAACTGCTGCGACGCCGGGTGCCGCGGGCCCGGCTCCTGGTGCCCGCCGCGGACCGGGCGGCACCGGGGGACCTGTCCCGGCTGCGGCTGCCGTCCAGCGGCGACCGGGTCGTCCTGTGGCTGGACGAGCTGGACCACTACCTGCGGCCCGGCGGGCTCACCGTCCAGGTCCTGGAGCGGTTCGCACGGCAGGACCCGCCGGTCGTCGTGGTCGCCTCCATGACCTCGCTGCAATGGCAGGCACTCTTCGACCGCGCCGACGACCAGGGGCGCCTCGCGCGGAGTGTGCTGCGCCTGGCCCGCCGGGTGGACCTGCCACAGCGGCTCACCGACGAGGAACTGGCCGAGGCCGCCCGCCAGTACCCGGGCGAGGACTTCACGGCGCGGGGCATCGGGCAGGTCCTGGTGGCCGCGCCGGAGCTGGAGCGGCGTCTGACGGACGGCTTCGACAGCTGCCCGGCAGGCTGGGCGGTGACCCGGGCGGCGGCGGACCGGTGGCGGATGGGCCTGCGCGGACCGGTGTCGGAGGCCGCCCTGTTCCGGTTGTTCCGTGGCTACCTGAGCGACGCACACCCGTCCCTGGACGCGGACGAGGCGGCGTTCCGAGCCGGGCTCGCCTGGGCGCGCGAGCCCGTCGCCGGGCAGATCGCCCTGCTCCACCCGGAGCGGTCCCCGTCCCCGGCGGAGCCCGAGGACGCCACGCCCGGCGGCGGATCCGCGCGACGGAGGTACGCCGTCTTCCCGTACGTACCCGACTACCTCGACACCAGGACCGACGACCCCGGGGCGGCGGTGCCCGGCTTCGCCTGGCAGCTCGCCCTGGCCGACCAGGTGCCCGGCGGCACCGGGGCCCCCGGGGAGACGGCGCCCCCGAGCACCGATCTGCTCACGGTCGCCGTCACCGCGGTCGCCCGCGACGAGCCGGACGTAGCCGTGACCGTGCTGCGCCGGGTCCGGCAGGTCGGCGGGGACTCGGACGACGCGGCATGGGCCGCGGTCATGCTCGGGCAACTCGAGATCGCCCGGGGTGCGTTCGCGCAGGGCATGGAGTACCTGGAGGCGGCCCTGGAGTCCGGGGTCCCGGACGTCGTGCCGCTGGCCCAGATCGAACTCGGTGGTGTGCTGGTGGCCGGCGACCGGGCCCGGGCCGGCCGGCTCCTCCAGGCGGCGATGGGCTGCCACAACCGGCAGCTCGCGCTGCTCGCCCGGGTGTACTACTCCGGGCTGCTGATCCTGCAGGGCCGGCACGACCAGGCCCTGTCGCTCCTGGACGACGTGCTGGCCGAGGGCGACGACGAGGTGGCCGGCCTGGCACGGGCCAGGCTCGGCGGCATGCTCGCCGACGAGGGCGCGCCCGCCGCCCTGGGCGGCACCCGCAAGCAGGGCCCGGTCACCGGCGGCCCGGAACTGCTGCGGACCCGCCCGGCCCGCGCCGGCGAGCTGTCGCTCCCGGACACCGGCCCCTGGACGCTCTCCCGGACCATGGACGCCTCGGTGACCGCGCCGATCACGGAGTTCGCCCGGACCAACATGAGCTGGCTGCTGGCCAACCAGGGGAAACTCGACCAGGCGGAGCAGATGCTCCGGGAGGTGATGGCCGGTGGCCACCCGCTGGCCGCGCCCCTCGCCTGCGCCAACCTCGGTGACCTCTTCGTGGAATGCAACCGGTGGGGCGAGGCGCGAGCCTTGCTCGAGAGCGTGCTGGACGCCCCGGTACCGCTGGTGTGGCCGCTGGCCCAGGTCGCACTGGGACGGCTGCTGGTGAGCGGGGAGGAGGACCAGGAGCAGGGCGCCGAGCTGCTGCGTGACGTGATCCGGTCGGGCCACCCCGCCCTCGCCCCGCGCGCCGCCCACGTCCTGGGCTGCTGGCATGCCGCGCACGGGCGGGCGGAGCGTGCGGAACACCGGCTGGGGCAGGCCGTCGCCTCCGGCCACCCGGACTGGGCTCCGGCCGCCCAGCTCGCCCTGGCGGGGCTCTCCGTGGCGCGCAACGACCTGGACCACGCGCGCCTGCTGCTCACCGAGGTCGCCGAAGGGCCGTGGGTGAACGCCCCGTACGCCATGGACCAACTGGGCGATCTGCTGGCCACGGCGCAGCGGTACGAAGAGGCGGAAGCCGCCTACCGGCGGGCCATCGACTCCGGCCACGAGCACTGGTCCCCGCTCGCGCGGATCGACCTGGCGCTCATGCTGGCGGAGACGGCCGACCCGGACGACCCGGACGACGTGGCCGTGGTCACCGGGCTGCTCGCGCAGGCCGCGGCCTCCGGTCACCCCGGACAGGGCCCACGCGCCGCGGAGTTGCTCGGCGAGATGCTGGCCCTGCTGGAACGGTACGAGGAGGCCGAGGCCGCCTACCGGCAGGCCGTCGACTCCGGCCACGCGTACTGGTCCCACCTCGCCCGGATCCACCTGGCACTCATGCTGGCCGACTTCGTCGACCCGGACCGGCCGCGGGCGTTCGCGGCTGTGGCGGACCTGCTCGTCGAGGCCGTGGACGCACCGGAACCCGCGCTCTCCGCCTGGGCCCGGTCGCTGCTCGGACAGGTCCGTCTCGCCGAGGGCGACCGGCCGGAAGGGCTCCGGCTGCTGCGGTCGGCCGTGGCCGCCGATGCGCCGCGGTCGTCCGACGCGGCCCGGCTCTTCCTGGCCACGGAGCTGTTGGACGACGGCGGGGACGCAGCCGAGGCAGAGGCCGCGGAACTGCTGGAACAGGCCCTGCGCGGGGAGCCGTCGGAGGCCACCGAGGCGGCACGGGTGTTCCTCGGCACCCTGCGCCTCCGCCAGGGCGATCACGCCGCCGCGCGACGGCTGCTGGCCGACACCACCGGGCCCGACACCACCGGGTCCGACGCCGACGAGGACGTCGCCGGCGAGGACGTCGCCGACAGCTACCTCGACCGGGGCGAGTACCTGCTGGAGATCGGGGAGACCAAGAGGGCCGCGGACCTCCTCACCGCCGTCCTGGACATGGGCGTCCCGGGCGCCGCGCCCCGGGCCGGCCTGCTGCTCGGCGTGACCCGGCTGGCCGAGCGCGCACTGGAGGAGGCCCGGGAGCACCTCTCCGCGGCGGTGGCATCGGGCGACCCCGCCGTGGAACCGCAGGCACGCCGGTACCTGGGCAGCACGCTGGCCCGGCTCGGCCGGCCCGCGGAAGCGGAGGAGACGCTGCTCCCCCTGGCCGCGGCCGAGGACCGCCCGGAGCGCCCGCAGGCCCTGCTGATGCTGGCCCGGCTCGCGGTGGTCGGCGGGCGCCCCGCCGAGGCCTCCCAGCGTTTCGAGCAGGTGCTGGCCGCCGCCGACCCCGAAGCGGTGGCCGAGGCGCGCACCGCGTACGCCCAACTGCTGCGGGAGACCGGGCGCTGGGACCGCCTGGCGGAGATCCTGTCGGCGCCGGCGGACGCCCGCCCCCTGCCGGAGCCCGCCACCCCGGACCCCGCGCCACCCGCCCTGACCTCACTGGTGCTGGCCCTGCTCGGCGACGTCGCCGCCTCGGAACAGCGGTGGCACGAGGCCCGCCACTGGTACCGCCGGGCCCTGGAGGCGCCCGACGGGGACCGGGCACACGACCGTGCGCGCAGGGCCCTGGGAATCCTCCGGACTCCTGCTCCCTAGCAGTGCCCCGTGCGGGCCCGTCGCCCGCGGCCACGGCGCCGACGGGCTTCGGAGGGCTACGGGGCGACTGACGACCTGCACGTCATGGGCGCCCGCGCCGCGGCCCGGGCGCCCGCAACGCGGCTCCCGGAAGGCGGCTCCCGGAAGGCGGCTCCCGCCGGATCGCCGTCCGGACGCCGTGCCGTCCCGCACCGGGCCGGAGGCTCAGCGGACCGTGCTGCGCCCCACGACCGCCCCCGCCCGGTCGATGCAGATGACGTCCACGGCGACCGGCGCTCCGCGCAGCACGGCGCGGGCCTCGTCCCGCGCGGCCGCCGCCACCAGGTCGCCGAGCGGCACGCCGGCGGCCTGGCACAGCCGGAGCGCGGCGAGGCCCGTGTTGGCGGCGGCCACCTCGTCGGCTAGCGCGTCGTCCGCGCCGCCGCCGCGCGCCAGTCCGGCCAGGAAGCCCTTGTCGACCTGGGAGCGGCCGGAGTGCAGGTCCAGATGGCCCGCCGCGAGCTTGGACAGCTTGGCGAAGCCGCCACAGAGCGTGAGGCGCTCCACCGGGTGCCGGCGGATGTACTTCAGCACGGCGCCCGCGAAGTCGCCCATGTCGAGCAGGGCGTCCTCGGGCAGGCCGTACTCGGCGACCACGGTCTTCTCGGACGTCGACCCGGTGCACCCGGCGACATGGGTCCGTCCGGCCGCGCGGGCCACGTCCACGCCCCGCCGGATGGAGTCGATCCAGGCCGAGCAGGAGTACGGCACGACGATCCCCGTGGTGCCGAGGATGGACAGGCCGCCGAGTATCCCGAGCCGGGGGTTCCAGGTGGAGCGGGCGATCTCCTCGCCGTGGTCGACGGAGACGGTGATCTCCACGTCCGCGCTCCCGCCGTGCCGGGCGGCCACCTCGGCGACGTGCTCGCTCATCATCCGCCGCGGGACCGGGTTGACGGCTGCTTCACCGACGGGCAGTGGAAGACCGGGCCGGGTGACCGTCCCCACGCCGGGGCCCGCCTTGAAGACGACCCCGCTGCCCGCGGGCAGCCGCCGGACCGTCGCCCGCACCAGCGCACCGTGCGTGACATCCGGGTCGTCACCCGCGTCCTTCACGATCCCCGCCATGGCGGATGCTCCGGACAGTTCCTCGGTGGCCAGCGCGAAGGACGGCGTCTGCCCCTTGGGCAGCGTGATCGTCACCGGATCGGGGAACTCCCCGGTCAGCAGCGCGGTGTACGCGGCCGTCGTGGCCGCCGTCGCGCAGGCACCGGTGGTCCAGCCGGGCCGCAGGCCGGTGTGCTCCAGCTGGGCGCGACGACCTCCCTGCACCCGGCCCGTGTCCTGTGCCCCGTCCGCCCGTCCCACGCCCCGACCCCCACTGCTCCCCATGAACGGACCCACACTCCCTGCACGTACTGCTCCTCGGCGGTACGTCGGGGGCTCCCCGCCTCGCCAGGAACGATCGCTTCCAGCGGCACCGGCCGCTGCCGCCCTCCATGTTCCCCTGCGCGCCCGGCGCCGGTCCGGCTGGGTCCCCGTCGAGGACCCGGACCCCGGCGTGTGCCGTTCAGCCAAGCTGCGGCTCGGCGCCGGGATCCTGGGCCGGAAGGAACCTCACGGCCTTCCGGGCCAGGACGGCGGCGAAGTACTCGCGTGCGTCGGGACGCAGCCGGGCCAGCGCGACCATGCCGGTGATGACGGCGTCGGCCACCTCGTCCTGGACGTCCGCCCACGTGTGGCTGTGCCCCTTGCGGGGATTGGTGCCCCGGGCGCCGATGACGGCCTGCGCGGCCTCGCCGACCTCTTCGGCGAGCTTGAGCACTTGCAGGGTCCATTGCTCCTCGGGTGCGAGTTCCTGCTCGGTGTCGAGGCG
>NZ_BNBF01000001.1:409245-412403 GCF_014654935.1 Streptomyces capoamus
GCGGAAGGCGGCGGCGAGACGCCGGATCGTGTCCCAGTCGTCGGTCGCGGTGCCGGGCCGGTGCTCGCCGTGGGACTGCGGACGGGGTGCCGTCCTGCGCATGAGCGCGGGATCGCTGCGGAACCCGAGTCCCTCGTACAGGGGCCGGGACTCGTCACTGGCGTGGAGTTCGAAGAGGGTGACGCCGTCCTGCTCCAGCTCGTCGAGGAGGGCGGTGAGGGCGGCCCTGGCGTAGCCACGGCGCCGGTACCCGGGCCGGGTGGCCACGGCCTGGACGCGTGCGGCCAGCCCCTGTGGGTACCGGGGCGCGGGCAGTACGGGGCTGACCAGGGCCAGGGCGCAGGTGACGAGTCCTCCCCCGGGTGCGTCGACGACGTGGGCCCGGGCGTCGCCGCCGGGCCGGAGCCGTTCGGCCAGCTGGTCCCGGCAGCGGGACAGCCAGGCCGGGTCGAGCGGCCGGGAGAGGATCAGCTCGGACCGCAGGCGGGTGATGCCCTCGGCGTCGGCGGGCGTGGCGCGGCGTGCAGGGGTCATGGATCCGTCCTCGTGGTGGGCCTCTGTGCTCGTCCGGGCGGTCCCGCCCGTTCAGGGGGCGGGGTACGCGGCGGGTTGCGCGGGCGGGTCGGTGAGGGGAGTGAAGTGGGCGGGGGTGTGGTCGATCGGCAGGCCGGGGCGCCAGGCGGTGAGGATCCGCGCGCTGCACTCGAACAGGTCCGGGGGCAGGGCGTCCAGCGGCCACCAGCGCCAGTCGCCGATGCTCTCGCCGGGCTGGTCGGCCGGCTCGCCCCGCCAGCGGGTGACGAGCGCGCCGAACGTGACGCGGACGACGTCTCCGACCCGGTCGAGGAACATGCCCAGGAGACGGACGTCGTCCGGGTCCGCCAACAGACCTGTCTCCTCCCGGAGTTCGCGCACGACCGCCTCCCGCAGTGACTCGCCCGGCTCCACGGTTCCACCGGGCAGCTCCCGGGTGCCCAGCCGGTGCCGGCCGAGGAGGAGGCCCCGGGGGCCGAGCAGTACGGCACCGACACCGACGGCCGCGTGGGCGACGGGTGGTCGCGCGCGGCGGGGGCGGGCGGTGATCCGGGCCGGCCGGTGGGCCTGGAAGAACCGGTAGGAAGCGTGGTTGTCGCTCTCGGGCGTGTCGAGGACGGTGACATCCCGCACGCGCAAGCCGTACCGGACCAACAGCTCTTCCCACGTCTCGGGTGTGAGCACCCACATGTGCACGGTGAGATCACGGCCGCCGGCCGGCCGCAGGGTCTCCGGGCGCGGGGCGACGGTCGAGGCCGGGCCGTGACCGGCGGAGTTGGTGTGCAGCACGGTGAAGCACAGCCGCCCGCCCGGCGCGAGACCGGCGGCCAGGGCGGGCAGGAGCCGGCGCGGGTCGAGGAAGTGGAAGGTGCTGAGGGAGTAGATCACGTCGTACGGCGCCGACGCGGCCAGGTGCTCGACGGCGTCGGCGTGGAGCAGCCGCAGTCCCGGCACGTCGGGGTAGCGGGCGCGCGCCCGCTCGATCTGGCCGGGGGAAGCGTCCACACCGTCCACCCGCGCTCCGCGGGTGCGGGCCAGGTGGGCGGCGTGCCGGCCGGGACCACAACCGATGTCCAGGACACGCAGGCCCCTGACCTCCCCGAGGACGGCGTCCCCCGGTCCGTCCGCGGCGGGTCCCCAGGTGATCCGGTCCACCTCCGGCAGGGGCGTGCCGCGCTCCAGGTGGTGTCTTCCGTAGGCGTCCCAGGCGAGACGGTTCTGGTGTTCGACGTCCGACACGTCGGCCTCCGTTCCGAGTTCGGGCCTTCCGAAAGGGTCACGCGGGGTCCGCGACGGCGGGGGAGCCGGGGCGGGGGACGGTGCCCGCGGGGGCGTACTGGGCGGCTTGCGCCTCGAACATCGCGGCGTAGCGCCCGCGGGCGGCCATGAGTTCCTCGTGGCTGCCGTGCTCCACGAGCCGTCCCTGGTGCAGGACGTGGATGCGGTCGGCGTGGCGGACGCCGGACATGCGGTGGGTGACCAGGACGACGGCCCGGTTCGGGGCGGCGAGCCGGCGGATGCGGTCGAAGGCAGTGATCTCCGCCTCCGGGTCCAGGGCGGAGGTGGGCTCGTCCACGATGAGCACGCCGTCGGCGTCCGAGGTGGAGCTGCGCCAGTGGGTCCGGGCGAGACCGATCTTCTGCCACTCGCCGCCGGACAGTTCACTCGCTCCGCGGAACATCCGGGCCAGCAGGCTGCGCAGCCCGTCGGGGAGTTTGGCGATGACCGGTCCGGCACCCGCGTAGTCGACGGACGGCTGCAGGTCCTCCGCTCCGGCTGCCCGGGCGGGCCGGCCGATGCGGATGTTCAACGCCGCCGCGGGCCAGCGTTCGAAGTCCTGGGTGAGCAGCGCGACACGGTCGAACACCTCGGAGCGGTCCAGGGAGGCGAGGTCGGCCTCACCCCACAGCACGGTTCCGCTCTGCGGCAGCAACAGGCCCGACAGCACCTTCATCAGCGTGCTCTTGCCGGAGCCGTTCTCACCGACCACCGCGGTGACCGAGCCCATGGGCAGCGTGAGGGACACCTCGTCCAGGGCAGGGGCTTCCCGGTCCGGGTAGCGGTAGCCGACCCGGTTCAGGACGACCTGTCGCACCCGTGCCGGGACGGGATCGCCCCCACGGGGAATGGTGCGCCGTGCCGCCTCGTCCAGGAACCGGGAGTGATCGCGGACGTACAGGGACTCCTCGTGCAGCTGGTTGACGTTCATCACCAGCGCGCCCAGGCTCGCCGAGCCGGACCGGACGGCGATGACGGCGGTCCCGGCCACGGCCAGACTCATGTGCCCGCTCATGATCAGCCAGAACATGGCCGCGTACGTCGCCGCCATGGCGAGGCCGGACAGCCCGGCGGCCACCCACTCGGTGACGGCTTTGCCGGTGGCCAGGCGTTCCTGCTCGGCCTCGGCGCTCTCGGCCATCCGCTCGTAGCGGCTGAGCAGGAACGGCCCGACGGCGTGGATGCGCACTTCCTGGGCGGCGGTGCGCTCGGTGAGCAGATTGCCGATGAGGCGGCCGGCCCGCACGTGCTCCACCCAGGTCATCACCGACACGTACCGCTCCTGCGCGACCCGCATCGCGCCCCAGCCGCGCGGCGCCGCGATCAGGACCAGCATCGGCAGGAGG
>NZ_BNBF01000001.1:412438-428011 GCF_014654935.1 Streptomyces capoamus
ACCGGGTGGAGGATGGTGAGCACGCCCGCCGTGGAGATCAGGGAGACGGTGCCGTTCAGGGCGGCCACGCACGCGCCGATCATGCGGCGGGCGGATCCGGCGCCGTACTGGGCCACGTCGATCAGCCGCCGGAACTCCGGGTCCTCGATCGCCTCCAGTTCGACCGACGCGGCGGCGGCCAGGTACTGGGTCGTCGCGATCCGCTCCACCAGTGGCTCCAGCCGGCCCGCCCGCGAGGTGGACCATCCGGCCAGGCCCGAGTTGACCACGGCGGCTCCGCCGGCGGCGAGCAGTCCGGGCAGGACGGCGTGCAGTCGCTGCCCCGGGGTGCCCGAGCCGAGCAGCGCGTGCATGACGGCGTTGACCGCGAGCAGCCCGACGGCCGCGGCGAGACCCTGGCCGATCTCGCTGATCGCGACCGTGAGCAGCGAGCGCCGGTCCGCTTGCCACGCCATCCGCAAGGTCGCCCCGACCAGCCTCGGCATGGAGCGCAGAGCCGACATCATCGTCAGGTCGAGCCAGGCGCGCTCATGCTCCGACCAGCCCGAGTCGTAGCGCAGCGGACCGCCGAACAGCTCCTCCTCGGCGTCGGAGACCTCCGGCTCGGCCATCCGCACGGGTCCGAAGAACCTCTTCACAGCGTGCCCCCCTGCCCGGACCGGCTCAGCGGCCGTGGCTCCGCACTCCGTGCCATGTCATCGGGGATCGCGCGCGCTGGTGTCCTGGCCGGAGTCAATGTGTTCCCCCTCGACGGTGGTGTGGCTGCTCCTACGGCTCAACGAACCGGCCAGGATTTCGAACACATGTGTTTCGGTCGTGTCGGCAGCCCCGGGATTGAGCGGCCGCCGGAGTGTGTGGGGTGCATCGACCCTTGCGGCCCCCGGACCACCGACCCGAGCGGTGGTGGCCGAAACGCCGAGGGACCTGAGCCCGGCGTGTCACTTGGGGGACAGGGCACGTGCCCGCTGGTACGACCCGCGGGCGAGCAGGGAGAACACCAGCGTCGCGCACAGCGCCACGGCGACCACGGCCCACTCGGCGGCTCCGCTGTGCGCGTCCGGGTCGATACCGAAGGCGCGCTCGATCCAGTCGGGCCAGATCAGCGTGAGGAGGAAGAGGACTCCGCTCACGCAGGCGGCGAGAGCCTCCAGCCGGCCCCGTGTGCGCATGTTCGGTGTCATCGCCGACCTCCTTCCTGTCATCCGTGCGGGTTCCTGTCATCCGTGCGGGTTCGACAGGTCGATCCGGAACATGCCGCGGCCGTGCGTGGCGCACACCAGCGTCCGGTCCATCCAGAACAGCTGGTCCACCGAGCAGTTGGTCGGACCCTCGTTCGTCGGCGACCAGTTCAGCCCGGCGTCCTCGCTGGCGAACAGTCCGATCTCCGTGCCGCAGTAGACGAAGTCCGGCTGCTGCGGGTGGAACGCCAGCGACCTGAGCGGTACGTCGGGCAGCCGGCCGGAGAGGTCCTGCCAGCTGCCGCCGCCGTCGTGCGTCACCCAGAGGTTGTCCGGTGCGAAACCGCCGAAGGTGACGTACGCGGTGTCCGGCTGCGTCGGGTGCGCCGCGATGGACGTGCAGTACCGCTGCGGGCGCAGGGGCTGCTGTCCGGAGACCCCTACCCTGCCCCAGGCGGGCGTGGCTGCCGTGCCGTTCACCGTGCGGAAGACTTTACCGTCCTCGTGTCCCACCCAGATGACGTCCGACTCGGTGGGTGACACCGCGATCGCGCTGACCAGCGAGCCCGCGCTCGGTTTGACCTGATGCCACCGCGGACCGGACACCGGGCTGTTTTCCGCCTTCGCGTCGTCCGTGCGCCACAGGGACAACCCGCCGGCGAGCATCCGCTCGGGCACGTTGGGGTCGAGCAGGAACGGCGCGATGAACAGGGCGTTCTGGCTCTTGGCGTCGGGAATGGAGAAGGGCACGGGCTTCCAGTCCATCTCCTGGATCGTGTCGTTGAAGAACTGGCCGGTGATGTACCGGTCGCCGTTCACGTCGTCGCTGGTGCCGCCGTCGGTGTTGCGGTGGATGTTCAGGAAGACGTACTCCCCGTAGAAGACGTCGGGATCGCTCGGATCGGCCGCGCACCAGCCGCCGTCGCCGCCGAAGATCTGCCGCCAGTCCTCGGTACCGCGGTCCGGGTCGAAGCAGAGGGTGCCGTTGTCCTGCGCGCCGCCGATGATGCGCCCCGTGGCGGTCTGCCCGGCTCCGCCGTAGAACTGGGTGACCCCGTAGTTGTTGTCCAGCTCGGTCCAGCCCTTCACGAACGGCGGCTTCGGCTCCGTCCCCACCTTCCTCAGGTCGGCCGCCATGAACACGCCGCCGTCGTTGCCGAAGTACACCGTCCGGTTGTGCGTGCCGTAGTCCGGATGCCCGACGATCGCGTGGTGGTCGGCGTGTACGGACCGCGGGTCGAACCAGGTGCTGATCTCGCTCAGGGTCTCGCCACCGTCCTCGCTGCGCCACAGGTTGATGCCCCCGAGCAGGACCAGGTTCTCGTCGTCCGGGTCGCCGGCCCACACCGCGTTGCCGTACCAGCCCTGGTCGCCCAGGTAGTCCGCGATGTTGCCGTCCCGGTCCCGGGTACGGGTGACCTTGTACGTCAGCCCGCCGTCCGCGGACCGCCAGACGCGCCCGCTGGTCATCTGGACCGAGGCGTACACGACGGCGGGATCCCTGGCCGCGTAGGCGAGTTCGACCCGGCCCGACCACTGGCCGGTCGCGTGGCGGGCGAGCCGCCAGGTGCGCCCGCCGTCCTGGCTCGCGAAGGCCTCGCCCGTCACCAGGGCGCCGGCCACCGCCCGGTCGTCGTCGCCCGGGTCGAACAGCACGACGCCGAGCGGGACGTCCAGGACCCTGGTCCAGGTCCCCGCACGGTCGCCGCTGCGGAACAGCCCGCGGTCCGTCGCGGCGAGGACCACCTCGCCGGTGCGCGAGACCGCGATCCGGGTGACGGCCTGGAAGTCCTCCGTCTGCGTGGCCGCGATCGGCTTCCAGGTGACACCGTCGGTGGTGCGGAAGACACCGTTGCCGCGCAGGGCGTCCAGGTTGCTGAAGCCCTCGCCGGTGCCGGCGTAGATCGTGTCCGGATCCGAGGGGTCCATGGCCAGGCTGGAGCACGCCAGGTTCCCCAGGAAGTCGTCTACGGGCGCCCACTGCTTGCCGGCGTCCTCGGTGTGCCAGACTCCGCCGCCGACACTCGCGGCCCACATCTTCTCGGGCTGTCCGGGGTGGACGACCATGCCCCGCGTGCGGCCCCCGATGTTTCCCGGGCCGAGCCACTCCCAGTGGGCAAGCGGCGCCATGCCCGCGGTGGGTGTCGGCCCGTGGCCACGGCCGTGGGGAGACTCCCCGGTGGGTACGCCCGCGGTGCGCGGGACGGGCCCGGCGTCTTCGCCGTCGAGAACGGCGCGGAGCCGCTCGACGGCCCTGCCGCGGGCGTGCACGGGGACGGTGCCGTCGTCACCGCGCTCCTGCTTGAGCCGGTACGCGCGGCGGGCGTTGGGCAGGTCCGGGTAGTCGAGGCGGCGCAGGGCCCGGCGTACGGCGCCCTCGGAGAGGGTCACGAGAGTCTCGTTCGTCGTACCGCGGCTTCTGCGCAGCCGTCGCACCTGCTCGACGGTGAGGTTCTTGCTCTGGGCCAGCTGTTCGTCCGAGAGGGCCATGACACCTTCTGGAAGTGGTGAGGCCACGCCCGCCCAGGCCGCCCCGCGGGCGAGGCGCATGGGGTCTTGCGAATGATGAGCGACCGTGTCGCTCGGGACGCCCGGACGACGGACGTACTGCTGCGGGCCGTGCGGAGACGAGCCCGGACTTCTCCTCCATCGTCCCGCGCCCCCCGGGGCTCCGCAAGGGGAACGGCGGCCGGCGCGCGGGCCGCCGGCGGGGGCAACGGGGTTTCCGGTCGGTGGCATGACTTCGCCGGACCGGGCGATCCTGCAGCAGATACAGGTCACCTGACGGCGGGTAAGACGGTCCTGGCGAGGCGTCAGTCGCCCAGACAGATGTCGGGGGCCTTGGCCGACCGCGCGCCGGCCGACGCGCACGAGGCGGAGGTGGGCCTCCTTCGCACAGCGCCGGAGCCGGACCTCGGCAACAAGGGGCTCTGCAACGCAGGAGCAGCCGTCGCCGTGGTCCGCCTAGCTGGTCCGCCGGTCGGCGGAGCCGATGGCGCGCAGTGTGGCGAGGGCCTTGTGCAGGGCTTCCGGACCCGTGTCGGTGAGGCCTGAGGCCCGGCGTGCCCGGCGGGTGCGCAGGACGGCGCGGACCGCGGAGAGGGCGGCGCACGCGATCACCGCGGCCGTGAGGTCGGCGTCCGGCGTCCGGGGCGGCAGCCTCCGCTCGACCAGGACGGTGAGCCGTTCCTCGAAGTCGGAGAAGGCCTGGACGAGCCGGGCGGTGACGACGTTCTCGATCCCCTGGACCGGATGGCTGAGGGCGGTCAGGGTGGAGGCGGCGAACGGCTCGGCCGCCTCCAGGAGGGCGTTGCACACCGCGTCCAGCGGCGCCTCGTCCGCCGGGCGCCGGGCCAGGGCGTCCTCGACGTAGGCGAAGATCCCGACGCTGTCCGGCAGCAGCAGCGCCTCCTTGCCCTCGAAGTAGCGGAAGAAGGTGCGCACGGAGACGTTGGCGTACGCGGCGATGTCCGCGACGGTGGTGGCCTCGAAACCGCGTTCCTTGAACAGGTGCGCGGCGCCTTCCAGCAGGCGCTGCCGCGTCTCCTCCTTCTTGCGCTCGCGCAGTCCGGCGGGGGCGATCTCACGGGGCATGGTCCGAAGCCTCCCCGCTCCGTGACGTGACTGTCAATCGAGACCCGTGCCGGCCGCAGAGCTGCCTGTCACCTGTGCCAATTGTCATGCATGACACTTCGGCCCTAGAGTCCTGTCACTCGTGACAGATTTTTAGGAGGCAGCGGTGGCCCCATCCGTCCCGCACCCACCCGCCGGCCGCGGACTCGGCCGCCTGGGCGGCTTCTGCGCCCGGCACCCGGCAGCGGTGATCGCCGTCTGGCTGCTGGTCCTCGGCGCCGCGCTGGCCGGACGGCACCTCGCCGCGCCCACGTTCAGCGACCAGGTCAGCCTGCCGGGCACCGCCTCGCACACCGGTGCCGGTCTCCTCGCCACCTCGATGCCCGAGGCGGGCAGGCCCAGCGGCAAGGTCGTCCTGCACACCGGCTCCGGCACCGTGGCCGACCACCGGTCGGCGGTCGACCGCACCCTGGCCGGCCTCCGTGGCATGCCGCACGCCACCGCCGTCTCCGCGCTCGTCACCAGCGCCGACGGACACACCGCGTACACCACCGTCTCCTTCGACGAGCCGCTGAAGAACCTCGGTCACGACTACACCGGCCTGCTCGACCGGGCGACCGGCCCCGCCCGGGCGGCGGGACTCGGCGTCGCCTACGGCGGCGACCTGGACCAGGTGGTCCGGGCACCGGCCGACGACACGCTGAGCGAGGGCGTCGGCGTCGCCACCGCCCTCGTCATCCTGCTGCTGGCCTTCGGCAGTGTCCTCGCCGCACTGCTGCCGCTGGTCACCGCCCTGATCGGCGTCGGGGTCGGACTCGGGATCGTGGGCATCGTCGCCGCCACCGTGTCCTTCGCGACCTCGGCCACCACCCTCGCCGGCATGATCGGCCTGGGGGTCGGCATCGACTACGCGCTGTTCCTGACGACACGCTTCCGCCAGGACCTCGTCGACGGGCACGACCCGGCCGACGCCGCGGCCCGCACCGCGCACACCAGCGGGCGCGCCGTCCTCGTCGCCGCCGTGACCGTGGCCGTCGCCATGCTCAGCCTCTATGCCTGCGGACTGTCCTTCATCGGCAAGATCGGCCTCGCGGCCACCCTCGCCGTGGCCGTCACCGCCGCCGCGGCGCTCACCCTGGTACCGGCGGCCCTGGGGCTGGTGGGCCGGCGCATCGACCGCTTCCGGGTGCGCCGCCCGGTCGCCGAGGGCACGGCCGCCGGCCACGGCCCCGGCCGCTACGCGGACCTCGTCGCCCGGCGCCCCCGGACCTTCCTCGCCGCCGGTGTCGCCGTCCTCTGCGGGTGCGCGCTGCCCCTGCTGTCCATGCGGCTCGGCCACGTCGACGCGGGCGCCGACCGGCCCGGCAGCAGCACCCGGACCGCCTACGACTGGATCGCGCGGGCCGACGGGCCGGGCTTCGGGCCGGGGGCGAACGGGCCGATCGTCACCGTCGTCGACGTGAGCGACGCGAAGACGTCCGTCGACCGCATCACGGACGATGTGACCAGGGCCCTGC
Organism: Streptomyces capoamus; assembly: GCF_014654935.1. Taxonomy (GTDB): domain Bacteria; phylum Actinomycetota; class Actinomycetes; order Streptomycetales; family Streptomycetaceae; genus Streptomyces; species Streptomyces capoamus. The sequence continues at coordinate 418,707 of NZ_BNBF01000001.1, forward strand.
GCACCACCCACGGCGTCACCGCCTTCACCCCGCTGAAGGCGAGTGCCGACGGCAGGATCCTCGTCACCACGCTGACCCCGGCCACCGGCCCGCAGGACGCCGCCACCGGCGACCTGGTCGCCACCCTCTCCGGCCGGACCCTGCCGCAGGCCCTGGCCGGCACCGGCGCGCAGGCCTACCTCACCGGCACCGTGGCCGGCCAGGCCGACTTCCGGGACACGGTCGGCCGGCGACTGCCCCTCGTCATCGGCGTCGTCCTGGTCCTCGCCTTCCTGCTGCTCATGACGGTCTTCCGCAGCCTGGTCATCCCGCTCAAGGCCGTCGTGCTGAACCTGTGCACCACGGCGGCCTCCTACGGCGTGCTCGTCGCCGTCTTCCAGTGGGGGTGGGGCGACTGGCTGCTGGGCCTGTCGGAGCCGGTGCCCATCGAGTCGTACGTGCCGATGATGATGTTCGCGATCGTGTTCGGGCTGTCCATGGACTACGAAATCTTCCTGCTGTCCCGCATCGCCGAGGCCTGGCACCGCACGGCCGACAACAGGCTCGCCGTGGGGGAGGGGCTGTCCGCCACGGCGCGCGTGATCTCCGCTGCCGCGTTCATCATGACCGCGGTGTTCCTGTCCTTCACCGCCTCACCGACCGTGGTCGTGAAGATGCTCGCCCTGGGGCTGGCGATCAGCGTGGTCGTCGACGCCACCGTGGTGCGCCTGGTCCTGGTGCCGTCCGCCATGTTCCTCCTGGGGCGGGCGAACTGGTGGATACCCCGCCGGCTCGACCGGGTCCTCCCCCGCCTGCACGCCTGACCGTCCGCCGACCGATCCGGAGCAGTCGTCCCGTGACACCGAAACACCGCCGAAGCACCCGTCTCGTGCTGACCGCCACCGCCGCGCTGCTGGCCCTGCTCACCGGCGCGACCGACCTCCTCGTGGAGCACCGCACCCAGGCGCGGATCGCCGCCCGGGCCGCCCACCGGCTGCGGCCGGACGGCCCGGTGCACGCCGACCTCACCAGCCCCCTCGCCGGCCTGCGCGCCCTGGGCGGGCAGGTGGGGGACGTCGACGTGAGCGCGAAGGGCGTGCACCGCCAGGACACGGTGCTGGACGTGACCGTCCACCTGGAGGACGTGACGACCGACGGCGACAGCGCCGGCGGCACCGCGACCGCCACGGTGGGTTACGACCAGGTGGGCCGGCGCCTCGGCGCCATGGGCGACGGCCTGACCGCCGGCGGCGCGAACGGCGACCTGGTCCTCTCGGGGAGCGCCGGCCGCCTGGGCCTGCCGGTCGTCGTGCGGGCGAGGCTGTCCACGACCGCGCACGCGCTGACCGTCACGCCCACCACGGTGAGCGTCCTCGGCCGCAGCGTGGCCGTCGACGACCTCGCCGAGCTGCCGGCCGCCTCCGGACTCCGCGACGCGCTGCGGCCCAGGACCGTCGCCGTCACCGCACTGCCCCACGGCGTCACGCTCACCTCGGCGCACGCCGGCGACGCGGGTCTCGTCCTCGGCTTCTCCGTCGCCGCCGGACCGGCACCGGGCGCGGCGGGCACGACCGTCCCGCCGCCGGGCGGCGCCCGCGCGTCCGGACAGCCCGCCGGACGCGCCCACCGGGACCCCTGACGGACGGCACGCCGTCGTCCGCCGCGGCCGGCGCGCCGGCCGCCCGGTCACTCGGCCGTCTCGGCCCGCGGTTCCTGCCCGGCGGTCAGCCCCAGCGGATGGCGGCCCGCGGGCTGTTGTGGTTCGGGCCGGGCCGGTACGGGGGGCGTCGGGAGGTCGACCGGCGCTTCGGTGGTCACGGTCGTCGGCTCTCCGTGGTGCAGCACGACCAGCGGTTCGCCCTCCTTCAGCCGGTACCGGGTACGGGACCGGCCGACGTCCACGGCGAGCCTGCGACCGCGCACCAGCACGGTGAAGGCGATCCTGGACAGCGTCTCCGGCAGGCGCGGGGTGAACGCCAGCCGGTCCGGCTCCCCGGCCTCGCCGAAGTACCGGCGCATCCCGCCGAACCCCGCGACCAGGGCGATCCAGGTTCCCGCGAGGGAGGCGATGTGCAGCCCGTCCCGCGTGTTGTGCTCCAGGTCGTCCAGGTCCATCAGGGCGGCCTCGCCGAGGTAGGCGCAGGCCAGCCGCAGATGCCCGGTCTCGGCGGCGAGCACCGCCTGGCAGGACGCCGAGAGCGAAGAATCGCGGACGGTGAGGGCCTCGTAGTAGGCGAAGTTGCGCGCCTTCTGCTCCTCGGTGAACAGGTGCGGGCACTCCATCATCGCCAGCACCAGGTCGGCCTGCTTCACCACCTGCCTGCGGTACAGGTCGAAGTAGGGGTAGTGCAGCAGCAGGGGGTAGTTCTCGGGCGGTGTCGCCTCGAAGTCCCAGCGCTGGAAGGTGGTGAAGCCGGCCGACTGCTCGTGGACGCCGAGGGACTCGTTGTAGGGCAGCGCGATGCGGGCCGCCGCGTCCCGCCACACCGCGGCCTCCTCGTCGTCGACGCCGAGTTCCGCGGCCCGGTCGGGGTGCCGGGCGGTCACGTCCGCGGCGGCCATCAGGTTCTGCCGGGCCATCAGGTTGGTGTACAGGTTGTCCCGGGAGAAGGCGCTGTACTCGTCCGGGCCGGTGACCCCGTCGATGTGGAAGACGCCGTCCGCGTCATGGTGGCCGAGGGAGCGCCACAGCCGCGCGGTGTGCACGAGGAGGTCGAGTCCCTCCTGGCGCTCGAACTCCTCGTCCCCGGTCACCATGACGTACCGTACGACGGCCATGGCGATGTCGGCGTTGACGTGGAAGGCGGCCGTCCCGGCGGGCCAGTAGGCGGAGCACTCGGCGCCGTCGATGGTCCGCCAGGGGAACGTCGCACCGGACAGGCCGAGCTGGTGTGCGCGCTCCCGTGCCGCCGGCAGCGTCCGGTGCCGCCAGCGCAGCGCCGACGCGACGGCCTCCGGCGCGGTGAAGGTGAGGACCGGCAGCACGTAGGACTCGGTGTCCCAGAAGGAGTGCCCGTCGTATCCGGTTCCGGTCAGGCCCTTCGCGGGGATCGCCCGGTTCTCGCCGCGGGCCGCCGCCTGCAGCACGTGGAACAGGGCGAACCGCACCGCCTGCTGGATCTGCGCGTCGCCCTCCACCTCGACGTCCGCGCCGGCCCAGAAGCGGTCCAGGTACGCCCGCTGCGCGGCGACCAGTCCGTCCCAGCCGGTGCTGACCGCCGCCGCCACCGCCCCGTCCACCTGGTCGTGCACGGCGGGCAGCGAACGCTCCCCGGACCAGCCGTACGCCACCACCTTCACCAGGCGCAGCGGCTGCCCGGGCACCAGGTCCGCGGTCACCGTCAGCCGGCTGACGTCGGGCTCGCTCTGTGCCGTCCAGCTCGTGCTCCCGGGCCCCTCGACGAGGTGGTCGGCCGCCGCCCCCACCCGCAGCCCGCTGTGCTCGGTGCGGTGCACGAGCCGCAGCCGGGTGCCCTGCGCGAAGTGCTCCTCGGACACCAGCGGGGATTCGGTCGCCGCGGCCACACGGGGGTCGCCCTCGAACCGGGGCAGCTGCTCGTTGGCGACGAGCTCGGACTGCACGGCCACCGAGGCAGGCCCGTCGACCGGCTCCACCTCGTACACCACGGCCGCCACCGCGCGCTGGGTGAAGGACACGAGCCGCCGTGAGGTGATCTTGACCGTACGGCCGCCGGGCGAGGTCCAGTGCGCGGTCCGGCCGAGGACACCGGAACGGAAGTCCAGGACCCGCTCGTGCGAGACCAGCCGGCCGTAGCGCAGGTCGCAGGGGTGGTCGTCGACGAGCAGCCGGATGATCTTGCCGTCGGTGACGTTGATCATCGTCTGGCCGGACTCGGGGTAGCCGTAGCCCGCTTCCGCGTACGGCAGCGGGTGCCGTTCGTGGACGCCGTTGAGGTAGGCGCCGGGCAGTCCGTGCGGTTCTCCCTCGTCGAGGTTGCCGCGCCAGCCGACGTGCCCGTTGGACAGCGCGAACACCGACTCGCTCTGGGCGAGCACCTCGAGGTTCAGCTCGGTCTCGCGCAGGCACCACGGCTCGACCGTGAAGCTGGGATGGGTGATCACCGCGCCTCCAGGAGCTCCGCCAGGTCCCGGACCACCACGTCCGCACCGTGCGCCCGCAGCTGCTCCGCCTGCCCGACCCGGTCGACCCCCACGACCACGCCGAACCGGCCCGCCCGGCCCGCCGCGACGCCGGCCAGGGCGTCCTCGAACACGGCGGCCTCGGCCGGGTCCGTGCCCAGCTCGCGCGCCGCCTCCAGATAGGTGTCCGGAGCGGGCTTGCCGCGCAGCCGGCGCTCGTGCGCCACGACCCCGTCGATCCGCTCGTCGAACAGGTCCTCGATGCCGGCCGCGGCCAGGACGTCCCGGCAGTTCGCGCTGGAGGACACCACAGCGCAGCGCAGCCCGGCCGCCCGCGCGGCGTGCACGAAACGGACCGAGCCCTCGTAGGGCTCCACCCCGTCCTCGCGGATCCGGCGCAGCACCAGGTCGTTCTTCCGGTTGCCCAGTCCGTTCACGGTCTCCGCCTCCGGCGGGTCGTCCGCCGCCCCCTCGGGCAGGTGGATCCCGCGCGCCGCGAGGAACGTGCGCACACCGTCCTCGCGGGGGCGCCCGTCCACGTACTCGTCGTAGTCGCCGACCGCGTCGAAGGGCACGAAAGCGGTCCCCTCACGGGCGGCGCGCTCGCGGAGATAGCCGTCGAACATCTCCTTCCAGGCGGCCGCGTGGACCTTCGCGGTCCGGGTGAGCACCCCGTCGAGGTCGAACAGGCAGGCACGGACGTGTGCAGGAAGCCCCAGCATGCCGCCGAGGCTAGGAGGCCGACCCGGCCGGCGGCGGCAGGACACCGCCCGGCGGCCCGGAAGGCACCCGCTCGGCGGAGGCGGGCCGGGCACGGGGACACGGACGCCGCCGAGCGACGCCGAGCCGCGGTCGCCCCGGGCGGTGCTCCCGCCGGACTCCGACCGGCGGGGAGCCCGTATTCTGCTGCGGTCACGGGGCGGGGTGACCAGGGGGAGGCGTACGTGCAGCCGTTGGAGTCCACGGATCCGGTCGCGATCGGCGGCTATCCGCTGCTGGCGCGGCTCGGCGCGGGCGGTATGGGCCAGGTCTACCTGTCGCGTACCCCGGCGGGCCGCCCGCTGGCGCTCAAGACGGTCCGCCCCGACCTCACCGCCGCCCCGGACTTCGAGACGCGTTTCGCCAGGGAGATCCGCTCCAGCGACCGCGTCAGGTCCCCGTGGACCGTCTCGGTGGTGGACTTCAGCCCGCCCGGCCACCGCCCGCAGTGGCTGGCCACCGAGTACGTCGCCGCACCCGCCCTCGCCGACTGGGTCACCGCCCACGGTCCGCTGCCGCCCGCCACCCTGCGCGTGCTGGCCGGTGAGCTCGCCGCCGCGCTGGCCGCCGTACACGCCTGCGGCCTCACGCACCGGGACGTCAAACCGTCCAACGTCCTCCTCGGCCGGGCCCGGCCCATGCTCATCGACTTCGGTATCGCCCGTGCCGCCGACGACTCGCGGCACACCGGCACCGGCGGTGTCATCGGCTCCCCCGGTTACCTGGCCCCCGAGCAGGCCGTGCAGGGGGACGTCACCGAGGCGGGTGACGTCTTCTCCCTGGGCGCGGTCCTCGCCTTCGCCGCGACCGGTACCGGCCCCTTCGCCCTACCGGGCGAGCAGCCCTCGGCGCCCCTGCTGCTGTACCGCATCGTCCACGAGGACCCCCGCCTCGACGGCGTACCGGCCGGCCTGGCGCAGCTCGTCGCCCGCTGCCTGGCGAAGAATCCCCAGGACCGTCCCGGCAGCGCGGAGCTGGCGGCGGCGCTGCGGGGGGAGAGGGGCGCCGGCGACCCTCGGACGGGGGCGTACGGAACCGGGACCGCTCCGAGGGCCGGTGCGTGGGAGCGGACGCTGCCGCCCGGGCTCGACGCCGACCTGCGGGCACGGGAGGCGGAGGTCGCCCACCGGTGCGCGGTGCCGCCGGACCACCCGGCCCCGCCGGCCCGGACGGCACCCGGGCCCGGGGCGGCGGGCGGGCCGACGACCACCGGCCGTCCGGCCCCGTACCCCGCCGCGCCGTATCCCCCCGCCGCGGGCGCGGGGCCGTACCCGCCCGCCTTCCCGGATCCCGCGGGCTTCCCCGATCCTCCTACCGGACCGTCCTCCGCGCCGTCGCCGCCGTACGGCGCCCACCACCCCGGGTACCTCCGTGCGCGCCGCCGCGTCCGCCGGACGGCCGCCGTCGGCGCCGTCGGCGTCCTCGCCGTCCTGGCGACCGGCATCCTGCTGCTGCACCCGTTCGGCACGGACGCCCGCGGCGACGGCAGCCCGTCCTCCCGGCCGCACCCCAGTGCCTCCGCTCCCGCCCTCCCGGCCACGTGGGCCGGCGTGTGGACCGGTACGGGCCCGGGCACCCCGAGCGCCGACGGCGGACTGCATCCGCGCACCGACTCCTTCAAGGTCACCCTCACCCTGCACACCGCTGCCGTGGGCGAACTGGCCGGCAAGCAGGTCAGCAACATCGACGAGGTCGGCACCGGCCGGGAGGTCGGCTGCACGGAGGCCCTCGAACTGCGGGCCGTGCGCGGCACGACGGCCACCTTCGCGGCGGTCACCAGTCACCCCACCGACCGCTCGGACACGTCACTGCGGTGCGAGACCGGCCACCTCTACGTCGTCCAGCTGTCCGGCGCCGACACCCTCACCCTCGGCGAGGAGGGCGCCCAGTCCGCGGGTGCGCCCGAGGCCCTCCACCGCGTCGTCCGGGCTCACTCGTAGCGCAGGCGCAGCGACTCCCGTTCGGCCTCCTCGATCTGACCGATGGTCAGGCCCGGCAGGTCCAGCTGGGCCAGCGTCACCTCGGCGCTGGTCGGCTGGGCGTCGGCGGCCACCCACCGTTGCGGTTGCCAGGCGTTGGCGCGCATCAGCGACTTGGGGCAGTGCGGATAGGCCTGCTCGACCTGGACCACCAGCGCCGTGACCGGCGGTTTGCCGACGGGAGTGAGAGCGGCGAGCAGCTCCGGGCGCGCGGAGACGCAGGCGCGGCCGTTGACGCGCAGCGTGGTCGGGCGGCCCGGGATGAGGAAGAGCAGTCCGACGCGTCCGGTCCGCAGCACGTTGTGCAGGGTGTCGAGACGCTTGTTGCCGGTCGCGTCGGGTATGACCAACGTCCGCTCGTCCAGCACCGAGACGAATCCGGGCGGGCCGCCGCGCGGTGTGACGTCCGCCCGGCCCTCGGCGTCCGCGCTGCCGACGAACACCAGGGAGGAACAGCCGATCAGCGCCCGGGTCTCCTCGGTCAGGTGGTCGATCTCCTTGCGGAGCGCGTGCGGGTTCGGCGGCGGGTACAGCTCGCGCAGCTGTTCGGGAGTGGTGAGGGCGTCCGCCCGGAGGGTTTCGAAGAGCAGGCCGGCGGTACCGGTGTCGGTCGTCATACGGACGACCCTAGAAGACGGCCGGAGCCGTACGCGGGTCCGCCTGTGATCTCGCTCGGCAGGATAACGTTTTTCGTTGGCTAGCGCCCATGCGGCAACTATTTACGAAGATTCATGGCCATGCGAAGACGGAATCAGTAATCTTGCACCTCGTTGCGCCACGCCCGCCCCCGTACGGGGGCGCGCCCCGGACGGGAAGGAAGCCCTCATGAACTCTGGTGGTCCCCAGCGGCAGTTGCCGGAGACCGGGCGCACCCGCCACCGCCGGCTGCGGGAGCAGGGGAGCCTCGACCGCGACCGGCTCGACGCGATCCTCGACGCGGGCTTCCTCTGCCACCTCGGCGTCACCGTCGACGGGCACCTGCTGGTGGTCCCCACCGTGTACGGCTCCGACGGCAGCAGCCTGTACTTCCACGGCTCGGTCGCCAGTCGCAGCCTCGTCGCCTCGCCCGGCGCCCAGGTGTGCGTCACCGTCACCCACGTCGACGGGCTGGTCCTGGCCCGCTCGGTCTTCGAGCACGGCGTCAACTACCGCAGCGCCATGATCTTCGGCACCCCTCGGCAGGTCACGGACCCCGAGGAGAAGCTGGCCGGCCTGCGCTGTCTGACCGAGCAGGCGGCGCCGGGCCAGTGGGACTACGCCCGCCGGCCCAGCCGCAGGGAACTCGCGGCCACGGCTCTGCTCGCCCTTCCGCTGGACGAGGCATCCGTCAAGATCCGCACGGGCGCACCGGACGACGGGGAGGGCGAGGACGCCGGGCTCGGCCTGTGGGCGGGCGTCATGCCGCTGCGCTCCGTCTGGGGCGACCTGGAGCCGGACCCGCTGCTGCCCGCGGGCATCGGGGCCCCTGCCCACCTGACGCAGCGGGTGGGCACCGCGGCGAACCGGGCGGCGCGGCGGCAGGCACCCTGAGGCGCGGCCCGCCGCGCCACCACCGCGGACACGTCCGCGGCGGTGCGCGCCGGTGTCAGCCGGCCGGGGTGCCCGCGACCCACTCGCTCCACGGCATGTTCCAGTCGCTGAGGCCGTTGTCCGGGGCCAGCCTGGTCCTGTCGTCGGAGTTCTTGACGATCACCACGTCACCGGTCATCGAGTGGTCGAAGAACCACGCGGCCGGCTGCCGGCCGTCGCCGCCGCCCCGGACGTCCTTCAGGCCCACGCAGCCGTGGCTGGTGTTGGCCTTGCCGAAGACGGAGTCGCCGCCCCAGTAGTTGCCGTGGATGAACGTGCCCGAGTCCGTCAGGCGCATGGCGTGCGGCACGGCCTTGATGTCGTACGAGGGCTTGCCGTCCTTCTCCGTCAGGCCGACGCTCGCACCGTTCATGTGGACGTGCCGGTACTTCTCGGAGATCACCATCTGACCGTTGTACGTCGGGTGCTCGCGGCTGCCGGACGAGATCGGGATGGTCTTGATCTTCTTGCCGTCCCGGACGACGGTCAGCTGCTTCGTCTTCGCGTCGACGGTGCTGATCTGGCTCCGGCCGACCTTGAACGTGACCGTCCTGTGGACGCCGCCGCGGGTGAGCGTGACGGTGACCGTGGAGCCGGGCCGCCAGTAGTGCTCGGGGCGGAAGTCCAGGCGGTGGTCGCCGAACCAGTGACCGGCGATCCGCGCGCCGCTGCTGGAGCCGACCCGGATCTCCGACTCCACGGCGGCCTTGTCGGTGACCGCCCGGTCGAAGGTGACCGACACCGGCATGCCCACGCCGACGGTCGAGCCGTCCCCGGGGGAGACGTGCCCGATGAAGTCGTCGGCGGGGGAGACCGTGGTGATGGTGGCGTTGCCGGTGGCGGAGCGGCCCTGGGCGTCCTCGGCCTCCGCGGCGATCTGGTACGTCGTGGCACGCTTCAGCCGGCCGTCCGGCGCCC
>NZ_BNBF01000001.1:428057-492438 GCF_014654935.1 Streptomyces capoamus
AGTGGGAGCCGTCCGCGGACAGGGTGCCCGGCACCTCGGCACCGGTCGCGACGGCGGTCATGGTCACCTTGGTGAGCGTGCCGTCGCCGACGGTGACACCGACCGGGCCGTCGACCGCGACGCCGTGGGCGCCGTACCCCGGGGTGATCGCTATGCGGGCGTCGGAGGCCTCCTGGGAGCCCGCGGGGGTCGCCTGAGCCGGCGAGGCCGGGCGGTTCCCGGCGTCGTTGCCGCCGGTGGCGGCGGTGCTCGTACCACCGAGGGCCGTGACCGCGAGGACTCCGCCGAGTACGCCGGCCGTGGCGACCAGCCCGGTGCGTCGTTTACTGGGCGTGATCAAACGCTTCTCCAAGCCGTTGTCCGTGCATCCGTGCGCCGATCGCCCCTGGTGGTGCAATCGGCTCTGAAACCACTTATAGACATGCTTACCCCCAAAAAGGGGCAATCTGTGGGGAAGGCCACGCGTGGTAGGGGTCACGCGGTGCGGCTAAGGTGGGGGCCCAGATGCCGGTCCGACACGACGGGGGGCTCCTTGGTGTGGAGGAGCGGGCGGTCCGAGGGCGCGGTGCTGCCCGCGTCGCTGCGCGCGGGGACGGCATGGGCCGCGGTGCTCGCCGCGCTGGTGGTCGCCGTGCTCGGCGTCCGGTACGCCGGGAACAGCCGGCCCGGCAGGCTGGACACGCGGATCTCCGCGGCGGTGGACGGTGTGGGGCCGCCGTGGCGGCAGGTGGCCCTGGTCCTGGACTTCCTCGGCGAGCCCGCCGGATCGGTGCTCGTGATCACCGCCGCCGTGACGTGCTGCCTGCTGCTCCGGCGTCCGCGCGCGGCGGTGCTCGTCGGCGTCGGCGTCGGCGCGACCGTGGGGGCGGCGACGCTGCTCAAGCACCTGGCGGGACGCACCATCCACGGCGACGGCAACCTCTCCTACCCGAGCGGGCACACCGCCTACCTCACCGCGCTCGCCCTCGTCGCCGCGCTGGCCACGACCGGCCGGCTCGGCCTCGGCAGGACGGCCGGCACGTCACTCGTGCTCGCCGCGGCGCTGGTGGCCGGCGCCGCCATGGGCTGGGCGGAGGTCGCCCTGGGCGCGCACTACCCGACCGACGCCCTCGGCGGCTGCTGCACCGCGCTGGCGGTGACACCGGCGACCGCCTGGCTGGTCGACGCGGCGGCCGGCCGGCCCGCCCGCCGGTCGGCCGACGCCGGTCGGCGGGTGCCCCGCTGACGCCACGTCACCACACGTCACACCAGGCGGCGGAAGACGGGCTTCACCGGCCGTCCGCCCAGCCAGGGGGTGGGATCGGCGGCGTCCAGGGCCTTGCGGTACACCGCGCACGCCTGGGCCACCACCTCGACGGTGTGGTCGATGTCGGCGTCGCCGAGCGCGCTGCTCACCACGAACGAGGGGGCCAGCACCCCGCCCGCGAGCAGCCGGCGCAGGAACAGGGTGCGGTACCGCTGCGACGGCTGCCCGTTCTCGTCGAGGGTGGCGAAGACCAGGTTGCTGGCCCGGCCCCGCACCACGACGTGGTCGCCGACGCCCGCGGCCGCCGCGGCCTCGCGGATCCCGGCGGCCAGCCGCTCGCCGAGGGCGTGCAGCCGCGCGGTGACGCCCTCCTCGACGTACGTGTCGAGCACCGCCGTCGCGGCCGCCAGGGAGTGGGTCTCCGCCCCGTGCGTGGTGGACAGCAGGAACACCCGCTCGCCGGAGTGGCGCAGCCCGCCCAGCTCCATCAGCTCGCGGCGTCCGGCCAGCGCGGAGACGGCGAACCCGTTGCCCAGCGCCTTGCCGAACGTGGAGAGGTCGGGGACCACCCCGTACAGGCCCTGGGCGCCCGCCTCGGACCAGCGCAAGCCGGTGATCATCTCGTCGAAGACCAGGACGCAGCCGTGCCGGTCGGCCAGGGCGCGCAGGCCCTCCAGGTACCCGGGCGGCGGCTCGGTGTGGGTGGCGGGCTCCAGGAGCAGGCAGGCGACCTCGTCCCGGTACCGGGTGAGCAGCTCCTCGGTGGCGGCCAGGTCGCCGTAGGGAAACGTCACGGTGAGCTCGTTGACGGGCTCCGGGATGCCGGCGGACATCGGCGTGGTGCCGATGAACCAGTCGTCGACGGAGAAGAACGGGTGGTCGGCGCAGAGGGCCACCCGCGGGCGCCCGGTGGCGGCGCGGGCGAGGCGCACCGCGGCGGTGGTGGCGTCGGAGCCGTTCTTCGCGAACTTCACCATCTCGGCGGTCGGCACCGTGGCCAGGAAGCGTTCCGCCGCCTGGAGCTCCACCACGGAGGGCCGGACGAAGTTGCTGCCGCGGTCGAGTTCGCGGCGCACCGCCTCGGTCACACGGGGATGGGCGTGGCCGAGGCTGACCGACCGCAGGCCGGAGCCGTACTCGACGTAGCGGTTGCCGTCGAGGTCCCACACGTGGGCACCGTGGCCGTGGCTGATGACCGGGGCGAGGTTCTCGGGGTACTGGTCGTCGCCCTTGGCGTAGGTGTGGGCGCCCCCGGGGATCAGGCTGTGCAGTCGTTCGTTCGCCGCCCGCGACCGGGGCAGGTGGAACTCTCCAGTGTCCAAGTCCGACGTCATCCTTCCTGGTGCTGCAGGACCTCGGCGAGGCTCGGTGCCTCCCGGTCCCGCCGGGACATCGAGGTGACCGGCAGTGGCCATGGGACGGCCAGGTCCGGGTCGTCGTGGGCGATCGTCACGTCCTCGGCCGGATCGTGCGGCCGGTCGATCCGGTACGAGGTGTCGGCGGTGTCGGTCAGCGCCTGGAATCCGTGTGCGCAGCCCGCCGGGACGTACAGGGTCACCTGCGTCTCGCCGGACAGCTCGAAGAAGGCCCGGCCCAGGTAGGTCGGCGAGTGGGGCCGCAGGTCCACGACGACGTCGAAGATCCTGCCGTAGGAGCACCGCACCAGCTTGGCCTCGCCGGCGCCGGAGCGCAGGTGGAGGCCGCGCAGCACGCCCCGGACCGAGCGGGACAGGCTGTCCTGGACGAAGGCGTCCGGGTCGAGGCCCACCGAGCGGACCACGTCGGCGTCGAAGGTGCGGCAGAAGAAGCCGCGCTCGTCGCTGTACGGCGTCGGCTCGAACAGGTACGCGCCGTCGATCTCCGGCACGTCGATCGCCTTCATGAGGACTCCCGCGGGGTGTGGACGTGACCGGTCGCCGGGAACAGGGCCGCGGTCAGGGCGGTGAACTGGTGGTCGAGGCGGCGGACGGCGGCCCGGTTCCGCTCGACGAGGGTCTGCCGCAGCTCCGCCGAGCGCTTCTCCAGCGCCCGGAACTGCTCCAGCAGCCGCTCGGCGTCGAACGCGCGCGCCGGGTGGCAGTACGCGGCCAGTCCCATCTCGGCCATGAGCGCGTCGCTCTTCGCCGCGTAGGTGACGGCGAGGGTCGGTGTGCCGGTCTTCAGCGCGCAGATCAGGTTGTGGTAGCGGATCGCCACCACCGAGTCGGCCGGCGCGATCTCCTTCATCAGGTCGGCCAGCGAGGCCGTCTCGGCGGCGGTGACCAGCGGCGAGTCCACCGCGTCCAGGATCGCGGCGACCACCGTCGCGTCGCACCGGTCGCCGGTGAGCAGCCGGACCGGCCGGCCCTCCTCGACCAGCGCCCGGACGAACCGGATCGTCCCGTCGAGGTAGCGCCGGTGGATCTCCTCGGCCCGGGCGCGGTCGTCGTCGCCGCCGTGGAAGTCCATGACGCCGACGCAGACCCGTCCCGGCGGGCCCGGGGCCGCGCCCGCCGGCGGCGTGGGCAGCGAGAACGCGAGGTCCGGGTAGACCTCGTCGTGCGCGGTGTCCACGCCCATCGCCCGCAGCGCGTCACGGGACTGGGCGTCCCGGTAGGACCGGTACGCGGCCAGCCGCGCCGACCAGCGCACCAGGGCCCGGGTCGACCGGTTGCCGATCCCGGCGGCGCCGACACCGACCAGCGCCACCTTGGTGCCGAGCAGCCGGCCGCTCGCGCACAGCAGGAACAGCGCGTACGGGAAGCCCCACGGGCGCAGCGGCAGCGTGGCCTCCAGGACACCCATGCCCGGCACGATCACCACGTCGTGCCGGCGCACCCAGGCGGCCGTGCGGACGGCGTCGACGAGCTTGCCCAGCCCCTTCGTCGCGACCGCGCCCGCGCGTGAGGCGGTCCGGTACTCCCCGCGGTTCCAGTGCATGCGCGTCGCGGGGATCCCGAACCTGGCCGTGACGGCCTCGGGCCCGCCGCACAGCGCGTCCACCACCGCCTCCGGGTGCTCGGCGCGCAGGTACCCGAGCACGGCTTCGAGCGACCCGTCGTTGCCGAGGTTGCCGGAACCGAGCAGACCGAACACCCCCACCCGTGTCGCCGGCCTCATGCCTGCCTCCCCTCCCGCCCGGCGACGAGGGCGTCGACGGAGACGGTGACCCGGTCCGGGTCGACCGGGGCGCGGTCCTCGACCCGCTCGCCGGCGCCCGGCCGGACCCGGCTGGTCAGCCACGCGGCCAGGTGGCGGTGGCAGGCGCGCCGGTCGGCCGGGGACAGCGGCGCCCGCCGGATCGCCGAGGCGAAACCCCAGAGGTACTCGGCGAGCAGCCGGGGCGTCGGGTGCAGCGGGCCCGCCCGGCGCGGGTCCAGGTTGACGCAGCGGGACCGCTTGGAGGGGTTCGCCCGCTCGGCGCGGGCCGGGTGGTCGCGGCGGAAGTACAGCAGCTCGGGCACCTGGTGGAAGCGTCCGTGCAGGGTGATCTCGGCGACGAAGGTCCGGTCCGCGTGGTGGTAGCTGTCGAGGGGCTTCACCCGGCGCAGCATGTCGGCCCGCATCACCCCGTAGAAGTCGTCGCCGCCCGGCTCGAACAGCAGGCTGCGGAAGCGGTCCGGCGCGTGCGGCGAGGAGGTGGCGAGCGTGTACTCGTAGGGGACCTTCACCCGCCCGGCGCCGTCGATGACCGCCTGGTCGGCGTGCGCCAGGATCACGTCCGGCCGCTCGTCCAGCGCCTGGACGCAGCGCCGCAGCAGGTCCCGGCCGTACAGGTCGTCGTGCGAGGCCCACTTGAACAGCTCGCCGCGGGACTCGGCGAACACGTGGTTGTGGTTCGGCGTGGCGCCGATGTTCCGGGACAGCCGCAGGTACCGGATGCGCGAGTCCTTCGCGGCGTACCGGCGGCAGATGTCCCGGGTCCCGTCGGTCGAGGCGTTGTCGGAGATGATCAGTTCGTAGTCCTCGTAGGTCTGGCCGAGCAGGGCGTCGAGCGATTCGGCCAGGTACTCCTCGCCGTTGTACACGGGCAGGCCGATGCTCAGCCTGGGTCGGTCGGTCATGCGGTCCTCACTTCGGGAAGGGGGGTGCGGCGGTGCTCGCCGAGGGCGGACCGCAGCTGCAGCCACCACACGGCCGAGCCGCTGACGGTCGCGGCGGCCACGCCCCAGGCCGAGCCGACCGTGCCGGCCCCCGCCGCCCCGCCGAGCCCGCCGCCGACGTAGCAGACGGAGGCGAACAGCTGGCAGCGCAGGCTGCGCCGGGCCGCGCCGAGCGCGCGCAGCCCGGCCGCCGCGCCGGTGCCCAGGCCCGCGCCCGCGACCCCGAGGGTGATCGGCACGATGAGCCGCGAGGCGGAGTGCCAGACGTCGCCGAGCACCAGCGCGCCGAGCCGGTCCGGCAACAGCAGCACCGCACCGCCCCACAGCAGTGCGGCGGCGGCCTGCCCGCCGCCCAGCAGCAGGCAGAACGAGCGGAGCCGGTGCGGTGCCCGGCGCAGCACCCGCGCCGCCTCCGGGACGGTGACCAGCGACAGTCCCATCAGCACGGCGAGGAACGGCCCCATCAGCAGCTCGGCGCCCCGCACCGCGCCCACCGCGCCGACGCCGGCGAGCGCACCGAGCCCGTACGCCCGCAGCTGGCTCGCGCCGCTGAGGCTGACGTTCTCGACCAGGTAGCGGTAGCCCAGGTCGCGCTGCTCGCGGAGCCACCCGCGCGCCCGGGCCGGCCCGGGCCGGACACCGGACTGCAGGCAGCCGTAGGCGGCGGCCACCGCGGCCGACGCGCCCCAGGCGAGCACGAACGCGGCCACGGTGGCGGCCCGGGCCGCCACCACCATGGCCGGGACGAGCGCGACGCCCCACACGAGGTCGTTGACGAACGCCTTCCGCCCGGCGCCGGCGGCGAAGAACGCGAACCGCCAGGCGTCCTGCAGCAGCAGCCCCGGCAGCGTGACGCCGAGGCAGACGAACGCGGGCCCCACCCGGCCGCCGAGCGCCGGCCCGGCCGCCAGGCAGGCCGCGCCGATGGCCGCGCCGACGCCGAGGGCGGTCCCCGTCGACCGGACCACCGCCCCGCGCCAGGAGGCGTCCGGGACGCCGCTGAAGCGCACCACGAGCGGATCGGTGGCCAGCCCGCGGGAGACATTGAGGACCACGCCGTACGTCACCCACGCCAGGCTGAACACGCCGAACGCGCTCACCCCCAGCGAGCGGGCCACGTAGACGCCCACCACGAAGTTGCTGATGCTGGAGGCCGCCTGGTCGGCCAGGCCCCAGGACAGCCGCCCGGCGAGGGCCCGCCGCGCGGACCCGGCCGGTGCCGTCGCCCTCTCCTCCCCGGTGCTCACCGGCGTCACGCCTTGACCAGTCCGGCGCCGTGCAGGGCGTCGGCCGCGGCGGCGACGGTGTCGAACGGCAGCCCGGCCCGCTCGGCGACGTCCAGCAGGGCGTGCTCGCCGTCGGAGAGGCTGAGCACCCAGAGCATGGCCATCTGGGCCTCCTTGGCGTCGCTGCGGCCGCCGAGCGAGTCGTACAGCCCGCGCCTGCCCAACTGCGGTTCGCCGTACGGGCTGAGGTTGACGTACCGCCGGTTGCGGTCCAGCACGGCGAACGCCTCGCGGCAGACGGCGAGCGTGTCCGCCATCGCCTCCGGGGAGACGAAGTCCAGGTCGTCCGCCGAGGTGTGGTACTCCGGGTAGCCGGCGTACGGGGTCCGGCTGAGCGAGCCCACACCGAGGTCGAAGCCGGGCGAGCAGAACTGCCGCTCGTCGTAGCCGTACGGAGTGAACTCGGTGACGCGGTGCGGGCGTCCGGAGGCGGCCAGCACGTGCCGCATCACCCGGTCGATCTCCGCGTCGCCGCGCCTGCTCTGCTTGTACGTCAGCTCGCCCCGGTCCCCGGCGCAGGCCAGCACCAGTCCGTGCTTGACCCGGTCGACCCGTTCCGCGTTGCGGGCCAGCCAGGTGATCGCCCCGATGGTGCCGGGCGCGAAGAGGAACCGGTAGGTGTAGTACGGCGTCCGCTGTGCCAGCGCCCGGGCCAGGAAGGTGGCCACCGCGATCCCGGCCAGGTTGTCGTTGGCCAGCGACGGGTGGCAGACGTGGCAGGAGACGATCACCTCGTCGGAGACCTGCCCGGGGACCACGTGCTCGGCGTAGGTGAGGTGACCGTCGGCGAGGGTGGAGTCGATGCGCACCTCGTACATGCCCTCGGGCAGCGCGTCCAGGGTCTCCTGGGACAGGCAGAACCCCCACTCCGGCCGGTAGTAGCTGGTGCGGTACGGCACCCAGGACGGGTGGTCCGGCAGCGTGTGCAGGTGTGCGCGCAGCTCGGCCAGCGGCATGGTCGCCGACACCGGCACGCTGTAGCCGAGCACGTGCAGGCTGGACGCGGCGAAGTCGACGACCCGGTGGCCGGCGCTGTCCGCGACGTAGGCGTCCCGGATGTTCCACTCCTGCGGCACCGTCCAGTCGAGCACCTGCGTCCCGGTCGGCACCTCGTGCACCCGCAGCGGCAGGTACTCGCCGACGATCTCCAGGGTGGCGCGCACACCGTCGCCGGTGATGCTCCGGCACAGCGGGTACAGCCGCTCCACCAGCGCGTGCATCTCCTCACCGGCCGCGGTCACCGGCGCCACCGCAGGGTGTCGTCGACCGCGCCGGCGTCGGACGCCGCGCGCAGCACGGCCAGCCGGGTGAAACGCCGGTCGAAGTCCTCCTGGGTCAGCCCGTGCGCGCGGTAGGCCTCGGCGAGTTCGAGCGCGCCGCGCTTCACCGTCCACTCGCAGTCGAAGCCGGGCACCGCGGCACGGAAGCGGGAGAAGTCCACCCGGTACGAGCGCGGGTCCGCACCGGTCTCCCCGGTGATCACCACCTTGGAGCCGGGCACCGCCTCGGCCACCTGCCCGGCGATCTCGGCGACCGTGACGTTGTTGGTCTCGCTGCCGATGTTGAACGCCCGGTCGTGCACCGCCTCCCGCGGCGCGGTCAGCGCGGCCGTGAAGGCCCGCGCGATGTCGGCGGCGTGCACCAGCGGCCGCCACGGTGTGCCGTCGGACAGCACCCGCACCTCGCCGGACAGCAGCGCGTGGCCCACCAGGTTGTTCAGCACGATGTCGGCGCGCAGCCGGGGCGAGAAGCCGAAGGCGGTGGCGTTGCGCAGGTAGACCGGGCTGAAGTCGCCGTCGGACAGCTCGTGCAGGTCGTCCTCCACCCGCACCTTGGACTCCGCGTACGGCGTCACCGGGCGCAGCGGGGCGTCCTCGGTCACCAGGCCGGCGCCGCCGGCGGCGCCGTAGACCGAGCAGGTCGACGCGTACAGGAACCGCCGCACACCGGCGTCGCGGGCCAGCCGGGCCAGCCGTACGGACGCGTGGTGGTTGATGTCGTAGGTGAGTTCGGGCGCCAGCGCGCCGAGCGGGTCGTTGGACAGCGCGGCCAGGTGGATCACGGCGTCCACCCCGGCCACGTGCTCCGCCGTGACGTCGCGCAGGTCCACCCGCGCCCCCGGCGGGTCCGCGGGCGCCGGGCCGAGGACGCAGTCCGCGAACAGGCCGGCGTCCAGGCCGACGACCTCGTGCCCGGCGGCGGCGAGGACCGGGGCCATGACGGTGCCCAGGTACCCCTGGTGTCCGGTCAGCAGTACGCGCAAGGTTCAACCCCCCAGGTTGAGCGTGAGTTTGGTGACGGTGAAGGCCTCGGCGTAGCGCGCGTGGCATTCGATGCCGCGGATCCGGGCGAGACCGAGGAAGGCCTCGCGGTCGTACCAGGGCCGGTGCCGCTGCGAGGGGTAGTGCTCCTGCAGCAGCCGCACCTTGCGTTCGGCGGTCTCCGGCGACAGCGGCTGGTACGCCGCCGGACGGCCCAGATCGCCGTCCCACTTGACGATCTCGTAGCCGAGGACGAGGTGGTCGCGGAAGGCGGTGGGCACCAGCCTCGCCAGGCCGCGGTGGTCCTGGTGGGCGTCCTCGGTGCGCGGGGCCAGGACGAGGTCCGGCTCGGTCTGCCCGCGCAGCTCCTCGACCGCGGCCTTGGCCTCCTCCCAGTGCACGGGCATCCGCCCGTCGGGCAGCTTGAGCACGGTCAGCCGCAGGTCGGCGCCCGGGCAGAAGGCGGCGAGCGCGGCCCGCTCCTCCTGCTCACGCTCGCTGCCGCCGCCGGAGAGCACCAGCGCGTCGACGCGCAGACCCGGCCGCGCCAGGCACAGCGTCAGCAGGGTGCCGCCGGCGCCGATGGCGATGTCGTCGCAGTGCGCGCCCACCGCGGCGATCCGGTCCAGGGGCCCTGCCCCGAGCCGGATCACGCGGTCCTCACCCCGGCGCCGTCGCGTTCCCACACGGCCCACGGGCGGTCGCCCCGCGCATAGGCCTCGTCGAGCGCGGCCCGCTCCTTCACGGTGTCGGTCGGCTTCCAGAAGCCGCGGTGCTGGTGCGCGACCAGCCGCCCCTGCTTGGCGAGCCGGGCGCACCCGTCGGCGACCAGGTCCCCGCCCTCGGGGATGAGGTCGAAGACTTCCTGGCGGAGCACGAAGTAGCCGCCGTTCTCCCACAGCGGCAGTTCGCTCACCGGGGTGATGCCGCCGACCAGGCCGTCCTCGCCCAACTCCACGCAGTGGAAGGAGGACTGGGGCGGCACCACCATCATGGAGGCGCCCGCGTCCCGCCGGGCGAACCGGTCGATCATCTCCGGCAGCGGGGCGTCGGTGAGCACGTCGGCGTAGTTGGCGAGGAACATCTCGTCGCCGTCCAGGTAGGGCCGCACCCGGCGCAGCCGCTCGCCGATCGGCGACTCGATGCCGGTCTGCACGAACGTGATCGTCCAGGAGGCGATGTCGGTGGACAGCAGCTCGGTCCGGCCGCCCCGCAGCACGAAGTCGTTGGACGTCGTCTCCTCGTAGTTGAGGAAGAAGTCCTTGATGTGGTGGGCCCCGTACCCGAGGCACAGGATGAACTCCGTGTGCCCGAAGTGCGCGTAGTAGCGCATGACGTGCCAGATCAGCGGCCGCGGACCGACCATCGCCATCGGCTTGGGCACGTCGTCGGAGGAGCCGTTGCGCATCCGCATCCCGTAACCGCCGCAGAACAGGACGACCTTCATGACGTCACCTCGACAACGCTCAGTTCCGGGATCGGGAAGACCAGCCGGCCGCCCCATTCGTGCACGAAGGACAGCTGCTCGACCAGCTCGTCCCGCAGGTTCCACGGCAGCACGAGCACGTAGTCGGGCCGGTCGGCGGCGATCCGCTCGGGCGGCAGGATCGGGATGCGGGTGCCCGGGGTGAACCTGCCGTGCTTGTAGGGGTTGCGGTCGACCGTGTACGGGAGCAGGTCGGGCCGGACACCGCAGTGGTTGAGCAGGGTGTTGCCCTTGCCCGGGGCGCCGTAGCCGACGACCCGCTCGCCCCGCTCGGCCGCCTCGACGAGGAACCTGAGCAGGTCCCGGCGCACCTTGGCCACCCGCGCGGAGAACTCGGTGTACCCGGACAGCTCCTGCAGCCCGGCGGCCTTCTCCCGGTCCAGTACGTCGGCGACTTGCCGCGTCGGCTCGGCGGCGGCCTCGGCCGGACGGGCCCACAGCCGGATGGAGCCGCCGTGCGTGGGCAGCAGCTCGACGTCCACGAGCGTGAGTCCGCCGCTGGCCAGGGCCCGGATCGCGGAGGCCACCGTGTAGTACTGGAAGTGCTCGTGGTAGATCGTGTCGTACTGGTTCTCCTCGATCAGGGTCAGCAGGTGCTGCACCTCGATCGAGACCCAGCCGTCGTCGGCGACCAGGGCGCGCAGCCCCTGGGTGAACCCGATGACGTCGGGGATGTGCGCGTACACGTTGTTGGCGACGACCAGGTCCGCCGGACCGTGCTCGGCGCGCACGGCGGCACCGGTGTCCGGGCCCAGGAACTCCGTGACCGTCGGCACACCGGCGTCCCGCGCCGCGGCGCCCACGTTCACCGACGGCTCGATGCCGAGGCAGCGGATCCCGCGGTCCACCACGTGCCTGAGCAGGTACCCGTCGTTGCTCGCGACCTCGACCACGAAGGAGTCCGCGCCGAGCGCCAGGCGCCGCACGGCGTCGGTGACGAACGTGCGCGCGTGCTCCACCCAGGAGGTCGAGTACGAGGAGAAGTAGGCGTACTCCTTGAACGTCTCCTCCGGCGTGATCAGCGGCGGGATCTGCGCCAGCCAGCACTCGGTGCAGACCCGCAGGTGCAGCGGGTACGCCGGTTCCGGCAGGTCCAGCTGGTCCGCCGCGAGAAAGCTCTCGCACGGCGGGGTCGCCCCCAGATCGACGACGCTCTCCAGCGCCGCCGAGCCGCAGAGTCGGCATCGTGTCATGTACTGCCCCCCATTGGTTCCGACCGACCCGCGATCGCGGTGCGGTACTCCTCCACCAGGCGCTCCAGCCCGACGGCCGGGCTGAAGTCCTGTTCGTAACGGCGCCGGGCCGCCCGCCCCATCTCCCGGCCCAGGGCCGGCCCGGCCGTGATCCGGCGCAGGCAGGACACGAGCGAGGCGGTCTCGCCCGGCCGGTGCAGCAACCCGGTCACCCCGTCCTCCACGAGTTCGACGAAGGCGCCGTGACCGGCGGCGACGACCGGGACCCCGGCCGCCATCGCCTCCACGACCACCAGGCCGAACGCCTCCAGCCAGGTGGAGGGGGCCACCACGGCGACCGACCGCGCGACGGCCTGCCGGCACTGGGCCGTGTCGTACAGGCCGGCGTAGCGCACGTCGTCCCGGCCCGCCGCCCAGGCGGCCACCTCCCGCTCCAGCGGTCCCGTGCCGGCGATCACCAGCGGCACGCCCACCCCGCCGCCGGCGGCGATCTCGTCCCACGCGGCCATCAGCAGCCGCACGCCCTTGGCCTCCGCGAGCCGCCCCAGGTAGAGCAGGTGCTCGCCGGCTCCGGTCCGGCAGGCACCCGGGTCGGGCACGAAGTTGTGCTTCACCGCGAGCCGTTCGGCCGGCATGCCGGCCCGCACCAGGACCGCGCGCTGCGCGGCGGAGATGCACAGGAACCGCTCCACGCCGGACCACCACCGCCGCCGGTTGACCGACAGGCTCACCGCGAGCGGCACCGTCGCCAGCCGGGAGCCGCGGTAGCAGCCGTGCCGGACGGCGGGCAGCGGCGCGGACCCGACGCACTCGGCGCAGGGCCGGCCGTCCCGCTGCAGCGTGCCCGGCGGGCAGACCTGGGTGTAGTTGTGCAGCGTGGCGACGGCGGGCACACCGGCGTCCGCGCAGGCGGCCAGCACCGCCGGTGACAGCAGCGGGAAGACGTTGTGGACGTGCACCACGTCCGGCCGTTCGGTGCGCAGCCGCGCGGCCAGTTCGGCGCGGACCGCGGGGTTCCACGGCACCAGCAGCGGCAGCGCGGCCTTGCCCAGCAGGGACCGGTCGGCGATGTCGTCGCTGCGCCGCTCGAACACCTCCACCCGGTGGCCGGCCGCGCGCAGCAGCGCCACCTCCTGGTCGACGACCTTGTTCTCCCCGCTCGGCTGCGCCGAGGCGTAGCGGTTGTGCACGACGAGCACGCGCATGCTCAGACCACCTCCGAGGTCCGGGCCCAGCTCGGGGCGCGCCGCCGGCGGACGCCGGGCGCCGGGCCGGGAGGGGCCGGGACCGGCGTCGCCAGCAGCGAGGCGGCCACGGTGAGGTGCAGCAGGTACGGCGAGGCGTCACCGAGCCCGGCCTCGGTGTACGAGGCGATCGCGCAGTAGCTGATCAGGAAGATCGAGCAGGCCCGCTGCAGCGACGGCGGCCGCAGCAACGCCACGGCGCCCAGGACCACGACGGCCGCCGCGACCAGGGTGACGCCGATCAGGCCCTGCTCGTTGTAGACGGCCAGCCAGCTGTTGTCGATCGGCAGCCCGCCGAACGACTTGTCGCCCAGGCCCACGCCGAACAGCTTCTCCGGGGTCGACCGGGGCGCGGCCAGCAGCGCGTCCCAGACCTTGGCCCGGCCCGTCAAGTTGGAGAAGTTCTCCTTGCTCTGTCCGCGCAGGAACCACGCCTGCAGCGCGGAGGCGAACCCCACCCCGGCCACCAGGACGCACAGCACCGCCCAGGTGAAGAACCGGCGGGCGGCGGCGCTGGTCAGCAGGAGCGAACCGATCGCCAGGGCCAGCCCGATGAGCAGGCCGAGCGTGGCCGTGCGGGTGTGGGTCAGCGCGAGCAGGACGAGCGAGGGGACGATGACGATCGCCGCGCTGGTCCTGTCGGTTCGGCGGCCCAGCAGGAGCAGCACGGTGAGCCCGGTGATCACGGCGGCGTACTGGCCGATCTGCGGCGGCGTGAGCGGCCACAGCGCGCCGACCAGCCGCCCGCCGTAGAGGTCGGGCAGGGCGGCGCCCGGCGAGACGACCAGGCCGGCGGCCACCGACCCGAGCACCGCGAAGTACATCCGGATGTGGTGCCGCACGAACGTCAGACCGCCGTCCCACCAGCGGGTGAGCAGCCACAGCGTGCCGACGAAGAGCGCCAGCCGGGCGCAGCGGAACAGCGCGCCGAACCCGGACTCCAGGTGCACGCTGGAGATCACGCTCGCCGCCAGCAACAGCGTGAGCAGGAGCAGGAAGGCGCTGGCCCGGACGCGCAGCCGCAGGTTGAGCGCGAGCGCCAGCGCGAACGCGGCGACCAGCGCGCCCATGGTGACCATCTGGATCAGGGAGCGGGGCAGCGGGACGATGGTCTTCGCGCCGGCGGAGCCGAGCGTGTTGAGGACCAGCAGCCCCCACACCGTCCCGACGATCCTCGCGGCGGGGTCGGCACGCATCTCAACCACCGTCCCGCGCGCGGAAGGTGCTGCCCGCGTCCTGCCGGTACGGCCCGCCCTGCCACTGCCCGGAGTCGACGACCCGGCTGGGGTCGTGGACGACGAAGGTCCACGGTCCGACGTACACGTTGTCGTGCCAGCGGTTGTGCTGCCGGCCGGTGATCGCCTGCGCCACCCGGTCGCCCTTGTACGGCGACCAGTCCGGGTACGTGCCGTAGTTGGCCAGCACCGCCATGCGGTCGCACTTCACCGTGCAGTCGACCACCGACTTGTCCAGCACGAAGCGGTTGCCGTGGATGTCCACCCGCTGGGTCTTCCACCGGCAGTCGGAGTAGAGCGGCTGTCTGGCGATCGCCGGCTGTGCGCAGCGCTTGGTGTTCTTCACCAGCAAGGTGCAGTCGCCGGAGGAGGTGTTGGCCGGGCTGTTGCAGAACCGGTCGGCGTTCTCCCACAGGGTGATACCGGACCAGTTGTTCTCCAGCACGTTCCGGTAGATCTCGATCTTGTCGGTGCGGGCCGGGACCCGTGGTTCGCCGCCGGACTCGGACAGGTAGACGGTCGCGAACGGGAAGTTGTCGCCGCGGGCGGCCGCCTTGCGGCCCTCGACCCAGTTGTTCCGCCGGATCGTGTTGCCGCGGATGACCGCGTTGTAGCTCGTCTCGTATATCAGCGCGGCTCCGTCGTTGGACTCCAGCACGTTGTCCTCGATGCGGAAGTCGTTGTTGTCGGTGTCCGCCCACAGCCCGGCGCCGCGGTTGTCGTGCACCCAGTTGCCGCGCACGTCGGCGCCGTCGACGGCCCAGAACTTCACGCCTCCGGTGCAGCCGCAGCCCGGCCGCCGCCGCTCCCAGTCGTCCTTGTTGTTGCCGGCGATCTCGTTGCCGTCGAGCACCAGGCCGCCGATACGGCCGCCGGCCTTGTACGCGTTCATGCCGTACTGGCCGTTGCCGCGCAGGCAGCTGGCGCGGACCTGCTGGCGGGCACCGGCCATCAGGCCGGCACCGGAGTTGTTCTGGATCGTCGTGTGCTCGATCACCCACCCGTCGGCCGAGTCGTGGTTGACCACGCCCTCGTTCTGCGGGGCGACGAAACCCTGCACGGTCAGGTAGCGGAGGACGACGCCCCGGGCGGTGCCGCCGAAGGCGTACTGGTTCTTCTTCCGGCCGTCGAGCACCGCGCCCGGCGCGCCGAGGTAGGTGTCCCCCTTCTTGGGGATGACCTGGGCGTAGCGGTCGGCCTCGAGCCGGTGCCTGCCGGGCCGGAGCCAGAACGTGGTGCCCGGGGGGGACTTGCTGGTCTTCGCCGCCAGGTCACCGACCACCCCGGGGTCGACCGTCACCGCGCCCGCCGGCGCCTTCTCCGGCCCGGCCGCGGGCCTGGCGCACACCTGGGCCACGGACCGGGCCGCGGACGTGGACGGTGCGGCGGACGGCTCGGCCGCCCGGGCGTCCGGGCCGCTCTCGCAGCCGGTCGCCGTCAGCAGGGCCAGCACCAGCGGTACCGCCACCGGCGCCCAGTGCCCTCTCGTGAATGCCACGCGCCCCCCTAGCCGCGGAACCTGAGCACGGTGGTGAAGCCCTCCGTGCCGTCGGTGACACCGGTGCCGACCAGCGTGGTGGCGGGTTCCCTGCGCCCGAAGCCGGGGGAGTACCAGCCCAGCGGAGGGTCGGTCTCACCGCGGTGCGCCCGCCAGGACAGCCGCTCGGGCAGGTCCAGCACGGCGGAGCGGTCCTCGCCGGCCCGGGTCCAGGTGAGCACGGCCCTGCTGCCCGTCAGATCAGCGGTGACGGCCGGACCGAGGTGGAACGCCAGACGTGCCTCCCGGCGCGGTCCGGACACCTCGTCGACCACCCTCAGCTCCCGGGTCGCGGCCGTCAGCTCCACCCGGCGGCGGTGCACGGAGGGCCGGTAACCGTCGTGTTCGGCGCACCAGCGGGCCGTCCCACCGGTGGACGCGTCCGCGACCAGGACGCGGCTGCGGGCGTGCCGGGTCCACAGGAACGGGCCGCCGGAGACGGACTGGTCGGTGCCGTCCAGCTCCAGGGTGTTGTGGCCGAGCGTCGACCGGAAGTACCGCCGCCACTCGGGCTGCCCGTGGTAGCAGTACGTCCCCGGGTCGGCGAGCACGTCCACCCCGTCGTGCCGTACCTCCACGGACAGCGCGTCCGCGTGGGCGTGCGCGGCGATGGCCAGGAAGCCGTGCGGACCGCCGTCGCAGCGGCACCAGATCCCGCCCGCCCCCCGCAGGATGGTCATGCCCGCTTCGGCGAAATGCGCCGGCCGGCTCGCCGGCCGGGACACGGACGGTTCCGTACGGTTGACGAGCCCGGCCAGCAGCGCGGTACGCACATCGCTGCCGGGCACCTCCGGCCACCAGTCGCGCCTGCCGAACACGGCGTCCCCGGTGGCCAGCAGCGAGGCCCAGCGGTCGGTGCCCGCGCCGTCCACGACCAGCCCGAACCCGTCGTCGCCGTCCCCCTGACGGGGCGGCCGCAGCCGGTCGTCCACCACGGCCGCGAGCGCGTCGGTCATCCGCAGCAGCACCAGCCGTACCGTCGCGGGGACCGGCACGCCCGCCGCATCCGCCTCCGCCAGCGCGGCCAGGCCGAGTTCCAGCACCAGCCCGTGGTACTCGGAGGCCAGCTCCCGGTTGAGTCCGCAGAGGAAGGTGTTGCCGCGCAGCTCCCGCTCCAGCGACCGCAGCGCGTCGGCCCGCCAGCGCGCCGAGGCGGGGAACCACCCGAACGCGCAGGCCGCGGCGAACTGCCCGGCGGCCTCGGCGATGACGTGGTTGTTCGCCGAGGACCCCCGGCTGGGGAAGGCGGCCAGCCAGCGCTGGTGGTGCCAGATCTGTCTCAGCGCCACCGGGTTGCGCTCGAACAGATCGGCGGCGCCCGGCCAGCCGTCGAGCAGCCGGCGGATCCACACCCAGGACAGCAGCCGGATCCCCAGCTCGATGCCGCTGGTCCAGTGCACCCCGCGCAGCGGCGCGTTGCCCGCCCACCACGACCTCAGGTGCTCGGCCACCCGCTCGGCGTACCGCTCGTCCCCGGTGACCGCGTAGGCGGCGGCGAGCACGGTGAGGTACTGGTGCCGGGACGGCTCCCAGATCTGCTTGATGTCCCCGACCGCGTCCTCGTCGCGGTACGGCACGTCGAAGGCGTACCCGAACGGGGCCCGGCGCCCGGTCTTCGGGTCGAACCACCAGTCCGGGGCGGCCATGTCGTCGCGGACCACCCCGAAGTACTCGGCCTGCCCGGACAGCAGCCGGTCCGCCTCGGCGACGAGACGTTTGGCGGCGTCCGGCGGCACCGCGGCGATCGTGCCCGCGGGCAGCACGGCGGTGAACCGGGCGCCGGTCACGCTCGGGCCGGCCGGCCGCGCGGACCGCCACCGACGCCTGCGCACCGCGTCGCCCACCCGGCCGCCGACCTCCCGCGGCCCCATCCGGGACAGCCGCCGCAGGTACCAGCCCGCGCTCATGCTCATGGCGTCCTCGCCAGCGTCACCGGCGCCCCGCCGGCCAGACCGGCCTGCACGGCGAGGGTGGCCGCGGTGGTGGCGACCAGCGACCGGAGCGGCACCGGCATCGGGCCGCCGGTCCGCACCGCCTTGACGAACGCGGCCAGTTCGGCGTTCTGGCCCTTGTCCCGCGCCTTGGGCAGCCGCGAACTGACCCAGCGCTTGCGGCCGTACACCGAGGCACGGACGAAGTCGTCGAGCCGCAGGGCCTTGCCGTCCGCGACCAGGTCCAGCGTCTCCTTGGGGAAGCCGGCCGGGCCGCTGGTGACGTAGCTGATGGTGGCGGTGGATTCGTCCGGGTAGCGCAGCACGACCTGCAGGTCCTCGTTGCCGGACGAGGCGACCGCGTACACCGACACCGGGTCGGCGTCCAGCAGCCAGCTCGCCGTGTCGATGAAGTGCCCGCCCTCACCGGCGAACCGCGAGCCCTCGGTGCCCTGCCGGAGATACCAGCTGCCGTGATCGAGGCGGCCCGCGTTGACGAGGTAGCGCAGGTGCGCCGGGCCGGTCCGGGCACCGAAGCGCTGCCTCGCCTCCCGCAGCAGCGGCGCGAACCGGCGGTTGAAGCCCACCTGCAACCGGTCGTTGCCCGACTCCTCCACCGCCGAGAGCACCCCGGCCAGCTCCTCCTCGGTGAGCGCCAGGGGCTTCTCCACGAACACGGCCTTGCCGGCCAGCAGGGCCCTGCGGGTCAGTTCGGCGTGCGAGCTGTGCCGGGTGACGACGAACACCGCGTCCACCGACTTGTCGCCGAGCACGGCGTCGAGGTCGGTCGTCGCCTCCTCGAAGCCGAACTTGCGCTGCGCGTTGGCCGCGGACAGTGCCGTCGTGGTGACGACGGTCGACAACTCCACACCTTCGCGTCCGGCCAGGTGCGGCAGCAGCATCGACGTCGCGTAGTTGCCGGCGCCGACGAACGCCAGGCGCACCGGGGCGCCCGCGGCCCGGGCCGGGGCGGGCACCCGGCCGTCGCGCGGGCCGGCCGCGGGCACGGCCACCACCGGGGCGGCCGCCTCCCGCGCCGTCCCCGTGTCACCGGGGTAGCGGAACAGCACGGCCACGGCCTTCAGCTCGCCGTCCTTCAGGCGCTGGTACGTCCCGACCGCGTCGGCGAAGTCGGCGATGTGCGAGACCAGGGGCTCCACGTCGACGCTCCCACGGGCCAGGAGGTCGAGGAAGCACGCCAGGTTGCGGCGCTCGGTCCAGCGCACGTAGCCGATCGGGTAGTCGCGGCCCTCCAGTTCGTACTCCGGGTCGTAGCGCCCGGGGCCGTAACTGCGGGAGAACCGGACGTCCAGCTCCTTCTCGTAGTACGCGTTCCACGGCAGGTCCAGGCGGCACTTGCCGATGTCGACGACCCGGCCGCGGTCCCGGCACAGCCGGGCGGCCAGCTCGACGGGCTCGTTGCTGCCGCCGCCGGCGGCCAGGTACACCTGGTCCGCGCCCAGACCGCCGGTGAGTTCGGCGACGGCCGTCTCCACCGCCGCGGACGCCGGGTCGCCGCAGGCCGCCGCGCCCAGGCGCTCCGCCAGCTCGCAGCGCGCCGGGTCCGGGTCGGCCCCGACGACCCGGACCCCGGAGGCGGCCAGCAGCTGGACCACCAGCTGACCGATCAGCCCGAGGCCGATGACCAGCGCCACCTCGCCCAGCCGCGACTCGCCCTGGCGGACGCCCTGCAGCGCGATCGACCCGACCGTGCCGAAGGCGGCATGCCGCGGCGCGAGACCGTCCGGGACCCGGGCGTAGAGGTTCTTCGGCACCCAGTTCAACTCGGCGTGCAGCGCGTGCTCGTTGCCGGCGCAGGCCACCAGGTCACCGACCGCCACGTCGTCGATCCCGGCGCCCACCTGCTCGACCACCCCGCACAGCGAGTAGCCCAGCGGCGTGTAGGAGTCCAGCTTCCCCATCACCTTGCGGTAGGTGGCGGGCACCCCGTTGACGGCGACGCTCTGCACGACCTTGGCCACCTGGTCCGGCCGGGAGCGGGCCTTGCCCAGCATCGACATGCCGGCCTCGGACACCTTCATCAGCTCGGTACCGGTGGAGATCAGCGAGTAGGCGCTGCGGACGAGTACACCCCCCGGCTTGCAGCCCGGCACCGGCACGTCGAGCAGCGCCAGCTCACCGCTCTTGTAGTTCTGCACTACCTGTTTCACCTGAAGTCCTCTTGTCTCTACACCGTCGACGGGGAGTGCTGGCCGGACCGGGAGGTCGCGCCGCGGTACCAGTACTCGAGGGTCAGCACATGCCACAGATGCTTGGAGAAGTCCCGCTGCCCGGCGGCGTCCTCGGCGACGAGCCGGGCCAGCGCGTCACGGCGCAGGAACCCGGAGCGGACCAGTTCACCGTCGTTGACCACCTCCCGGACCAGCGGTGCCAGGTCCCGGCTCATCCAGGCGCGCAGCGGGGCGCTGAACAGGCCCTTGGGCCGGTACACGATCTCCCGGGGCAGGACCGAGGTGGCCGCCTCCTTCAGGACGGCCTTGCCCTGCCGCCCGACGATCTTTTGGTCCCCGGGCACGGCGAACGCCGCCTTGACCACCTCCACGTCCACGTACGGCACCCGCACCTCGGTCGACGCGGCCATGCTCGACCGGTCGGTGTACGCGAGGTTCAGGCCCGGCAGGAACATCCGGGCGTCGGTCAGGCACATGCGGTTGACGAAGTCGTCGAGGTCGTTGTCCCGGTAGGTGTCCGCGTGCTCGGTCAGCACGTCCTCGACCGTCCCGGCCAGGTCCGGATCGAGCAGGGCGAGCAACTCGCCCCGGTCGTACATCGTGTAGCTGCGCCGGAACGCGGTCTCCTCCGGCAGGTCGGCGAAGGAGAGGAACCGCTTGGCGAAGCGCACCGACCGGTACCCCCGGCGGCTCGTGGCCACCGGCAGCCGGTCCACGGCCGCGGACATCCCGCGCCGCAGGGGCCGCGGGACCCGCTGGTAGCGCAGCGCGATCAGGTTGGCCAGGTGCTTGCGGTAACCGGCGAACAGCTCGTCGGCGCCCATCCCGGACAGCATCACCTTGACCCCGGCCTCCCGGGCGGCCGAGCAGATCAGGAACGTGTTGATCGCGGCGGGATCGCCGATCGGCTCGTCCAGGTGGTACGTCATCCGCGGCAGCAGGTCGAGCACGTCCGGGGCGATCTCGATCTCGTGGAGGTCGACGCCGAACCGCTCGGCCACCCGCCGCGCGTAGCGCAGATCGTCCGGCATCGCCTCGAACCGGGCGTCCTCGGCTCGGAACCCGATCGTGTAGGCGGAGATCCCGGGCCGCTCGCGCGCCGCCAGCGCGGTCAGGTAACTGGAGTCCAGGCCGCCGGACAGGAAGGTCGCCACGGGGACGTCGGAGAGCAGGTGACGCCGCGTCGACTCCTCGACCACGGCGGCGATGTCCGGTCGTTCGCCCTCGCGGGCCCGCTGCCGGGCCTCGGCGGCGACGTCCCTCAGCTGCCAGAACCGGCCGCGTTCCACCCGCCCGTCGGGCCGGCACCGCAGCCAGCTCCCCGGCGGCAGCTTCTCCGCCTCGCGGAACGCGCACCGCGAGTCCGGCACCCAGTAGTACAGCAGCGAGGCCACCAGCGCCGCGGGGTCCACCTCCAGCGAGCCGCCAGCCACGGCGGCCAGCGCCTTCAGCTCGGAGGCGAACACCAGGCCGGCGCCGCGCCGGAGCAGGAACAGCGGCTTGATGCCGAGCTGGTCGCGGGCGAGCACCAGCTCACCGCTGCGCTCGTCGAAGATCCCGAAGGCGAACATGCCGCGCAGCCGGGGCAGACAGTCCGTGCCCCAGCGCCGCCACGCCTCCAGCAGCACCTCGGTGTCGGAGGTCCCGCGGAAGCGCACCCCGGCGGCGGCCAGCTCGGCCCGCAGCTCCGGCGCGTTGTACAGCTCCCCGTTGTACGTCAGGGCCAGGCCGTCCGAGACCATCGGCTGGGCGCCGGTCCCGGACAGGTCGATGATGGCCAGCCGCCGGTGCCCGAGGTGCACCTCGCCGTCACCGGCGGGGTGGCTGTAGCGGCCCGCCCCGTCCGGTCCGCGGTGGGCGAGTATCTCGGTGAGCCGGTCGGTCACGGCCTTTCCGTCCGGCCACCGGTACGTGCCTGCGATGCCGCACATGTGTTACCGCGCCTCCTGCTCGCTGTCCGGGACGCGGGCCGCCCTGATCGGCAGCCGCTCCGTCCGATGCCGGCCGTCCCCCACCGACGGGACGGCGTGGGAGGCCCCCCCACCGCTCTGCTGGGCCGGGAGTTCGTGGTGGCCGCGCAGCGCGGTGTACGGCCCGTCCCACAGCGTGCCGTCGGTCCGGTCCCGCGGATCGGGGTCGACCAGCACCACACCGGCCACCGCGATCCGCTGGTCCGCGAGCTGCCGGGCCACGGTGTGCAGCCAGGCCGCGCTGCCGTGCCCGGCCCGCACCACGAGCACCGTCCGGGTGCCGAGGTACCGCAGGTCGGTCCAGGCCGTGCCGGGCGCCACCGAGCCGACGCCGAGGCGGCGCTCCCCGGGCGGCAGGGCCGCGGCACGCTCGGCGCCGACCACCGCGGGGTCTCCCGGCTTCGGGCGGCGGCCCGCGAGCTGCGGACCGGGCAGACCGTCGACGACGGCCACCGGGCCCTGCGCCGCCAGCACCCGGGCGAGGTCCAAAGCGATCCCGCTCGCGCTGCGCGCGCAGCCCAGTTCCAGCAGTGACACCGGTTCCGCGGAGGTGCGCACGGTGCGGGCCAGGGACCCGGTGAGCCGTTCCCGCACCGCCCGGGCCCGCCGGCGCCGCCACGGTCCCGGCCGGCCGGGCAGCTCGGCGACGACCGAGGCACCGAGGTGCGCCGCGATGTCCCGGCGCAGCACGGGACGGTCGGCCACCACCGTGCCGACGGCGGCCACCGCGAGTCCCAGGACGAGTCCGAGGACGAGCCCGATCACACCGTCCGTGGCAGCCGTCCCGGCCAGGGAGTGCCGCACCGCGTGCGGGGCGTCCACCACCTGTGTGCCGGCGACGAGCCGGGGCGTGCCGACGCGTGCCTCGGCGGCCCGCTGGGTGAAGTCGGCGATCCGGGACGTGAGTTCGGCCCGGCGGGTGAAGAGTGACTCCAGGTTCGCCGCCGCCTTCGGTCCGCTCTGCGGCGATCCGTCCCCTATGGCCTTGTTGACCTGGGTGAGTTCGCGCTGCAGCCGGTCACGCTGGTCGAGCAGGCTCTTGGACTCGGCGTCCGCGGCCTCCCGCATCCGCTTCACGTGGTCCGTGACGAAGGCGTCGGCGAGCGCCCGGGCGCGGGCCACCGCCTCGGCGTCGCTGTCGGCCGATGCCGTGATCTGCAGCAGGTTGTTGGTCAGGCCGACGCCCCCGTAGTCCTGCATGAAGTCCTCCGGCTTCACCGGGGACCCGAGGGACTTCAGGGCCGCGCCGGCGATGCGCGTGGTGTGCAGCAGCGCGACGTCGGTGCGGATCAGCGTTCCGGGGTCGTTCGGCTGGTCCTCCTGGTGCGCGACCAGCACCTTGGTCACCGCGGTCGGCCGCGGTGGCAGCAGGACCGCCACCGCCACACCCACGAGCAGCCCCAGAAGCGCCGCGCAGTACCACAGACGGCGCCGTCTGCGCACCGCCACGACCAGTGCCTGCAGGTCCAGCAGCGGAGCGGCGGCCGACGGCTCCGGTGTCGTACTCGTCGTCACCTCGTACCTCCCCCCGCGTCGGCGCCGACCGCGAGCGGCGGCCCGGCCGCGTCCCGGGGACGGCCGGCGCTCCGCGCCGCACGCACCCGGACGGTGCCGGCGACGACGATGCCGACGACCTTGTGCCGGGCGTCCGCGCACGCCTCGGTGACGCCGGCGAGCTCCCCCGCCGTCCAGCGGCCCGCGCTGACCACGGCCAGCACACCGGACTCGTGCTCGCGGTCCGGTACCACCGGCTCCGACAGCGAGACCTCCGCCACCCGCAGCAGCGGGTCGCTCCCCGCCGCGGCGACGAGCTGCTCGGCGGCCCGGCGGGCGGTCCCGTCACCGTCCGGTACGACGACCAGCAACCGCCGGGGGGCGGGCAGCCGGTCCCGGACACGGGCGCACACCCGCCGGTAGCGGAGCTGCCTGGCCGTCTCGTCGGACGAGTGCGGGGCGGGCATGTCCCACCGGACGTCGATGCCCAGCAGCCGGCGGATCCGGGTGCGCGGGCCACGGTCCTGCGGCCGTTCTTCCGGTACGTCGACGCTGCCGAGGACCGCCGAGCCCAGGGCCGCGGCGATCTCCGGTTCGGTGCGCGGGCGGCGGTTCAGCCGTGCGGCGGTGAGCAGGCCGATGAACCCGAGCAGCAGGAACAGCAGCGCCCCGCCGGCGGCGAGCTGCGTCCGTGTCGGCGGTGCCTCGCCGGCCGGCCGGGGCGCCGGCCCCATGACGACCATGCCGGCCTTGTTGGCGGCCGGGTCGGCCTGGTCCAGCTTGGTGATGGCCTCCTGCAGCGTGGTGCGCAGCTTCTCCAGGTCGGTGCGGGCCTGCACGCTCTCCACGGTCCGCCCCGGGTCGGCCGCGCCGGCCAGTTCCGTGATGCGACGGCTGGTCTGCTTCACCGTCTGCCGCAGCGCCTCCAGCTGGGCCGCCGCCTCGGGGTCGGTGTTGTCGCCCACGATCTCGGTGGCGAACGAGACGAACTGCCGGGCCACCTGGTCCGAGAGCTGCTGTGCGCGCTCCGGGGTCTCGGCCGTGCCGGAGATGTCGATGATGTTGCCGTCGGCTGCCCGGGCGCTCACCCGGTCCCGCAGCTCCCTGCCGTCGACCCCGGCCCAGCCGAGCTTGGCGGCAGCGCGGTCGGCCACCACCGAACTGGTCGCGATCTCCGTCTGGGTGAGCAGCTCGCGCTCCTCCCACGCACCCGGCAGCAGCACCGACGCCGACGTCGTGTAGCGCGGCGGGAACAGCAGCGAGGTGCCGTAGCCGGCGAGCGCGCCCACGAGGGCGAGGAGGACGAGGAGCCGCCAGCGGCGGCGGACCATCCGTCCGATCGTGACCAGGCGTATCGTGTCATCGCTCAACTGCGCTGCCTCTTCCCTGCGCGGATCCGGGGGCCGGCACCGCGGAGCGGTCACGGCAGGCAGCGGCGTAGGCGGCGAGCAGCGACGCCTGCGAATTGCGCCAGGAGAGCGGTCCGCTGACCCGCTCCCGGCCGATCTCGCCCATCCGGGCCCGCTTCTGCGGATCGTCCAGCAGCAGCGCGACGAGCTCGGCGAACCGCGCCTCGTCGTTGGCGGGCGCGTAGACGGCGGCGTCACCGGCGGAGACGCGCGCCTCCTTCAGGTCGAACGAGACGATGGGCCGGCCCATCACCATGTACTCCAGGACCTTGTTCATGGTCGACACGTCGTTGAGCGGATTGCGCGGGTCGGGGGAGAGGCACACGTCCGCGGTGGACAGGTAGCGCACCAGGTCGGCGTCCGGGATGCGCCCGGTGAACTCCACGTGGTCCGCGAGCCCGAGTCGCCGGGACAGCTCCACCATCTGGTCGAAGGTGTCACCGGCGCCGACGAACACCGCGTGCCAGTCCGTCCGCCCGACCTCCTCGCGCAGTCTGGCCAGGGCCCGCAGGGCGTAGTCGACGCCGTCCTGCGGGCCCATGACCCCGAGGTAGCACAGCAGGTGGGGCTTGCCGCGCTTCAGCTCCGGCTCGGCCGGCACCGGGCGGAACCGGTCGACGTCGGGCGCGCTGCGCACCACGAAGACGTCCCCCGGCCGCCGGCCGCCCCGGCGCACCGCGACGTCCCGGTAGCTCTCGTTCGTGGCGAGCACGACGTCCGCCGCCCGGTAGGTCAGCCGTTCCAGCGCGCACACGGCGCGGTAGAGCAGGTCCTCGCCGCGGTGGAACCGGGAGAGGTACAGCTCGGGTACCAGGTCGTGCTGGTCGAAGACGAACCGGGCGCCGCGCCGCTTCAGCCACAGCGCGGGCAGGAACAGCAGGTCGGGCGGGTTGCAGGCGTGGACCACGTCGACCGGGCCGACCTTGCGGGCCAGCCGGGCCGTGTGCCACAACGCCGTGCCGTACTCCCGCAGGTAGCCGGCCGGCCCTCCGGTGGCCGCGCGCAACGGGTAGCGGTGGATCCGCACCCCGTCGACCACGGCCTCGGCCTCCGTGTCCCGCTTCGTCCCGCGGGGGCAGATGACGTGCACCTCCCAGCCCGCGTCGCGCAGCGTCGTGCACTCCTGCCACACCCGCCGGTCGAACGGCACCGACAGGTTCTCCACCAGGATCAGCGCGCGCCGGCCCCGGCCGCCGCCGGTCGTGTCACCAAGCAAGGCCCAGGTACCCCGGTTCGGCCCGGCGCGCTTCGGCGTCGGGAAGGCGGACGAGGTCGACGATCACCGGAGCGTCGCCATGGGGGAGCGCCGACAGCACGGCCGGGTCCCGGGTGCCCACCAGGCACACCTCGCCGTGTTCGAGCACCTCCTCGACGGACTCCGCGAGCAGCTGCGCGAGGTGCGGCAGCCGGGTCTCGATGTACTCGCGGTTCGCGCCCAGCAGCCGGGAGAGGCTCACGTTGGCGTCGTAGATCTTCAGGTCGTACCCCTTGCCGAACAGCCGCTCCGCCAGCTCGACGAGCGGGCTCTCACGGAGGTCGTCGGTGCCGGGCTTGAACGACAGCCCGAACAGGCCCACCCGGCGCTTGCCGGTGCGCTCGACCAGCTCCACCGCGCGCTGCAGGTGGTCGGAGTTGGAGGGCAGCACGTGGGCGAGGATGGGCACCGAGACGTCGGCCCGGTGCGCCGCGTGGACCAGGCTGCGCAGGTCCTTGGGCAGGCACGAGCCGCCGAAGGCGAAACCGGGCCGCAGGTAGGCGGGGCTGATGTTCAGCTTGCGGTCCGCCAGGAACACGTCCATCACCTGGTGCGAGTCCACCCCGAGGGCCTGGCACACCGCGCCCAGCTCGTTCGCGAACCCGATCTTGAGGCCGTGGAACGCGTTGTCCGCGTACTTGATCGCCTCGGCGGTCGGGATCGGCACCCGGAACACCTCGCCGGGCAGGCCGGCGTAGAGCGCCGTCACCGCGTCACCGCTCGCCGGGTCGAGCTCGCCGATGACGGTCTTGGGCGGGTCGAAGAAGTCCCGCACGCTCGTGCCCTCGCGCAGGAACTCCGGATTGACGGCGATCCCGATGTCCGCCCCGGCGGTGCCGCCCAGGTACTTCTCCAGGATCGGCACCAGCAGGTTCAGGCAGGTGCCGGGCAGCATGGTGCTGCGGAAGACGACGGTGTGCCGGCCCCCTTGCCCGCCCCCCTCGGCGAGCGCGGCGCCGATCTGCTCGGTGACCCGTTCCAAGTAGGTCGTGCACAGGCTGCCGTTGGGCTCCGACGGCGTGCCCACGCACACCAGCGACACCTCGCTGCCCAGGACCGCCTCGCGCACGTCGCCGGTGGCGCGCAGGGCCCCGCTCCGCACGACGTCGGCGATGAGCTCGCCGATGCGCTCCTCGACCACCGGGGCCTTGCCGTCGTTGACCAGGTCGACCTTCACCTGGTTGACGTCCACCCCGATGACCTCGTGTCCCATGCTGGCCAGGCACGCGGCCGACACGCAGCCCACGTAGCCGAGCCCGAAAACGCTGACCTTCATGACTCGTTCCTCCCCCCAAGGCAGGCCTCCTGGCCTGCGGTTCGCATGCCGGGCCGGACGACGGCCCGGCACGCATTCAGTAGGCGCCCTGCCCGTGGAGCACCGCCCGCAGCGTCTTCCACAAGATCACTGTGTCCAGGGCGAGCGACCAGTCCTCCACGTACCGCAGGTCCAGCCGGACCGCCTCCTCCCACGACAGATCGCTGCGTCCGCTGATCTGCCACAGGCCCGTGAGTCCGGGTTTGACCAGCAGCCGCCGCCGGATGTCCGGGCCGTACGCGGCGCACTCCTCCGGCAGCGGAGGCCGCGGCCCGACGAGCGACATCGATCCGGTGAGGACGTTGAAGAGCTGCGGCAGCTCGTCCAGCGAGTACCGGCGCAGCACCGCTCCCACCCGGGTCACCCGCGGATCCCGGCGCAGCTTGAACAGCGGGCCGGCGCCCTCGTTGCGGTCGGCCAGCTCGGCCCGCGCCCGGTCGGCGTCGGGGACCATGGTGCGGAACTTGAGGATGGTGAACTCGCGCCCGTCCTTGCCGACCCTGCGCTGGCGGTAGAACGCCCCGCCCCGGCTGTCCACCAGCACGAGCAGCCCGACGAGCACCATCAGCGGCGCGAACAGCACCAGCAGGAGCGCGGCGCCCGTCCGGTCGACGACTCCTTTGACCGCCCGGCGGCCTCCGGTGAAGGTCGGCATGCTGACCCGCAGCAGCGGTATGCCGAGCACCGCGTCGACGTGCAGCCGTGGGCCCGCCACCTCCATCAGCACGGGGGCCACGACCATCTCGGCCTCACTGCCCTCGAGGTTCCAGGCCAGCCGCTGCAGCCGGTCCGGTGACCAGTGCGGGTCCGGGGTGACCGCGACGACGCGGTAGCCGTCGTGCCGGACGTGCTGGGCGACGTCCGGCAGCCGGCCGACGACCGGCACTCCGTCCAGGTGGTCGCCGTCGAACCCGAGCCCGTCCGTCGTGCACACCGCCTCCACCCGCCAGCCGAGGTGGGGGAACTTGCGGGTCCGGGTGATCAGGTCGAGCACGGTGGCCGGGCTCCCGGCGGCCAGCACCGGCCGCAGGCACCGTCCTTCCTTGCGCTGCTTGTGCAGCCAGAGGCGCAGCAGATAGCGCGCG
Source organism: Streptomyces capoamus (assembly GCF_014654935.1). Lineage (GTDB taxonomy): Bacteria > Actinomycetota > Actinomycetes > Streptomycetales > Streptomycetaceae > Streptomyces > Streptomyces capoamus. Next base: position 456,279 of record NZ_BNBF01000001.1, read on the forward strand.
GTCATGGTGACGAGCGCGATCGCGGGGATCGCGACGAAGATCCAGAGTTTGATGTTCCGCGAGGTCAGGGCGATTCCGCCGAGAGCCAGTACGACAGTCGCCGTGAACAGTGAGCGGCCGAGCCGGCGGAATTCCTCGGCTCCCTGGCCGAGCACGGCCGGAGCCCACGCCCGGCTGACCGCGAGCGCCCCCAATACCAGCAGTTCGGTGCCGAAGGCGAGAATTCCCCACTTCTCGTGCCAGTTGGCCGCGTCCCGGGCCCCGAAGAAGTTGCCGATGGCCGCTACCACGAAGGCGGTGGCCGCGGTATCGCTGATGATCACGGTACGGCGGTACCGCTGTTCCCATTCGATCGCGGGCCGGCTGATCGCCCCGTTCTCCAGACGCCCGCGCGTCGACGGAAACGAGCTGACAAGTCCCCCTTGCCGCACAGAACCCCCCAGGTTCCCAGTGATTCGACGTTTTCGCCCAACACTGTTTGCTCCCCTCGGGAGGCCCCCGCCTCCCGCCCCCCCTAGCGCGTGACGTCCAGGGTGATTTCAAAAGCCCCAGGTGCTCCCCGCACCCGACGCCCTCTCGTGGCAGCAGTAATGGATCAACCCCCTGAGATCATTACTGGTCGCCTTGCCTCCCAACAGCTGAAGCACGGTCAATGTAGACCATCACAACGGCCATGGAGAGGGGATGTGTGTAATTCGTGTTCAAGGTTTGGAGCTTGATCAATTGAACGGTCACCCATCAAGGGCGCCTTCACGCCACCGCGCGCTCCGGCGGCCCGGCCGGCCGAACACCGTGGAATCGAGCCACTTCATGATCTGAGCTGGTGGATCACGAGAGACGGGGCGCTCTCCCGGTGATCGAATAGGAGATCCGTCGAACAGTGCCCCGTCGATGATCCTTTCCATTCCGGAGCGATCTTCGAACGTATGGGCGGGGAACTGAAGTCCAGTGCGCATGGCCGGAAACAATCCGTACGCCGGAAAGACCGGTGGGCAGTAGTCCGGTTGTCGCAGACACATTTCCGGCCCGCGCGCGGGGGACCTCAGCGGGGTGCCGCACCCTCGTCGGCCGGCAGGGGGACGGGCTGCGCTGCCGCGGCGGTGCCGCCCTTCCCGTGCGGGGGCCTGGTCCGGCCGGCCCGGTGCAGCGCCAGGTGGAGGGCCGGCATCAGGAGGCAGGTGAGCGCGGCACTGTGCCACAGCAGCGCGTCCAGCCGGCCCGCCGCCAGATAGGCGCCCGCGGCCACCGCGGCCAGCGCGCACACCGCACGGTCCACGATGCTCTCCACCGACAGCAGCGTGGCACGCGGCGCGTTCGCCGGCACGGCGTCGTTGACGAGCTTGCGCTGCACCGGGTAGACGAACCCGGTGATCGCGGCGAACGCGCACAGCAGGGCGACCACGGTCCACGGCCCGCCCACGGCGGTGCCCGCCAGGGCGGCGGCGAGAGCCACGCTCAGCAGGGACACCCAGACGACCGGCGGCACCCGGCGGCTCAGCCACTGCGGGCGGGCCGACGCCACCGCCTCGGCGACCGTCATGGCCGCGAGCACGCTGCCGTGCGCGCCCTCCCCGATGCCGTGCCGCAGGAGTACCGGCTGGAACAGGTTGACCTGGCAGATCCGGGACAACGTGAACACGGCGACGCCCTGGACCATGAGCAGGGCCAGCCACGGCGAGGACCGCAGGGCACGCAGGGCGGCGCCCGTGTCCCGCAGGAAGCCCGCGCCCGGCCGCGCCGGGGACCGCGGCCGGACGCCGGGGCCGCCCCCGGCGAGCCGCGGCAGGACGAGGGCGCAGCCGAGGGAACCGGCCGCGCTCGCCGCGCTCAGCACGTACGGGGTCTGCGGCGCCAGTGCCATCAGCGGCCCCACGAGCGGCCAGCAGACGACCTTGGCGCCGAGCCCCAGGGCCCGCGCCGTGCCCTCGGCCCGCAGGTAGTGGGCGCCGGCCCGCTCCGCGCGCAACCCGTCGTAGAGGTAGGCGCTCGCCGCGCCCGACGTCAGCGACCGGCCGGCCGCGATGGCCAGGAAGTGCGCGAGGAAACCGGTGTACGTGGGCGCCAGCACCGGCAGCAGGTTCGCCGCCGTCATCACCACCGCTCCCGCGCGCAGGCAGTTGCGGGCGCCGATGCGGTCGGCGACGATCCCGGTCGGTATCTCGAACAGGCAGAAGGCGATGTAGTAGATGCTCTGGATGCCGAAGATCTGCCCGTCGGACAGGCCGGCGTCGCGCTGGTACGCGTAGAAGACGGGCATCCACCACAGCAGGTTGAACAGCAACTGGAACCCGTTGTTCAGGCGGATGATCCGGCGGGCGGCCGGGGACGGCGCCGGCGCGGAGGAAGCCGACCGCGACGGGGACATACGGCGCCTCACCGGGCGTAGGGGCGGACCTGGACCAGGTGGAAGGTCCCCTCCGCGGTCATCAGCCACTCGATGTCCAGGGCCTCGTCGCAGTCGGCCTCGCTGAAGTGCGACTGCAGCAGGCGCCCCGTCAGCGCGAGCCGGCCCAGCGCGGTGCGTACCGCCGCCGGCAGGTCCTCGCGCGAGGAACCGAGGTCCACCGTGCGCCCGCCGCCCTCGACGGTGTTGTACAGGTACTGCTGGGGCAGGACGGTGCCGTCGACCACCCGCTCGGGCGACCCGGGGGTGCAGTTGAGGTACACGTTGCGGAAGTCCTCGGGCCGGGTCGGGTCGCAGGTCACCAGCACGCCCCCCAGCTCGGCGGGCGTGTACTCCTGGACGATCACCCCCATGTAGGTGTCGTCCAGGGGGATGCCCGCCTGGTGCCGCAGGCGCACGCTGCGCGGCGACAGCAGCGACGCCCACACCTGCCGTACCGCGTCCATGAGCTGGTCCGTGCCGTGCACCGTGGTGACCGAGTCGTAGATGCCGGCGGCGGAGAAGCCGGGCAGGTCCTCCGCGTTGGACGAGGAGCGCACCACCAGCCGGCGGCCGTCCGCGGTGAGGTCCGCCACGGAAGCGGTGATCGCCCGCGCCACCTCCTCGGGCATCGCCGTGGCGCACGTCAGGCGCTGCAGGTGCAGGGACAGCGAGTCGACCACGTCCAGCGCGTCGAGCTCCAGCGCCATCTTCAGCCTGCCGATGCCCTGTTGCAGCGCGGGCGAGGAGGTGAGGAACAGGTGGTGCAGCCGGAACGGCAGCGCCACCCCTCGCGGTGCGCGGACCGTCCGGGCCACGTGTTCCGCCGCGGCGGCCCGCAGCCGCTCCCGCGACGCGTCCGGCTCGCCGAGCCGGGCCGCGAGGTGGCCGAGGAGATCGGGCCGCGGCGGACGCGGGCGGGCGTGGAACCTCGTCAGGTCGGCGGTGCGGCTGTCCAGGACGTGGTGCAGTTCGCCGAGGTTGGCCGCCTTGGTGCCGTACCCGTCCCGGTCGGTGCGCCGCAGCCGGTGCAGCGCCAGGACCGGGGCCTGCCGGAGCAGCGGTGTCTCGATACGGATGCGCTGCCGGTGCCAGGCGGGCCGTTCCAGGGCCGGCGGCCCGGGCAGCCGTTCCAGGGTGACGGCGTCCTCGCGCACGCGGTAGCGCACCCACGCGCCGTCCAGGCCCTCGCGCCGCACGACGGCGTCGAGGTCGCGGACGATCGCGTTCGGGATGCCCCAGCCGGCGGCCAGCACGTTGGTGTGCGAAAGCGGCGTGGTGGGCGCGGTGTTGACGAATCCGGCGGCGCGGGGCACGTCGTCGGGCAGGCGGGGCATGGCGATGATGTCCGGCCAGCCGAGGTCCGCGGCGGCGCTCTCGTACTCGGCGGCGGTGCGGAAGTAGCGCAGCCGTCCCTCTGCCTCACCCGGGTTCAGGCAGGTGCGCGTCCGGTTGCCGAAGAGTTCGTGGCTGAGGACGCGCGGCACCCGGGCCTCGCCGATCGCGGCCAGTTCCTGTTCCTGGCCGTGGTTAGCGGGCTTCAGCAGCAGCGGCAGCCGGCCGTCCACCCGTCCGCGCACGAAGTGGTAGAACTCCTCCAGCAGCGGGCCGGGCATGGTGTCCGCCTCGGTGGTCTCCAGGACCAGGAAGGGCCGTTCGGAACCCCCGGCCTCCTCCTCCGTGTGCAGCGACAGCACGCCCAGCAGGAACCGGCGTTCGGGGTCCATGTACACCGAGGCGTTGAACGCGTCCAGCTCGGCGTCGAGTTCGTCCAGCGTCCTGCCGAGGACACGGGTCGCTATGTAGTCGACGTGGAAGGGGTGCACCCGGGTGTCGAGCAGGTGCCAGGTGTGCTCGGCGCGGTCCACGACCACCTTCAGGTACGGGTGACCGGCCAGCACCCCGGACAGCGCGCGGAACAGCGGCAGCGACAGGTTGGCGCCGACGACCGTCCGGTCGCCCGCGGCGTCCGGCACGCCCGTCTCGTGCAGTGTGCCCGTCATGCCCGCACCGCCTGGGTGACGTCCGTCGGCAGGATCCGCGGCAGGGCGTCCACCACCGCCGTGAAGTCGTCCACCACGGTCTGCGGCCGGTCGGCCGACAGCAGGCACACCGCCGCCATGGTGTTGGCGCCGGCGGCCGGGTCGTACACCGGCACCAGGGAGCCGTCCGGCAGGGAACTCTCGGCGACGACGGACAGCGTGCTGCCGGCGCCGACCGGGGCCGAGCGGACCACCGCGGCGGAGTCCCACCGGTGGCGGCGGGTCCACGGCGAGCCGTCCGCGTTCACGGCGAGCACCACCAGGGACCCGGCCGCACCGTCGGCGTCGTCCGGGGTCAGCGCCCGCGCCGGCCAGGCGGGAGCGCCACCGAGCAGCTGATCGGTGAACATGCCGATCAGGTCCAGCCCGAAGACCTGCTCGATCTGCGGCACCGTCATTGCGCCGCCGAACCGCGCGGCCGTCTCGATCAGCCACATGCGGCCGTCCGCGCCCAGCTTGATCTCCGTGTGCGTGCCGCAGTCCTCCAGGCCCAGGGCGTCCACGGCCTGCCGGGCCAGCTCCACGATCCCCGCCTGCGCGGCACTCCCGAGGGCCGCCGGGGTGATGCCGGCGCGCTCGGTGAACGGCGCCACCGTCGGCATCCGTCCGCTCACGCACACCGGGCGGAACACACCGCCGGCAACGACGCCCTCGACACTGACGTAGTCGCCCCAGCCGGAGCCGTCGAACCACTCCGCGGCGCAGCCGCTGACGATCTCCTCCACGATGAAGTCCCCGTCGGCCCCGGCCACGTGCAGCTCCGCGAAGCCGAGCAGCGCCGACTCCGCCATCACCGCACGCGACCGCTGCCAGGCCTCACGCAGGTCCCCGGGCGTGCCGATGATCTGGTGCGCGGTGGAACCGGCGCTCCACGCCGCCTTCAGCAGCAGCGGGAACGTCAACTCCGCTGCCGCGCGCTCCAGTTCGTCCTCAGTGGTGACCGAGCGGAACCGGGGCTGGGGCAGTCCGCGGCGCTCCCAGGCCGCGCGCATCAGCCGCTTGTCCCGGGCGAGCGCGGCGGTGGACCCGGCGCCCCGCAGCCCGAGCCGCCGGGACGCCTCGGCGACCGCCACCACCGCGTACTCCGAGAAGGTGACGACCGCGTCGGCACCCACCTCGCGGGCGCGGGCGGTGATGAGCTCGACCAGATCGCGTTCCTCCGTGCCGGCGCGGGTGACGACCGAGTGGCACAGCCGCGCGGCATGCGCCGCCACGCCGGCCGGCAGCTCGCTCAGTGCCAGCAGGTGCACCGCGGACCTCGCGGCCACCCGGCTCAGGGCGTGCCCCGCCGGGGGGCCGCCCTTGGCATGCACGTACAGCACCCTGCTCACGAAAAACCCAACTCCCTCGATCGTCCCGACGTCCCGGGCGCGGGCCGCGCCCGAAACGGCTGCGGCGGCCGGCGACGCCCCCCGGTCCGCAGTCCGCCGCGCCGCGCTCTCCTTCCAGCGAAACAGCCGCAACTCACCCCGCCGGCACCGCAATCCGCGGGGCGTTCAGGCAAATGCCGCAATGCCGCGACCGCGCATGACCGGTGCGCTACGGGATACGCATGAGGTGTCACTCACCGTGACATGGTGGACAATTGAAGGAGTTGGGCCGTGGACGAGGCCGATTTCAAGACGCTGCTCGCGCCCCTTCCGGTGTCCTGGTGGGAAGCCGACTGCGGGCAGAAAGTGGTCGACAGCGGAGGCGGCGCGTTCGCCGACGAGCGGACCGCCCGCCGCTTCCTGGAAGCCCTCAGCGCCGACCGCTCCGGACCGTCCGGGGACCCGGACGCGGGTCCCTACCAGACGTCCTTCGAGGGCCGCACCTTCGACGTCAACTGGCCGGCCCGGCAGGCCGGCGGCGCCCGGCAGGGCAGCAGGGGAGTGGCGGTCGAGGTGAGCGGCCGGCCGGAGCAGAACCCGTACGCCGCGTTCGCCGAGCTCACCCCGGCCGCGGCTTTCGTGCGCGACGCGACCGGCCGCTACCTGTGGGCCAACCACGCCTACGCCCACCTGTACGGCACCACGCGCGACGCCGTGATCGGCCGCCACCTCGCCGACGTCGACGGACCCGGCGACGCCACCCGGTTCCTGGCCCTGGACCAGGAGATCCTGACCGGCGCCGGTCCCGTACGGCACACCCTCGCCTACCGGCGCCCCGACGGCTCTCCCGGACAGGCCGCCGGGTACCGCTTCCCCGTCCGCTGGGCGGGCCGCCGCTGTGTGGCCGGCATCTACGTCGACGTCACCGACGCCACCCGGGCCCTGGACCAACGACGCCGCGCCGAACAGGACTTACGGACCCTGCGCGACCACAGCGGGCTGCTGTGCGCCCGCCTGTCCGCCGACGGACTGGTCGGAGAGGCCGGCACCACCGTCGCCGACCTCCTGCGCGTCCGCCTCCCCGAACTCATCGGGCTGCCCGCCGACCGCCTCCTCGCGCGAACACCCGAACGCGGGGCCCTGCACCGGATCTGGGACGACCTCGTCGGCGGCCGGCGCAGAAGCGCCCGGACCGCCGCGGTCCTGGTCGACGGGGACAGCGGGCTGCGCCGTGTGTGCGTCCACCTGAGCGCGGTGCCCGGTGGGGCGCAGCGCGTGTCCGGGGTGTGGGCCGTCCTGACCCATGTGGGACCGCGTCAGGAGGCGCAGCCGCCGCTCACGCCCACCCAGGTGCGCATCCTCGCCCTGCTGGCCGGCGGGCGCAGCAACGCGGACATCGCGCGGACGCTGCACCTGTCACGGCAGACGGTCGACTACCACCTGCGCCGCCTGCGCCACCTCCTGGGCGCCGCCACCCGCCCCGCCCTGGTCGCCCGCGCCTATGTGCTCGGCATCCTCTCCCCGCAGACCTGGCCGCCCCGGTCCACCAGCGCCGCGCACCCGCTCAGCCCGGTCTGAGGCGGCAAACGCCCCAGGACGCGCGGGCACGGGAAAATCACCGGGGACAGTTGCTCACCCGTGTGGTTATGATGCGCGGGATGAAGAACTTCTCCTCGTACGGATTGGGGGAATCGTCCGCGCAAGGTGAGTGCTGATGGCACCTCACTGCGCGAACGACGTCCCGTCCCACCTCGCGATGTGGCAGCGCGTACGCGAGTACGCCGTACCACCGTCCATGATCGAGACCGCGACCGCGCGGCGTGCGGCCGGTGACTGGTCGGGGGCCTGCGCCGCCGCCCGCGTCGACACCGATCTCGATCTGCGCGCCGTGCGCGACCGCCACGGCACCGAAGTCGCCACCCGCCTCCGGGCGGACCTGCGCCGGCTGGCGCCCGACCTGCTGCGCTGGCACATGCCGCGCAGCGCACCCGACGGGCGGCTCCGGCCCGGCCTCACCCTCTGCCTGGCCCGTTACGGCGGCCCGGACGCCCCACCGCTGCAGCTGGTGGTGCGCACACCGCCGGCCTGGGCCGATGCCGGCCAGCGGATGTCCCTGGCGCTGTGGGAGGGGACCGCGGCCGGCGCCCCCCGGCACCACCCGCACCCGCATCCCGACCGGCGTTTCCGCCTCGACCTGCACCGGCACCTGTGGGACGCCGGACGCAGCGGCGAACTCGCGCGGCGCAGCGGAGCGGACACGACACCGCCCGGCCGGGCCCGCGCGGACGCCGGCACCCTTCCGCCGGACCTCGCGGACCGGGCCGCCGGCTCCGGCGCGTCGTGGGCGGTGGACCGGTGGGCGGCCGAGGCGGAGCTGCTGTTGCGCGCCGAGGGGCTCCCCCGGGGGCCCTTCACCGTGCGGCTCGGCGCGCGCAGCCGTGCCGTCCTGGAACTCGTCGCCCCCGACGACAGCCACGCCCCGGCGTTGCGGCCGCTGCCGGAAGCGCCCCCCGTGCACCAGGTGGCGGCGCTCCCGGTGCTCCCCGAGGCCGCGGCCCGCGTCCTGCCGGACCTCCAGCTGCTGCGGGCCGGGCTCGTCCCGGCCGGCCGGCTGCATCCGCTCGTCGCCGCGGCACTGGCGGGTCCCGGCCCGGCACCGGCGGCCCTGCCCGCCCGCGCACCCGGCGATCCGCACCAGGTGGAGTGCCGGGGCGAGATGCACCGGATCGCGCTGCGGGACGGGCTGCTCACGGCGATCGACCACGAGCCGTCCCAACTCCGGCGCGAGGAGATCCTGGTGGCCCTCGGCGGGCCGGCGCTGCCCTGCGTGCGAGTGATCGACTCCGTCCACCGCGACCCGGAGGAGCTGCCCGCGGTGCGGGAGCGGCTGCTGCACGGCGACATCGCCGGCGCGCTGGCCGTGGTGGAGGGGCTGCTCGGTCCCGGCGCCGTCCTGCCCGACGGCCCGCTGCGGCGGGAACTGGAGTCGGCCGCGGCCCGCCGGGTCGACCACGGTCTCTTCCGCTCGGGGCTGGTCCGAGTGCACCCCGCCGCCGAGGCCGCCCCCGGCACGGGACACGCCGACGCCGGCCATCGTCCCCGGCTCGGCCGCCGCGTGCCCGACGACCTGCTCCGCAAGCGCATCAGCCGGACCCGGCCGCGCACCGGCCTGTCGCGCTGACCCCCTCCCGACTCCCGCGCGCCTCCGGCGTGTTCGGACGCCGCGCAGCCCCATGCCGACCGGACGGGCCATCCCGTTCCCCGACACCACCAGGTGATGCCATGACCTCCAGCGCCCTCCTGCCCACCCCTGTGACGGACACCCAGCTCTCCCTCGCCGACGACCTCCTGCAACTGCTGCGGACGACCACCACCGAGCCGCGCCCCGACGAGCAGCTCGAAGCGCTGACCCTGGCCGTCGCGGCCGACCTGCCGGTGCTGCTCTGGGGGGAACCGGGCATCGGCAAGACCGCGGCCCTGACCCAGCTCGCGGACACCCTCGACCTGCCGCTGACGACCGTGATCGCCAGCGTCCACGAGCCGTCCGACTTCTCCGGGCTCCCCGTCGTCGGCGACGACCCGGCGGTGCGGGGCGTGCCGATGGCGCCACCGCAGTGGGCCGTGGAGCTGGTACGGGCCGGGAAGGGGCTGCTCTTCCTGGACGAACTGTCCACCGCCACCCCGGCCGTCCAGGCCGCACTGCTCCGGGTCGTCCTGGAGCGGAAGGTCGGTGCGCTGCAACTGCCGCCCGGCGTACGGATCGTGGCCGCCGCCAATCCGCGCGCCTCGGCCGCGGACGGCTGGGAGCTCAGCCCGCCGCTGGCCAACCGGTTCGTGCACCTGTACTGGGTGCACGACCCGGACGTGGTGGTCCGCGGACTCGGCGGGGTCTGGCCCCGCGCGCGGCTGCCCCGGCTCGCGCAGGAACGGCTGCCGGACGCGGTGGCGTACGCCCGGCGCGCCGTCTGCGGCTTCCTCCGGGCCCGGCCGACCCTGATCCACCGGTTGCCGAGCACCGAGACCCGGCGCGGCGGCGCCTGGCCGTCACCGCGCAGCTGGGAAGCCGCCTTGACCCTGCTGGCCTTCGGCACGGCGGCCGGGGTCTCCCGGGAAGTGCTCGCCCTGCTGGTACGGGGCGCGGTCGGGGACGGCCCGGGGCTCGAACTCCTCGCCCACCTGGACCGGATGGACCTGCCGGACCCCGAGTCGCTGCTGTCCGATCCCCCCTGCGCCGAACTGCCCGAACGCGGCGATCTGCGGCAGGCCGCGCTGGAGGCCGTGGTGGCCGCCGTCGGCGCCCGACCGGAGCGGGACCGGTGGGAGGCCGCCTGGAAGGTGCTGGCCCGGGCCCTGGAGACCGGTCCCCCGGACCTGCTGGTCGCCCCGGCGACCGCGCTGGCCGGACTGCGGCGTGACGACTGGGAGGTGCCCGAGACGGTGGAGCGGCTGGCCGGGGTCGCCGGCGTCGCCCGCCGCGCGGACCGGTCGGTGGTCCGGGCCACGGCAGGTGCCGGGCGTACCACGGGGTCGCGCCGGTGACGGGGGCCGCGAAGCGCCCGGTCCCGCTGCCCTACCCGATGGCCCCGCCCACGCCGCCCCGCCCGGTGCGGGCCGCCGTACCCGGACCGCCGGCCGGCCCCGGCGGCCGGCACGAGCAGGCCGGACCGCCCCTGGACACCGAGAAGTTGCTGGCCGCGCGGCTGCATGCGGTGAAGGTACGGCCCTACCTGGCCGCCGCCCTCTTCGCGCTGCACGTCGTGGAGGACCGCTCGGTGCCGACGATGGCGGTGGACGCGCACTGGCGCTGCTACGTCTCGCCCGGCTTCGTGGCGCGCACCCCGGTGGAACAGCTGGCGGGTGTCTGGGTGCACGAGGTCTCCCACCTGCTCCGGGACCACCACGGACGCGGCGAGCGGTACGCGCGGGAGTACGAGCAGCACGAGGGGCCCGGGCAGCACGAGGGGCCCGGGCCGGGGGAGGGGCACGGGCCGGGGGAGGACACCGGGGCGGGGACCCCGGCGGCCGGGGGCTGGGAGAGGCTGCGACGCAACATCGCCGCCGACTTCGAGATCAACGACGACATCTACGGCGACGGTCTGCCCCGGCCCGCCGGAGCGGTCCTGCCGTCGTTGCTGCGCCTGCCCGACGGCCTGTTGATGGAGGAGTACCTGCGGACGGCCTCGATGTCCGGGCTCACCGCCGACCTCGCCTGGCTGGACTGCGGCAGCGGTGCCGACGGGCAGGCCCGGCCGTGGGAGCTGGGACCCGACGGCGCCCACGGGCTGAGTCGGCAGCAGCGGGACGCGGTCCGCTTCCGGGTCGCCGAGGGCATCAAGGGCCGGCCGGGCGACGCACCGGAGGGCTGGCGCCGGTGGGCGCAGGAGGTGTTCCACCCACCGCAGCCGTGGCGGCAGTTGCTGGGCGCGGCCGTCCGTTCGGCGGCGGCGGCGCCGGGAGCGGGCGAGAACCACAGCTACCGGCGCCCCTCCCGGCGCTCGGCGGGCCTGCCCGGCGTCCTGCTGCCCAGCCTGCGCCGTACCCCGCCCCGGGTCTGCGTGGTGATCGACACCTCCGGGTCGGTGAGCGACGCCGAACTGGGCAGCGCCCTGCTGGAGGTGGCGGCGATCGCACGGGCGGTGGGCGGGCGGCGCGACCTCGTCTCGGTGATCTCCTGCGACGCGGCGGCCGACGTCGCCGTGCCGCTGTGCCGGGCCGAGAACATCGAACTGCTGGGCGGCGGCGGAACCGATCTGCGCTCCGGCTTCGCCCGTGCGCTCGGCTCCCGGCCCCGCCCGGACGTGATCGTCGCCCTCACCGACGGCCAGACGCCCTGGCCGGCCGCGCAGCCGCCCTGCCGCACCGTCGTCGGACTCTTCGCGCGCCCCGCGCGCGCCGTGGACGAGGACGATCCCGACTACCTCCCCGGCGCCCCACCGCCCTGGGCGCGGGTCGTCACCATCGGCTGAGCCCCCGTCCGCCCCTGGCCGGCCTGCCCCGGCTCAGCTCGTCCACTCGCGTGCCAGGACGGCGTAGACGTACTCGCTGCCCCAGCGGTCGCCGTCGAGGTCGTTGTCGACGAGGTGCGCCTCCCGCCGCATCCCGAGACGCTCGCACACGCGCACCGAGGCGGTGTTGAGGACGTCGAGCCGGGCGAAGAGCCGGTGGACGCCCAACCGGCCGAAGGCCGCCGAAGCGAGGGCGCGCGCCGCCTCGGTGGCGTAACCGTGCCCGGCGTGGCGCGGGTGGAGGACCCAGCCGATCTCCGCCTGCCGGGCGCGGGCGTTCGCGAGGGTGAGGACCACCTCGCCGATGACGACGCCCGGCTCCTGCGCCCGGCACACGGCCAGCAGCAGCGCGTCGCCGTCCGCCTGCCACGGCGTCCCGCCGGCCCGCGCGGCGATGGACTCGGCGCAGCCCTCGCGCGTGAGCGGCGGCCGGTACAGGAAACGGGCCACGTCCGGCAGACGCTGGTAGGCGTACCGGTCGTCGACGTCGTCAGGGGTGAAGAGCCGCAGGACCAGCCGCTCGGTGACGACCGGTGCCCGGACGCCGGGCGGGACAGCGGTCATCGGACCTCCCCGTGTGCTGCCAGTGAGTCACCGGCAACCCTAATCGGCCCGCGTCCCGGCCCCGTTGTCAGGAGGCCTCGCAGAGGACAAGGCGGTCGGGGTGACCGTGCTGACCGAGGTACCCCTCGCCGACCGTGCGGTGCGCGCCCGGCGGCAGGGCGTAGCACAGGCCGGTGGCACCGTCCTGGTAGACCACGCTCACCCCGACGGTGCCGGAGCAGTCGCTGGCCGCGTCGGTGTAGCGCCAGCTCTGGTACATGGTGACGCAGGCGGGTGCCGGCTCGGGCTGCTCCGGCCCCGCGGAGGCGGGCCCCGCCAGGGCGACGGGAGGAATGCAGGACATGACGACGACCGCTGCCCTTACCGACCACTTCATCAGACTTCGCACGATGTGACTCCCTGACTTGTCGACAGAAGACGTAGGCACGACGGCAGAAGGCACAGGCACGACGGCCGAAGCCGGGACCGGAGAACCCTCGCGCGTTCAGGTGTCGAAGGAATCAGAGCGTGCGTCATGCCGCAACACGCCGGTGCCGGCTTCGGACACGGTGGTGGTTGCACGGTGCGGACGGCCACCACCCGGCGGGAAGGCCGGACGGGCCGCGCGGCGAGCCGCATGACCCTTCAACCATTTCGGCGCCGCGCGGCGCGTCCGCCCCGTTCCGCCAGGCAGCACGCCCGGCCACCGCCCGCACCCGCGGCACCTCTGCAAGCGGCGTGGACGCCGTGACGGCCCGTTCCCGGCCGAAAGAGGCTGGACCGTCCGTCTCCGGGTAGCCGAACCCCGTGGGGCCCGGCACGAGCGGGGCACCCCCGGCGAAAGGAGTGTCATGGCAGGCGTCTTCCAGAAGGTGAAGGAGTTCGCGCGCAGTCCGCAGGGCCGGCGGACCATCGAGCAAGTACGACGTACCGCGTCCGACCCGCGCCGCCGGGCCCAGGCCCAGCGCCTCGTCGGCAAGCTGCGCGCCCGCCGCTCGGCCTGAGGCAGGCGATACCGCCGGTACGGCCCGAGCCGTGGCCGGTCTGGACGCCGGCGGGACCTGACGAGTGCCCGGCAGGTATGAGCGCCGGGGCGACGTCCACGGCCTGGGACGCGCCCCGGCCCGCTCGGCATGCGCCCGGGAGAACGCCCTCACCGCATCTGGGCACGTGCTGCGCTTCCTGCTGCGCAGAGGCTGGTCGAGACTGACCCGCATCCCGAGGAGCGAGGTGGGGCGCCAGTTGTCCGGCGCCGTGAGCAAGGGCCTGTTCACGGCCACGTCGTTGCCGCTCCTCGGCATGGGCCGGGACATGCCGACCGGCCGGATGCGGCTGCGCTACCGCCTGTTCTTCACCGACGCGGCCGGGCAGCCGCTCACGCTGAGCGGCTGCAAGATTGTGGACGAGGACTCCGGCCACGGACCGTGGGCCGACACCACGACCCTGCACACCCGCATCCTGCGCGGTACCGTACCGGCCGGTGAGGAGGCGGACGCCCAGGTGGTGGCCACCGGAGTCCTGCGGCTGCGGCTGCCGGATCTCGTCCGCGAGCTCGCGAGCTTCCGGGTGCGGGCGGACACCACCCGGGGCCGGCTGGCCGCACTGGGCAGGTTCGGCCAGTTCTTCGCCGGCCGCCTCTGGGACGTGTACGTCCAGGACGCCCTCGCCTGGTCACCGGTGTGACACCGGGCCGGGACGCCCGCCGGGCCGGGACGCCGGCCTCCCCTGTGTGGGCGAAGCGACCCGTGCTGTTATTCAATGAGGTGTGGTCCGAGTACGGCCCCGGCGCCGTGCCGGGGGATTGCTGAGAGAGCCGCATGGACGCCACCCCCTCCCCCTCGTCCTCCTCGGCGTTCGACCTGGTCAGCAGCGCCCTGGGGCGGTACATCCCGCGCGGCGCAGCGGCCGGGGACGCCGGTTCCGCCGACGCGCGGGGCGACCGCGGGACGCGGGTGGCCGGCGATCCGGCGGCCGGCCGGCAGGAGCAGATCCTCGGCGCGGTCAACCTGGACAGGGACCTGGTCATCACCCGCTGCAACGTGGACGCCCCCGTGTTCGCGGGTCTGGACGCCCGGGTCGGGCGGCCGTTCGCCGATCTCCTGCCGCCCGGGGACGTACCCACGGTCACCCGGCGGCTGCGGCAGGTCCTGGAGACCGGTGAGGCGCACGTGGCCCGGATCCAGCGGCTGCGCCGCGGCGACGGATCGGAGCTGGTGGTCTCCATGAGCATCCTGCCCGCCGCGCACCCCGAGGAGGGCCTGACCGTCTCCGTGATCGCGATGGCCAGGAGGTTGCACCTGTACGCCGCCGAGACCGCGATCGGCACCTCCCTGGACATCGGCGAGACCGCGCAGTCGCTGGCGGAGTCCCTGCTGGCCTGGGGGGACGTGGCCGCCGTCGACCTCGACTTCGCCGTGTGGACGGGCGAGGGGGTCACCGGCCAGGCGAAGGGGCGCATCCGGCTGCGACGGGCGGCTCTGGTGCCGGACCGGGCCTGGCCCGAGGGCTACGTCACCCCCGGCGACGATCTCCCCGGCGACGCCAGTCGTCTGCTGGCACAGGCGGTGCTGCGGGACGACGCCCCGCAGACCATCGTCATACCCGACCGGAAGGCGGTGGAGCGGGTGCTGGGCAGTCCGCGCGTGGTGCGCGCCCTGGTGCCCGGCGAGCGGTCGGCGGGCGTGGCGTGCGTACCGCTGGTCCTGGACGGCACCCCGCCCGTCGTGCTGGGCGTGGCGGAGGTCTGGCGGCGGTCGGACTGCCCCTTCCGCGACAGCGAGCTGTTCGACCTGCAGGAACTGGTGGCCAGGACCGCCCACCACGTCGACCTGGCGCGTCAGCACCAGCGCGAGCACACGCAGGTGCTGGCCCTGCAGAGCCGGCTGCTGCCCCGGTCCGGCGGCGACACCGTCGACATCGCCAGCGTCTACCAGCCCGCCACCCCCGACAGCGCGGGTGTCGGCGGCGACTGGGTGAACAGCTTCCCGCTGCCGGACGGCCGTACCGCGCTGGTGGTCGGTGACGTCGTCGGACACGGCCTGGGAGCGGCGGCGACCATGGGCCAGCTGAGCATGGAGGCCCGCGCGCTGCTGTCCGCGGGCCTCGCGCCCGACGAGGTGCTGGAACACCTGGACGAGACGGTGTCGCTGCTGGACGACGCGGACACCGGGCTGACGGCCGGCTACAGCGCCCTCGGGTCGACCTGCTGCATCGCCCTCTACGACCCGGTCGGCCACCACGTGACGCTGTCCAGCGCCGGCCACCTCCCCCCGGTCCTGGTCCTGCCGGACGGCCACGCGGGCCCGCTCGCGGTCCGTCCGCACCCCGGCCTGGGGGCCGAGTTCGCGCTGCGGGAACCGTTCGACGTGCACACGTTCGACGCGCCCCCGGGCTCCCTGCTCGCGCTGTACACCGACGGTCTGGTGGAGGACCCGTCCGTGCCGATCGACGAGGGCATCGGGAGACTGGCGGAGGCCGTGTCCGCGGTGCACCCCTGGGACACCCTGCAGGAGGCCGCACGGCACGTCGTCTCCGCGCTGGCACCCGCGCACCCGCGCGACGACGTCGCCCTGCTGCTCGCCCGGACGATCGGCTACCGCAACGAGGACACCGCGACCTGGCGGCTGCCCGCCCGCTACGACGCCCCCGCCCGGGCGCGCGCGCAGGTCGCCGCGCTGCTGCGCCAGTGGCACACCCGGGACGACACCCGGGACGCCGTGCTGGTGCTGGTCAGCGAGCTGGTGACGAACGCGGTGCGCTTCGCCACCGGCCCCGTCACGGTACGGCTGATCAGGGCCGGCCACGGCCTGCTGTGCGAGGTGGGCGACACCGGGAACGGCAGGCCGCGTCTGCGGCGGGGCGGCCCCTTCGACGACACCGGCCGCGGCCTGCACGTCGTGCACCGGCTCACCAGCCGGTGGGGGGTGCGGTGGACGGACACCGGCAAGGTGATCTGGGCCGAGGTCACGAGGTGACCTGGGCCACGCGCCGGGGACCCGGCTACAGCCACTCCGCTTCGAGGGCGGTGGCGGTGAGGCCCGGCGCCGCCGCGTAGAGCACGGCGCGGTCGCCCGGCTTGCGCCGGCCGGAGTCGTGCGCCCGCCGCAGGATGTCGAACACGGCGGCGCCCCCGCGGTTGCCGCCGGCGTAGCTCTCCCGGCTGTGGTCGAGCAGCCCCGACGGCCAGGTGTCGGGCATCGTCTGCTCCATGTACTCCAGCACGCGCGTGCCGCCGGGGTGCGCGAGCAGCACGTCGGGGTGCCAGCCGTCGGGGGAGTCCGCGTTCCGGGTGCGCAGCCACTCCCACATCGCGGTGACCGTCTCCTGCACGGCACGCGGACCGCGCCGGTCCATCACGAAGTGGGTGCCGTCCGCCCGTGTCTCCAGGCGGTGCAGGTCCTGGGTGCCGGGCAGGGTGTGGTGCCAGGCGGCGTCCAGCCGCAGCACCGACTCGCGCCGCGGACGGCCCGTGACCACCGCGGCGACGGCGGTGTCCGCGAACAGCAACCGGACGATCAGCGACTCGAGGGTGTCGTCCGCGGGCTGGTAGGTGGTGCTCAGCGCCTCCGAGACGACGACCAGCACGACCCGGTCGGGGTCGGCGGCCACGAGGTCCGCCGCCAGCGCCAGTGAACGGGTCCCCGCGACACAGGCCCACTGCGTGGCCGGCAACAGCATCACGTCGTCGCGCAGCCGCAACGTGTTGGCCAGGGCTATGTCCAGGCCCGGCAGCGCCGGGGTGGTGGAGTTACTGGTGATCAGACAGTCGACGTCCGCGACGTCCAGTCCGGCGATCTGCAGGGCCCCGCGCGCCGCGTGCTCCCCGTAGGCCCGCACGGCCTCCCAGGCCGGGGCGGTGCGTTCCTGGACGGTCTGCGGCGCGGGCACGGTGTCGAGGGCGGCGATCGCGCGCTCCACGTCCTGCGGGCTGAATCCCGCGCCGGCCAGCGCCTCTTGGGCCGGCTCGGTGCCGACGGCGCGCAGTGCGCCGCCGTTGCCGGGTGCGACGGCGGTCTCCAGCGGCAGCATCCACCCGCGGGTCTCGATGCCCGTGCCGGCCGCGATGCTGTCGATCCGCGGCGCCCAAGCTGCGTGCGGGTGGCGGCCGCGCACGTCCGCCACGATCTGGCTGGTCTTCACGGCGTGCTTGCCGTGTATTACGGCAGGAGGACACAGGTAAGCGGCCATCATGGGGCACCTTTTCAAGGGGAACGGGCGGAAATGGGGGAGAAGGCACGAGCGCTGTGTCATGGGTCACTTTGCTGTGCCATGCCCAAAGGGATCCCGATAAGCCCCACTTCGTGGGTCGGCATCCGTTTCGAGCATGGCCGCTAAATGGACATTTCCGCTGTGATGCAGACAACTTAGGCAGGCGTTGAATGCGTGACACGGCACACACCGCGGAGCCGGACCTTCACCTGACCGACCGTCAGGCGGATCGGTGCAACCTAATGGGCGGGTGGTGAGTCTCCTGATCGATCACACCGTGATCGGATCCACGAGGAGACACCATCAACGCCATACGCAAGACCCTCACCGCCACCGCCGTCGCCGGCACCGTCCTCGCGGGCGCCGCCGCCTGCGGAACGGTGGAGCAGCTCTCCGCCGGCAAGAAGCTCGACCGGGCCTTCGAGAAGCTGGGCGAGAGGAAGACGCTCTCCTTCGAGCTCGACCTGGACACCGACGCCGCGTCCCTGAAGGCGCTGGACGCCGCGTCCGGCCCCAGGCCCGGCGAGGAGATGCCGGACGAGGCCGCCAAGCTGATGAGCGGTGCGAAGATCGCCTTCACCGTGCAGTCGAAGAAGCCGATCGACGCGTCGAAGGAGAAGGACTTCGTCGGCATGGCCATGAAGATCAGCGGTCCGGACGGCGACCTCGCCGAGTACCGCGTGATCGGCGACCTCGTCTACCTCCGCCTCGACGCCCGCTCCCTGGGCGACATGACGGGCAGCCCCGTACCGGCCGCCGAGGACCTGCCCCCTGAGGCCGGGGTCGTCAAGGACGTCCTGAAGGGCAAGTGGGTCAAGTTCAGCACGAAGGAGATGGACAAGGCGGCGGGCGGCGGTGTCCGGGGAGGTTCCGCGCGCGACCGGTCCCTCGACGCCGGGACGCGAGCCAAACTCGTGCGGTCCCTGCGCGAGGTCGTCGCCCGCGAGGTGCGGTTCAAGACGGCCGGCGGCGAGGACGGCACCGAGCACGTCACCGCCACGGCTCCCTTCCGTACGCTGCTCACCGAGCTGTTCCACGAGATCCGCCCGCTGGCGAAGGGCCTGCCGCCGGGCATGGGGCTGCCGACGGACAAGGACCTGAAGGACGCCCCGAACGCCAAGGTGACGGCCGACTTCACGCTCAAGAACGGTGAGCTGTCCGAGGTGGACGTCGACCTCGCGGCCCTGGCGGGGAAGGCCAAGGTCAAGAAGCTGGGCCTGATCCTGCGGATGGGCGGCGGCACCAGGCCCACCGCCCCGGCCGGCGCCAAGGAGCTGGACCTCAAGGGACTCATGGGCGGCTTCTTCGGCGCCCCGGCGACGAACGGCGCCGAGTTCGACGACCTGGACCTCGCCGGACAGGACGTCCCCCAGGACGAGTTCTGAGCCGGCCCGCTCCGGCGCGTGCCGCCCCGGCGGACGCGCCGGGGTGACCCGCGAGCCGTGTCCCGGAGCGCGCACGCGTCACCCGGGCGCGCGCTGCCCGGACTCGGTCCGCGCGGCCACCCACAGGGCGATCTGCGTGCGTGACCGCATGCCCAGCTTGTCGCGCACCTTGTCCAGGTGCGTGGCGACCGTGTGGGCCGAAAGGCCCAGGCGCTGGGCGATCTGACGGTTGGTCAGTCCGTCGGCGACCAGCTCGGCCACCATGAACTCCCTCCCGGTCAGCGTGCACTTGCCGGCGGCCGCCGTCCCGCCCGCCGCCTCTCGCCGGCCGTCGCTCCGCGTCCGCAGCGCGTACGCCACGAGCCGTTCCCCGCGCAGCCGGCGGCCGACGCCGGCGGCTGCCTCCCGGGCGGCGGCCGGCAGCGCCGCCCGGGCAGCGGCCGCGGTCCGCTCCAGCCGCAGGCGCCACGGAGCCTCGGACACGGTGTCGAGCCGACGGCGTGCCCCCGCGCTCGCCTCGTACAGCAGGAGGGCCCGCCGCGGGTCGCCGCTCTCGGCGGCCACCATGGCCAGGCCCTCCACGGGGTAGAGCGCGTGGAAACTGGTGGCGGGGACGATCTGCAGCGCCTCGGCGAACAGCCTCTCGGCACTGTCCGGCCGCCCCAGGACCAGCCGCACGGCGCCCGCCGTGTGCAGAGCGGCCGCGACCCGGCTCCAGCGGGCGTCGGCCCGGAGCACGGGCAGGCAGCGGGACATGAGCGTCTCGGCCTCCCGGGCCCCGCCCGCCTGCAGCAGCGCCCAGGCCAGATGGTGGGTGCACCACGCGACGCCCTGGGGGGTGTCCAGTGCCGCCAGGACGTCCAGGCACTCGCGCAGATCCGCGACGGCCGCGGCGAACTCCCCGCGGCACAGCCGCGCCGCGGCGCGCGCGTCCAACGCGTTGGCGAGTCCGGCGGGGTGCCGGCGCGCCCGCTCCACGCTCACCGCCCGCTCCCCGAGGCGCAGGGCCCGCGCCAGGTCGGCCCGCTGGCAGGCGACGCGCGCGGCGAGCGCCGCTACCGCCCCGCCCAGCGCCCCGGCGCCGGTCTCCCGCGGCAGTTCCCCCAGCAGGGCCTGGGCGGCCGAGGGCTGCTCCTGCTCGTAGTGCACGCGGGCCAGTTCCAGCACCAGCCGGGACCGCACGGCACCGTCGGGGACGGTGGTGCGGGCCAGGGCAGCCGCGAGGTTGTCCCGCTCCGCGGCCAGCGGGCTGCCGGCCTGGTCGGGGAACACCTCGTCAGCGGCCCCGTCGGCCAGCCCGTTCAGCCACTGGACCATCCGGTGTCCGGTGGCGGGCAGTTCGCCCGATGCGCGCAGGCACTCCAGCGCGTAGGCGCGGACGGCGCCCAGCTGCCGGAACCGTGCCGTTCCCCCGTCCCCCGCCAGCCGCACGAGCAGGGACTTCGCCTCCAGGGCACACAGCAGGCCGAGCACCCGTTCCGGTGCGACCGCTCCGCCGGAGCAGACCGTCCGCGCCGCGGCCGTGTCGAACCCGCCGACGAGGACCGCGAGACGCCGGAAGACCGCCTGTTCGGCCGGGTCGAGCAGCCGGTGGCTCCAGTCGATGGTGGCGGCCAGTTCACGGTGGCGCCCGGGGCCGGTCCGGTGGCCGCCCGCCAGGAGGGACAGGGGGGACATCCGGCCGTCCAGCCCCGCGAGGATCTCGTCGAGCGGCAGGGTCCCGGCCCGGCGGGCCGCCAGTTCGACGGCGAGCGTCAGTCCGTCCAGCCTGCGGCAGATCTCGGCGACCGTCCGGCCGTTCCCGCGGTGCAGCCTGAATCCCGGTGAGCAGCCGGCGGCACGCTCGACGAACAGCCGGACGGCGTCCGCCCGCAGCAGCACCACCGGGTCGTCACCGGCGTCGGCCGGCGGCAGGGTCAGTTCGCCGACCCGGAACACGGTCTCCCCGGGCACCCGCAGGGCCTCCCGGCTGGTGGCCAGGATCCGCAGCCGCGGGCACCGGCTCAGCAGGGTCGCGACCAGCCGGGCGCACGGCTCGGCCACGTGCTCGCAGTTGTCCAGGACCAGCAGCCGGCGTGCGTCACCGATCGCGTGGACCAGGACGTCGGCACCGGACCGCCCGGCCCGTTCCGGCGCGGCGAGTGCGGCGGCGACGGTCTGCGCGAGCGCGGCGCCGTCGTGCAGCGCGTCGAGTTCCACCAGGTCCACCGGTTGGTGACGGCCGGTCAGGCCCCGGGCGAACTCCAGCGCCAGCCGGGTCTTGCCGACGCCGCCGGCGCCGGTCAGCGTCACCAGCCGCGACGTCCTGGACAGGGCGCGCAGCCGGGTCAGCTCCGCCCGCCGGCCCACGAAGGAGTCGAAGGCCGGCGGCAGACCGCCGGCCGGGGAGACGGTACCCGCCGCGGGTGGTGCCGTGGCCGTCCGCGCCCGGTGCGCCGAGCGCTGCCGGAACGCCCTTTGCCGGCAGGCGCCGGAGCAGTAGCGGGCCGGCCGGCCGCGACGGGGCCGGCCGGTCAGGGGCGCGCCGCACGACTCGCATGTCATGCTCCGGTCAACCTCGATTCCCGCGCGCCCATTCCGGCCTCCCGCACGGCGTCCTGCGACCCGCGGCGCCGGGCGGTGACCGGCGCCGCGCCGCCACGCCGGTCACCGCCCGGGCCGGGGCGTCAGGGCACGGCGTCGGGGTCGATACCGAGCACGACGGTGCCGGTCACCCCCTTGCCGAGGTCACTGCCGGCCTGCGTGAGCGTCAGCAGGGTGGAGGATCCGCCGTTGCGGTAGATGCCGTCCCTGGCGTTGAGCGTGCGGGTGGCCGTGTTGTTCCGGTAGGGGGCCAAGGTGGCGATCCGGCTGTTGTAGGTCTCCGGGAAGTAGAGCTGGCCGGTGTGCGAGACATGGCCTCCCCGGTACCTGCCGTCGGAGACCGTGCCCCCGACGTGCGTCTTGACGTGGATGTGGAGGGCGCGGCCCACGTACCAGCCCGGGTAGACGGTGGTGAACTCCGCGACGCCCGTGGAGTCGGTCAGTTGCACGCCGCGCAGGAACGTCGTGTCCGGCGTGGAACCGCCGGCCACATAGCCCGAGTAGACGCCCAGCGCGTCGCAGTGCCAGATGTCGACCGCCGTACCGGGCAGCGCGGCGCAGGTGGCGGTGTCGATCACCTTGACGCGCAGGGTCAGCGGTACGCCGGCCTTGCCCTCGGTGATGTTCTTGCGGACCGTCTCCAGGTCGAGGTAGTAGGGCCCTTCGGTCTGCTCCGGGGTGAGGACGCAGTCGGCGGCCTCCCCGGCCGGGGCGGGTGCCGTGCCGTCCCGGTGCGCGGCGGCGGTCGCCTGCCCGGACGTGAGCCCGAGAGCGGCGGCCGTGAGGGTCGCGCCGCCCAGGGCGGCTATGACGGTCCTGCGGCGCGCGCCGAGCGGGCCGTCGGCCGGCCCGGGGTCGCGCTCGCGTCCTGCGGAGTGGGGGCGGGGGGTGTCAGTCATGGCGTCAGGATGGCGGGCGTGACGGCCGGGTGACATCGGTCGGACGACCGGTGAATCGGCGGGCGTTACGAAACTCGCGGGGGCCGGTGGGCGCCGGCGGCACGGGGCGGCGCACGGCTCACGGGGCGGGACCGTCCGACTGGTCCCGTTCCGGCTGGTCCTCTTCCGGCTGGTCAGGTTCCAGTCGGCCCGGGTCGAACTGCTCCGGGTCGAACTGGTCGAGGAGGAAGTCGACCGGCGCGAGGGGCGAGGCGGCCGGAGCGCCGCCGTGCAGGACCAGTTCCGCCCAGATGACCTTGCCGCGCCCGGTGTACCGCGTCCCCCACCGCTGGGCGAACTGTGCCACCAGGAACAGCCCCCGCCCGCCCTCGTCCGTGGTCGCCGCCCGCCGCAGGCGCGGCGAGGTGCCGCTGCCGTCCGACACCTCGCAGATCAGGCAGCGTCCGCGCAGCAGCCGCACGGTCACCGGCGAGCCGTACCGGATCGCGTTCGTGACCAGCTCGCTGACGATCAGCTCCGTGGCGAACGCGGCCTCGTCCAGCCCCCACTCCCGCAGCGTCTGTCTGCACCGCTTGCGCACCGAGGGGACGAGCGCGGGGTCCGGCGGCACCTCCCACTCGGCCACGCGCGAGGGCGGGAACGTCCGGGTACGCGCCGTCAGCAGCGCGATGTCGTCGGCGGACTGCGACGGCTTCAGCGCGTCGATCACGACCTGACAGGTCTCCTCCGGGGTACGGTCGCCGGACCCGGCCAGCGCACGGCGCAGCCGCTCCATCCCGACGTCGATGTCCTGGGCGCGGTCCTCCACGAGGCCGTCGGTGTACAGCACCAGTTGGGAACCCTCCGGCAGGGACACTTCCGCGGTCTCGAACGGGTAGCCGCCCAGACCGAGGGGTGCCGAGGCCGGCACCCCGGCGCACCCGACCGTCCCGTCCGGGCGCACCACGACCGGTTCCGGATGTCCCGCGCGGGCCATGGTGCAGACCCCCGCCACCGGGTCGTAGACCGCGTAGAGGCAGGTCGCCCCGGTCACACCCCCGCCCTCGTGGTCGTCCGCGGCACCACCGGCGTGCTCCTCGTTGTCCATCTGGACGACCAGGTCGTCCAGGTTCCCCAGCACCTCGTCCACGGGCAGGTCCAGCACGGCGAAGTTGTGCACCGCGGTACGCAGCCGGCCCATCGTCGCCGCCGCGTGCAGACCGCGCCCGACGACGTCGCCCATCACCAGCGCCACGCGCGCCCCGGGAAGCGGGATGACGTCGAACCAGTCCCCGCCGACCCCCGCCTCCGCGGGCAGGTACCGCCAGGCCACCTCCAGCGCGTCCTGGTCCGGCTGCCCCCGCGGCAGCAGACTGCGCTGCAGCGTCACCGCCATCGCGTGCTCCCGGGTGAACCTGCGGGCGTTGTCGATCGCCACCGCCGCCCGTACGGCCAGTTCCTCCGCGATGGCGAGATCCTCCGGTTCGAACGCCGGGGAGCCCGCCGTCCGGTAGAAGTTCACCACCCCCAGCGCCACGTCCCGGGCCCGCAGCGGCACGGTCACCAGCGACCGCAGCCCGCTCTCCAGGGCCTTTTGGGCGCGCTCGGGGTCCTGTTCCCGCCAGCCCCGGGCTTGCCGCAGGTCGGCCACCAGCAGGCCCCGCCCCTCCTGCAGCGTCCGCATCTGGGGGCCGCGGACCGAGAACGTGATCAGCTCGCCCAGCGGGTACACCGGCATCATGTCCCGGGCGCCGCCGATCGCCGCCCGGCGCAGGTGCCGCCAGCCCTCCGCGGTCGGCTCCCACCCGCGCAGCACCGCGTCGAGCAGGTCCACCGTGACCAGGTCGGCGAACTGGGGCGCCGCCACCGAGGCCAGCTCCTGGGCCGTGTGCTCCACGTCCAGCGTCGTGCCGACGCTCATCCCGGCCTCGTACAGCAGCTCCAGCCGCTCGCGGGCGACCTCGGCCCGTCCCGAGACCGCCGCCAGCTCCGTGGTGTCCCGCAGGGTCACCACGCTGCCCCCCCGGCCGTCCCGCGGGTACGTCGGCCGTTTGTTCACTGCCAGCAGCCGGTTCCCCGCGCGGTACACCTCGTCGGTGACCGCCTCCGGCGACGACAGCAGGCGCAGGACCGGCTCCGGCAGTCCCACCTCCCGCACCGGGCGCCCCTGCGCGTCCTCCGGCAGCCCCAGCAGCCGCCTCGCCTCGTCGTTCGCGAGCAGCAGCCGCCCGTCGGCGTCGGTGATCAGCACCCCCTCGCGCACCGCGTGCAGGACCGCGTCGTGGTGCTCGTACAACTGCGCCAGCTCCACGGGGGACAAGCCGTGCGTGTGCCGCCGCAGCCGCCGGGACACCAGCGTCGTCCCGGTCATGGCGAGCGCCACGGCGGCCGCGCCGCTGCCCAGGATGATCGGCAGCTGCGGCAGCCACAGCGCCGCCACGTTCCGGACCGTGAGCCCGGCGGAGACCAGACCGACCACCGTGCCGCGCGCGTCGGTCACCGGGACCACCGCCTGCACGTCCGTGCCCCTGCCCGAGGGCAGGGGCGGGCCGCCGGCCTGCTCGACGAGGGTTTGGCCCCGCAGCGCGGGTTCGATGGTGCCGACGAACTTCTTCCCGATCTCGGACGGGTAGGGGTACGTGTAGCGGATCCCCGTCGTGCTCAGGACGACGATGAAGTCCACGCCCGCCCGCTTGCGCGCGGCCTCGGCCCGGGGCTGGAGCACCGCCGACGGGTGGCGGCTGCGCAGAGCCGCGGCCGTGCCCGGCGCGTTCGCGAAGGTCTGGGCCGCGATCACCGCCTCCCGCCGGCCCCGCTCCACGGCGTCCCGCGCCGCCTGGAGGATCATGCCCACGACCGCGACCAGCACCAGCAGCACCACGATGACGATCTGGAGAAGGAACACCTGGCCGGCCGCACTGCGCACGTCCAGCAAAGAAGCGCGGCGTCCGCGCGGGCGACCGAACGGCGCATGACGTTCCGGGCTTCGAGGGCGCCCGGAAAATACCTCCATACACCCTTGATAACACCACCGAACACCAGCGGCGGCCGGGGCGGGGCCTCAGGGGAGAGCCAGCTCGGCCCAGATGGTCTTCCCGGACGCGGTGTACCGGGTGCCCCAGCGCTGGGACATCTGGGCGACGAGGAACAGCCCGCGGCCCCCCTCGTCGTCCCGGCGTGCCCGCCGCAGATGGGGCGCGGTGTGCGCGTTGTCGGAGACCTCGCACAGCAGCGAGCGGTCCTTGATCAGCCGGAGCGTGACGGGTCCGGTGGCGTACCGGATGCCGTTGGTGACCAGCTCGCTCACCACGAGTGCCGCCGGGAACGCCAGCTCGGACAGGCCCCAGTCCGCCAGCCGGCGCTCGGTGTCCGTGCGGGCGCGCGCCACCATGGCCGGGTCGGGCGGCAGCTCCAGGTCCGCCACCAGGTCGGGGCCCAGCCGCCGGGTGCGGATGAGCAGCAGCGTGGCGTCGTCCGCCTGCGGCCCGGGCGGCCGGGCCGACAGGGCGCGGTCGCACAGCTCCTCCAGCGGGCAGCGCTGCCAGGTGAGCACCTGGGAGAGGCGGTCGATCCCGCTGTCGATGTCGGTGCTGCGGTCCTCCACGACCCCGTCGGTGAAGAACGCCACCACGCTGCCGCCGGACAGGCTCAGCTCGACGTTCTCGTACGGCAGGCCGCCCAGCCCCAGCGGCGGCCCCGGCGCCAGCGCGGACAGGGCCACCGAACCGCTCGCGTCGGCCACGACCGGCGGGGGGTGCCCCGCGCTCGCCCAGACGCACCGGCCGCTGACCGGGTCGTAGATCGCGTACAGGCAGGTCACCCCGAGCGTCTCGTCGCCCAGCCCGTCCTCGGCGTCGGCCACGGAGTCCTGCGCGACCAGGCCGTCCAGCCGGGTGAGCAGCTCGGCCGGGTCCAGGTCCAGCAGGGCCAGGGTCCGCACGGTGGCGCGCAGCCGCCCCATGGTCGCGGCCGCGTGCATGCCGTGGCCCACCACGTCGCCGACGGTCAGGCCCACCCGGGCTCCGGACAGCGGGATCAGGTCGAACCAGTCGCCGCCCACGCCCACGCGGCTGTCGGCCGGCAGATAGCGGTACGCCACGTCGACCGCGCTCTGCTCGGGCAGGTGCTGGGGCAGCAGGCTGCGCTGCAGCACCAGGGCGGCCGCGTGCTGGCTGGTGTAGCGGCGGGCGTTGTCGATGCCGACGGCGGCCCGCTCGGCCAGTTCCACGGCGAGCGTCTGCTCCTCGGGCCCGAAGCGGTCGGGGTTGCTGCTGCGCCGGAAGGTGGCCAGGCCCAGTACCGCGTTGCGGGTGAGCAGTGGCACGAACAGGCAGGAGTGGGCGGCGTCCGCCCCCGTGCCGTCGGGGGTTTCGGACGGGCAGGTGTCGATGACGGGGCGGCTGGTGGCCAGGCTCTGCGCCTGCGGTGACCAGGGCGGGTAGGAGACGGGGCTGGTCCGGAACTCCTCCGGCGTCCGGCCGTGCATCCGCAGCAGGCTGTGCCCCGGTGCCGAGCCGGTGGGCGGCTGCCGCCCCTCGATGATCGCCGGCGGCAGGTCCACCAGCACCTCGTCGGCCAGCTGCGGCACCGCCACGTCCGCCAGCTCCGCGGCCGTACGGCGCACGTCCAGGGAGGCACCGATGCGCTTGCCCGCCCGGACGAGCAGCGACAGCCGTTCCTGGGCGCGGTAGCGCTCGGTGATGTCCAGCGACTCCTCGAAGAGTCCGAGCAGTTCGCCCCGGGCGTCCACCAGCCGGTGGTACGAGCAGGACCAGACGTGCTCGCGCACCGGGTCGGCGGGGGCGCGCCCGCGGTAGTGCATCCCCGTGATCGGTTCCCCGGTGGTCAGCACGTGCTCCATGATCTGGTCCTCGTCCGGAGGGTGGTGGCGGGAGATGAACTCGCCCTCGGGGAAGAGGTCCGCGGCCGGCCGGCCGATGTACTGGGCGACGCCGGACAGCTCCAGGTCGGTGGCGGTGTTCGCCCAGACGACGCGCAGGTCGGTGTCGAAGATCGTCAGGCCCACGTCGGACTCGGTCGCCAGCCCCTGCAGCATCGCCAGCTGCGCCTCCCAGCCGCGCAGCGTCTCCAGGCCCGCCGCGACCACGACGGTCGCGGCGGCCCCCTGGTGCGCGAGCGGGCTGAAGGTGACGGCCGCGCGCAGGGTGCGTCCGTCACGGCAGCACAGGTCCAGCACCGCGCTGCGGGGCCGGCGCGCCGTGCACAGCTTGGCGAGGGCGGCCGGCCGCTGTCCCGGGGCCGCCGCCAGCAGCCGGGCGGCCGGCTGCCCGAGCACGTCCTCGGGGGAGTGGCCGAGCAGCCGCTGGGCCGAGGATCCCCACCCGGACACGCGGCCTTCGGCGTCCAGTACGGCGGTGGCGGCCTTGGAGAGGTCCAGCGGACTGTGGAAATCGACGTGGGGGGCGTTCGGAAAACGATCCATGGCACCGCTTCCCTCCGTGCCTCCTCAGGATCCCGTGCCGCGTCACGGACGACAACCGCACACCGTCCGCGCGGGGTGAGCCGCGTCGCACCGGCGGGAGCGGCCTTGCTATGCAACGAGTTGCATAGCATGATCGGCGTCATGGCGCTCGAACACGCGATCCTGGTGTCGCTGCTGGAGAAGCCGGGCTCCGGCTACGAGCTGGCCCGGCGCTTCGAGCGGTCCATCGGCTACTTCTGGACCGCCACCCACCAGCAGATCTACCGCGTGCTCAAGCGTATGGAGAACGACGGCTGGATCGACGTCCGCGACGTCCCGCAGCAGGGCCGGCCGGACAAGAAGGAGTACTCCGTCGCCGACCTCGGCCGGGCCGCGCTGACCTCCTGGCTGCACGATCCCATCGAGCCGGAGAGCGTCCGCCACGACCTGGCCGTGAAGATCCGGGGCGCCGCTTTCGACGACGACCCGGCCGCCCTGACCCGCGAGGTGGAGCGGCACCGCCGGGCCCACCGGGACCGGCTGGCGCACTACCTCGCCGGCCAGGCGCGAGACTTCCCGGACTCGGACTCCCACTCGGACTCCGCGCCGGGCGGGGCCGCCCCCGGGGCTCCGCTCGACGCGGAGCGCGAGCTCCAGCACGTCGTCCTGCGCGGCGGCATCGCGTACGAACGCATGATGATCGACTGGCTGGAGGACGTGCTGGCCACGCTGGCCCGCTTCGGTCCGGACCGCTGATCCCGCCGTCCCCCTCGGCCGCCGCGTCCGGCGCGCCCGGCCGTCCCGCCCCCGACCTGTCGTCCCGCCCCGCCCATCAGCCGAAACCCGCCCCGTCCACCAGCCGAAAGGCGTCAGCTCCCATGGCCGACCAGCTGCTGTTCAACCCGCGTACCTACGACCCCGCGCACTTCGATCCCGAGACGCGCCGCCTGCTGCGTGCCACCGTCGACTGGTTCGAGGAGCGCGGCAAGGGCCGGCTGATCGAGGACTACCGCAACCGCGCGTGGCTCGGCGACTTCCTCGCCTTCGCGGCGAAGGAGAACCTGTTCGCCACGTTCCTGACCCCGTCGTCCGCCGCGGGGGAGGGGGAATCCGACAAGCGGTGGGACACCGCCCGGATCGCCGCGCTCAACGAGATCCTGGGGTTCTACGGCCTCGACTACTGGTACGCCTGGCAGGTCACGATCCTCGGCCTCGGCCCGGTCTGGCAGAGCGACAACGCCGCCGCCCGCGCCCGCGCCGCCGAGCTCCTCGCCCAGGGTGAGGTGTTCGCGTTCGGCCTGTCCGAGAAGGCCCACGGCGCCGACATCTACTCCACCGACATGCTGCTCGAGCCCGACGGCGAGGGCGGCTTCCGCGCCACCGGCTCCAAGTACTACATAGGCAACGGCAATGCGGCGGGCCTCGTCTCCGTCTTCGGCCGCCGTACCGACGTCGAGGGACCCGACGGCTACGTGTTCTTCGCCGCCGACAGCCGTCACCCGGCCTACCACCTGGTCAAGAACGTCGTCGACTCCTCGAAGTTCGTCAGCGAGTTCCGCCTGGAGGACTACCCCGTCGCGGCCGAGGACGTCCTGCACACCGGCCGCGCCGCCTTCGACGCCGCCCTCAACACGGTCAACGTCGGCAAGTTCAACCTGTGCACCGCCTCGATCGGCATCTGCGAGCACGCGATGTACGAGGCCGTCACCCACGCCCACAACCGCGTCCTCTACGGCCGCCCCGTCACCGATTTCCCGCACGTGCGGCGGGAGCTGACCGACGCCTACGTCCGGCTCGTCGGGATGAAGCTGTTCAGCGACCGCGCCGTCGACTACTTCCGCTCGGCCGGCCCCGACGACCGCCGCTACCTGCTCTTCAACCCGATGACGAAGATGAAGGTGACCACGGAGGGCGAGAAGGTCATCGACCTGATGTGGGACGTCATCGCCGCCAAGGGCTTCGAGAAGGACAACTACTTCGGCCAGGCGGCCGTGGAGATCCGCGGCCTGCCCAAGCTGGAGGGCACGGTCCACGTCAACCTGGCCCTGATCCTGAAGTTCCTGCGCAGCCACCTCCTCGACCCGGCCGAGTACCCCGACGTGCCGACCCGCCTCGACGCGGCCGACGACGCCTTCCTGTTCCGCCAGGGGCCGGCCCGCGGCCTCGGCTCGGTGCGCTTCCACGACTGGCGGCCCGCCTTCGACGCCCACGCGCACCTGCCCAACGTCAGCCGCTTCCGGGAACAGGCCGACGCGCTCTGCGAGTTCGTCGCCTCGGCCGCCCCGGACGCGGAGCAGAGCCGCGATCTCGACCTCGTCCTCGCGGTCGGTCAGCTCTTCGCCCTCGTCGTGCACGCGCAGCTCGTCCTGGAGCAGGTCGCCCTCACCGGGCTCGACGAGGACGTGCTGGACGAGCTCTTCGCCGTCCTCGTACGCGACTTCTCCGCGCACGCCGTCGAACTGCACGGCAAGGACTCGGCGACCGCGCCGCAGCAGGACTGGGCGCTGGCGTCGATCCGGCGGCCGGTCGTCGACGCGGCCCGCACGGAGCGGGTCTGGCAGCGGGTCGAGGCGCTGTCCGGCGCGTACGAGATGGCCCCGTAGCCACGCCGCACACCGCACCGGTCGGCGCCCGGGGGCGGCCCCACGCGGGCCCGCCCCCGGGTGGGCGGTGCTGCTTGTGGGCTCCGCCCTCGGTCGGCCGGGCCGCTCCAGGGCCCGGCTCTGGGTGACCGCGCTGTTCCAGGGCTCGGTTCCGGAAGGGCTGTGCGGCTCGTGGGCCCGCCGCCGGGTGGGCCGGGTTGCTGGTGTGCCGGGCTACGCGTGGGCTGTGCTGCTTGTGGGCTCCGCCCTCGGTTTGCCGGGCTACTTCAGGGCCCGGCTCCGGGTGGACCGCGCTGTTCCAGGGCCCGGCTCCGGGTGGGCTCGGCTCCGGAAGGACTGTGCAGCTTG
This sequence comes from Streptomyces capoamus, assembly GCF_014654935.1. Taxonomy (GTDB): domain Bacteria; phylum Actinomycetota; class Actinomycetes; order Streptomycetales; family Streptomycetaceae; genus Streptomyces; species Streptomyces capoamus. Next base: position 486,989 of record NZ_BNBF01000001.1, read on the forward strand.
CGGGCCCGCCGCCGGGTGGGCCGGGCTGCTGGTGCGCCCGGCCCCGGGTGGGCTGGGCTGCTCGTGCTCCCGGCCCCCGGTCGGCCGGGCTGCCCCTGTGCCCCGCCCCGCTGGGCCGCTCACTCGGCCGCGGCCAGCAGCCGTGCCTCGCTCTCCTCGTACCGGCGCCGGTTCTCGCGGCTCTCCGCGGCCCGGCGCCGGTGGTCGTAGCGGCTGCCCAGCCAGCCCGCCAGGTAGCCGAACGGGATCGACACCAGCCCGGTGGACTGCAGCGGGAACCAGCCGAAGTCCGCGTGCGGGAAGACGGCGGACGGCGTGCCCGAGACCGCCCTGGAGAACACCATCAGCACCAGCGCGCAGGCGGTGCCCCCGTAGAGGCAGGCCAGCAGGCCGGTACGGGTGAATCCGCGCCAGAACAGCGAGTACGTCAGGGCCGGGGCCACGGCCGACGCCCCGATGCAGATCGCCAGCGTGGTCAGCACGCCGACGTCCCAGTTCTGGACCAGGACGGAGAGCACGACGGCCACGGTCCCCACCGCCACGCTCGTCCACCCCGCCACCGTCATCTCCGTACGCGGTGCCGTCCCCTGCCGCCGCAGCGCGTGGGCGAACAGGTCGTGGGCGAGCGACGAGGCCGCGGCCAGGGTCATCCCCGCGACCGAGGACAGCAGCGTGATGAACACCGTGCCCGCCACGGCCGCGTAGAGGACGGTCGTGCTCGCGGAGCCGGGACCGCCGCCCAGCGCACGGGACAGCATGAGCACCGACGTCCTGCCGCGCGGATCGGCCGCGGTGAGGGACGGTGACCCCACCAGGGCCGCCGCGCCCGTACCCAGGATGATCACGAGCAGGCAGAAGGTGGTGACCGTGCCGACCGCCCAGGACATGGAGCGGCGCACGGCGGGAGCGTCACGTGCCGAGTACAGGCGCATCGTGATGTGCGGCAGGCAGGCCGCGCCGAGGATCACGGTGATCTGGAGACTGGCGAAGTCCAGCCGCTGGGCGGCGGAGGTGCCCAGCTGGAGCCCCTGGTGGAGGAATGCCGGGCCGGTGCCGCTGCCGCGCTCGGCGGCCCGGAGCACCTCTCCGGGGCTCCAGCCGAAGCGGTTCAGGACCAGGGCGGCGACCGTGACGCTGGTGCCGAGCAGCAGCACGATCTTGATCATCTGGACCAGCGCGGTGCCCCGCATGCCGCCGATCGCCGCGTAGACGATCATCAGGCTGCCGACGAGGACGATGCAGACCGTCCTGGCGCCGGCTTCGTGCGGCATGCCCAGGATGAAGGTGAGCAGCGAACCGGCCCCCGAGAGCTGGACGACCAGGAAGGGCAGCGTCGCGGAGAGCGTCACCACGCAGGAGGCGATGCGCACGGACCGGCCGGGCACGGTCCGGGCCAGCACGTCGCCCATGGTGAAGCTGCCGGCGTTGCGCAGCGGCTCGGCCAGCAGGAACATCAGCAGCACCAGCGACAGGGCGGTGCTCACCGCAAGGACGTAACCGTCGTAGCCGGCGAGCGCGATGATGCCGGTGGTGCTCAGCACCGTGGCCGCGGAGATGTAGTCGCCCGCGATCGCCAGGCCGTTCTTGAGCGGAGTGAGGGAGCGGTAGCCGGTGTAGAAGTTCGTCAGGTCGTCGCGGTCCGGTCCCGCCATGACGCACATCAGCAGGGTGAGGGTCACCAGGGTGCTGAACAGGACCAGAACCAGTGCCTGGGTCCCCGAGCCGTAGTCGTTCATCTCGCCGCCCCCGCATCCCGGACCGGCCGGAGCGCGCGCTCCCTGACGGCCCGCGCCAGCGGGTCCACCGACCGCTGCGCGCTGCGCCCGTACCAGAGGACGGCGCCGAAGGTGACGAGGAGCTGGAGGATCCCCAGGCCCATGCCCAGGCTCAGCTCTCCGGCGATCTCGGATCCCATCAGGTCCGGCGCCCCGCAGGACAGCGCCACGTAGACCACGAACGAGCCGAGCGCGGTGAGCGTGGAGACCCGGCGCAGTCCCCGGTAGGCCGAGCGGAGAGCGGTGAGGTCGGCGCCGGGCGCGTGGGGTGGCTGGTACTCCTGGTACTCCTGGTACGGCTGTGGCGTGTGCGACAGCGGTGGGTACCGGTCGTCGGGGTGTGTCATCGCATGGCCTTCCGGTGCGGCTCGGGTCCGTGGCTCGGGTCCGTGGCTCGGGTCCGTGGGAGGTGGCGGTGCAGCGTCGGTGTGGCGGCGCACGATACCGACTGGTTGGAATGTGCGAGAGGGTCGAGAGCGTGTGGGGAATGTCACGTACACTGACGTACCTACTGGTCGGTATGGTCGCGGGGAGCCGTATCGACAGGAGGCGTGATGTCCGCGACCAACCGCCAGATCCGTCTGGCAGCCCGCCCCGTGGGCGAAGTGAAACCCGAGGACTGGGAGCACCACGCCGAACCCGTCGCGGAACCGGGTCCGGGCCGGTTCGCGGGCCGCACGCGCGTCATCTCCCTGGACCCGGCCATGCGCGGCTGGCTGGACGACCGCCCCTCCTATCTGCCGCCGGTGGGCATCGGCGAGGTGATGCGGGCCGGTTCGGTCGTCGAGGTCACCGCGTCGAACCATCCCGACTTCCGGCCCGGCGACCACGTGGTCGGCACCTTCGGCGTCCAGGAGTACGTGGTCTCCGACGGCCGGGGCGCCATGAAGGTCGACACCTCCCTGGCCCCGCCCTCGACCTACCTCGGAGCGCTGGGCATGCCCGGCATGACCGCCTACTTCGGCCTGCTGGACGTCGGCGCGCTGCGGGACGGCGAGACCGTCGTGGTGTCCGGGGCGGCCGGCGCGGTCGGCACCATCGCCGGCCAGATCGCGAAGGCCAAGGGCTGCCGCGTCGTGGGCATCGCGGGCGGCCCGGAGAAGTGCGCCATGCTCACCGGTGAGCTGGGCTTCGACGCGGCGATCGACTACCGGGCCGAGGACGTCAAGAAGGCGCTGCGCGAGCACGCACCCGACGGCATCGACGTCTACTTCGACAATGTCGGCGGCGACATCCTCGACACCGCCCTCACCCGGCTGGCGATGCACGCGCGCGTCGTGATCTGCGGCGCGATCAGCCAGTACAACAACGCCTCGCCGGTCAAGGGCCCCTCCAACTACCTCTCGCTGCTGGTGCGCCGGGCCCGCATGGAGGGCTTCGTCGTCTTCGACTACGCCAAGCGGTACGCCGAGGCGGCCCAGGAGATCTCCGCCTGGATCGGCGCCGGCCGCATCAAGGTCAAGGAGCACGTGGTGAAGGGCACCGTCGACGACTTCCCGGCCACCTTGCAGATGCTCTTCCGCGGCGAGAACGTCGGCAAGCTCGTGCTGGAGCTGGTGTGAGCGCCGGCGAGGCCCTCGGCAGGGGGCGGGCGCCGGGCGCCGCGCTGGCGGGCAAAGTGGCGATCGTCACCGGCGCCGCCGGCGGACTGGGCCGGGCCTCGGCGCTGGCCCTGGCCGGGGCGGGCGCGCGCGTGGTCGTCGCCGACCTCGACGCGCAGGGCGGGCGGGAGGTGGCCGACCTGGTCGACGGCGAATTCCGCGCCTGTGACGTCTCCGACCTCGACGCCAACCGGGCCCTGGTGCGGTTCACCGAGGATCGGTACGGCGGCGTCGACATCGCACTGCTCAACGCCGGGGTGGCGACCGGCTGCGGGGTCGGCGAGGACTTCGACCCGGCTCGGTACCGCCGGGCGATGGGCGCCAACCTCGACGGCGTCGTCTTCGGCACCCACGCGGTACTGCCCGCGCTGCGGGCGCGCGGCGGAGGATCGATCGTGGCCACCGCCTCCCTGGCGGGTCTGGCGGCGGTGCCGCTCGACCCCCTGTACGCGGCCAACAAGCACGCGGTCGTGGGACTCGCGCGCTCCCTCGGGCCGGCGCTCGCACCGGAGAACGTGCGCTTCAACGCCGTCTGCCCGGGCTTCGCCGAGTCGCGCATCATCGACCACCTGCGCGGCATGCTCTCCGAGCAGGGACTGCCCGTGATCCCGGCCGAGGCCGTGGCGGACGCGGTGCTGCGGATCCTCCTGGGCGACGGCACCGGGGAGTGCTGGTTCGTCCAGGCCGGCCGTGAACCCGAGCCGTTCCGTTTCCGCAACGTCCCGGGCCCGGTCAGGGCCGCCGACGTGACGGGGACCGGTGACTTGATCACCTCATAAAGGGTGCACTTCTCCATAATCTTGACTGACTCCACAAAAGGCGTACGGTCGGAAGGGAGAAAGCCGTAGATCCCCGAAGGGTGCCCGCATGACCCGCACGATCCCCCGGGAGTACCTTCCGGGCGGAGCGGTCCCCGGCCCGGCCGCCCCCGTGTCGTCTCAGGACGGGCCCTGGTCCCTGCCGTGGTCGCCGACCGCGTGCCGCCTCGCGCGGGACGTGGTGCGCGACGCGCTGACGCGATGGGGCCTCGCCGAGCTGGTCCCGGTCGCCGAACTGCTCGTGAGCGAGCTGGTGTGCAACGCGCTGCGGCACGGCACCGGCCCGCTGCGCCTCACCCTCCGGCGGACCCCGGACGTGCGCTGCGCGGTCAGTGACGGCTCGTCACGCCCGCCGCGTCCCACCGACGCGGGCCCCGAGGACGAGGGCGGGCGCGGACTGGCCCTCGTGGACACCCTGGCCGCGCGGTGGGGCCATGAACGCGACCTGCCCTCGGGCAAGACCGTGTGGTTCGACCTGCCCGGCGCGGCGGACGAGCAGGGCGGCGAGGCAGCATGACGCGTCCGGCCCCCGGCGGGGAGCCGATGGCGCTGGCCGCCGCGCACCTGCGCGCGGCGGGCCTGCGGGTGACCGTCCAGCGGATGGCCGTACTGGCGGCGGTTTCCGAGTCGGCCGGCCACCTCGACGCCGACGCCCTGCGCGAGCGCGCCCGGCGGGTCACGGGCGCCCTGTCCCTGCAGGCCACCTACAACGTGCTGCGCGCCCTCACGGAGGCCGGTCTGGTCCGGTGCACCCAGATCCCCGGTCACCCGGCCCGCTACGAGGTCGAGCACCGCGACAACCATCACCACTTCGTGTGCCTGCGCTGCGCCGCCATCCGCGATGTCGAGTGCACGGTGGGTGCGGCGCCCTGCATGGAACCGCGGCTGCCGGCCGAGTACGAGGTGCGGGAGGCCGCCGTGACCTTCTGGGGGGTGTGCCCCGACTGCCGGGGGGCGCGGCCGGATACCTCAAGTATGTAAAACGGACATAACCGTCCATCACTTGATATAAAGATCGCGTGAAGGCGTGACCGGTCCCTGAGTGGGCGGTGTGACGCGCCGGTTGACCGGGATTGGAGCTTCTAAGGAGAAGCATGCGGCCCTTCAGAATCGCGGCATCCCGGCAGACGCCGGTTTCCGTGCCGCGCCGGCCGGCCCGTCCGGAAGGCACCCGGGCCCGCTGGTACGGCTCCCTGTCCGTCGGTGTGGACCTGGCCGGCGCGGCACTTCCCGTCACGGCGGCGATCGTGGAGGTC
>NZ_BNBF01000001.1:492480-494936 GCF_014654935.1 Streptomyces capoamus
CACGAACCCCACCCCCTGCGTCTGGCGGCCGTGGCCGCCCTGCTGTGGCCGCTGATCAGGGTGGCCGGCAAGCGGTACACGCCGTCCGCCTGGGGCGACGGCGGCGGTCTGGGGGCCGTGCTGAGGGACTGGCTGCTGCTGGTCGGCGCGCTGGCGACGCTGCGCGTGCTGTGCGGACTGCAGAGCGTGCCGGCCGAGGCCTTCACGGCGCTGATCCCCGCCCTGGTCCTCACCGCGGCGTGCCACAAGCTGATCCACCGCCATCTCCTGGCCGCCCGCCGCAACGGCCGCGCGCTGCGCCACGTCCTGGTGGTCGGGGAGGGCGCGACGATCGACGCGGTGGTCGGGCAGCTGGCCCAGCGCACCGACCACGAGTACGTGATCGTGGGGTGCTGCCCCGTCGGGGAGGAGGAGGTCCTCTCCGGTGTCCCCGTGTACGTGCGGCTGCCCCGGGCGGAGCCCGAGGCGTGCGGACACGACGCCGAGACGGTGCTCGGGGCGGCCGACGGACTCGCCGCCGACCTCGTCTTCGTGGTCCCCGGCCCGCACCTGTCGGGCCAGCGGCTGCGCCGGCTGTCCTGGGCTGTGCACGACCGCGGGTGCCCGATCGTCGTTCTGCCCGGCATCGTCGAGGTCGCCCGCCGCCGGGTCCGGCTCACCTCCGCGTCCGGGCTCACCCTGCTGCACATCGCGCCGCCGCTGCGCCGGGGGGTGCCGGTCCTGCTGAAGGAGGCCGTGGACCGGGTGGGTGCGCTGCTGCTGATCGTGCTGCTCTCGCCGCTGCTGCTCCTGCTGGCGCTGGCGGTGCGGCTCGGCTCACCCGGACCGGCCTTCTACCGCCAGATCCGGGTCGGCCGGAACCACACGCGGTTCCCGATGTGGAAGTACCGCACGATGATCGTCGACGCGGACCGCCTCAAGGACGAGCTGGCGGCGGCGAACGAGAACGACGGCCACATGTTCAAGATGCGCCGCGACCCCCGGGTCACCCCGCTGGGCCGCTTCCTGCGCCGCTATTCGCTGGACGAACTGCCCCAGTTGTTCAACGTCCTCCTCGGCCACATGTCCCTGGTCGGCCCGCGCCCGCCGGTGCCGGAGGAGGTGGTCGAGTACGACCCGGTGGAGATGCGCCGGCTGCACGTCAAACCCGGCCTGACCGGGCTGTGGCAGGTGAGCGGCCGCTCGGACCTGTCCTGGCACGAGACGGTCTCGCTCGACCTGCGCTACGTCGACAACTGGTCGCCCGCCATGGACATGAACGTGATCGCCCGCACCGTACGCGCGGTGCTGAACGGCCAGGGCGCCTACTGACGGTCCTGCGGGTCCTCCATCCGGGCAGGCCTGCCGCCGACACGCCGCGAGCGCGGGCCCTTCGCCGCCCGGGGCATGAAGGATCACGCACGTGAACGCCTCAGATCCCGGGCCGGCCCTCGGCCGCCGGCCCGTCGTGGAGCGCTCCCTGCGCGGCTTCACCGGCGCCGGGTACGACAAGGGGCGCCCGGTGCTCGTGCAGGCCGCCTGGTTCGCCGTCCTCCACCTGGTCTTCGTCAAGTGGTGGTGCCCGGCCCGCTGGCGCCCCGCGCTGCTGCGCGCCTTCGGGGCCCGGGTCGGGCAGCGGGTGCTGATCCGGCACGGAGTGCGGGTGCACTGGCCGTGGAAACTGGAGATCGGCGACGACGTGTGGATCGGTGAGGGTGCCTGGATCCTCAACCTCGAACCCGTCACGATCGCCGACGACTGCTGTGTCTCGCAGAGCGCGCTGCTGTGCACGGGCGGCCATCGCCCCCGCTCCGCCACCTTCGAGTTCGACAACGGCCCCATCCGGCTGGAGCCGGGCAGCTGGGTCGCGGCCCGTGCCGTCGTCCTGCGCGGGGTCACCGTCGGCCGGGGCGGCGTCGTGGGCGCCGGCGCCGTCGCCCACCGGGACCTCGCGCCAGGCACGGTCCTGACGACGAGCGGACGAACGGCATGAGGCTGCTCCACGTGGTCACACTGGTCAGCGACGACGGCCTCTTCGGCGGTCCGCCGAGCGTCGCGGTCGCCCAGGCGCAGGAACTGGCCGCACGCGGTCACGACGTCACCCTGATGTCGCTGTGGCGCGGCAGCGGCCCGGCCCCCGACCGGATCGGCGCCGTCCGGCTGCGCACCCGTCCGGCCCGTGCGCTGCTGCCGGGGCGGGGCTGCATCGGCCTGCTCCACCCCCTGCTCGTACGCGACCTGTGGCGGGCCGTGCGCGCCGCCGACGTCGTGCACGTCCACGCGGGACGGGACCTGGTCTCCCTCACCGCCCTCGCCGTCGCCGCGCTGCGCCGGGTGCCGTGCGTGGTCCAGACCCACGGCATGGTCGAGCCGCGCACCGCGCTGCCCGTCCGGCTGTTCGACCTGCCGTACCTGCCGCTGCTGCGCCGGGCGCGCGCGTGCTGCGTCCTGACCGAGCGGGAACGCCGGCTGGTCGC
>NZ_BNBF01000001.1:494982-497491 GCF_014654935.1 Streptomyces capoamus
GACCGTGCTGGGCGCCGGCGGTCCGCCGCTGCGGATCGTGCCCAACGGCATCCGGCCGCGTCCGCCCGGGCCGGCGCCGCGGCGGCCGCGCGACCCCCACGTGCTGTTCCTGGCCCGGCTGCATCCCCGCAAGCGTCCGGAGGCCTTCGTGGAGATGGCCGCGCTGGTCCACCGGGAGGTCCCCGGGGCGCGCTTCACGCTGTACGGCCCGGACGACGGATCGCTGGCCGCCGTCCGCCGGCTCATCGCGGCGGGGCCCGCGGACGTGGTCCGCTACGGCGGTGCGCTGGATCCCGCCGAGGCGCACGAGGCCTACCGGACGGCGGCCGTTCACGTCCTGCCGAGCGTGGACGAGCCGTTCGGCATGACCCTCATCGAGGCGCTGGCCGCCGGCACGCCCGTGGTCTGCACCGACACCTGCGGCATCGCCGACGAGCTGTCCCGCCGCGGCGCCGCCCTGGTCACCGACGGCAGCCCCGCCGCCATGGCGGCGGCGGTCCGCCGCCTGCTCGGCGACCCGGAGCTGTGCGCCGGGATGGCGCGGGCCGGCCGCCGTGTCGTCGAGGACGTCTACTCCATCGGCGCGGTGGTGGACCGGCTGGAGGAGATCTACCGGGGCGGCGCCGCCGACGAGCCCCCCGCCCGGGGAACCACCCCCCTTCCCGCGGGGACCCGCCCCGCCCGGAACCCGGCCACGTGATCCCGCTCGGAACGGCGCCGGCGCACACTCCCGTCCCCGCGTGCCGGCCGGCACCCGGGGACAGGCGGTCGCGTGGCCGGTGGTGTGGGGCGGCCGGCCACGCAGTGCCCCGTCAGGGGTGGGATCCGCCGGTGCCGATCACGCCGGCGAGGATGTCCTCGAAGCGGGAGGCGCAGGTCTCCAGGGCGAACTCCCGCTCGGCCAGCGCGCGGCTCTCCTTGCCGAGCCGCTCGGCGCGGGCCGGGTCGGACAGGACCTCGCCGACCCAGACGGCCGCATCGTCCAGGGCCTGCTCCCGTGGCGGGAAGACCGCCGAGCCCGCCTGCCGGAGCAGCCGCGCGGCGAGGTTGTCGGCGGGCATCAGGCCGAGCACCGGCCGCCCGGCGCACAGATAGGACAGCGTCTTGGACGGCACCGAGAACCGCCCCGCGTCCGGGTCCAGCAGGACGACGAGGACGTCGCCGGAGCCGAGCACCTCGGGCAGCCGCTCGTAGGGCTGGAAGGGCAGCAGCGTCAGCTCGACGCCCCGCGCCGCGGCGGCGTCCCTGAGCAGGGGTACGGCGGGACCGTCGTTGACGACCACGAGCCGTACCGGACAGCCCCGGTCACGCAGTCGCTCGGCCAGCCGGACCAGCAGCGCCGGGTCGTGCTTCAGCCCGAGCGTGCCCGAGTAGAGCACGGTCCGCACACCGTCCAGGCCGTGCCGCGCCGACCAGGCGTTGGCCCGTGGCACGGGGGCGATCTCGTCCAGCGGCGCCCAGTTGGGGATGACGGTGACCTTGTCGGCGGTGCCCCACTCCTCGTGGACCCGCACGAACGAGTCGGCGATCACCACGATGCCCGCGGCCTGCCGGGCCGACCACTTCTCGCCCGCGCCGAACACCTTGGCGGCCAGGCCCATCGACGGGGCGACGTCGGCGGCGGCGAAGCTCCGCAACGCGACCGCGGTCACGTCCTGGTGCCACAGCACCCAGGGGATGCGCAGCCGGCCCAGCACGGCCGCCGCCACCACCAGCACGGGCACGGGCAGGTTGGACAGCAGGGCCACGTCGGGCTTCTCGCGGCGGACCTGCCGGGCCAGTTGGACGCCGAGCCGGGTCTCCTGGCCGAGCCGGCGCACGTAGGCCTGCTTGCGGAGCCGGACCCCGTCCCCGATGGTGGCGAAGCGCAGGCCGGGGACGTTCGAGGCGAGGTCGCCCTTGCCGGAGACGTACGCCGTGCACGTCGAGTGGACGACCTCGTGGCCGCGGCGTGCCAGCTCCCGGCTCAGCTGGGCCTGGAAGGGGTGGCCGCTGTAGTCGTGGACGAGGATTCTCATCGGCGTCACTGGTGGGAGCGCTTGACCTGGTCGTACACCCAGGCGTAGGTCCGCTCCAGCCCGTCGGCCAGGCAGACCGACGGCTCCCAGCCGTGGATCTCGCGGATCAGGGTGTTGTCGGAGTTGCGGCCGCGCACGCCCTGGGGGGCGTCCAGCCGGTAGCTGCGCTCGCAGCGGATGCCCGCGATCCGCTCGACGACGTCGACGAGCTGGTTGATGGTGACCAGCTCCGAGGACCCGAGGTTGACCGGTACGCCGCTGTCCCCCCTCATGATCATCTGGGTGCCGTGCAGGCAGTCGTCGATGTACATGAAGGAACGGGTCTGCAGGCCGTCGCCCCAGATCTCGATCCGGTGGTCACCGGAGAGGACCGCCTCGGCCACCTTCCGGCACACCGCGGCGGGGGCCTTCTCCCGGCCGCCCGCCCAGGTGCCGTGCGGACCGTACACGTTGTGGTAGCGGGCGACGCGGGTGGTGAACCCGTAGTCCTC
>NZ_BNBF01000001.1:497553-502933 GCF_014654935.1 Streptomyces capoamus
CGCGTAGTGGCGGCACATGCGCTCGGAGAAGAGCTTCTCCCAGCCGTAGCCGTCCTCGGGCTGCGCCGGGTAGGCGTCCTCCTCGCGCAGCGCGGTGACGTCCGGGTCGCTCTGCTTGGCGGCGGCGTAGACGCAGGCGGAGGAGGAGTAGAAGTAGCGTTCGACGCCCGCCTCGTGCGCGGCCTTCAGCATGTGCGTGCTGGTCAGCACCGACATCATGCAGGCGGCCTTGTTGTTCTCGATGAAGCCCATGCCGCCCATGTCGGCGGCCAGCATGTACACCTGCCGCGCGCCCCGGACGCCCGCGCGCGCGTTCTCCAGGAGCGACAGGTCGGCGATGACGTTCTCCGCGGCGTCGTGGAGCTGGTACCACTCGTGCCGGGGCTTGATGTCGACGGAGCGGACGGTCAGCCCCTGGGCCAGCAGGGCGGCCACGAGATGCCCCCCGATGAATCCCCCGCCACCGGCGACGACGACGTCGACCTGCTTGCCCATGGGCCGCTCCTTTGTCCGGAGATGTGATGATCTGGTGTGCGTAATCAATGCATATGTGTCCTGATATGTCGTCCAGGGCACGCCGTCCCTGCTCCGGCGTCACCCGGTGACGGCGCGGTGCGGGCGGCCGTGCGGGTGCCGCGCACTCGCGCGCCTGTACGGCTTCGTAGGAGGCAGGCGTTATAAACCTTTTGATGAGCTTTCAGGTGGAACACCCGATCGGCGACCGTCTTCTCCGGGAGGAGATCCGCGTCCGCAGCGCGGCCGCCGTCGCCGTCTGGGCCGTGGCCCTGCTGGTCCTGCTGCCGGGTCTGGTCCTGCAGTCGGGTGCGCAGCCGTCACCCGCGCTCGCCGCCCAGGGCATGGTGGTGGCGCACACCGCAGTGGCCCTCGTCCGCGTGCTCACCGCCACGACGGTGCGGCTCGTCGCCCTGGGGTTCTGGCTCTTCGCCTACATCTGGCTGGGCCTCGCCCCCTTGGCGCAGCTCGCCACCGACACCTACCCGTGGGCCTACCGGACCGGCCCGGGCACCGCCCTCGCGGCCGTGGCCGTCGTCGAACTCGGGCTCCTCGCGCACAGCGCGGGGGCCGCCGTCGCCGCCCGCCGGGAGCGCGCCCGTGGCGCGGGGCCCGCCCTCCCCGCGCCGGGACCGGTGGAACGGCTGCTGTCCCGCCGCCTCGCACCCTGGCGCCTGCTGTCGTTGTGCGGACTCGCCCTCGCCCTGGCCGTGCTGCTCATCCCCGCCCAACCGGGTGGCATCAGCGCTTACTTCACCAGCCGTCAGGCGCTGCGGGAGGCAGGGGCCGTGGACGGCTCGGACGGCGCCTTCCTGTCGTCCCTGCGCAACTGGTCCCTGTCCGTACCCGCGTTCTGGGCATTGCTGGGCCTGCTGTGCGTGCCGTGCGCGCCGGCCGGTGACCGCCTGCTGCGCGGCGCCCGCCGGCTGCTTCTGCCGCTGCTCCTCGCGCTGAACGCCGTCGTCAACAACCCCGTGAGCAAGCCGCGGTTCTGGGTCGGCACGGTCCTGCTCACCCTGCTGTTCACGGTGGGACGGCTGAACCGCCCCCGTGCCTTCCGGACGATCGCGGCCGCCCTCATGGCGACCGTGCTGCTGGTGTTCCCGTACAGCGACTACTTCCGCTACAGCGACCGGGAGCGGTTCACCGTCGTCTCCCTCTCCGCCCAGTTCACCGCCAACGGCGACTACGACGCCTTCCAGCAGGTGCAGACCGGCGTCGACTACGCGCGGGACAGGGGATTCGCGCCGCGGAACGCGCTGGGGCCCGCCCTGTTCCCGGTACCCCGCTCGGTGTGGCCGGACAAACCGGAGGACACCGGCATCACCCTGGCCCGGTACGCGGGTTACGACTTCCTCAACCTCTCCGCCCCCCTGTGGATCGAGAGTTACCTCTGGGCCGGTCCGCCCGCCGTGGCCGCCGTGTTCTTCCTGCTCGGCGCGGCCGGACGCCGCATGGACGACGTACGCCACCGGCTCCGCGGCCGGGCGGGCACCCTCGCCACCCTCCTGGTCCCGGCCTTCGCCTTCTACCAGATCGTCTTCCTGCGCGGCAGCCTGCTCGGGATCGTCGGTCCGCTCACCCTGCTCCTGGCCGTGCCGCTGCTCATCACCGGCTCCGCCGCCCGCGCACACCGGCCGGTCCCGTCGCCGCTGCCGGCCGCACCCGTCCGTACCGCTCCGACCCCCACCCCGGGAGGGCACCCGTGACCGGCCCCATCGACCTCCACGACCGGTACGACGAACCGGACCAGCTGCGCGACCAACTCCGCCGGCTCCTGCGCCACCGGGCCGTCATCGCCCTGGGGATCGTCCTCGGACTGCTGGGCGGGGCCGCCCTGGCGTTCTTGCGCGCCCACACCTACACCTCCGCCAGCGAGGTCCTCGTCCGCTCCACCGCCGACCCCTTCGGCACGGTCAACGTGGCCGCGGACAACCAGGTCAGCATGGGCACCGAGCAGCAGGTCGCCGCCAGCGCGGCGGTCGCCGCCCGCGCGGCCCGCCTGCTCGGTCAGGCCGACAGCACGGCGGGCGCGCTCGGGAGCGGTCTGCGGATCACCAACCCCGCCAAGTCCCAGGTGCTGCGCTTCGAGTTCACCGCCCGCACCCCGCGGCGCGCGGCGCGCGGCGCCAACGCCTTCGCCGAGGCCTACCTGGCCGACCGCAAGGCCCGTAACCAAGCCGCCGTACAGCGCGCCGGCCGCAGCGTGCAGCAGCAGATCGCGCTGGTGCAGGCCAAGACGAAGACCGCGGACGACACCGACGGCAAGGCCGTGCAGAGCGAACTCGACACCCTGCACCGGCGGCTCGTCGAGATCAACTCCCGCGACACCGACGGCGGCGACGTCGTCCGCCGCGGCGAGGCACCCGGCCGGCCGGCGGGGCCCGGCCGGCCGGTCCTGCTCGGGCTCGGGCTGGCGAGCGGACTGGCCCTCGGCCTGCTGCTGGCCTGGCTGCGCTCCGCCCTCGACACCCGGGTCCGGTCCGCCGACGAGGCCCGGGCCGTGCTGCGCACCCCGGTGCTCGGCCTGCTGCCCCGCGAGCCCCGCGACCCCGGCGAGGACACCCTGCTGCGGGTCGGTCACCGGGGCGGCGACCGCGCGGAGACCTACCGCGCCCTGGCCTACCGACTGCGCCGGACCGCACCGACCGCCGGCGCCGGCCGGATCCTCGTCGTGGCCCCCCGGCGCGGCGCCGCCACCGAGGAGGCCGCCGTCAACCTGGCCGCGGCCCTCACCGAGTGCGGCGACGACGTGCTGCTGGTGGACGCCGACCCCGGCACCCCCGCCCTGACGGCCCGGCTGCCCCTGCTGCCGGACGCCGCCCGCACCCCCGGGCAGCCCGCCCCGCCCGAGGGGAGCCGCCTCGTCGACGCCGGCACCGCCGGGCACTTCGCCTGCCACGCCGGCGGCGGCACCGGGGCGCCGGCGGCCGGGTCCGCCGCCCACCCGGTGCCGCCCGGGCCCGCGTCCCGTACGGCGGTCGTCCTCGCCCGGCCGCTCCTGGAGCACGCCGGCGCCCTCGCCCTCGCGCAGCGCGTCGACGGCGTCCTGCTGGTCGTCGACCTCGGCACCACCCGGCGGGACGACCTCAAGCGGGTGCACGAGCTGATCGACTGCTCCGGCGGCACCCTCCTCGGTGCCGTACTCGACGCCGGCGGCCGGCGGGGGCGGCTGCGCGCCGCCCTGCGCCGCCGCACCGGGAGCGGCCCGCAGGCCGGACCCGCCGCACCGGCCGTGGAACTCCCCGCCCAGGACGAGACGCGCACGGCCTCCCGCCGATGACCGCCCTGGAAACGGCCGCGCCCACCCCCGGGGCAGCCGCCCCGAGCAGTGTCGTCGCCGCCGCGCGGGGCGGGTGGTGGGGGGTGGCGGGTTCCGCGGCGAACGCCGTCCTCGCCTTCGTCTTCGTCGGCCTGATCACCCGCGCCCTCGGCGCACAGGGCGCGGGAACGGTCTTCACCGGCGTCGCCGTGTTCACCGTCCTCAGTCACACCTGCAAGCTCGGCTCCGACACCGCGCTGGTCCGGTTCGTCGCGCGCGACATCGCCGTGAGCGGCGGCCGGACGGTGGGCGGTCTGCTGCGCGCGGCCGTCGTACCCGCGGCGGCGGCCGGCACGGCGGCGGCCCTGCCGCTGCTGCTGTGCCCGGCGGTGGCCACCACCCTCCTGCCGCACCTGCCGCCGGCCGACGCCGTCACCCTGGTCCGCCTCTTCGGGGCGTTCCTGCCCGTCGCCACCGTCGGACTGGTCCTGCTCGGCGCGAACCAGGGCCACGGCAACGTGGTGGCGTTCGTCGGCGTCGAGCAGATCGGCAAACCCGTGCTGCGCCTGGCCGTCGCCGTGCCGGTCGCCTGCTACGCGCCCGGCATGCTCCCCCTGGCGGCGGCCTGGCTGCTGCCCGCACTGGCCGGTACCGCCGCCGCCTGGCTGGCCCTGCGCCGCTGCCGCGCCGCCCGCGGCACCGCGGGTCCCGGCGCCCACCGGACCGTGCCCTGGCGGGAGTTCTGGAGCTTCGCGGCACCCCGCGCGGTCTCCTCGCTCTTCGACTACAGCGCGGTCTGGGTCGGCGTCATCCTGCTGTCCGCCCTCGCCACCGGTGCCGAGGCGGGCCTCTACACGGCCATCGGCCGCGTCATCACCGCCGGTACCCTGCTGCAGCTCGCCGTCCGGCTCGCCGTGGCCCCCCAGATCAGCCGGCTGCTCGCCGTCGGCCGGCTCGCCGAGGCGCGCCACCTGCACCGCGTCTCCACCTGCTGGGTGGTGCTCTTCTCCTGGCCGCTGTTCCTCGTCGTCGCCGGATTCCCCCGGACCGTCCTGTCCGTGTTCGGCCCGGAGTTCGTCCACGGCGCGCCCGCCCTGGTCGCCCTGTGCGCCGCCGCGATGGTCAACGTCGCGGTCGGCAACGCCCAGACCGTGCTGCTGATGTCCGGCAGGAGCTCCTGGCACCTCGCCGTCACCGCCGCGGCGTTCACGGTGCACCTGACGGTCGGGGTGCTCACGATCCCCACGTGGGGTGTCCTCGGCGCCGCCGTGTCCTGGGGTGCGGCCATCGTCGTGGAGAACCTCTCGGCCGCCGTGCTCGTCCGGCTGCGCCTCGGCTTCACGACCGTGGACCGCGGCTACCGGACCGCCGTCGGTGCCGGGCTGGCCGTCGCGGCCGTGCTCGCCGCCGTGCGCGCGCTGGCGGGTGACACGCTGTCAGGACTCGCCGCCGGGATGACCTTGGGAACGTGTGTATTTGGTACTAGTTTGTGGCGGTATCGCAGACCGCTGGGAGTGAGTGAGCTGTTCGGAGTCCTGCGCCGTCGCGCCGCATGAGCCCGGGCACGGTGCCCGGCCGGGGCCGGCACGCCCCGTGTCGTTCCCC
>NZ_BNBF01000001.1:502961-504141 GCF_014654935.1 Streptomyces capoamus
GCGTGTCGCCCACACCACTGCCAACCGGGGTGTCCATTGCGCCTGAGAAATCTCCCGTCGAGGGCGGCCACCAGGGCTGTCGCCGCCGCTCTCCTGTGCTCCGCCGCGCTGCTGCGGCCCGTGCCCGCGGCGGCCGGCGGTGAACCGGAGGTGTCGTTCACCGCCGATCCGCTGACCACCTGGCAGACCGACGGCGTCGTCTGGGCACTGGCCGCCGCGCACGGCGTCGTCTACGTCGGCGGCACCTTCGACTCGGTGCGGCCGGCGGGCGCGCGACCCGGCGACCGGGAGGTACCGCGCCGCAACTTCGCCGCGTTCGACGCGGTGACCGGTGCCCTGCTGCCGTGCGCGCCCTCCTTCACCGGGGGCGAGGGAACCGTCCGCGCGCTCAAGGCGTCGCCGGACGGCCGGGTGCTGTACGTGGGCGGCTCCTTCAGCCGTGCGGGGTCCGCCCGTGTGGCCAGTGCCGTAGCCCTGAACACGGCCGACTGCACGCTGCGCGGCGACTTCCGGCCGGCGGTCTCCGCGACCGTCCGGGCGATCGACACCACGGACCGGACGGTCTACCTCGGCGGCGACTTCCGCCTGGTCGACGGCCGCACCAGGCAGCACGTCGCCGCCTTCACCCCCGAGGGCGGACTGCTGCCGTTCCGGGCGGACACCGACGCCCCGGTGCGCGCGCTGTCGGCGGTGCCCTCACGCGGCAAGCTCTACGCCGGCGGCGACTTCGAGTCGGTCAACGGCCGGTGGGCCCACGCGCTGGTCGCCCTGGACGCGACCAGCGGCGCCACCGTCCGCTCCTACCCCTCCTGGCTGCCGCCCCGCTCGGTGGTCAAGTCCCTCGCGCACGACGGCACCCGCTTCTACGTGGCCGCCGAAGGCAACGGCGAGGGCGTCTTCGACGGCCGTATCGCCGGCCGTCTCGACGACGACCGCATGGTGTGGAAGGACACCTGCTTCGGCGCCACCCAGGCCGTCCTGCCCTACGACGGCGTTCTCTACAGCGCTTCGCACGCCCACGACTGCAGTGGGACACCGGGCGGCTTCCCCGAGCGGCAGGACCGGCAGCACCTGCTCGCCCAGTCCCCGGCGACCCGCAGGATCCTGCACTGGTTCCCCGACACCGACGAAGGGACGGGGGAGCGCGTGGGACCCCGGGCGCTGACGGTCGCGCGCGGTG
>NZ_BNBF01000001.1:504193-508580 GCF_014654935.1 Streptomyces capoamus
TCCTCTGGGTGGGCGGCGAGTTCACCCGGGTCAACGGTGTCCCCCAGCAGGGCCTCACCCGGTTCGGGTCCGGCCCCGACACCGGGGCGCCGCGGGTTCCCGCCCTCTCGCTGGCCACCGCCGAACCCGGACGCGTCACGCTGCGCTGGCGGGCCTCCTGGGACCGGGACGACGCCTCACTCACCTACCGCCTGTACCGCGACGGCAAGCTGGTCTCCCGCCGGCAGCGGTCGTCGACCTACTGGAACCGCCCCTGGATGAGCTACACCGACTCCGTGGACGCGGGCACCCGTCACCAGTACCGCATCCAGGTGACGGACGGGGTGAACACCTCGCCGTGGTCCCCGGTGCTGCGGGTGGCGGTGCCCCCGAAGGCGACGGCCGGGGCGGCGGGGGACACGGCGCGGTGACCCGGATCGGATTCGCGCCCGGCGTCTACGACCTGTTCCACATCGGGCACCTCAACATCCTGCGCGAGGCCCGCCGCCACTGCGACCGCCTCGTCGCCGGAGTCGCCGCCGACGACCTGGTCGTACGCCTCAAGGGCAGGCGGCCGGTCGTCCCGCTCGCCGAGCGGCTGGAGATCGTCAGCAGCCTGCGCTGCGTCGACGTCGCCGTGGTCGAGTCGCAGGACGACAAGCTGCGGATGTGGGAGCGGATCGGCTTCCACGCCATCTTCAAGGGCGACGACTGGCGCGGCACGCCCAAGTGGATCGAGCTGGAGCGGCGTTTCGCGGAGGTCGGCGTCCAGGTCGTCTACTTCCCGTACACCATGCACACCTCCAGCACACTGCTGCGCGGTGCGCTGGAGCTGCTCACCCGGAGCGAGCCGCCAAAGGTGCCCTCAGCGCAGCTCCCGGTACCACTTGACCAGGAAGGCGGCCAGGAACACGAGGTGGGCCAGCAGCAGAGCGCAGTACACGGCAAGGAAGACGTGCTGACTGCCCAGGAATAGGAAGCTTGCGCAGGTCGCGCCGTAGTCGACCGGGAGGAGCAGCACGCAGCGCAGCGCCGGCGCGGGCCCCGGGGGCGCCGGGACCGCCCGGTGCCGCTTCAGCTGCTCCGTGAGGATCCCGGCGAAGAAGATCACCACGGCCGCCAGTTCGAACAGCAGCGGGGCCAGCAGGAAGGCGGGGCTCGGCAGCGTGAAGAACCGGTAGAACGACACCAGGACGACCAGGTGCACCGTGACGAGCTTGCAGCAGTCCAGCACGTGGTCCAGCCACTCGCCGGACGTGCTTCCCGAGCGCTGCGCGCGGGCGAGCTGGCCGTCCGCCGCGTCGAGGGCGAACCCCACGGCCAAGGCCGCGCAGACGCAGACCGACAGTCCCGGACCGGGCCGCACCAGGGCTACGGCGGCCAGGGCGGAGAAGGTGAACAGGGCGCCGAGCACGGTCAGCTGATGGGGTGTCGCCCCGGCGCGGTAGGCCAGGGTGGCCAGGACACGGCCGGCCGGGCGGTTGACGAACAGGGTGTAGGCCGACACCCCGCTCGCGGGCTTCTGCGCCGCCGTCAGCTGCCTGAAGGTGTCGATGAACCCGGGCATGACTCTCCTTTACCGGAAAAAGTACGCAGATGCTCCGAAAATTGTTGATACAGGTAGGAAGATGGCGATTATGACAGAGCGTGGTGGATCGGTGACCGGTGTCAGCCGTCGGCTTCTTCTGCGTGGCGGTGCCACGGCGCTGGCCGCGACCGCCCTGTCCGCCCGCGGCGCCTCCGCCGTCCCGCGTGCCGCCGACAAGCCGGAGACCGTGGTCAACGTGGCCGACCTGGGAGCGGTGGGCGACGGGCGGACCGACGACAGCGCAGCTTTCGAGATCGCCTACGCGTCCGCCGCCGCCCGCGTCTCCGACGGGGTGGGCCGGGTGGTGATCGAGGTCCCCGCCGGCGAGTTCCTCATCACCCGCCCGTACGCGCTGCTCGACGGCGTGGCGGCGAAGCCGGCGAGCGGCCTGCGGTTCTCCGGCGCCGGCAGACGCATGACCAGCCTCGTCTTCCGCCCCGCCACCGGCCCGGACTCCAGTCTCTGCCGGAACCAGGACATGTGGTCGAACCTCTCCTTCGAACGCATGCAGTTCCGCTCGGCCACGCCGGGCGCCTCCTTCTTCAGCTCGTACTCGGCCGGGCGGGCGCAGGACTACCGGTTCTCCGAGTGCGAGTGGATGGGGGAGTGGGAGTACGGGCTCGTCCTGAGCGGCACGGACACCAACTCGGAGATGCGGTGGGAGGCGTGCCGCGTCGGCGGCCGGTACCGCAGGGCGTTCCTGTACTCGGGACTGACACGGGACGGCCGGCAGCAGCCGAACGACCAGGACCAGTTCCTCAACTACTGGTTCACCGACATGAAGGTCGAGTACGAGTGGGGCAACTTCCTGGAGTTCCCCTACGGCGGCTCCATCGCCTGCCGGGGCGGCTCGTACATCATCACCGACAGGCGTCCGCAGAGCACCCCGGAGTACGGCACCACCAGCACGTTCTTCCGCTTCCCCGTCAACCGGCACCACGACTCCGTGCAGCGCTTCCACGCCCAGGACATCCGCTTCGAGGTGCGCAACCCCGACGCCGTCGTCATCGACTGCGTGTGGAACAGCGGCACCGTCCACTTCAGCGACTGCGACGACACCGCCCTCGCCTACAAGGACTTCTCCGCCGAAGTCCGCCCGCACCGCTACACCGTGGGACCGCGCGGGCCGCTGATCCGCTACGACTCCTGCCAGCTGGTGGGCCGCCACCAGTACCGACCGGCCTCCGCGGACACCCTGCCGGTCCTCGCCCGGTACGACATGTGCCTGCTCCGCAACCACGCGGCCCGTGACTTCGCGGTCGCCGGCGGCGCGGACCCGGCCCCCTTCGTCCGGTTCGTCGACTGCGTCGGCCCCGGCACCACGAGCGATTCGCCCGGTCCGGCCACGCCCACCGCACCGCCCCCGCCGCCTCCCCCGTGCCTCACCTCGCGCCCGGCTCCGAGTACGGCACCCGCACCGGCCCCGGAGGCGGCACCCGGGCCGACCCCGGTCGCGGCACCCGGACCCACTCCCGCCCCGGCGCCCGGCGCCGCGGACGCCCCGGCGCCACGCCACGCCGGTGGGGCCGACTGCCCCTCCCCGCAGGGGAACCCGCCCCCGCCCTGACCGGGCGTACTCCGTCCGCGCCCGCCCGCACCACGGCGGATCACTCGTCGGAGGGACTTCTCGGGGCCGGTGAACCGACGGCGGACGGGTCGGCCCGCAAGCTCACTCACAGACGCGGCCCACGACGATGCGGCGCCGGCAACGGGACCCCCACCTACCGCAGTCGGCCGCGCGGTTCCGTCGGCAGTCACGCGGCCGCGCCACGACACGAAAGGCATCAGGATGTCACGCTTGGCGCACACGGCGCTGCACCGGGCCCGCCCGGGCACGGCCGTCCTCACCGCCGTCGCCGCCGTCACGGCCCTCGGCGCGTCCGGCCCGCAGGCGACGGCCGCGCAACACCCCGCCGTGCCCCGCGCGGGTGGCGTTCCGTCGGCGATCAGCCGGTTCACGGGCGGGCTGACGACCCCCTGGGGGATCTCGTTCCTCCGGACCGGCAAAGCGGCGCTGGTGACGGAACGCAACACCGGCGACGTGTGGAAGGTCGCCTCGGACGGCACCAAGAAGCGCGTCGGCGCGGTGCCGAACGCGGTGTGGCACAGGGAGACGGAGGACAAGGGCGGCCTGCTGGGCGTCGCCGTGTCCCCGGGCTGGAACGGGACGACCGACCAGGACGTGTTCTTCATGGAGACCACGGCCAGGGACAACCGCGTGGTCAGGATGCGGTTCGACGGCACCCGGCTGAGCGGGTACACCCCCGTCCTCACCGGCATCCTCCGGGACACCCAGCACAACGGCGGACAGATCGCCTTCGGACCCGACGGCTATCTGTACGTCACCACCGGCGACGCACAGCAGAGCCGGCTCGCGCAGGACAAGAAGTCGCTCAACGGAAAGATCCTGCGCATCACCCGGACCGGCGCCGCGGCACCCGGCAACCCGTTCGGGACACGCGTCTACAGCTACGGCCACCGCAACCCCCAAGGACTGGCCTGGGACCGCGCCGGGCGGTTGTGGGAGACCGAGATCGGCGCGGAGACCTGGGACGAACTCAACCTGGTCAAGCCGGGCCGGAACTACGGCTGGCCGGTCTGTGAGGGCGCCTGCTCCGCCGCGGGGACGACCAACCCGAAAATGGTGTGGGATCCCGACAAGGGGGGCGTGCCCGCCCAGATCGCGGTCGTCGGCGACGTCCTCTACGCCTCCACCCTCAGCGGGCACCGGCTGTGGCGGATGCCGATCGACGCGTCCGGCGAGCGCGTGGGACGCGCGACGTCCTACTACAACGGCGCCTACGGCCGGTTGCGGGCGCT
>NZ_BNBF01000001.1:508609-516652 GCF_014654935.1 Streptomyces capoamus
CGTCAAGGTCCCCGGCGCCGACCGGCTCTGGCTGGGCACGAGCGACCGCGGGACCGACAAGGACCTCCTCCTCGAAGTGACCATCAAGTAGAGGCCCCCTCCCGCACGGGAGGTGAACACCCCTCGCCGAAAGGAAGGTACGCACCATGACCGACGCCGTAGAGCAGGTCGAGCAGCCCGCCCGGGCCACCGCCGAGGAGACCGCCCCGACCGCCTGGCAGACCCCGGGGTACGTGGTCGTCGACACCGCGCTCGAGGTCACCGCCTACTCCCTCAGCGTCCGCTAGCCCCCGCCGTGCTGCTGCAGGTGCTCGGCACCGCGGCCGGCGGCGGGGTCCCCCAGTGGAACTGCGCGTGCCCCGGGTGCTCCGGGGCACGCGCCCACCCCGGGCGGCGCCGCCGGCACGCCTCGCTGGCCGTCCGAGCCGACGACGGCCGCTGGTACCTCGTCAACGCCACCCCCGACCTCGGCGACCAGATCGAGGCCCACCCGGTCCTCCATCCCGGGCCCCGGCCCCGGCAGACGCCGATCGCCGGAGTCGTCCTCACCGACGCCGAACTCGACCACACGCTGGGGATCTGGCGGCTGCGCGAGGCGGACACCCTGGAGGTCCTCGCCACCGCCCCGGTGCGCCGGGCCGTCGACGGCCGCCTGAACCTCGGCGCGGTCCTCGGGCCGTACACCACCCTGACCTGGCGGGAGCTGGAGCGCCGGGGGGACCAGCCGCTCAGCGCCCCCGCGGGCACCCCGGCCGGAGCCGGCCTGCGGATCAGCGCGGTGCCCGTCTCCGGCAAGCGGCCGCGCTACGCCGCCGACGCACCCGAGGACGACGCGTGGGCCGTCGCGCTGCGTCTGTACGAACCGGCCACCGGCCGGACCCTCCTGTACGCCCCGGCCGTCGCCGCCTGGTCGGACGCGCTCCACCGGGCCGCCGCCGAGGCCGACTGCGTCATCGTGGACGGCACCTTCTGGGACGAGGAGGAGCCCCGGCGCACCGGCATCTCCTCCCGCACCGCCACGGGCATGGGCCACCTGCCCGTCGACGGACCGGAAGGCACCGCCGGCATCCTCGCCACGCTGTCCGCCCGCTGTCTCTACACCCACCTCAACAACACGAACCCCCTCGTCGATCCCGCCGCGCCGCAGCACAAACGGCTCGCCCGGCTGGGTCTCGAGGTGGCCGACGACGGAATGGTGATCGAGCTGTGACCACGACACTCGCCCCGCCGGCGAAGCCCTGGACGCGCGCCGAGTTCGAGGACCGCCTGCGCACGGTGGGTCAGGACCGCTACCACGACCGGCACCCCTTCAACATCCGCATGCACCAAGGCGGCCTCGGCCCGGACGAGGTGCGCAGCTGGATCACCAACCGCTTCCACTACCAGCGCCACATCCCCGTCAAGGACGCGCTGATCACCGCGAAGCTGGACTCACCGCGGCTGCGGCGCACGTGGCTGCGGCGGATCGAGGACCACGACGGCCGCCACGAGGGCGAGGGCGGCATCGAGCGCTGGCTGCGGCTCGGCGAGGCGGCCGGCCTGGACCGCCGGACCCTGCTGTCGGGCGAGAGCGTACTGCCGGGCGTCCGGCTGGCCGTGGAGGGCTACGTCAACTTCTGCCGCCTGCGCCCGCCCCTGGAGGCCGTCGCCGCCTCGCTCACCGAGCTGACCGCCCCGGATCTGATGCGCCTGCGGATCGAGGCGTTCGAGCGTCACTACCCCTGGATCGCGGCGGACGGGCTCGACTACTTCCGTACCCGCGTCGACCAGGGCCGGCGCGACAGCACCGAGGCCCTGGACCTGGTGCTGCGGTGGGCCCGCACCCGTGAGGACCAGGAGAGGGCCGTGGCCGCGCTCTCCTTCAAGTGCGACGTGCTGTGGGCCCTGCTCGACGCCGTGCAGCAGCACGCCGGGCAGCACGGCCCCCGGGAGCGGGTGTGACGCCGAGGACAGCGGACCGGTGGTGTCCGGCGCTCGCCCCCGCGCTGCTGCTGCGGCACGACCCCGTGCGCGGCGCGGACCTGCTGGTCCTGCCCGAACGCGTGGTCGTCCTCCAAGGGCACGGCGGCGCGGTGGTCGGCCTGTGCGACGGTACCCGCACCGTGTCCGGCATCGTCGGCGAACTGGCCGAGCGCTTCCCCGGTGCGCCGGTGGCCGCCACCGTCCCCGCCTTCCTCGACAGCCTGCGGCAGGAGGGCTGGCTGAAGTGACCGCTCCCGTGACCCCCGTTCCCCCCGGCCCCGCCGGGAGCACCGCACCGCCGTGGGCCCTGCTCGCCGAACTCACCCACGCCTGCCCGCTGCACTGCCCGTACTGCTCCAACCCGCTGGAACTCACCCGCCGGTCCGCCGAGCTGAGCACCGAGGAGTGGACGGACGTCCTGCGCCAGGCCGGTGAACTGGGCGTCGTGCACACCCACCTCTCCGGCGGTGAGCCCCTGCTCCGTCCCGACCTGGAGCGGATCGTCGCCGCCGCCGAAGCCGCCGGGATCTACACCCAGCTGGTCACGAGCGGCACCGGGCTGGACGAGGCCCGGCTGGCCTCGCTCACCGCGGCGGGGCTGCGCAGCGTCCAGCTGTCCGTCCAGCACGCCGATCCGCGGGCCGGCGACCGGATCGCCGGGCGCCCCTCCTCCTTCGCGGCGAAGGAGCGCGCCGCGGCCCTCGTCCGCGCGGCCGGGCTCCCGCTCGGCCTGAACGTCGTACTGCACCGCGACAACCTCGACGCCGTCGACGCCCTCATCGAGCTGGGCGTGGCCTGGGGTGCGGACCGGGTGGAGCTGGCGAACGCGCAGTTCTACGGCTGGGGCCTGCTCAACCGGGCCGCGCTGCTGCCCACCCGCGACCAGCTGGCCCGCGCCCGGGAGACGGTGGAGCGCCGCAGGGAGCACCTCGCGGGCCGCGTCGACCTGGTGTGGGTCGTCCCCGACTACTTCGAGGGCGTGGCCAAGCCCTGCATGGGCGGCTGGGGCGCGGTGTCGCTCACCGTCGCCCCGGACGGAACCGTCCTGCCGTGCCCGGCGGCCGCCTCCCTGCCGGACCTGAGCCCGCCCACCGTCCGCGACCGTCCGCTCGCCTGGATCTGGGAGCACTCCGCGGCCTTCAACCGATTCCGCGGCACCGACTGGATGACGGGACCGTGCGGCGGCTGCCCCCGCCGGGAGGAGGACTTCGGCGGCTGCCGCTGCCAGGCGTTCGCGCTCACCGGCGACGCCGCCCGCACCGACCCGGCGTGCGCGCTCTCCCCGGACCACCGCCTCGTGCGCGAGCCCGCCGACGCCGGCCGGGCGGTCGTGCCACCGCCGTACGTCTACCGCCGCCCCGGTGCGGTACCGCCGGCGGCCCCCGTGCGCCCCGCCCGCGCCGCGGACGGCTGACCCGGCCCGGGGACACCCGGGACGGGTCGGAGGCGTCCGTCGGGTCAGGCGCGTCCGTGGGCCTCCTGGGAGCGGCGGGACAGGGAGTCGATGACCACCGCGGCGAACAGCACCCCGCCCGTGATCACCAGCTGGACGGCCGTGGGGGTGTCGGTGAGCGCCATGCCCGACGCGATCGACTGGATGACCAGCATGCCGAGCACCGCCGACCAGGTCGTGCCGCGCCCCCCGAACAGGCTGGTGCCACCGATGACGGCCGCCGTGACGGCGTTCAGCAGCAGGACACCGGAATCAGAGCCCTGGCTCACCGAGGTGATGCGCGAGGCCAGGAACAGCCCGCCGACCGCGGCCATGGTGCCCGAGACCGCCAGCACCGCGGTCTGCACCCGGGTCACGCTGAGACTGGCCCGGCGGGCCGCCTCCACACCGCCGCCGAGCGCGTAGACCTGCCGTCCGTAGCGCGTGCGACGCAGCAGGACGTCGAGGCCGGCCACCACCACGAGGAAGATCAGCAGGGCGAGCGGCAGCCCCTGGAACCGGTTCAGCACGTACGCCGCGGCGAACGCGATCACCGCCAGCCCCGACGCGCGGAACGCTATGCCGCGCAGCGAGCGGTGCCGCATGCCGGCGGCCTTGCGGCGCCGCCTGTCCAGGCAGGACGAGAGGAGGACCAGGCCCGTGCCGAGCGCCGCCAGGCCGTAGGCGGCACCGGGGGCCGTGAAGTAGGAGCTGGTCAGCTTGGCCACGAGGCCGTTCTCGTCGAGGTTGACGGTGCCGCTCGTGCCGAGGACGCAGAGCATGGCGCCGTTCCAGGTGAGCAGCCCGGCGAGGGTGACGACGAAGGCCGGCACCCGGGTCCTGGCGACGGAGTAGCCCTGGACGGTTCCCGCCACGGTGCCCGCCAGGACGCCCGTGATGAGCGCGAGCCATTCCGGGACGCCGTGGTTGACGTTCAGCACGGCGAAGACCGCCGCCGCGAGACCGCTGACCGAGCCCACCGACAGGTCGAGCTCACCGAGCACCAGGACGAAGACGATGCCGACCGCGATCAGGCCCGTGCCCACGATGTCGACGCTCAGGTTGGACAGGTTCCGCGGGGAGAGGAAGTTGGCGTTGAGGGACTGGAAGACGATCCAGACCACGGCGAGGACGAGGACGACGGGGAGCGAGCCCAGTTCGCCGGCGCGCAGCCTGTCCCGCAGGACGGCGGCGGACCGCTCCAGGGCGCGGGCGACGGCCCGGGTGCCGTGCGGCCCACGGGGGGACGCGGTGGGCGCGGCGGGTTCGACCCGCGTGTGGTCGGCCATGTCGCGCACCTTCCTCACCACCCCGTCTCGCGGTGGGCCGTCCGGCGTGGCGCGGTCTCCGTGGCACCGGTGACGCAGGAGATGATCTGTTCCTGGGAGGCGGTGTTCA
Source organism: Streptomyces capoamus (assembly GCF_014654935.1). GTDB lineage: Bacteria > Actinomycetota > Actinomycetes > Streptomycetales > Streptomycetaceae > Streptomyces > Streptomyces capoamus. Next base: position 513,402 of record NZ_BNBF01000001.1, read on the forward strand.
CGTCGAAGAAGCCGTTGTTGCGGCCCAGCCGCAGCACGGCGGCCCGGTCGGCGAGGGCCTTGACGTCGCCCAGGTTGTGGCTGATGAGCAGTACCCCGAGGCCGCGGTCCCGCAGCCGGTCGACCAGGTCCAGCACCTCGGTGGTCTGCTCGAACCCCAGGGCGGCGGTCGGCTCGTCCAGCAGCAGCACCTTCGGCTCGCCGAGCAGGGAGCGGGCGATGGCGACGGTCTGCCGCTGGCCGCTGGACAGGGAGACGACGGGGCCGCGCAGATCCGGGACGCGCCGGGTCAGCCGCTCCAGCAGCAACTGGCTGCGGCGTTCCATCTCCACCTCGTCCAGCAGGCCGTACCGGCGGATCTCCCGGCCGAGGAAGAGGTTGCCGACGACGTCGAGGTTCCCGCACAGCGCGAGATCCTGGTAAACGGTGGCGATGCCGAGGTCGCGGGCGTCGTGCGGGCGTCTGATGTGGACGGGCCGGCCCTCCCACTCGATGGCGCCCCTGTCCGCGGGCGCCACCCCGGAGATCACTTTGACCAGGGTGGACTTGCCGGCCCCGTTGTCCCCCAGCAGGGCGAGGACCTGGCCGGCGTGGATCTCCAGCTCGATGTCCGTCAGGACCTCGACGACGCCGAAGCGCTTGCACACGCCGTGCAGCGCCAGCAAGGGGGGAGCCGGCACGAGACCCATCTCCTTCCCGGAACCGTCCGGACCGGCGGCCGACGCTCAGGTCAGCCCGGCCCTGGCACAGGCGGCCGCAAGCTGCGGGGTGCAGATCTGCCGGACCGTGTACGCGCCGTCCTTCACCAGGATCCGCTTGACGTCGGCGGCGGTCACGGACACCGGGGTGAGCCGCACGGCCGGAACGGCCGTCCCCTCGCTGGTTGTCACCCGGCCCGTGGCGACCCGGTCGAGTCCGCTCCCGCGGGCCGCCGCCACCGCCATGGCGCCGCCCGCCGACGCCTCGGGCCCGAACGGCTTGTAGACCGTCTCGTACTGCTCACCGGCGACGATGCGCCGCACGGCCGCCAGTTCGGCGTCCTGTCCGGTCACCGGGGGCAGCGGGCGGACCTTGTTCGCCTTCAGGGCGGTGATGCTGCCGGCCGCGAGACCGTCGTTGGCGGCGTAGACCCCGTCGATGCGGCCGGCACCGAGCGCGGAGAGCGCACCGGCCATGTTCCTGTTCGCGGCCTCCGTCCGCCACATGAGGGTGTCGTAGGCCTTGGCGATCTCCACCTTGCCCTGCAGGACGGACAGCGCGCCCCGCTTGAACGACACCGCGTTGGGGTCGCTGGGATCCCCGTTCATCATGACGATCCGGCCGCCGTGCGCCTTGTCGCCCATCGCCCTCAGCAGCGCCCTGCCCTGGAGCCTGCCGACCTCCTGGCCGTCGAAGGAGACGTACCCCGAGACCGGGCCGTCGGCGAGGCGGTCGTAGGAGATGACCGGGATGCCCGCCGCGTGCGCCTTGCGGACCGAGGCGGCGAGCGCCCTGGCGTCCACGGGCACCAGCAGGATGGCGTCGGCGTGCTCGGTGATGAGCGAGTCCATCTGCTCCTGCTGGATCGCCACATCGCCCCTGGCGTTGGCGTGCTCGATCCTGCAGTCGTCGCACAGCTCCTTGATCCTCTTCTCCAGCAGGGGCCTGTCCCGGGTCTCCCACCGAGCGGTGGTGGCGTCCGGCAGCAGCACGCCGATCACGGGCGGGTCCTTCCCCGCGGAGGTGTTCCCGGTCCCGCTCCCGCAGGAGACGGCGGCGAGGGTCGTCGAGGCCGCGGCCACCACCACGGCCGCGTTCCGTATGAAGGCCCTCATGGGAAGACCTCCCTCGTCCTCGTGCCGCCCGGCCGAGCCGGGCCAGGCGGCCCGCGACCGCCGCGGCAAGGGCGCCCGTCCTGGCCGGGCACGGGCGTGGTGCGCGGCGCCGAGGCTCCAGCGCGGGGGCCGGCCGGACCGTACGGCGGTGTCCGCCGGGACGGGGCGCGGCCCGCGCCCGGCGAGCCCGGTACCGGCGCCCATCTCGTCGGCCATGACGACACCCGGCTCCGCACCATGCCATGCGCAGCACCGGTCGGGACCCCGGGATCCGGTGGGCGGCCGTGACACCGGCGCCCGACGCCCCCGTCCGGACCGACGCCGGATGGGGCGGACGACCACGTCGTCAGTCTGACACCGGCCGCGAGGGTCCGCGAACCCGGCGGGACGCCCCGTACGGGCGGATCTGTCCCCTTGGCGCACCTATGCGATTCTGGTGGGGGGCTTCGCCCTGTCGGCACCTCGGCCTGGACGGGAGGTAGGTGCGGACATGGAGGTAGGCGCGGACATGCCGCCCGACGGCAGCGCCCGGACCACGGTCGCGCGGGTGCGGGCGTCCGCGGCCGGCGCTCCCGGCACCGGCCCGCCGCCTGCTGCTCCGGAAGCCGCCGCCGGCACCCGTGTCCTGACGTTCGCCGGAGCGGCCCTGGCAGCGGTCTACGTGCCCGGTCCCGGCACCCGGGAGCTGCGGCTGGCGGAGGTCGCGGGCCGCGCCGCCGCGGGGCACCGGCTGCCGGAGCGGCTGCCGCTCACCGGCGACTCGCCGGCCGCCCACGCCTTCCGCACCGGCCGGTCCCTGTGGCTGGACCCCGCGGCACTGTCCTCCTTCTCCGAGGGCGTCCCGACCGGCCCGGGCGCGCGGATGCCGCTCGGTGTCCTGCCCCTGACGTCGGCGGGCGGACGGCTGGGCTGCCTCGTCGTCGCGGGTGCCAGCGCGGACGGGTTCGACGCCGAGCAGCAGCGCTTCCTGGCCCGGTACGCCGACGCGGTCGCCGGCCTGCTCCGGGCCGCCGGCCCCGATCCCGCCCCGCCGCTGCTGGGTCCCGCCCTCGCCGGCCTCGGCGTCGGCTCCTTCGCCCTGAACCCGGACACCGGACGGATCGACGCCGACGAGACCCTGCTGCACCTGGTCGGCATCGTGCCGCACACCTTCGACGGGAAGGCGGCCACCCTGCTGGCGCACGCCCTCCCGGAGGACATGCCCGCCCTCATGGCGGTCCTGGAGCCGGCCGCCGAGACGCTCGGCGGCCGGGAGCTGGAGTTCCGGGTGCGCTGCCCCGGCGGCGAGACGCGCTGGCTGAGCATGCGGTACCGGGCGCTCGCCCGCACCGGCCACCGGCCGGACCGGGTACTGGGCGTGGTGACGGCCACCTCGGTCCTGCCCCGCGGCACCGACGACGTCTCCCGGATCCAGTGGCTCACCGCCGCACTCGACGAC
>NZ_BNBF01000001.1:516688-556317 GCF_014654935.1 Streptomyces capoamus
GCCAGCACCCTCGCCGACGTCAGCCGTGTGGTGGTCACCGCGCTGCGGGAACCGCTCGGCGCCGATCGTGTGGCGCTCGCGGAGCTGCAGGACGAGCGGCTCACCGTCACCGTGCTCGATCCGCCCGAACCCGCCGCCTGGCCGGAGGCGTGGCGCCGCGAATGGCGCGCCCAGTGGCCCGAACCGGCCGTCGCCGCCCTGCCCACCCTGCGGACGGCACTGCGGGACGGACACCCGTGCCTGTGGCCGGCCGGCGCCGCCCTCGAACCCGGGCTCGCCGGCGTCGGCCCCGGAGGCCTGGCCGTCCTGCCGCTGCCCGCCAAGGGCCGGCCCGTCGGCGTGTGCCTGATCGGCTGGGACCGGCCGCACGCCTTCGCCCCCGAGGAACGGTCCCTGCTGACGGCCACCGCGGCCCTGATCGGACAGGCCGTCAAACGCGCGCACGCGCACGACGCCGAGCAGGAACTCGCGACGATGCTCCAGCGCAGCCTGCTGCCCCGGCGCCTGCCCGAACTCTCCGGCGGCACGGCCGTCGCCCGCTACCTGCCCGCCCGGCGCGGGCTGCAGGTCGGCGGCGACTGGTACGACGTCATCGCCCTGTCCGAGGACCGGGTGGCCCTGGTCATCGGCGACGTGCAGGGACACAGCGCCGGAGCGGCGACCATCATGGGGCAGATGCGGACGGCGGTGCGCGCGTACGCGGTGGAGGGACACCCGCCGGACGTGGTCGTCTCGCACGCCAACCGGCTCCTCGTCGGCATGGAGACCGACCTGTTCGCCACCTGCTGCTACGCCGAGCTGGACATGGAGGAGGGCAACGTCCTGTTCGTCCGGGCCGGACACCTCTCCCCGCTGATGCGGCACCCCGACGGCAGCGCCGAGGAGGTGCGGGTCGAAGGCGCGCTGCCGCTTGGGGTCTCCGCGGACGCGGAGTTCCCCATGACCGCCGTCGCGCTGGCCCCCGGCACGCTGCTCGCCCTGGTCACCGACGGCCTGGTCGAAGCCGCCGACCTGCCCCTGGACGACGGAATGCGGCGCACCCGCACCGCGCTCGCCGCCGCCGACCCCTCCGATCCGGGGCGGGTGGCCGACATGCTCCTGGGTGACGCCGGCCGCCGCGAGGACGACGTCGCCCTGCTGCTGCTCCGGTACGACGGCATGGAGACCCGGCCCATCCGCGCCGGCTGGGCGGTGTGGCGGCTGCCGGACGCCGTCATGCACGCCCGCCGCTTCACCGCGCGCACGTTGCGCCGGTGGCACGTCGAGGAGGTGGCGGACGCGGTGCTGCTGGTGGTGTCCGAACTGGTCACCAACGCCCTGGTGCACACCCAGGGGCAGGTCCACGTCGACCTGATGCTCCGCGGGGACCGGGTGCGCGTCAGCGTCAACGACTCCTCGCCGCGCGCCCCCGCCAAGCCGGTGATCGTGGACTGGGAGTCCACCGGCGGCCGGGGGCTGATGCTGGTCGAGGCGGTGTCGGACTCCTTCGGTTCGGTGCCGGTCGCCAGCGGCAAGCAGGTGTGGAGCGAGATCGTCGTACCGCCCCGGGAGCCGTCCCGCCCGGACCCGGGGCCGCCGGCGGACCGGGGCGACCTGCCATGAGGGTTCGTGCGCGGCCCGTGGTCGCCGCGCTCGTCGCGGGGCTCCTGACCGTTCCCGTGGCCGCCTGCCAAGGGCGCGGGGAGAGCCACCCGGACGGCTTCACCGTCGGCCTGCTGCTGCCGGGCCGGGCCCTGCCCCGCTGGGAGCGGTTCGACAAGCCGCTGATCGAGAAACGGCTGGCGGAACGGTGCCCCCGCTGCCGCGTGGAGTACGCCGACGCCGGCAACGACCCGACGAGACAGCGGCAGCAGATGACCTCCATGATCACCAGGGGGGTCAGGGTCCTGATCCTCGACGCCGCCGACACCCGGGCACTGCGCTCCTCCATCGAGGAGGCGCACGACGCGGGCGTCCCCGTCGTCGCCTACGACCGGCTCGCCGAGGGCCCGGTCTCCGGATTCGTCAGCTTCGACGGCGCGCGGGTCGGCCGGCTCCAGGCCGAGGCCCTCCTGACGGCCATGGGCGACAAGGCGCACGGCGGGAACGTCGTCATGATGAACGGCGATCCGGCCAGCCCGAACGCGGCGTGGTTCAGAAAGGGCGCGCTGTCCGTCCTCACCGGCAAGGTCAGGATCGGCAGGTCCTACGACACCCCCGGCTGGAGCACGGAGAACGCCCACGTCAACATGTCCGCGGCCATCGCGGCCCTGCGCCCGGAACACATCGACGGCGTGCTGGCCGCCAACGATGCCATGGCCGCGGGCGTCATCTCCGCCTTCAAGGGCGCCCACGCCCGCACACTGCCTCCCGTCACCGGACAGGACGCCGACCTCGACGCCGTACGACGCATCGTCAGGGGCGAGCAGTACATGACCGTCTACAAGCCCTTCCGGGCGGAGGCCGACGCGGTCGCCGCGATGGCCGTCAGCCTGGGACGCGGCGGCGATCCGCGCGACCTCGCCACGACGGCGGTCGACAGCCCGACCACCCGGCACATCCCGTCGGTCCTGCTGACACCGCGCGCGGTGACCGCCGGCACCGTCCGGCAGACGCTGGTGAAGGACGGCGTGTACACCATGGACCAGATCTGCGGCCCGGTGCCGCGAGGCCGGCCCCCCTGCTCGGCCAACCGCCCCCACACGTGAGCAATTGAAGCCGAAACAGCAGACGTTGGGCCGAATGGCGTACTGCGCGAACCTCTGTTTGCCTGGAATTGAGGCAACCGCGAGGCCTGTGACGGCAGGAACGCGAGCGCTGACTCAGCACCGACCAAGGAGCAGGCCATGTCCGAACCGCATGCCCAGGAGAACGAGGTCGAGGTGGACCCGACGACCGACACCGACGAAGAAGCGCTGGACCGCGCCGTGACCAGCCGGCTCGTCGCCGATTCCGAGAACCGGGCGAGCATGAGCGAATCACGCCCCGGCAACGGCCCGGTGAGCCCCGCACAGCCCGAGAACGGCCGCCCGGTCGCACGCAGGCAGCCGACACCGGATTAGGAGAGAGACATGTCGCTGACATTCAGCAACGCCTCCAGCAAGACCCTCTGGGCGATGGTCGAGTGGTCTTACCCCAACTGCCCCGACGGCGGCGAGTGGATGAAGAAGGGGTGGTGGCAGATCGAACCCGGCGGGACCGCGGTCGTCTACGGCGGCGACGTCCAGGCGGTGAACCCGATCTGGTACTGCTACGCGCACGCGGCGGACGGCACGGAATGGCGGGACCGCTACCAGGAACTGGTTCCGTCCCGCGCCTTCGCATGGTGCACGGACACCGCGGACTCCTCGTCACGGACGATCCTGATGAACGAGATCGTCGTGAGCCGGCCCGACCACGTGCACACCTTCCTGCCCTGACGGGCCCTTCAGGGGGCTACGCACGCAGGAAGTCGATGAGAGCCTCGTTCACCTCGCGCGGGCGCTCCTGCTGCGTCCAGTGTCCGCAGCCGGCCAGTTCCAGCGGCGCACGCCGCAGGCTGGGCATCAGATCGGGGAGCCGGGCGATGAGTTCGGGGGTGCCGGGGAAGGCGGGGACGACGTCGCGGTCGCCGTAGACGTATAGGGCGGGCGGGGTGACGACGGCACCCTGCCAGGCAGCGGTCAGTTCCCAGTTGCGGTCGAGGTTGCGGTACCAGTTGAGGGCTCCGGTGAAACCCTGGGCGAAGCTCTCGGTGAGCGCGTCCAGATCGTCCTCGGAGAACCAGTCCGGCAGCACCTCCGGGTCGGGCATGGTCGCGAGCCAGCCCCGCTCCGGGTCGACCAGTGGCTGCTTGCCGGCACCCGCGTCGGGGGAGTCCCCGGAGCCCCAGTAGAAGATCCTGCGCAGCGTGGTGCGCGGGTCCGCGGCGAACTCGGCGTCGGCGACGCCGGGGCGGCTGAAGTAGTTCCAGTAGAAGCGGCCGTCGAACCGCTCGGCCATGGCGGCCAGCGGAGGCCGGGTCCCGCGGAAGGGCGGCGGCACGCTCAGCCCGGCCACCCCGCGCACCAGGTCCGGGCGCAGCAGCGCCGTGTGCCAGGCGACCGGCGCGCCCCAGTCGTGCCCCACGACGTACGCCTTCTCCTCGCCGAGGGCGTGGACCAGCCCGACGACGTCGCCGACCAGGTGCAGGATGGTGTACGCGTCGACGTCCTCGGGGTGGTCGCTGCGTCCGTAACCCCGCTGGTCGGGGGCGACCACGCGGAAGCCCGCGTCGGCCAGCGGGCCGAACTGGTGCCGCCAGGAGTGCCAGGACTCGGGGAAGCCGTGCAGGAGCACGACCAGGGGGCCGCTGCCCTGTTCGGCGATGTGCAGCCGGATGCCGTTCACGTCGACCATGCGATGTTCCACCATGCGCACGAGCGTACGCGCGATGATCATCGAACCCCCGGAACCCCACCGGTTGCTGGAGGCGGGCGGCCTCCGGGGTGCTCGGTCCGCACCTTCGGGCGGTCGCCGCCCGAGGTACGCGCACGGCATCACGGCTCCGTGTCCGGGAGCAGCAGCACGGTGTTGACGACACCGCCCGCCGCGGCGTTCACGGGTGTGACGGCCGGGTCCGCCTCGGGATCCGGGTGGCGGACACAGGCCCCCGCGACCCGGCCGTCCAGCAGGAACGGGGAGAGCACGAAGGGCACCCGGGCGGCCGTCCGGGCGCCGTCGCGAGCGCGGAAGTGCATCCGGGTGCGGTCCGGTACGAGCCGGCGCTGCAGCACGAGCGTCTGCTCGCGCGAGCGCCGCGACAACAGGTCGAGCCAGTCCCGCGCCGCGAGCCGGTGGCCCGCCGCGAAACCGGCGCCGCCCCGGCCGCAGGAGGGCTTCACGACGAGACCGGCCCGCTCCCGCACCGCGTGCGCCAGGACGGCCCGGCGCAGCTCAGGGGGCTGACCGGGGCCCAGCCACGCCGTCCACGGCACATGCGCGAGGATCAGTTCGCGGTCCGCGGGCGCGTACAGGTCGAGGTCCTCGTGCATCCAGGCCAGCACCTGTTTGGCGCTCAGCAGGCACGCGGCCTCGGGGACGAACAGCCGCACGCCGCCGGCCAGCACGGCGGCCCGCAGGACGGCGGCGGCTCCACCGTCGGCCAGCACCGGACTGACGAACTGGTTGAACACGACGTCGACGCGGTCGTCCCCGGCCCACAGCCCGTCGGCGCCGCCACGGACCTCGGACAGGTCCGCGACGGACACGTCCAGTCCCGCCGCCAGGGCGGCTTTCGCGGCCGGCCGCAGATAGCGGCGCAGCGCCCGGGTCCCGTCCAGCTTCGCCGCGATGCCCGACACGGCCCGCCAGGTGGGGACCAGCGCCCGGCCGCCGCCCGGTACGACCCCGGCCAGGCAGGCCGCCCGCGCCCGCAGGGTCGACGGAGGCTCGACCAGCACACCGTCCCGCCAGCGGCGGGCGAACGCCGCGCTCCGCCGCTCCAGGCCGGGGACGCCGTAGATGTTGGGGCCGACGTTCAGCTCGACGAACCACGGCGTACCGCCGACCACCAGCGCGTCGGGACGGGCCAGGCGCAGCAGCGCGGCGGACAGCGGCTGCGACGGGTCGAGCAGCCGCAGGTCGCGGTGGTCGTGCAGGGCCCGGTACAGCTCGCCGGCGGTGGAGGCCCGGCGCCGGCACGCGAGCAGGGCGCACCGCAGCACATCCGCCGCCAGCGCGCCGAACCGGTAGTAGGCCGCTTCGGAGAACACCAGCGGGCGCAGCGCCTCCCAGCGGCCCGGCAGCGCGTCCGCGATCCACCAGTCGGCCTCGGCGCCGCGGCGCAGCAGCTCCGAGCGGGCCCCGCCCGGCAGCCGGGGCCACAGGTCGTGCAGGGCCGCTCCCGAGCCGCTCCGCGCGTACGCGTCCATCGGTTCCGACGGTAAGCCGGTGCGCGGCACCTTTCATCCCGGCCCCACGGCAGCGCCGGCCGTCGCCCAGTAGAGTGCGTCCCCGTCGAGCCCGGCCCCCGAGGCACCGGGCGGCGACCCGCGCCCGACCGCACCCGCCCTCGGGCCGCCACCACTGCCCAGGAACGGATCCGGACCCGCATGCACGTACTGATCCTCGGCGGTACCGCGGAGGCCCGTCGTCTCGCCGAACTGCTCGACCGGACGGCCGGGTTGAGGCTGACCAGCTCCCTCGCCGGACGGGTCGCCGGACCCCGGGCCCTGCCGGGCGGGACCCGGGTCGGCGGGTTCGGCGGGGCGGAGGGGCTGACGGCGTGGCTGCGCGAGCACGCGGTCGACGCGGTCGTGGACGCCACCCACCCCTTCGCCGCGGCGATGAGTTTCCACGCGGCCCGGGCCGCTGCCGCCGCCCGCATCCCCCTGCTGGCCCTGCGCCGGCCCGGCTGGGCCCCCGTTCCGGGCGACCGGTGGCACGAGGCGGACTCGCTGGAGGAGGCCGCGCGGGCGCTGCCCGGACTCGGCCGGCGCGTATTCCTGACCACCGGGCGGATGGGCCTGGCCGCCTTCGCGGGCCTGGACGAGCTGTGGTTCCTCGTCCGGTCGGTCGACGCACCCGAGCCCCCGTACCCGTCCCGCACGGAGGTGCTGCTGGACCGGGGGCCCTTCACCCTCGACGGGGAGCGCGACCTGCTGCGGCGCCACCGCATCGACGTCGTGGTCACGAAGGACAGCGGCGGAGCGGCCACCGCGCCGAAGCTCACGGCCGCGCGGGAGGCCAGGCTGCCCGTCGTCGTGGTACGCCGGCCACCGGCTCCGCGCGGCGTGCCCGTCGTACCCGACCCCGAGGGCGCGGCCCGGTGGGTCCGCGAGCGCCTGGCGGCGGGACCGCCTTCACACCGCTGAGCCGCGCCGCCACCCGCATCGGACGGCGGGGCGACCGGGGCGCGTCCGCGCGGTGTCGCGCCGACGCGCCCGTCCCGTCACTCCTCCTCGCTGGCGATCGCGTTGACCGCGGCGGCGGCGATGGCGCTGCCGCCACGCCGGCCGCGGACCACCAGGTACTCCAGTGCGGACGGGTGCGCGGCCAGGGCGTCCTTGGACTCGGCGGCGCCGACGAAGCCGACCGGGACACCGATGACGGCGGCGGGCCGGGGAGCGCCTTCCTCGATCATCTCCAGGAGGCGGAACAGGGCGGTGGGCGCGTTGCCGACGGCGACGACCGCGCCCTCCAGCCGGTCCCGCCACAGTTCCAGCGCGGCGGCGCTGCGCGTGGTGCCCAGCCGCGCGGCCAGTTCCGGGACGGCCGGGTCGGACAGGGTGCAGAGCACGTCGTTGCCGGCGGGCAGCCGCCTGCGGGTCACCCCGCTGGCCACCATCTGCACGTCGCAGAGGACCGGCGCCCCGGCGCGCAGGGCCTCACGGGCCCGGGCCACCACCGCGGGGGTGTGGGCCAGGTCCCGTACCAGGTCGACCATCCCGCAGGCGTGGATCATGCGCACCGCGACCTGGGCGACGTCGGCGGGCAGTCCCGCGAGGTCGGCTTCCGCGCGGATGGTGGCGAAGGACTGGCGGTAGATCGCCGCGCCGTCCTTCTCGTAGACGTGGGTGGTCACGGTGCTCTTCTCGCTGCTCTCGGTCGTCTCGCGGCGCCTGGGGCGGTCGGCGCCGGCACGGCGGCGAGCATACCCACCCCCGGATGCGCAGCACCCTTCGGCGCCCGGAGGTCAGCCCCGCCACGGACCGGTCACCGCGAACGTGGTGCCGGGCGTGTAGCAGTTCACGAACATCGTCCCGCCGTCGGGCGAGAAGGTGACACCGGCGAACTCTCCCCACTCGGGCCGCTCGGGCGTCCCGATGTTCTGGCGGCCGCGGGCCACGGCGTACACCTCGCCCTTGCGGGTCACGCCGAACACGTGCTGGGCGCCGTTGCCGTCCTCGCACACCATCAGGCCGCCGCCGGGCGCGAGGCAGATGTTGTCCGGGGACTCGCCGGGCAGCTGGACATCGGTGTCCGGGCCGAACACGACCACGAGGGTCAGCCGGCGGTGCCCCGGGTCGTAGCGCCAGATCTGGCCGTAGTGGTCGGCCGCGGAGCCTTCCGCGCTGCGGGCGAAGGACGACACGAAGTACACGCAGCTGCCGCCCCAGTAGCAGCCCTCCAGCTTCTGTGCGTGGGTGATGCCGCCGGGGCCGTAGTCCTGCAGCCGGGTCGGGGTGGCGGCGGCCAGCGGATCGGGTACGTCCACCCACTCGATGCCGTCGAAGCGTGTTCCGGTCTCCTGGACGGTGGACAGGTCGGGTACGCCGGGCACCCGCATGGCCTGAAGGCGGCCGCCCGCGCGCAGTGAACCGACACCGCCCAGCGGCTTGGCGGGGAGGAAGCGGTAGAACAGACCGAACGGCTCCAGGAAGGCGTCCTCCGTCTCGTAGACGGTGCCGTTGCGCGGGTCGATCGCGATCGCCTCGTGCTGGAAGCGGCCCAGCGCGGTCAGCGGGACGGCGCCGGTGCGGTGCGGGTCGGTGGGGTGGACCTCGAAGACGAAGCCGTGGTCCTTAACGTAACCGTTGGTGCCCGCCCTGTCCTCGGTCTCCTCACAGGTCAGCCAGGTGCCCCACGGGGTGTGGCCGCCCGCGCAGTTGACGGCCGTACCGGCGACGGCGACCCGTTCGGACAGCACGCGGTGGTGCGCGTCGAGCGTCAGGGCCGTACAGCCGCCCTTGCCCGCCGGGTCGTAGGTGAGGCCGTCCACGGTCGGCACCGGGATCTGCGCGGTGGCCCGGTTCTCGTGGTTGCGGACGAGGTGGGTACGGCCCCCTCGGCCGCCGAACGCGGCCATGCCGTCGTGGTGGGAGGGGACCGGGCCCTCGCCCGAACGGAGTTGGTCGCCCTCGCGGGAGAGCACGGTATAGCGGAAACCTTTCGGCAGATCGATCAGCCCGTCCGGATCGGGGACGAGCGGGCCGTAGCCGGTGTGACCCAGGTTCTGTGCGGCGGCGGTGCCCGCGAAGAGCTCGGACAGGGCCCCGGTGAAGGCGATGCCCGCTCCCAAGGCGCTCGCGGTGGCCAGGACCTGACGGCGTGTTGCAGACATGCGGCAGCGACCTTCCTGCTGGCGGACAGGAACTGTGACTCCGCCGTGTCTATCACCTGGTACGGGCCGCGGGAACCACGCGCGCAGCCGTGTCACCTCGCCCGCGGGACGACCGGCCGGCCCCGGTCCCCCGTCCCCGTCGCCCGTGGGGAGACCGTGCCGCCCGGCACGCCGGCGCCGACGGCCGGTCGGGAAGCGCGCGGGCCGTCAGCGGGCGGTGATCAGCGGGGTCCGCCCGGCTCCCGGCGGGCCGGACGGGGCCACCTGTTCGTGTGCGGCGCCGAGGCGTGTCACCGTGGCATCGAGGGCCTGTGCCACGGGCACCGTGGCCCGGCGGAAGGCGGTGAGCCCGATGACGGAACTGCCCCTGGTCGTGGGAGTGGACGGATCCGAGGCCAGTCTGACGGCGGTCGACTGGGCGGTGGACGAGGCGGCCCGCCACGGGCTGCCGCTGCGGCTGGTGTACGCCTGCCTCTGGGAGCGCTACGAGGACGGCACCGCGCCGGCGGGCGGCCGGGAACCCTTCTCGGAGCGGGCGCTGGCCGAGCAGATCGTCGCCTCGGCGGCGGCCCGGGCCCGACGGCGGTCCCCGGACGTCACCACGGCCACCGGGATCGTGCCGCAGGAGGCGGTGACCGCCCTGCTGAGCGAGGGCGACAAGGCCTTCGCCGTGGTGACCGGAGCACGCGGCCGGGGCGTGCTGAAGGACCTGCTGCCCGGCTCGGTCGGGCCGGCCGTGGCCGCCCGCGCCCGCTGCCCGGTCGTCGTCGTCCGCGGGGACGGGGCCGGTCTGGCCGGCACCCACCGGCGCGTCCTGCTCGGCGCCGGGGAGCCGGACACCGCCGGCGATGCCGTGCGCTTCGCCTTCCGGGAGGCCGAGGCACGCGGCTGCGTCCTGGACGTGGTGCGCGCCTGGCACCGCCCCGTGTACGGGGGCGCGGGCCGTCCGCCGCCCGGCGCGGACACCGCGCACCGGCACGAGCGGGAGGCGGCCGAGCTGCTGGACGCCCTGCTGGGGGACGCGTCCGCCGGCCGTCCGCGGGTCCGGGTGGACCGTACGACGCCGGAGGGCCACGCGCGGAAGGTGCTCGTGGACCGCTCGGCCGCCGCCGACCTGGTCGTGGTCGGCGTCCGCCCCCGGCACGGCCGTGCCGGACACCCGCTGGGCCGGGTAGCGCACGCCCTGCTGCACCACGCCCTGTGCCCGGTGGCGCTCGTGCCGCGGCGGTGACCGGCCGCCGCGCACGTCGGGGGGCCCCGCGGTGGCTGAACACGGCCCGCCTGGGCCCTCATCCTGTGCGAGGGCAGACCGCGCGACAGCCTCCCGTACTCCGCCCGCGCGCTCGCCGCGGCCCGGCGGTCCTGTGACACCGTGCAGCAGGCGTGGGCGCACCAGTAAGCCTCGTGGGCACCGCAGTCCATCGAGGTCTCCCGGCAGATCCTGACCCGGCTCGACGGCACCGGCGGCCGCGTGGAACCCCGTATCGCGGTCTTCACCCGGGCCGACGCGCCATGTCGTCCGGCGAGGCCGGGCGCGGGGGAGACTCCCGCGACGCCAGGGAGTCCCCGCGAGAGGACCGCCTGCCGGCCGGCCGCATGGTTCGTCCCCGGTCCCGCGTGGGACTCCTGACAGGGGCGGACGAACCCCGAAGGGAGGACGGGCACAGGCCGGCCCACGGGAAGCCGGCTGCCGGCGGCACCGCCCGGCGGCGTGCGCACCGGCGACAGAGCAGGAACCCCCGGCCCGGCACGAGACGCGAAGGGCCGCCGACCCACTGGAGGAACGCCGTGTGCCGTCTCTTCGGCCTCAGCAGCGCCCCCCGCCGTACCCGCGCGACCTTCTGGCTCCTGGACGCCCCCGACAGCCTCAGCCGGCAGAGCCACCGGGACCCCGACGGCACCGGCCTCGGTCACTTCGCCGCCGACGGCACCCCGCGCGTCGACAAGTCCCCCATCGCCGCCTACCGCGACCGCGCCTTCGCCGAACAGGCCCGTGAGGTCGAGTCCGCCACCTTCATCGCCCACGTGCGTTTCGCCTCCACCGGAGGCCTGGACGTCCGCAACACCCACCCTTTCGAGCAGGACGGGCGGCTCTTCGCGCACAACGGGGTCATCGAAGGCCTGGACGCGCTCGACGACCACCTGGGCGAGGACCGGTCACTCGTGCACGGCGACACCGACTCCGAGCGCTTCTTCGCCCTGATCACCCGGGAGACCAGGCGGCACGGCGGGGACGTCACCGAGGGCATCCGGCACGCCACCCGCTGGATCGCCGGCAACCTGCCCGTCTACGCCGTCAACCTGATCCTCATCACCCCCGAGGAACTGTGGGCGCTGCGCTACCCGGACACCCACGACCTGTACGTCCTCGAACGCAGGGCGGGCGGCGAGCACGGCGACCGGCACCTCGACCACAGCGGCACCCACGGTCGCCTGCGCGTCCACTCGTCGCACCTGGCCGAGCAGCCCGCCGTCGTCGTCGCCAGCGAGCGCATGGACGACAACCCGCACTGGCGCGGGATGGAGCCCGGCGAACTGCTGCACGTCGGCCCCGGCCTCCGCACCACCCGCCGGATCATCCTCCCGGATCCGCCGGCGCACCGGCTCACCCTCGACGAGATGCACCCGGACGCGGCCGCCTCCCAGCGGGCCGCCTGACGGCGCCGCACCCCGCCCGGGGCCGGGCCCTCCGCGCCGGTCCGGTGCAGGGTTGACGAAGCCCCAGCGCCGGGCCACGGCCGAGACGGTGGGGGTCACCCGCCCGCGCCGGGCCAGTTCCCGGCCGCACGCCTCCGGCCGCCGCCGCTGGACGAGCCGGCTCACGGTGATGCCCTCGCCCTCGAAGAGCCGGTGCAGGTGGCGGACGGACATGTGGTGCGCCCGGCCGGACACTGCGTAGCAGGTGCTCGCGGCCGCCGTCGGGCTCCCGGTGGGCCTGACGGCATGCGTTCCCCGGGCCGGCCGTACGCCTCGTCCCGCCGCACCAGCCAAGCAGCGGCCTCCCCGTGGCCACCAGGAAGGAGACAGGCAGAAACGGACGGACGCAGTGCCGCTCGGTCCCGCAGCCGGTGCACCCGTGAAGGCCCCTGGCACGGGAGCCGACCGTCCCTTAATCTAGGTAGACCTACCTACCTAGTTATCCGGACGACCGAGGAGATGGTTGTGACCACCGCGGAGAGCGGCCGGCGACGGCCGGCCAGGGAGCGGCTGCTCGCGGCCGCGGCCCGCCGTTTCTACGCCGACGGCGTCGCGGCGACCGGCATCGACACGATCACCGCGGAAGCCGGCGTGGCGAAGATGAGCCTCTACAACAACTTCGCCTCCAAGGCCGACCTCGTCCGGGCCTACCTCGACGCCCGGCACGAGGAGTGGCTCGGCCTGTACCGGGCCCGGCTGGAGGGCGCCCGGACCCCGCGCGACGGCGTCCTCGCGGTCTTCGACGCCTACGCCGACCACGCCGCGTCCGCCTACGAGCGCGGCTTCCGCGGCTGCGGCCTGCTGAACGCCGCCGCCGAGCTCCCCGCCGGGGACGCGGGCCGGGCGGTGGTCCGCGCCCACAAGGAGGAGGTCGAGCGGCTGATCGCCGGGCACCTGCGGGAGCTGCTGCCCGAGCGGCCCGACGAGGCGCGGGCGACGGCCGAGCACCTCGCCTTCCTGCTGGAGGGCGCGATGGCCCGCGCCGGCCTGGAGGGCGACGGCGACCGCCTGCGGCGCGCCCGCCGCCTGGCGGCGGACCTGCTGGACCGTCTGTGAAGCGGCCCGCCGGCCCCGGCCGGTCAGCGGGTACCGGCGCCCTGTGCGTCCTGGCCGCCTCCGTCTTGTGGGGCACGACGGGTACGGCCGCCACCTTCGCCCCCGAGGCCGGTCCGCTCGCCATCGGCGCCGTCGCCATGGGCCTGGGCGGACTGCTCCAGGCCCTCGCCGCCGCCCCGCAGCTCGTCCGGCAGCTGCCCCGCCTGCGCGGGCGGCGCGGCACGGTGCTGCTCGGCGCGGTCTCGGTGGCCGTCTACCCCTTGGCGTTCTACAGCTCCATGCGCCTGGCCGGGGTCGCCGTGGGCACCGTGGTGTCGATCGGAACCGCCCCGCTCGCCTCGGCACTGATCGAACGCGTCGTGGACCGCCGCCGGCTCACGCGCCGCTGGACGACCGCGGCCGCCCTCGGCCTGCTCGGCACCGTCCTGCTCTGCGTGGCCGAGACCGCACACGCCGTCGACGGCACGGGACCGGCCTCCGTGGCCGGCACGCTGCTCGGCGTGGGCCTCGGCCTGGCCGCCGCGGGGACGTACGCCCTGTACTCCTGGGCCGCGCACCGTCTCATCAGCGGCGGCCTTCCCTCCCGCGCGGCGATGGGCGCCGTCTTCGGGCTCGGCGGACTGCTCCTGCTGCCCGTCCTGCTGGCCACCGGCGCGCCGCTGGTCGGCTCCTGGTCCCACGCGGCCGTCGGCGCCTACATGGCGCTGGTCCCCATGTTCGCCGGGTACGTCCTGTTCGGCCGGGGCCTCGCGCGCGTGCCCGCCAGCACCGCGACCACCCTGTCCCTGCTCGAGCCGGCCGTCGCGGCCGTCCTCGCCGTCCTCGTCGTCGGCGAACGCCTGCCCGCCGTCGGCTGGACCGGCATCGCCCTCGTCATCGCCTGCCTGGCCGTCCTCACCACACCGTCGCCGGCCGCCCGCCGCCGGCGCGGGCGGTCCGGGGAGGCGCCGGGAGACGACGCCCGCGACACGGCGCAAAGCCGTCCGCCGTCCCTCGACCCGGCCGGGCACGGCGGCTGACGGAGCCGGCCTCAGACGGCTGCCCGGGGCCGGCCCGCGCCCAGGTGGTGGACGGCGGTCCCCGCGGCGTGCGGGGCGAGCAGGCCCCGCAGTTCCTCCGCCGCGTCCTTCAGCAGATCGCCGTCGCGGTCGGCGCGCAGGGTCTCGAGGACGAAGGCGACCCGGACGGAGTCCGCGGTGACCCGGGTGCGGTGGGCGTCGCGGTGGTTCCAGTGCCGGGTCAGCACACCGGTGGCGTCCGCGTAGACGACCTCGCCGGGCCGGGGCCGCTCCACGGTGCCGGGCTCGCCGAGCGGGGTGAAGGACTCGGTGCCGTCCGCGTACCTGATGTCGACGTCCCCGGTGACGCGGTCCAGGTCGAAGGCGCCGGCGGGCAGGCCGTGCCGTACCGAGACGGCGTTGTAGGAGTCGACGGCCGGGTTGATCCGGGGCAGCGAGCCCTTCTTGGCCAGCCGGCGGCCGAGGGCGTCGACGCTGGGGCGGACGCGGCGCGGATTGGTGCCGAAGGACCGGTAGGCGGTGTGCCAGGCCTCGATCCGGGGGTCGGTCTCGTCGGCGGGCTGCCAGGTGCCGTCGGCGAGCCGCCGTTCGAGCTCCGTCAGTGCGGCGGCGGTGTGCGGCCAGGGCTCGTGGCCGCGCAGACCGGTGGCGGTGACCAGCGCGACGAGGGTGCCGGGGAAGGCGTCGACGACGGCGGGGGCGATGCGGAAGGCGGGCATGGGCGGTGTTCCGTTTCCGGCGGGCGCGGCGGGGCGGGTGGGTGCCGCGGGGCGGGGCTGGGCGGGGTCAGGGTTACAAGGGGCCGGGACGGGGTCAGGGTTACAAGGGGCCGGGACCGGGTCGGGGCTCCAGGGGCCGGCCCGGGGTCAGGGCTTCCAGGGTCCGATGCGGTCCAGGCGGCGGCGCTGCCGGCGGGCCGCGGACAGGTCCAGGCCCTGGGCGCGCGTGGTGAGGTGTTCGGCGACGGCGGTGCGGTGCTCGGCGGGCTTGTGGTCGTCGTACTTGAACTTGGCGCGTACCTCGGTGACCTCCAGGCGCAGCCCCCGGATGCCGGGGAGCATCCGGCCGTACGGCGGCTCGTCGGCGACGACGGGCGCGTGGTCGCCGTCCGGCTGGAAGTGCGCGAGCTGGCGGCGCAGCAAGGCGGCCTTGGCCTCGGGGTCGTCGACGACGTGGGCCCGGCAGGTGAACTGCACGGCCGTGTAGTAGCTGGTCGGGACGCCGTCGGTGGGCGGGGTGCCGGACGGGGCGCGCCAGGGGCCCGGGACGAAGGCGTAGTCGCCGAAGACGGTGAACGTGACGTTCGGGTCCCGCTCGATCGCCGCCCACACCGGGTTGGGCCGGGCGAGGTGGATCAGGAGGTGGCCGTCGTCGCCGGTGAAGTGGGTGGGCACCGCGGCCGGCGCCTGGCCCGGCGGTCCGTTGACGCTCAGGATGCCGAAGTCGTGGCCCTCGGCGATCCAGGACTGCCACTCGGCCTCGTCCAGGCCGGCGTCCCAGGGGTGGATGAGCATGCGGTTCTCTCCTTGCTCAGGTCAGGGCGAGCAGGCCGACGGCGACGGCGGCCGTGCCCAGGCCGACCAGCTGACCGCGGTGGATGCGTTCGGCGAGCACGCCGCGGGCGAGCAGGACGGTGCCGGCCGGGTAGAGGGCGGTCACCACGGCGACGACGGTGAGGTCCCCGCTGCGGGCGGCGAGCAGGAACAACAGGTTCGCCACCGAGTCCAGCACGCCCGCGGCGGCGGACAGCGCGTACGCGGGCCGCTCGGGGCCCAGCCTGCGGCGCAGCAGCCCCGCCGCGGCCAGGGTGACGGCCGAGGACACCGCCCGGCCGGTGATCAGCGGGGCCACCCCGCTGTCCGACGGGGCCTGGTGCAGAAAGACCAGCTGGAGGGCGATGGCGGCGCCCGCGCCGAAGGCCAGCAGCAGCGCCGTCCTCGACGGGCGGGCCGCACCCGTCCTGTGACCGGCGCTCACCAGCACCACCGCCACCAGTGCGAGCGGCAGACCGACCAGCCCGGCGGCGGTCAGGTGCTCGCCCTGCAGCAGCCCCACGGCGACGGGCAGGGCCGCGGACACCAGCGCGGTCACGGGCGACAGCACGTTCATCGGGCCGATCGCCAGGGTGCGGTAGAGCAGGGCGAACGCGGCGGCGGAGGCGACCCCGGACGCCGCGCCCCAGCCGAGGGCGCCGGGGTCGAACGAGGCGCCGAGGAACGGCCACAGCAGCAACTCGACGGCGAGCGAGGCCGGGGCGGCGACCATCACCGTCCGCAGCACATGGGCCTTGCGGGCACCGAGGCCGCCGAGGAAGTCGGCGCACCCGTAGGCCAGGGAGCTGCCCAGGGCCAGCAGCAGAGCGATCACGGTCCATCCCTTACAATCATCGGAACGACCGAACCGTACAACAGAACGACCACCCGGTGTCAACAGAACGACCGCGCGGTACATTGTGGTGGTCCCCCCCGCGAGGATGTGATCGGATGGCCGAGACGGCCGCAGCCCTGCAGGCACTCGCGCGCAACGTGCGGGCGGCGCGCACCCGCGCCGGCCTGTCCCTGGACGAACTCGGCCGGCGCGCCCAGGTCAGCAAGGGCGCCCTGGTCGGTCTCGAGAAGGCGCAGGGCAATCCCAACTTCGCGACCCTGGTACGGCTGGCCGACACCCTCGGTGTCTCGGTGTCCGCGCTGATGGAGGGGCCGGCCGAGGACCGGGTCCGCGTGGTCTCCGCCGAGACCGTGGCACCCCTGTGGACCGGCCCGCGGGGCAGCGAGGCCCGGCTCCTGCTGACCACGACGGGACCGGCTCCCGTCGAGGTCTGGCGCTGGCGGCTGGAGCCGGGGGAGGAGTACCCGAGCCACCCCCACCAGTCCGGGGTCGTGGAGACCGTCAGCGTCACCGCGGGACGGATGACCCTGGTCGTCGACGGCGCCGAGCACACCGTCGAGGCGGGCCAGACCGCCACCTTCGACGCCGACGCCCCGCACACCTACCGCGGCTCGGGCACCGGGAGCTGCCACCTGATCATGACGGTCCATCTGCCACCCGGCCCGGCAGCCTGAGCAGGGCAGGGAGGACCCTGTGGCGGGCGGGGCGGACCCACGCGTGTGAGCCGCCCCGCCTGCGTGCACGGCGGCGGGGCGGCTCCGGAACGGGCCGTGGCGCGCGGGCGCTCAGCCGGCCGGGTCGAGGACGACCGGCAGTTCGGCGAGGCCGCGGAAGGCCGGGAAGGGGACCTCCAGCCAGCGCGGCCCGGCGGCGGGGCCGGCCAGGGCCATCCCGGGGAACCGTTCGAACAGGCGGGTCAGCGCCAGCTGCGTCTCCATCCGGGCCAGCGGCGCCCCCAGGCAGTAGTGACTGCCGTGCCCGAAACCGAGATGGGCGTCCTGCGCGTTGCCCGGCCGCATCACGTCCAGCTCGTCGGGGCGGTCGAACTTCTGCGGATCGCGGTTGGCCGAGCTGAGGGCGATCTGCACCAGGGCGCCCTTGGGGATCCGGGTCCCGCTGTACTCCACGTCCTCGGTGGCGTAGCGGAACGTCGCGCTCTCCACCGAGCCGTCGTAGCGCACGAGTTCCTCCACCGCCGCGCGGATCAGCTCCGGGTCCTCCCGCACGGCGCGCAGCTGCGCGGGGTGCGACAGCAGGTGGTGGACGGCGTTGCCGATGAGGTACGCGGTCGTCTTGTGACCGGCGAACATCAGCAGGAACGCCGTGGACACCAGCTCGCTCTCGGTGAGCCCGTCGTCGTTGTCCCGGACCGCGATGAGGGCGCTGAGCAGATCGTCGCCCGGCCGTGCCCGTTTGGCGGTGATGAGGTGCGTGAAGTACGCGTGCAGGTCCCCCTCGGCCTGCTGCTGGGCGCGCTTGGCCTCCTCGCCGAAGCCGGTCTGCGCCACCGTGGTGGACAGGTGCTGCATCCGCGACCGGTCCTCCGGCGGCACCCCGAGCAGATCGCAGATCACGATGATCGGCAGCGGGAAGGCGAACGCGGGCAGCAGGTCGAAGGGTTCCCGGGCGGGGCACGCGTCGAGCAGGCTCCGCACGATCTCCTCGATCCGCGGCCGCAGCGCCTCCACGCGCCGGGGGGTGAACGCCGAGTTGACCAGCCGGCGCAGCCGGGTGTGCTTCGGCGCGTCGGAGTTGAGCATGTTGTCGTCCAGGGCGACGGACGAGTCACCGAAGATCCTCCGGTAGGCGTCCATGGCCCCGTACATGTCCTTGCTCAGCCGGGGATCGGACAGGGCGGCCCGCGCGTCGTCGTACCGGGTGATGAGGTACGTGTCGTTGCCGTGCGGCGGTCTCATGGGGCACACGGGTGCCGCGGTGCGCAGATGGGCGTAGACCGTGTGCGGGTCGCGCCGGAACTCGGGGGTGCACCGCTCGGCCGCGGTGACGGCCTCTTGCGTGGTGGTCACGGACGACTCCTGAGGTCGAAGAGGGCTTGGGCGTTGCCGCCGAGAATGAGCTGCTGGGCGGCCGCGTCGACCGGCAGCTTCTCGATCAGGTGGATGAAGTCCTCCAGCGGCGCCGCCATCGGCGGTGAGTCGGTGCCGAACAGCATCCGTTCGGGGCCCAGCACTTCGGCGTTCAGGCTCAGGTGGGCCGCGCTGAACGGGCTGGTGTCGACGTACATGCGCCGCAGCGCCGCGGCGGGGTCGGCCGACGGCCGTGGGGTACCCGGGTCCGGCCGCGCGGCCGGGGGAGCGGCGGCGGCCGTCCCGGGCCGGCCCGACGGCGGCGCGCCCCCGGCCCAGTGCCGGGGGCGCGCCGCCGTCTGCAGGCGCTCCGGCAGCAGCGCCATCGCGCCGCCGCCGGTGGCGCCGATCAGCCGCAGACCGGGGTACTTGTCCAGCCATCCCGCGAACGCGATCATGGCCATGCCCAAAGTGACGTCGCCGAAGCGGCCGATCTGCTCCACGAAGCCGGTCTCCTCGACCCGTTCCGTGCCCGCCGGTTCGGCCGGCGCGTGCACCAGCACCGGCACCCCCGCCTCCGCGGCCAGCGCGAAGAAGGAGTCGGCGCGCGGCGAACCGAGCAGCTCCCCGTGCACGCTGGACGTGGTGATCAGGCCGACGAACGCGGGGTCCGCCAGGGTCTCCCGCACCCCTTCGAGGTGATCGTCGTCGCCGAACGGGTTGGCGTAGACGTACCCGCGCAACTGGTCCGGGAACTTCCGGATCAGCCCCGACATCCACGCGTGGAAGGCACGGAGCCGGTCGCGGGGTTGCGCGTAGTTGTCCACGCCCGCCACCCGCGCCATCGCGCCGGCCCCGACGGGGCTGCCGATGATGGTCAGGTCGATGCCGGCCTCGGCGCGGGCGGCGAGCATGCCGTCGACGTCGGTCAGACTCGGGGGCATGGGGAAGCGCTTGGCCGCTTCCGGTGGGGACAGGTGCCCGTGGATGTCGATGATCACGTGTCGGTTTCCGGTTTCGGTGCGAGTGCGCGGGTGACCGCGGCACAGTCCTGGTCGCCCAGTCCTTGCTCGGTGGCGCGGACGTGGGTCTCCGCCGCGGCGGTCGCCAGCGGCAGGCTCAGGCCGACTGCTGCTGCCTGCTTGGAAGCGAGCATGAGGTCTTTCGCCATCAGCCGCAGCCGGAAGTCCGGCTCCTCGAAGCGGCCCGAGGCCAGCCGCCGCGACTTGAACGCCATCACCGGTGAAGCGAAACCGCTGCCCGCGATGGTCTTGAGGACCAGCTGCCGGTCCAGGCCACAGGCCTGCGCCAGTTCGGTGGCCTCGGCCAGCGCCTGCACCTCTATGCCCATCAGCAGGTTGAGGAGCAGTTTCATCCGCATGCCGGACCCCAGTGCGCCCAGATGGACCACGTCCTTGCCCAGCGTCTCCAGCAGCGGGCGGGCGGTCTCGAACGCCCGTTGCTCGCCCCCGGCGAACAACCGCAGTTCTCCGTCGCGGGCGTGGTCGCGGTTGCCGAGCATGCCCACGTCCAGCACGGCCGGGATCTCACCGGCGATCTGCACGACCTCGTCGGGGGCGACGGTGCTGGCGCAGATCAGCACACCGGGGTACGGACCCTCGGCCAGTACGCCGCCGGGGCCGTGCAGCACCGCGCCCAGGGCCTGGCCGTCGGCCACGACGCAGAGCGTGGCGCTCGTGCCCGCGACGGCGTCGGCGGGGTTGGCGGCGGCGTAGGCCCCCGCCTCGGCGAGCGGGGCGGCGCGCTCGGGGGTACGGTTCCAGACCCGGACCTGTATCCCCTCGTCGAGGAGGCGACGGGCCAGTCCGGCGCCCATCGTGCCGAGTCCGAGGACGGCGACGGGGCCGCGCACGGGGGGCTTCAAGACGCCACCCCCTTGGTCTCCTTGATCACGCGGAACCGCATCGACTGCCGCTGGTCGACGAACTCGCGCAGCGGGGCCACCAACTCCTGGTGCTCCGCGCTCTGCTGCCAGGCGAAGAAGTCCTCGGCGGTCCGCCATTCGCTGGTGATCACCCACTGGCGGGAGTCGTCGGCGGGTTCGCCGAGCCGCTCGATGATGTGTCCGGGGGTGCTGGACACGGACTTCCGGAGCTGCTCGTACAGATCCAGGAATCCCTGTTCGCCGCCCTCGATGACGCGGACTGCGAAAACCACGCTCAGCTTGTCGGCCGGTCGGCCGTTGTCGTTGGTGCCCATGTCTCCTCCTGTGTGAGAGCCGGACGGACACGACACCAACGGACTCATGTCCCTCGTACGGCTGCAACTCCGAATGGGGGAGGACCCAGTGGGGACAAGGGGTGCACGGTGCGTCATTAGTCATTTCGGGTGACTGATGACGCGGAGCGTGACGCGTTCCGGTGTGCCGGGCCCGATCGCCGGCCGAGGGTGACGGGCCGCCGACGGCGATGACATGATGACCGGCGACACAAGGCGACGGCGGTCCGAGGAAGCCGGTGCGAATCCGGCGCGGTCCCGCCACTGTGACCGGCGAGCGGCTCCCGCGCGGCCACCGCACCGGACGGGGTGCGAGGGCGGGACGGGCGACGACCCGGGAGCCAGGAGACTCACGCGGTCGCCTCCTCAGACGACACCGGGGCGGATCTCCCCGGGAGGGGAGCGGTGCGCCATGCCCGACAGGCGGACGAAGAGGACGACGGGCGGACCGGTGCCGTGCCGGGTCGTCGTGTGCCGCGACTGCTGCTGCGGCAGTCCGAAGGTGACGGGCGATCACGCGGCGCAGACCGCGCGGCTGCGGGCGGAGGTGCCCGTGCGCGTCTCCGACTGCCTCGACGTGTGCGAGCAGGCCAACGTCATCGTCGTACAGCCCTCCACCGCAGGCCGGGCCGCCGGCGCGCGGCCCGTCTGGCTCGGGCTCGTCAACGACGCGGACGCCACCGAGGACATCGTCGGCTGGGTGCGCGCCGGCGGCCCCGGCGTCGCTCCGCTGCCGGACGTCCTCGACCTGTACGCCTTCACCCCGCCGCGCCGGCGCGGCGGGGCCTGAGCGGGATCGGTCACTTCGCGCCACCGCCGACCCGCCGGACACCCGGCCGGCCACCCGTCACGAGAGGAAGATCACGCCGGTCGGAGGCGGTCTTGGCGGGGCGTCGGTCCCGCGGTACGGTCTGTCCGATATCGACGACGGCATGACGGAAGCCGGTGGGAACCCGGCACGGTCGCGCCACTGTGTGCGGGCCCCCGCGGGGGTGCTCGTGAGTCAGACCCGGGGCCGTCGTCCTGTGCTCCACCGAGATGGGACGCGAACTCCCAGAGGAGGTCCTGCCATGGCGCAGACCGTCGCCCCGCCGACAGCCACCACTCCCGCCGTACCCGCCAAGCTGCCGCTGAGGGAGATTGCGCCCTGGGCGGTCTTCTTCGGCATCCTCATGCTGGTCCTGCTCTACTTCGTCGGCGCCGAGCAGGGCGCCACCTCCGTGTTCAACGGCACGGACGTCCACGAATGGGTGCACGACGCCCGCCATCTGCTCGGTTTCCCCTGCCACTGACGCGAGGGGACACCGCCCGCCCATGAACTCCGCAACCGTACGGAACCTGCTCGTGCGGGGCATGCTCGCCGGCCTCGCGGCCGGCGTGCTCGCCCTGGTCGCGGCCTACCTCCTCGGTGAGTCGAGCGTCGACAAGGCGATCGCCTTCGAGGACGCCCACTCCCACGAGCACGAGATGGAAGTCGTCTCCCGCTCCCTGCAGTCCACGGCCGGCCTCGCCACCGGCGTCCTCGTCTACGGGGTCGCCTTCGGCGGCATCGCCGCGCTCGCCTACTGCTTCGCCCTGGGCCGCGTGGGCCGCTTCGGCCCACGGGCGACCGCGCTGCTGCTGTCCGGCTGCGCGCTGCTCACGGTCTACGTCGTGCCGTTCCTGAAGTACCCGGCCAATCCGCCCTCGGTCGGCGACCCCGACACCATCGGCAAGCGGACCACGCTGTACTTCCTGATGATGCTGCTCAGCGTCCTCCTCGCGGTCGCCGCCACCATCGTGGGCAAGCGCCTCGCGCCCAGCCTGGGCACCTGGTGGGCGACAGTCGTCGCGGTGGCCGCCTTCGCCGTCGTCATCGGCCTGGCCTACGCGTTCCTGCCGGCCGTCGACGAGGTACCCAAGGACTTCCCGGCCGCCCTGCTGTGGCGGTTCCGGCTGTCCGCGCTGGCCGTCCAGGCCGTCCTGTGGGGCGGATTCGGGCTGCTCTTCGGCGAGTTGGCCGAGCGGCTGCTGAAACCCGCGCCGGCCGGCGCCGAGACCGGCCACGCGGTGCCGGCCGCGCGCTGACATCTCCCGGAGCACGGCCGCACCCGCCCGGAACGCCGGAGGGAACACCTGCCGGGGACGGATGTACGGCCCGCCAGGCCCTAGTCCGCCCCCGGCGCCCCCAACGGGCGCCCCAGCCGCAGGTTCCAGCGTCCGGCCCGGCCGCTGAGTTCCGTCACCGTCAGCGGCGGCACGTCCAGCCGCCAGAACAGCGCCGCGGACAGGCCCAGCGCCCCCACGACCGCGGCCCGCACCACCTCCGGCTCGACCACGGCGAGCGTACGGCCCTCCGCGGACCGTGTCCCGTCCAGCCAGCGCCCGATCCGCGCGCACAGGTCCAGGACCGACTCACCGCCGTGGGGCGCGCAGGCCGGGTCGGCGAGCCAGCGGCCCACCGCCTCCGGCTCGGCGGCCCCCACCTCGTCCAGGCCGCGGCCCCGCCAGCGGCCCACGTCGAGACCCGCCAGGTCGGCCGCGGGCTCGGCGTCCAGGCCCAGTGCGCGGGCCGTCTCCCGACAGCGCGCGCCCGGCGAGAGCAGCACCCGCGCCCCGGGGGGAAGTGATCCGGCCGCCGAACGGGCCAGCGCCGCACCGCCGTCGTCGAGGGAGCCGCCGTCATCGAAGCGGGCCTGCCGCAGCGACACGCTCATCGCCGGGGAGACGAGAAGGATGCGGCTGGTCACGGTCGCTCCTGTCACTGGCGTCCTGGGGCACGGGACTCGGCCGGGCGGGGCGCCCTGGTGAACATAGCAGGAGTGGATCCAGGGGTGCCGGCCGGCCGTGGCACCGCCGTGCACCGGTTTACCAGTCGGGCATCCTTTGTCGACAGCATCGCATCGGGCAACGTCATGGCCGGCCCCTGTTTCCGGAACGGGAGCCGGTCGCTCAAAACGGTTGCCGTGTCAGGAGGCCCGGAATCCCATGCCGGACGCCTCGTCGAAGCCGGGCCGCCGCTGGAGCCGCCCGTCAAGTTGCACCGGATGACTTGGTGCCGTCGTACGGCGACCCGCTCGGTCAGCAGCAGGTCGAGGAGGTCGAGGGGAGTGGCGCCGGGCATGCGTTCGGCGGTCCAGAACGTGCGGGCCTCGTGAGGGGAGCCCGGACAGGGTGGGCGAACGAAGAACGGTGCGTAAGGACGTGCGTGCGCCGGCGCGGTCAGCGGCACCGGCGGCGCAGCAGGAGGTCCGCGACCACCGGGCGGTGGTCGGAGGCCGTGGTCCCGGACGCGTACGCACCGGTGACCGTCACGTCCGGGGAGACGGTCACGAGGTCGATGCGCCTGACCGGGCCGGCCGCCGGGTACGTCTTCCCGCCGTCCGCGGCGGCGTCCGCCAACGGCCCCCACAAGCCGGCGAGTTCGGGCGCGCCCGGCTCGGCGTTGAAGTCGCCGAGGAGGACCTTCGGGCCGCGGTCCTCGGCGAGGACCGCGAGCATGTCGTCGACCTGGGTCCGCCGCACCGAGGGGTCCGTACGGTAGTCCAGGTGGGTCGTGTACACGTGCACGGAGACGCCCCGGACCCTCACCGACACCTCCGCGAAGCCCGGCGCGGGGGCCGGCACCGGACGGGGCGTCTGGGTGGACAGCCGGGTGATCTCGTGGTTCCAGGCGCCGCGCACCGGAAGCCGGCTCAGCACGGCCACACCGTACTGGCGTCGCTCCGCGTCCGGAGTGGCCGGAGGGAGGTCGTAGATCGGCGCGAAGAACACCCGCATGTGCAGTCGTCCGGCCAACTCCCGCGCCTCGTCGGTGAAGTCGCTGCGGGCGCCCCAGTGCACGTCGACCTCCTGGAGGCCGACCACGTCGGCGTCGAGGTCCTGGATCGCCGCCGCCGTGCGGTCGAGGTTGAAGACGCCGTCCTGGCCGGCTCCGGCATGGATGTTGTAGGTGGCCACGCGCAACGGCACACGGGCGGCGTCCGGTCCGGTGCCGGCCGTCCGGCCCGCCGCGGCAGCGCCCGGAGCCACCACGCCGAGAGCGGCGGTGACGGCGAGCACGGCGGCGGTGACGGCGGCGGCCGGTGCGCTGCGAACGGGGCGTCGGGGCTTGCGGTCCACTGCGTCCTCCAGCGGTGATCCTGTCGGGTCCGGGTGCGCACGTTCACTCGGGGCGCCCTAAGGCACCGGGACGTGCGCAGGGCACCGGCGCACGGACGAGGGGCGGTCCACGGCCGTCGCTCCGCCGCCCCGGCGCCGTCCTCGCTCCGCCGTGCCTCACCGCCCATCGGCTCCCCCGCCGTGCGCCGCCTCGTTCCCGCATCATGCCCGGCACGGGACCGGCCGGCCAGACCGCCGCCGTCGCCCGGCGCCGCCTCCCCGCATACCCGTCACACCAAGGGTGTCGAGAGGACGGTCACTCTCCCCGGAGGGGCACGGGCGGCGGCCCGGCGACGACGGCGCGCGCCCGCTCGCCCGCCTGTTCCCGTCGGGACCACCCCGGTTTCCGGGTAGATGCTTCGAGGTGCACCGGGAACCGGTCGGCAAGCGGACCACCGCCTCGGTGGTGCCGGCGGACGACCCCGGGGGTGAGGTGGCCGGCCGCGCTCCGGCGCTCTGACGGGCGAGCCCCGCCCCGCCCGTGCCGGTCGCCGCGAGGCACGTCGACTCGAACGCGGTGACTATGTAGGAGGTAGGAGAAGGCAGGCTGCAAGGCGCCGGCGCGGCGCGCGCTCCCACCGAGTGGGAGAGGAGCACGGGGCATGGGCGGTACGGACACCTCGCGACCCGGCCGGGGCCGCCCCCTGGCGGGTGCCGGCTCGTCGCCCACGGGGCTGCTCGATCTGCTGAGCGTGGCCGCGGTGGTGCTGGACACGAGCGGGCGCGTGGTGTTCTGGAGCCCCCAGGCGGTCGAGCTGTTCGGTTACACCGCCGAGGAGGCGCTGGGCGAGTTCGCGGCGCAGCTGCTGATCCACGAGGAGCACCGCGACGAGGTGGTCGCCCTGTTCGCCGAGGTCATGGAGTCGGGCACCGACTGGGCCGGCGCCTTCCCGGTCCGGCACAAGAACGGCGGCACCCGACTGGTCGAATTCCGCAACATGCGTCTGCTCGACGACCTCGGCGACACCTACGCCCTGGGCCTGGCCGTGGACCAGACGCTCCTCACGCAGGTCGAGCGGGGTGTCGCCCTGTCGGCACGCCTGGTCACCCAGTCCCCGATCGGCCTGGCCATCCTGGACACCGACCTGCGCTACCTGAACGTCAATCCGGCGCTGGAGCGCATCCACGCCCTCTCCGCCGCCGACCACCGTGGCCGGCGGGTCCGTGACGTGCTGACCTTCCTGGACGCCGAGGCCATCGAGAGCCGGCTGCTCCGCGTGCTGGAGACCGGGGAGCCGGTGACCGACCACTACGTCGTCGGCCGGCCCGCCTCCGATCCGCAGCACGACCACGCCTGGTCGGTGTCGTACCACCGGCTGGAGGACGCCGCCGGCCGGGTGCTGGGCGTGGCCACGTCCGTCATCGACATCACCGAGCGTCACGAGGCCACCATCTCGGCGACGCGGGCCCGGAACCGGCTGGCCATGATCGCCTCGGCTTCGGCGTCCATCGGGACGACCCTGGACGTGGAGCAGACCGGGCACGAGCTGGCCCGTGTCGTCGTACCGGACCTGGCCGACGTCGCCTCCGTGCACGTCCTCGAGAGCATCCTGCGCGGACGCACCCCGTCGGTCGCCGGCCCCGCCCGCTTCCGCGTGGTCGCCGTCGCCGCGGCACACGCCCGCGAGGCCGCCGACGTCGCCGACCCGCCCGGCGAACTGGCCCGGTACGACGGCGACCGGCTGCTCACCCAGTGCGTGCGCGCCCGCCGGCCGGTCATGGTGGCCAAGACCTCCGGCGAGGACCTGCGGCGCATCGCCCGCACCGACGAGGCGGCCTCCCTCCTGGCACACGCGGGGGCCCACTCCTACCTCGCGGTGCCGCTCCTCGCCCGCGGCGAGGTCCTGGGGGCGCTCAGCCTGGTCCGCACCGGCACGGAGGCCTCCTTCGACGAGGACGACACGCTCCTCGCCTGCGAGCTGGCCGGGCGGGCCGCGACCTGCATCGACAACGCCCGCTGGTACCAGAGCGTGCGCAACACCGCCCTCACCCTGCAGCGCCGGCTGCTGCCGCAGCTGCCGTCCCGGCTCCCCGGCCTGACGATCGCCTGCCGCTACCTGCCGGCCGGCGCCGTCAGCGAGATCGGCGGCGACTGGTTCGACGCCATGCGCCTGCCCGGGGACAAGACCGCTCTGGTCGTCGGGGACGTGATGGGCAGCGGCATCAACGCCGCCGCCAGCATGGGCCAGCTGCGCAGCGCGACCCGCGCGTTCGCCGGACTCGACCTCGACCCGGCGGAGGTGCTCCGGCACCTCGACCGGCTGACCGAGGACGTCGAGCACACCATCGCCACCTGTGCCTACTGTCGGTACGACCCCGAGCGCGGGGAGTGCCGTATCAGCCTCGCCGGCCACCTGCCGCCGGCCCTCCTGCGGTCCGGTCGGCCCGCGGAGCTGCTCGACCTGCCCTCGGGGGTGCCGCTGGGGGTCGGCGGTACGGCGTTCGAGACGACGGTCTTCCCGTTCCGGCCCGGTGATCAACTCGCTCTGTACACCGATGGCCTGGTCGAGACCCGCAGCGACCCGATCGACGCCCGGCTCGGCACCCTTCTGGAGGCCCTGACCGCGACGGCCTCCCAGGACCTCCGGCAGACGTGCGACCGGGTGCTGGAAACGCTCCGGCCGCCGGGCGGCGACGACGACGTCGCCCTCCTGGTGGCCCGCGCCGAGCCCTGACCGGCCGGTGGCCCGCGCCGAGCCCCGACCGGCCGGCTCGGCGACCGGGCCCGGCACCGCACCGCGATCACCGGGCCCCGGCACCCTTCGGGCGGAGCGGTCAGTTCGGGTGGGCGCTGAGCCGCTCGATGGCCTCCAGGACGTGCTTGCGCTGGGCGTGCGTGCGCTCGTATCCCTTGAGGACCTGCAGGTCGGACTCGGACAGCTCGGGCAGGCGCCGTTCGATCTCCTCCACGCTCAGCTGGCTGAAGCCGATGATGGGCAGGCTCTCCTCGGTGCTCACCGCTCCCTGGACCTGCTCGGCGGCGGCGGTCACGTCGCGCTCCTGCGCCGCCGGTTCCTCGGCCTGCCCGGGGCGCTGCCCGTGGCCGGCCGCGTGGCGCAGCAGGTCGGCGACGGCCAGCAGCGGGCGGGCGGCCCGGTGGGCGAGTCCGTCGTCCGCCCTCTGCTCCACCCGGAAGCCTTCCCCGGCGGCGGCCACGGCCCGGGCCTGGCGCGCGAGGCTGTCCTCCAGCTGGTCCAGCAGCTCCCGGTCGTGGTGGCGCAGTTCCAGGAACAGCTCCAGCGTGACACGGTCCTGCGCCTGGTCGGCGAGCACCTCGCCGGCCTGGGTGGTGGCCAGGGCCCGGGCCGCGGCGGCGTACTCGTCCTCGGTGTTCTTCAGTAGTTGCCGCTCGTCGGCCGGCCCCCGGCCGCGCATCGCGCCCGTCACGGCCTTCTGACCGAGGGCCAGCGGGAGCGTGGCCGTCTTCACGGTGGTGCGGGCGGCGAACCGTGCCATGTCGGTCACACCGCCGAGCAGGCCGCGGGGCCGCAGCCCGCGCAGATGGAGTTCCAGGCTGTGCAGCTGGTCCTGAATGTCGTCGGCCTGGCGTTCCAGCATCTGCCGGTGGGGGCCGGGCGGTGAGGCCTCCGCGTCCGCCCGCAGCCGGTCGCGTGCTGCGGCGTGGGCGTGGTGGGCGTCCTCGAGCGCCGGTACCAAGGTCTGCGTCATCGCCATCGGGGGCTGCTCCCTGCGGGGTCGGGCGGCGGGCGGCATTCAGCCGCGCGGGAGTACGGCCGTCCGGCCGGCCGTGATGCCGGGCCGGGCAGCCGCGATCATCGTGCGGGACCGGCGCCAAGATCACCCGCCGGGAACGCGTCCGCGCCGGGGCGGGAACGACGCCACCGCCCAGCTCCTGCCGCGTCTGCGGGGCCCAGGGAGGCCGCTCGGGCGGTTCGACCGTCCGGGTGAGCGCGGCGCACGCACGGCGGCGGGGCGGGGGGCGAGACGCGGTCCGCCCCCCGCCCGCCTCAGGACGCGTCGACCCGGTCCGCGCGCCGGGTGAGCGCGGTGAAGCGGTCGACGTCGATGTTGCCGCCGGACGCGATGACGCCGATCCGGCGCGGCGGGTTGCCGACGCGTCCGGCCAGCAGGGCGGCCAGGGGCGTGGCGCCGCTGGGCTCCAGGACGATCCTGAGCCGCTCGAACGCGAAACGCATCGCGGCGAGGATCTCGTCGTCGCTGACGAGGGCGACGGAGTCCACCAGGCGCTGGTTGACGGCGAAGGTGAGTTCCCCGGGCGTGGCCAGGGCCTGGCCGTCGGCGATGGTGCGGGGGACCGGGATGCTGACGCGTGCGCCGGCCTCCAGGGAGCGCTTGGTGTCGTCGCCGGCCTCCGGTTCGACACCGATGACGCGGATCCCGGGGCTCAGCTCCGTCGCGGCGGTGGCGCTGCCGGCGATGAGCCCGCCGCCGCCCACGGGTACCAGGAGGGCGTCCAGCGGGCCGGTCTCCGCCAGGAGTTCCAGGGCCGCGGTGCCCTGGCCCGCGATGACGTGGGGATGGTCGTAGGGCGGGATCAGGGCCAGGCCGCGGTCCTCGGCCAGGGCGTGGCCGAGCGCGGTGCGGTCCTGGGTGTAGCGGTCGTAGGTGACGACCTCCGCCCCGTACCCGGCGGTCGCCTCCCGCTTGGAGCGCGGGGCGTCCTCGGGCATCAGGATGACGGCGGTGGTGCCCAGCTCCCGGGCGGCGAGGGCGGTGGCCTGGGCGTGGTTGCCGGAGGAGTAGGCCGCGATGCCCTTCGCCAGCTGCTCGGGCGGCAGTTGGGCCGCGGCGTTGTACGCGCCGCGGAACTTGAAGGCCCCGACCCGCTGGAAGTTCTCGGCCTTGATGAACACCTCCGCCCCGACGAGGGAGTTCAGGGTGCGGGAGGTGAGGACCGGGGTGCGGTGGGCAATGCCGTCGAGGCGGGCGGCGGCCTCGCGGACGTCGGCGAACGAAACGGGCAGGGGGGCGGCGCTCATGGGAGTCCTCGCTGTGTCCTGGGCAGGGGAGGGGCGGGCGGGGGTCACCAGCCGGTGACGCGGGGCCAGTACGCCTCGATGGCCGGCGCGGTCGTCGCCGGGCCGAGGGCGCCGTCGACGACGTGGTAGCCGTGGTGCTGGGCGGCGGTGGCGCAGGCGTGGTTGGGCAGGACGCGCAGGCGGGTGCCGATGGGCAGCTCGGGCAGGCCGGCGCCGTTCCGGGCGGTGAGGGTGCCGTGCTCCTGGCTGGCGGCGGTCATGACCAGATCCGGGATCAGCGTGCCGTTCAGGTCGGTGACCAGGCCGTAGCCCTGGTCCTGCGGCTGCGCGGCGGTGCCGCGGTCGCGGGACATGGCCATCCAGCCGCCGTCGGTGAGGATCCAGCCGTACTCGGGCCGGTGGCCGATGACGGTGACCACGACCGACAGGGCGAGGTCGTCCAGGCCGCACACGCCGAGGCCGGCCATCACCAGGTCGAAGAAGACGTGGTTGCCGGCGCGCAGTTCGGTGACTCCGGTGAGGTCGTCGGCGGCGTGGGCGGTGGGGGTGGAGCCCACGCTGACGGTGGTCACGGGCAGCCCGGCCGCGCGGAGCCGCTCCGCCGCGGCGACCGCGGCGTCGCGTTCGTTCCGCGCCGCCGCACGCCGTTCCTCGGCGGTGCGGCAGAAGTACGACTCGCCCGCGTGCGTCAGTACGCCGTCCAGACAGCCCGCGTCGTGCAGGACGCGGGCGATCCCGGGCAGTCCCGGCGCGTCGGGCCGGAGTCCTCCGCGGTGGCCGTCGCAGTCGATCTCGATCAGCGCGGGCAGGGCGACCCGGGCATCGCGCGCGGCCGCGGCGACGAACACCGCCTGCTCGGTGCTGTCCAGCAGGACGCGCACGGTCACGCCGCGCCGGACCAGGGCGATCACCCGCGGGAGTTTGTGCGGCTCGATGCCGACGGCGTAGGTGATGTCGTGGTGACCGGCCCCGGCGAACGCCTCGGCCTCGGCCAGGGTGGAGACGGTGACGGGGCCGGGGCCGCCGTCGTGCAGCAGCGCGGCCGCGTCGAGGCTCTTGGCCGTCTTCACGTGCGGGCGCAGGGCGACCCCGAGCCGGTCCGCCCGCGCCCGCAGCCGGGCGATGTTGCGGCGGGTACGGTGCACGTCGACGACGGCGAACGGGGTGTCGGGGCCGGCCAGTGTCCGGGCGGTGGGGGAGACGGCGGTGGACATGGACGAGTGCCCCTTCACTTCGCGTAGTTGTAGACCGTGGCCCGGGACACTCCGAGCAGGTCGGCGATGGCCTGTGCGGCGTCGCGCGAGTCGAAGTAGCCGTCGCGCTGCAACTGCCGTACGAGCGCCTTCTTGTCCTCCCGGCCGAGTGAGCGGGGGGTGGCGCCGCGCTCGGCGGCGCGGGCCTCGACCGTCTGCCGCAGCTCGCGCGCGTGCCGGTCCCGGAGGGTCTCCAAAGGCTGGTCGCGGTGCTCGGTGTCGGTGGCCACGAGGTTGGACAACGCGAGGGTCACGGGGGACAGGACGGACACGTCGAGGTTGAGACACAGCGCCGCGACGTACTCCCCGGCGGCGTTCTTGATGCCGATGGACGTGGACTTGGCGGGGCGGCCGTCGGGGAACCGGTTGGGGTAGTTCTGGATGACGCTCGGGTACTGCGGGTCGGCGATGCGCGCCAGGCCCAACTCGGTGGCCGAATCGCCCACCTGACGGCCCGAGAGGTTGTTCTCGATCGCGCGGATGGCGTGCGCCGGGTCCCGCAGGTCGTGCAGCACCACCTCGCACAGGCCGGGGAACATGCGGCCCAGTGCCACGGCGATCCTCTCGGCCTCGCGGACGAGGTGCTCGTCCGCGCCGTCCCGGTCCCCGCGGGCGTCGTCCACGCCACCCTCCGTCGACTGTCCATCCAGTTCTGGACTGGAAGTCTAAGCAGGGGGGTCGGGTGCGTCAACCGACGGCCACCGGGGAAGGCGCCGGTCACCGGTCCGGCCCCGGCGCCCGCCGGCCGCCGCCGTCAACTAACGTCGGGACCGCAGTCGTTCGCACGGGGCACGCGCACCGAGCGCGCGCACGAAGCGTGCACGAAGCGTGCACGAAGCACAGGTTCCGACACGTTCCACCAAGGGGGACACATGGCCGACCGGTCCAGCGCAGAGCACCGCTTGTGGCTGCGCAGCTTCCACCAGGCGGCGCCGGGAGCGCCGCGGCTGCTGTTCCTGCCGCACGCCGGCGGTTCGGCGAGTTTCTACGTCCCCTTCTCCAAGGCGCTGTCGCCCGCGGTGGACGTGCTCTCGGTGCAGTACCCGGGCCGCCAGGACCGCCTCGCGGAACCTCCGGCGACCTCCGTGCAGGAACTCGCGCGGGGCGTCCTGCGCGCCCTGGACGAACGGGACGACACGCCTCTGGCCCTGTTCGGGCACAGCATGGGCGCCATGGTCGGCCACGAACTGGCCCGGCTGCTGCAGGACGCCGGCCGGCCCCCCGCGGTGTTCTTCGTCTCCGGTCGCCGTGGCCCGTCGGTGGAGCGGGCCGAGGACGTCCACCAGGGCGGCGACGCACGGCTCATCGAGGAGGTCGCCAAGCTCGACGGCACCCACGAGGCCCTGCTGCAGGACGAGGACATCCTGCGGATGATCCTGCCCGCGCTGCGCGCCGACTACCGTGCGGTGGAGACGTACCGGCGCACGCCCGGACCGCGGCTGGACTGCCCCCTCGTCGCACTCACGGGCGACGCCGACCCCCGGGTGACCCCGGAGGAGGCCCGCACCTGGTCCGAGGAGACCGACGGCCCCTTCGAGCTCCATGTGTACCCGGGAGGCCACTTCTACCTGCGCGAGCAGCAGCAGGCCGTACTGTCCCGGATCGAGTCCACGCTACGGCGGCTCGGTCCCGGCACGGGGGCCGCGGCCTGATCCGCGGACCGGCATGCCGCCGGTCGGCGCGGGCGGCACCGGTGGACCGGTGCCGCCCCGGCGGTGTGCGTCAGCCGAGGACCTTGGCGGACTCGATGACCACGGGCTCCGTCGGGACGTCCTGGTGGCCGCCGCGGCTGCCCGTCTTGACCCCCGTGATGGAGTCGACGACGTCCTGGCCCTCGGTCACCTTGCCGAACACGGCGTAGCCCCAGCCGGTCGGGGTCTTCGCCGAGTGATTGAGGAAGGCGTTGTCCGAAACATTGATGAAGAACTGCGCCGTGGCGGAATGCGGGTCGTTCGTCCGCGCCATCGCCACGGTGTAGTTGTCGTTCTTCAGCCCGTTGTCGGCCTCGTTCTGGATCGGCGCCTGGGTGGGCTTCTGCTTCATGTCCTGGGTGAAACCGCCGCCCTGGACCATAAAGCCGTTGATGACCCGGTGGAAAATCGTGCCGTCGTAGTGGCCGCTGCGCACGTACGACAGGAAGTTCTCGGCGGTCTTGGGCGCCTGGGCGTCGTTGAGTTCCAGCACGATCCGGCCGAAATTGGTGTTCAGCTCGACGGTCGACATCAAAAATCTCCTTATTCCTGTGGGGCTTGCCCACGCCTAGGCTACGGAACATACGACCACACGGCACACGCACGGTGGCGTCGCGTCCCGCTCCGGACGGCCGTCCGCGTGTGTCAGGACAGCGGGGGAGTGTCTCCGGGCGCCGGGGGCAGGGCCAGGTGGGACAGGTCGCCCGGCGGGGGCGTGGTCACCGGCCACAGCGGAGGGGCCTCCCCGTCGGCGAGCGCGGCCGGAGCGTCGGTCAGCTGCATGCGCTCGCGCAGCCGGCCGTAGAAGTCCATGGGCCCGAGCCGCACCGCCTTGAGCCGGCGCGGCGCCGCGTACACCCCGATCCAGTCGCCGGGGCCGAGCACCCCGCGCAGCTGGCCGTCGATGCTGACCGCGGCCCGGCCCGACCGCTCCAGCACGCGCAGCGCGATGGGCTCGTCCGGTGCGGCCACCACCGAGCGGTTGAACACCATGTGCGGGGCGACCGGCGTGAACACCAGGGCCTGCGCGCGGGGCGAGACCACCGGACCGCCCGCGGCGAAGCTGTACGCCGTCGAGCCGGTGGGCGTGGCCACCAGCAGGGCGTCGGCCGAGTAGTAGGCCAGGAGCCGGCCCGCCAGGTAGACGCCGACCGACACCTGCCGGTCCCGGGCCAGTTTCTCCAGGACCACGTCGTTCAGCGCGGTGACGTTCAACGCGACGCCCCAGTCGCCGCCCGTCTCGCACTCCGTGCGCACCCGGGGCGGCGGCAGCATCGGCCCGCGGCCGTAGCGCAGCAGTGCCTCCATGTGCGCGGGCACCTCGAGCCGGCACGACGCCCGCAGGGTGAGCAGCATCCGGCGCTCCACGTCGAACCGCTCCTCCCGTACGGCGTCCAGCGCGGCCCGCACCTCCGTGGCGGGCACCTCCGTCAGGAAGCCGACCCGGCCGAGGTCCACACCCAGCACCAGGGCGTCGTTCTCGGCGGCCAGCCGGGCCCCGCGCAGGAACGTGCCGTCACCGCCCAGGGTGACGATGAGGTCCGGGTCGTCCGCGCTGTCGACCTCCTCTCGGGCACTGTGCCGGGCGCCCTCCTGCCACACGTCGATGTCCCGGCACCCCACCGCGTGCTCGGCGCACCACGCGCGCACGGTCCGCGCCGCGGCCAGCGCCTCGGCGCGCCCGCCGTGCACGACCAGGCCGA
Organism: Streptomyces capoamus; assembly: GCF_014654935.1. Lineage (GTDB taxonomy): Bacteria > Actinomycetota > Actinomycetes > Streptomycetales > Streptomycetaceae > Streptomyces > Streptomyces capoamus. The sequence goes on from NZ_BNBF01000001.1 coordinate 550,863, forward strand.
CACGGTTCACCGTCATACCCGCACACCCGCCTCCCAGTCGGCTCGTACCGAGCGCCATCCTCGCCGCGGACCGCCCCGGCCCGGCGCGCGCCACGCCGCCGGAGGCCGCCGCGCGGCCGTCCGTGCCCGTGCGGACCTGATTTCGTCACCGCTGTGTCACAAGGGGCGCACCGGGGAACCCGGGGTCCCGCCGCCCGGTCTGTGCCCGTGAGCGCCGGCGCCCCGCCGGCCGACCTGACCACAGACCACCGACAACCGGGGGATTCCATGCAGCACCGATACACCAACGGCCTCACCGCGACGGCCCTGGCCGCCGCCGCCGCGACCCTGTCGCTGGCGGCCTGCCAGACGGCGAGCGGCGCGCCGGCGCACACCGCGTCGACCCCGAGGGCCGCCGCCGTCACCGTCTCGGGCGCGGTCACCGAGCGGGCGGCCGAGGCCACCGGCTCCGCCGAAGTCACCGGCTCCGCCGAGGTCACCGGCTCCGCCTCGGCCACCCGTTCCGTGTCCGCCGCGTCCGCCGTGTCCTTCTCCCCGGTCGCCGCCCGCACCACCTCCAGCACCACGCCGGCCTGTGCGGCGAAGGCGCTCAAGGCGACGGCGTACGAGGCCTCCGTCCGGCCGCGGGGTACGGGCACCGGGGCGGCGATCGTCCAGTTCAAGAACGTCTCCTCGGCGGCGTGCGTGCTGCGCGGCCACCCCACGGTGGCCGGGGCGGGCAACGGCTCGCCGCAGCGGACCGTCCCGCTGAAGGTGACCCCCAAGGGCAAGGCGAGCACCGTGCGCCTCGCGCCGGGCGGCAAGGCGTGGCTGAAGCTGACCTTCGTTCAGGTGCAGGGCGAGGCGGACGGCTACTGCGTCTCCGGCGCGAAGCCCTCCGTGTACCCGACGCTGGTGGTCGGCCTGCCGAGCGCGGGCAAGCACCAAGTGGCCCTGGACGAAGGCGTGTTCGCCGAGTGCGACGACAAGGTGACCGCCACGGCCGTGTCCGCGGTCAAGCCCGCCTGACCCCTTTCGCGCCGGGGACCCGGGCCCGCTCCCGGCCGTCCCCGGCGCGGCACGGCACCGGTCCCCGCCCGCGGAGGGCCGGTGTGACCTTCTTCCTTGCGGTGTCCGCCCCGCACCTGTGAGTCTCCCGTCGAACGATTTTCCGAAGAACTGTTATCGGCACCGCACCCGGCGGTCTCCCGGATAACGGACAGCATCGTTCGGCGTCGAGGACAGGGAAGTTCTGATGAGGACACAGCACACGGTGGACACGGCGGCACTGGTGACCGCCGCCCGAGCAGGGGACGCGGCGGCCCAGGACGCCCTGGTCAGCGCCTATCTCCCGCTGGTGTACAACATCGTGGGCCGCGCCCTGAACGGTTCCGTCGACGTGGACGACGTGGTCCAGGAGACCATGCTGCGGGCGCTGGCCTCGCTCGGTGACCTGCGCAGCCCGGAGAGCTTCCGCTCCTGGCTCGTGGCCATCGCGATGAACCGGGTCCGGGCCCACTGGCAGGACCGGCAGCTCGTCCCGGACGCCGTGGACGAGGCCGCCGACGTCGCCGATCCCGGCGCCGACTTCGTGGACCTGACCATCGTCCGCCTCCAGCTGTCCGGCCAGCGCCAGGAGACCGCGCGCGCCACCCGCTGGCTGGAGCCGGAGGACCGCGAGGTGCTGTCGCTGTGGTGGCTGGAGTGCGCCGGTGAGCTGACCCGGACCGAGGTCGCCGCCGCCCTCGCGGTGTCGCCGCAGCACACGGCGGTACGGGTGCAGCGCATGAAGGCGCGGCTGGAGGCGGCCCGGGTGGTGGTACGGGCACTCGACACCCGGCCCGCCTGCGCGGAGCTGCACGGGGTGCTGGCCGCCTGGGACGGTCTGCCCTCCGCCCTGTGGCGCAAGCGAATAGCCAGGCACGCCCGCGAGTGCGCGCGCTGCGGCGGACTGTGGAGCGGTCTGCTGCCCGCCGAGGGCCTGCTGGCCGGGCTGGCCCTGGTCGCGGTGTCCTCGGCCCTGCTCTCGACGACCCGGTCCGCCGTGACCGGGACGACCGCGGCCGGTTCCGCCGCACCGGTGACGGCCCAGGCCCCGGCGGTCCATGCGGCCGCGGGCCCCGGCGGACCGGCCCACACACCCCTCGGAGCCGACCAGGTCCCCGCAGCCGACCAGGTCCCCGGAGCGGACCAGGTCCCCGGAGCGGACCAGGTCCCCGGAGCCGACCAGGGCGACGGCTCCGGCGACCCGGTCGGGCTCCGTGCCTCCCGCCGTCGTACGACCGGCCGCGGTGAGGCGCGGCGACGGCGGCGGGTACGGCGCCGGGCCGTCGGCGGCGCCGTGGTGGCGGCCTGTGTCGCGGGCGGCGGCCTGTGGTACTTCGGCACCGACTCCGGACGACCGCACACCGGCGGGGCGACCGCCGCGCGGACCGCCGCCGCACCCGCGGTGGACCTCGCCGAACCCGAACCCAGCGCCGCCGAGACCTCCGCCTCCCCCTCGGCGTCCGCGTCGCCCTCGCCGTCGCGCACGAAGAAGCCGAGCCCCTCCCAGAGCCCCCGCCCCACGCGCGAACGCAGCACGCCGAAGGCCGCGCCGGCCGCGCCCACGACCCGGCCCGCCTCCCGCGCCCCGCAGGCCCAGCCGGCGCCCGCCGGCACGGTGGCCCAGGTGGTCGCGCTCGTCAACAAGGAGCGGGCGACCGCCGGGTGCGGCCCCGTCACCGAGGACCCGCAACTGGACAGGGCCGCCCAGGACCACTCCGACGACATGGCCGCGCGCGACTTCTTCGACCACACCAACCCGGACGGCGCCGGCCCCGGCGAGCGCATCACCGCGGCCGGCTACCGCTGGTCCACGTACGGCGAGAACATCGCGAGGGGCCAGCAGACCCCGCAGGCGGTGATGGACTCCTGGATGAACAGCCCGGGCCACCGCGCCAACATCCTCAACTGCTCGTTCAAGAACATCGGTGTGGGCGTCCACGACGGCCCGGGCGGCCCGTGGTGGACCCAGGACTTCGGCGCCAAGCTATGAGCCGCGGCCCGGGGTGTGCCCGAAGGCGCGGCGGAAGACGTCGATGAACGCGCTGGCCGAGGACCAGCCGCAGCGGTGCGCCACCGTGGTCACCGGCGTCTCCTCGGCCAGCAGCACCAGCGCGTGGTGCAGCCGCAGTTGGGTGCGCCACTGCGGGAACGTCATCCCGAGGTCCCGGCGGAACAGCCGGGACAGGGTACGGTCGCTCGCCCCGACCTCCCGGCCCAGCTCCGCCAGCGTGCGCCCGTCGGCGGGATCGGCGCGCAGGATGTCGCACAGCGCCCGCAGCACCGGCGAGTGGGGCGCCGGCAGGTGCAGCGGCTGCTGCGGCGAGGCGCGCAGCTGGTCCAGCAACACCGCGCGCAGCCGCGCCCGTTCGGGACTGCCGTCCTGCGGGCCGCGGGTGTGGGCGACGACGAGTTCGCGCAGCAGCGGGCTCACGGCCAGCACGGTCGGTGTGTCCAGGCCCAGCGGGTTCTCGTCCGCCGGCAGTCCCACCAGGTGCAGTTCGAGCGCACCGTGCGCGCGGTGGGCGTGCACGGTGCCGGCCGGCACCCACAGGGCGCGGGTGGCCGGGGCGACCCAGGAACCCGCGTCGGTGGTCACGGCCAGCACGCCCCGGCCCGCGTAGACGATCTGGTGGCCGTCGTGCCGGTGGGCGGCTATCGCCGCGCCGGGCGCGAGCCGCCGGGTGTGGGTGGGGGCCACCGGGTCGTGGCGGATCTCCGTCATCACCTGGCAGATTATCGAAAGCGCGACAACCTGCCCGGCCCGGAGCATGACCGGGTGCGAAGCAAAGCATCCATCACCCTGCTGTCCGTCGGGCACGCCTGTGTCGACGTCTACCAGGGAGCCGTGGCGTCCCTGATCCCGTTCCTCGTCGCCGAGCGTGCCTACGGCTACGCCGCCGCCTCGGGCGTCGTACTGGCCGCATCCCTGCTGTCCTCGGTGGCACAGCCGTTGTTCGGCGCGCTCACCGACCGCCGGCCCGTGCCCTGGCTGCTGCCGGCCGGCACGCTCCTGGCCGGCCTGGGCATCGCGCTGAGCGGCAGCACCGACGCGTACGCGCTGACGCTGCTGTGCGTGGCGGTCTCGGGGGCCGGCGTGGCCGCCTACCACCCCGAGTCCGCCCGGGTGGCCCGGCTCGCCGGCGGGGGCAGCCACAGCGCCATGGCCTGGTTCTCGTTGGGCGGCAATGCCGGCTTCGCCCTCGCCCCGCTGCTGGTCACGGCCGTCGTGGGCACGGGCGGACTGCGCTGGACCCCGCTGCTCCTCCTGCCGGCGCTGGTCGGTGCCGCCCTGAACCTGACCGTCCTGCGCGCACCGGAGCGACGGCACCCCACCGGCGGGGCACCGGCGGCCGGCGCCGACGACCTGCGGTCCTTCCTGAGGCTGTCACTGGCCGTGGTGTGCCGCTCGGTCGTGTTCACCGGGCTGAGCAGCTTCCTGTCCCTCTACGCGGCCGAGCGCACGGGCGGCGGCACCACGGCCGGTACGGCGGCGCTCTTCGTGCTCTACCTGGGCGGCGCGGCCGGATCGGTGCTGGGCGGCCGGCTGGCCGGGCGCTGGGACCGGGTGGCGGTGTGCCGCTGGTCGTACCTGCTCTCGGTGGCGGCGGTCGCCGGTGTCGTGTGGGTCCCCGGCCCCGCCCTCTACATGTGCGTGGCCCTGACCTCCGCCGGGCTGTACGTCCCCTTCTCCCTCCAGGTCACGCTGGGACAGGACTACCTGCCCACCCGGGTCGGCACGGCGGGCGGTGTCACCCTGGGGCTGACCGTCAGCGTCGGCGGACTGGCCGGCCCCCTCATCGGCCGGGTGGCCGACGCGACGTCCCTGCGCACCGCGCTGGCCCCGCTGGTGCTGATGCCGGCGCTCAGCTGGCTGCTGCTGCGCACCCTGCCCGAACCGGCGGGTCCCGGCGGCCGGGCCGGGGCACCGGCCGCCGTGGTTCAGCGGGCCGTGCCGAAGTCCTGAGTCCAGTAGCTGCCCGGCTGGGCCAGACCGACGCCGATCTCCTGGAAGCCGCAGTTGAGGATGTTGGCCCGGTGGCCCGGGCTGGACATCCAGGCGGCCATGACCTGTTCGGCCGTGCCGTACCCGTAGGCGACGTTCTCGCCGTAGCTGCTCCACGTGTAGCCGGCGCGGGTGATGCGGTCACCCGGGGAGGAGCCGTCGGATCCGGTGTGCGACATGTTCTGGTGGGCCGCCATGTCCTCGCTGTGCGCCTGCGCGGCCTTGGTCAGCGTCGGGTTGAGGGTCAGCGCCTGGCAACCGGCCTTGCCCCGTTCGGCGTTCACCAGCCGCAGGATCTCGGCGACGACTCCGGAGGCGGTCGCCGACGGCTTCGGGGTGCTCGGCGCGGCGGAGGCCCCGGACGCGGTGGCGGTGGGCCGGGGCGTGGCGGTCGCGGTGGACCGAGCGGTGCCGGTCGCGGTCGGG
>NZ_BNBF01000001.1:556346-570395 GCF_014654935.1 Streptomyces capoamus
TGCGGGGTGCCGGTCGCGGTGGGCCGCGGGCTGCCGGGCGCGGCGGTCCAGCGGGGCGGGTGGACCGCGGGCTTCTTCTTCGCGTGCTTTCCCGGGTGCGGATGCGCGTGCTTCCCGGGGTGCGGACGCACCGTCACGCGAACGGGCGGGGGAGTCTGCGCGGACGCCGTGGCCCCGGGCGCGGACGGCGTCGGCGTCGTGGCCGGCGTCGTGCCGGTGGTGTCGCCGTTGCTCTGGTGATGCCCCGCCGCGTACTGCCACGGCACCGTGGGTTCGGTCGTCGCGACGGTCTGCGCCTGGTCGTCCGCGCCGTACGGCCACTCGGTGCAGGCCAGGGCGACGGACGGCACGCCCACGGCGCCGACGGCGGCGGCAGCGATGACTATTCGCCGGTAGTGCTTCGTTTTGCGGTGCTGGCCCATTCGTCAACCTCACTCGGTGATCGCCGAGCGCTCATTGTCGGGACGGCTTCACAACGGGCGCAAAGAGGCCTTCCTACTACCGCGCCTCGTAGGCCTGCGCGCCCCTTGTCAGACCGGCCGCGAGATGCCGACTTCGCGACCGCGATGTTTGCGCGACACTGTCGGCCCATCAGGTGCGCGCGCGGCGCGCCGAATACGGTGCCGTGCCGAGCGGCGGGTGCGCCGCGGCCCGAACCGCGCACCGCGCGGACGGCAAGACGGACAAATCCCATTTGTCGCCGGAGCGGTGTCTACTATCCACCCCGCTTAGTGGCCGACACCGCTGTGAGGGATGTCACCCCGGGCCGGGTTCGCGTGCGGAGTCCGGGGGGGGGGGGGCGGGCGCCGCGCCCCCGGAGACGACGCCCGCCGGCCGCGTCCGCCCGCTAGCCACGCACGTGCAGCCCGAAACCCGTGCGGCCCGCCGGCTCCAGCCCCTCCTTCAGCTGCAGCGAAGGGATCTCGTAGTCGCCGAAGTTCTGCCGCCGGAACGGGATGGGCTCGGTCGACTCCAGGGTGAGCAGCCGCTGTTCCCAGGCCTTGGCGATGTCGGGGAAGTCCTCGTCGGTCATCCGGTCGGCGCCGTACAGGACGAACGGCGGCAGCACCTCGACGCCCGGGTAGTGGAGGATGCCGTGCTGGAACGGGAACAGCAGGTCGTCGATGGGGCCGTTGATCCCGCGGGCCGCGTAATGCGGCTCCAGACCGCCGACGGTCACCGACAGCAGGGCCCGCCGGCCGGCGAGGGTGCCCTCGCCGTAGCGCTCGCCGTACTTGGTGTCGCTGTGCTCGCCCACGCCGTACGCGAAGCGGTAGGTGAACACCCGGTCCACCCAGCCCTTGAGGATCGCGGGCATGGTGTACCACCACAGCGGGAACTGGAAGACGATCATGTCGGCCCACAGCAGCTTCTCCTGCTCGGCGAGGACGTCCGGGGTCAGCGTCCCGGCCTCGAAGGCCCGGCCCGAGTCCAGGGGGACCTTCAGCGGGCGCGACGCCTCGGGGCCGTAGTCCGAGGCGTCCACGACCGCCTTCCAGTCCATCGCGTACAGATCGCTCACCCGCACCTCGTGCCCGGCGCTCCGCAGCGTGGACACCGCCAGGTCCTTCAGCGAGCCGTTGAGCGACCTCGGCTCCGGGTGGGCGTAGACGATCAGCGTCTTCACGGGAACTCCTTCGGATCGGATGCCTCCGATCCTGGCCGCCGCGCCGCCCGGCGTTCAGGGACGCCTCGTCCGTCGGACGGGACTTCCTGGTACTGGCGGGGCCACCTTCAGGGGCGCCACCGAGGCCATACTGGAGGGCATGGACGATCTTGCAGGCTTCCTGCGGACCCGGCGGTCCCGAGTCGACCCGGCCGTCGCCGGCATCCCGACCGACAGCCGCCGCCGGGTCGCGGGGCTGCGCCGCGAAGAGGTCGCGCACCTGTCCGGAGTCAGCGTCGACTACTACGTACGCCTGGAGCAGGGCCGTGCGACCCAGCCCTCCGAGCAGGTCCTCGACGCGCTCGCCCGCGTCCTCGGCCTGGACGACACCGAACGCGGGCACCTCGACCGGCTCGCCCGGCAGCGCCGCCGCCGCGGGAAGACACCGGGCGGGCGGGTCCGGCCGGAACTGCTGCGCGTGCTGGACCTCGTCCCCGGCGCACCGGCGCTGATCATGAATCATCGCCTGGACGTGCTCGCCGGGAACCGCCTCGCCGGACTCCTGTTCGGCCGGCCGGTGCCGGGTCTGAACACCGCCCGGCACCTCTTCCTCGAAGAGGCCGAGCGCGGTCTGTACGCGGAGTGGGAGACGTGCACCCTCGACGCGGTCGGGCACCTGCGCCTGGCCGCGGGCAAGTACCCCGAGGATCCCCGCCTGGCGTCGCTCATCGGCGAACTGGCGATGGGCAGCGAGCGCTTCCGCCGCCTCTGGGCCCGCGCCGACGTCCGCGCCCGCACCCATGGGCGCAAGGTCTACCGGCACCCACTGGTGGGACTGCTCGAACTGCACCAGGAGAACTTCGTGCTGCCGAACGAATCGGGCATGGAGCTGCTGGTGCTGTCCGCGGCCCCCGGCAGCCCCGCCGAGGACGGACTGCGTCTGCTCGCGGGCCTGGACGCGGACCGCGGGGAGCCACGCTCCAGCGGGCCCGCCACCGGGTGACCCGGGCGTGGTGCGGCGGCCGGAGCCGAAGCCCCGGCCGCCGCACACCCGCGTCCGGACGCCGTCACTCGTTCTGGAAGACGGCCTTGCTGACCTCGGCGGGATTCTGGAACTCCTTCTTCCCGAGGTGAGAGATCCGCTCGGTGACCTCCTTGGGCGCGTGGTTGTCCTCGGCGACCTTCCGAAGCTGATCGGAACTGGCCGGGTACTCCGCGCCGGACAGGGCTTTCTGCAGATCAGGTGGGGTGATACCCGCCATGGTTCCTCCAGGCGGTGAGTTGGTTCAGGATCATCGGGCCGGCGCCGCATGCTGCGCCGGACTGGTCAGGTACCCCTCCCACACAAGCGGATTCAAGAATTCCGTCGTCGGTGACGGGGGTGGTGGGTCCGGCGGCGCGCGGGTACTCGAAAGCTTCGACAACCGCCACGTGACGCGCGCGAGACGACGAGACGACGAGACGACCCGAGAGGCTCCGATGACAGAGAACACCCCTTCCCAGGCCGAGGGCGAACCCGAGGAGGGCGCCCCCGAGGCGGAGCAGCCGCCCCGCACCACCCCGTCGCAGGCGGAGGGCGCCGACCCCGCCGACGAGGACACCGGTGAGGACGACGCGTAAGGAGGCGGGACGAGCGCGGCCCGCACGGGCGTCCCCGAGGTGCTGGAGGCGCTGAAGGACGTGACCTACCCGGCCGGCAGGGACCGGCTGGTCTCGGCCGCCCGTCGGGCCGGGGCGCAAGGGGCCCGGCCCGGTGGCAAGCCGGGTCTCGCCCGGCACCGTGGCAGGCCGGGCCTCGCCCGGCACCTGCGGGAGGAGCCGAGGACCACGATCCAGGAGGAGTTCGACCGCTGAGCGGCCGGACCGGCCCGCCTTGACGGCCCCCGGGGCCGTGCCTAGCGTGAACCGGACGCGTCCGGACAGGCACGTACGGACGGACACGTACGGACAGGCAGGGCAGGTGCTTCCGGCGATGACGCATCCGCAGGACCCGATCGCCGGCGGATCCGCCGGCCGCGCCCTCCAGGTGGAGACGCACGGGCTCGACGTGATCGCGGACGCGGAGCACCGGGGCACCCCGCGCTCGCTGTTCTGGCCCTGGTTCGGGGCCAACGTCTCCGTCCTCGGCATCGGCTACGGCGCCTTCGCCCTGGGCTTCGGCATCTCCTTCCGGCAGGCCTTCGCCGCCGGCCTGCTCGGCATCGCCGTGTCGTTCCTGCTGTGCGGCTTCGTCGCCGTCGCCGGCAAACGCGGCTCGGCACCCACGATGGTGCTCAGCCGGGCCGCCTACGGCGTGCGCGGCAACCGGCTGCCGTCCGTCGTCTCCTGGATGCTCACCGTCGGCTGGGAGACCGTCCTGACCGCGCTCGCCACGATGGCCACCGCCACCGTCCTCCGCGGCCTGGGCTGGGGCGGTGGCACGGAGACCAAGGTGGTCGCCCTCATGGTGGTGGCCGCGCTCACCGTCGTCGGCGGGGTCATGGGCTTCGACCTGATCATGCGGCTGCAGACCTGGATCACCCTGGTCACGGGCATCCTCACGATCGTCTACATCGCCCTCGTCGCCGACCACGTCCACTGGAGCGCGGTCGACGCCCTCCCGGCCGGCTCGGCACAGCAGTTCATCGGCGCGCTGGTGTTCATGATGACCGGCTTCGGCCTCGGGTGGGTCAACGCCGCCGCCGACTACTCCCGTTACCTGCCCCGTGGCTCCTCCAGCCGGGGAGTGATCGGCTGGACCGCCTTCGGCGCCTCCCTGGCCCCGCTGGTCCTGTTCCTCTTCGGCCTGCTGCTGGCCGGCTCCTCCGGCCGGCTGAGCAAGGCGATCGCGGCCGACCCGATCGGCGCGCTGACCACACTCCTGCCGACCTGGTTCCTGGTGCCGTTCGCCGTGGTCGCCGTCCTCGGCCTGGTCGGCGGCGCCGTCCTCGACATCTACTCCTCCGGCCTGGCCCTGCTCTCCGCCGGCCTGCGCGTGCCCCGCTACCTGGCCGCGCTCTTCGACGGGGTGCTGATGACCGCCGGCGCCGTCTACATCGTGTTCTTCGCCGACGACTTCCTCGGCCAGTTCACGGGTTTCCTCACGACACTCGGCGTGCCCATCGCCGCCTGGGCCGGCGTCATGCTCGCCGACCTGAGCCTGCGCCGCCGCGACTACGACGAGGGCGACCTGTTCCGTCCGCACGGCCGCTACGGTGACGTCCCCCCGCTCCCGCTGCTCCTCACCCTCGCCGCCACCGCCGTCGGCTGGGGCCTGGTCACCAACACCGCGGCGAGCTGGCTGACCTGGCAGGGCTATCTGCTCGGGCCGTTCGGGCTCGGCGGCAGGAACGGCGCCTGGGCCTACGCCAACCTGGGCGTCCTGGCCGCCCTCGTACTCGCCTTCGCCGGCACGCTGCTGCTGGGCCGGGGGCGGGTGCGCTCCCAGGAGGCCCAGGCGCCGAGCCCGGCGCTCGACGAGGGGGTGCCGGGCCCGTGAGCGCCGCCGGCCGCGCCGCCCCGGTGAGCGGCGGACATCTCGCCGTCATCGACATGCAGCGCGTCTTCGCCGACCCGGCGAGCCCCTGGGCCGCCCCCCGCTACGCCGACGCGGCGGCGGGCGTCCGCGGTCTGCTGCCCGCCTTCGCCGGCCGGATCACCTTCACCCGCTTCCTGGCCCCCGAGCAGCCGGCCGGCGCCTGGCGCGCCTACTACGCGCAGTGGCCCTTCGCGCGCCGGCCGCCGGACGCGGAGCTGTGGTCGCTGACCGACGAGTTCGCCGCCCTCGCGGACCATGTCGTGGACGCCACCACGTTCGGCAAGTGGACGCCCGGGCTGGCCGCCCGGGTCGGCCCGGACGGCCGTCTGGTCCTGGCCGGCGTCAGCACCGACTGCTGCGTGCTGTCCACCGCCCTGGCCGCGGCGGACGCCGGCGTCGAGGTGCTGGTCGTGTCGGACGCCTGCGCCGGCGTGGACGACGCGTCCCACCTCGGGGCGCTCCGGGTCATGGAGCTGTACCGGCCACTGATCCGGATCACCACGGTCGCCGACCTGCTCGCCGGGGTCGAGCCGTGACCGCCGTCCCGCTCCGGCACCCGATCCGGCGTCAGCCGTACGACGGGCCGAGCGGCCCCCGCCGAACCGGCCGAGGGGCCTGACCGCCACCCGCACCGGTGGGGCCCCGACGACGGCCGTCCGCCCGACGATCGGCTCGCCCGGCCCCGGCCCTCGATTCCGCAGAACGCCGACGGCACCTCACCGTCGGCCCACCCGCCCGCCCGCACCGGTGCGGCCCGGACACGGCCGCCGGACCGCGCCGCCGTCACCGCCTCCCCACCGGACCTCCCGCCGATCGTCACGCATGCCCGGCACCCCACCGGGTACGCGTGGCGGGAGTCCGCCCGGGCACCAGCCCGCCCGGGCGGCCCGTAAGACCACCGCAACCTGGGGACCAGCCATGGAGACACCCGCACACGAGGCCCAGCCGACGCCCGCCCAGCAGGCACTGGACGCGCTGGCCGAGAACGCCGAGGACCAGGCCGCCCTGGACACCCTCGCGCACAGTGACGTACTCGTTCCGGTACCGGACGACGCGGTGGACGGCGAGGGCGCCGACGCGACGACGGTGGCCCTGCCCGTTCTGGAACAGCCCGGCGGCGACCACGTCGTCCCGGTGTTCACGTCGGAGGGCGAGATGGCCGAGCTGCTGCCCTTCGTCTCGCGCTACCGCCTGATCCCGCTGGCCGCGCTCGCCGAGCAGTGGCCCGCCGAGGACCTCTCCCTCGCCATCGACGGCAGCTCGGCCCACGGGCTGACCCTCACGTCGCAGGGAGTGCGCACCCTGCTGGTGCGCTGACCCCGGCGACCGCCCGGGCGAACTCGGACGGCCGGGCCCTCCCGCCGACGGGACCGGGCCCGGCCGCCGATGGCCGGTCCTAGTCCTCCTGACCGGTCAGCATGCGCCGCAGGACCGCCCGCTGGACCGGCAGCACCTCGGCGTGCAGCGCGCGGCCCTTGGGGGTGAGCGCGACCCATACGCCGCGCCGGTCCTCCACGCACACCGAGCGTTCGACCAGGCCGTCCTTCTCCAGCCGGCCGATCAGCCGGGACAGTGCGCTCTGGCTGAGATGGACCCGGCCGACCAGGTTCTGCACCCGGCACTGGTCACCCTGTCCGGGAGATTCCACCGCGAGGATGTCCAGCACCTCGAAGTCGCTGGCGCCGAGCCCGTGCGGATGCAGGGCGCGGTCGATCTCGCACATCGTGTGCGCGTGCACCGTGAGGATGTCCCGCCAGCGCTCTTCGAGCCGGCTGTCGGCCGTCGTGACTGCCATAACCGCACCGTAGCACCGAACCAGCCAATCGTTGAGTGTACAACTAGTAACCGGGGTGCCGGTTGCACGGGCCTCAGGCCGACGGGTCCTGGAGCAGTCCCACGAGGTTGCCGTCGGAGTCCTTCACGGAGGCGATCAGCCGGCCGCCGCCGACGTCCTGGGCGTCCTGGAGCAGCTCGGCCCCCGCCGCCCGGAGCGCCGCGAGCCGCTCCCGCAGATCCGTCACGTGCCAGTACGGCACCGGCCCGGTCATGCCCTTGGCGTGCCCGTTCGGGTCCAGGCCGACGTCCTGGCCGGCGGCCTTGAAACCGACGTAGTACGGCTCGTCCGCGTACGGTTCGACGCCCAGCAGCGCGCCGAACAGGGCCTTGGCCCGCGCCAGGTCCTTCACCGGGTAGATGATCGTCTGCAGGCCTGCGGTCATGTCGCTCACTCCTCCGCGATGCGCGATCCGACGGGTTCCCGCCGGTGCTCCCACGCTAGGGCCGGGCAGCCCCCGGAGGCTTCTCCGATCCTGACCGCTCTGCGCGCCGGCCGGCACTTCGGCCACGGTCGGGCCGGCCGCCGGGCCGGCGACCCGTGGCGCCCCCACGGCGGCGGTCCCACCGCCCGCGTGCCGCAGCGGGCGACCTCATGTCGAGTCGCGTCTGACCAGTTCCGTCGGCAGGATCACCGCCGCCGGGTCCTCCCCGCCGATCTGGGCGAGCAGCACCCGCACCATCTCGTTGCTGATGCGGTCCCACGGCTGCCGGATCGTGGTGAGCGCCGGAGTGGCGGCGGTCGCCGCGGGCGAGTCGTCGAAACCGCCGACGGCGATGTCGTCCGGCACCCGTTTCCCGGCCCGCTGCAGGGCCGTCAGCACGCCCTGTGCCATCAGGTCGGAGGCGACGAACACGGCGTCCACGTCCGGCGCCCGCTCCAGCAGCCGCTCCGCGCCCGCCTCCCCGCTGGCCCGGCTGTAGTCGCCCGGGACGACGAGCCGCTCGTCGGCCTCGATGCCCGCCTCGGCGAGCACCTCCCGGTACCCGGCGAGCCGCTCGACCCCGCCGGGGGTGTCCAGCGGGCCGGTGACCACGCCGATCCGGCGCCGGCCCAGTGACAGCAGGTGCCGGACCATGTCCCGCGCGCCGTCCCGGTCGTCGGCCGCCACGTAGCTCACCTTCGAGCCGAGCCCGATCGGCTTGCCGCAGGCGACCAGCGGCACCCCCGCCGCCCGCAGTTCCTCGGCGACCGGATCGCCGGAGTGGCTGGAGACCAGCAGCACCCCGTCGACGTGCCCGGCGGTGATGTACCGCGTGATGCGCCGCCGTTCGTCCTCCGTGCCCGCCAGCATCAGCAGCAGGGGCACGTCGTGCGCGGCCAGCGCCTGGGTGCAGCCGCGCAGCAGGACGTTGAAGTTGGGGTCCTCGAAGAACCGCTCCTGCGGCTCGGTCAGCAGGAAGCCCACCGAGTCGGAGCGGCCGGTGATCAGTGAACGGGCGTGCCGGTTCACGACGTACCCGGTCTTGCGGATGGCGGCGTCCACCGCCTCCTGGGCGGCGGGGCTGACGTAGTGCCCGCCGTTGAGCACGCGTGAGACGGTGCCGCGCGAGACGCCCGCCTCGCGCGCCACGTCGTGGATCGTCGGCGGTCTGCGCCGGCCCCCCGGATTGCCCATGGTCATGACTTTACGGCCCCGGACAGCAGATCCAGGCTCCAGAACCGCTGGACGACCAGGAACAGGACGATCAACGGGAGCACCGCGAGGAACGCCCCGGTGATCACCAGCGTGTACAGCGCGGGCGTGTTGGAGCCCTGCTCCAGCAGTGTGTACAGACCCAGCGTGAGCGGGAACTTCTCGTCGTCGCTCAGCATGATGAACGGCAGCAGGAAGTTGTTCCAGATCGCGACGAACTGGAACAGGAACACCGTGACCATGCCGGGAACCATCATCGGCAGCGCGATCCGGGTGAAGATCCGCCACTCGCTCGCCCCGTCCATCCGCCCGGCCTCCACCACGTCGTCCGGCACGGCGGCGGCCGCGTAGATCCGGGCGAGGTAGACCCCGTAGGGGGAGAGGATCTGCGGCATCAGCACGGACAGGTAGGAGTCCGTGAGGCCGGCCTCGGCCAGCAGCAGGTACTGCGGGATGGCGAGGATCACCGGCGGCATCAGGACGCCCGCGAGCAGCACGTTGAACATCGTCTCGCGGCCCTTGAACCGGTAGGTCGCGAGCGCGTAGCCGCTGAACGCCGACACGGCGGTGGACAGCAGCGCGCCGATACCCGCGTACAGGGCGGAGTTGCCCATCCACGTCCAGTAGACGCCGTCGCGGTAGGCGTCGAGGTCCCTGAGGTTGCCCGTGAAACCGGTGCCGGGCAGGAAGGTGAAGGTGGAGAACAGCTCGTGCCCGGACTTGGTCGACGCGATCACCACCCAGGCCACCGGGAGCAGGGTGTAGACCGCGCCGAGCAGCAGCGTGAGCGTCGGGACCAGCGCGATCCGGCGTCGCCACCCAGGGCCCTGGGTTGTACCCGGAGTGGTGCCGGCGGCCGGGGCCGCCTCGCGGACGGCGAGGGTGCTCATCGCGCTGCCTCCTGCTTGTCGCGGCGGTTCGCGGCCCGCAGGAAGCCGAACGACAGCAGCAGCGTGACCACGGCGATCAGCGTCGCCTCGGCCGCCGCCGAGTAGATGTCGTTGCGGCCGAAGGCGTCCTGGTACACCTTCATGAGCGGGCTCCAGGTCGTGCTGACCGAGTTGGTCAGCGGCTTCAGGGTGGTCGGTTCGTTGAACACCTGGAGTGTCGCGATGATCGAGAAGAAGAAGGTCAGCACCAGCGAGGGCGCCACCATCGGGATCTTGATCCGCAGCGCGATCTGCAGCGGGGTGGCACCGTCCAGCTTGGCCGCCTCGTACACCTCGGCCGGGACGGACCGCAGCGAGGTGTAGATGACGATCATGTTGAAGCCGGTGCCGCCCCAGACGGCGATGTTCGACAGGGCGAGGTACAGCGGACCGCCGTCCAGCAGGTCCGGCTGCGGCAGACCCAGCCGGTCCAGCACGAAGGAGAACGGGCTGACGTCCGGCAGGTACAGGAAGCCCCACAGCAGCGCGGCCACCACACCGGGGACGGCGTACGGCAGGAAGATCGCGAGCCGGGTGAACGGGGCGAGCCGCACCCTGTCGGAGTCCAGCATCAGCGCGAACAGCAGCGCCAGCCCGAGCATCACCGGGACGACGACGCAGCCGTAACCGAGCACGCGCAGCGCGCCGTTCAGCAGCTCGCTGTCCTGGAAGGCCGCGGTGTAGTTCTCGGCGCCGGCCCACACCTCGCTGCGGGCGCCCGCACCCAGGCCGAGGCCGGAGACGTGCATCTTGCGGAAGCTGAGCCAGACCGCGTAGCCGATGGGCAGTGCGAAGAACAGGGCGAACAGGAGCGTGGCGGGGAGGAGGAAGCCGTACGGGGCCCCCTTGACCCCGTACGGCCTCCGGCTGGTGGGGCTGGTCACCGGGCGACCCCGAAGCCCTGCTTCTTCATGTCGGCGACCGTGTCGTCCTGCATCTTCTTCAGGGCGGCGGCGAAGTCCGACTTGTTCTTGGCGGCGGCGCCGAAGGCGTCCTTGAAGGACGTGTAGGCGACGTTCACGTCCGGGCCCCACGCCGAGGGCGCGGTGGTCTTCGCGATGTCGGCGGCCTTGGTGTAGAAGTCGGGCTGGTTGGCGAAGTACGCCGGCGGGTCGGAGAAGGCGCCGCTCAACTGGGCGGAGGTGGAGGCCGGGTAGATGCCGCCCTCCTTCGCCAGCGCGTTGAGGGCCTCGTGGTCGGTGTTCAGCCAGGCCGCGAACTCGGCGGCGGCCTCCTTGTGCGCGGAGTCGGTGGTGACCGCCGTGGAGGAGCCGCCCCAGCTGCCGGTGACGTCCTGTTCGGCCGACCACTGGGGGAGCGGGGCCATGGCCCACTTGCCCTTGGTGTCCGGTGCCGCCGTGGTCAGCGTGCCCGGCGCCCACACGGCGCTCACCCAGGCGATCTGTCTGCCGGTGTCCAGCGCCTTGTTCCAGGACGGGGTGTACATCGGCTGGTTGTCTATGACGCCCTCCTTGACCAGACCGCCCCAGAACGCGGCGACCTTGCGGGTGGCGTCGTCGTCGATGCCGACCTTCCACCGGTCGCCGGAGGTGGCCCACCACTTGGCGCCGGCCTGCTGGGCGAGGCCTGCGAAGAGGCCGGAGTCGTTGGCCGAGAAGGTGGTCAGGTCCTTGTCCGGCGCCTTCTTCTTCAGCAGCCGGGCGGTCTCGGCGAACTGCTCCCAGGTGGTCGGGACCTTCAGGCCGTAACGCCGGAACAGGTCCTCGCGGTAGTAGAACATCATGGGGCCGATGTCCTGCGGCACCGCGTAGACGGCGTCCGTACCGAGCGTGGTCTGCTGCCAGACGCCCTCGGCGAACTTGCCCTCGACGTCGCCGACCTGATCGGAGATGTCGGCCAGGGCGTCGTTGCTGACCAGTGTCGGCAGCGCCTGGTACTCGGCCTGCACGAGGTCCGGAGCCTTCTTCGCCTTGTGCGCGGTGAGGATCTTGGTGATCAGCGTGTCACCGGACGCCTGCTTCTTCACCGTGACGGTGATCCGGGCCTTCTTCCCCGGCCCCTGGTTCCACAGGTCGACGACCTTGTCCATGCCGGGTGTCCAGGTCCAGTACGTCAGCGAGACGGGACCCGACTCGGCCTTGCCGTCGTCCCCGGCACCGCAGGCGGTGAGGGCGGTGGCGCCGAGGGACACGGCGACGGCGGTTGTCACGAGGCGGCGGCGCTTCGTGTGCGGCATGGTTTCTCCCCTGACCTGGGCCCCCGCCCGCTGCGGGGACCTGCCATGCAGATGTGCACGTTCACATGAGCCGGGTGCTCATACCTGCAGAGCCCCTGGCATGCTTCTGTGAGCGTTCACAGTAGAGAAACGTCCCGGACACTTGTCAATGGTTGTTGCTGTGCGGTTATGTTGGGCTCGCGCTGCCGCTGCTGTGTGTGCACGTTCCCAAATGATCGATTTCCCGGGAGAGATCCATGCCGGACACCAGCCCCAGAGGCCTCACCAGGCTCGCCTTCGGCGGGGACTACAACCCCGAGCAGTGGCCGGAATCCGTCTGGCAGGAGGACGTCCGGCTGATGCAGGAGGCCGGCGTCACCCTGGTGAGCGTCGGCATCTTCTCCTGGGCCCTGCTCGAACCGGCGCCGGGGGAGTACGACTTCGGCTGGCTCGACCGGGTCCTCGGCCTGCTGCACGACAACGGCATCCGCGTCGACCTCGGCACACCCACCGTGGTGCCGCCCGCCTGGTTCTACCGGGCCCACCCCGAGGCGCTGCCGGTCACCGCCGAGGGCGTGCGCTACGAGTTCGGTTCGCGCGGTGCTATCTGCCACAGCAACGCCGACTACCGCGCCGCCGCCGCGAACATCACCACTCGGCTCGCCGAGCGCTACGGCGGCCACCCGGCGCTGGCGATGTGGCACGTCCACAACGAGTACGGCGTCCCCGTCTCCGCCTGCTACTGCGACGCGTGCGCGGACCGGTTCCGCGGCTGGCTCGCGGACACCTACGGCGGCGTGGACGGTGTCAACGAGGCGTGGGGCACGGCCTTCTGGGGCCAGCGTTACACCGACCTGGGGCAGATCAATCCGCCCCGGGCCACCCCGACGGTGGGCAACCCCGGCCAGGCGCTGGACTACCGGCGGTTCGCCGACGCCACCATCCGGGAGAACTTCCGCGCCGAGCGGGACATCCTGCACCGCCTCTCCCCGGGCGTGCCGGTCACCACCAACTTCATGACCGCCCTCAGCCAGTGCGACTCCATGGACTACTGGGCCTGGGGCCGCGAGGTCGACCTCGTCACCAACGACCACTACCTGATCACCGACGGCCGTCGCACCCACGTCAACCTCGCCATGGCCGCCGACCTCACCCGCTCGGTCGCCGGCGGCGCCCCCTGGCTGCTGCTGGAGCACTCCACCTCGGGCGTCAACTGGCAGCCCCGCAACCCTGCGAAGGCGCCGGGGGAGATGGCCCGCAATTCCCTCGCGCACGTGGCGCGCGGCTCCGAGGGCGCGATGTTCTTCCAGTGGCGCCAGTCCCGGCGCGGCGCCGAGAAGTTCCACTCGGCGATGTTGCCGCACGGCGGCACCGACACCCGCGTCTGGCGCGAGGTGGCCGAACTCGGCGCCTGCGTCGGTGCGCTGAGCGGGATCCGCGGCACCCGCACGGAGGCCGACGCGGCGATGCTGTGGGACTGGCAGTCGTGGTGGGCGCAGAACCTCTCCTGGCGCCCCAGCGAGGACCACGACCCTCGCGAGCGCGCCGACGCCTTCTACGAGGCCCTCTACGACCGCCACCTCACGGTCGACTTCGCTCACCCGGAAGCCGACCTCTCCCGCCACCCCCTGGTCGTCGTCCCGGCCCTGTACCTGATGACCGAGGCCGCCGGGCGGAACGTCCGCTCGTACGTCGAGGGCGGCGGCACGCTCGTGGTGTCGTACTTCTCCGGGATCGTGGACGAGCACGACGCCGTGCACGAGGGTGCCTGTCCGGGCGTGCTGCGGGACGTCCTCGGACTGACCGTGGAAGAGTTCTCGCCGCTGCTGAGGGACCAGCGGGTGCGGCTGACCGGGCCCGACGGCTCGGAGTTGACCGGGGACGTGTGGACGGAGTTCGTCGTCCCGCGGGGCGCCGAGACCGTATGGACGTACGCCGACGGGCTCACCGCGGGCCGCCCCGCCGTCACCCGGCACCGCCTCGGCCGCGGCACCGCCTGGTACGTCTCCACCCGCCTCGACGCCCGGGGCCTGGACGCGGTCGTCGGCCGGGCGGCCGACGACGCCGGCCTCGCCCCGCGCGCCGACCTGCCCCGCGACGTCGAGGTCGTGCGCCGCGCCGGGGAATCGGGCACCTACCTCTTCGTCATCAACCACACCGCCGGCGACACGAAGGTGCCGCTGGAGACGCCCGGCACCGAGCTGCTGACGGGCGAACGCGCCACGGGCCGCCTCGCGGTCCCGGCGGGGGCCGTCCGGGTCGTACGACTCGACGGCTGAACCGGCTCCCCTCCGCCCGCGCGTGCCACGAGAGCCGCGGGCGGAGGGGTTCTGCTCCAGCCCCGCTGGAGG
>NZ_BNBF01000001.1:570444-597888 GCF_014654935.1 Streptomyces capoamus
ACACCCTCCCCAGTTACGTCGAAGGGACGACGGACGATGAAGTTCCATCCCGGACGCACCATCAGGGCCCTGCTGCTGCCGCTCGCGGCCGGGCTCGCCCTCACCGCGCTGCCCGTCCAGGCCGCGCACGCCGCGAGCACCCTCACCAACGGCGGCTTCGAGTCCGGCGGCGCGGGCACGGCCACCCCCGCCGGCTGGTCCGAGTACGGCGACACCGGCGCCTCCTACACCGAGTCCGGCGGCCACAGCGGGAGCTACCGCCTCTCCCACTACGCGTCCTCCGCCTACAAGGTGGAGACGTACCAGTACCTGTCCGGGCTCGCCAACGGCAGCTACGAGCTGACGGCGTGGGTCCGGTCCAGCGGCGGGCAGAAGGCCGCGTACCTCGCGCTCAAGAACTGCGGCGGTACCGAACAGCGCACCGATCTGCCGATCTCGTCCAGTGGCTGGATACGGATCGTCACGCCGGTCAAGGTGACCGACAACCACTGCACCATCAGCGTCAACAGTGACGCGAACCCCGGCAACTGGATCAACGTCGACGACCTGACCTTCACGTCCGGCACCACCGGTACGTCCATCCACGGCGCCGACGTCTCCTCCCTCGCCAAGAGCGAGGCCAAGGGCGGTGTGTACCGGTCGAGTGCCGGAGCCACCGGGGACGCCCTCTCCATCCTCAAGTCGTACGGCATGAACTACGCGCGCCTGAAGGTGTGGGTGGACCCGGCCGACGGCTTCAACGACAAGGCGCACGTCCTCGCGGTGGCCAAGCGCGTCAAGGCGCAGGGCATGAAGCTCCTGGTCGACTTCCACTACTCGGACAGCTGGGCGGACCCGGGCCGGCAGAACAAGCCGGCCGCATGGGTGGGACATCCGTACAGTCAGCTCAAGACGGACGTGTACCACCACACCTACGACGTGTTGCACGCATTGAAGGCCCAAGGCACCACCGCCGACATGGTCCAGGTGGGCAATGAGATCAATGGCGGCATGCTGTGGTCCGAGGGGTCCACGAGCAACTGGAGCCGGCTCGCCGGGCTGCTCGACTCCGGCTACGACGCCGTCAAGGCGGTCGACCCGTCCACCGTCGTCGCGCTGCACCTGGCCAAGGGCGGGGACAAGGCCGGCACCGAGTGGTGGTTCGACAACGCGGTCGCGAGCGGCGTGCGGTTCGACGCGATCGGGCTGTCCTACTACGGCTACTGGCACGGCCCGCTCTCCGATTTCCAGGCCACCTTGGACGACGCGGCCGCCCGGTACGGCAAGCCGGTGTTCGTCGCCGAGACGGCCTACCCCTTCCGGCTGGACAGCGACGACTCGCTCACCAACCAGATCGACACCACCGGCGAGCTGGTCCCCGGCTACCCCGCGACGGTGGCCGGCCAGACCAAGTGGATGAACGACGTGGCGAGCATCGTGGAGGCCGTCCCGAACGGCCGCGGACTCGGCGTCTTCTCCTGGGAGGCGACCTGGACCGCCGTCGACGGCAACGGCTGGGACCCGGCGGACGCCGCCTCCGGCAACGGCTGGGAGAACCAGGCCCTGTTCGGCTACGACGACAGGGCGCTCTCCTCGATGACGTGGTTCAGCCACCGCTGAACCGCGCCGACGGGGCCCGGCCGCACCGCGCGGCCGGGCCCTCGCCGTGTTCCCGGGCCCGCGGATCGCCTCCGCGGGCCCGGCGCCGTCCGGTACCGGACAACGGCCGCCGAGTCCCGGACGTGGCGGCGTCGCCCGCGCGACAGTGGGAAGACTGCGTACCAGGGGGCCGGGACGGGAGGGCGGACGGATGACGGGGACTCCCTCGGACCGGATGCGGCAGACCATCCTGGAGTGGCTCAAGGATCCGCCGGCCCACTTCCCGGCCGCGCGCCGCGGCGACCCCGCCGAGACCGGTGTCACCGCGCGGGCCGTCGCCCTCAAGCTGGGCGTACCCCGCCGTACCGCCCTCGCCCACCTCGGCCTCCTCACCCGCCTCGGCCTCCTGCGCACCCACCGCAGCCGCTGCCGCACCTACTACCGCCGCGACGAGATCCGCATCGCCGAGGTGGCCCGGATGTTCGAGAAGGGCTGGTGACCCACCGCGGCCGCGGGGGACCGCCGGCAGGGGCGGAGCGCCCCGACGAGAAGGGACGCTCATGGACCGACCGACGGCCCTCGTGCCGCTGCACCACGTCGCGCTGGGCGCCCGCGGCCCCGAGGACGTCGTCGCCGACCCGCACGGGCGCGTGCTGACCGGAGTGGCGGACGGGCGCATCCTGCGCCTCCACCACCTCGGCGACCCGCTCGCCGTCCGCGCGGAACCGCTGGCCGACACCGGCGGCCGGCCCCTCGGGCTGGAACTCCTGCCGGACGGCGGCCTGCTGGTGTGCGACGCGGAACGCGGCCTGCTGCGCGTGGACACCGAGCACGGCACCGTGCGCGTCCTCGCCGACTCGGTGGCGGGGCAGCGGCTCCGCTTCTGCAGCAATGCCGTCGCCCTGCCCGACGGCACCGTGTACTTCACCGTCTCCAGCCGCCGCCACCCCCTCGACCGGTGGATCGGCGACATCGTCGAACACACCGGCACCGGGCGCCTGCTGCGGCTCGCGCCCGAGGGCCGGGAACCGGAGGTCGTGCTGGACGGGCTGCAGTTCGCCAACGGCCTGGCCGCGAGTGCCGACGGTTCCTTCCTGGTGATCGCCGAGACCGGCTCCTGCCGCCTCACCCGCTTCCCGCTCACCGGGCCCCGCGCGGGCCGCGCCGAACCGTTCGCCGACCTGCCCGGCATGCCGGACAACCTCTGGCGCGAGGGCACCGGCGGCCCGGTCTGGGTCGCCCTGGCCAGCCCCCGCGTCCCCCCGCTCGGCCTGGTGCACCGCGCCCCGCCGCCCGTCCGCCGCGCCGCCGCCCGGACCGCCGTGCGCGCGCCGTACCGGCCGAGCCGGACCATCGGCGTGGTCGCCGTCGACGACCGGGGCCGGACCGTCCACCACCTCACCCGCCGGGGCTCCGGCTTCCGCATGGTCACCAGCGTGTGCGCGACGGGTGACCACCTGGTGCTGGGCAGCCTCTGGGAGTCCGGGGTGGCGGTGTGCGCCCGCCCTGCCGACCGCTGAGGCGGCGGTACCCTGGTCCCGGCCTTGATCGCCCGCCGGGGCCGGGGCCGAACAGGAGACGTGACCAGGATGACAGCCCCGGAGACCGAGACCCGCGGTGTCCGCCCCGCGTCCGCGCGGCGGACCGAGTGGCGTGCCCAGGCTCCCGTCGTCGCCGCTGTCGCGGCCGGCGGCGCGCTCGGCGCCACGGCCCGCTACGCCCTCACGCTCGCCTGGCCGACCCCCGCGGGCGGTTTCCCCTGGGCGACCTTCTGGACCAACGTCTCCGGCTGCGCCGCCATGGGCGTGCTCATGGTGCTCGTCACCGAGGTGTGGGCCGCGCACCGCCTGCTGCGCCCCTTCCTCGGCACCGGTGTCCTCGGCGGCTTCACCACCTTCTCCACCTACGCGGTCGACATCCGCGGCCTGGTGGACGCCGGCCGCCCCGGTGTGGGCCTGGCCTATCTCGCCGCGACCCTGTGCGCGGCCCTCGCGGCGGTGTGGCTGGCCTCGGCCGCCGCCCGCCGGCTGCTGACCGGGAGGCGGGCATGACGTTCCGTACCGACGGCGCCCTCCGGCTCACCGTGTACCTCGGCGAGAACGACACCTGGCACCACCGGCCGCTCTACTCGGAGATCGTGCGCCGGGCGCACGCCGCCGGGCTCGCCGGGGCCAGCGTCTTCCGGGGCGTGGAGGGCTTCGGCGCCACTTCCCGCATCCACACCTCCCGCCTGCTGTCCCTGAGCGAGGACCTGCCGGTCGCGGTGGTCGTGGTGGACGCCGCGGAGCGGGTGCGGGCGTTCCTGCCGCAGCTGGGGGAGCTGGTCGGCGACGGCCTGGTCACCGTGGAGGAGTGCGAGGTCGTCCGGTACGCGGGACGGACCGCCGATCCGGACGAAACGGACCCGGAGGGTAAGAAGTAGGTGTGAACTGGCTGCTGGTCGTCGCGGGAGCCGTCGTCGGCGCACCCCTGCGCTATCTCACCGACCGCGCCGTACAGGCCCGTCATGACACGCTCTTCCCCTGGGGCACCTTCGTGGTGAACGTGGTCGGCTGCCTGGTCCTGGGGCTGCTCACCGGCGCCGCCTCCGCCGGAGCCGCGGGGCCCCAGCTGCGGCTCCTGCTGGGCACCGGGCTCTGCGGTGCGCTGACCACGTACTCGACGTTCTCCTACGAGACCCTGCGGCTGTCCGAGGCCGGCTCCGGCCTCTACGCTGCCCTGAACGTCGTGGCGAGCGTGGCGGCGGGGCTGGCGGCGGCCTTCACCGGGGTCTCACTCGCCGGCGCCCTGTGGGCCTGAGCGCTTGCCACCCGGCCGGGCACAGCAATTACTGTCTACAGCAATGTCGACCAACTCTCCTCAGAACTGGATCCCATGAGCGCCATCTCCGTCGGTCAGGCCGTCGTCCTCGGAGTAGTCGAGGGGGTGACCGAGTTCCTCCCCGTGTCCTCCACCGGCCACCTCAAGATCGCCGAGGGGCTCATGGACATCCCCGTCGACGACAAGTCCGTCGTCGGCTTCTCCGCCGTCATCCAGGTCGGCGCCATCGCCGCCGTGCTCGTGTACTTCTTCAAGGACATCAAGCGGATCGTCTCCGCGTGGTT
Organism: Streptomyces capoamus; assembly: GCF_014654935.1. GTDB lineage: Bacteria > Actinomycetota > Actinomycetes > Streptomycetales > Streptomycetaceae > Streptomyces > Streptomyces capoamus. Next base: position 575,127 of record NZ_BNBF01000001.1, read on the forward strand.
CCGCGGTCTGGCCAACCGTGAGGAGCGCTACCACCACGACTACAAGTTCGCCTGGTGGGTCATCGCCGCCACCATCCCGATCGTGGTGGTGGGCCTGGCCGCGAAGCCGCTGATCGACGGCCCGCTGGCCTCGCTGTGGGTGGTCGCCGGCTCGTTGATCGTCGGCTCGGCCGTGATGTGGGTCGCCGACCAGATGGGCCGGCACAAGCGCGGCGAGGACGACACGTCCTTCAAGGACGCGATGTGGGTCGGCTGCTCCCAGATCCTCGCCCTGCTCTTCCCCGGCTTCTCCCGTTCCGGCGCCACCATGTCCACCGCGCTCATCCTGGACCTGGACCGGGTCGCCGCCACCCGGCTCTCGTTCTTCCTGGGCATCCCGGCCCTGACCGGAGCGGGGCTGTACGAGCTGAAGGACGCCCTCGGCGCGGGTGTCGGCGCCGCCCCGCTGGCCGTCGGCACGATCGTGTCGTTCGTGGTCGCCTACGCCTCCATCGCCTGGCTGCTCAAGTTCGTCGCCAAGCACTCCTTCAACGCCTTCGTGATCTACCGGATCATCATCGGCGCCGGCCTGCTGGGCCTGCTCGCCACCGGCACGCTCAGCAGCTGAGCGAGCGCCGCTGATCACCCACGGGGTGCGGATGCCTGCATTCAGGCGCCGCACCCCGTGAATGTTTCCTTACCCGATGTCTTGACACCCCTCGCCCGCACACCGCAGGATCGCTCCCGTGAACCTGTCAGGCAGCCAGACAGCTGGTGGGGTCCCGCGGCGCGTCAGCGCGATGGAAGCGGTGCTCGACCACCTCCGCGGCGCCATCGAGCGCGGCCGGTACGCCATCGGCGACAAGCTCCCCTCCGAGGCGGAGCTGTGCCGCACCCTCGAGGTGTCCCGGCCCGTGCTCCGCGAGGCGCTGCGCGCGCTGCAGACGATGGGCCTCACGGTCTCCCGGACCGGCAAGGGCACCTTCGTCGTCGCCAACACCGTCGAGGACCCCACCTTCGGCGACTACGCGGCCAGCGACCTGCTGGAGGTGCGCCGGCACATCGAGATCCCGGTCGCCGGGTACGCGGCCCTGCGCCGCACCCCGGAGAACCTCGACCACCTCGCCCACCTGCTCGACCGCATGGAACGCGAGACGGACACCTCCGCCTGGGTCGCGATGGACACCCTCTTCCACCTCGCCGTGGCCGAATCCGCCCAGAACCCGGTCTTCCGCCGGGTCATCGAGGAGATCCGCGACGCACTGGCGCGTCAGTCGGCCTTCCTCAACGAACTGGGCGGACGCCGCGAGCAGTCCAACCGCGAGCACCGGGCGATCGTCGAGGCGCTGGCCGACGGTTGCGAACACGACGCGGTGGCGGCCATGAGCCACCACCTGGACCGCGTCGAGACCACCCTCACCGACATCGTCCGTCCCCAGCGGACGGACACCCCTACGGAAGGCGGACCCGAGGCGTGAGCGAGCAGCACCTCAAAGACGAGACGCGCCCCTCGTCCGGCCATGTCGACGCCGGAGACGCCGGCTACAGCAAGGGCCTGAAGCACCGGCACGTCAACATGATCGCCATCGGCGGCGCCATCGGCACCGGCCTCTTCCTCGGCGCGGGCGGCCGGCTCGCCGACGCCGGGCCGTCCCTGTTCATCGCCTACGCCGTCTGCGGCGTCTTCGCCTTCCTGGTCGTGCGCGCCCTCGGCGAACTCGTCCTGTACCGGCCGTCCTCCGGCGCCTTCGTGTCGTACGCCCGGGAGTTCCTGGGCGAGAAGGGCGCCTACACCGCGGGCTGGATGTACTTCCTGAACTGGGCGACCACCGGCATCGCCGACATCACGGCCGTCGCCACGTACACCCACTACTGGGGCATGTTCTCCGACGTCCCCCAATGGCTGATCGCGTTGATCGCCCTCGCCGTCGTCCTGACCGTCAACCTGATCTCGGTCAAGATATTCGGTGAGCTGGAGTTCTGGTTCGCGATCGTCAAGGTCGGCGCGCTCGTGGTCTTCATGTGCATCGGCATCTTCCTGCTGGTCACCCAGCACCCGGTCGACGGCCACCACCCCGGCCCCGCCCTGATCACCGACAACGGCGGAGTCTTCCCCAACGGCCTGCTGCCCATGCTGCTGATCATCCAGGGCGTCGTCTTCGCCTACGCCTCGGTCGAACTGGTCGGCGTGGCCGCGGGCGAGACCGAGAACCCCGAGAAGATCATGCCGAAGGCGATCAACTCGATCATGTGGCGCGTGGGCCTGTTCTACGTCGGCTCGGTCGTCCTGCTCTCGATGCTGCTCCCCTGGAGTGCCTACTCCGCGGGCCAGAGCCCCTTCGTCACGGTCCTGTCCCACATCGGCGTCCCGGCGGCCGGCGGTGTGATGAACCTGGTCGTGCTGACCGCGGCCATGTCGTCGCTGAACTCCGGCCTGTACTCCACCGGCCGCATCCTGCGCTCCATGGCGATGAGCGGCTCCGCCCCGAAGTTCACCGGCCGGATGAGCCGCAGCCAGGTCCCCTACGGCGGGATCCTGCTCACCAGCGGCATCTGCGTCCTCGGCGTGGGCCTCAACTACGTCGTCCCCGCCGACGCCTTCGAGATCGTCCTCAACTTCGCGGCGATCGGCATCCTCGCGACCTGGGGCATGATCATGCTCTGTCACCTGCTCTTCTGGCGGAAGACCCGCACCGGCGAGCTGACCCGGCCGTCGTACCGGCTGCCGGGCTCCCCCTGGACCGAACTCGTGACGCTGGCGTTCCTCGCCTCCGTCCTGGTCCTCATGTACGCCGACGGCGGCGCCGGACGCACCACCGTGCTGTGCCTGCCGCTGATCGTCGCCGCACTGGTCGCGGGCTGGTACGCCCTCCGCGCCCGCCTGTCCCGCACCTCCACCGGCGCCGACGCGTGACCCGCGTACCGGCCGGCCCCGACCCCCTGATCAGGCAGTGATGCACAGCAGTTCCCCCGCCGACGCCCCCGTCGTCCGCGAACCCCTCCACGCCCCCGTCGCCCACCTCATCCGCGGCGGGGTCGTCGAGGGTATCCACTACGGCTCCGTCGTCGTCCTCGGCGCGGACGGCCGGGTCCGCTTCCAGCTCGGTGACATCGAGGCGGCCTTCTACCCGCGCTCCGCCCTCAAGCCCCTCCAGGCCGTGGCCATGCTGCGAGCCGGGCTCCCGCTCGACGGCGCGCTGCTGTCGCTGGCCGCCGCGAGCCACTCCGGCGAGGAGCGCCACCTCGCCGGCACCCGGCGCATCCTGGAACTCGCCGGGCTCGGCGAGGACGACCTGCGCAACGTGCCCGACATGCCGTTCGACCCGGTCGTGCGGGACACCTGGGTCCGCGAGGGCCGGCTGCCCTCCCGCCTCGCCCAGAACTGCTCCGGCAAGCACGCCGCCATGCTCTGGACGGCCAAGACCAACGGCTGGTCCCTGGAGGACTACCTGGACCCGGCGCACCCGCTCCAGCGGGCCGTCGCCGGGACCGTCGAGGAACTGACCGGCCAGCGCGTCGCCCGGGTCACCGTGGACGGCTGCGGCGCCCCGCTGTTCTCCGTCTCCCTGCACGGCCTGGCCCGCGCCCTGGCCAGGATCACCTCGGCCGAGCCCGGCACCCCCGAGGCCCGGGTCGCCGACGCCATGCGCGAGCACGCCGAGATGGCCTCCGGCTCCGGCCGGGACGTGGCCGCGCTCATGCGGGCCGTGCCGGGGCTGCTCGCCAAGGACGGCTTCGAGGGCGTGCAGGTCGCCGCGCTGCCGGACGGCACGGCCGTCGCCGTGAAGATCGCCGACGGGGCGAACCGAGCACGGATACCGGTGGCGGCGGCCGCGCTCGCCCGCGCGGGCGTGGATCCGGCTCTCCTCACCCAGTTCGCGGGGGAGCCGCTGCTGGGCGGCGGGCACCCGGTGGGCTGCGTGCGGCCGGTACGCGCGCTGGAACCCCTTCCGTCCACCGCCTGCGCGTAGCTCCCGCCGCCCCCGACGCCCACTTCCGCACCTCAGAAAGAGGACCCGCACTCCATGACCGCCGCCACCCGCAGCGAACACGACCTGCTCGGCGACCGGGACGTCCCCGCCGACGCGTACTGGGGTGTCCACACCCTGCGCGCGACGGAGAACTTCCCCATCACCGGCACCCCGATCTCCGCGTACCCGCACCTGATCGACGCCCTGGCCGCCGTCAAGGAGGCCGCCGCGCTCGCCAACGAGGAACTCGGCCTGCTGACGCCCGAGAAGGCCGCGGCGATCGTCGCGGCCTGCCGGGAGATCCGCGCCGGCGCGCTGCACGACCAGTTCGTCGTGGACGTCATCCAGGGCGGCGCCGGCACCTCCACCAACATGAACGCCAACGAGGTCGTGGCCAACCGCGCGCTGGAACTGCTCGGCCACGCCAAGGGCCAGTACACGCACCTGCACCCCAACGAGGACGTCAACCTCGGCCAGTCGACCAACGACGTCTACCCGACCGCCGTCAAGATAGCGACGGTCTTCGCGGTACGCGGACTGCTCAAGGCGATGTCCGTGCTGCAGGACGCGTTCGCCCGCAAGGCACTCGAATTCCGTGACGTGCTCAAGATGGGCCGTACACAGTTGCAGGACGCCGTGCCGATGACCCTCGGCCAGGAGTTCTCCGCGTTCGCCGTCATGATCGAGGAGGACCGCAGCCGTCTCGCCGAGGCCGTCGAGCTGATCCACGAGATCAACCTCGGTGCCACGGCGATCGGCACCGGCCTCAACGCGCCCGCCGGCTACGCCGAGGCGGCCCGCCGCCACCTGTCGGCCATCACCGGGCTGCCCCTGGTCACGGCTGCCAACCTGGTCGAGGCCACCCAGGACTGCGGCGCCTTCGTCCAGATGTCCGGCGTCCTCAAGCGGATCGCGGTCAAGCTCTCCAAGAGCTGCAACGACCTGCGACTGCTGTCCTCCGGCCCGCGCGCGGGCCTCGGCGAGATCAACCTGCCGCCGGTGCAGGCCGGTTCGTCGATCATGCCGGGCAAGGTCAACCCGGTCATCCCCGAGGTGGTCAACCAGGTCGCCTTCGAGGTGATCGGCAACGACGTCGCCATCACCATGGCCGCCGAGGCCGGACAGCTCCAGCTCAACGCCTTCGAGCCGATCATCCTGCACTCCCTGTCGGAGTCCGTCACGCACCTGCAGAGCGCCTGCCTCACGCTCGCCGAGCGCTGCGTGTCCGGCATCACCGCCAACACCGAGCGGCTGCGCGCCACCGTCGAGGACTCCATCGGTCTGGTCACCGCGCTCAACCCGCACATCGGCTACACGGCGGCGACCGACATCGCCAAGGAGGCCCTGCGCACCGGCCGCGGTGTCGCCGAGCTGGTACTGGAGAAGGGCCTGCTGCCCGCCGAACGCCTGACGGCGCTGCTCCGCCCGGAGGTGCTCGCCGGCAACGGCACCCCGCAGTCGATCTGACACCCCCCACACCCGCGCGTCCCGCGGGGACGGCCACCGCGCAGTCGCGTGCCGGCCGCGCGGGCGCGGTGGAAAGGCACCGGGCGAACCCGCATGCCGGCAGCGCGGGGTACGCGGGGCCGGCGAAGGCCAGGCCGTGCGAGTGCGTCGGACGGACACCCGGACTGCCGCGTACCGGCCGCTCGGGTCTGCGGGGAGGCCCCGGCCACCCGTGTGCTGACGGTGATGGTCCGTCGGGGGGCATCGGGCAAGTGCGGGCCGGCCGATCGGGTGTGTCGGGGGGCTGGGCACGCGCGTGGCGACTGGTAGGTGCCTCGGGGGCACCGGGCATGTGTGAGCCGACCGTTCGGGTGCGTGGGAGGGTACCGGGCACGCGCGTGGCGACTGTTCGGGGCGTCGGGTGGGCGCCGGGCTGCTGCGTGCCGGCCGCTCGGGTCTGCGGGGAGGCCCCGGTCATCCGTGTGCTGACGGTGACGGTCCGTCGGGGGGTACCGGGCATGTGTGAGCCGACCGGTCGGGTGCGTGGGGAGAGTACCGGGCACCCGCGTGGCGACTCTTCGGGGCGTCGGGTGGGCGCCGGGCTGCTGCGTGCCGGCCGCTCGGGTCTGTCGGGGAGGCCCGGCCACCCGTGTGCTGACGGTGACGGTGACGGTCCGTCGGAGGGGGCATCGGGCATGTGCGGGCCTGCCGGGCGGGTGCGTGGGAGGGTACCGGGCTCGCGCGTGGCGACTGGTCGGGGCGTCGAGCGGGGACCTGGGCTGCCGCGTGCCGCCGGTGGCCGGTCGGGCGGGCCTCGGGTCACGTGCCCGTCGGCCGCCGGGGCGTGCCGGTGGGCACCCGGCACCCGGCGTGGCGGCCTTCTCCGGTCGCCGGGCGAGCCGGCTCGTGGTGTCCCGGCCCCCGCGGGCCCTGCTTCCGAAGGGCGGACCGGTGCGGTCCGACGGGGTACCCGCCCGCCGCCCCCGTGGCGCCCCGGCGTCCGCGGTGCGGCATGATGACGATCATGTCCTCGCAGTTCCAGCCGGTCCTCGACAGCATCCTCGCGGAGATCGAACGCACTCCCGGGCGCGGCCGGTCCGCCGACTACATCCCGGCGCTCGCCGCCTGCGACCCCCGCCGTTTCGGCATGGCCGTCGCCGAGCTGGACGGCACGGTGTACGGCGTGGGCGACTGGCGGCAGCCGTTCTCCACGCAGTCCATCACCAAGGTCTTCACGCTCGCCCTGGACCTGGCCCGCGAGGGCGACGAACTCTGGGAGCACGTGGGCCGGGAGCCCTCCGGCAACCCCTTCAACTCGCTGGTCCAGCTGGAGTACGAGGACGGCATTCCGCGGAATCCTTTCATCAACGCGGGAGCCCTGGTCGTCACCGACCGTCTGCAGACCCGCAGCGGGGACGCGGCCGGCGAGCTGCTGTCCTTCCTGCGCGCCGAGAGCGGCAACCCCGCCCTGGACTTCGACCAGGAGGTCGCCGCCTCCGAGTCCGCGCACGGCGACCGCAACGCCGCCCTCGCCCACTTCATGGCGTCCTACGGCAACATCGACAACGAGGTGCCGGTCCTCCTCGACCAGTACTTCCGGCAGTGCTCCATCGCCGCCTCCTGTGCCGACCTGGCCCTCGCCACCGGCTTCCTCGCCCGGCACGGCATCCGCGCCGACGGCAGCCGGCTGCTCAGCCGCAGCCAGGCCAAGCAGGTCAACGCGGTCATGCTGACCTGCGGCACCTACGACGCGGCCGGCGACTTCGCCTACCGCGTCGGTCTGCCCGGCAAGAGCGGGGTCGGCGGCGGGATCATCGCCGTCGTCCCGGGCCGGTGCACGCTGTGCGTGTGGAGCCCGGGCCTGGACGAACGCGGGAACTCGGTGGCGGGTGTGGCGGCCCTGGACCGTTTCACGACCCTGACCGGGCTGTCGGTGTTCTGAGGGACGTCACCGAGCCCTACCGGGCCCGGCGTCAGTCGCGGGCCGACCGGCCGGCCTTGCCGCGCAGGGTGAGTGCCACGGCTCCCGCGCCGAGACCGGCGAGGCCGGCGACGACGGCCGTGCCGGACCAGTCCGAGCCGTCGTCGTGCGGGGCCACGGCCGCCGCCACCGGCGACGCGGACGCCGGCGTCCGCGTCCGGGCCGGCGGGAGCAGCCCGTCCAGGGAGCCGACCGGATCCACCTGACCGGCCGCCGCGAAGCCCCAGTCGAGCAGGGCGCGGGCCTCCTCGTAGACGGTCAGCCCGCCGCCGTCCTGAGGATTCAGCACGGTCACCACCAGGGTGCGCCCGCCCCGCCGGGCCGCGGCCACGAGGGTGTTGCCGGCGTTGCTGGTGTATCCGTTCTTGATGCCGACCAGCCCGGGGTACGGCGCCACACCGTCCTCACCGGTCAGCAGCCGGTTGGTGTTCTCGATGGGGTACGGCGACCCGTCGCCGGGGAAGGGCGCCTCGACGGTGGCGCAGTACCGGGCGAAGTCGGGGTTGCGCAGACCCGCCCGGCCGAACACCGCGAGGTCGTAGGCGGAGGACACCTGACCGGGGGCGTCGTAGCCGTCCGGGGAGACCACATGGGTGTCCAGGGCGCCGAGCGAGCGGGCCTTGTCCTGCATCCGGCGGACGGTGGCCTCCACGCCGCCGCTCAGCGCGGCCAGGACGTGCACGGCGTCGTTCCCGGAGCTGAGGAAGACCCCGCGCCACAGGTCCGCCACCTGGTAGGTGTGTCCCTCCTCGACGCCGACCAGGCTGCTGCCCTCGCCGACGTCCGCCAGTTCCTCGTACCGCACGGTGTGCTGCTGCCCGCCGGGCAGTCCCGGCAGGACGGTCAGCGCGAAGAGGGTCTTCAGGGTGCTCGCGGGCGGCAGCTCGCGGTGCGCGTCGTTCGCCGCCAGCACTTCCCCGCTGCCCGCGTCGGCGACCAGCCAGGAGAGCGCGGAGACCTCCGGCGGCGCGGGCGTGCCCGGGTGCGGGCGGGCCTGGACACCGGAGCCGTAGAGCAGGGAGGGGCCGGGCGCGGAGGTCCGGGGGCGCGGCGGAGCGGGCTCGCCGGCCCGGTGTCCGGCGGCGGCAGCGGCCGGCGTGAGTGCCAGCAGACCCGCCACACAGAGGGAGCAGGCCGATACAGCCGCGCGAGGAGAGAATCCGGTGACCATACGATCAACGTACGAACTTCCTCCGCGTGCACCAGGCCGCCCGGGCCGTTCGGGTTGCCGGGCAACCCGGATGCCGCACCCGGCCGCCCGGTGCCCGCGCGGCATCCGGCCGGCGCGGTCCCGGAGAGGGTGCACGGCCGCGCCCGGTCCGCCCGGATCCCGGGCCGCCCGCCGGCCGTGCCGTCCCACGGCCGTAACAGATGTCCACAGACCATAACGATCCCGGACGTCGGGGGACTTGACCGCCAACCATGCACTATCTTCGCGGCATGTCCACGCCACCGCAGCCTCCGCAGCCGTCCGACCAGCCCGCGGGGCCGCCCCAGCCGTCCGCCCCGCAGCCGGCCGTCCCGCCGCAGCCCACGGCCTACCCGTACCCGAACCCGCAGTCGCCCCCGGCGGGCGCCTTCTACGCGCAGCCGACCCTGGTCGGCCGGCCGGCGCCGGCGCAGCCGCACAACCCGTACGCGGCACCGCAGTACGGGTTCGTGCCGCCCGCCCCGCCGGCCGGCGGCGGGGGAGGGGCCGGCCGGGCGGTGCTGTGGGCCGCCGTCGGCGCGGTCGTGGCCTCCGCGGCCTGGGCCGCCGGTGTCCTCCTGCTGGGAGGACAGGGCGACAGCGCGGACCTGCGCGGTTACACGGCGCCCTCCAACATGTGCTCCAGCGCCGACTACGGTTCCTTCAAGGACGAGTACACCCAGAGCGACTCCTCGCCGACGCGCACCTCCCTCGACGACAAGGCGCTGGAGGAGAGTTACTGCAGCCTCAACCTCAAGAAGCCCGGCTCGTCGTACGCGGACGCCTATCTGACCATCCAGCTGGACCTGCACAAGAAGACGGACCCCGGGCCCGAGTTCACCGCCACCTGGAAGAACTACGGCAAGAGCCACACCGGTTACGACGTCGACACGGTCGAGGGCATCGGGGACGAGGCCTACCTGATCAGCCAGGACACCACCAGCGGTTCCTCCAGCGGCTCCCGCTACGCCACGCTCGCCGTCCGCGACGGCTGGGTGACGTACCTGATGACCTACAGCGCCTACTTGTCCTCGTACGACCAGGACAAGGACCCGCCCGCGCTCACCGACGTCACCGACTGGCTGAAGACCGACAGCAAGGCCACGCTGCGGCAGCTCCGGCGGGACTGACGTCCCCGGCCCCGCCCGGGGCCCGCCGCCGTAACCCCTCGTACCCGCCCGTCGCCCGTCGGGGTGGTGATGGCCCGCGTCACGGGCCGGGCCCCGGGCCGGTGCGGCACAGTGGGCGGGTGTCTCGCCGACTCCTCCCGCTGCTCGCGGCGGCGCTGATGGGCCTCGCCGGCTGCACCACCGTCAGCCCCGTCCCCCCGCCCGACGCCGCCCGCACCCGGCCCTCCCTCGCGCCCGGCACGGCGGTGCGCCCCTCCGTGCTCCAGGACCCGGTCCGGGCGCCGTCCGACAAGGCCGCGCTCGTACGCACCGGACCCTCGCACCCGGCCGAGCACCGCTCGGCCGGTGCGCCGGGGCGGCGCCCGGGGAGCGTGCGCGCACCGGCGGCCGGGCCGCGCCCCCGGGCCGTGGCCCCCGCCGCCCCGCCGGAGCGGCACCCCCGCCGGCGCCGGCCGCCCGGACGACACCCGGCCCCGCGCCCCCGCCCGGCCACCCGGCCGCCCGCGATGCGTGACCTGTGCCGCCAGGCGGACGGTGTGGCCGAACCCCGGATCGTCCGGCTCTGCCACGACACCTACGGCTGAGGACCCCGCGGGACGGCGGGGGCTCGCCGATCCCGCCGGACGGGCGGAGGCGACCGGCATAGTCTGGTGCCATGTTCGGTCCCGAAGGTCCCACGCTGCGCGAACTCGCCGTGCAGGCCCTGTCGTCGGTCGAGCACGGCTACGACCTGCTCGCGCCGAAATTCGACCGCACGCCTTTCCGGACCCCCGACGCCGTGCTGGACGCGGTGGCGGCGGGCCTGGCGCCGCTCGGTCCGTTCACGGACGGGCTCGACCTGTGCTGCGGCACCGGCGCCGGGACGCGCGTACTGACCGGACTGTGCCGGCGCAGCGTCACCGGGATCGACTTCAGCGCCGGCATGCTCGACATGGCCCGGCGGCGGGTGCCGCCCGCGGAGGGGCCCGGCATCGCCTGGGTGCGCGGCGACGCCAGGGCCCTGCCCTTCACGGCCGCCTTCGACCTCGTCGTCTCCTTCGGGGCGTTCGGCCACTTCCTGCCGCGCGAACTGCCCGGGCTGTTCGCCCAGGTCGGGTCGGTGCTGCGGCCGGGCGGCCGGTTCGCCTTCCCGGTGTTCGCGCCGCCCCGCCCGGCACGGCCCGGCTTCTGGATGCTGCTCGGTTTCGACACGGCGATGCGGGTGCGCAACGCGCTGTGGCGACCGCCGTTCGTCATGTACTACCGGGCCTTCCGGCTCGGCACCGTGCTGCGGGAGCTGGAACGCGCCGGGCTGACCGTCGAGTCGGGCGTCCTGCCGGGATTCGGCCGGCGCGCCGACGGCAGCCCGCGCGCCCGGCTGGTGGTGGCCCGCCGCCCCGGGGCCGCCCGCACGGGTCAGCCCGCTGCCGGCAGCGTGAACTCGTAGACCAGCGCGTCCTGTTCGGCGTTCACCACCAGATCGGTGATCTCCAGCGGGCGCGCGTACTGGTCGTGCACGCGCCGGGTCACCCGCACCGAGGAGGCGTCGCCCACCTGGGTGATCGCATCGCGGTGGTGCAGGGTCAGCCCGGCCTTGCGCATCCAGTCGTAGGCCCGCCGCAACTGCGCCGGCGTCGCCCCGTCGGCCCGGTCCCGGTAGCGGGCCAGCTCCGCCACCTCGGCCAGCACCACCGCCGAGAACGACGTCACCGCCGTGCGCAGCGAGCGGCCGTCCGGTGCCACCGACCGGTACCAGTGGACCAGGGTCGGCCGGTGCGGGGCCAGGTCCAGCGCCCGCGCGTGCTCCGGCGGCGGTGCCTCCCAGGTCACCGTGGCCCGGTCGACCGCACAGGGATCCGCCGACCCGGCACCCACCGGGAAGGCGAGCGACTCCGGCGCCTCGACCGGCCGGCCGGGCAGCGTCGCGTGGCTGCCCCGCCGGTCGGTGGCGACCAGACCGCCGCGGCGCAGCACCTCCAGGGCCTGCCGGACGGTCTCCCGGCTGACCCCGAAGTGCGCGGCCAGGTGCCGCTCGCCCGGCAGCCGTTCACCCGGCGGGATGGTGCCGGCGCGCAGTTCGTCGAGCAGCTGCGCCGCTATGCGCCCGTACAGGGGCCGGTCGTCGTCGGGCGGGGGATCGTGCGGGGTGGTGCGGGCCATGCCGCGCCCTCCTGTCGTGACAAAACGTAGTCGTGCGGGCTCGTTGCGCGACCACAATTAGCATTGGTCTAAACCACGAGGGAAGGGTGGTCTGCCGGTTCGACCGAAATCCACCCGCGGGCACCGTCTCCGCCGGCCACCGCGACGCCCCGCTCACAGCGCCCGGTAGAGCGCGTCGACCAGCGCGGATTTCCGTGGGTCGTCCACGATGTGCGGTCCCATCCGGTTCATGACGTACCCCAGCGACACCTCTGCCTCCGGGTCGGCGAGCCCACAGGAACCGCCGAATCCGTCGTGGCCGAAAGCCCGCGGGTCGGGGCCGTACGACCCGCGGGGCCCGCTCAGCCACACACCGAGCCCGGCCTCCGTCTCCCCGTCGAGACCCGCGCCGATCACCAGGTCCCGGCAGCTGCCCTGCCCCTCGCGCACCCGCTCCGCGCCCTGCGGGGACAGGAACCGCCGGCCGCCGTACGTGCCGCGCCCGGCGAAGATGCCGTACAGCGCCGCGACCGCCCGGGCGGTGCCGTGTCCGTTGGCCGCCGGGATCTGCGCCGCCCGCCAGCCGGAGCTGTTCGCCTCCGCCGCCCCGACGACGGGGTTGGCCAGCGCCGCCAGCGTCAACTGGTCCCAGGCCGCCGTCCGTTCACCGGCCGCCGTGGCCGACGGGTGCACCAGCTCGGCCGCCCGGGCCGACTCCCGCGCGGGCAGCCCGATCGTGAAGTCGATCCCGAGCGGTCCGGTCACCTCCCGCTCCAGGAAGGCTCCCGGCGGCAGTCCCGAGACCCGCCGCACGACCTCCCCGACCAGGAAGCCGTACGTCAGCGCGTGGTAACCGGACCGGGTGCCCGGCTCCCACCAGGGCGCGGTGGCCGCGAGCCGCGCGGTCGTCAGCTCCCAGTCGTACAGGTCCTGAAGGCTGTGCGGCTCCCGGAGTCCGGCCAGCCCGGCCCGGTGCGACAGCAGGTGCGGCACGAGGACCTTCTCCTTGCCCTCGGCGGCGAATTCCGGCCAGTACGCGGCCACGGGCACGTCGAGGTCGAGCAGACCGCGGTCGGCGAGGAGGTGCGCGCACAGGGCCACGGGTCCCTTGGTGGTCGACCACACGTTCACCACCGTGTCCCGCGCCCAGGGCCGGGTGCGCGCCGCGTCCGCCCAGCCGCCCCAGAGGTCCACCACCGTCTCCCCGGCGACGGTGACCGCCACGGCGGCGCCGAGTTCGCCCCGTGCGCGGAAATTCTCCTCGAACGCCTCCCGCACCGCGGCGAACCGCGGATCGCAGTGGCCGTGGATGCCCGGGGGCGGCTGCGGTGTCTGCGCTGTCTGCGGTGTCTCCTGCTCGGGCATGAGGCCTCCGTGGTCGCCGGCGGACCCGGGACGCGGCCCCGCGGCCCGGGCGCTCCGAACGTACCGACTGGTCGGACCGGAGGGAAGGCCGGTGCCGGACAGTGCGGGCCTCAGGCGTACGACTGCAGCCAGCGCACCTGCGCCGCCTCCTGGAACGGGCCGCCGCCCTCGTGGTCGTTGAAGTCGTACACCTCGATCGTCTTGTCCTCGTGCGCCCACGCGTTGAACGCCGCGAACACGGTCGACGGCGGGCAGGTCTGGTCCTCCAGGGCCGCCGAGAACAGCGCCGGGGCCCGGCCCCGGGCCGCGAAGTGCACCCCGTCGAAATAGGACAGCGTGCGCAGCACGTCCGCCGCGCGCCCCCGGTGCGTCTTGAGGAACAGGCCGATCTCACGGTAGGGGTGACCGTCCGTCAGCGTCGCGGCGCGCGGGAAGTCGCACAGGAACGGCACGTCCGGCGCGACCGCCACCAGGTCCGGGACCAGGCCGCCGACGGCCAGGGTGATGCCGCCGCCCTGGCTGCCGCCGGTCACCACGGTCCGCGCCGCGTCGGCCAGCGGATGGGAACGGGCCGCCTCGACCGCGCGCACGGCGTCCGTGAACACCCGCCGGTAGTAGTAGTTCTCGGGTGCGTCGACGCCCCGCGTCAGGAAGCCCGGGTACGCGGGCGCCGCGCCCACCGGGTCCGGCGTACCGCCCCCGCCGCCCCAGCCGCTGCCCTGGCCGCGGGTGTCCATGGCGAAGTGCGCCCGGCCGGTCGAGGCCCACAGCAGGTTCTCGTGCGCCAGGCCGCGCCCGCCGCCGTAGCCGATGAACTCCACGACCAGCGGCAGCGGTTCCGTGGCCCCGGCCGGCACCCGCAGCCAGCCCTTGACGGGGTGGCCGCCGAACCCCGCGAACGTCACGTCGTACACGTCGACCGTGGTCAGCCCGCTCTCCACCGGCTCGAAGCGCGCGCCCAGGTCATGCCCGCGAGCCTCCTGGAGCGTCTTGTCCCAGAAGGAGTCGAAGTCCTCCGGTTCGGCGGACTCGCTGCGGTACGCGCGCAGTTCGTCGAGAGGCAGATCGAACAGGGCCATCAGCAACCGCCTTCGTGGAGGGAGACCGCGTCGACCCACCGTACGTGGACGCTCGGATCACCTGCCAGGGACCGGTCCGTCACATGTGCGGCTGGGTCCAGCGCGGCCCGGTGCGGGCCCACTCCCGCTCCCACTCGGCCAGCCGGTGGCGCAGCGCGATCCGGCGCCCCACCGCGTGGCCGAGGAGCACCAGGGTCGCCGTGCCGCCCGCCGCGGCCAGCCCGACGGTGACCGCGTGCTGCCGGACCGCCACGTCGTCCGGTGGCGGGGCGACGCTGCGGCCCCGGGAGTCGAACCACACCGAGACCGGCTCGCCCGCCCGGGTCCCCGCCGGTACCCGGGCCCACGTCGTCCGCACGCCCTTGCCCGGCTCGGTCCAGCGGACCTGGGCGCGGTAGGGGTGCCGGGGGTCGCTCTGCACGTCCGAGACCCGTTGGGGCGCCTCGTCGATCACCACGGCCCGCACCTGGTGGCGTTCGGTCCGCCGCACCGCCGCGTCCGCCGCCGCGCGGTCGTGCGCGTGCAGGCCGGCGACCGCGCCGACGAGGGGCGCGACCACGAACAGCAGGACGGCGACCACCAGCACCGTCCAGGCCTCCACCACGTCCGACCGGCGTCGCAGCGGATTGCGGCGCCAGCGCCAGCCACGCACCCGGGTACGCATGTCCACCTCCTCGCCACCGCCGGAGCCGGAGATCCGGAGAGGCCGGGCCACCGGTCCGCCGCCTCGCGCCGCTCACGCACACGGGCGTCCACACCCGTCTCGTACCCCGTTCGGGGCACCTCGCGCATGCCGCGAACCGCGAGATCCGGCCCATATGGCGCACGACACCCGCCATGCGCCCCACGATCGCGCGCCCTGCCCGACCGCGCGACCCGAACAGCATCCCGCGAACCGGTCCGGGCCCGCCCCTGGCTCAGCCGAACCGTTCGATGCGGATCCGTTCCGGCGGCTGGCCTGCAGCGACCAGCAGGCGCGAAGCGTGCTCGGCGAACGCGTTGGTTCCGCACACATAGGCTTCCCACCCATGAGCCGGCTGCTCGGCCAGGAGCGGCGCCACATGTGCGGCCGTCATACGTCCCACCGGCACCCCGAGAGGAGCGCTGCGGGTGAACACGGGCGTCGTCTCCGCGCCCAGTTCCGCCGCGTAGATCAGTTCCTCGGGGCTGCGCGCCGACACCAGCATCCGCAGCGGGACGGTGAGGCCGCGCGCCCGGTGGTGCCGGATCATCGACATCAGCGGTACGACGCCGGAGCCGGCCCCGAGCAGCAGCGCCGGCCGGTCACCGGGCCAGGCGAAGAAGCCGCTGAGCGGGCCGCGCACCTCGATCGTGTCGCCGGGCCGGGCCACGGCGTGGAACCAGCCGGAGACCTCGCCGTCCGGCACCCGGTCCAGGGTCAGCTCGATGTGGCCGGAGTCGTCCGGGGCCGACGCGATCGAGTAGTGGCGCTGCGCCACATAGCCGTCGGGCGCGGTCAGCCGCAGCATCAGGTGCTGGCCCGGCAGATGTCCCGCCCACCGCGGCACCGCCAGCCGGAACGTGGCCGCGCGCGGGGTCTCGCGGCGGATCTCCGTCAGGGTGGCGGTCTGCCACGCCGCCGCCGTCTGCGCGTCCACGGCGATCCGCCCCGGCACCGCGAACCCGGTCGGGGGAGTCGTCGTCTCAGTCACCGGAGTACCGCTGCTCCTGCCAGGGGTTGCCGCGCGCGTGGTACCCGTTGCGCTCCCAGAAGCCGGGCTCGTCGTGGTCGAGGAGCGTGAGGCCGGCGATCCACTTGGCGCTCTTCCAGAAGTAGAGGTGGGGCACCACCAGCCGCGCCGGGCCGCCGTGCTCGGGCGGCAGCGGCGCGCCGCCGTACTCCCAGACGATCCAGGCCCGCCCGCCGGTGAGGTCGGACAGCGGCAGGTTCGCGGTGTAGCCGGTGTGGGAGCGGGCGACGGCATGGGTGGCCGACGCCAGGGGCCGCACCACGGAGAAGAAGGCGTCCAGCGAGACGCCGCCGAACCGCACGCCGAACTTCGACCAGCCGGTCACGCAGTGGATGTCGCCCTCGTACGCGGCGGCGGGCAGCGCGTGCGAGGCGTCCCAGTCCCAGGTGTGCGGGTGCTCGACCAGGCCGTCGATGCGGAAGGACCAGTCGGCGGGGGCGAGGTCCGGGGTGACCTCGGCGGACAGGACGGGCCAGTCGTCGCGCGCGTCGTACTGCCCGGGCGGGAGCCCCGGGTTGTGGACGCGCGGTCGGCCCGAGAAGCCTCGCGTGACGTTCATGGTTCAACCGTACGCTGTCGTTCCCGGTGCTCCGCCCCTGGCCCGCGCCGCCATCGTTGCGGCCGTGTGAACTCTCGCCGGGGCCGGGAATACCGGTCCGGCGCCGCCGCTTGCCGATCGGTGCCGGGTCCCGTGCGCCGACGGCGGTGCGCGGGACGCGCCGGTGACAGCGCGAGAGAAGTGTGAGGGATCGAGGATGCCCCAGGCGTATGTGTCCAGGACCGTGATCGAGGCGGCCGCATGAGCGTCGTGAGCGGCCCGGGCGGCTCCGGCCGGACCGCCGCCGGCGCCCCGCACGTCCTCGACAACCCGGCCCTCGCCGCCCTGACCGGCCCGCACGCCCGCTTCGCCGAGCGGCGCGGCCGGGTGCTGCGCTATCCGGTCGACGTCTCGCCCTGGCTGGCGCTGCCCGACGAACCCGACGCCCGGGACTGGGCGGACGTCGCCGCGCTGGCCGGTCCCGGTGCGGAGGTCGCGCTGCCCGGCTTCCGCGGGGAGGTCCCGGAGGGCTGGGAGATCACCTTCCGGGTCGACGGCGTGCAGTTCGTGGACGACGGCCTCGCCGCCGCACCGGATCCGCAGGCGGTCCGCCTCGGCCCGGCGGACGTTCCCGAGATGCTCGACCTGGTGGCCCGCACCCAGCCGGGGCCGTTCCTGCCGCGCACCGTGGAACTCGGTACCTACCTGGGCATACGGCGCGACGGGGCGCTGATCGCCATGGCGGGGGAGCGGCTGCACCCGCCGGGCTGGACCGAGATCAGCGCGGTCTGCACCGACCCCGCCTTCCGGGGCGAGGGCCTGGCCACTCGGCTGATCCTCGCGGTCGCGCACGGCATCCGGGAGCGCGGGGAGACGCCGTTCCTGCACACCAGTGCCGGGAACAGCACCGCGATCCGGCTCTACGAGTCGCTCGGCTTCCGGCTGCGCCGCCGCACGGCGTTCGTCGCGGCCCGGGTGCCGCAGCGGCTGACGGACGGCCGCGCGGCGGTGCCGGTGCCGTGACCCGGCGGCTGTCTCAGGCCGGCTCGGCGCCGCCCGGCTCCGCGTTGTACCGCTCCAGGTAGGCCGCGAACCGCACCAGGTCCTCCTCCGGCCAGCCCGCGAGCCGTTCCCGGAACGCGGCCCGGCGGCTGCGGGTGACCTGGGCCAGGATCTCCTGGCCGGCCTCCGTCAGGTGCAGTACCTGGACCCGGTGGTCCTCCGGGTCCGGCCGGCGCTCGATCAGCCCGGTCCGCTCCAGTGCCGCCACCTGGCGGCTCACCGTGGACTTGTCCAGGGCGTAGTGCGCCGCGAGGTCCGTCGCCCGGCAGCCGCCGCGCTCCTCCAGGTGGCCCAGCAGGGTATACGACACCAGGGACAGCTCGGGGTGCATGCGGCCCGCCGAGGCGCGGGCCCGGCGGGCGAAGATGGTCATCTCGCGCTGGATCGTCTCCACGGCCGACTCGGCTGGGCTCACGGGAATACCTCCTCCGGCGTTGTAGTTGTATAGTACAACTTGAACTGGTAGTTGCATAAGCCAACCTTTGGAGGTCGCCCGCGATGAGGTCACCGGCCCTGCGCCATGTGCTCACGCACCTGATCACCCCGCTGCTGATGTGCCTCGGCATGGGGCTGGCGTACATGGGGGCGTTCGTCACCCCCGAGCCGCACCACCTGCCGGTCGCCGTCGTCGGCACCGCCCCGGGGGCCAAGGTCTTCGCGCAGACGGTCAAGGACACCGCGGGGGACGAGCTCGACGTCCGTACGGTGGCCACCCGCGGGGACGCCGTCCGGCTCCTGGAGGCACGTGAGGTGACCGGCGCCTACGTGCCGAGCGCCAAGGCACCGGAACTGCTCGTGGCGAGCGCCGCGTCCGACATGGGCGCCACCGCCGTCGAGAAGGTCTTCACACCGGTCGCCGCACGAGAAGGCGTCCCGCTGAAGATCACCGACGTCGCCGAGCCCGTCGCCGACGACCCCACCGGCCAGGGCCTGTTCTTCCTGCTGATCGCGGTCAGCATCGGCTCCTACGCCTCGGTCGCCGCCCTCGGCGCGGCGGGTGCCGGCCTCGCGATGCGGGTGCGGGCACTGCTCGCGCTCGGCGTCTCCGCGGTCGTCAGCGGCATCGGCGCGCTGCTCGCCGGGCCGGTCTTCCACCTCGCCCACCACGATCTCGCGGGCGTCTGGGGCATGGCCTGGCTGTACTCGGCGGGCATCCTCCTGATCGGCGTCGGCCTGCACACCTTCCTGAAGCGGTGGACCACCCTCACCATGATGGTGCTGTTCGTGATGCTGAACTTCACCAGCTCCGGCGGGTTGTTCCGGCCCGAACTGCAGAACGGCTTCTTCGGGGCCCTGCACGCCTTCTGGAACGGCGCCGGCTTCGTCGAGGGCGTCCGCGCCCTGCTCTACTTCGGTGGTGACGGCCTCGGCCGCACGGTGTGGACCCTCGCCGCCTGGCTCCTGGCCGGCCTGGCGGTGACCGCGGTCGCCGCCGTGTACGAGCGCACCCGCCGCCCCCTGCCGGCGGCCACGGTCCCCGGTGCGGAGAGCGAGCCCCGGCGCGACTCCGCGGCGCAGACCGCGCAGGAGGCCGAGGAGGAGGCCGAGGAGGAGGCCGAGGAGGAGGCCGAGGAGACGGTGGGCGTCTGACCCACCGGATCCCGCCGCACGCCCGCGGCCGCCGAACTCCGCGCGGCCGCAAAGCCGCCGCCGGCCGTGCGCTAAAGTGGCCGTCCGGCCGCGGTGATCGCGGCTTTCGACGGCGAGGAGGTGAGACCCATTACCGCTGTGTCGGCTGGGGTGCTCCCTCCTCGTGACGGCGCGGTACACCGGCAGCGGTGACCGCGGGAGCGCCCTGAACCCCCGCGCTCCCGAAAGGCCCGCCCTCCCATGCCCACCCCCGCACCGCTTCCCCCTTCCGCCGTCGTCTCCGCGTTGCGTGCCGCCGGGTGCGTCTTCGCCGAGGACGAGGCCGAGTTGATCCTCGTCACCGCCCGTACGCCCGAGGAGGCGGCCCGGATGGTGGACCGGCGCGCCGCCGGGCTGCCGCTCGAACACGTCCTGGGCTGGGCCCGGTTCCACGGATTGCGCGTCACCGTGGAACCGGGCGTCTTCGTGCCCCGCCGCCGTACCGAGTTCCTCGTGGACCAGGCGCTGGCCGCGGTGCCGGACGCGACGGTGGTCGTGGACCTGTGCTGCGGCTCCGGCGCGCTCGGCGCGGCCCTGGCCGCCGCCCTGGACGACGCGGAGGTGCACGCCGCCGACATCGACCCGGCGGCCGTGCGCTGCGCCCGCCGCAACCTCGCGCCCTTCGGCGGCCGGGTCCACGAGGGCGACCTGTACGGCGCCCTGCCCGCCGGCCTGCGCGGCCGGGTGGGCATCCTGACCGCCAACGTGCCCTACGTACCCACCGCCGACGTGGCCCTGCTGCCGGCGGAGGCCCGCGAGCACGAGCCGCTGGTCGCGCTGGACGGCGGCGCCGACGGCCTGGACGTGCTGCGCCGGGTGGCCGCCGGGGCCCCCGCGTGGCTCGCCCCCGGCGGCTGCCTGCTGACCGAGACCAGCGAACGCCAGGCACCGGCCGCCCTGCGGGCCGTGGCGGACGCGGGCCTGACGCCCCGTCTGGCGGTGGACGAGGACCGGCATGCGCACGTGGTGACCGGCGTACTGCGTCGGTGACGGCCGCCCGCCGGGCTTACGGCAGTTCCTGGGCCCGCGCGATCAGCAGGGCCACGTCGTCGTGGTTGTCGGGGTGGTGCAGCGTGCGCAGCAGGAGGTCGCAGGCCTCCTCCAGGGGCCGGGCCGGATCGTCGAGCAGGGACAGCATGAAGGCCAGCCGCTCGTCCAGCGAGTGCCGGCGGGTCTCCACCAGGCCGTCGGTGTAGAACACCAGCTCGTCGCCCGGTGCCAGGTCGACCGTGACGGTGGAGAACCCGACGCCGCCCACGCCCAGGGGCACGCCGGTGGGCAGGTCCAGGAGCTCCGCCGGCCGGCCGGGCCGCACCCGGGCCGGCGGCAGGTGGCCGGCGTTGGAGATGCGGCACTGGCGCAGGTGCGGGTCGTGGACGGCGTACACACAGGTCGCGATGGAGTGGTCGAGCGCCGAGGTCGTCTTGTCCAGGTGCTCCAGCAGCCGGGCCGGGTCGAGGTCCAGGGCGGCCAGCGTGGTCGTCGCGGTGCGCAGCCGGCCCATGGTGGCGGCGGCGCTGATGCCGCTGCCCATCACGTCACCCACGACGAGCGCGGTCTTGCCCCCCTCCAGCGGGATGACGTCGAACCAGTCCCCGCCGACCTCGCTGGTCGCGCCCGCCGGCTGGTAGCGGGAGGCCACTTCCAGACCCGTGGTGACCGGCGGATGGCTGGGCAGCAGGCTGCGCTGCAGGGTGAGGGCGGTGTTGCGGGCGTTCTGGTACCAGCGCGCGTTGTCGATCTGCACGGCCGCACGGGCGGCCAGCTCCCTCGCCATCAGGACGTCGTCCTCGTCGAAGGGCACCGGGTTGCGGGTGCGCTTGAGGTCCAGCGCACCGAGCACCTCACCGCGCGCGATCAGCGGCACGGCGAGGTACGAGTGCAGGCCCGCCCGGCCGAGCAGGACGGCGGCCTCGGGGGAGCGGGCGATGCGCGGCAGGTCCTCGTCCTTGACCTGCCGTACCAGCACCGCCTCACCGGTGCGCACGCACTCGGTGACCAGGCGGTCGGGCGCGTACCGGGCGATCTGGCCGGGCGGGTCCGCGGCGCTCACGGCCTCCGAGCCGCCCGCCGGACGCACCGCGAGGGCCCGGATCACCGCCCCCTCCGAGGGGCCCAGCGTGCTCTGCCGGCCCTCGACCACCGCGTCCAGCAGGTCCACGGCGGCCACGTCGGCCAGTTCCGGCACGGCGACGTCGGCCAGCTCGCAGGCGGTGCGTTCCAGTTCGAGCGTCGTACCGATCCGGGCGGAGGCGTCCGCGATGACCGCGAGCCTGCGCCGGGCGGCCTCCGCCTCGACCGAGGCACGGTGCTGCTCGGTGATGTCGACCACGGAGACGGCCACACCCAGCACGTTGCCCGTCACGTCCTCGAGCCGGTACAGCGAGTTGGCCCAGGTGCGGTCCTCGTCCGGGTGGGCGGGCGTACGGCCGGTCAGCGTGGCGTCGATCACGGGCGCACCGGTCTCCAGCACCCGCCGGGCCCCGGTCTCCACGGAGGTGGGGTCCAGCATCGGCAGCACCTCGCGCAGCGTGCGGCCCACGTGGTCGGCGGCCGGCACCCCGTTGATCCTCTCCAGGGCCGGGTTGACCGAGACGAACCGCAGCTCGGTGTCCAGCACGGCGTACCCGATCGGTGACTGCTTCACCATCCGCTCGGACAGCGCGACGTCCTGCTCCAGCCGCCGTACGGTCGACTGGTCGGCGGCGAGCCCGAGGGCGTACACGTCCCCCTGGTCGTCCAGCAGCCGCATGTTGCGGAATTCCACCAACCGGGTGCTGCCGTCCTTGCGCCGGATCGGGAAGCCGCCCGCCCAGCTCTCCCCGGTCCGCAGCACGTCGGCGAAGAGCTTGCCCACCAGCTGGATGTGCCGTTCGTGCACCATCAGCCGGGCTGCGTACTGCCCCAGGGCCTCCTGAGCGGTGTAACCGAACAGCTCCTCGGCCTGCGGGCTCCACAGGACGATCCGGCCGTCGGTGTCCAGCACCACCGAGGCCACGCCCAGGACGTCGAGCAGTCCGCCCGGCGGCACCGGCCCGCGCGCCGGCTCGCCGTTCTCCGTCGCCGGAGCCTCGGCTGCACTCATGCCACGCACCGCCTTCGCCCGTCCGCACGGCACGTCGTCCCCCGTGCCGACTCGCCTTGTTCTACCGCGCTCACACCCGACTCTCCGACGCCGTCGCCGTCTCTGTCCACCCTCTCTCAACACGACGGCGGACGTCCGCCGAAGCCGCCGCGCCGGTGCGCGCGTACGGGGCCTCCTGCCGAGACCGTACAGCGCGCTCCCGCCGGCCGTGAGAGTGCACACCCATGGTGCAGCTTGGTCTGTACATGACGACCGCGCCACGCCAGACTGTCCGCCGACCGAGGTGCCCCCACGTCCGAGGAGCCGGCCATGCCCACGTCCGCACGGCAACGTTGTCACGCAGTCCTCGCCGGACTCGTCACCCTCGCCACCGCCGCCGTCGTGTCCCTCGCCACGCCCACGCCCGCCGGCGCGGCCGACATCTGGACCGAGACCGGCTCCGACCGCGCCGACCCGCTGACCGAGAGCCAGGGCCTGA
>NZ_BNBF01000001.1:597929-598390 GCF_014654935.1 Streptomyces capoamus
CCTCGGTGGAGGTCCCCGCGAACAGCCCGAACCACTACACCGGCATCGGCACCATCCCCCTCGGCGTCTCCAGCCGCGGCTGGAACCACGTCGGCGATCCCGACGCCTCGTACAACGGCTACACCATCGAGCCCTACCAGCGGGACTCCGGCAACTCCAAGATGTTCCGGGTACGGGCACCCGGCGGCGCCTGGACGGAGTACGTCCACACGCTGAGCGCGGGCGAGGCGCTGAACAACTCCTGGGCCGCGGTCTCGCCCGACGGCCAGTGGACGCTGTCCGGGGAGTGGGGCACGATGACCCGCCTGCTGGTCTTCCCGACCCCGGGCGTCAACCCGTCCACCTCGCCCTCGGCGAACCTGCCGCAGGTCTCCACCGTCCGTCTGGACCACGCCGTCCGTGACGTCCAGGGCTGCGACTTCTCCGGGCCGACCACCCTGCTGTGCTCCTCCGACGACCCG
>NZ_BNBF01000001.1:598424-612496 GCF_014654935.1 Streptomyces capoamus
GACGGCAGCCTCTTCGGCATCACCAAGCCCATGCTCCAGATCGACCTGTCGGCCGCCCCCAACGGCACCGCCGACGTCCTGGGCCACGTGAGCGCACTGCGCCCGCTGCCGCTGCGCAGCTCGTGCTCGGGCGGCTTCGAGGCGGAGGGCATCGACTACGACCGGCGCAGCGGCGTGCTGCGCGTGATCGTGATCTCGCCCGGCTTCTGCGTGCTCACGGACAGCAAGACCTACAAGTTCACGCGCGGCTGAGGTGTGCCCGGCGGCCCGTGGTGCTTTCCTGGGGATGGACGCGGTTCGGCGGGGTACCCCGTTCCACCGCAGCACGGCCACGAAAGGAGCGATCAATGGCAGACACGGAGCGGTCGCATCCGGAAACCGTCACGGTGGAGATCAGCGGATATTCCAAGGACGACGCCCGGCTCGTCTTCGAAGCGCTCGGCGCCTGCTTCTCCTCCGACCGGAACCCGGAGGAAGTGCCGCAGCAACTGCACGAGTCACGTCCGATGGTGTGGCTCGGCACCTACGACGTGGCGGACGCCCGCGGCGGGGGCTGCCCGCCGGTCCGCCTCGACTCACCCGTCCAGGCGGACGTACAGGGCAGCCCCCGGGCGGTGGAGCGCTTCCGCACCACCCTCGACTCGATGTTCACCGTGCAGGAGACCTGCACGGCCTCCGGCGACCAGGAGCGTGACCTGCACCTGCGCCTGGAGAGCCGCTGAGTCCCGTCAGGACGGCGCCCCGGCCGGCCCCTCGCCGGCCGGGGCGTACTGCGTCCGGCCGTACCCGAAGGACCAGTCGGCGTCGCCGTTCTCGGTCAGGGTGATCACCACATTGCGCGGCTCGGTACCGGTGCGCTCGTGCACCAGCTCCGCGATGCGCCGGTGCACGGCCCGCTTGCGTCCGGCGCCGCGCCCGGCGCGCAGGGTGACGGCGACGAAGACGATCGAGTCGTCCTTCGGTATGCCCAGGTAGTCGCCGTGGCGCAGGGTGCTGGTGACGCCGTCGTGGCCGGTCAGCACCTGGAAGCGGTCCTCGGGCGGGACGCCGAGGGTCTCCTGCAGGGCGTCCTGGACGGCCTCGCCGAGCGCCGCGAGGCGGGCGGGGTCGGTGCCGAGAGCGTCGATACGGACGAAGGGCATGGGGGGCGTCCTTTCGGGGGAGCGGCCAGTCACCCACGGGTCGCGGGTCGCCGACTGTACATCCTAGTAGGTACAGAGCATGCGTGGCCGGTGTCACCGTCGAGCGGTTGTGCAACTAGTTGCATAAAGCGTCGGGCTTCCTCTACAACAGACGCGACGACACCGCGCACGGAGGGCCCGATGAGCCGATACCCGCACCTGCTGAGCCCGCTCGACCTGGGGTTCACCACGCTGCCCAACCGCGTCCTGATGGGCTCGATGCACGTCGGCCTGGAGGAGGCCGAGGGCGGCTTCGAGCGGATGGCGGCGTTCTACGCGGCCCGCGCGCGCGGGGGAGTGGGACTCATCGTCACCGGCGGCATCGCACCCAACGAGGAGGGCCGGCCGTACGAGGGCGGGGCGAAGCTCACCACCGAGGCGGAGGCCGAGCGGCACCGGACCGTCACCGAGGCCGTGCACCGCGAGGGCGGCCGGATCGCGATGCAGATCCTCCACTTCGGCCGGTACGCCTACCACCGGGACCTGGTCGCGCCCAGCCCGCTCCAGGCGCCCATCAGCCCCTTCGTGTCGCGGGAGATGAGCGAGGCCGACGTCGAGCGGACCATCGAGGACTACGCCCGCGCCGCCCGCCTGGCCCGGCGGGCCGGCTACGACGGCGTCGAGATCATGGGCTCCGAGGGCTACCTGATCAACGAGTTCATCGCCGCGCAGACCAACCGGCGCACCGACCGCTGGGGCGGTTCCTACGAGAACCGGATGCGCTTCCCCGTGGAGATCGTCAAGCGGGTCCGCGAGGCCGTCGGCGAGGACTTCATCGTCATCTACCGGCTGTCCATGCTGGACCTGGTCCCGGGCGGCTCCTCGCTGGCGGAGGTGATCACCCTGGGCAAGGCCGTCGAGGCCGCCGGGGCCACGATCATCAACACCGGTATCGGCTGGCACGAGGCCCGCATCCCCACCATCGCCACCTCCGTGCCGCGCGGCGCCTACACCTGGGTCACCAAGAAGCTCATGGGCGAGGTCTCGGTGCCCCTGGTGACCACCAACCGCATCAACACCCCGGAACTCGCCGAGGAGTTGCTGGCCGACGGCTGTGCGGACATGGTCTCCGTGGCCCGCCCGATGCTCGCCGACCCCGACTTCGTCGCCAAGGCCGCCGCCGGCACCCCGGAGGCCATCAACACCTGCATCGGCTGCAACCAGGCCTGCCTCGACCACACCTTCAGCGGCCGCATCACCTCCTGCCTGGTCAACCCGCGCGCCTGCCACGAGACCGAGCTGGTGCTCGCGCCCACCCGGCTGAAGAAGCGCGTCGCCGTCGTCGGCGCCGGACCGGCCGGCCTCGCCTGCGCGGTCTCCGCCGCCGAACGCGGCCACGCCGTCACGCTGTTCGACGCGGCGAGCGAGGTCGGCGGCCAGCTCAACATCGCCCGCAAGGTGCCGGGCAAGCAGGAGTTCGACGAGACGCTGCGCTACTTCCGCCACCAGCTCGACGCCCACGGCGTCGACGTACGCCTGGACACCTGGGTCACCCCCGAGACCGTGGCCGGCTACGACGAGGTCGTCGTCGCCACCGGCGTCACCCCCCGCACCCCCGACATCCCCGGCGTCGACCACCCCCGCGTCCTCGGCTACCTCGACGTCCTGCGCGACGGAGCCCCCGTCGGCGACCGCGTCGCCGTCCTCGGCGCCGGCGGCATCGGCTTCGACGTCGCCGAGTTCCTCACCGACGGCGGGGACAAGGCGAGCGAGGACCCGGAGGCCTACTTCCGGCAGTGGGGCGTCGACATGGACTACCAGGCGCCCGGCGGCCTCACCGCCCCCCGGCGGTCCGCGCCGCCCCGCCAGGTCCACCTGCTCCAGCGCAAGACCACCAAGGTCGGCGCCGGACTCGGCAAGACCACCGGCTGGATCCACCGCACCGAACTCAAGCACCGGGGCGTGACGATGGTGCCGGGCGTACGCTACGACCGGATCGACGACGCCGGCCTGCACATCACCGTCGGCGAGGAGAGCACCGTGCTGGAGGTCGACACCGTGGTGCTCTGCACCGGCCAGGAGCCGCGCCGCGATCTGTACGAGGAGCTGGTGGCCGCCGGGGCCAGCGCCCACCTGATCGGCGGCGCGGACGTCGCGGCCGAACTGGACGCCAAGCGCGCCATCAAGCAGGGCACCGAGCTGGCGGCGGCGCTGTAGGGGGCCGGCCGCACCTCCCTAGGATGGGCCCATGTCACTCCCGCACGCGATCCTCACCGCCCTGCTGGAAAAGCCCTCGTCGGGGCTGGAGCTGACCCGCCGGTTCGACAAGTCGATCGGCTACTTCTGGTCCGCGACGCACCAGCAGATCTACCGCGAGCTGGGGAAGCTGGAGGGCGAGGGGCTCATCCGCACCCTGCCGGCGCAGCAGCCGGCCCGCGGGCAGAAGAAGAGCTACGAGGTGCTGCCCGCGGGCCGGGCCGAACTGGCCCGCTGGACCGCCGCCCCGCAGGACCCCCGGGCCCTGCGGGACCCGCTCCTGCTGCGGCTGCGCGCGGCGGCCGTGGTCGGCACCGCCGGCCTGGCGGACGACCTCCGCCGCCACCTGGAGCTGCACCGGCGGCAGCTGGCGGAATACCGGCAGATCGAGCAGCGCGACTTCCCGCCGGACCGGGACGCCCCCGAGGACCGGCTGCGCCACCTGGTGCTGCGGGCGGGCATCGACCTGGAGACCTTCTGGACCCGCTGGCTCACGGACGCCCTGGCGGAGTTCGCCGGGCCGCCGGACGCCGACTGAACGGAACTCAGAGCCGGTACGGCCTCGAACGGCGGCGCAGGAACCAGCCGGTGGCGACGAGCCCGGCGCCGACCAGGGCTCCGCCGAGGCCCAGCGTCAGCGGTCCGTAGTCGCGGGTGGCGCCGCCGAGGCCGCCCATCACCCCCCGGGACGGAGCCGGGCTGGACGTCGCGGAGATCGTCGGCCGGGCGGGCGAGGAGACGATCACCGACTGGCTGCCCGCGGTGCTGCCGCTGGAGCAGACCACCACGACGGTGTACGTCCCCGGGCTCACCGACGACCAGGCGGCGGACTGGCTGACGGAGGTGCCCGACAGGGCCACCTGCCGGCCCTGGGCGAAGTTCGCCTGCCGGCTGGTGAGCAGGGCCGCCGTACCCCAGCTGCCGTTGATCTGGGTGCACGCGCTGGTGACCACCGAGACGGTGGAGCCGGTGGTGCTGACCGAAATGCCCGAGGCCGCCGCGGACGGTCCGGCGAGCGCGGCCGGGAGGGCGGCGGCGGCCGCCAGGGTCAGGCCGGAACGGAGCAGAAGTCGCGAGTTGTGCATGGGCTGGCCTCCGGCGGCACGGTTGGCGGTACGTCCCATGCGCCGCCGAGGGTCGGGAAACGTCCGTGCTGCCTCCCCGCAGCCAACGCGGCCCCGGGGCCGGCCGCACGCGGGGCGGGCCCGGTCGGGTGACGGACTACTCCGTCCGGCCGACCCGACTGGCGGTCCGGTTCCTTGGCTTGTCGTTCGGCTTCCCGACTCGAGGTCCGGTTCTTTGGCTTGTCGTTCGGCGTTCCTGGCCCGCGGTCCGGTCCCCGGCCCGGCGCTCCCGGTCCGCCGTCAGGGCCCACCCGCCTCGCGGTGCGGCGCGCCCGCCGTGCCCGGTCCCGCGCGCCGGTCAGTCGCCCGTGGTCACCTTGCGTTCCGCCGACCAGCCGCCCCAGGTGCCGTCCGGCAGCCGCGCCCGCAGCCGGACCCGGTGTTCCTCCCCGGCCGCGGTGCCGGCGTAGAAGCTGTGCCGGGCCCGGCCGCGCGGCGGTGTGCCGCCCCAGAGCAGCGAGGTGGCCGTGGTGCGGTCCAGCTGGATCAGGTACTCGGTGACCACGCCGTCCGTGCGCGGCGGGTCCCAGGCCAGGTCGATGTAGTAGGCCCCGCCGGAGCGGTGGGCGGCGGCCGTGAACCCGGTGGGCGCGGTGTTCCGGCTGTCGTCGCTGCCCGGCGTGGTGAGACGGACCGCCGGGCCGGCGGGGGAGAGGTTGTCGGCGGCGTCCCTGGCCCGGACCGTGAAGACGTAGCGGCTGCCGGGGCGCAGCCCGGTGACGACGGTCGCGGTCTGCGCCCCGCCCACGCTGTGGATCTTCACCCCGCCCTGGTAGACGTCGTACGACAGCACACCCCGGTCGTCCCGGGACGCGCCCCAGCTCAGCTGGACGGCGCGGCTGCTCACGGCCCGTCCGCCGGCCGTCGGCGGCCGGGTCGGTGCCGAGTGGTCGGCCGGTGCGGCGGCCGGGGTCCGGGCCCGCACCGCACGGCTCGGCGGGCCCAGCCGGCCCGTGGTGTCCCGGGCCCGTACGGTGAACGCGTAGCCGGTCGACGGCCTGAGCCTGGTGACGTCCACCATGTGCTGCGCACCCGGTACTTCGGCCACCTTCGTGGTGCCGCGGTAGATCTCGTAGGTGCGGACCCCGGAGGACCGTGGTGCCGCGTCCCACATCACGTGCACGCTCGTGGCGCTGCCCGCCGCCGCGGTCACCCCGGCCGGAGCGCCGGGCACCCGGCCCTCGCCGCCGTCGTCGGCCCGGCTCCAGTCGCAGGACGCCACCAGCAGCAGCGACCCGCACAGCAGCGCGAGCGGAACGGGAACGCGTCGCACGGCTCTGCCTCCCCTCCCCGGACGGCCCCGGCACCCCGTAAAGGTCCGGACCAATATGACCCGGGGGGCATGTCCGCAGCAAGGGGGCCGCATGGGCGACCGCCCGCGGGCGTCACGTACGCTGAGCCTCCCCAAGGCTGAACTCCCGGCGTGAACATGGGAGTTCACGCCCCCGGGCGCGGGCACGCTGTCGTCGCCGATCCCGCGCCGACGCGGGTGGCCGGAGGGTCCGGACCGCTACGGGCCGGACCCCCGGCGCCTGTTCTTCCCCCTCGCGGGCCTGTTGTCCCGCACTGTCCCCTCACGGGGTGTCAGGAGCGTGCTCCATCCGGCCCCTTCGCGGCGGCCCCCGTGGCCGGGCGCCCGGACCGGACGCACAGTGGGCTGGTTGTTCCCCTGTCCCCGACGAGAGGGTCCCCCATCGTGCGTTTCCCGTCGCTGACGCTGGCCGCGGCCGGCGCAGCACTGCTCACCCCGGCGTTCCTGCCCGCCCCCGCCACCGCCGTCCCCGCCACCGCCGTCCCCGCCGGCGAGCGGCCCGCGGCCCGCGGTGAGGGCACGGTCGCCGCCGCCGACCTGCTGGCCCGGGCAGGTACGTGCACCGAGCTCTCCCAGGGCCGCTACCGCACCGACGCCGGCGGTCCGGCGACCGTCCCCGTGTGCGGCACCCGCGACGCCGTCTTCTGGACGGCCGACCTGGACGTCGACTGCGACGGCCGGCCCACCCCCCACTGCAACAGCGCGACCGACCCGGTGTTCGCCGCCACCACCGCCTTCCAGCAGTCCGACGGCCGCCAGCTGAGCGCCGAGCACCTGCCCTACATCGTCGTCCCGGCACCGAGCTCCCGCTGGGACTACCGCGCGCACGGCGTGCAGGGCGGCTCCGTGGCCGCCGTCGTCCACGGCGACCGGGTGCAGTACGCGGTCGTCGGTGACACCGGCCCGAGCGACCTCATCGGGGAGGCCTCCTACGCCGCCGCGGCCGGCCTCGGCATCGACCCCGATCCCGTCGTCGGTGGAGTGCCCTCGGGGGTGACCTACATCGTCTTCCGCGGCTCCCGGATCAGCCCCATCGAGGACCACGCGGCGGCGGTCGCCGAGGGCGAGCGACTGGCCAGGCTCTTCGTGGCGGGGGGCTGACCGGCCCGGCCCCCGCGATGCGGACCTCACACCTTCCGGTAGCCGTACGCCTCCGCCGCGGCGGCCTCCACCGCGTCCAGGTCGGCACCCGCCGCGGCGGTGACCACGGCGGCCACCGCGCCCTCGAGGAACGGCGCGTCCACCAGGCGCGTCCCGTCAGGCAGTTCGTCCCCCTCGGCGAGCAGCGCCTTCACCGTCAGCACCGCGCTGCCCAGATCGGTGAGCACGGCCACCCCGGCCCCCCGGTCCGCCGAGGCCGCCGCGGCGGCGATCAGCTCGGAGCTGGTGCCGAGCCCGCCGTCCTCGGTGCCGCCCGCCGGGACCACCGGCACGGTGGCCGCCCCGCCCGCCAGGCCCTTCGCCAGCCCGGCGACCGAGGCGGCCACCTCCGCACTGTGCGACACCAGCACGATCCCGACCGGCCGCTCCTCACTCACCGTCCGCCTCCGCCGTGTCGGCCAGCGCGGCGATCAGCAGCGCCGACGAGGTCGCCCCCGGGTCCTGGTGGCCGACGCTGCGCTCACCCAGATAGCTCGCCCGGCCCTTGCGGGCCTGCAGCGGCGTGGTGGCCCGCGCGCCCTCCTCGGCGGCGGTCCGCGCGGCGGCGAACCCGGATCCGAGCGCGTCCACGGCCGGCACCAGCGCGTCGATCATGGTCTTGTCGCCGGGCGCCGCCCCGCCCAGCTTCATCACCCCGTCCACGCCCTCGCGCAGCGCCGCGGCCAGTTGCTCCTCGCCGACCTCGGCGGCATCGCCGAGCGCCTTGCCGGTGCGGCGCAGCAGGGTGCCGTACAGCGGTCCGGACGCACCCCCGACCGTCGAGATCAACTGCCGCCCGGCCAGGGTCAGGACGGCCCCCGGGGTGTCCGGGGCCTCCTTCGCCAGGGCGGCCGCCACGGCCGTGAAGCCGCGCTGCAGATTGCTGCCGTGGTCGGCGTCCCCGATGGCCGAGTCGAGGGCGGTGAGCCGGCCCGCCTCGCGGTCGACGGATGCGGCGGCCGTCGTCATCCAACGGCGGAAGAAGTCGGCGTCGAGCACTGGATCTCCTCGCGTCCAAGGGCAGTTGGCCGGGTGGCCACAGCGGTGTTCGGCTGCTCCGCCCTATCACATCCCCCAGCGCAGCGCCGGGGTGCTCACCGGCGCGTCCCACAGCCGCAGCAGCTCCTCGTCCACCTGGCAGAGCGTCACCGACGCGCCCGCCATGTCCAGGGACGTGACGTAGTTGCCGACGAGCGTGCGGGCCACGGGGACACCGCGCTCCCGCAGCACCCGCTGCACCTCGGCGTTGAAGCCGTACAGTTCCAGCAGCGGGGTGGCGCCCATGCCGTTGACCAGGACCAGGACGGGGCTGCGGGGCGGCATGTCCTCCAGGACGGCGTTCACCGCGAAGTCGGCGATCTCCCCGGAGGTCATCATCGGCCGCCGTTCCCGGCCCGGCTCGCCGTGGATGCCGATGCCCAACTCCAGCTCGCCGTCCGGCAGATCGAAGGTCGGACTGCCCTTCGCCGGGGTCGTACAGGCGCTCAGGGCGACTCCGAAGCTGCGGGAGCTGTCGTTGACCTGACGTCCGACGGCCTCCACGCGCTCCAGCGGCTGCCCCTCGGCCGCGGCGGCACCCGCGATCTTCTCCACGAACAGCGTCGCACCCGTACCGCGCCGGCCGGCCGTGTACAGACTGTCGGTGACCGCGACGTCGTCGTTGACGAGTACCTTGGCGACCTGGATGCCCTCGTCCTCGGCCAGCTCGGCCGCCATGTCGAAGTTCAGGACGTCGCCGGTGTAGTTCTTCACGACGAACAGCACGCCCGCCCCGCTGTCCACGGCGGCCGCGGCGCGCGCCATCTGGTCCGGCACCGGCGAGGTGAAGACCTCTCCGGGGCAGGCGGCGGAGAGCATGCCCGGTCCGACGAACCCGCCGTGCAGCGGTTCGTGCCCGGAGCCGCCGCCCGAGAGCAGCGCGACCTGGCCGGCCACGGGGGCGTCACGGCGGACGATCACCCGGTTCTCCACATCCACGTTCAGCTCGGGATGCGCGGCCGCGAGCCCGCGCAGCGCGTCCGCCACCACGGTCTCCGGCACGTTGATCAGCATCCTCATGGGTGTCTCCTCGTATCCGGCCGTTCCCGTCCACTTGCCCGTCTACTTGGAAGTATCGGCCCTGCGGCAGGGATGGACACCCGTAACGCGGCGGCCTCACGTTCCGTGACGGAAGCTGACGCGGCGTGTGCGGCTGCCCGGCCGCGGTCCCGCTTCGCCCGCGCCGTCCTGGGAACCCGGTGCTGCGGGACGGAGGCCGGCGAAGGTGCCGTTGCCGTGGAGGACCGGGGAGAGGTGGGACATGCACGACGAGGTACAGCTGTCACCGCGCGAGCGGCTCGCGCTGTTGCAGATCGAGGCGAACTTGTACCAGGACCGGGGCTTCGCGCGCCGTATGGGCGTGGTGCGGGACCGGACGTGGCTGCCGGCGTCGGTGGTGCTGCTGGCGGCGGCCTCGGCGTTCGCCGCCGTCATGGGCGTCCGCACCTCGGAGCCCGCGCTGCTGTGGTGCTTCGCGCTGCTGTGGCCACTGACCCTGTTCCAGGCGTTCCGCCTGCTGTGCCGGGCGACCCGCCTCCGCTCCCGCCGTTCCGGCACCCGGCCCACCTCGTGGCTGTGAACCCGGCCGTGAACCGGCCCCGGCCGTACTGACGGACGGACCGCGGACGCCCGCCACGGACGGACGGACGCCCGCCACGGACGGACCGGACGCCCGCCCGCCTCCGGAACGCAGCGCCGGCACACGGGACGGGGGCCGGGCGAACGCCCGGCCCCCGTCGGGGAGCACCCCGTCAGCCTTCCTTGCCCCGCCCCGACAGCGCGTCGCGCAGCCGGTCGACCAGGCCCGCTCCCGGAGCCACCATCTTGTTGGCCGGGGGAGTGTCCGGAGCCGCCGGGTGCGGACGGGTCGGGGCCGTCTTCTTCGCCCGGCGGACCTTGTCGCCGAGGTCCATCAGCGCGTCCGGCGGACAGACCTCCTCCAGCCGCGGGAAGAGGTTCTGCTCCTCGTCCGCCACGTGCGCCCGGATCTCGCTCATCAGCTCCGTCATGAGCGTGTCGAAGCGGGGATCATCGGCCTCGCAGCCCTCCAGGTCCTTCATGAGCTGCTCGGCCTTGGCGTGGTCCTCGAGCTCCTTGTCGGCCAGGGAGCCCCCGTTCGGCACGTGCTCGCGCACCGCCGGGTACAGGTACGACTCCTCTGCCACCGAGTGCCGGACCAGCTCCATCGTGGCCTGTTCGCAGAGGGTCTTGCGTTCCGCGGAGCCGGGCGGCAGTGCCTCGATGCGGCCGAAGATCTCCTCGACCTCGCGGTGGTCGGTGGTCAGCTCCTGGATGACGTTTCCGCCGTGACCCATGGTCGATACCTCCTGCGTCAGACGCGGCGGCCCGTGAGCGGCCGGCCGTCGCCGCCCCGAGTGCCCCTGCCCCGGCCCGCTACACGGTCCGCAGTCCCGGATCAGCGCATCGAGTGGCACGCGGCGGCCGTCCGGCCCGCTCCGGAGAGCGCCCACCGCCACCAGTGGTCCAGGATGTCCGGGGCCAGCGCGTCCGCCGTCACCAGCGCCGGCCAGCCCAGGGCGCGGGCCTGGGCGCCGACCTTGGCACCGCCCGCGACCGGGTCGACGGCGATCACCGGGGTGCCGGTGCGCAGGCCCAGCACCAGGCCGTGCAGCCGGGTGGTGACGACCAGGTCGAAGCGGGGCAGGAGGGCGAGGAACTGCTCCGCGGTGGCGCACAGCCGCCAGTCGTCGGCGGCCAGCCGGGTGTCGGCCGGCACCCGGGCGCAGTCCTTGCCGGCCAGCCAGCCGGTGATCGATTCGTTCACCTCCGCGTGCCGCCGACGCTCCCCGTACTCGCCCTGGCCGTGCGAGAGCACCACCCCGGCCACGGGCGGCAGCGGGCCCGCGGGGGCGGTGGCGGCGAGGTCACGCCGGCCCGGGGCGCCGGCGCCGTCGCGCGCGACGACCGTGTGGAAGCCGGTGACCGCGGGATCCGCCGGATCGACCACCGAGACGCCGGCGGCGAGTCGTCTCAAGGATCCGAACCGTGCATGGAGGGCGGCCACTTGGGGCCCGTGCAGCGGGCCGCAGACGAACAGCAGCGTGTCGTACGCCCGCGGATCGGCCGTGTCCAACGACAGCGCACCGGGGCGGAAACCGGGACTCCACGCCGTGTCGTGCGCAATGCCGGCCCCGTTCAGGGCCGCGGCCATGTGCTGCTGGGCGAGCACGTCCCCGGCCGTCGCCTCCCCGTGCAGGAAGCTGAACCAGCCGGTGAGCAGCAGCCGCCGCGGGGACCGGCCCGGACCGCGCAGCGCGCGCAGCACCGCCGTCGCGACATCGTCGTGCATAGCGTCTCCCCTGCGGTGATCGGGACGCCTGAGTCGCGCGAGTACCCCTGGTTCCGGAGAATAAGAATCCAACGTGTGAATCCAACTGGCAGGGGAACTCAGCTGCCAGTGCCGTCCAGCAAGCGGCGGCCCACCAGCGTGGTCCCGCACGATCGGCGGGATCCGCTTCCTCTTCCCCTCCCCGACGGGCCGACGGCGTCGGCCCGGCGACGCGGCACGCGCCGAACGCCCGCGCCCGAACCCCTTCCTTGCGCGGACGACCGGTCCGGTGTGCGGACACGGTGGACGCGTGGACGAAGGACGAAGGAACAGCCCCATGACTGGTGACACACCGTTCTCCTGGCGGCGCGCCCTCGTGACCGGCGGCGCCGGGTTCCTCGGCTCCCACCTGTGCGAACAGCTGCTGGATTCAGGGGTCGAAGTCGACTGTGCCGACAACCTGGCCTGCGGCCGGCGCGAGAACATCGCCCAACTGCAGGACCGGCCGGGCTTCCGGTACGTGCACGGCGACGTCTGCGACCCGGAGTGCGCCGAACGGCTGCCGGGACCGTACGACCTGGTCCTGCACTTCGCCTGCCCGGCCTCGCCCACCGACTACCTGCGCATGCCGCTGCAGACCCTGGACGTCGGCAGCCTCGGCACCCGCAACGCCCTGACGATCGCCGAACGCGACGGCGCCCGCTTCCTGCTGGCCTCCACCTCGGAGGTGTACGGCGACCCGCTGGTGCACCCGCAGCACGAGGGTTACTGGGGCAATGTGAACCCGGTCGGACCGCGCAGCGTGTACGACGAGTCCAAACGGTTCGCCGAGGCCCTGGTGACCGCGCACGCGGGCACCCACGGCACGGACGCCGGCATCGTGCGCCTGTTCAACACCTACGGTCCCCGGATGCGGGCCCACGACGGCCGCGCGGTGCCCACCTTCATCTGCCAGGCCCTCGCCGGCGAGCCGCTGACGGTGACCGGCGACGGCAGCCAGACCCGCTCGCTGTGCTTCGTGGACGACACCGTCGACGGCATCCTGCGGGTGGCCGCGAGCAAGTCGGTACGGCCCGTCAACATCGGCGGCAGCGACGAGATCACCATGGCCGACCTGGCCCGCCGGGTGGTCGCCCTGACCGGCTCCCGGTCCCCGATCGCGTTCGTGGACCGGCCCGTCGACGACCCCGGCCGGCGCCGCCCCGACACCACCCTCGCGCGCGAGCTGCTCGGCTGGTCGCCGCAGGTCCCCTGGGAGGAAGGGCTGAAGCAGACCATCGCCTACTTCGCCGCACGGCCCCCCGAACCCGTCCCGCGCCCGGAGGACATGGCCCCGCAGTCCTGACCCCCCGCCCCTCCGGCCCTGGAGACAGCGCATGCACGTCCTCGGAATCAACGCACTCTTCCACGACCCCGCCGCCGCCCTCGTCACCGACGGCCGGATCGTGGCGGCGGCGGAGGAGGAGCGGTTCTCCCGCCGCAAGCACGGCAAGCGGCCCGTTCCGTTCTCCGCCTGGGAGCTGCCCGAGCAGTCCGCCCGCTGGTGCCTGGAGCAGGCCGGTCTCACCCCGTCCGACCTGGACGCCGTCGCCTACTCCTACGACCCCGCACTCGCCCGCCCCGCCGACGAGGTGGGCCTGCACGACCCCTGGGACCACCTGCGCCAGCAGTACGCCCGCGAGGCCCCCGGCTTCCTCGCCGAGGCGCTGCCCGGACTCGATCCGGCGAAGGTGAGGTTCGTCCCCCACCACGTGGCGCACGCGGCCTCCGCCGGACCCGTCTCGCCCTACCCGGACTGCGCCGTCCTCGTCCTGGACGGCCGCGGCGAGTGCGGCTCGCACCTGGCCGGCCGCTACACCAACCGCGAACTGACCGTCCTCGGCACCCAGCGGCTGCCGGACTCCCTCGGACTGTTCTACGAGGACCTCACCCAGCACCTCGGATTCCTGCGCAGCAGCGACGAGTTCAAGGTCATGGCGCTCGCCTCCTACGGCACCCCGCGGTTCGCCGGCCGGCTGCGCGAGTACGTCCACGCGGACGGCGACGGCGGCTTCCGGGCCCGCCCGGTGCCGTGGACCGAACTCGTCCCGCCCCGCCCCGCCGGCGGCGCCTGGCACCAGGACCACGCCGACCTCGCGGCCAGCGCCCAGCTCTGCCTGGAGGAGGCCATGCTCGGCCTCGCCCGGTGGCTGCGCGAACGCACCGGCGAGGACGCGCTCACCATGGCCGGCGGAGTCGCCCTCAACTGCGTGGCCAACACCCGGCTGTGGCGGGAGAGCGGCTTCCGGCACGTGTGGGTGCAGCCCGCCGCCGGCGACGCCGGAACGGCCCTCGGCGCGGCGGCGCACGTCGCGGGGCAGAAGGACACCCTGGAACCGATGCCGACCGCCGCCCTGGGCCGCGGCTGGAGCGACGCCGAACTGCGCGCGTGGCTGGAGCGGGCGGCCGTACCGTACGAGGAGCCCGCGGACATCGCCGAGACGGCGGCGCAGGCGCTGGCCGACGACGGGATCGTGGCCTGGTTCCAGGGGCGCAGCGAGTACGGGCCGCGCGCCCTCGGACACCGGTCGCTGCTCGCCCACCCCGGCAGGGCGGAGAACCTGGAGCGGCTCAACGCGGTCAAGGGACGCGAGGAGTTCCGGCCCGTCGCCCCCATGGTGCTCGCCGACCGCGCCGGGGAGATCTTCGACGGACCGCTGCCCAGCCCGCACATGCTGTTCGTGCACGGGGTGGCCGCCGAGTGGAAGGCCCGCATCCCCGCCGTCGTGCACGTCGACGGCACGGCCCGCATC
>NZ_BNBF01000001.1:612542-615534 GCF_014654935.1 Streptomyces capoamus
CAGACCGTGGACCGCGCGCAGGAGCCGCTGGTGGCCCGCATGATCGAGGGTTTCGAACGGCGCACCGGACTGCCGGTGGTGGTCAACACCAGCCTGAACACCGCCGGCCGGCCCATGGTCGACGACCCCAGGGACGCCCTGGAGTGCTTCGGCTCGGCCCCCGTGGACCTGCTGGTGCTCGGCCCGTTCGCGATCCGCCGCGGGAAGGCGTTCGCATGAGCGGCGCGCCCGCCTACACCGTCGTCGTCCCGACGATCGGCCGGCCCTGCCTCGCCGAGTGCCTGCGCGCGCTCGCCGCGGCCGCCGGCCATCCGCCGCACGAGGTGGTCGTCGTGGACGACCGCCCCCACCCCGAGGGCGGCCTGGCCCTGGAGACGGCAGGGCAGCTGCTCGACCGGGTGCGCACGCTGCGCACCGGCGGCAAGGGACCGGCCGCCGCCCGCAACGCCGGCTGGCAGACCGTCCGCACGCCCTGGACGGTGTTCCTGGACGACGACGTCCAGGTGCTGCCGGACTGGTCCCGGCGGCTCGCCGAGGACCTGCGGGCGGCCGGCCCCGAAGTCGGCGGGGTCCAGGGCCGGTTGCGCGTCCCCCTGCCCCCGGACCGCCGGCCCACCGACTGGGAGCGCACCACCAAGGGGCTCGAGAACGCCGCCTGGGCCACCGCCGACATGGCGTACCGCACCGAGGCGCTGAAGCGGACCGGCGGTTTCGACGAACGCTTCCCGCGGGCCTTCCGCGAGGACGCCGACCTCGCCCTGCGGGTGCAGCGGGCCGGATGGGACCTGGTCCGCGGCGCCCGCGTCACCCGGCACCCGGTCCGTCCGGCCCACTGGTGGGCCTCACTGCCCGCGCAGCGCGGCAACGCCGACGACGCCCTGATGAACCGGCTCCACGGCCGCGACTGGTGGGACCGCGCCCAGGCGCCCCGCGGCCGGCTGCCCCGCCATCTGGCGGTCACCGGCGCGGCCCTCGCCGCCGCCGGCTGCGCCCTGGCCGGGCGGCGCCGGGCCGCAGGGGCCTGCGCGGCCCTGTGGACGCTGGGCACCGCCGAGTTCGCGCTCGCCCGGATCCTGCCCGGCCCGCGCACCGCCCGCGAGATCGCCGGAATGCTCGGCACCAGCGTGCTCATCCCGCCGCTGGCCGTCCGGCACTGGGTGCGCGGAGTGGTCCGCCACCGGCACGCCGAGCCCCTGGGAGGTGCCGCGTGAGCAGGCTGTCCGCCGTCCTGTTCGACCGCGACGGCACCCTGGTGGTGGACGTGCCGTACAACGGCGACCCCGACCGGGTCCGGCTGCTGCCGGGCGCCGCCGCGGCCGTCGCGCTGGCCCGGGCGCACGGCCTGGCCACCGGCGTGGTCAGCAACCAGTCCGGCATCGGCCGCGGACTGCTCACCCGCGAGCAGGTGCTCCGCGTCAACGAGCGCGCCGACGAACTGCTCGGCGGCCTGGACACCTGGGAGTTCTGCCCGCACACCCCCGAGGCCGGCTGCGCCTGCCGCAAGCCCCGCCCCGGCCTGGTGCACAGGGCCGCCGGACGGCTGGGCGTACCGGCCGCCGAGTGCCTGGTGATCGGGGACATCGCCGCCGACGTGCTGGCCGCGCGCGCGGCCGGCGCCCGCGGCGTCCTGGTCCCCAACGCGGCCACCGCCCCGGCCGAAGTGGCCCGTTTCGCCACCGAGAGCGCCCCCGACGCGCTCACCGCCGTCCGCGCGGCCCTGATCGAGGCGGGGGTCCCGGTGGGGCGGCGCACCCCGGGTCCGCGCCCGGACGCCCGCCCGCGGCAGCCCTGGACGTGGCCGGCTCCGGCGGACGCCGGGACCCCCGCCCGGCCTCCCGCCCCGCCCCCGGACACGGTCCCCGACGAGCGGGCGCGGTGTGCGCTGCCCGACGCCGTCGGACCGGCGGGGAGGAGGTGGCCGCAATGAAGTCCCTCGTCGTCCGGCTCGACAGCTTCGGTGACGTGCTGCTCGCCGGTCCCGCCGTGCGCGCCGTCGCCGCCCGGTCCGCGCACGTCACCCTGCTCTGCGGCCCGCGCGGCGCGGACGCCGCCCGCCTGCTGCCCGGTGTGGACGAGGTGCTGGTGTGGGAGGCGCCCTGGGAAGGGTTCGACCCCCCTCCGGTGCGTCCGGCGGACATCGACGACCTGCTGGGGCGGCTGCGCGCCGGGGCCTACGACACCGCGCTCGTCCTCACGTCGTTCCACCAGAGCCCGCTGCCCACCGCCCTGCTGCTCCGGCTCGCCGGCGTCGGCCGGATCGGCGCCGACAGCGTCGACCATCCCGGCCGGCTGCTCGACGTACGCCACCGGCGGCAGGCGGGCCGGCACGAGGCCGAGGCGGCCCTGGACACCGCCGCCGCCCTGGGGTTCACCGCCCCGCCCGGGGACGACGGCCGGCTGCGCGTGCTGCCGCCCCCGGACACCGGCGGCCTCACCGGCAACGGCCCCTACGTCGTCCTGCACCCCGGCGCCAGCGCCCCCGCCCGCGCCTGGAGCCCGCACCGCTGCGCCGAGGCGGTCGCGCTGCTCACCGACGCCGGGCACCGTGTGGTCGTCACCGGCGGTCCCGCCGAGACCGGCCTGACCCGGCGGGTCAGCGGCGGTCTGGCCGTGGACCTCGGCGGCCGGACGACCCCCCGCACCCTCGCCGGCGTGCTGCGCATGGCCGACGTCGTGATCAGCGCCAACACCGGCCCCGCCCACCTCGCCGCCGCCGTCGGCACCCCCGTCGTCTCCCTGTTCGCCCCCGTCGTACCGGCCGGGCGGTGGGCACCGTACGGCGTCCCCGTCATCCTGCTCGGCGACCAGTCGGCGCCGTGCGCGGACACCCGGGCCCTCACCTGCCCGGTGCCCGGCCACCCCTGCCTGGACGAGGTCACCGGACAGGACGTGGTGCGCGCGGTGCACAAGCTCATACAGGAGCGGCAGCCATGAACATCCTCGTCTGGCACGTGCACGGATCCTGGCTCACCGCCTTCGTGCAGGGCCCCCA
>NZ_BNBF01000001.1:615578-624531 GCF_014654935.1 Streptomyces capoamus
CACCTACCTGGTCCCGGTCACCGACGACCGCGGACCCGACGGCCTGGGCCGGGCCGTCACCTGGGACTGGCCCGCGTCCGTGCGGGAACGCACCCCGCGGCAGCTGCGGGACTGCGACATCGACCTGATGGTGCTGCAGCGCCCGCACGAACCCGAGCTGGCCCTGCGCTGGACCGGCCGCCGGCCCGGC
Source organism: Streptomyces capoamus (assembly GCF_014654935.1). GTDB lineage: Bacteria > Actinomycetota > Actinomycetes > Streptomycetales > Streptomycetaceae > Streptomyces > Streptomyces capoamus. The sequence continues at coordinate 615,769 of NZ_BNBF01000001.1, forward strand.
GTGGACGTGCCCGCCGTGTACGTCGAGCACAACAGCCCCGACGCGTCACCCGAGCGGCAACTCCACCCGCTGGCCGGGCAGTCCCGGATCCCCGTCGTGCACGTCACCCACTTCAACCGGCTGATGTGGGACAGCGGCCGAGCCCCGGCCGAGGTCGTCGAACACGGCATCGTCGACCCCGGTCCGCTGTACACCGGCACCGAGCGGCGCGCGGCCGTCGTGGTCAACGAGCCGGTGCGCAGGGGCCGTACCACCGGCACCGACCTGCTGCCCCGGTTCGCCCGGTCCGCGCCCCTGGACGTCTTCGGGATGCGCACCGAAGGACTCGCCGGGCACCTCGGCCTGCCCCCCGGCCGCTGCCGGACCCGGGACCTGCCGCAGCACGCACTGCACCGGGAGATGGCCCGCTGCCGGGTCTATCTGCACCCCGTGCGCTGGACCTCGCTCGGACTGTCCCTGCTGGAGGCCATGTTCCTGGGCATGCCCGTGGTCGCCCTGGACACCACGGAGGTCCGGGAGGCGGTCCCCGACGGCGCCGGGGTGGTCTCCAACCGCCTCGACGTCCTGGAGGACGCCGTGCGGACCTTCCTCGCCGAACCCGAGCGGGCCCGCCGCACCGGCGCGGCGGCCCGGGCCGCGGCCCACGCCCGCTACGGAGAGCGGCGCTTCCTCGACGACTGGGAGCGCCTGATCAAGGAGGTCACCCGATGAGCCGCATTCCGCACACGGCCGGACGTGTCGCCATGGTCTCCGAGCACGCCAGCCCGCTGGCCGCGCTCGGCGGCCCGGACGCGGGCGGCCAGAACGTGTACGTGGCGCAGACCGCCCGGCAGCTCGCCAGGAAGGGGTACCGGGTCACGGTGTACACCCGGCGGGACTCGGAAGGCCTGCCGGACCGGGTGACCCTCATCGACGGCGTACAGGTGGTGCACGTCCCCGCCGGACCGCCCGCGCCCGTCCCCAAGGACGAACTCCTGCCCCACATGGACGAGTTCGGCGCCTTCCTGGCCCGGCAGTGGGCGAAGAGCCCGCCCGACGTGGTGCACGCCCACTTCTGGATGTCGGGCCTGGCCGCCCTCGCCGGCGCCCGCGATCTCGGCGTCCCCGTCGTGCAGACCTACCACGCGCTGGGCACGGTGAAGAAGCGCTACCAGGGCGACGCCGACACCAGCCCGCCCCAGCGCCTCGCCGTCGAGGAGGCCATCGGCCACGAGTGCGCCCGGATCCTCGCCACGTGCAGCGACGAGGTGGCCGAACTGAAGGCCATGGGGCTGCCCGAGGACCGGATCAGCGTCGTCCCCTGCGGCGTCGACCCCGACCAGTTCACCCCGGGTGCCCGCAACCGCCCGCCCGGCGCCCGCAAACGGCTGCTGGCCGTCGGCCGGCTCGTGCCGCGCAAGGGCTTCGACCGCGCCATCCGCGCCCTGGCCGGCATCCCCGACGCCGAACTGCTCATCGCCGGCGGACCGGAGGCCGACCTGCTGGGCGCCGAGCCCGAGGCGGCGCGCCTGTACGGCGTCGCCGGCGAGTACGGCGTCTCGGACCGGGTCACGCTGCTCGGCGGAGTGGGCCGGGCCCGGATGCCCCGGCTGATGTCCAGCGCGGACCTGGTGCTGTCGCTGCCCCGCTACGAGCCGTTCGGCATCGTCCCGCTGGAGGCCATGGCGTGCGCGACGCCGGTCGTCGCCACCGCCGTCGGCGGCCAGCTCGACACCGTCGTGGACGGCACCACGGGCGTCCTGGTCCCCGCCGACGACGACCACGACCTCGGCGCGGTGGTCCGCGCCCTGCTCGCCGAACCCGACCGGCTCGCCCGGTACGGCGCCGCCGGCCGCTCCCGGGTGCTCGCCCACTACACCTGGGACCGGGTGGCCGACGGCCTGGCCGAGGTCTACGGCGCCGTGTCCGCCATCCGCTCGCTCTCGGGAGTCGTCCGATGAACACCGTCACCGGCACCACGCACTGCGACGACCTCGCCAAGGCCCTGGAGGCGTTCCGCGACCACGCACCGCTCGTCGGGCGCTGGGGCACCGAACTGGCCCGGCGGCTGGGCGCGGGCGCCCGGCTGCTCGTCGCCGGCAACGGGGGCAGCGCCGCCCAGGCCCAGCACCTCACCGCCGAACTCGTCGGCCGCTACCGCGACGACCGCCCGCCGTTCTCCGCGGTCGCCCTGCACGCCGACACCTCCTCCACCACCGCGATCGCCAACGACTACGGGGTGCAGGAGGTGTTCGCCCGGCAGACCGCCGCCCACGGCCGGCCCGGGGACGTGCTCCTGCTGCTGTCCACCAGCGGCGCCAGCGCCAACCTGCTGGCCGCCGCCGACCGCGCGCACCGGCAGGGCATGACGGTGTGGGCGCTGACCGGCCGGGCCCCCAACCCGCTGCAGCTCGGCGCGGACGAGGCGCTGTGCGTCGACGCGCCCGCCGGCGCCACCGTGCAGGAACTCCACCTGGTCGCCGTGCACATGCTCTGCGAAGCCTTCGACCAGGCGGTCGAGCGCGGCGAGGCCGGCCACCGGGGCGGCGCGTCCGGCACCGACGGCGAACGGGGAGCCGGCGAACCGGGTGCCGAACGCGAACCGGGTGCCGACGGCAAACCGGGTGTCGTCGGCCGGCTCGTCGGCCGGGCCCGCACGGTCGGCCGCACCGCGCCCGGTGCGCCCGTCGCCCCGGGGAAGGGACACGCATGACCGCCGCGCCGACGCCCCTGGTCGTCGTGGGCGACGCCCTGCTCGACCACGACCTGTGCGGCCGGGCCGAGCGGCTGGCCCCGGACGCCCCCGTCCCCGTCGTCCACGGCACCCGGCGCAGCTCCCGCCCCGGCGGCGCCGCCCTCGCCGCCTGCCTCGCCGCCGCCGACGGACGTCCCGTCACTCTGGTCACCGCCCTCGGCCCCGACGCATCCAGCGACACCCTGCGGGAACTGCTGGCCGGCCGGGTCACCCTGGTCGAGGTGCCACTGGAGGGCACCCTCAGCAGCAAGACCCGGGTACTGGCCGGGGACCGGCCGCTGCTCCGCCTCGACGACGGCGAGGGCCGCGCCCGCGAGGCCACCCGGGAAGCGGTGTCCGCGATCGCGGCGGCCGGCGGCGTCCTCGTCGCCGACTACGGCCGCGGCACCGCCGACGTCCTGCGGGACGCCCTGACCCGTGCGACGGCCCCCCTCGTCTGGGACCCCCACGTACGGGGCCGGCCCCCCGTCCCCGGCGTCCGCCTGGCCACCCCCTCCGCCCAGGAGGCCCGGGCCTTCGCCCGGCGGCTGGACGACACCGATTCCGGCGAGGCGGCCGGCCTGCGCACCGCCGCCCGGGACGCCCGCGCCCTGGTCGCGGCCTGGGGGGCCCGGGCCGTCGCGGTGACCCTCGGCGACCGCGGCGCCCTGCTCTCGCACGGCGAGACCCCGCTGCTGGTGCCGACCCCGGCCGCCGCCACCGGCGACCCGTGCGGAGCCGGTGACCGGTTCGCCGCGGCCGCCGCCGGGCTGCTCGCCGACGGCGCCCTCACCGAGGCCGCCGTACAGGCCGCCGTGCACGCCGCCACCCGGTACGTCGCCGAGGGCGGCGCCCGTGCCGTCGCCGTCCCCGACCGGCCGGAGACCGGCGCGGAGCCGGCGGCCGACGGCGACACCACCGCCGACGCCGTGCGCGCCGCCGCCCGGGTCCGCGCGGCCGGCGGCACCGTCGTCGCCGCCGGCGGCTGCTTCGACCTGCTGCACGCCGGGCACGTCGCCCTGCTCCAGGCCGCCCGCCGGGCCGGCGACTGCCTGGTCGTGTGCGTCAACTCCGACGACTCGGTACGCCGCCGCAAGGGCGACGGCCGCCCCCTCGTCCCGGCCGCCGACCGGGTACGGGTGCTGCGCGCCCTGGAGTGCGTGGACGCCGTCGCCGTGTTCGACGAGGACACCCCCGAACGCATCCTCGGCGAACTCCGCCCGCACATCTGGGCCAAGGGCGGCGACTACGCCCGCACCGCGCTGCCCGAACAACCCCTGGTGGAGAGCTGGGGCGGCCAGGTCCTGCTGCTGCCCTACCTGGACGGCCGCTCCACCACCGGCCTCGCCCGGCGGGCGGCCCTGGCCCCCGTTCCGAACGGAGGACGTCCGACGTGACCCCCCGCGACCGCACGGCGCACCGTGCGGGTGCCGCCGGGCAGCACGGCGGGCGGCCCCCCTGCGTCCTGGTGCTGCGCGCGCTGGGCCTGGGCGACCTGCTGGCCGGCGTGCCCGCGCTGCGCGGTGTCCGCCGGGCCTTCCCCGGCCACCGCATCGTCCTCGCCCAGCCACCGTGGCTGACCGGACTCGCCCTGGCCACGGGCGCGGTGGACGCCGTGTTCCCGGCCGAGGCGCCGGGCCGCGTGGTGCCCGGCCTCGCCCACTGGCCCGGACCGCCCCCCGACGTGGCGATCGACCTGCACGGCAACGGCCCCGAGAGCCGTGACGCCCTCGCCGCCCTGCGCCCGCGCCGGCTCCTCGCCCACGCCTGCCCGGACGGGCCGCCCTGGCGGGGGCAGGCCCACGAACGCGACCGCTGGTGCGCCTTCCTGCACGACTACGGCGTCCCCGCCGACCCCCTCGACCTGCGGCTGCCCCCGCCCGCCGCGCCGTCCCCCGCCCCCGGCGCGGTCGTCGTGCACCCCGGCGCGGCCGCGGCCTCCCGCCGGTGGCCGGGGGAGCGGTTCGCCGCCGTCGTCCGGTGCCTGCGCGCCGCCGGGCACCGTGTGGTCCTCACCGGCGGCGCCGGCGAGGAGGCCCTGGTCCGCCGGGTCGCCGGGCGCAGCGGCCTGCCCGGCGACGACGTACTGGCCGGCGGCCTGCCGTTGGGGGAACTGTCGGCCCTGGTCGCCGGGGCGTCCCTGGTGCTCAGCGGCGACACCGGCCCCGCCCATCTGGCGGTGGCCCACGGCACCCGCTCCGTCACCCTGTTCGGACCGGTCTCCCCCCGGTTGTGGGGGCCGCCGCCCGGCCCCGACCACCTCGCCCTGTGGCGACCCGGCCCGCCCGGCGACCCGCACGGCCGCACCCCCGACCCCCGCCTGCTGGCCCTGCGCACCGGCGAGGTCGCCGCGGCCTGCCTCATGCTGCTGCGGGACGGCCGCGGCCGGCCGCGGCCGAGCGGAACGGAGGCGGCACATGTCCACTGAGCACGCACCCGGCCGCGTCCGCCGGCCCACCGCACCGGGCGATCCCCGTGTCACCGTCGCCGTCATCACCCGCGACCGCAGCGCCAGCCTGCTGCGCACCCTGGACGCGCTGGCCGCGCTGCCCGAGCGGCCCCCGGTCATCGTGGTCGACAACTCCCGCGACGACACCACCTGCCGTGCCGTGGCCGGTCACCCGGCCATCACCCGGCTGCTGCGGCCCGCCGCCAACACCGGCGCCCTCGGCCGCAACCTGGCCGTCCGGCACGCCCGCACGCCCTACGTCGCCTTCAGCGACGACGACTCCTGGTGGGAGCCCGGCAGCCTGGCCCGGGCCGCCGACCTCCTCGACCGGCATCCCCGGCTAGGCCTGCTCGCCGCCCGCACCCTGGTCGGCGAGGAAGCCGCCGAAGACCCCCTCAACGCCGTACTCGCCGCCTCCCCGCTGCGCCCGGAACCGGACCTGCCCGGCCGCCCGGTGCTCGGCTTCCTCGGCTGCGCCTGCGTGGTCCGCCGGGATGCCTTCCTGACCGCCGGCGGCTTCCACCCGCTGCTCTTCTTCGGCGGCGAGGAGACCCTGCTCGCCTACGACCTGGCCGCCGCCGGCTGGGGCGTCGCCTACGAACCCTCCCTGCGCGCCCGCCACCACCCCGACGACCACGGCCGCACCGGCCGCTCCTTCCTCGTCCGGCGCAACCACGTGCTCACCGCCTGCCTGCGCCGCCCCTGGCCGGTCACCCTGCGCGCCTTCGCCGACCTGGCGCTGGCCGCCGCGGCCGGCCGGCCCGGCGCGCGCCGCGCCCTGAGGGAGAGCATCGCCCGGTTCCCGGCCGCCCTCGCCCGCCGCCGGACCCTGCCCCCGCACGTCGAGGACGCCGCCCGCCTGCTCGACCGGGAGGCCTCCGGCCGCCTGGCGGAAGGCACCGCACGATGACCGGGCCCGCCACCGGGGTCCGCACCCGCACCGGCCCCGACGACCGGACGACCGTCGTCCTGATCACCCACGACCGCCGCGCCGAACTGCTGCGCACCCTCGCCCTGCTGCGCCGGCTGCCCGAACACCCGCCGGTGATCGTCACCGACAACGCCTCCACCGACGGCACCGCCGAGGCCGTCGCCCGGGACTTCCCCGAGATGACCCTGCTGCGCCCCGGCCGCAACCTCGGCGCGATCGGCCGCAACCTGGCCGTCCAGCACGTGCGCACCCCCTACGTCGCCTTCTGCGACGACGACACCTGGTGGGAGCCCGGCAGCCTGCGCCGCGCCGCGGACCTGCTGGACGCCCGGCCGCGCCTCGCGGCCGTCACCGCCCGGATCGTCGTGGAACCGGAGGGCACGGAGGACCCGGTCGTGCGCGAGCTGCGCGAGTCCCCGCTGTCCGGCCCCGACTGGCTCCCCGGACCCGCCCTCGGCTCCTTCCTGGCCGCCGCCACCGTGCTGCGCACCCAGGCCTTCCGGGCCGGCGGCGGCTTCCACCCCGGCCTGTGGCTCGGCGGCGAGGAGGAGCTGCTCGCCTGCGACCTGCTGCGCCAGGGCTGGTGGCTCGCCTACGCCGAGGAACTCACCGTCCACCACCACGCCTCCCGGCTGCGCGACCCCACGGCCCGCCGGGTCCTCGGGCTGCGCAACACCCTGTGGTTCACCTGGCTGCGCCGCCCGCTGCTGCCGGCGCTGCGCCGCACCGGGCACCTCATCCGGACGGTGCCCCGGGACGCGGCCTCCGCCCGCGCGTTCGTCCGCGCCACCGCCGGACTGCCGTGGGTGCTGCGCCAGCGCGACCCGGTACCGCCGGAACTGGAGCACCGGCTCGCCTCACTGGAGCGGGCCCGCCGCGACTCACCCGCACGGCGGTACGTCGGCTGAGCGCCCGGGCGCCGCGACACGCGCAGGAGACGTCGTTGCATCCGGGATCCGGGCGGGGGCACAGTGAGGTCCCGGTCAGGAAGCGGCCGGCCGAGCTCCTTCCCGCCCCGCCCAGGAAGCGCGTGCCCCCATGGAATCCGGTCCGCCGTCCCCCGCCCGCGTCCGCCCCGGCGGTCCGGCCCCGCTGCTGCTGCAGACCGTCCACGAGCACCGCACCGGACTCGGCGGCATCAGCGTCCTGAAGGCCCGGGGCACGGTCGACGCGGCCAACGCCCGGCGGTTCTCCGAGGCCCTGGCCGAACACGTCGCCGACGCCGACCGGGCCGGTGAACACCCTCTGCTGGACCTGAGCGAGGTCTACCTGGCCTGCGCCGACGCGCTGCGCTCCCTGGACGGGGCCGCCGGGTCCCTCGCCCGCGCCGGCCGCGCCCTGCCCGTCGTACAGCCCCGGCCGCACGTGCGGGAGGCCCTGGCCGCTCTGCCGGGGATCCGGGCGCACGCCTCCCTGGCGTGCGCGCTGGACGCGCTGGGCGGCCGGGACACGCCGGCCGGCCCGGACTCCGTGCGCTCCCCGGCCGCCCAGGACGCGCCGGCGGCCGGTGGACCGGCCGACGGCCCCGGATAGCCGGCCGGTTCCCGGCCTCCCGGTCCCCGGCCCACGGCCCGAGCGGTCCGGTTGAGGGCCCGGGGCCTACCGTGCAAGGTGGTGCCGAGGTCACGAAGAGACCGATCGACAACTGCGGCACGTCCAGTCTGGGTGATGCGATGAAACCTTCTTCCGGCCGCCCGGCCGCACCGGCTCCCCTCGTCATCGAGTCCTCCGTCGTCGAGGGACTGCCCGCCGAAGGCGCCCTGCTGCTGCGCATGTCGGGAAGCCTCGACGCCGACGGCGCCGAGGCCTGGTCCAAGGAGCTGCGCGGCCACCTGGAACAGGCGGACCGGGCCGGACTGCGTCCCGTGCTCGACATGGCGCACGTCCAGCTCGGCGGCGCCGCCGTGCTCCGCACGCTCAGCGAGACCACCCGGGCCCGCACCGGCCGCCCGGACCTGGTCATCGTCCGTGCCCGGCCCGGCGTCCGCGAGGCGGTGCACCTGGCCCGCCTGGACGGCGTCCGGCTCTACGCCACGCTCGACGAGGCGCTGCGCGAGCTGGCCCGGGCCGCCTCCCGGGTGGAGGACCTGCCCGCCTGGCAGTCCCAGATGGCGGACCCGCTGCGGCCCTCGTACGAGGACCTGCACAAGGAGGTCCGCGCACTGCGCGCCCGGGTGCGCACCGCGCCGGTGATCGGCATGGCGCAGGGCACGCTCATGGTCCGCTACGGTCTGGCGGACTCCGGCAGCGCCTTCCGGGCGCTGCGCGAGGCCTCGCAGCGGTTCAACGTGCCGCTGCGGGTGCTGGTCTCGGCCGTCGTGGTGGCCCGGCCCCCGGACGGTGAGGTGTGGTTCCCGGGCCGCCGCTGCCTGCCGGTGCCCCAGCTGCGGATCCTGGCCCGGGGCGGCCGCGACCCCCGCTACCGGCGGCAGATGGTCGACGCCGTGCTGCACGAGGCGCTGGCCGTCGGCCGGGCACCGGCCGGATACGTGCAGTGCGTGGACCCGGCCGTGCACGCCCTGGTGCTGGAGAGCCACCACGGCTGTGCAGAAACGTTCCTGGACCACCTCGCGCGCGGCCGGGGCGACGGCACGGCCGACGCGGCGGCCCGCGCCCGGGGCCGCCAGGTGAGCGTGCCCGACGTCGCCGCCGACCCGCGGCTCTCCGACG
>NZ_BNBF01000001.1:624589-639850 GCF_014654935.1 Streptomyces capoamus
ACTGCCGGCACGCCCTGCTGGCCACCGGCGCCCGCGCCGTGCGGAGCGTCCCGGTGCTCTCCTCCGCCGGCTCGTGCACCGCCGTGATCACCCTGCACTGGCCCGACGCCGGCCACCGTCCGGCGTCCGCGCAGGCCGAGACGCTCGCCCGGCTGGCCGCGGACACCTCCGCCTGGCTGAGCTGGTACCACCGCACGGTGCTCCTCGACGCCCTCGAACACCTCCACCAGGCACTGGCCCGGCCCGCGTCCTGAGCGTCCCCGGGCGGTGCGCAGGCCCCCGGCCCGGGGCACGCCGGACCGCGCACGGACCCCGGCAGGCCGTCCGGCGCGTCCTGGCACGGCCAGGCGCTACCCTCCGGTACATGCGGATCTCCGTCTCCTCCGACATGGACGAACCCGTCGCCCGGCTCCTGGTCACGGAGCTGCGCCGACGCGGTCACGCCGTCCGGGAGCACGGCGCGCTGCGGCCCGGGGCGGACGCGCAGTGGGCGGTCTGCTCCGAGGCCGCCGCCCGGGACGTGGCCGACGGCGCGGCCGACCAGGCGGTCGTGTGCTGCTGGACCGGCACCGGCGCGTCCATCGCGGCCAACAAGGTGCCGGGCGTGCGCGCCGCGCTGTGCACGGACGCGGCCACCGCCGACGGCGCGCGCCGCTGGAACGACGCCAACGTCCTCGCCCTCAGCCTCCGGCTGACCTCCGCACCCGTACTCGGGGAGATCCTCGACGCGTGGTTCGCAGCCGAGCCCAGCCAGGATCCGGAGGACCGGCGGAACGTGGCCCGCGTCGGCCGCCTGGACGCGGCCCGGACGACGTAGGCCGGGGCGGGCGCCCGGCGGCCCGGCGCGGGCCGGGTCGCGGGAGGTGTGCGGGGTGACGGGTGCGGGGCAGGGGCGGGTCAGTGGGCGCCGAGGCCGCCGCCGCCGAACGAACCGCTGGAGCCCTTGCTCCAGCGCGGCCGGTCCTGCGACTCGCTCGGCCTGGAGTCCATGTTGCTCAGCTCGTACGGGGTGAGCGGACGCTCGCCCTTGGCAATCCGCGGGACCTCCGCGGACTCCCTGTTCTGCCGGATCTCGCGCACCGGACCCTCCGGCGGCAGCTTGGGCTGTTCCTCGGGGAGCGGGCGCGGGGACTCGTTGGAGCGGACGCGGGAGGTCAGCCAGAAGCCGCCGGCGAGCAGCGCGAGCAGGCCGACGGCCACGATGAACAGGAACAGGCTCATCAGGCCGCTCGCCGCGGCCAGCTGCATCGATGCGGTGTCCATAGGTCAGGAATACCCCACCCGGAACGGTACGAATCCGGACAATATGGTTTAGGACGGAGTGCGTGGCGCTTCCCGGTGTTTGCCGCCGCCCGCCCCGGCTACCCGCACGGTGTGACATCCCCGGCTTCGCAGCAGCAGCTCTACCGGTTCCTGGAGGACCGTTTCACCTGTGCCCAGGCGTGCACGGAGTGCGCCCGGGCCTGCGCCGTGCGGGCGAGCCTCGTCGACCCGGACGGCACCGAGCGCCGGGAACGGGTGCGCCGGCTGGGCATCATGTGCGCCGAGGTGTGCGACGCGACCTGCCGCGTGCTGTGCGAGGAGGGCCGGCAGGACGAGGAGGCGATCCGGGCCCGGGTCGACTGGTGCCGCTCGGTGTGCCTGGAGTGCGCCCGCGCCTTCGACGAGCACCCCGGCGCCGAATCGGCCGCGGACACCTGCCGCGCCTGCGCCGCCGCCTGCGCCGACTTCCTGGAGACGCTCAAGTGAGGGGCCGTAGCCGGATCCGCCCCGGTCCCGGCATTCCCAATTACTGAAACACGTTCTACGGTGTGCGCCGTCAGGACCGCCCTTGGGGAGCCTGGAGGCGCCGTGCACCTCGACCACACGCCCGAGCAGCAGCGGCTGCGCACCGAGCTGCGCGCCTACTTCGCCGAACTGGTCCCGGACAACGCCTACGCCCGGTACGCCGACCCGGCCGCGCAGAAGCGGTTCTACCGCGACACCGTGCGCCGTCTCGGCACGGACGGCTGGCTCGGCGTCGGCTGGCCCGAGGAGTACGGCGGGCGCGGGATGACGGCGATGGAGCAGTTCATCTTCTTCGACGAGGCCGCACAGGCCGGCGTGCCCCTGCCGCTGATGGCGCTGAACACGGTCGGGCCGACGATCATGCGGTACGGCACCGACGAGCAGAAGGCGTACTTCCTGCCCCGCATCCTCTCCGGCGAGATCGACTTCGCGATCGGCTACAGCGAGCCCGGCGCCGGCACCGACCTCGCCTCGCTCAGGACCCGGGCCGTGCGCGAGGGCGACGAGTACGTCGTGAACGGGCAGAAGATCTGGACCACCAACGGCGACACCGCCGACTGGGTCTGGCTGGCCGTGCGCACCGATCCCGCGGCGCCGCCGCACAAGGGCATCACCCTGCTGCTGGTGCCGACCGCCGACCCCGGTTACTCCTGCACCCTCATCCGCACCCTCGCCTCCCACGACACCACCGCCAGCTACTACGAGGACGTCCGCGTCCCGGTCTCCCGCCGCGTCGGCGCCGAGAACGAGGGCTGGCGACTGATCACCAACCAGCTCAACCACGAACGCGTCACCCTCGCCGCCCACGGCACGATGGCCATCCGCGCCCTGCACGACGTGCGGCACTGGGCGCTGGAGACCGGGCTCGGCGACGGACGGCGGGTCGCCGACCTGCCCTGGGTGCGCAGGCTGCTCGCCCGCACGCACACCCGGCTGGACGCGCTCAAGCTCCTGAACTGGCAGATGGTCTCGGCCGTCGAGGACGGCACCCTCACCCCGCAGGACGCCTCCGCGGTCAAGGTCTACGGCTCCGAGGCCCGCCGGGACGCCTACGCCTGGCTCATGGAGATCGTCGCCGCCGCGGGCCCGCTGAAGGAAGGCTCGGCGGGTGCCGTCCTGCACGGCGAACTGGAACGCGGCTACCGCTCGGCGGTCATCTTCACCTTCGGCGGCGGCAACAACGAGATCCAGCGCGAGATCATCTCCTGGATCGGCCTGGGGATGCCCAGGGTGCGGCGGTGAGGGGGTCTGCGACGAGGCGGCCTGCCGGCGTCCTGGGTCCGCTGACCTGCCGATTCCCCAGCGGTTCAACGCGTCGAGACGGTCGGCACAGGCGGGTTTGGTCGTCGTTCCGGGGCTGAGCGGCGCGGCCACGGGTGGCTCGGGCGGGCGGCGCGCACCGTGCTAGCGTGGGGCGTTTGCAGCGTCGCCGTGTCGGTGCCCGGTTCGGGGCCCCTGGCGGGCGGCCGCGTCCCTGCCGCGCCTTCCTCGGTACGGTCCCTTCGGAGGAAGGCTCTCCATGAGCGAATCAGCACGTGCCGATGCCCGGCAGCAGGACGAGATGTCGGACGCCACCGCGGCTCCGCCCCCGGCGGCGTCCTTCGCGGAGCTGGGGCTGCCGGCCGAGATCCTGCGGGTGCTCGCCGAGCGCGGTGTGACGGTGCCCTTCCCCATCCAGGCGGCGGCCCTGCCCGACGCGCTCGCGGGACGGGACGTCCTGGGCCGGGGCCGCACCGGTTCCGGCAAGACGCTCGCCTTCGGCCTGGGAATGCTCGCCCGGACGGCCGGGCGGCGCGCACAGCCCAAGGAGCCGCTGGCGCTGGTTCTGGTGCCCACCAGGGAGCTGGCGCAGCAGGTCGGTGAGGTCCTCACCCCGTACGCCGAGGCGCTGCGGCTGCGGCTCACGACCGTGGTGGGCGGAGTGTCCCTCGGACGGCAGGCCGCCGAGCTGCGGGACGGCGCCGACATCGTCGTCGCCACGCCCGGCCGACTGCACGACCTCATCGACCGCAAGGGCTGCCGGCTGGGACGGGTGCGCATCACGGTCCTGGACGAGGCCGACCAGATGTGCGACATGGGGTTCCTGCCGCAGGTCACCGAGATCCTGGACCAGGTGCGGCCCGACGGGCAGCGCATGCTGTTCTCCGCCACCCTCGACCGCGACGTCGACCAGCTGGTGCAGCGCTATCTGCGGGACCCCGCCGTCCACTCCGTGGACCCTTCGTCCAGCGCGGTCTCCGCGATCGAGCATCACGTCTTCGTCGTGCACGGCCCGGACCGGTACGCCGTGACCACGGAGATCGCCGCTCGGGACGGCCGGGTCCTGCTGTTCCTGGACACCAAGCACAGCGTCGACCAGCTCACGCGGCATCTGCGGGCCAGCGGCGTGGCCGCCGCCGCCCTGCACAGCGGAAAGTCCCAGCCACAGCGCACCCGGACCCTGGCCCAGTTCAAGAACGGGCAGGTCACCGCGCTGGTGGCGACGAACGTCGCCGCACGGGGCCTGCACGTCGACGACCTCGACCTCGTGGTCAACGTCGACCCGGCCACCGACCCCAAGGACTATCTCCACCGCGCGGGCCGCACCGCCCGGGCCGGCCGCTCCGGCACCGTCGTGACCCTCGCCCTGTCGGGACAGCGCCGTGAGACGAGCCAGGTCATGGCCGACGCCGACGTCATCCCCAAGGTCACCAAAGTCCGGTCCGGAGAGGCGGAGCTGAGCCGCATCACCGGCGCGAAGGCCCCCTCCGGACAGCCCCTCGACCGCGGGGCGGCCGCACCGCGCCCCAAGAACCACAACGTCCCGTTCCGTGGCCTGGGCAGCACCAAGGACGCGAGGAGCGCCTCCGGTGGCAGGCCGTCCCGTAAGAGCAGCGAGGCCCGCAAGCTCGCGGAGGCCCGCGAGGCGGCCCGCGTCCGGCGCGGCGGCTGAACCCGGCTTCCCCGGGCAGTGCTCGAGGACCACGACAGAGGCGTGTGGGGGGCAGTTGCCAGGCCCCGTGTCAGGCAGCAGCCAGGGCCTGCCTCGTCCCGGCCGCGGCGCCGCGGGCGGTCCGCAGCCGGTCCAGAAGGGCGTCCGCGGCGACCAGGGCCTGGTCCACCGACGTGGTGCCGGTCAGGACGCACAGCCGGCGGGAGACGTCCTCCAGCTCCCGGCTGGAGTAACCGGTGGGGTGCACGTCATGGCGAAACCGGGCGTCGGCGAAGCGGGCCAGTACGGCGCGCAGTTCCTTCTCGGCAGGGAGCAACAAGGCGACAACCTTCTGGGAAGGCGGGCCGTTCCGCAGGGCCCGCGACGGCTGTGAGCACGCGCCCGCCGGACAGCCGGGACCGGTGGATGCATGCTCCGGTCGACCGAGTGCCCCGTCCTGATCACCGTATGCACCGTCCGGGAGGACGGGGCGGCGGCGGGCATCATCCGGGCCCGCCTGGGCAGGGATGCCCCACAGACCGGTGCGGCGACGAGAGGTGACGTCCAGTGGCTGTGGTCCCACCCGGAAGCGGGGGCGACCCCGGGCTGTTCACCCCCGCGTCCGTGACCTGGCAGATGCACGGCGACCCCATGATGTGGGTGGCCGGCATCCGCGCCCTCTACCTCCAGGCCCTGCACCCGCGCGCGGTCCGGGGGGTCACGCAGAACTCCGACTTCCGGCGGGACGCCTGGGGGCGGCTGATGCGCACCGCGGACTTCGTCGGCACGACGACCTACGGCACGACCGAGGCCGCCGAACGGGCCGGTGCCCGCGTCCGGAAGATCCACAGCATGCTCACCGCGACCGACCCGGACTCCGGTGAGCGGTACGGCGTCGACGAGCCGGAGCTGCTGCTGTGGGTGCACTGCGCGGAGATCGACTCCTACCTGCACGTGCTGCGCCGCTCCGGCTTCCCGCTCACCGACGCCCAGGCCGACCGGTACATAGCCGAACACCGGGCCGGCGCCCGGCTGGTGGGGCTCGACCCGGCGACCGTACCGGCCGACCGGTCGGAACTGGCCGCCTACTTCACCCGGGTCCGCCCCCGGCTGGCCGCCGGACCCGAGGCCCGCGAGGTGGACGAGTTCCTGCTCCGCCCGCCGGTGCACCCCCTCCTCGTCCCGGCGCGCGCACTGCTGTGGCGGCGGGTGGCGCTCCTCGCGTACGCCGCACTGCCGCCGTACGCCCAGGAGCTGTACGGCAGACCGGCCCCCGCGCCCGCCGCCGTCACCCGCCGGCTGCGCGCCACCGGAGCCCTGCTGCGCCGCATACCGGCCCGGCTGCGCTGGCAGCTCCCGCCGAAGCACATCCTGCGCGCCATGGCGCGCCTCGGCCCGGACGCCCGGCCGGCACCGGCGAAACTGCGTCCCTGACCGGCGCGGGGCCGGCCTCTGGCCGCCGCGGATCACCCCGTGCTACGAAGGACCATGTCCGCGAACGACACACCCCGCGCGTACGACGCCGTCATCATCGGCGCCGGCCACAACGGCCTGGTCGCCGCCGCCTACCTGGCCCGTGCGGGCCGCTCCGTGCTGGTGCTGGAACGGCTGGACCACACCGGCGGCGCGGCCGTCTCCAGCCGCCCGTTCGCCGGGATCGACGCCCGGCTGTCCCGCTACTCCTACCTGGTCAGCCTGTTGCCGGACAAGATCGTGCGCGACCTCGGGCTGGACTTCCGCGTCCGCGCCCGCACCATCTCCTCGTACACCCCCGTGGAGCGGGCGGGGCGGCCCACCGGCCTCCTGGTCGGCGGGGGAGAGCAGCGCACCCGGGAGGCGTTCGCCCGGCTCACCGGCGGTGACCACGAGTACGAGGCCTGGCGGCGTTTCTACGGCATGACGGGCCGCGTCGCCCGGCGCGTCTTCCCGACCCTCACCGAACCGCTGCCCAGCCGGGACGACCTGCGCCGCCGCATCGACGACGAGACCGCCTGGCGGACCCTGTTCGAGGAGCCGCTCGGGGTGGCCGTCGAGCAGACCTTCGCCGACGACCTGGTGCGGGGTGTCGTCCTCACCGACGCGCTCATCGGCACCTTCGCCGACGCCCACGACCCCTCCCTGGCCCAGAACCGCTGCTTCCTCTACCACGTCATCGGCGGCGGAACGGGCGCCTGGGACGTGCCCGTCGGCGGCATGGGCGCCCTCACCGACGCCCTGGCCGCCGCGGCGCGCGCGGCCGGGGCGCGCATCGCCACCGGGCACGAGGCGATCCGCATCGACACCGACGGGCGCACCGCCGAGGTCGTCCACCGCACGGCCGACGGCGAGGCCGTCGCCGTGGCCCGGCACGTCCTGGTGAACGCCTCCCCCCACGAACTGGCCGCCCTCACCGGCGACGCGGCACCCGAACCCGCCGAGGGCGCCCAGCTCAAGGTCAACATGCTGCTCGAGCGGCTGCCCCGGCTGCGCGACCCCGGCACCGACCCGCGGGAGGCGTTCGCGGGCACCTTCCACATCGCCGAGGGCTACGCGCAGCTGGCGACCGCCCACGCCCAGGCCGCCGCCGGCGAACTGCCCGGCGCGCCGCCGTCGGAGATCTACTGCCATTCCCTGACCGACCCCACCATCCTCGGCCCCGGCCTCGCCGAGCGCGGCTGGCACACTCTCACCCTGTTCGGTCTGCACACCCCGGCCCGGCTCTTCGACCGGGACAACGACGCCGTCCGCGAGGAACTGCTGAGGTCCACCCTCGCCCAGCTCGACGCCCACCTCGCCGAGCCTCTCGCCGACTGTCTGGCCACCGACGCCGACGGCCGCCCCTGCATCGAGGCGAAGACGCCGCTCGACCTCGAACGCGACCTGCGGCTGCCCGGCGGCAACATCTTCCACCGGGCCCTGTCCTGGCCCTACGCGCAGGAGGGCGGCGGCCGTTGGGGCGTGGAGACGCGGCACGCGAACGTCCTGCTGTGCGGGGCGGGCGCGGTGCGCGGGGGCGGGGTGAGCGGGGTACCGGGGCACAATGCGGCGATGGCCGTCCTGGAGGCCGCCGGCTGACCCCGGGTGCGGGGCCCGGGCGTGCGTGCCCTGCGGGCGCTCACCCGGCCGTGCCCTGCGGGCGCTCACCCGGCAACCGATCTGACGGAACGTCAGAAAAGGCCTTCCGTCGTCCGGCCCGCTGCGGCATCCTGCGCCCATGCAGACCGAGCTGAGCGGGCAACTGGGCATCGAGCGCGCCGTCTTCGGCTTCACGCCGTTCCCCGCCGTCGCCGCGGCCATCAGCCGGGCCGGCGGCTTCGGCGTGCTCGGCGCGGTCCGTTACACCGCCCCGGACGACCTCAGACGCGACCTCGACTGGCTCGACGCACACACCGGCGGCCGGCCCTACGGGCTGGACGTGGTCATGCCCGCCAAGAAGGTCGAAGGCGTCAGCGAGGCGGACGTCGAAGCGATGATCCCCGAGGGGCACCGGCGGTTCGTGCGGGACACCCTCGCCGCCCACGGCGTGCCCGAACTGGCGGACGGCGAGGCGTCCGGGTGGCGCATCACCGGCTGGATGGAGCAGGTCGCCCGCACCCAGCTCGACGTCGCCCTCGACTACCCGATCCGGCTGCTGGCCAACGCCCTCGGCTCGCCGCCCGCCGACGTCGTCGCGCGCGCCCATGACCGGGACGTCCTCGTCGCCGCCCTCGCCGGCAGCGCCCGGCACGCCCGCAAGCACCAGGAGGCGGGCATCGACATCGTCGTGGCGCAGGGTTACGAAGCCGGCGGTCACACCGGGGAGATCGCCACCATGGTGCTCACCCCCGAGATCGTGGACGCCGTCGACCCGCTGCCCGTCCTGGCCGCGGGCGGCATCGGCAGCGGCCGGCAGGTGGCGGCGGCGCTCACCCTGGGCGCCCAGGGCGTATGGCTCGGCTCCCTGTGGCTGACCACCACGGAAGCGGACCTGCACTCGTCCGCCCTCACCCGCAAGCTGCTCGCCGCCGGCTCCGGGGACACCGTCCGCTCCCGCGCCCTGACCGGGAAACCCGCCCGCCAGCTGCGCACCGCCTGGACCGACGCCTGGGACGACCCGGCCGGCCCCGGCACCCTGCCCATGCCCCTGCAGGGCCTGCTCGTCGCCGAGGCCCTCTCCCGCATCCAGAAGTACGAGGCCGAACCACTGCTCGGCACCCCCGTCGGCCAGATCGTCGGCCGGATGACCGCCGAACGCGGCG
This sequence comes from Streptomyces capoamus, assembly GCF_014654935.1. Classification (GTDB taxonomy): domain Bacteria; phylum Actinomycetota; class Actinomycetes; order Streptomycetales; family Streptomycetaceae; genus Streptomyces; species Streptomyces capoamus. The sequence continues at coordinate 633,506 of NZ_BNBF01000001.1, forward strand.
TCCAGGAGGTCCTCGACGACCTCACCCGCGGCTTCGAGGAGGCCGTGGACCGCATCAACCGCATCGCCGGAAGGAGCGGCCCGTCGTGAGCGCACCCGCGAGCACACCCCCCGCCGGTTTCTGGGCCCAGGCCGCCCGGGACCCCGGCCGCACGGCCCTGATCGCCCCGGACGGCACGCAGTGGACGGCGGGACGGCTGCACGCCGCCGCCAACCGCCTCGTCCACGGCCTGCGCGCCGCCGGCCTCGGCCGCGGGGACGCCTTCGCGGCCGTCCTGCCCAACGGCGCCGAGTTCGTCACCGCCTACCTGGCCGCCAGCCAGGCAGGCCTCTACCTCGTGCCCGTCAACCATCATTTCGTGGGCCCGGAGATCGCCTGGATCCTCGCCGATTCCGGCGCCAAGGTGCTCATCGCCCACGAACGGTTCGCCGGCCCGGCCCGGCAGGCGGCCGACCGGGCCGGACTGCCGGCGAGCCACCGGTACGCCGTCGGCCCGGCGGCGGGTTTCCGCCCCTACGCCGAACTCCTCGACGGCAGGCCGGAGACGCCGCCCGGGGACCGGGAGCTGGGCTGGGTCATGAACTACACCTCGGGCACGACCGGCCGACCGCGCGGCATCCGCCGCCCGCTGCCCGGCAAGCGCCCCGAGGAGGCCTACCTCGGCGGCTTCCTCGGCATCTTCGGCATCAAGCCGTACGACGACAACGTGCACCTCGTCTGCTCACCGCTCTACCACACCGCCGTCCTCCAGTTCGCGGGCGCCTCCCTGCACCTCGGGCACCGCCTGGTGGTGATGGACAAGTGGACACCTGAAGAGATGCTCCGTGTCATCGAGGCACACAAGTGCACCCACACCCATATGGTCCCCACCCAGTTCCACCGGCTGCTCGCCCTGCCGGAGGAGGTACGGCGGTCGTACGACGTCTCGTCCATGCGGCACGCCATCCACGGAGCCGCGCCCTGCCCCGACCATGTGAAACGCGCGATGATCGACTGGTGGGGCGACTGCGTGGAGGAGTACTACGCCGCCAGCGAGGGCGGCGGGGCCTTCGCCACCGCCGAGGACTGGCTGAAGAAGCCCGGCACCGTCGGCAAGGCCTGGCCCATCAGCGAACTGGCGGTCTTCGACGAGGACGGCAACCGGCTGCCGCCCGGTGAACTGGGCACCGTCTACCTCAAGATGAACACCGGCGGCTTCGCGTACCACAAGGACGAGGCCAAGACCCGCAGGAACCGCATCGGCGACTTCTTCACCGTCGGCGACCTCGGATACCTGGACGAGGACGGCTACCTCTTCCTCCGCGACCGCAAGATCGACATGATCATCTCCGGCGGGGTGAACATCTACCCGGCCGAGATCGAGTCCGCCCTGCTCGCCCACCCCGCCGTCGCCGACGCAGCCGTCTTCGGCATCCCGCACGACGACTGGGGCGAGGAGGTCAAGGCCGTGGTCGAACCGGCCCCGGGCCACGTGCCAGGCCCCGGCCTGGCCGCCGCCCTCCTGGACCACTGCGCCGGGCGGCTCGCCGGCTACAAGCGGCCCAGGAGTGTCGACTTCATCGCGGAGATGCCCCGCGACCCCAACGGCAAGCTGTACAAGAGGCGGCTGCGGGACCCGTACTGGGAGGGACGCACACGGCCCGTGTGAGGCGCACCGCCGGCCGGGCGGGAAGGAGCGCCGGTCGCACGGGTAGCAGCGCCGGCCGTGCCGACCGGTGCCCGGCCGGCCTCCCCGGTGCTTGACCCGTCCCGGTGACGGGCCCAGGATCATCAGTCATGACGCAGGGACAGGGCAGCACGGTCGACGGGGTGCTGCGACGCAGCGCCCGGCGCACTCCGGCGCGGACCGCGGTCGAGTACGGCGACCGCGCCTGGACGTACCAGGAACTGGACGAGGCCGTCTCCCGCGCGGCGAGCGTGCTGCTCGGCGAGGGCCTCACCGCCGGCGACCGGGTCGGCTCCTACGGCCACAACTCCGACGCCTACCTGATCGGCTTCCTGGCCTGCGCCCGCGCCGGTCTCGTGCACGTGCCGGTCAACCAGAACCTGACCGGAGACGACCTCGCCTACATCGTCGGCCAGTCCGGCAGCTCCCTCGTCCTCGCCGACCCCGCCCTGGCGGACCGGCTGCCCGCCGGCGTCCGCACGCTGCCGCTGCGCGACACCGGTGACTGTCTCCTCGCCCGCCTCGCGACGGCACCCGTGTACGAGGGCCCCGAACCGCGCACCGAGGACCTGGTGCAACTGCTCTACACCTCGGGCACCACCGCGCTGCCCAAGGGCGCGATGATGACGCACCGCGCCCTGGTGCACGAGTACCTGAGCGCGATCACCGCCCTCGACCTGAGCGCCGGCGACCGCCCCGCGCACGCCCTGCCGCTGTACCACTCCGCGCAGCTGCACGTGTTCCTGCTGCCCTGCCTGGCGGTCGGCGCCACCAACCTGATCCTCGACGGGCCCGACGGAGACCGGCTGCTGGATCTGATCGAGGCGGGGCGCGTGGACAGCCTGTTCGCCCCGCCCACGGTCTGGATCGGCCTGGCGGGCCGCCCGGACTTCGCGACCCGTGACCTGTCCGGGCTGCGCAAGGCCTACTACGGCGCCTCGGTCATGCCGGTGCCCGTCCTGGAGCGCTTGCGCGAGCGGCTGCCGGGGCTCGCGTTCTACAACTGCTTCGGCCAGAGCGAGATCGGCCCGCTGGCCACCGTCCTGGCGCCCGACGAGCACGCGGGCCGGATGGACTCCTGCGGCCGGCCCGTCCTGTTCGTCGACGCCCGAGTGGTCGACGAGCACGGCGAGGAGGTCCCCGCGGGCACGGCCGGCGAGATCGTCTACCGCTCACCGCAGTTGTGCGAGGGCTACTGGAACAAGCCGGAGGAGACCGCCGAGGCCTTCCGCGACGGCTGGTTCCGGTCCGGTGACCTGGCGGTGCGGGACGCCGAGGGCTACTTCACCGTCGTGGACCGGGTCAAGGACGTCATCAACTCCGGTGGGGTCCTGGTGGCTTCACGCCAGGTGGAGGACGCCCTGTACAGCCACGAGGCGGTCGCGGACGCCGCGGTGATCGGCCTGCCCGACGAGCGGTGGATCGAGGCCGTCACCGCGGTCGTCGTCCCGCGCGGCGAGGTGACGCAGGAACAGCTCGTGGAGCACGTCAAGCAGCGGCTCGCGCCGTTCAAGGCGCCCAAACGGGTGCTGTTCGTCGACGAGTTGCCGCGCAACGCCAGCGGCAAGGTCCTCAAGCGCGAGCTGCGCGACCGCTTCGGCGCCTGACCGGGCCCCCGGCCCGGCGACCGCCAGGTCCCGGCTCCCTGGTCGACGTCCTCGACGCGTGGCCGTGACAAGCCTTCACCGAGCTGGCCGGCGTACACATCTCGCCTACAGCAACGACGACGTGACCCGCTCGGTCCGGGTCGACGGTCTCATGGTGCATTACCTCGTGACGCCGTCCGCCGTGGTCATTGTCGACGTCGACATATACGACGGCGACAGGGGCTTCAACGAGGTGTAGACAGCGTATCCGGGTCACACCCCCTGTCCGCCGTCCCGCGGCCGCAGGTCCACGATGCGGCGGATCTTGCCGACCGACCGCTCCAGCGACTCCGGTTCCACGATCTCCACGTCGACCGACACGCCGATGCCGTCCTTGACGGCCGCGGTAATGGCCCGGGCCGCCGCCTCCCGTACCTCCGCCGGCGCGTCCGGGCGTGCCTCGGCCCGGACGGTCAGCGCGTCCAGCCGGCCCTGCCGGGTCAGCCGGAGCTGGAAGTGCGGAGCCACCCCGGGCGTGCGCAGCACGATCTCCTCGATCTGCGTCGGGAACAGGTTGACCCCGCGCAGGATCACCATGTCGTCGCTGCGCCCGGTGATCTTCTCCATCCTCCGGAACGCCCGGGCCGTGCCGGGCAGCAGCCGCGTCAGGTCCCGTGTCCGGTACCGCACGACCGGCATGGCCTCCTTGGTCAGCGAGGTGAACACCAGCTCGCCCCGCTCGCCCTCGGGCAGCACCTCACCCGTGAGGGGATCCACGACCTCGGGGTAGAAGTGGTCCTCCCACACATGGAGGCCGTCCTTGGTCTCCGCGCACTCCTGGGCGACCCCCGGACCGATCACCTCGGACAGCCCGTAGATGTCCACGGCGTCGATCGCGAACCGCTCCTCGATCTCCCGCCGCATCTGCTCGGTCCAGGGCTCGGCCCCGAACACGCCGACCCGCAGCGAGGTGCCGCGCGGGTCCACGCCCTGCCGTTCGAACTCGTCCAGCAGGGTGAGCATGTAGGAGGGGGTCACCATGATGACGGACGGCTCCAGGTCCTGGATCAGCTGCACCTGGCGGGCGGTCATCCCGCCGGACGCGGGGACGACCGTGCAGCCGAGGCGTTCGGCGCCGTAGTGGGCGCCCAGGCCGCCGGTGAACAGCCCGTAGCCGTACGCCACATGGACGATGTCTCCGGGCCGGCCGCCCGCCGCCCGGATCGACCGCGCCACCATGTCGGCCCACATGGAGAGGTCGTTCTCGGTGTAGCCGACCACCGTGGGCCGTCCGGTCGTGCCGCTGGAGGCGTGCAGCCGGCGGATCCGCTCCCGGGGGACGGCGAACATGCCGTACGGGTAGTTCTCCCGCAGGTCGGCCTTGGTGGTGAAGGGGAAGCGGGCGAGGTCGGCGAGCGACCGGCAGTCCTCCGGGCGGACGCCGGCCTTGTCGAAGCACTCCCGGTAGAACGGCACGTGCGCGTACGCGTGCCGCAGGGTGGCCCGCAGCCGTTCCAGTTGCAGGGCCCGCAGCTCCTCGGGTCCCAGCCGTTCCCCCGCGTCGAGCAGGTCCGCCCCGCCGGCCATCGCGACGCCTCCTTCACCAGCCGCACCTGTTGCCCGACCGATCATTCGGTCGATCCGTTCGGGGTCAGTAACGCAGGCGGGCCGGGCCGGGGGCAAGAGGGCGGCGGAGATTTTCCACGGCGCCGAGGCGTTGCGCGCCGGCGGTCCCCGGCCCGATGATCACACGCATGCCGATCTTCACCGCCGCCGACGGCACCCGGCTCGCCTGCCACCTGCGGGGTGCGGGCGAGCCCCTCGCCGTGCTGCCCGGCGGCCCCATGCGGGCCTCCGCCTACCTCGGGGACCTCGGCGGGCTGAGCGCGCACCGCAGGCTGGCGCTTCTCGACCTGCGGGGCACCGGCGACTCGGCGGTGCCGGCGGACCCGGCGACGTACCGCTGCGACCGGATGGTCGAGGACGTGGAGGTATGGCGGGCCCACATGGGTTGGGAACACATGGATCTGGTCGCCCACTCGGCGGGCGCCGCCCTCGCGATGCTCTACGCGGCCCGCCACCCGCACCGGATACGACGGCTGCTGCTGATCACCCCCAACCCCTCCGCCCTGGGCCTGCGGGCCACGCCCGAGGACCGGCTGGCCGCGGCCCGGCTGCGCGCCGGCGAGCCGTGGTTCGCCCGGGCCTTCCCCGCCTTCCGGGCCTGGCTCGCGGGCGAGGCCGAGTTCGACGACGCGTTCCTGCCCTTCTTCTACGGCCGCTGGGACGACGCCGCCCGCGCGCACACGGACGCCGAGCTGCTCCAGACCAACGACGAGGCGGGGGAGCGCTACTTCGCCGACGGAGCCTTCGCCCCGGACGCGACCCGGGCCGCACTCGCCGCCCTGACCGCGCCGGTCCTCGTGTACGCGGGCGCACTCGACGGCGGTCCCGCCCCCGACCTGGCCCGCCGCACCGCCGAGGCCTTCCCCGACGCCGAGTGCACCGTGCAGCCCGGCGCCGCCCACTATCCCTGGCTGGACGACCCGGAGCGGTTCGTGCACCGCACCCTGGCCTTCCTCGACCGGTGACGGGCCGCGGCCCCGGCCCTGCCCGTGGGCCGCGGTCGCCGGGGCCTTCCGCGCGGTGGCGTGCCGGTCTACGGCCGCTCCGCCGCCACCGCCACCTCCCGCGCCCACCGGTAGTCGGCCTTCCCGCTGGGCGACCGCTGGATGGTGTCGGTGACGATCAGCTGGCGGGGGACCTTGTAACCGGCCAGGCGGGTACGGCAGTGGCGCTGGATGTCGGCGAGCGAGGGGCGCGGTGCCCCCGGGCGCAGCTGCACCACGGCCGCCACATGGCTGCCCCACCGGGCGTCCGGCACCCCGGCGACGAGTGCGTCGTACACGTCGGGATGCGCCTTGAGCGCCTGCTCGACCTCCTCCGGGTACACCTTCTCGCCACCGGTGTTGATGCACTGCGAGCCCCGGCCCAGGACGGTGACCACACCGTCCGCGCCGACCGTGGCCATGTCACCGAGCAGCACCCAGCGCCGCCCGTCCTTCTCGAAGAACGTCTCGGCCGTCGCCGCCG
>NZ_BNBF01000001.1:639894-670204 GCF_014654935.1 Streptomyces capoamus
GGTCGTTGTAGTAGCCGAGCGGCACGTGGCCGCACTGCGCGACCCGGCCCGCCTCGCCCGGTGCCACCGGCTCGCGCGTCACCGGATCCACCACACGGGTGCGGGAGTTGACCCGGATACGGAAGCCGCGTTCCGGGCCCGCGTCCTCGGTCGCGGTGCCGTTGAAACCGGACTCGGAGGAGCCGAAGTTGTTCAGCAGCACCGCGTTCGGGAGCAGCTCGCGGAACTGCCGCCGCACCGTCTCCGACATGATCGCGCCCGACGAGGAGACGCTGAACAGCGATGAGCAGTCGGTGCCCTTGAGCGGCCCGGCGAGCGCGTCGATCAGTGGCCGCAGCATCGCGTCCCCGACCAGTGACATGCTGGTGACCCGCTCCCGCGCGACCGTGCGCAGCACCTCCTCCGGCACGAACTTGCGGTGCAGTACGACCCGTTGGCCGAAGTTGAAGCCGATGAACGCGGTGAGCGTCGACGTGCCGTGCATCAGCGGGGGAGTGGGGAAGAAGGTGATCCCGGTGCCGCCCGCGGCGACCCGCTCGGCCAGCTCCTGCGGTGCCCGCACCGGCTCTCCGGTCGGCGCGCCGCCGCCCAGCCCGGCGAAGAACAGGTCCTCCTGGCGCCACATCACCCCCTTGGGCATGCCGGTCGTGCCACCGGTGTAGATGATGAACTGGTCGTCCCCGGACCGCGCGGGAAAGTCCCGCCCGGGCGACCCGGCGGCCTGGGCGGCGGCGAACGGCACCGCCCCGGGCACCGCCCGCGCGGCCGGGGTGCCCACCCGCAGCAGGTGCCGCAGGCCCGGCACCCGTGGCAGCGCCCCCGCCACCCGGTCCTCGAACTCCGCGTCGAAGGCCAGTGCGACCAGGTCCGCGTCCCGGTAGAGGTACACCAACTCGTCCTCGGTGTAGCGGTAGTTGACGTTGACCGGGACGATCCTGGCCTTCAGGCAGGCCAGTACCGTCTGCAGGTACTCGACGCCGTTGTACAGGTGGAGGCCGAGGTGCTCGCCGGGCCGTAGGCCGCTGTCGGCCAGGTGGTGCGCGACGCGGTTGGCGGCGGCGTCCAGCTCGGCGTACGTCAGCCGGCGCTCCGCACCCGTGCCGGGATGGTCGAGGTACACGAGCGCCTCGCGGTCCGCGGCCACGTCGACGACCGACTCGAACAGGTCGGCAAGGTTGTACTCCACCGCTTCCTCCTGACCCCGGCGGATCCTCGCGACGACAGGCGCATCCGTCGGCTCGCCGGTCATCAGAGCAAAGAGGGCGGCAAGGAGGAAGGGCTCGCACCAGAAAATCTGACTGACTGTCAGAAAACTCTTGAAGTGCCCCCTCCCCTCCTGCAACCTGTTCTCGTTCCGACCGAGGGGAGATGGCCCATGGGTGGTACGGAACACCTCACCGTGCAGCGGGAAGGCGCCACACTGGTGCTCACGCTCAACCGGCCCGAGGCCAGGAACGCGCTGTCCCTGGCGATGCTGGTCGGCCTGTACGACGGCTGGCTCGAGGCCGACGCGGACGACACGGTCCGCTCGGTCGTCCTCACCGGGGCCGGCGGCGCGTTCTGCGCCGGCATGGACCTCAAGGCGCTGGCCGGCGACGGCATGCGGGGGCAGGGGTACCGCGACCGGCTGCAGGCCGATCCCGACCTGCACTGGAAGGCGATGCTGCGCCACCACCGCCCCCGCAAACCGGTGATCGCCGCCGTCGAGGGCCACTGCGTCGCGGGCGGCACCGAGATCCTCCAGGGCACCGACATCCGCGTCGCGGGCGAGTCCGCGACCTTCGGCCTGTTCGAGGTCAGGCGCGGACTGTTCCCGATCGGCGGCTCCACCGTCCGCCTCCAGCGCCAGATCCCGCGCACCCACGCCCTGGAGATGCTGCTCACCGGACGCCCCTACAGCGCCCCGGAAGCCGCCCGCATCGGCCTGATCGGCCACGTCGTCCCCGACGGCACCGCCCTGGCCCGGGCCCTGGAGATCGCCGAGCGGATCAACACGGCTGGACCGTTGGCCGTAGAAGCGGTCAAGGCCTCCGTCTACGAGACCGCCGAGATGACGGAGACCGACGGCCTCGCATCCGAACTCAAGCGCGGCCGGCCGATCTTCGACACCGCCGACGCGAAGGAAGGCGCCCGCGCCTTCGCGGAGAAACGGCCGCCCGTCTACAAGCGCGCGTGACGCTCCGCGGGAGGTGGGCGCACGCCGTTCGCGAGCTGCGGGCCGTCGTGGGCCGGACGCGCAGTTCCCCGCGCCCCTACGGGTGCGCCTTCACCGCCGATCCCCGAGGAAGCAGCCGATGCCAGAAGTCCTCAAAGCCCCCCTCGTCGTCGAGTTCCCCTTCACCCGCTCCCTGGGCCCCGTCCAGAGCGCCTTCCTCACCGGCCTGCGCGAACGTGTCGTGCTCGGCGTGCGCACCACCGACGGGCGCGTCCTCGTCCCGCCCGTCGAGTACGACCCCGTCACCGCCGAGGAGATCGACGAGCTGGTCGAGGTCGCCCCCACCGGCACGGTCACCACCTGGGCCTGGAACCCCGCCCCGCGTCGCGGCCAGCCCCTCGCCACCCCCTTCGCCTGGGTCCTGGTCCGGCTCGACGGCGCCGACACCGCCCTGCTGCACGCCCTCGACGCCCCCGGCCCCGACGCCGTCCGCACCGGCATGCGCGTGCGCGTGCGCTGGGCCGCTGAACGCTCCGGCGCCATCACCGACATCGCCTGCTTCGCACCGTACGACGGCGGGCCGGACCGGCCGACGGGCCACGGCCGGGCGTTCCCGGACGCGGTCACCGGCATCGTCGTCCCCGCCCGCCTCGACTACACCTACTCCCCGGGACGCGCCCAGTCCGACTACATCCACGCCCTCGCCGAGCGGCGCACGGTCGGCGAACGCTGCCCCTCCTGCCGCAAGGTGTACGTCCCGCCCAGGGGCGCGTGCCCCACCTGCGGGATCGCCACGGCCGAACAGGTGGAAGTGGGTCCCCGCGGCACGGTCACCACCTTCTGCATCGTCAACATCAAGGCGAAGAACCTGGACGTCGAAGTCCCCTACGTCTACGCCCACATCGCCCTGGACGGCGCCGACCTCGCCCTGCACGCCCGCATCGGCGGCGTCCCCTACGACCAGGTGCGCATGGGGCTGCGCGTGGAGCCGGTGTGGACCGAGGGCGCCCGCTACCCCGACCACTACCGGCCCACCGGCGAACCCGACGCGGCCTACGAGACGTACAAGGAGCTGCTGTGACCAGCGCGGAAGCCCCCGGCCCCCGGGACGTCGCCCTCGTCGCCTTCGCGCAGACCGACCACCGGCGCTCCACCGCGGAATCCTCCGAGGTGGAGCTGCTCATGCCCGTCCTCCACGACGTCCTGGCGCAGACCGGGCTGCGCACCGCCGACATCGGCTTCACCTGCTCCGGCTCCAGCGACTACCTCGCCGGGCGCGCCTTCTCCTTCACCCTCGCCCTCGACGGCGTCGGCGCCTGGCCGCCGATCTCCGAGTCGCACGTCGAGATGGACGGCGCCTGGGCCCTGTACGAGGCCTGGACCAAGCTGCTCACCGAGGACGCCGACACGGCGCTCGTCTACTCCTACGGAAAGTGCTCACCCGGCTCCGTGCGGGATGTCCTCACCCGCCAGCTCGACCCGTACTACGTCGCCCCCCTGTGGCCCGACGCCGTCGCCCTCGCCGCCCTCCAGGCGCAGGCGCTCATCGACGCCGGACACACCGACGAACGCGCCCTCGCCGCCATCGGCGCCCGCAGCAGGGCCGACGCCACGGCCAACCCGCACGCCCAGCTCAAGGGCCGCGTCCCGCAGGGCGAGCACGTCGTACGGCCGCTGCGCACCGGCGACTGCCCGCCGGTCGGCGACGGCGCCGCCGCCGTGATCCTTGCCGCGGGCGAGCGGGCCCGCCGGCTGTGCGCGCGGCCCGCCTGGATCCGGGGGATCGACCACCGCACCGAGGCCCACTCCCTGGGCGTGCGCGACCTCACCGACTCACCCTCGACCCGGCTCGCCGCCGAGCGCGCGGGCGCCTTCGAACGGCCCGTCGACATCGCGGAGCTGCACGCGCCGTTCAGTTCCCAGGAGGTCGTCCTGCGCCGGGCCTTGCGCCTGGACGACAGCGTGTGCGTGAACCCGTCGGGCGGCGCCCTCGCCGCCAACCCCGTCATGGCCGCGGGACTCATCCGCATCGGCGAGGCCGCCGCCCGCATCCACCGCGGGACCTGCGACCGCGCCCTCGCCCACGCCACCTCCGGCCCCTGCCTGCAGCAGAACCTGGTGGCCGTACTCGAAGGGGATCCTCGATGAGCAAGGAACCCGTGGCCGTCGTCGGGATCGGCCAGACCCGGCACGTGGCTGCCCGCCGGGACGTCTCCCTCGCCGGACTCGTCCGCGAGGCCGCCCGACGCGCCCTCGCCGACGCCGAGTTGACGTGGGCCGACGTCGACGCGGTCGTCATCGGGAAGGCGCCGGACTTCTTCGAGGGCGTGATGATGCCCGAGCTGTACCTCGCCGACGCGCTCGGCGCCGTCGGCAAACCCCTGCTGCGGGTGCACACCGCGGGCTCCGTCGGCGGATCGACCGCCCTGGTCGCCGCCAACCTGGTCGCCGCCCGCGTCCACGGCACGGTCCTCACCCTCGCCTTCGAAAAACAGTCCGAGTCCAACGCCATGTGGGGCCTGTCCCTGCCCATCCCCTTCCAGCAGCCCCTGCTGGCCGGGGCCGGCGGCTTCTTCGCCCCCCATGTGCGCGCCTACATGCGGCGCAGCGGCGCCCCCGACTCCATCGGTGCCCTCGTGGCCTACAAGGACCGGCGCAACGCCCTGAAGAACCCCTACGCCCACCTCCACGAACACGACATCACCCTGGAGAAGGTGGTGGCGTCACCCATGTTGTGGGACCCCATCCGCTACTCCGAGACCTGTCCCTCCTCCGACGGGGCCTGCGCCATGGTCCTCACCGACCGCGCCGGAGCCGCTCGCGCGCCCCGGCCACCCGCCTGGCTGCTCGGCGGCGCCATGCGCAGCGAACCCACCCTGTTCGCCGGCAAGGACTTCGTCTCCCCGCGGGCCGGCAGGGACTGCGCCGCCGACGTCTACCGGCAGGCCGGTGTGGGCGACCCGCGCCGGGACATCGACGCGGCCGAGATCTACGTGCCGTTCTCCTGGTACGAGCCGATGTGGCTGGAGAACCTGGGCTTCGCCGCGGAGGGCGAGGGCTGGAAGCTCACCGAGTCCGGGGCGACCGCGCTCGACGGCGACCTGCCCGTCAACATGTCGGGCGGGGTGCTGTCCACCAACCCCATCGGCGCCTCCGGCATGATCCGCTTCGCCGAGGCCGCCCTCCAGGTGCGCGGGCAGGCCGGGGAACACCAGGTGGACGGGGCCCGCCGGGTGCTCGGGCACGCCTACGGCGGCGGCTCGCAGTTCTTCTCCATGTGGCTCGTGGGCGCGCAGCCGCCCGACTCCTGACCGGCCGTCCGCGGTGGCCCGGACGGCCGGGCGGGAAGGCCGTCCCCGCGTGCCCTGTCCGCCGTAGCGGCCGGTCGCTAGGCTGACCGCGGACGACGAACCGGGAGGAGCACGGACGTGGCCGAGACCACCACCCAGCAGCACCCGCTCGCGGGCTGGGACAAGCCGGAGCTGGATCTCACCCAGGCGCAGTGGCAGTCCAGCAGCCGAGGTCTGGGCGATGTCCAGATCGCCTTCGTCGAGGGCTTCATCGCGATGCGCAACAGCGGCCGGCCGGAGAGTCCGTCCCTGATCTTCACCCCCGCGGAGTGGGGCGCCTTCGTCTCCGGAGCACGGGAGGGCGAGTTCGACCTCACCTGACGCCGCGCCGCCCGTACCGGCTCCCGCCCGGACCGGGGGTGTCGCGAGCGGATTCGCGGACACGCGATCAGCAGCGCCCTGCCGGGGCCCCGCCTGAGCGAGGCTGGCCCCAGTAAGGGGAAGGTCGCGTTCCGGAGGTGAGAAGGATGAGCACTGCGCCGGTCATCGCCGCGGTCGACGGGTCCGCCGACAGCCTGCGTGCCCTGGACTGGGCCGTGGACGCCGCCCGCCGCCGCGGGGCACCACTGCACGTGGTGCACGTACGGCAGTACGCCGCCTGGGGCCAGGCCGACGTCCTGGTCGCCGGGCCGCCCGAGGCCGAGGGCGATCCGGTGCTGGACGAGGTGCGCACCCGGCTCGCGGACCGCGCCGGGGCACCGGCCACCGAGTACCTCGCCCTGGAGGGCGTACCGGGCGCCGTTCTGCCCGAACTCGGCGCCGACGCCGAGCTGTTGGTGCTCGGGTCCCGGGGCCGCGGCGGCTTCGCCAGCCTGCTGCTCGGGTCCAACGGCCTCGCCGCCGCCCGGGACGCGCAGTGCCCGGTGGTCGTCGTGCCCCGGCCCGGCCGCGAGGTGCACGGGGAGGAGGCCGCCGAGCCCGGGCCCCGGGTGGTCGTCGGCCTGCACGCCGACAGCCCCGACGAGGCCGTCCTCTCCTTCGCCTTCGCCGAGGCCGCCCTGCGCGGTGCCAGGCTGCAGGTGATCGCCGCCTACCCGTGGCCGGTGCAGACGTGGTCGGCCCCCGGGCAGCCGGTACCGCCCGTGGTCGACCAGGACGCCGTCGCCGAGGAGACCCGCGCGCTCGCCGAGGGCTTCCTCGCCCCGCACCGAGGGCGCCACCCCGAGGTCCGCGTCGACGCCGAGGCGCGACCCGGCGACGCCGCGGGCCTCCTCGTCGCCGCCTCCCAGGACGCCGACCTGGTCGTGGTCGGCCGGCACCGCAGGCGGTTGCTCGCCCCGGCCCGCATGATGGGCTCGGTCACCCAGGCCGTGCTGCTGCACGCGGCCGGCCCGGTCGCGGTGGTACCCCCGGCCCCGCCGGAGGAGTGACCCGCCGCCCGCTGCAGACGGGATTGGTCACAGGCCCTAGCAGACCGCACGGCGCTCCGCAATCCGCCCGGTGCCGACTGACGTCCCGACGGCTGTGGGGCACCGCGCCATGGTTCCCGGACACACCCGAACCTATGGTTCCGCCACCCCCGTCGCTCCGGCGTCCCCGCGCGGGAGCGGCCGGGACCGTGTGTCCACCCGAGGAGCCGCCATGCCACTTCCCCCGTTCCGCGGGGCGCCCGGAGCACGGCCACGTGCCCGCGTGCCCCGCCTGGTGCCCCGCCTCCTGGCCGTACTCGCCGTCGTCCTCGGCACCGCCCTCGCCGGCCCCGCCCCCGAGGCCCGCGCCGCCGTCACCCTCACCCGGGTGACCGGCTTCGGGTCCAACCCCGGCGCCCTCACCATGTACGTGTACCGGCCCGCCACCCTGCCGGCCCGGCCGCCGGTGGTCGTGGCCCTGCACGGCTGCACGCAGAACGCCCAGGTCTACGCCGACAACTCGGGACTGCCACAACTCGCCGACCAGGACGGCTTCCTGCTGGTGCTCGCCGAGACCGGTACCGCCAACAACCCGAACAAGTGCTTCAACTGGTTCCAGGGCGCCGACAACCGGCGCGGCCAGGGCGAGGCCCTGTCCGTCCGGCAGATGGTGAGCCACGCCGTCAGCGCCTACGGCGCCGACCCGGGGCGCGTCCACGTCACCGGCCTGTCCGCCGGCGGTGCCATGACCGCGGTCCTGCTCGCCACGTACCCCGACGTGTTCTCCGCGGGCGCGGTCGTCGCCGGCCTGCCCTACGACTGCACCCGGGACAACAGCCCCTACACCTGCATGAACCCCGGCGTCGACCTCGGCCCGGCCGAGTGGGCCCGGCGGGTGCGCGACGCCTACCCGTCGTACACCGGGCCGTGGCCGCGCACGGCCATCTGGTACGGCGACCAGGACACCACCGTCGTACCGCGCGACGCCGGCGAACTGCGCGACCAGTGGACGGCGTTGCACGGCCTGTCCCAGACCCCCACCAGGACCACCGTCATCGGGCCGGACGCCACCCGGCAGGACCAGTACCTGGCCGCCGACGGCACGGTCGCCGTCGAGGTGGACCGGGTCCCCGGGATCGGGCACGGCACCCCGGTCGACCCCGGCAGCGGCGGCGAGCAGTGCGGGAGCACCGGCGCGCCGTACTTCCCCGACTCGATCTGCTCCAGCCGCTGGATCGCCCGGTTCTTCGGCCTGGACACCACCGCCCCGGGCGACCCCGCCCCGGGTGACCCAGGCCCGGGGGACGGCACCGCGGCCTGCTGGACGGCGAGCAACTACGCCCAGGTGCAGGCGGGCCGCGCCACCGCCAGCGGCGGCTCCACGTACGCCAACGGTTCGCACCAGAACATGGGCCTGTACAACACGTTCGTCACCCACACCTTGAAGGAATCACCCGCGGGCTACTTCACCCTCGCGGACAGTGGCTGTCCCTGACCGTGCGCCGCGCGCGCCCGACCCGGGCCGCCATGGTGGCCGACGCCTGCTAACGGCCCGTCATCATGGCGGCTCACCACATGTTCGCAACCATCACACCCCCTCTAGCCTCCAGCGCGTCCCCACCGTCCACCCGCCGGAGGAACCGCATGCCCGCACACCGGCCCCCACACCCCGCCCGGCGCGCCGCGCTGGGCGCGCTCTCGCTCACCGCCGTCTGCTCACTCCTCGTCACCCCGGCCACCGCGGCACCCGCCGCCGGCCCGGGGACACCCGACACGCACTGCGCCGGCCGGGCCCGGCTGCACGTGCCCGGCGCCGCCCGCCAGCAGGCCGACTGCCTGGACGAGCTGACCACCGCCGGGACCGTGGCGTCCGGCCACACCGACCCGGCCGACTATGCGGGGCTCACCCCCAAGGACCTGCCCACACCCACCGGCGTGCCCGGCATCCAGATCGACGGCTACTTCCCGGACACCTCGACCACCGACACCAATCACGGCTGGCACCACGACTCCCAGTTCGTCATCCGGCTGCCCGACCACTGGAACGGCGGCCTGGTGGTCGCCGGCACCCCCGGCAACCGCGAGCAGTACGCCAACGACCGGGCGATCGCCGACTGGGTGCTCGCCCGCGGCTACGCCTACGCCGCCACCGACAAGGGCAACACCGGCACGGCCTTCTACCGCGACGGCCGCCGGCCCGGCGACGCCATCGCCGAATGGAACACCCGCCTCACCCAGCTCACCCGCGCCGCCCGCACGGTCGTCGCCCAGCGCTACCACCGCCCCCCGGCCCGCACCCTCGCCACCGGCATCTCCAACGGCGGCTACCTGGTGCGCTGGCAACTGGAGAACCATCCGGAGCTGTACGACGGCGGAGTCGACTGGGAGGGCACCCTCTGGCGCCCGGACGGCCCCCACCTGCTCACCTTCCTGCCGGCCGCCCTGCGCCACTACCCCGCCTACGCCGCCGGCGGACCCGGAGCCGCCGAGGCCGCGGCCGCCCTGCACCGGGCGGGCTTCCCGGCCGGCTCGGAGTTCCTGTGGCCCTACCACCACCAGGTCTACTGGGACCTCACCCAGCGCATCTACCGCGAGGAGGTCGACCCCGGCTACGACGGCGCCACCGAGGCGGGCACCCCGTACTGCGCCTCCGGCACGCCCGCCTGCGACGCCGACTACGACTACGCGGCCCGGCCCGCCGCCGTCCGCCGCGCGATCGGCCGCATCGCCCTCACCGGACGCATCGGCAAACCCCTGATCACCCTGCAGGGCACCCTCGACGTGCTCCTGCCCATCCGCGAGGACGGCGACGTCTACGCCCGCATGGTCCACGAGGCCGGCCGCGGCTCCCTGCTGCGCTACTACCGCATCGAGGACGGCACCCACACCGACTCCCTGGCCGACGTCTTCCCCGGCCGGCTCCGCCCGATGGTGCCCTGCCACCGCTCGGCCTTCGAGGCCCTCGAACGCTGGATCGCGGGCCACGCCGTCCCGCCGGCCGGCCACACGGTCCCGCGCCCGGCCGGCGCCGCCCCGGCCACCCTGCTGACCAGCTGCCCCTTGGACTCCGGGGCCGGAACCCGGGGCGGCGACCGGCCGCGACGAACCCCCGGGTGACCGACGCCCCCGTCACGGCACTTCCGCCGGAGCCCACGTACCATGGCCGCATGTCGTTCCTCCGCCGCCGCAGCGCGACCCCTGCCGGACCCGACTTCGACGTGCTGGCCATGGACCCGGGCGACTGGCCGGGCAACCTGGGCGCGGGTCTGCTGCCCGCTCCCGACGGCTCCTGCCAGGGCGTCTTCCTGCGCTACGACCTGTTCGGCGGACGCGGCCCTGCCATGATCATCGGCAATCTCCCGCAGGGCTCCCCGGCCCGCGAGGTCGCCGAGGGCGAGATCCCGTTCGAGGTGGGCCAGCTGCTGCTGGCACTGGAGAACGACGAGGAGGTCACCGTGGTCGGCGTCGAGGACACCCCGGTGCTCCAGGGCGACAACCTCCTCATCGTGCGCCGGCTGAAGCTGTCCGAGAGCCGGATCTCCTGCGTCCAGTTCGACCGCAGCGACGGCGTCCTCGTGACCATCGCGGCCTGGGACCGCCCCATCACCGACGACCTGTACGCCCTGCTGAAGCCGCTCCCGGCGGAGCTGTTCCAGCAGGGCTGAGGCACCCCGGGCCCGGCTAGCGGGCGGCTGCCTCGAGCGTCACGTCCGCGGCCCGGACGAACGCGACCCGGTGGCCGTACTGGATCTCGTAGTACAGGTCCTGGCCCACCACGACCCGGTGGGAGTCGGGGGTGAAGGTGACCGCGTAGTAGTACTCGCCCGGCACCTCGTCACCCGCCACGTACTTCTGCCCGGCCGGGATCGTGTAGGGCAGCGGCACCACCGACTGGGCGGGCACGTCCGCCGGGTAGGCCTCCTTCTCCGGGTAGGCCCGGCCGTACACCGGCACGCTCGCCAGGCCGTCGCGCGGCCTCACCACGAGACCCCTCGCCGGTACGGCCGTCGGATCCTTCGGCGGGTTCCGGAACCAGGCCTTCTGGCCCAGGTACCAGATGGCCGTCCAGTCGCCCCAGCGGTCGGCCACCGCGTAACTCTGGCCGGTGGAGACCCGCGACGACAGGTCGTTCACCCCGTCCGTCGGGTCCGTCCGGAGACCGATGTCCTTGATCAGCGGCGCGGTCTCGTCATGGTCCGTGTACAGCCGCACCTCACTGGAGCCGTGCTCCGCGCAGGGCTGGCCCTTGCTGGTGCAGCCGGTGTACACGGGCCGGTTCGAGGCGTAGTCCGGCAGGATCGTCAGCACACCCGAGTGCCGGCCGGCCGTGCGCCGCAACGGGTGCCCCAGCAGCTGGAAGTAGTGCCGCCAGTCCCAGTACGGCCCCGGGTCCGTGTGCATCCCCGGCACGCTGGACGCGGTCGGACCCGGCACGGTGTCGTGGCCCAGGATGTGCTGCCGGTCCAGCGGGATGCCGTACGTCCGGGCCAGGTACCGCACCAGCCGTGCCGAGGACCGGTACATCGCCTCCGTGTACCAGGCGTCCGGCGCGGCGAGGAAGCCCTCGTGCTCGATACCGATCGACTTGGCGTTGATGTACCAGTTGCCCGCGTGCCAGGCCACGTCCTTCGCCTTGACGTGCTGGGCGATCAGACCGTCGGTGGAGCGGATCGTGTAGTTCCACGACACGTACGTGGGGTCCTGGATCAGCTTCATGACCCCGTCCCAGGCGCCCTCCGTGTCATGGATGACGATGTACCGGATGCTCTGCGACGCCGGACGGTCGCCGAGGTCGTGGTTGCCGTAGTCGTTGTCCCCGAACTCCGCGTACGGCGCCGGGACCGACTCGCAGGACACCGACCTCGGGCACTCCGTGCCGTCCGTGGGCAGCGTGCGCAGGTGCGCCCGCCGCAGCTGGGCGGTGTCGGCGGTCAGCCGGGGCCGGGCGGCCAGGGCCACCAGCTGGCCGTCGTCCGTGGTGCGCTGCGCACCGGTGCGCAGCACGTCGTACACGTCGTCGGCGTACGCGGCGGCCGTGGCCCTGTCGTCGGCGCCGGAGAACCGCGCCACCGCCCCGTACCACCGTGCCGGGTCGGCGCTGAGCGGCTCGCCCAGCTCCTTCTGCGCGGCGGCGAGCAGAGCGGCACCGCCGGCCACGTTCGCCGCCGGGTCGGTGCGCAGCTCCGCGGCCGGGAGGCCGGTCAGCTCCGCGGCCTTCGGCAGCGTCCTCAGCCGGGCCGGGACCGCCGACTCGGCGGGCACCTCGACGACAGGGTGCAGGGCCGCACGTGCGGTGTCCCCGCGGGCGTCCTCCGTGCCCTCGGCGAAGTGCTCCGCGCCGGCGATCGCGGTCCGGGCGTCGGTCAGGTGCATCGGACCGTAGCCGCCGGTCACACTCGGCGCGCCGGCGTGCCGGTCCCAGCGGGACTGGAGGTAGGAGACGGCCAGCAGGACGCTCTGCGGCACGTGGTAGTCCGCCGAGGCCGTGGCGAACGCCTGTTGCAGCCGGTGCGTGGCGTGCTCCGGGGCGGTGGGGGCCGGGGCCGCGCCCAGCAGGGGCAGCAGCAGGGCGGCGGAGGCCAGCGGGACGGCGGTCCGCCGCAGGCGTCTGTGGCCGGGTGTGGACGTGGGGTCGGTGGCGGATCCTCGCAATGCGGCCTCCTGTGACGGGCGGAGCGTGGCGGGGCGTACGGCGCCAGAGCTGGGTCAGTGGTACCGGCTGGCCGACGATCCGTCAATGATGCCGCGCAGCAGGCGACTTCCCACGTCACGGAGGGTTCACGGCGAGTTTCGCGGCGGCGGTGCGCGGGCCTGCGGGGCGTCACTGGCGTACACCAGTGCCGTCGACGGCCCGGCCCCATGACGAAGCTCCGCGGTGCGCCGCCGCTCAGGGCGCACCGCGGAGCCGTCGTGCCCGTCAGCGAGTGCCGACCGCCGCACGGACGGCCCTGCGGGCCATCTGGCAGTCGTCGTGCAGCCGCCTGAGCAGCAGGCGCTGCTCCTCGCCGGACGGCGCGGCACCCGGGTGGGCCGTGCCCGGTGCCGCCGGGGCCGCCTCGTGCATCGAACGCTGCACGGCCGTCTCGTACGTGCGGATCTCCCGGGTCAGCAGGAGCATCAGGTTCACCAGGAAGGCGTCGCGGGAGGCCGGGCCCGCCGACTGGGCGATCTGGCTGATCTGCCGCCGGGCCACCGGAGCGGCGTCCCCCAGGACCAGCCACAGCGTCGCCAGGTCGTACCCCGGCAGATACCAGCCCGCGTGCTCCCAGTCCACCAGCACTGGACCGGCCGGGGACAGCAGGATGTTCGAGAGCAGGGCGTCGCCGTGGCAGAACTGGAGCATGCCGTGCCGGCCCACCTCGTGCGCGATGCCGTGCAGCAGCTTCTGCAGGTCGCCGAGGTCCCGGTCGGTGAGCAGGCCCAGTTCGTGGTACCGGGAGATCCGGGCCGCGTAGTCGAGCGGCATGTCGAACGTACCGGCCGGGGGCCGCCAGGCGTTGACCCGGCAGATCGCGCCGAGCGCGGCCCGGATGTCCGCGCGGGGCGGGGCCTCCGACGGGTGCCGCTGGAACGCCGCCGTCCGGCCCGGCATCCGCTCGATGACCAGCGTGCAGTTGTCCGGGTCCGCCGCGATCAGCCTCGGCACCCGGACCGGCGGCCGGTGCCGGACGAACGAGCGGTATGCGGCTATTTCCTGCCGGCTCCGCTCCACCCAGGCGGGCGAGTGGTCCAGGAGGCACTTGGCCACGGCCGTGCTGCGACCCGTCGTCCCCACGAGGAGGACGGACCGTCCGCTGCGCCGCAGGACCTGCACCGGGGCGAACTCCGGGCAGATCCGGTGCACCGCGGCGAGCGCGGTGCGCAGCTGCGCACCCTGGGGGCCGGACAGGTCGAGTCGCCCGCTGAGCGGTTGGGCCCCGGGCTGCCCCGGGAGCCGCCGCGGCCGGCCCGCGCCCGGCACGGGACCTCCCGGACGCGCCGCCGGATCGAGGTACGGCCCGCCGCCCGCCGGGCGGGGTCGCAGCGGCCGGGGCGGGGCGGACACGGAGGACGATGCTGCGTACATGGGAGATACAGATCCCTTCGTGTGCCTGCGGTGCCTGCCTGTGCGTCTCACGCCCCACCCGGCCCGGCCGCCCGGACACACCCTGGGGAATGTGCCCGGCATGTGCCGTCGTGTGCCGTCACGCGCCCTCGGGAGGAGGGCGGCGACCGGGTCGGGGTGGCGCGTTCCTACCCGACACCCGATGGCCAGTGGCACACCATCTGGCGGACCCTGGCGAACGGTGGCGAATAGTCGCCCGGCAACCTCCACCGGGCTACTGTCAACTCAGCCGAGAACCTGGGGGCTTACGTGAGCGGACAACCCAACACCCGCCTGACGGACCTGTTCGGCCTGGCCGGCTGGTCGAAGGGCGAACTCGCGAGACTGGTCAACCGGCAGGCGGCGGCCATGGGCCACCCCCAGCTGGCGACCGACACCTCCCGGGTGCGGCGGTGGATCGACACGGGGGAGATCCCGCGCGATCCGGTACCGCGGGTGCTGGCGGCTCTGTTCACCGAGCGTCTCGGCCGTGTCGTGACCATCGAGGACCTCGGTCTGGTACGGCACGGGCGTACGGGGAAACGGCAGGTCGACGGGATCGAGGAACATCCCGAAGGTGTGCCGTGGGCGCCCGAGCGGACCGCCGCGGTCCTCACCGAATTCACGGGAATGGACCTCATGCTCAACCGACGCGGCTTGGTGGGCGCGGGTGCCGCGCTCGCCGCGGGATCCACACTCAGCAGCGCCATGCACGACTGGCTGCACACCGATCCGACCCTGAAGGCCGACGCCCCTGTCCTCGACGACCCCCTGCACGCCGACCCCGCCGGGTTCGACCGGTACGAGGCCGCCCCGATCGGGTCGCAGGAGATCGAGGAACTGGAGCGCTCGGTGGAGGTGTTCCGCGCCTGGGACGCGGCCCGTGGCGGCGGGCTGCAGCGCAAGGCGGTCGTGGGACAGCTCAACGAGGTGGGCGGCATGCTCGCCTACCACCACCCACCCCATCTTCAGCGGCGCCTGTGGGGCGTCGCCGCCAACCTCGCCGTCCTCGCGGGCTGGATGTCCCACGACGTCGGCCTGGAGCCCACGGCGCAGAAGTACTTCGTCATCGCCGCCCATGCCGCCAGAGAGGGCGGGGACCGACCGCGCGCCGGTGAGGCGCTGTCCCGGGCGGCCCGGCAGATGGTGCACCTCGGCCGGCCCGACGACGCCCTGGACCTGATGAAGCTCGCCCAGTCCGGTGCCGGCGACCGCCTGCAGCCGCGCACCAAGGCGATGTTCCACACCATCGAGGCCTGGGCGCAGGCGTCGATGGGCAAGGGCCAGGCGATGCGGCGCACGCTCGGGCACGCGGAGGACCTCTTCGTCTCCCACCGTCAGGACGCGGAGACGCCGGACTGGATGCAGACCTTCAAGGACGAGGACCTGTACGGCATGCAGGCCCTCGCCTACCGCACGCTCGCGGAGTTCGACCCCGGTGCGGCCGCGCACGCGCAGTACTACGCGGAGAAGGCCCTCGCCCTGCGCGTCGACGGGCGGGAGCGCTCGAAGATCTTCGACCATCTCTCCATGGCCTCGGCCTGCTTCATCGCCGACGATCCCGAACAGGCCGACCGCTACGCGCGACTGGCCCTGATGTCGATGGGCTCCAACTCCTCCCGGCGTACCTGGGACCGGCTGCGCCAGATGTACCGGCTGACCGCGGAGTACGCCGGCTATCCGAAGATCCACCAGCTGCGGGAGGAGATCAGGGTCGCCCTGCCCAAGCCGAGGGGGAAGGGGTACGGCGGCAGCGCACAGGCATAGGGGGCCTGTGCGCCGTTCGACCCGACGGGTCGGTCACATCATGCGGTGACCCTGGCGACGAGCACGCACGCGTCGTCCTCGCGCTCCGCTCCGCCGAACTCCTCGACGACCGTGCGCACACAGTCCTGCGCGGTGCGCGCCGCGCCGAACCGCGGGGCCAGAGCGAGCAATCGGTCGGCGGCCGCCGTCCTGCTGTGGCCCGACAGCAGTCCGTCGGTGTGCAGCAGGAGCAGGTCGCCGGGTTCCAGGGTGACGACGGACTGTCCGTAGGCGGCACCCGAGGAGGCGCCGAGGAGGACGCCGTCCGGTGGGTTCAGCAGACACCCCGTCCCGTCGCGGTACAGCAGCGGGGCGGGGTGTCCCGCCTGTGCCCAGACCAGCGTGCGGGTCTCGGGCCGGTAGCGGCAGCAGACGGCGCTGCCGAGGGCGGGCTGCACGCTGGTGTCGAGTAACTGGTTGAGCATGGTGAGCAGCGGGCCGGGGTCGGTGCCGGCCATCGCCATGCCGCGTACGGAGCCGAGCAGCGTCGCCATGCCGGACGCGAGGGTCACGCCCTGGCCGGTGAGGTCGCCGACGCTCAGCAGCAGCTGGCCGTCGGACAGTTGCAGGGCGTCGTACCAGTCGCCGCCGATCAGGGTGGGCGTCGCGGCGGGCAGGCGGTGGGCCGCGAGGTCCAGGCTCGCCGGTCCCTGGTGCGGGAGCCGCAGGGAGCCGTGCCAGGGCGGCAGCACCGCTTCCTGCAGCTCTGCCGCGATCCGGTGTTCGGTCCGCTCCCGCCGGCGTTCGCGGTGCAGCGAGTCACGGGTCTCGTGCACCGTCAGCCGGCTGCGGCGCAGTTCGCTGACGTCGCGCAGCACGGCCCACATGGAGGCCGTGCCGCCGTCGGCGCCGAGCACGGGTTCGCCCATCATGTGCACGGTCCGCACGGAGGAGTCGGGCCGCAGGACGCGGAACTCGCCGTCGATCGGCCGGGCGTCGACCAGGCAGTCCGTCACCATCGCGGTCAGTTTCGGCCGGTCCTCCTCGAGGACCAGGCTGGGCAGTTCGTCGAGGGTGAGTGCGGGGCGGGCCGGGTCGAGGCCGAGGATCTGGTACAGCTCCCCGGACCAGGTGACCTCGTCGGTCAGCAGGTTCCATTCGCCGCTGCCGACGCGGCTGAGCAGCGGACCGTCCGGGGGGCCGGCCGGCGCGACGTGGCCGGCGGCCGGTTCGGCGGGCTCGGCGGCGGCGGAGGGGCCGTCCCGCAGCTGTGCCAGATGGGCGTCCAGGTCGTCGAGTTGGTGCAACGCGAGGTCGCACAGGGCCCGCTGCCAGCGTTCCTCGGGGTCGGCACCGTCGCTCCGGGTGTCGCGCCGTACGGCGTCCACGTCACCCTTGAGCCGCCGCGCCTGTGTTATCAGCGCTTCGACCGAGCCGCGCCCGGGCGGCTGGGCGGCTGGGCGGTCCGCGGAGACTGGGGACGGCATGACGCACTCCGATGGGGAGGGGACGGCGGGGACGCCGGGGGGACCGCTACGACTGTGGCACAGCCCGCGACGCGCTGTAAGGGATTTGGCAACACACGATACGGTGGTGCTTCCGGCATATGCCAGAGTCTTCTCGGAGCGTTCCGCGACGACGAATGACGTAGGCGCTTCCGTGTTCAAGTCGTACCGCACGTACCCGAGTTGATGCAGGCGAGCCGCTTCCGGCCGACGTTCAAGCGGGTGTTCGACGCTCCTGTGTTCCATGGTGCCGCGGAGCGGCCGGTACCTGCCGAAGCTTGACCGGATTTGACGGCATGCGGGAGGGCCGGACGGACTCCTTAAGAGCATGGACATCACCGTCGAACAGCTCGCCGAAGCCCGGCTGATCACGGCCCAGGACCGGGAGGTCCCGGTGCCGGCCACCTTGCGCTACACCGCCGGCGACCCCCTCGCCGTGTTCGTCGACTTCCCGGCCAAGGCCGCTCTGCACGGCGAGGACGTGACCTGGACCTTCGCGCGCGCCCTGCTCGACCAGGGGCTGCGGGCCCCGGCCGGCCACGGGGACGTATTGATATGGCCGTACGGCCGGACCCGGACGGTCCTGGAGTTCCACTCGCCGCACGGCATGGCCCTGCTGCTGTTCCAGGCCTCGGCGCTGCGCCGCTTCCTGGTGCGCACCTACGCGGTGGTGGCCGGCGGTCAGGAGGACGTGGCGGGCGTGGTGGAGCGGGGGCTCAGCACGCTCTTCGGCGGGGTGTGACGGCGCGCCGGACCCGCGCGGGCCCGTGCTCCGCCCCGGGGTGCCCGGCTCGGCCCCCGCCGGCGCCCGTCCCCGTCACCGTCCGGCGTACAGGGCCGGCCGCGGGGCCAGGTCCACGGCCACCCGCTGCCCGGTCTCCAGCGCCCGGACGCCCGCCTCGGCGACCGCGGACGCCGCGTAGCCGTCCCAGGCGCCGGGGCCGGTGACCTCACCGCGCCGGGTCGCGTCGACCCAGGCCTGCACCTCGCGGTCGTAGGCGGCGGCGAAGCGGACGAGGTAGTCCTGGGCCACCTCCTGGCGGGCGCCGCCCCGGGTGGTGACCACCATGGTGTGCTCGTCGCCGATCCGGGCGCTGCCCGCCTCGCACACGGCCTCGCAGCGCACCTGGTAGCCGAAGCCGCAGTTCACGAAGACCTCCACGTCCACCAGGGCGCCCCGCTCGGTCTCGAACAGCGCGAACTGCGGGTCGAGCAGGCCCCCGGGCGCGCCGGCCGACGGGCCGGGCCGCAGCACGGTGACCGCCGTCAGTTCCTGCCCGAGCAGCCAGCGGGCCGCGTCGATCTCGTGCGAGACCGAGCTGTTGATCAGCATGGCGCTGGTGAAGTCCGCGGGGGAGGAGACGTTGCGGTGCGTGCAGTGCAGCATCAGGGGCCGGCCCAGGCGGCCCCCGTCCAGCAGGGCCTTCAGGCGCCGGTACTCGGCGTCGTAGCGGCGCATGAAGCCGATCTGGGCCAGCCGGCGGCCGGCCCCCAGCTCGGCCTCCATGATCCGCAGGGCACCGGCGGAGTCCGGCACCATGGGCTTCTCGCACAGCACCGGCAGCCGCCGGGCGAAGGCGGCGAGCAGCGCCTCCTCGTGCGCGGGGGCGGGGGAGGCGATGAGGACCGCCGCCACGCCGGGCGCGTCGAGCGCGGCCACCGGGTCGGTGTGCACCGTGACGTGGTCGAGCCCCGCCACGGCCGCCTCGGCCCGGGCGCGGTCGGGGTCGGCCACCGCCGCGACCCTGGCCCCGCTGACCACTTGGTCGAGTCGACGTATGTGATCGGCCCCCATGTGTCCGGCACCCAGTACCGCCACACCCAGCAGGTCACCCATGCGTGCGCTCCCTTACGCCGACGATCACGCCGAAGCGTACGCCGACGGTGGAGCGCCGCCTTTTCCGGTCTTCCCGGGCCCCGCGCCGTGTCAGTACCGCAGCACCGCGGCCATGCCGTCGGCGTCGCCGAGTGTGCCGTCGGGTACGAAGCGGACCTGCGCGCCGGTGTGCAGGCACTGCTCGACGATCTCGTCCACGATGTCGTCGCGGGCGTCCAGGTCGCCGGGTTCGGCCGGCATCAGGTGCTCACCGAGCTCGCGGACGGTGGCCCGGAAGTCCTCCTCCACGGCCAGCAGGCGGACCCGGCCCTCGCGGGCGCTCTGCCACAGCTCGTCCAGGCCGGCCGCGTACGTCCGGCGCCCGCGCGCCGAGGTCAGCTCCGCCAGCACGGCCGCGGTGTCCTTGCGGGACTCGGCCTCCAGCACCGGCCGCAGCGCCTGCCAGACGGCCTCGGGACCGGCGTGCGCCAGTCCGCCGTGCGGGACGTGGACCGCGGACCGGGCGACGCTGCCGGCCTCGTCCAGCAGGGACAGCGCCGCCTGCTCACCGGTGACGTACAGCGGCCGGGGCTGCTCCCGCAGGAGCGCGTTCATGGCGGTGTCCGCCTCGCGCAGGAACCGGCGGGTGTCCTCGTCGCTGAAGGTGCTCGGCAGGTCCCCCGTGCGCATCTGGCGCTCGGGATCGAAGTTCTCCTGCCGGCGTTCCAGCGGGAAGCCGCCCGATCGGTCCTGTACGACGCGGCCCTCGCCGCCGCTCCACAGGGTGACGCAGTCGGCGGACACCGACAGCACCCAGAAGCGCCGCTCGGCGGCCTGCGCGGCGACCAGGTTGCGGGTGAGGAAGGTGTCGGACAGCACCACCCGCTCGGGGACGGCGCGCGCCAGGGACCACACCTGGTGCTCGCCGGGGGCGGCGAAGATGACCAGACCGTCCTCGGCGTGTGCCAGGTCCACCTCCGCCAGCGCCCGGTCCAGCTCGGCGACGACCTCGTGGCGCCGCTCGCGGGTGACGGCGGGATCCGCCTCCAGGCGGCGGCGGGCCTCGGTGACCACGTTGCGCAGGCGGACGGGGTCCTGGCCGTTCTCGGGTTCCCGGCGGTGGGTGGGGGTCAGCACGGACACCGCGGGATACGGGCGCGGGCGCCGCAGTTCGGCGAGGGTCGCGGGACTCAGTGCGTGCTCCATGACAGCACGATAGGTCCGACTCACAGGTACGGCATTCGGGGTGGTCCGGGCCGGGACGACCGTGGATCTCCCGGCGGACGACGGTGACGCGGCGGCCCGGGGCCGGATACCGTACCGGCCGGTAACCGACCGCGGCACACTCCAGGAGGCCTCCATGCCGCAGCTCGAAGTCGACGGAGCGGCCCTGACGTACGACGACGAGGGGCCCCGCGACGCGGCGGACTCGCCCCTGGTCCTCGTGCACGGCTGGACCGCGAACCGGCACCGCTGGGACCACCAGGCGGCCCACTTCTCCGCCCGGCGCCGGGTGATCCGGCTCGACCTGCGCGGGCACGGGGAGAGCACCGGGGCGGGAGTGCCCACGATCGCCCACCTGGCGCGGGACGTCGTCGCACTCCTCGACCACCTGGGGGTGGAGCGGTGCGTGCTGGCCGGCCACTCGATGGGCGGGATGATCGCGCAGACCGTCGCCCTCGCGCACCCGACCCGGGTGGAGCGGCTGGTGCTGGTCGGCACCACCGGCCGGATGACCTACAGCCGCGGCCGGGGCCTGCTGATGGCGGCCTCGACCCTGGTGCCGTTCAGGCTGTTCGTGGCCGCCAACATCCAGCGGGCCTTCGCGCCCGGCTACCCGCGCGAGGAGATCCGCGCCCACATCCGCGCCTCCGCCGCCACCCCGCGCGAGGTCGTCATGACGCTGTACGGCGCGATGCGGGCCTTCGACGTCCTGGACCGGGCCGGCGAGATCTCCGTGCCGACCCTGATCGTGCACGGCTACCACGACGTCCAGCTGCCGCTGCGGCAGGTGCTCCGGCTGGCCAAGGCCTGTCCCGACGCGGTCGTCCGCGTCCTGGACGCGGGCCACGAGCTGCCCCTGGAGAAGCCGGCCGAGCTGACCGGGGCGCTGGAGTCGTTCCTGTCCGCGAAGCCGTGACGTACCGGTGCCTTGAGGAGGTTTTTGCCTGTGGCCGGTTCCCGCCGCCCGGGCGCGGTGGCGCGCCCGGCGGTGTCTTGTGCCGAGGCAAAGCGCGGCCGAAACCGTGGGGTGGCCGGTCCCGCCGTGTTACATCCGCGTTGACACGTCCGAACGCCTGACGGAGGCTCGTCATATAGGTGCTCAATACAACTGGTTTGCCCGGCCGGCCTCCCGGCGTCACGGAACCGCAGGTGGGCGAGGGGCGGCGGGCAGCCGGAAGCAGGAGGTAGCGCATGTGCGGCATCACCGGATGGGTCTCCTTCGACCGCGACCTGACGGCCGAGGCCACCGCGTTGCATGCGATGACCGAGACGATGGCCTGCCGGGGACCGGACGACCGTGGCACCTGGACCGAGGGCCCCGCCGCCCTGGGGCACCGCCGGCTCGCCATCATCGACCTGCCCGGCGGCCGTCAGCCGATGTCCCTGCGCACCCCCGACGGCACGGTCGCCCTCGTCTACTCCGGTGAGGCCTACAACTTCACCGAGCTGCGCCGGGAACTGGCGGACCGCGGCCACCGGTTCACCACCGACTCCGACACCGAGGTCGTGCTGCACGGCTACCTGGAGTGGGGCGACACGGTCGCCGAACGCCTCAACGGCATGTACGCGTTCGCCGTGTGGGACGGCCGGCACGGCAAACTGGTGATGATCCGCGACCGCATGGGCATCAAGCCCTTCTACTACCACCGGACCCCGGACGGCGTGCTGTTCGGCTCGGAGCCCAAGGCGATCCTCGCCAACCCGCTCGCCCGGCCCCGCGTCACGCTGGACGGCCTGCGCGAACTGTTCGTCATGGTCAAGACGCCCGGACACGCCGTCTGGGACGGCATGCGCGAGGTGGAACCCGGCACGGTCGTCACCGTCGACCGCTCCGGCCTGTCCACCCGCGTGTACTGGAGTCTGGAGACCCGCCCGCACACCGACGACCGGGACACCACCGTCGCCACCGTGCGCTCGCTCCTCGACGACATCGTGCGCCGCCAGCTGGTCGCCGACGTGCCGCGCTGCACCCTGCTCTCCGGCGGCCTCGACTCCTCCGCCATGACCGCCGTCGCCGCCCGGCAACTCGCCGACCAGGGCGAGCGGGTGCGCAGCTTCGCCGTCGACTTCGTCGGCCAGGCCGACCACTTCGTCGCCGACGAACTGCGCGGCACCCCCGACACCCCGTTCGTGCACGACGTGGCCCGCCTCGCGGACACCGACCACCAGGACATCGTGCTCGACGCCGAGGCCCTCGCCGACCCCGCCGTCCGCGCCCAGGTGATCCGGGCCCGCGACCTGCCCGCGGGCCTCGGCGACATGGACAGCTCGCTGCTGCTGCTCTTCCGCGCCATCCGGGAGAAGTCCACCGTGGCCCTGTCCGGCGAGTCCGCCGACGAAGTCTTCGGCGGCTACCTCCAGTTCTTCGACGAGGAGGCGCGCCGCGCCGACACCTTCCCGTGGCTGGCGACCATGAGCCGCCACTTCGGCGAGGACGCGGGCGTGGTACGCGCCGACCTCGCCAAGGTCCTCGACCTGGAAGGCTACGTCGCCGACGGCTACCGCGCCGCCGTCGCCGGCATCGACCGGCTCGACGGCGAGAGCGACTTCGAGTACCGGATGCGGCAGATCAGCCATCTGCACCTGACGCGTTTCGTACGCATGCTGCTCGACCGCAAGGACCGGATGAGCATGGCCGTCGGCCTGGAGGTCCGGGTGCCGTTCTGCGACCACCGGCTGGTCGAGTACGTCTACAACGCCCCGTGGGCGCTGAAGTCCTTCGACGGCCGGGAGAAGAGCCTGCTCCGGGAGGCGTCGGCGGACGTCCTGCCGCGCTCGGTGTACGACCGGGTGAAGAGCCCGTACCCGTCCACGCAGGACCCCCGCTACGCCCGCGCCCTCCAGGAGCAGGCCAAGGAGCTGCTGGCCCGGCCCTCCCACCCCGTCTTCGACCTCCTCGACCGCGACCGGGTCCGGGCGGCCGCCGAGCGCGAGGCGCCGGTCAGCACCCAGGCGGCCCGGCGCGGTCTGGAGCGCACCCTGGACCTGGCGGGATGGCTGGACCTCTACGCGCCGGAGCTGGTCCTCAGCTGAGCCCGATGGCGCGGTCCGCGGCCGCCGCCGACTTCTGCCACCACGTCGTCACCGGCTCCCACACCAGGACCCGCCGGCCGGTGCCCAGCTGTCCGGCGGTGAAGGAGCGGCCCCCGTGCGCGGCCGACGCCGCCACGGTGACCGCATCCACCCGGCGGGCCTCGGGGTCCGCCGGGTCCGCGATGGTCCGGACGTCGGCGTGGGCCGTGCTCCCCGCCGCGAGCCGGTAGGTGCCGGTGCCGCCCTCCGGCACCGGCAGCGCCGCCCCGTCCAGGTCACCGAAGGTCACCGTGGGCACGCGGTCGACGACGCAGGCGCGCGTGCCCCGGTTGGTGACACCGACCCGCAGCACCGTCGGGTGGCCGGGCACGGCCTTCGCCCGCAGGGCCAGCGACTTCTCCGCGCAGCGGGCGGGCCGGTCGGGGCCGGCGGCGGCCTGGCTCTGCGGAGCGGTGAGCAGCAGGGCCGCCACGGCGGCCGAGGCGGCGGGTACGGCGATGGTGGCGCGGATGCGCATGACGGTCTCCCCCTGGAACGGATGTCTACGGACGGTGCGGCGGCCTGGGCACGCCTGCCCGGTGGGACGACCGGGGGCACCGGAAGGTTGCCCCGGTCCGCGGCTGTCACCCGGTTGCGCCACAGCTGTCACCGGGCTGTCGCGTGCGGCCCGTCAGCCGGTGCCGTCCGTGGTGACGCGCCCGCCGGCCGGGTCCGCCGGGCAGGAGCTGCCGCTCGCGGGCAGCGAGCCGTACAGCAGGAAGTCGTCGATCTTGCGGTGCACGCACCTGGAGGAGGAGTAACCGGTGTGGCCCTCCCCCTTGTTGTCGAGCAGCACCGCCGACGGACCGAGCCGGCGGGCCGTCTCCTCCGCCCACCGGTACGGTGTCGCCGGATCGCCGCGCGTGCCGACCAGCAGCATCTTCGCCGAGTCCACGTCCCGCACGCGGTCGCGGATGAAGTCGGTGCCCCGGGGCCGGCCGTAACACATCAGCAGCTGGGTGAGCCGGTAGCGGCCGAACACCGGTGAGGCCTCGTCGTAGGCGGCCCGCAGGTCCGCCAGGTCCTTGGTGAGCCGGGCGGCGGCGGGCCGGTCGGGGTCGTCGGCGCAGTCGACCGCCATCAGCGCGGCCGGCAGGTTGTCCGCCGGGACCTCCTGCGCGTCGACCAGTCCGCCGTCACGGCGCTGCCGGCCGGCGGACAGGTTGATGCCGCCCGTGGAGAAGGCCAGCACGCGCCGGGTGTCGCCGTCCTCGACCAGGGACCCCAGCGCACGCTCCAGCGAGGGCCACAGCTCCTTGCTGTACAGGGCCTGCCCGATGGCGCCCACCAGGTCCTGCCCGGAGAACGCGCCGCCGAAGTCCGTGGGCACCGGGTCCCGGTCCAGCGAGCGCACCAGCCGGAGCACTTCGTCACCGGCCGCGCGCCGGTCCTGCCCGAACGGGCAGGCGACGTCGGCCGTACACCAGTCCAGGAAGTCGTCCAGGGCCGTCTGCTGGCCCTCGGCACCCGCCACGCCCTGTTCGGCCAGCGACTCGGTCAGCGTGTCGACGCCGTCCAGGGCGAGCCGGCCGACCTTGCCCGGGAACTGCGCCGCGTACACCGCGCCGAGCCGGGTGCCGTAGGAGAACCCGAGGTAGTTGAGCTTGTCGTCGCCCAGTGCCTGGCGGATGACGTCCAGGTCGCGGGAGGCGTTCACGGTGCCGATGTGGGGGAGGACCGGGCCGGAGTGCCGGGCGCACTGGCCGGCGGCCTGCCGCAACCGATCGAGCAGCACCTTCGGACGGCCGAGGTCGGCGTCCTTCCCCGCGAGGCCCGCGGCCACGTCGCTGCCCTCCCCGCAGCTGACGGGGGAGGACCGGCCGACACCGCGAGGGTCGAAGGAGACCACGTCGTAGCCGTTGGTCAGGCCCATGAACTGCTTGCCGCCGGAGGCCAGCTCGGTGATGCCGGCGACGCCCGGGCCGCCGAAGTTGAGCAGGACCGAGCCCCGGGACGTGCCGGTGGCGCGGTAACGGGCCAGCGCCAGGTCGAGGGTGCCGGCGTGCGGACGGGCGTAGTCGAGCGGGACGGTGACCTTCGCGCACTGCAGGTCCTTCGGCATGTCCGGGCCCTGGCAGGCGGCCCAGACCGGCTTCTGCCGGTAGAACCGGGACAGGTCCGGCTGCGGCCGGTCGGCGGCAGCCGCCGGCAGCCCGGCTCCGAGCAGCGCCAGGGCGAGGGCCGAGGCACCCGCGCAGCGGCGCACGGCGGACCGTGTGGACAGCTTGGCCAGCATGGTCGCCTCCCGGGGCGCACGCCCGCCACGGACCGGGGGCGATGCCCTCGGATCACCATAAGCGGGCCCCGGACGGCCCGCCTCCCGGCGGGCGGGGCGCCCGCAGCCGGCGTACACTGCGCGTTCGCCATCACCCCTTGGATGATCATCCTGCGGCTTTGCACACCGTTCGACAACAGTGCCGCTCGATGGGGTGAAAGACCGATACGCCATCACCCGGACGGTTCGTCTGCGTTTTTAGTGGTGCGGGTGAATACCCGCGATGACGTCTGGAAGGCAGGAACCCTATGAGACGGGCTACCCGAAACGGTGTGATCGCCGTCGTCGCCGCATCCGGCGCGATGGCCGTGGCACTGCCGGTGTCCGCCGCCTTCGCGGCCGGCGGTGCCGACGCCGACGGCTCGGTGGCCGGCTCGCCGGGGCTGGTCTCCGGCAACGGCATCCAGCTGCCGGTGCACGTGCCGGTGAACGTCTGCGGCAACACGGTGAACGTCGTGGGACTGCTCAACCCCGCCGCGGGCAACACCTGCGCCAACACCGGGGGCGGCAGGAGCGAAGGCACGGGCAAGGGGGCCGCGGCGGCCGGCTCCGGCGGGGCCGTGGCGCACGGCGCCGCCAGCGACTCGCCCGGCGTCCTGTCCGGCAACGGCGTCCAGCTCCCCGTCGACCTGCCGGTGAACGTCAGCGGCAACAGCGTCGACGTGGTCGGCATCGGCAACCCGGCCCTGGGCAACCGGTCGGTCAACGGCCCCGTCGAGGCCCCCCGCCCGGCCCCCCACCCCCCGGCCGTGAAGCCGAGGGCCCCGAAGCCCCCGGCCCACCACACCGCCGCGCACACCCCGCGGACGACCACGTCCACGCTGGCCCACACCGGAGCGGACCTGACGGCCCCGGCCGTCGCCGGCAGTGCGGCGCTCCTGCTCACGGGCGCGATCCTCTACCGCCGGTTCCGCCCCTCCTGACCCGCGCCCGGTCCCGCCGGGTGCCGTCCCGGTGGGCCGACGCGCCTCGCCACCGCCCCGGCACCGAGCTCCCCGGTGCCGGGGCGGGCCGGTGCCGGCCGGCGAGCGGTACCGGTCCGCGCCACAGCACCCGCGCGGCGCTCCCGTTTCGGCTGATCTCCCCGTGGCGCGCCCCCCGTTGATCCGCGAGGATGCTGCGGGCGGTGCGGCCGAGGGCCGGGCCGCACGGCAGGCGAACCCGATGAAGCCCGATGAAGCCCGATGAAGCCCCATGAAGACGGAGCGTACCGATGACCTCTGCGGCCCCCCAGGACCTCGTCGTCACGCAGGCCACCCTCGCCGACTGGCCGGTGATCAGCGGGTGGGCGGCGGCGGAGGGGTGGAACCCCGGGCTGTCCGACGGCCCCGCGTTCTTCGCGCAGGATCCCGAGGGGTTCTTCCTGGGCCGGATCGACGGCGAGCCGGCGTCGGCGATATCCGTCGTCCGCCACGGCCCCGACTTCGCGTTCCTCGGCTGCTACCTGGTCCGCCCCGACCTGCGCGGCCGGGGACACGGTCTCACCACCTGGAAGACGGCCCTCGCCCACGCCGGGAACCGGACCGTCGGTCTGGACGGAGTCGTGGCCCAGCAGGACAACTACCGGCAGTCCGGATTCCGGCTCGCCCACCGCACCGTCCGGTTCACCGGTACCGCCCCCGAACGCGCGACTCCGGCCGGTGTGCGCCCCGCCGTCCCCGCCGACCTGGCCGCCCTCACCGGCTACGACAGTGCCTGCCACCCCGCCGACCGCCCCCGCTTCCTCGCCGCATGGCTCACCGCGCCCGGCCACCGGGCCCTCGTCCGCGAGGACGGCGGCCGGCTGACCGGCTACGGCGTCATCCGCCCCGGCCACGACACCCTGCGCGTCGGCCCGTTGTTCGCGGACACCGCCGACGACGCCCGGGCCCTGTTCGACGCGCTGACCGCGGACGCGGCCGGCCGGGAGGTCGCGATCGACGTGCCCGAGCCGAACGCGGCCGGTGTCACCCTCGCCGAACAGGCCGGGCTGCGGCCCTCGTTCGAGACGGCCCGCATGTACACCGGGCCGGTCCGCGCGTACGCGGCGCAGCGGGTGTTCGGCGTGACCACGCTCGAACTCGGCTGAGACGCGGCGAGCTTCGCCGAAGCAGCGGCGGTACGGCTCCCGTACCGCGTCCGCCAGTTCCGGCACCGGGGCGATCTCCCGTGCGGGCAACGTGCGGGCAGTGCCCGCCGGAGGTGTGGACGATCGCCACAGCCCGCTCCCGGAGCGTCGGATGCGCCGCCGCCCAGCGGGCCGGCTCCACCCCGCGATGCCGGGTGCGGTCACCGCCCCCACCCGGTTGCGGCTCTCCGCCGCCACCGGGCCGTCCCCGGCCACGAGCACCGGCCCGAACGGCTCGGCACCGGCCTCCAGTGCCTCGGCCGCCGGCTCCAGGCAGCGGCGCTGGTACCGCTGGTTCACCGTGCCGTACCGTCGCAGCAGGAACAGGGTCACCGTCAGCACCGGGCGGATGCCGGGGCGCACGGCGACCCGGGACAGGGGGACGCGCGCGTGCGCCGGCTCACCCGGGAAGGCGGGCACCCGCAGCCGTGTCCAGGCCACCAGCAGCACGGCGAGCACGGCGAGCGTCGCGAACGCGGTCCGCCAGCCCACCGCTCCCGCCAGCGCGGTACCCGCGGGCACGCCCAGCGCCAGGGCCAGCGTGATCCCGGCCAGCACCACCGCGATGGCCCGGCCGCGCCGCTCGGCCGGCACCATCCGGGCCGCGTAGCCGGCGAGCATCGCCCACAGCGTGCCGCCCATCGCCCCGGCCAGCAGCCGGGCCACGACGGTCAGCGGATACGACGACGACAGTGCGACCAGTGCGTTGCTGACGGCGAAGCCCAGCAGCGCGCCGCACAGCACCGGCCGCCGGGGCAGCCCGCGCAGTGCCGCGGTGACCGGGATCGCGGCCGTGAAGGAGGCGGCGGCGTACGCGGTGACGAGGAAACCGATCCGGGACTCGGCCACCCCCAACGGGGGCGCCATCGCGGGCAGCAGGCCCGCCGGCAGGAGTTCGGTCAGTACGGCGGTGAACGCGGCGCAGGACAGGGCGAGCAGCCCCGACCAGGGCAGCCGACCGCCCCCGACCTGGGAGGACGACATCATGCGACCATGGTGGAAGCTTCACACCAATGTGAGGGTCAAGCGCCACCCGGGGAGGCCCACATGCGGATCGGCGAACTGTCCCGCCGTACGGAGGTGCCCACCCGGCTGCTGCGGTACTACGAGGAGCAGCACCTGCTCCATCCGGAACGCACCGGGAACGGCTACCGCAGCTACCCGGAGTCGGCGGTCGCGCAGGTGCGGCAGATCCGCGGACTGCTCGAATCCGGCCTGACCACGGAGATGATCCGGGCGATCCTGCCGTACCTGTGCGACCCCGGCCGTCTCGTGCCGGCCCCCGAGTCCGTGCCGCCGGAGACGGCCGCCCTGTTGGAGGAGCACATCGGCCGCATCGAGGCCCGGATCGACTGTCTCACCCGCAACCGGGACCGGCTCGCCGCCTACCTGGCGGCGGTACGGCCGCACGACGCGCGCCGGCGCGTTTAAATCGCTTGGTCCGTCCGGCCGTTCGTGCTGAAGTGACGCCCATGGACCACGCTGCCGTGCTCACCGCGTACGACCGGGACCTGCGCGAGGGTGCCCGGCCCGACGGGCCCGGGGCCCGGATCGAGCGGGCCGGCCGGGTGGTGCGCCAGGTCGCGGACCCGCTGGGCTGGAACGGAGTGCTGTGGTCGGGTCTGGAGGCGGCGGAGGCGGACCGGGCCATCGGCGACCAGATCGACCGCTTCACCGGTCTGGGACGGGACTTCGAGTGGAAGCTCTACGGTCACGACGGGCCCGCGGACCTCGGTGACCGGCTGCTCGCCGCGGGGTTCCGGGCGGAACCCACGGAGACGTTGATGGTCGCCGAGGTGGCCGCGCTGGACCTGGACACCGCCCCGCCGGCCGGCATCCGCTGCGTGGCGGCCACCGACCCGGCCGGCGTGGATCTCGTCGTGACCGCGCACGAGCGGGCCTTCGGCACCGACGGCACCGCGCTGCGGCACCAGATGCTCGCCCGGCTCGCCGCCGACCCCGGCACGGTCGTCGCGGTCGCCGCGCTCGCCGACGGCGAACCCGTCGCCGCCGCCCGCATGGAGCTGGTCCCCGGCACCCCGTTCGCCGGACTCTGGGGCGGCGGCACCGTCGAGGCCTGGCGCGGCCGGGGCATCTACCGGGCCCTGGTCGCCCACCGCGCCCGTGCCGCCGCCGGCCGGGGCTACCGCTACCTGCACGTCGACGCCTCGGCCATGAGCCGCCCGATCCTGGCGCGCCTCGGGTTCCACGCGCTGGGCACCACGACGCCCTACGTCCACGAGGCCTGACTCAGCGGCGCGCCTGTGCCCGGTCCAGTGCGGCCACGCCCACGGCCGCCAGGGCGATCTGGATGAACCATTCGATCCAGTCGGGCCCCTTGGTGTCGGCGACCCCGAACCCGGCGGCGATCGCCGAGCCCAGCAGCGCGGCCACGATGCCGACGACGATCGTCCACAGGACGCCGATGTGCTGCCGTCCCGGGACGACGAGCCGGCCCAGCACACCGATGACGATCCCGATGACGATGGCGCTGATGACGCCCGATATCTCCATGGCCGCCCTCCCTTGACGCTTGTGCGGTCGAATCCCGCTGAGGTGGTATGTGCCCGCTGTGGGCGGAGCCACTCCGCTCCGGTCGCCGCCGGGCGCCTCTGTTCACCAGCCCT
>NZ_BNBF01000001.1:670242-671114 GCF_014654935.1 Streptomyces capoamus
TCATGCCATGTACCTTTCAATCAATTGACGCGTGTAGAACGCTCGAGCCTGCTCTACGCGCGCAGACGGGGCGCCCCCACCGCCTCTCTCCCCACCCCACACGGAGGTTCGACGGATGACCGGACCCGGAAGATCCCGCCGCAGGTGCGGCACCGCCCTGGCCGGCCTGGGGCTGCTCCTCACCGGAGCCGCCCTCCAGATCGGCACCGGCACCCCCGCCCACGCGGCGACCCCGCACCGCGTCCTGTTCGACAACGCCCACGCCGAGACGGCCGGCAACGCCGACTGGATCGTCTCCACCAGCCAGCCCGACCCGCTCGGCCAGGACTCCTCCCCGTCCGCCGAGACGGACTGGACCGGCGCCCTGTCCTCCTGGGGCGTCGCCCTGCAGAAGACCGGGAACTACAGCCTGAAGACCCAGCCGTCCGGCTCCGCCCTCAGCTACGGCGGGACCTCCGCGACCGACCTGACGCACTTCGACACGCTGGTCCTGCCGGAACCCAACACGCCTTTCACCGGTGCCGAGAAGACGGCGATCATGACCTTCGTCAAGAACGGCGGCGGACTGTTCATGATCTCCGACCACACCGGAGCCGACCGCAACAACGACGGCTACGACGCGGTCGAGATCCTCAACGACCTGATGACGAACAACAGCGTCGACTCCACCGACCCGTTCGGCTTCTCCATCGACTCGCTCAGCATCGGCTCCGACCACCCGTCGGCCATCGGCGACAGCACGAATCCCGTGCTGCACGGCTCCTTCGGCACCGTCACCAAGAGCCTGATCGCCAGCGGGACCACCGCGACCCTCAAGCCCGCCGACAACGCCGGCGTCAAGGGCCTGCTCTACCGCACCGGCTACTCGGGCA
>NZ_BNBF01000001.1:671166-671437 GCF_014654935.1 Streptomyces capoamus
ACACCGGCGCCTTCTTCGCCACCAGCACCTTCGGCAGTGGCCGGGTCGCCTTCTGGGGCGACAGCTCACCCGTCGACGACGGCACCGGCCAGTCCGGCAACACCCTGTACGACGGCTGGAACGACACCAGCGCCACCAACGCGGCCCTCGCCCTCAACGCCACCGAATGGCTGGCCGGTGCGGACGGCACCGGCAGTGGCGGGGGCGGCGGCCCGACATCGTGCACCGCCGCCCAGCTCCTCGGCAACAGCGGCTTCGAGTCCGGCAGCGG
>NZ_BNBF01000001.1:671470-688665 GCF_014654935.1 Streptomyces capoamus
CAGCTGGAGCGCCACGAGCGGGGTCATCACCGACTCCACCGCAGAGCAGGCCCGTTCCGGCTCCTCCTACGCCTGGCTCGACGGGAACGGCACCGCCACCACCGACACGCTCGCCCAGACGGTCACCGTCCCGTCCGGCTGCTCGGCCCGGCTCGGCTTCTTCCTGCACGTGGACACCGCGGAGACCTCGACCGGCACCGCCTACGACACCCTCAAGGTCCAGGTGCTGAACGGCTCCGGTACGGTCCTCGGCACCCTGGCGACCTATTCCAACCTCGACGCCGCCCCGGGCTACACCCAGCGTGGCTTCGATCTCAGCGGGTACGCCGGGCAGACCGTCACCCTGAAGTTCACGGGCACCGAGGGCTCCAAGTACCAGACGTCGTTCGTGGTGGACGACACCTCACTCGACGTGAGCTGACCCGGACCGGGGGGCGGGCCGCCCGGGTCCGCCCCCACGGCTCAGGCCGCCGGCACCGTCCGTTCGGGGGTGT
Organism: Streptomyces capoamus; assembly: GCF_014654935.1. GTDB lineage: Bacteria > Actinomycetota > Actinomycetes > Streptomycetales > Streptomycetaceae > Streptomyces > Streptomyces capoamus. The sequence continues at coordinate 671,965 of NZ_BNBF01000001.1, forward strand.
TCCACCCGGAGACCCGCACGCCCGGTGCCGAGCCGTGCAGACCGGCGGTCCGGTAGGTGGCGGTCAGCGTCACCGACTCGCCCGGCCACAGGCTCACCTCGTTGTCCGACCAGCGCACCGGCAGCACCGGCTTGCCCTGCGCGTCCACGAGGTGGACGTCCGTGAGCAGGGCCGGCGTGGTGCCCGGACCGCTGTGCCGCAGGGTCACCGTCGTGGTCGAGGTGCCGTCCGAGGACCTCGTGGCCGCCGTCGCCGACACCGGCACCTGGGCCATCGAGGCGAGCCCCTTGAGATCGGCGTAGCCGGTCGTCGGCGTGTAGTACCAGGTGGTGCCGTTCCAGTCGAGGGTGTCCGCCCTGGTGGAGAGCCAGTACACGTTCCGGCTCACCTCGGTGCCGTCCGCGTCCGTCAGCACCAGCCGCAGCAGGTACGTCCGCGCCAGCCCGGGCACCGAGGACGGCAGGGTGAGCGGTGTGCCGTGCGCTCCTTCCCCGTTCACCCCCACGCCCGTGACGGTCTTGTCGTACACCTGTGTGCCGTCGGGGTTGAACAGCGTGGCCCGGGCGGTGAGGTCCCGGGCGGGGGCGGACCGGTTGTTCACGACCACGACCGAGCGGTTGTCGTACGAGTACTGGATGTGCAGCGGCTCGTTCGCCTTCTTGGCCCCGAAGTAGGAGCCGTTCTGGTCGAGGTAGCGGTCGGTCAGCTGCCAGTGCAGCGAGGTCCAGCCGCTGTTGAACATCCAGTGGACCACCCCGGTGGCGGGCCGGTCGGGGTCGGCCGCGTTGCGGCCGTAGGCCTCGAACTGGGCGCGGACGTTCTCGTACTGGGCGAGCTGCGCCTTGCGCACGTAGTCGGTGAGGCTGGTCGGGGCGCCGTAGCGGCCGGCCAGGGCGTCGTCGTAGATCCGGAGCGTGCCGAAGACGGTGGACGGCGAGCGGTGGTACTGCCGGGCCGCCGGATCCTTCCACAGCGTGTCGAGTTCCGCCGGTGTCATCATCCGGCGCAGGCTGTCGAGGGTGGGGATGCTCGGGCCCGCGCTGGTCTCGGAGTTGAACCCGGCGGCCCCGCCCTCGCGTTTGTCGTACCAGTAGCCGGGCGGCACCCAGTCGTAGGGGCCGGTCATCTTCATGCCCGAAGCGCCCAGCGCGGGGGAGGGCCGGTCGGAGGCGGAAGGGACCACGGGGGTGGGCCAGTCCGCGTCCCTCAGGGCGTCCAGGTAGTTCTTCTCGATCGTCGCGTCGGGGGCGAAGTCGCTGCCGATGAGGAAGGACAGCACGCTCGGGTGACCGCGCAGCCGGGCGGCCTCGGCGGCCATGGACGCCTTGGCGACCGGATAGTCCGCCTCGCTCCAGCGCTCCCCCTTCTCGCTGCCGTTGACCTCGCCCTCCCACTTGCCGCAGCACTCCCAGCCCGGCAGAACCAGCAGACCGAGCCGGTCGGCCTGTTCGAAGAACTCGTCCGGCTCCAGGTGGCCCTCCAGCCGGAGGGTGTTCAGACCCAGGTCGAGGGCGTACCGCAGACGGTCCTCGGTGTAGGCGGGGTCCCAGCGCAGGAACGCGTCCGGTGACCAGCCGGCGCCCTTGACCAGCAGCGGGCGGCCGTTGACGCGGTACTGCCGGGCCCCGTCGGCGTTCAGCGGGGCCTGGACGTCCCGGATGCCGAAGGTCTCGTGCGCGGTGTCCGAGACCGTGCCCTCCACGGTGGCGGTCAGGTCCAGGCCGTACAGCGGCTGGTCGCCCATCCCGGCCGGCCACCACACGTCCGGGTCGGTGAGGTGCAGGCCGGGGGTGTCGGCGGGGGAGAAGGTGACGGTCTTCGTCTCGTGGGCGGCGAGCGACACCGTCCTGCCGAACGCCGTACCGCCGATGCTGCCGCGGACCTCGGCCGTGACGGCCGTGCCCGTGTCGTTGCGGGCCCGGGCCCGGACCGTCAGGTCGGCCGAGGTGAGCGAAGGCACGGCCAGCCGGGTGACCACGTGCGCGTCGCGCAGCGCGACCGGGCCGCCCCTGCGCACCACGACGTCCCGGACGAGGCCCATGTTCCGGTCGGGCGGCGGCTGGATCCAGTCGAGCCAGCCGACGGTCAGATCCTTGTCCGGGTCGTTGGGCCGGACCCGGAAGGCGACCGTGTTGGTGCCGGGCCTGACCAGCGAGGTGATGTCCAGCTCATGGTGGGTGTAGGCGCCGGTGACGTCCGCGGCGGCGGCCACCTGCCGGCCGTTCACGTAGACGTCGGCGGCCGAGACGACCCCGCTGAAGTCGAGGGCGGTGCGCCGGGCGGTGTCCTCGACGGTGAAGTCGGAGCGGTACCACCAGGGCACGCCGAAGTCGGCCCGCGGGATCTGCTGCAGGTTCGTGGAGCGGAACGGGTCGGGGTAGACGCCGTTCGCCAGCAGCGCGGCCAGCACCGTGGAGCGGGGGCCCGCCGGGTACCAGCCCCGGGCCGGATAGCCGGGGGAGGACACCACCGCGGCGGAGTCGGCCACCTTCGCGGTGGACTGGAGGGCGAAACCGGTCAGCGGGGTGCCGCTGCCGGCGGCGGAGGGGACGCGGGTGATCCGGGCGGGCCGGTGCGGCTCCGCCGTGTCCCGGGGGCCCGCGGCCCAGGCACCGCCGGTGAGGGAGCCGGCCAGGACGAGGAGCGCGGCGGCGGTGGGGAGCCGGCGGGCGGCGCGAGGGAACACGGCGGTCTCCAGCCTCGTAAAGTTAGGAAACTTTACAAATCGCGGTCACGCTAGGGGCCGTCGCGGGCCGTGTCAACGACCCCCGCCGCCGCGGCGGCCGCCCGGGTCAGGTTCCGGCCGTCCGGCGTTCGAAGACCCGGTCCCGGGCGGTGTCCAGGGCCGTGGCCACCGCGCCCAGCAGGACGGCGTCCGCGCCGAGCCGGCTCGGCGCGATCCGGGGGCGCAGCGGGGTGAGGGCGCGCAACCGCTCCCGCACCGGCCCGAGCAGCAGGTCGACGCTGTGCCCGACACCGCCGCCGAGCACCACGAGGTCCGGGTCGAGTACGGCGGCCGCCGCCGCCACCGTGTGCGCGATCCGCTCGGCCTCCACTTCCACCGCCCGCGCGGCGGCCGGATGACCCTGCCGGGCCGCGTCGAACACGGCCTTCGCGGTGAGCCGGCCGCGCATCCCGAACCCCCGGGCGGCTTCCACCACCGCCACCCCCGACACCGCGTCCTCCAGCCGCTCCGGCTGCTGCCGGTCCTGCCACGGCAGGAACCCGATCTCCCCGGCCAGCCCGTGCGCGCCGGTGAACAGCCGGCCCTCGCCGACGATCCCCATCCCCAGACCGGTGCCTATCAGGATGTACGCGAAGAGCCGGCTGCCCGCGCCCACGCCGTACGTGTACTCCCCGAGCGCCGCCAGGTTGGCGTCGTTGTGCACCTCCAGCGGTACGCCCAGCTCCTCCCGGATCCGGTCCACGAGCCCGGCCCGCCCCCAGCCCGGCAGATGCATCGCGTACCGCACCCGCCGCTGCTCCCCGTCGTACACCCCGGGGGTGCCGACCACCCCGTGGACCACTTCCGCCGCGTCCACGCCCGAGTCGGCGATCACCTCCCGGGCGGTGGTGACGACCAGGTCGGTCAGGGCGGCGGAGGCCCGGGCCCGGTTGCGCACGTCGGCCCGGGCGACGACCGTGCCGTCCAGGTCGGCCACCGCCACCCGCAGCCAGCCCCGGCCGATGTCCACCCCGAGCGCGTACCCGGCCGCCGGGTCGGGGGCGTAGAGCACCGCGGTGCGCCCGCGCTCCGGGGCCCGGGTGCCGGCCTCGCGCACCAGTCCGGCCGCCTCCAGCGAGGCCAGCGCGCTGGACACCGTCGGCTTGGACAGGCCGGTCTCACGGGCCAGCTGGGCGCGGGAGGCGGCGCCGTGCGCCCGCAGCCGGTCCAGGAGCAGCCGTTCGTTGGCGCTGCGCAGGCGCCGACGGTTCCAGGGCTGTTCCTGCTGCTCTACGACATCACTGGCGGGCATCGCACCATTTTCGTGCATCCGTGTCGCGCACTTGACGCCTCTAGTAAGGCTCCTTAACTTTATCGGCCTGTCCGCCCCCGCCGGGTGCGTCGCGCATCCGTCGCGTCAGGAGTGCCCATGTCCGGTAGCCCGCCGCCCCCGGGTGGCTTCGTCCGCAGCGTCGGCCTGTTCCAGGCCACGGCGATCAACATGAGCCAGATGTGCGGCATCGGCCCGTTCGTCACGATCCCGCTGATGGTCGCCGCGTTCGGCGGACCGCAGGCGGTGGTCGGGTTCGTCGCGGGCGCGGTGCTGGCCCTGTGCGACGGGCTCGTCTGGGCCGAGCTGGGGGCCTCGATGCCCGGCTCCGGCGGCAGTTACGTCTATCTGCGCCAGGCGTTCCGGTACCGCACCGGCCGCCTGATGCCGTTCCTGTTCGTGTGGACGGCGATGCTGTTCATCCCGCTGATCATGTCCACGGGCGTGGTCGGCTTCGTCCAGTACCTGGGCTATCTCGCCCCCGGCCTCGGGCGGACCGCCGGCGATCTGATCGGGCTCGGCGTCATCGCGCTGGTGGTGCTGCTGCTCTGGCGCGGCGTCGAACACATCGCCCGCATCACCGCCGTGATGTGGGCGGTGATGATCGCCTCGGTGCTGCTGGTGATCGTCGCCGCTGCCACGCACTTCAGCCCACACATGGCCTTCACCTATCCGGCGGGGGCTTTCCATGTGATGAGCAACCACTACTGGCTGGGCTTCGCCGCGGGTCTCACCATCGGCATCTACGACTACCTCGGCTACAACACCACCGCCTACCTCGGCGCCGAGATCAAGGACCCCGGCCGCACCCTGCCGCGCTCCATCCTCCTGTCGATCCTCGGCATCATGGCGATCTACCTGCTGCTGCAGATCGGCACCCTCGGCGTCGTCGACTGGCACCGGATGACCGACCCGCACGACATCGCCTCCACCTCGGTCGCCTCCGCGGTGCTGGAGGACACCTGGGGCAGGGGCGCCGCCGACACGGTGACCCTGCTGATCCTGGTCACCGCGTTCGCCTCCGTCTTCACGGGCCTGCTCGGCGGCTCCCGGGTCCCCTACGACGCCGCGCGCGACCGCGTCTTCTTCCGACCGTACGCGAAGCTGCACCCGCGGCACCGGTTCCCCGTGCTGGGCCTGGCCACCATGGGGGTGATCACCGCCGTGGGCTTCCTGATCGGCCGGCACACCGACCTCGCGACCCTGATCCAGCTGCTGACCACGGTGATGGTCCTCGTGCAGGCACTGGCCCAGATCGTCGCGCTGACGGTGCTGCGCGGACGCCGGCCCGATCTGCCCCGCCCGTACCGGATGTGGCTCTACCCGCTGCCGGGCGTCGTCGCCTTCACGGGCTGGTGCGTCATCTACGGATACGCCGACCAGAACTCCCCGGGCCGCCATCCCGTCGAGTGGTCCCTGGCCTGGCTGGCCCTCGGCTGCGTCGCCTTCCTGGTCTGGGCGCGGCTGGAGGGGGTGTGGCCCTTCGGCCCGAGGGAGACGGACGAAGCGGCCGACGAGGTGCGCGACGCCCTGGAGACGACCTAGCCCCGGCGCCGGGCCCGCGTCCGGCTGGCGGCACCCGGCGTCCGGCCCGCGTCTGGTCCGCAGCCTCCGGCGTCCGGCCCGCGACCTCCGGCGACGCCCTGCCGTGCCGGGGCACCGCGACCGCCGCCGGCGACACTGCCCGCAGTGACGCGTGGGGTGTGCGGGCCGGCCTGGCAGCAACACACTGCTGGGACGCGCCAGGGCCCCGGTGACCGCTCAAGGCGGTTGCGGGCCGCGGAAGGTCATCGTGCGTGCTGCGGCTCGGTGCCGGTTTGCGCTCCGGGGTCCCGGCGGCCGGCCCAGATCCTGTGTCCGAGTCCGGCGGTGACGAGGGCGAGCTTTTGTGGCCGCGGCGAAAGATTGGCGGTTTGCTGGTCTGCTGCTGTCGTTTGCCGGCCGTGCTCTGGACGGCGGGTTTCTAGGGTCATGTGTGTCCCCCGGTGATCCGGACACACCGGCCACCGCACCCCGCCCATTGCTCTGGAGATTCCTGATGGCCGCTCTGCCCCGTCGTGCCCTGCTCGCCGTTCCCGCCGCCGTGCTGATGTTCGCTCTGGCCGCCTGCGGTGGTGGATCCGACTCCGACTCCGGCAGCTCCAAGGCCGCGGACACCCAGCAGTCCGCGCAGAACGCCGGGGATGCCCAGGCGGGCGAGGCCGGCGAGGAGGCCGGTGAGGAGAAGGAGAAGCCGCTGACCGGTGAGGTCAAGGAGAAGGCCGAGGCCGCCGCGGTGGCCAAGTTCCCGGGCACGGTCGTGAAGTCCGAGGAGGACCGGGAGAAGCCCGGCATGCTCGCGGTGGAGGTTAAGAAGTCCGACGGCAGCACGGTCGAGGTCTACCTGGACATGAGCTACCACGTCACCGGTACCAAGCAGGAGGGCACCGAGGAGAACGAGGGCTGACAGCCGGCCTCGCAGCCGGACATGGCCGAGACGGTGGCCTCCGGCCCAGTACCCGCCGATGCCGGGCCGGCCGTTTACGGGAACCGCTACTCGGACGACGGGCGCGACGTCCTCTGCCGGCGCATGCTGTCCCGCCGCAGCCCTCCGGCCGATCACCACTCCCCGCCGATCGGCCGGACGTCACCCTTTCCTCCTGCACTGTCAGACCTGTCGCATCGTCCGTTTCTTCTGGTCCCAAGCGGGTTGTGATGAACGCTCCGGCTCCTGCTGCACGGCTGTGCGAGCCTGTCGCCATGCGGCTGCTGTTGATAGAAGACGATGACCGGATCGCCGGGCCCCTCGCTGAGGGCCTCGGCCGGTACGGGTTCACCGTGGACCGGGCACGCACCGGCGCCGCCGGCCTCGCCGGCACCGGTGAGGCCCCGGATCTGGTCCTGCTCGATCTGGGGCTTCCGGACATGGACGGCCTGGACGTCTGCCGCACCCTGCGCGCCCGCTCCGCGATCCCCATCATCATGATCACCGCCCGGGGTGAAGAAGCCGACCGGGTCGTCGGACTCGAACTGGGCGCGGACGACTACCTCGCCAAACCGTTCGGCGTGCGGGAACTGGTGGCCCGCATCCGGGCAGTCACCCGCCGCACCGGCGCCCTGCAGGCGTTGCCCCAGGCGGCCCAGGCGCGGGCTCCCGAGGCGGCGCCCGCATCCGTGCCGACAGCCGCGGCGCAGAGGCTGGGCCGGTTGGAGATCGACCGCCGCACCCGGCAGGTCCGCCTGGAGGGCCGCGAGATCGCGCTGACCCCGCGGGAGTTCGACCTGCTTGCCTACCTCGCGGACGATCCCGGCGCCGTGCACTCCCGCCAGCAGATCATGGACACCGTGTGGGACCCGCACTTCTTCGGCCCCACCAAAACCCTCGACGCGCACGTCGCGGCACTGCGCCGCAAGCTGGGAGACCCTGCCTGGATCATCACGGTGCGCGGCGTCGGCTTCCGCCTGACCGTTCCCGGTGGGGCGGGGCCGGGCGAGGGGGCGTCGTGACCCGGCGCCTGATACTCAGCTACCTCGTGCTGGCGCTGGTGGTCCTGCTGGGGCTGGAGGTCCCGCTCGGCTACCTCTACGCCCGCGGGGAGGAATCCCGCTTCTCCCAGAGCGTCGAACGCGACGCCTCGATGCTGGCCGAGGTCGCCGAGGAGAACATCGAGAAGGGCAACCTGCCGGCGCTGCCGGAACTGGCCCGGGAGTACGCCGAGGACAACACCGGTGCCCGTGTCGTGATCGTCGACCGCACCGGCCGGCAGCTCGCCGACTCCGCCGGAACCACCGCCGCCGGGACGACCCTGGCCCGGGAACCGGACATCGCCGCCGCCCTGCGCAATCGGACCACCGTCACCACTCGCACCGACGCCGACGGCACGGAGGTTCTGGCGGCCACGTTGCCGGGCTCCTCCGGCACCACCATCCGCGGCGCGCTGCGGGTGACCTACCCGATGACCATGGTCACCGACCGGGAACACCGCATCTGGGCCGCCCTCGCCCTGGCCGGCGCGTGCGTCCTGGCCGCCGTGGCGCTCGTGGCGTTCACCCTGGCCCGCTGGATCACCCGGCCCCCTGCGCACCCTGGAACGCGCCACCACCCAGCTCGCCGCCGGCCGCCTGGACCATCCACCCGACGCCGGCAGCGGACCGCCCGAACTGCGCCGCCTGGCTGCCGCGTTCACCCACACCGCCACCCGACTGCAGCACCTGCTCCAGGCCCAGCACGGCTTCGCCTCCGAAGCCTCCCACCAGCTCAGGACGCCGCTGACTTCGCTGCGGCTGCGCCTGGAGAACTTCGAGCCCTACCTCGACCCCCGCGCCCATCCCAGCCTGGAAGAGACCATCGGAGAGGTCGAACGCCTCAGCCGCATGGTCCACGGCCTGCTCGCCCTGGCCCGCCTGGAAAGCACCGCCACCACCCCCGAACCCGTCGACGCGGACGCCGTCCTCGCCGAGCGGGCGGCCATGTGGGAGCCACTCGCCGCCGAGCAATACGTCACCATCACCGTCTCAGGACCGCCGGCCGGCCGGGTGTGGGCGATCCCCGGGGCCCTGGAGCAGATCATCGACAATCTCGTCGCCAACGCGCTGCGGGTCTCCCCACCCGGCACGGCCATCACCCTGGCCCGCGCCCCCGGCGCCGAGCTCCACGTCATCGACCAGGGCCCCGGCATGCCGGAGGCCGACCGGGAGCGGGCCTTCGACCGCTTCTGGCGCGCCTCCGACTCCCACCACGACGGCACCGGCCTGGGCCTGCCCATCGTCCGCCACCTCGTGCACGCCTCCGGCGGAGAGATCACCTTGCACGCGGCCCCCGGCAGCGGTCTGGACGCCCACGTCCGGCTCCGCCCCGCCGACCGGCAAGGCCGTGTCGGTTCCCTGCGTCCCAGCGAACAGCACGGCGACATGCGCGGCGGAGCCACCGGCCGGCCAGGAACGGGGCGCACTGTGCACCAGCTTCGGCAGCAGCGTTGACCGGAGTGCTCGCTGCGCCGTGGCCGCACCGGGTGCTGCCGGGCGCCGGAAGGCGCAGGCGTGCGCGGGCCGTGGCGGAGTCGACCGGGTGACCCGGCCGGAGGCACGCGCAGGCCGGTCCGCCCGGGCGGACCGGCCCCGCCGTTTCCTTCCTTCCTCTCTCGGTCTTCACTTGTACGGCTCAGGGGCGGCTACGGCCTGGGGGCGCTCTTCGCCGAGGTGCCGGCGCACACCAGTCCGAGGGCGAGGGCCAGGGCTCCGATGACGATGTTGTTGATGACGACGCCCGCGTCGGGGCCCCTGCCCACGATCCACGGAGCGATGATCATCCAGATACCCATGGCGCACATCGCCCAGCTCAGGCCGTACATGCGCTCGGGCGCCCGGCTGAATCCCAGGGCCAGCAGACCGATCGCGATGCCCATGATCAGGTTGTGCGTCGCGAGGTAGGGCTGGCTCAACGTGTAGTGCAGGATCCAGGGGGACGCGGCACAGTACAGGCCGAGCAGGAACGCCGGGCCGTCGACGAGCGCGACATCCCGGCCGCCGAGCATGCGGGCGTAGCGGTCCCGCATTTCGGAGACATCGGGGTGGCTCGACATGTCACCCCTGTGCAGGTTGGTCATGGGTCGTCTCCTTCGACCTCGCCGGACCGCATCGGAGCGGTATGCGGTAAGCGCCGCATGTTCCATTTTGCCCTTATTTCGCCCTTATGTGTAGAGGAGACTTCCCGGGGCGGGTGGCATGTCCTCGCCGGTCGCGGGCAGCCGGGACAGTACAAGCTGTACATTCCGTTCGGGTCCGCGACACAGGAGGTGGCCGCCGTCATGAGTGCGAAGGTGTTGGAGCGTTTCCCCGCCGGAGCTCCGCGCGGATCGTGGCCCGCGGAGGAGTACGCGGCCGCCCGACGTGCCGCCGGGGAACCGGCGACCGTGGTGATGGACCTGAGCTCGGACGCGTTCCTGGTGATGGTCGAGCGGCCGGAGGAAGACGGCCGCGCCGCCTGAGAGCAGCCCCGTCCGCGCCCGGACGGCAGGCCCTACCCGTCCGCCAGCTCCCGCGCCCGGCGCACGAAGGCGGTGTGCAGGTCCTGGGCCGCCTGCGGCACCGACTCCGCGCGCCGGCGCTGGAGCATCAGCAGCACCCGGGTGGTGGTGTCGGCGAGCGGCCGGTACGTGATCGCCCCGGACCGTTCCAGCGGGTCCCCGGCGACGCTGAAGTCCGGGAGCACGGTCGCCCCGAGCCCCTCGGCGACCATCAGCTTGCCCATCTCGGCGCCGTCGGTGGAGTACGAGAACACCGGGGTACGGCCGGACAGCAGCCGGTGCACGTAGCGGTGCATCACGTACCCCGCCCGCATCGCGATCAGCGGTGTGCCGAGCAGGTCGTCGGCGCCGATCACCTCCAGCGCGGCGAGCGGGCCGTCCGGCCGCAGGCACACCACCGGCCGTCCGCGCAGCAGTTCCGTGCACTCCATGTCCGCCGGGACGTCGTCGCCGTCGAGGTGATTGACCAGCCCGAGGTCGAAACCGCCCTCCGCCAGACCACGCTGGATGTCCGTCTGCTGTGCGGCCACCACCTCGACCTGGGTCACCGGATGCGTGGCGCGAAACTCCCGCAGCACGGGGATCAGCAGCGGCACGGTCGCCGCGTTGACCGTGCCGACGCGCACCATGCGGCTGATGCGGTGCTGTTCGCCGGCCGCCGACCGCAGCCGGTCCACCGCCTCCAGCACGCCGACGATGTGCGGCAGCAGCTCCCGGCCCGCCGCGCTCATCGTCGCCCCCGACCGCTTGCGCTCCAGCAGGTCGACGCCCAGCTCCCGCTCCAGATTGCGCACGGTCTCGCTCAACGCCGGCTGGGAGAGCCGTAGTTCGTCCGCCGCCCGGCGCAGCGAGCCCAGCCGGGTCACGGCCGCGATGTATTCCAGTTGTTCGGTCCGCACCGTCGCAGAATGCGCGTCCGGATACCGTGGGTTCAAGGGATTCCCTGTCACGCCTTCGTGAATTTCAATGGTCCGCGATACGAGACCGGTCGGGTTTTCCTTGACGGCCCTCACCGGCTGCTGCCACGATCGGCGGCATGACGATGCGACTGGACCTCACGCGGCGACGCCATGTCGACCTCGCGCGCGTCTTCAGCGCCTCCTGTTGCCCCGCGGTCTGATCCGCCGCGTTCTTCCTCTCCCTTCCGGGTTTTCCGGCGCGCCTCCGATTCCGTCCCTCTTCTTCCCGTCCGGGATGGCGCGTGCCCGAAATTCCTCGTGTTTTCCGCAACAGGAGTTCCGCATGCCCGCAGCACCCGTGAAATTCGCCTACTGGGTCCCCAATGTCAGCGGGGGACTGGTCACCAGCAGGATCGAGCAGCGCACCGACTGGGGATACGACTACAACCGCAGGCTCGCCGTCCTGGCCGAGAACAACGGCTTTGAATACGCCCTCAGCCAGGTCCGGTACATGGCCAGCTACGGCGCCGAGTACCAGCACGAGTCCACCAGTTTCAGCCTCGCCCTGCTGCTCGCCACCGAGCGCCTCAAGGTCATCGCCGCCGTGCACCCCGGACTGTGGCACCCGGGCGTCCTCGCCAAACTCGGGGCCACCGCGGACCACTTGTCGAACGGCCGCTTCGCGGTGAACGTCGTCTCCGGCTGGTTCAAGGGCGAGTTCACGGCGCTCGGCGAACCCTGGCTGGAGCACGACGAGCGGTACCGCCGCGCGGAGGAGTTCATCACCGCGCTGCGCCGGATCTGGACCGAGGACCACGCCGAATTCGCCGGTGACTTCTACCGGTTGCGTGACTTCTCCCTCAAGCCCAAGCCCCTCGCCGGCCCCGGCCGGCCGCACCCCGAGATCTTCCAGGGCGGCAACTCCACCGCCGCCCGGCGGATGGCCGGCCGGGTCTCCGACTGGTACTTCTCCAACGGCAAGGACTTCGACGGGGTCACCGAGCAGCTCGCGGACGTCCGCGCGTCCGCGGCGGAAGCCGGGCGCGGCGCACCGAAGTTCGGACTCAACGGCTTCCTCATCGCCCGGGACACCGAGTCCGAGGCCCGCGAGACCCTGCGCGAGATCATCGCCCAGGCCGACACCGAGGCGGTCGAGGGCTTCGGCACGGCCGTGCGGCAGGCCGGGCGGTCCACGGCCGACGGCAAGGGCATGTGGCAGGACTCCACCTTCGAGGACCTGGTCCAGTACAACGACGGCTTCCGCACCGGACTCATCGGCACCCCCGAGCAGATCGCCGAGCGGATCGTCGCCTACAAGAAGCTCGGCGTCGACCTCTTCCTCCTCGGCTTCCTGCACTACCACGAGGAGGTCGAGTACTTCGGCAAGCGGGTCCTGCCCCTCGTCCGCGAGCTGGAGGCCGCCCTGCCCGAGGGTGAACCCGCCACCGCCCTCCCCACCGCCTCCGCCCACGCCTGACCGCCGGTCCGGCACCCGTCCCCGACCTCCCGGGCACGTTCCCGACCCGCCTCCCGGCACCCGTTCCCGACCTTCCTCCCGGGCAGCCGTCCCCGCACGCGCGCCCGGCGCACCCCAGAAACGAGGCACCATGGCCACCGTCCTGTCCGTCTCCGGCAGCCCCTCGGCCTCCTCGCGCACCGGCCGCCTGCTGCGCCACCTGGACCAGCGGATCGCCGCCCAGGGCCACGAGGTGATCCCGCTCGACGTCCGTACCCTCCCGGCCGAGGCCCTGCTGGGCACCGACTTCCGGCACCCCGCCATCGTCGAGGCCGCCGAGCTGTTCGCCCGGGCCGACGGGATCGTGGTCGCCACCCCCGTCTACAAGGCGTCGTACTCCGGCGTCCTCAAGGCCCTCCTCGACCTGCTCCCGCAGTACGCGCTCACCGGCAAGACCGTGCTGCCGCTCGCCACCGGCGGCTCCACCGCCCATGTCCTCGCCATCGACTACGCCCTGCGCCCGGTGCTCAGCTCCATGGGCGCCGCGCACATAGTGCAGGGCTGGTTCACCCTCGACAAGGACATCACTGTACGGGAGGACGGCACGGTGGCCGTCGCGCCCGCCACCGCCGAGGCCCTGGGACACGTGGTGGACCAGTTCGCCGCCGCCCTGGACCGCACCCCGCTGCTGGCGGCGGCGGGCTGACCACATGACAGCCCACGTCATCGCCGACGACACGGAGGCCCTCGCCGTCGCCGCGGCCCTCGCCGAGGAGTTCCGCGCCGGGGCCGCCGGGCGGGACGCCGAACGGCGCCTGCCGCGGGCCGAACTGGACCGGCTGTCCGCCTCCGGGCTGCTCGCCGTCACCGTGCCCGCCGAGCACGGCGGCGCCGACGTCCGCGCCGGAACCCTCGCGGAGATCTTCCGGCTGCTCGGCTCCGCCGACGGCAGCCTCGCGCAGATCCCGCAGAGCCATAATGTGTACGTCAACGTCATCCGCCGGCAGGGCACCGAGCAGCAGCGGAAGTTCTTCTTCGCCGAACTGCTCGCGGGCCGCCGCCTCGGCAACGCCCAGTCCGAGGCCGGCACCCGGCACGTCCAGGACATCCGCACCCGGCTGGAGCCCCGGCCGGACGGGTCGTACCTCCTGCACGGCGTCAAGCACTACAGCACCGGCGCCCTGTTCGCCGACTGGATCCCGGTGCTGGCCCGCGCCGAGGACGACACCCTGCACGTCGCCTACGTGCCCCGGGACGCCCCCGGCCTCACCGTCGCCGACGACTGGGACGGCATGGGCCAGCGGACCACCGCCAGCGGCACGGTCCGCCTGGCCGCCGTCCCCGTGCCCGCCGACCGGGTCCTGCCCCACCACCTCACCTTCCGGGGACCCCAGCTGCACGGCGCGACCGCCCAGTTGCTGCACGCGGCCATCGACACCGGCATCGCCGGGGGAGCGCTCGCGGAGGCGGCGGAGTTCGTCCGGACCCGCAGCCGACCCTGGTTCGAGAGCGGGGCCGAGACCGCCGCCGACGATCCGCTGCTCGTCCAGCGCTTCGGGGAACTCGCCCTCCAGGTGCGGACCGCCGAGGCGCTGCTGCGGGAGGCCGCCCGCACGGTCGACACCGCGCGCGACCGCCTCACCGACGACACGGTGGCCGAGGCGTCCATCGCGGTCGCCGCCGCCAAGGTGCGGGCGGCCGAGGCCGCGGTGGAGGTGGCGAGCGCCCTCTTCGAGGTGGCCGGCACCCGCGCGGCACTGGACTCGCTCAACCTGCACCGGCACTGGCGGGACGCCCGCACCCACACCCTGCACGACCCGGTCCGCTGGAAGATCCAGCACATCGGCCGCTACGTGCTCAACGGAACCCGGCCGCCCCGGCACGGCCTGCTCTGATCGGAGACCCGCGTGTCCCTCACCTTCCACTGGTTCCTGCCCACCAACGGTGACAGCCGCCATGTCGTCGGCGGCGGCCACGGCACCCCGGCGACCGCCTCCGGCCGGGACCGGCCGCCGACAGTCGCCTACCTCAGCCAGATCGCCCGGGCCGCCGAGGACCTGGGGTTCGCCGGTGCGCTCACCCCGACCGGTGCCTGGTGCGAGGACGCGTGGCTGACCACCGCCATGGTCAGCCAGCACTCCGAGCGGCTGAAGTTCCTGGTCGCCTTCCGGCCCGGCTTCGTCTCGCCGACGCTCGCCGCGCAGATGGCGTCGACCTTCCAGCGGCAGACCGGCGGACGGCTGCTGCTCAACGTCGTCACCGGCGGCGAGAGCCACGAGCAGCGGGCCTACGGCGACTTCCTCGACAAGGACGCCCGGTACCGCCGTACCGGTGAATTCCTGCACATCGTCCGGGACTTGTGGGAGGGCAAGAGCGTCGACCTGCACGGCGAGCACCTGCGGGTGGAGGAGGCGAGGCTCAGCCGGGTGCCCGACCCGGTGCCCGAGGTGTACTTCGGCGGCTCCTCGCCCGCCGCCGGCGAGGTCGCGGCCCGGTACGCCGACGTGTACCTCACCTGGGGCGAACCGCCCGCGCAGGTCGCCGAGAAGATCGCCTGGATCCGCCGGCTCGCCGCGGAGCACGGCCGTACCCTGCGCTTCGGCATCCGGCTGCACGTCATCACCAGGGACACCTCCGCAGCGGCCTGGGCGGAGGCCGACCGGCTGCTCGCCGGCTTCGACCAGGAGACCGTGCGGGCCGTACAGGCGGGGCTGTCCCGCAGCGAGTCGGAGGGACAGCGGCGGATGCTCGCCCTGCACGGCGGCAGCCGGGACGGCCTGGAGATCCACCCCAACCTGTGGGCCGGCATCGGGCTGGTGCGCGGCGGCGCGGGCACGGCCCTGGTCGGCAGCCACGACGAGGTCGCCGAGCGCATCGAGGAGTACCACGCCCTCGGCATCGACGAGTTCGTCCTCTCCGGTTACCCGCACCTGGAGGAGGCCTACTGGTTCGGCGAGGGCGTCCTGCCCCGGCTCGCCGGGCGGGGCCTGTGGCACCACCCCGACGACGGGCGGGCCGCCGCCGCGGCACAGGTGCCGTTCGCGAGCTGAGAAGGGGAGGGGCAGGGCGACGGGTCCTGTCGGACCGGGTGTTCGCGCGGTGCCGGGCCGGCCGCGCCGCGCATCGGCCGGGACCCGGGGCCGGAGGAGTCCCCGCTCGCCGAACCGGTCCGGTGCGGTCCGGTCCGGTCCGAACGAAAGCCCCTAGCGCCGGTCCTCCGGCGCGCAGGCCGCGCCCAGCATCCGCAGATGTGCCGCGCGCGACTGCGCCGTCTGTCCCTGCACCAGCAGGAACAGGCCCTCCCGCGCCAGGCGTTGGGCGCGGCTCGTCAGGGCCAGTGCGCGCCCGCCGCCGGCCACCACCGCCGCCGTGGTGGCCGCCCGCAGCACCTCGTGTGCTGCCGCCCGCACCGCCAGCCGCTCCTCGGTCCGCTCCTCGGTCCGCTCCTCCTGGGCCGGCAGGCCGGCCAGGGCGTAGGCCCGGTCGCGGACCGTCGTGAGACGGGCGCGCAACGGGGCGGCCGCCTCGGCGTCCAGCAGCGACAGGGCGGCCTCGGCCACGCCGAAGACCGCGGGGCTGGTGTGCAGGGTCTTGACCCGGTCCCCGGCGGCCCACTCCTCGTACGACGTGTGCAGCGCGACCGCGTCGGCGGGCAGCCACAGGCCGTCCAGCTCCAGCGAGACCGTGCGCGCGGCCGTGAGGGCAGCCAGCCGCATCGGCGGCGAGGCCCGCAGCCCCGGCTGAGCGCGGGCCTCGGCGAAGGCGAACACCACCTCTCCGGCATCGGTCGCCCCCGCCAGCAGCATCACGTCGTTCAGGCCCCACCCGGTGTACCAGGGAACGGTCCCGTCGAAGCGCCAGCCGTCGCCCTGCCGGCGGACCCGCACCGGGCGGCGCGGATACGACCGCAGGTGCGCGTACGCCACCCCGGACAGCAACTCCCCTCGCGACAGCGGGCCCAGCAGGCGGTCGCGGACCGGCGCCTCGCCGCGCGCCAGGGTCTGTACCGGCGTGTGGTGCTGGGTCTGCACGAACCAGGTCGCGCAGCACGCCCCCGCGAGGATCTCCGCGGTCTCCCGCTGCACCGCGGGCGGCGCGTCCGAGCCGCCGTAGCCGGCCGGCGCGGCCACCCCCAGCAGCCCCGAGCGCTTGACCGCCTCGATGTGGCTCGCGGGAACCCCTTCCTGGTCGACCCGCTCGGCCTCGGGGAGCAACAGGTCGGCGGCGAGCCGGCGGGCGCGTGCGACGAGCGGATGCGGGCTGAGTTCGTCCATGGGAAAGATTTTCCCGGTCTCCCGGTCTCCCGGTCTCCCGGTCTCCCGGTCTCCCGGTCTCCCGGTCTCCCG
>NZ_BNBF01000001.1:688742-691086 GCF_014654935.1 Streptomyces capoamus
CGAGGACGTCCCCCCGTGGCGCGGCACGCCGAGCCGGCCCGGCCGTACGTCCGCGGGGCATCGCCCGAGGACGGCCCCGGGCGACCACCGGCTCGCTCGGTGACCCTCGTCACCTCCGGTCCGCCCGGGAAGAACTTGAGGACCTGAAAGGTTGGTGTTTACATCTGACCTGTTCGTCCCAGCCAGGGCCCCGCCGGCCCGCGCACCCCAGCGAGGCACCCGTGACCCACCCCCAGCCCGAGCAGCCCGCCGACGTCGTGGCACGGCTGCGCGCCGGCTTCGCCACCGGCCGTACCAAGCCCGTCGCCTGGCGCACCGGCCAGCTGCGCCGGCTCCGCGCGCTGCTCACGGAACGCGGTGCCGACCTCGCCGCCGCCCTCCGCGCCGACCTCGGCAAGAGCAGCACCGAGGCCTACCGCACGGAGATCGACTTCACCGTCCGCGAGATCGACCACACCCTGGAGCACCTGGCCGACTGGCTGCGCCCCGAGCCCGCGCCCGTCCCGGCCCACCTTGGTGCCGACGCCACCGCCTGGACGCAGTACGACCCCCTGGGCGTCGTCCTCGTCATCGCACCGTGGAACTACCCGGCGCAGCTCCTGCTCGCCCCCCTGGTCGGCGCGCTGGCCTCCGGCAACGCGGTCGTCGCCAAGCCGAGCGAGCTGGCGCCCGCCACCTCGGCCGCACTGGCCGAGCTGATCCCCGCCTACCTGGACACGGACGCGGTCGCCGTCGTCGAGGGCGGGGTGCCGGAGACCACGGCCCTGCTCGCCGAGCGCTTCGACCACATCTTCTACACCGGCAACGGCACCGTCGGCCGTATCGTCCTGCGGGCCGCCGCCGAGCACCTCACCCCGGTCACCCTCGAACTGGGCGGCAAGTCCCCGGTGTTCGTGGACCGCGGCACCGACCTGGACGTGGTGGCGGACCGGCTCGCCCGGGGCAAGTTCCTCAACGCCGGCCAGACCTGCGTCGCCCCCGACTACGTGCTGACCGACCCGGCAACCGCGCCCGCCCTGGAGGCCGCGCTGGTCCGCGCGGTCGAGGGCCTGTTCGGCAGCGATCCCGCGGTCTCGCCGGAGTACGGCCGGATCGTCAACGAGCGCCATTTCGACCGGCTCTCCGGCCTGCTCGGCTCGGGCCGCGTCGCCGTCGGCGGCGTCGGCGACCGGGCGGCCCGCTACCTCGCGCCGACCGTCCTCGCGGACGTCGACCCGGGGTCCCCCGTCATGCAGGAGGAGATCTTCGGCCCGATCCTGCCGATCGTCACCGTGGCGGACCTGGACGAGGCGATCGCCTTCATCAACGACCGCGACAAGCCGCTCGCCCTGTACGTCTTCAGCGAGTCCGACCGGACCAAGGAGCGCATCGCCGCCGAGACCTCCTCGGGCGGCCTCGGCCACGGCCTGCCCCTCGCCCATCTCACCGTCTCCGACCTGCCGTTCGGCGGAGTGGGGGAGAGCGGTATGGGCAACTACCACGGCCGCTACTCGATCGAGACGTTCAGCCACCGCAAGGCGGTCCTGGCGAAACCGCTGGGCTGAGCCGCCGCGGCCCGGGCCGGAGACGGTCCCGCCGGGCGCCCGCCACCTCGTGCCGGCGCCCGGCCGGATGCCGTGTGCGAGACTCCGTCGATGACCGCAGAAACGATCACAGCGCACTCCTCCGGCACCTGGGAACTGGGCGGACTGCCCGTCCACCGCCTCGGGTTGGGCGCCATGCGCCTGACGGGCAGCGCCGCCTTCCACCTCGGTACCCCCAGCGACCGTGAACGGTCACTCGCCGTTCTGCGCCGGGCCGTCGAGCTGGGGGTCAACCACATCGACACGGCGGCCTTCTACTTCTCCGCGCTGCGCTCCGCGAACGAACTCATCAACAGCGCGCTCGCGCCGTACCCCGACGACCTGGTCATCGCCGCCAAGGTCGGCCCCCACCGGACCTACGACGGCCAGTGGGGCACCTCCGCCCGGCCCGACCAGCTGCGCGGGCACGTCGAGGAGAACCTGCGCCAGCTCGGGCGGGACCACCTCGACCTCGTGTACCTGCGCCGGATGCGGCAGGACTCCGTCGCCGAACACTTCGGCGCGCTCGCCGAGCTGCGCGAGGCGGGCCTGATCCGCCACCTGGGGATCTCCGACGCCGAACCCCGCCACCTCGCCGAGGCACGGGCGATCGCGCCGGTGGTGAGCGTGCAGAACCGGTACGCCGTGGACCGCCCCGACCCCGTCGGCGACGAGGTCCTGCGGCTGTGCGGTGAGCAGGGCATCGCCTTCGTCCCCTTCTACGCCGTGGCCGGCGACGGCGGGGAGCGCAGTGCGACGGCCGCCCACCACGACGCCGTCGT
>NZ_BNBF01000001.1:691124-749243 GCF_014654935.1 Streptomyces capoamus
CTCCGTCGCCCGCGCCCATGGCGTCAGCCCCGCGCAGGTCCGCATCGCCTGGACCCTGCACCAGGGCCCGCACGTCCTCGCCATCCCCGGCACCGGCAACCCCGACCACCTGGCCGAGAACGTCGCCGCCGGTGCGCTGCGGCTCACCGGCGCGGAACTGGCGCTGCTCGGCGAAGCCCGTACGCCGAACGGCTGACGGAGAGGTCGGGGGAGCAGGGAGAACGGGGCGACTACCATCGTGCAGACGGGGCCGGGGCCAGACCAAGACGGGGTGAGGAACGTTCCCATGACCGACGCCAAGGACGAACGCCGGCCGGCCGGTGAACTCGAAGCGAGCGTCATGGCCGTCCTCTGGGCCGCCGACGCGCCCCGGACGCCCGGACAGGTCCAGCAGAGCCTGGGGGTCGACCTCGCCCGTACGACGGTGACGACCATCCTCACCCGGCTGCACGACAAGGGGGTGGTCGACCGCCGGCGCCAGGGCCGCGGCTACGCCTACGCTCCCGCCCGCGACGTTCCGGACGCCCACGGTCTCACCGCCCGCCGGATGCACAGCGAGCTGGACCGGGACGGCGACCGGGAGACCGTCCTCGCCCGCTTCGTCGCCCAGCTCAGTCCCGACGACGAACGCGTCCTGCGGGACCTGCTCGAAGCCGACGGCCGATGACCGCCCTGCTGCTGCTCCCGCTCCTGCTGCCGTGCGCCCTGCCGGCCCTGGCCCGCCGGGCCCTGGGCCGGCTGTCCCCGGCCGTCGCGCTGTGGACCGTGACCGGCTGCGCGGTGCTCCTCGCCGGGTGCTCGCTGGCGGCGCTCGCCGTGTTCCTCCTCATCGGGCTGCTCCGGCTGCCGCCGTTCGCCGCGCTCGGCGAGCTGGTCCACCCGCTGCACACCGCCTCCGCCGTCCTCGTCGTCCCGGCCGCCGTCGCCTCGGCCGGTGCCCTCGCGGGCTCGGGCTGGACCCTGGTCCGCTCGGCATTGCGCCAGGGCCGCGCCTACCGGTCGGCCCGGGCCCAGGCCGCGCGCCGGCCCCCCGCGGGCGACCTGTGCGTGGTGGACTCGCCCCGGCCGGACGCCTACGCCCTGCCCGGCCGCCCGCACCGGGTCGTCGTCACCACGGCGATGCTGCGCAGCCTGGACGGCCCCGAGCGGGAGGCGCTGCTCGCGCACGAGCGGGCGCACAACGCGGGCGGCCACCACATCGCCCTCGCCGCCGCCGAGCTGGTGGCGCACTGCCATCCGGCGCTGCGCGGGGTCCGCGCCACGATCCGGCTGGCCGCCGAACGCGCCGCCGACGAGGCCGCCGCCGCGTCGGTCGGCGACCGGCGCCTGACCGCCCGGGCCATCGCCCGCGCGGCCCTCGCCGGCCAGGCCGCGCGGTCCGTCCGCCCCGGCTTCGCCCCCGGCGCCGCGACCGGGCCCGTCCCGCAACGCGTCGAGGCCCTGCTGGCCGCCCCCCGCCCCCCGCGCCCCCGGGCGGGCGGTGCCGTGGCCCTGCTGCTCGCCGCCTGCACCGTCCTGTCCTGCGTGGCCTCGGCCACCGCCACGGCCGAGGTCCACCACCGCGTGGAGGTCGCGCAGGGAGAGGAGAGCCCCTGACAGGGGGGCCTGACAGCGGGTTCTGACGGCGGGATCCTGACGGCTGGATCCTGAGGAAAGCCCTGACAGCAGGTTCCTGGGGGAGCCCGTGCCGCCCCCGCCGTGACGCGCGTAGACCGGGACTGGCATCCGGGGAGTTTTACGTATAACCTCACCGGCTAACCAGTCCAGCCCGGAAGGTCAGCATGCGTCGCCTCGCCCTCGTCACCCTCGTCGTGCAGGACTACGACGAGGCCATCGGCTTCTACACCGAGGCCCTCGGATTCCGGCTCGTCGAAGACGCCCCGCGCCCCGACGGCTCCCGCTGGGTCGTCGTCGAGCCCGGCGACGGCTCCGGCACCGGTCTGCTGCTGGCCCGCGGCAAGGACGCGGACCAGCGGGCCCGGGTCGGGGACCAGACCGGCGGCCGCGTCGGCTTCTTCCTGCACACCGACGACTTCGCCCGCGACCACGCCCGGATGACCGCGGCCGGCGTGACCTTCCTGGAGGAGCCGCGCCACGAGCCGTACGGCACGGTCGCCGTCTTCCAGGACCTGTACGGCAACCGCTGGGACCTGCTCCAGCCCGCCGGTCACTGAACACCACCGCACCGCACCACCAGCCGAGGAACGAAACGCCCATGACCGCGTCCCGCATCGACACCGAGACCCTCCGCCGGCTCCCCAAGGCCGTCCTGCACGACCACCTCGACGGCGGCCTGCGCCCCGCCACCGTCGTCGAGCTCGCGGACGCGGTCGGCCACACCCTGCCCACCACCGACCCCGACGAGCTGGCAGCCTGGTACGTCGAGGCCGCCAACTCCGGCGACCTGGTCCGCTACATCGCGACCTTCGAGCACACCCTCGCCGTCATGCAGACCCGTGAGGGCCTGCTGCGCACCGCCGAGGAGTACGTCCTCGACCTGGCGGCCGACGGCGTCGTCTACGCCGAGGTGCGCTACGCGCCCGAGCTGAACACCAACGGCGGGCTCACGATGCGCGAGGTCGTGGAGACCGTCCAGGAAGGCCTCGCCGCCGGCATGGCCAAGGCCGCGGCGGCCGGCACCCCGGTCCGCGTCGGCACCCTGCTGTGCGGCATGCGGATGTTGGACCGCGTCCGCGAGGCCGCCGACCTGGCCGTCGCCTACCGGGACGCCGGTGTCGTCGGCTTCGACATCGCCGGCGCGGAGGACGGCTTCCCGCCCGCCGACCACCTCGCCGCCTTCGAGCACCTGCGCCGCGAGAACGTGCCCTTCACCATCCACGCCGGCGAGGCGCACGGCCTGCCCAGCATCCACCAGGCCCTCCAGGTGTGCGGCGCCCAGCGCATCGGCCACGGCGTCCGCCTCACCGAGGACATCCCCGACCTCGCGGCCGGCAAGCTCGGCCGTCTCGCCTCCTGGGTGCGCGACCGCCGCATCGCCCTGGAGATGTGCCCCACCTCCAACCTGCAGACCGGCTGCGCCACCTCGATCGCCGAGCACCCGATCACCGCCCTGAAGGACCTCGGGTTCCGGGTCACCCTGAACACCGACAACCGTCTGGTGTCGGGCACGACGATGACCCGCGAGATGTCCCTGCTGGTGGAGCAGGCCGGCTGGACCGTCGAGGACCTGCGCACCGTCACGGTGAACGCCCTCAAGAGCGCGTTCATCCCGTTCGACGAGCGCAAGGCCCTCATCGAGGACGTGGTCCTGCCGGGTTACGCGGCCGCGCTCTGAAGCAGCCCCCTGAGGTAGGCGGCCTGTCCGACGTGCTGGAGGTCGTCGGACAGGACGCTCACCAGCCGGACCCCCAGGGTCACCGGCGGGTCCCAGCGCTCGTCCACCACGCGTTCCAGGTCCTTGGCGGCCAGCGAGCGCAGGGCGCCCAGGGTCTGCTCGTGGACGGCGTCGTAGTACCCGGTCAGCAGGTCCGCCGACTCGACCCGCACCTTCGCGACCTTGGCGGGCGTGTGACCGTAACCGGTGTCGTGCCGGGGCAGGTCGAGGCCGAACCGCTTCTCCCAGCCCTGGGAGAGCCACACCTGGTCCAGGTCGAACGCGTCGGCGACGTGGTCGTCCTGCACCCGGGTGAGGTGCCAGACCAGCCAGGCGACGGAGTTGGCGTCACGGGCCGGGCGGTGGTGCAGTTCGTCCGGGCCCAGCCCGTCGAGGGCGGCGTGGACTTCTTCCTGGATGCGGCCGTAGCCGTCGATGAGGACGTCCTTTGCATGCATACCGTCCACCATCGCAAACCACCGCCGCTCACGCGTCCGGAATCCAGCTTCCGTGGAAGCCCAGCGGCACCCGCCCGGGCAGGTGCACCCGCGCCACCGGCTCGCCGGTGAAGTCCTGCGCCGCGAGGATCACCAGGTCGGTCGCCCCGCGCTCGGGATCGTGCACGTACGCGAGTGCGTAGCCGTCGTCCTCGGCGGCCCGGTGGTCCGCCGGATCCCGGGGCACGAACACCGCCTCGCCGGCCGCCGCGCCCCGGGGCAGGCGGTGCAGCCGGGTCGTACCGCGCAGCAGGTCGTGCTGGATCAGCGCGTTGGAGAAGGCGCCGTCGGGCGGGTTCCCGTCGGGGGAGAGGTAGGCCAGCGTCAACTCGGCGCAGGCCGCCGAGTAGCCGTAGCGGTGCCGCCGGGACACGAACGCCTCGTTCACGCGCGGGAACTCCTGCGGCCGGTCGTCCAGTACCCGCTGCCGTACCCGGCCCCGGTCCATCTCCACGGTCCACCGTTCCAGCCGCGGTGTGCCCACCGCGTGCGGCCCGCCCGAGCCGCGCCCGGCGACCTCGAACGGCGCCGGATACGTCGTCAGGTCGACCACCACCGACGTGCCCACGTCGTAGGCGTTCAGGGTGTGGGAGTAGAACACCGGGTCGATGGGGAACCAGCGCACCGGCCCGCCCGAGCGCGGCATGACCCCCACGCGGGCGGGGTGCCCGGGGTTCCAGACGTACGGCACCGGGGCGCCGCGCCCCGCCGCCCCCGGATCGAAGGTGACCGGGACGTCGATGACGACCACGTGCCGTGCGGTGAGCGCGAAGTCGTGGATCATCGGCGCGTCCGGCATCGGGATCCGCGTGGTGCGCGCGACCCGGCCCGACGGGTCCACCACCAGGTGCCGGATGTGGTCCCAGGCCGGGTAGTAGGCGAGGGCGTGCAGCTCACCGGCGTGGGCGTCGAACTTGGTGTGCGCGGTGAACGCGCCCTCCAGGGTGCCCCGGAAGTCGTACGCGCCGACGGTGTTCAGTTCGCCGTCGAGTTCGTACGGCAGTGGGCCGCTCTCCTGGAGGGCGAGGATCCGGCCCCGGTACGGGACCACGTGGGTGTTGCATGCGAAGTCGTCCGGCGGGACCGGGCCCGGGTACGGTTCGCCCAGCTTCCGCGCGACCTGCGAGGACCGCACCCAGCGGTTGCGGTACCACTCCGCCCGGCCGTCGCGCAGCCGCACCCCGTGCACCATGCCCTCGCCGAGCATCCAGTGGTGCGCCCGCGGATCCTCCAGGCCCAGCACGTTGGGCCCGTTGCGCAGCAGGCGGCCGTTGAGCCCGCGCGGTACGCGGCCGGTGACCGGCAGGTCGTACGCCGTCAGTTCCTCCGTGACCGGAGCGAACGCGCCTTCCAGGAAGGGATGGTGAGGCGGTGCGGGCGCGCTCGTCCCCTGCACCGCCGCCGCGGGCCGGCCGGCTGTGCCGGCGAGTGCGCCCGCCGCCGCGAGTCCGGCCGTGCCCCGCAGCAGGGTCCGCCGGGTGTGTTCCGCCATCGTGAATACTCCTGACCGTCGTCTCCGTGGCTGACGGTCCGAGTCTGCGGCGGCGGACGGCCGGAATCAGGAGGGCTGGACCCCGTCCCGGGGTGGTGTCAGACCCCCTGTTTCCAGCAGGGTGACCAGCGCCCGGGCGGCCGGACTCGTGGCCCGGTCCGGCGGCAGCAGGGCGACCGTCTCGTACTCCGCCTCCCCCGTGCCCTTCAGCGGGAGGGCCGTGAGCCCCAACCGCTTGTGCCGGAAGTGCCGGGGCACGACGGCGATCCCCAGGTTCTCGTCCACCAGGTCCAGCAGGCTGTGCACGTCGTTGACCTCCAGCGCCACCGTGCGCCGGACACCGGCCGCGGCGAACGCGGCGTCGGTGGCGCGCCGCGGACCCCAGTCGGGGTGGAAGTCCACGAAGACCTCCCCGGCGAGGTCGTCCGGGCCGAGCACGGCCGGGGCCGCGGCCAGACGGTGGCTGGGGTGGCACAGCACGGTCATCGGCTCGCTGGTCAGCGCCACCGAGCGCAGCTGGTCGGTGTCGGCCTGGGTGCGGTACGCGAACGCCAGGTCGAGCCGCCCGGCCGCGACCTCCTCGGCCAGCGCGCCCGAGCCGGCCTGCCGCAGCCGTATCTCCACGTCCGGGTGCCGGCCCCGGAAGGCCGCCAGCAGCCGGGCCACCTGTACCCCGGCGATGCACTGCTCGGTGCCGAGCGCCAGCGTGCCCCGCAGCACGCCCTGCACCGCCGCCACCGCCTCGTGCGCGGAGCGCACCTGCGCCAGGATGCGCTCGGCCTCCACCAGCAGCGCCCGTCCCGCCTCGGTCAGCGTCACTCTGCGGGTGGTCCGCACGAACAGCGGCGCCCGCAGCTCCCGCTCCAGGGCCCGGATGGACGCGGACAGGCCCGACTGCGACACCATCAGCCGCTCGGCGGCCCGGGTGAAGTGCTGGTCCTCGGCTACGGCGACGAAATGCTGGAGGTGGCGCAGTTCCATGATTGAGCAGCCTAGTCGCTGAATCCCATCCGATTCTCCTGTTGGACCACTGTCCGCCGCACGGGGAAGAGTGGAACCGGTAGATCGTGTGCCCACCCCTCAGGAGTCGCGTTGTACACCGCACACCCCGACCGCTATGCCGACATGCCCTACCGGCGGACCGGACGCAGCGGCCTGAAACTGCCCGCTCTGTCGCTCGGCCTGTGGCACAACTTCGGGCCCGACCGGCCCGTCGAGACCCAGCGGGCCATCCTGCGCCGCGCCTTCGACCTCGGCGTGACCCACTTCGACCTGGCGAACAACTACGGGCCGCCGCCCGGCGCCGCCGAGTCCGCCTTCGGGGAGGCGCTGCGGGTGGACTTCGCCCGCCACCGGGACGAGCTGGTGATCTCCACCAAGGCCGGCTACCGGATGTGGCCCGGCCCGTACGGCGAATGGGGCTCGCGCAAGTACCTGCTGTCCTCGCTCGACCAGAGCCTGGCGCGGATGGGCCTGGAGTACGTGGACATCTTCTACTCGCACCGCTTCGACCCGGACACTCCGCTGGAGGAGACGATGGGTGCCCTGCACACGGCGGTGCAGCAGGGCAAGGCCCTGTACGCCGGTGTGTCCAACTACTCCGCCGAGCAGACCCGCGAGGCCGCCCGGATCCTCGGTGAACTGGGCACCCCGCTCCTGATCCACCAGCCCCGCTACTCGATGCTGGACCGGCGCCCCGAGGACCAGGGCCTGCTCGACGCCCTGGACGAACTCCAGGTCGGCTCCATCGTCTACTCCCCGCTGGAGCAGGGCCTGCTCACCGGCCGCTACCTCGACGGCATCCCCGAGGACTCCCGGGCGGCGAGCGACAGCCCGTTCCTGAACTCGGACGCGGTCACCGAGGACCTGGTCGCCCGGCTGCGCGCGCTGGACGAGATCGCGCGGTCCCGCGGCCAGACCCTGGCCCAGCTCGCGCTCGCCTGGGTGCTGCGCGGCGGCCGGGTGACCTCCGCCCTGGTCGGCGCGAGCAGCGCACGGCAGCTGGAGGACAGCGTCGCCGCCATCCGCAACCTGGACTTCGACGCCGAGGAGCTGGCGCGGATCGACGCGATCGTCCGGGCGTAGCGCACGGGGTGGCCGGGGTGGCCGGGGAGGGCAGCAAGGGGCGGGGGAGCGCCGGCTGGTCAGGCGCCCGCCGGCACCCGGTCCAGGAATCCCAGTACCTGCCGGATGCGCCCCTCCTCGTCCAGGGTGACCACGTCGAACCCGGCCACCGGCGCCGAGCCGTCGGCCGGGTTCACCAGCTCCCAGCCGAAGCGCGCGGTGTCGTGGTGCCCGTCGACCGCGCCCAGCGGGCGGAAGACGAAGCCGGGGAACTGCTCGTGGACGGCCGCGATCACGGCCGCGATCCCGTCGTGGCCGCGGACGTCCGCGAGGGGGTCGGTGTACCCGCCGTCCGCGGTCCACGCGGCGGCGACGGCCTTCTCGACGGCCTCCGGCCCGGTGGCGTTCCAGGCCTCGAAGTAACGGGCGGCGGCGTTCTCGTAGCGGTCGGTGCGCACGGCCATGGCGAAACATCCTCCATCGAGGTGGTCTTGACTGGTCAGGGTCCGGATCGCGGGTTCGCCGATCCGGTGTGACCACCATGCGGGAGGAGGGGCGGCCGGGTCGATTACCTCAGGGGTCATGCCCCAACGGCCGTACGGGCCGCCCGGTTCCGGCCACAGCGGGCAGGGAATATGCCAAGAGACTGGCCGGAAAGACATGGTGACAGTGGTTCAGTAGTGAACATACTCGACTGTAAGGACTTCACTTCCAGCGAGGTTCCGCTCACGCACCGCACATGAGCCGCACCGAAAGCGAGGTCCGCCCGAGGCGACGACGCGACGGGGGAGTGTGCATGCACGACGAGTTCCTGTGCCACGTCACCGCGTACGGCACCTGTGGCGGCCGGCGCATCGGAGTGCCCCTGGGGACCTACCGGGCGCCCACCCTGGCCCTCGCCCTGTGGTGGCTGCGCGACCGTGCGAACTGGATCGCGGACCGCCTCGACCCGCAGCCCGGGGCGGAGCACTTACCGCCCCGTGCGCTCGTCCCGGTCGCCGACTCCGTGCCCGACGTGCCGTCCGTGCTGCGCGCCTGGTGCGGCGACCCGGGCCGGCAGGAGCAGGTCGCCGACGAGCTGGCCGCGGGCAGGCTCGTGCGGATCGTGACCGGCGACGACACCACCGAGTACGAACTGCTCGCGGAGTCCGTCGACGCACTGCGCATGCAGCGGACCGTCCCGGCCCTCGTCCTGCCCGTCGCCTGAGCGGCCACCACGCCCTCGGCGCGGGGTGCGCGCGCGGGTGGACGGATCGGCGGAATTCCGGCATGTGTGCTGCTGGTGATGCCGCCCGTGCTCCCCAGGTGCGCGGCCGTCCGGTCGCCGCGCCGGTGCGAGCCGGCCCCGGGAGGGAGGCGGGCGGGCGATGACCGCCCCCCCGATTCCGGCCCACGCACGTCGTCCCGCCGCACGGCCTGCCCGCGTGGGAAACCCCCGACCCGACGCGGCCCACCGTGCCCCTGGATCCGCTGCTGCCCGTGCAGCTCGTGGAACGGCGCGGCGACTGGGGGCACATCCGCTGCGCCAACGGCTGGGCCGCCTGGGTCGACGGCCGCCTGCTCGTCGCCGTACCCGACGACCCGCCCGCCGGCGGCGACCCCGGCGGCACCGCCGATCCGCGCCCCCTGCTGGCCCGGGTCGAACAGGCGCTGGCCGGCTACCGGGCGGCCGTGGAGGGCCTGGCGGCCGGCGCGACGGACGGCGAGGCCTTCGAGGCCCGCACCCGGGGCCTGCGCATCGGGCTCGTGGTCGACGGCGCGTCCACGTGGGTGTACGACCCGCAGGAGGGGCGGTGGCTGTACGGCGACGGACGCAGACTGAGCCCGTACGCCACCGACCGGCCGGTGGACGGGGCGGACGACACCGGGCGTGCCCCGGCCCGGCTGGTCGCGCCGGAGGGTGAGCGCTGACGACCGGCGGGACCGGCCTGTTCGCCGGCCGTCCCCCGGCGGAACCGGGCGGCGGCCGGGTGGCGGAGGCGTCCGCTCCGGCGCCCCCCCGAGACCCCGGCTCCCCGGACCGGCGGACCGTCGCAGGCACCGCAGCAGCAACAGCAGCCACAGCAGCAACAGCAGCAGTGACTCTTGTCACTGTGCGCGCTCGGCGAACGGATCGGGTGGACTGGCGGGCCGGGGTCGGGGTACGAGGACTGGTGCACCATCGACCGGCGGACCGGGTTTTCCGAGAGAGACAGTATGAGCGAGCACCTGGGCGGGGCAGTGATACCGACTGGTTTCGACGTACCCGTGGAGCCGCTGCGGCGTGCGGCGCACTACACGGGCGAACCCGGATGCATCGCCGACGCCCGCGCCTTCGCTGCCCAGTTCCTCCAGCAGCTGCGCACCGAGTGGTGCGCCAGCGCCGACGGCCTGGCCGACGGCGAGCTGCTCCTCATGGTGAGTGAGCTGGTCACCAACGCCGACCGGCACAGCAACGGGCCGTACATCCTGGAACTGGAAGGCACGGACACCGCGGTGGTGGTGTCCGTGTACGACAGCAGCAGCGCCCTGCCCCGCCGCTTTCCCAAGGACCCGCAGCGGATCGGGCGGCACGGTCTGGAGATCGTGCACGCCCTGGCCTCGCAGGTGACCGTCGAGCGCGTCCCCGTGGGCAAGCGCGTGCGGGCGGTCTTCGCGCTGCGCCGGGACTGAGCCGGCGCCCCGGCCTCAGGCGCAGTCGAGCTCGCCGAGCATCCCCTCGCGCAACCGGGCGATGATCCGCTTGATCAGCCGGGAGACGTGCATCTGGGAGCAGCCGAGCTGCTCGCCGATCTCCGCCTGGGTGGCCTCCTCCACGAACCGCAGGTGGATGATCCGGCGGTCGCGCTCGCTCAGCTCCGCCATCAGCGGGGCGAGTGCGTGGAAGTCCTCCACGAGCCGCAGCCCCTCCTCCTCGACGCCGATGAAGTCGGCCAGCACGGCCTCGCCGTCCTCGGGCCCGTCGCCGGTGAGCGCCGCGTCCAGGGAGGCGGAGTTGTAGCCGTTGGAGGCGAGCTGGGCCTCGACGACCTCCTTCTCGGAGATGTTCATCAGCGTGGCCAGCTCGGCGGTCGTCGGATCGCGGTCCAGCCGGCTGGACAGCTCCTCCCGGGCCTTCGCCAGCTCCACGCGCAGTTCCTGGAGCCGGCGCGGCACGTGGACGGCCCAGGTGGTGTCGCGGAAGAAGCGCTTGATCTCGCCGACGATGTACGGCAGCGCGAAGGAGGTGAACTCGACCTCGCGTGCCAGTTCGAACCGGTCGATGGCCTTGATCAGGCCGATCATGCCGGTCTGGACGACGTCCTCCATGTCGTCGCCGCGGCCCCGGAACCGTCCGGCGGCGAACCGCACCAGCGACATGTTCATCTCGATGAGGGTGTTGCGCGCGTACTGGTGCTCGTGCGTGCCCTCTTCCAGCTCGGCCAGCCGGCGGAAGAACTGGCGGGACAGTTCCCGCGCGTCGCGCGGGGCGACGGACGCCGGGTCCGCGATGCCAGGCAGTGCTCGCTCGCCCGTCCCGTCCTGCTCGGCCTGCTCCACGACCTCTGCTTGCGACCGGATCCCGGCGGCGGTCTTCATTGCCTCTCCCACGAAAGTCACGGTGCGACGTCTGCCTTCACAGCATGTGTCGGATTCCCGGCGCACCTGTCGGGCCCCGGGTACCCGTTGTCCGGCCGTCCATGCGTGCCGTTACGGCGCTCACCGCGCGGGTACCCACGGTGACACGACGTATGCACCCGCCGCTCGGCACTGGCGTGAAACAACCGGTCCGGGACCTTGGACGGCCCCGGGATTTCCCTCAGGGCGCAACCGTGCGCCCTTGCCCCCGACCGTACCGCTCCTAGGCTGACGGGATGAGCAACCCGGTGAGCGACGAAGCCGAAGTCATCCGCCTGCGGCCGGCCCCCGCCCGCCCGGCCGCGCCGGACACCGAGCCCCCCGCCCCCAGGGAACCCCTCTGGCGGGATCTGGTCGGCGAGGTGCTGCGCCGGGAGCGGCAGGCGCAGGAACGCACGCTCAAGGACGTGGCCGACGCGGCCCGGATCTCCCTGCCGTACCTGTCCGAGATCGAGCGGGGCCGCAAGGAGGCCTCGTCCGAGGTGCTCGCCGCCGCCGCCCACGCGCTCGGCCTGGGCCTGGGGGACCTGCTGTCGCTGACGCACGGCGAGCTGGCCCGGCGCACGGCCGCCGCGCAGCGGCGCGGCCGGCCCGCCGCCCCGCACCGGCCGCACCGGGGGCTCTGCTTGGCGGCCTGACCGGCCGCACCCCCCCACGCGTCCGTCCGGGCTCCCGGGGCGGTGACGCCGGACCGATGGACCGATGGACCGATGGACCGATGGACCGATGAGTTTCCCGCCGTGGCCCGGTCGATACCCATGACCGCGTACCCATGACCGCGTACCACGCCCTGTCCCGCCCGCAGGAGGAACTCATGACCACCGACGGATTCACCACGTGCCTCTGGTTCGACGGTCAGGCGGAGGAGGCCGCGCACCATTACGTGTCCGTCTTCAAGGACTCCGGTATCGGCCGCGTCGTGCGGTGGCCGGAATCCGGCCGCGGCCCGGCCGGTTCGGTGCTGACGGTGGAGTTCACCGCCAACGGCCAGAGGTTCGTCGCGCTCAACGGCGGCCCCGAGTTCACCTTCGGCGAGGCGGTCTCGTTCCAGATCCTCTGCGCCGACCAGGACGAGATCGACCACTACTGGACGAAGCTCACCGAGAACGGCGGCGAAGGCGGTCCGTGCGGCTGGCTCAAGGACAAGTACGGCGTCTCCTGGCAGGTGGTCTACGCCCCGCTGCTCGACATGATCGGCGACCCGGACCCGGAGAAGGCCGCGCGGGCCATGAAGGCCATGATGGGCATGGGCAAGCTGGACGCCGCGGCCCTGGAGCAGGCGTACGCCGGGGAGCAGCCGTAGCGTCCTGCCCCGTCATCGTCACCGTCACCGCACCCCGGCCTCGGCGAGGACCTCGGCGAGCGCGTGCCGGGAGTTCTCCGCCAGGGCCGGGTTGGTGTCCCAGTAGTACGGCAGCTGGATCAGCGAGATCGACAGCGCCCAGCCCCGCCCGCGTGCCCACTCCGCGTCCCCGGCGCCGACGGCTTCGCGGAACGTGTCCCGGGCGCCCGCCGGCAGCAGGTTCCAGGCCACGGCCAGATCCACGGCCGGGTCTCCGACGCCGGCGGTGCCGAAGTCGATGACCGCGCTCAGCCGTCCGCCGTCGACCAGCACGTTCCCCGGGGACAGGTCCGCGTGCACCCAGACCGGCGGGCCCGAGTGGGCCGGGACCCGCAGGGCCTCCTCCCACAGGGCCGTCACGGCCGCGGTGTCGATCCGGCCGCCGAGCCGGGCGAGCGCGGTCCGGGTCGGCCCGTCCCGGTCGGCGAGGGGCACGCCGCGGCCGGCGGCCGGCCCGCCGTGCGCGTCGGTCCGGCGCAGCGCGCGCACGAACGCCCCCAGCTCCTCGGCGACCCGCCGGGGTTCCGCCACGGCTCCGGCGACCGGATTGCGTCCCTCCAGCCAGCGGTACACCGACCAGGGCCACGGGAAGCCGTCATCGGGCCGGCCCACGCCCAGCGGCTCGGGCACGGCCACCGGCAGCAGCGGACCGAGCCGGGACAGCCAGCGCTGTTCGTGCCTGACGTCCGGCACGGCGGAGGGGCGCCGGGGGAGCCGGACCACGAGGTCGCCGCCCAGCCGGAACATGGCGTTCTCCGTCCCGGCGGAAGGGACACGCCGTATCGGGCAGCGCCGCCCACCGCGGGAACCGGCGGGCGATCAGCCGGTGGACCAGCGGGGCGTCGACGGCGATCTCGTCGGCGTGCATCGGCCGCGCGGGCGCCCGCTGCGGGGTGTCACCGTGGAAGGCACTCATGGAGGTCCATCCCAGCGCCTGGGCGCCCCCGCTGTCGACGGGATTTCGCCGGCCTCAGACCCGGTCGGCCACGATGAGCAGGTACTGGAAGCTGCCGTTGCGGTACGCGGACAGGAACGTGTCCTCGATGCCGGTGACCAGGTGGTCCGCCTCCTTGCGCAGTTCCCAGTACGGGATGGTGGCCTGCGTCAGGTCCTCCACGTGCACGGGCACGAGCCGGTGCCGGGCCATCGCCCGGAAGTACGCCGACCGCGGGTGGATGTCGCAGATGTAGTGCGCGTTGATCAGCGACACCTCGCGGGAGGCCCGCCCGTAGGTGTCGTTGTAGCAGCCGGTGATGACCACGTAGCGTCCGCCGCGGCGCAGCAGCCGGGCGTGCTCCGCGAAGAGCAGGTCCAGTTCGACGTACATGGTGGACTCGTTGTTCCAGGACGCCGCGTACGCGCCCGTCTCGAAACCGGTGTCCAGCATGTTGCGGTGGTGGTAGCGCACCTTGCCGTCGATGCCCCGCTTGCGGGCCTGCTCATGGGCGAAGTCGGCCTGCTTGGCGGAGATCGTGACGCCGTCGGCGTGGCAGCCGTACCGCAGGTGCGCCACCACGCTGCCGCCGCCGCGGCCGCAGCCGGCGTCGAAGACCCGGTCGGTGGGGGAGAGCGGGCCGAGGTGGGAGGCGAGCAGTTCGGCCTGGGCGTGTTCGAGCCGGTGCAGTTCGGTGGTGATGCGCTCGCGCCGCAGCGCGCCGTCCGGCTCGTCCAGCACCGAGCGGTCGGCCGCCCCGATGCCGTAGTGGTGGTGGTAGAGGTCGTCGATCTTGCCGAGTTCCAGGTTGACCGGGTTCTCCTCGGCGTTCCAGTAGTCGGCGACGCGGCTCTGGTAGGTGGACTGGGCCGGTACCGGAACCGATGCGGTCCGGGTGGCGGGCACGGTCGTCAAAGGTGGCTCCTCGGTGCGCGATGTGCGGTGGTTCGTTCCGTGCGGACGGGCGGTCACCAGTAGTCGGGCAGGTGGTAGCGGTGGGAGTTGGTGGCGTGCCACTCGTGGTTGCCGGACACCCAGGCGGCGAGCCCCTGGGCGTAGCGCTCCACGACGGGCGAGGTGCCGGACAGGACGGCGGACTCCTCCTCGAAGGCCTCCATGATCCGGTTGTGGATCTCGACGGACTTCAGGTAGGCGGCCTTCAGTCCGCAGCGCTCGTTGGCGGCGACGACCTGCGGCAGGTTGAGGTGGGTCGGATCGCTCGCCAGCTCCTTGGTGAAGGAGTACAGGTCGTTCACGATGGTGGTGGCGTTGCAGGCCAGCGCCGTGATCCGCTGGATCTCGGGGCGGGCGTAGACCTGCTCGGGCAGTTCGTAGCCGTCCACCGCGTCGACGATCGACAGACAGGGCCGGAAGTTGTTGAACTGCCGCATCACCAGGTACTCCCACACCCGGGGCGTGTACCGGGTCTCGGCCCAGGCGGCCTCGGCCAGGTAGCCCAGGTGCAGCCGGGCGATGTCGTGCACGAACCGGTCGGTCTGGCTGGGCGTGGCGAACGTCGCGTAGTCGGCGAGGGCGAAGTGGTACGAGCGCAGGGGACCGTCGGCCCGTACGCCCGCGCGCCACTCCTCCTCCAGCTCCGGGATGCCGTGGTAGGGGTCGATCGCCGACTGGGCCGTGATCAGCCGCCCGCCCAGGCCGCGGCGGGCGCCGCCCCGGCCCTCGTCCTCCTCGCAGTAGCAGGAGTCGACGACGTTCTCCGCGAGCAGCAGCTTTCCGGCGGCCGTCAGGCGGTCCAGGTCGAGGGCGCCGGGGTGCTGCAGTACGACGGCCCGGCCGAACTGGAAACCCGAGAAGTCCCCCTTCCAGGCCGCCGGGAACAGGTCGAGGCCGCGCGCCCAGGTCTCCAGCCGGTGGTCCACCTCGGCGGCCTTCGCCGGGTCGGCGGGAGCGGCCGGGCGGTGGCGCAGCCCGGGGATCGCCCCGGTGCGCCGGTCCCTGCGCAGGCTCCGTGCCACGTCCGGCGGCCCGGGCAGCCGGTAGGCGTGGGTCGGTGTGCTCATCGCGCGCTCCCGGCCGTCACTCGGCGGTCCGGCCGACCTGGACGTTCTCCAGGATTCCGGCCGCGTCGGGGACGAGGATGGCCAGCGAGTAGTAGGCCGTGACGAGGTAGTTGACGATCGCGGCGCTGTCGATGCCCATGAACCGGACGTTCAGGCCCGGCTGGAACTCCTCCGGGATACCGGTCTGGTAGAGGCCGATCACCCCCTGGTCGGCCTCGCCCGTGCGCAGCGCGATGATGCTGCTGGTGTGGTTCCCGGTGATCGGGATCTTGCTGCACGGGAAGATCGGCACACCTCGCCAGGCGGGCACCTCATGGCCGTCGACCTTCGCGGTGCCCGGCACGAGTCCCCGTTTGTTGCACTGCCGGAAGAAGGCCGCGATCGCCTTCGGGTGGGCCAGGAAGACCTTCGTCTTGCGCCGCATCGCCAGCAGTTCGTCCATGTCGTCGGGGGTCGGCGGCCCTGTGAGGCTGCTGATGCGCTGGCCGTAGTCGACGTTGTGCAGGAGCCCGAACTCACGGTTGTTGACCAGCTCCCACTCCTGTCGCTCGCGGATCTCCTCGACGGTCAGCCTCAGCTGCTGGGCGGTCTGGTCCATCGGGTCGCTGTAGAGGTCGGCGACCCGGGTGTGCACCCGCAGCACGGTCTGCGTGAGCGACAGCTCGTACTCGCGCGGGGAGAGTTCGTAGTCGACGAAGCCGGCCGGCAGGGTGGGCTCGCCGACGTGCCCGGCCTGCACGGGCAGTTCCGCCTCGCCCTTGCGGTTCATCGGCCGGCGCTGCCGCTCGACGTACTCGCGCAGGTGCGCCGCGAGGGAGGGCACCCGCGCGGTGAACTCCTCCACGACCGCCCAGGGCAGCGCCAGCACCACGCCTGCGGTCTCCGCCCGGACGGAGGTCAGCCACAGCGGATCCGACTGGCCGACCGCCTCGTCGCCCATCTGGTCGCCGTCCGTGACGACGCCGACGATCTCCTCGTCGCCGTACTTCCCGGTGGCGTAGCGGGTGAAGCGCCCGTGCGCCACGAGGTAGGCCTCGGTGACCGGCTGGCCCGCCTCGAACAGCACCTGGCCCGGGCGGATCTCCCGGGACCGGAAGCGCGCGGCGATCTCCCGCAGCACCTCGGTGTCGGGATAGCCGCGCAGGATCGGCAGCTCGGTCAGGGTCTCGGGGACCACCCGGACGTCGTCGGCGCCGTTGAGCTCGAAGTGCACGCGCCCGCGGCCGGTACGCAGTTGCAGACGCCGGTTGACCCGGTAGGCGCCGCCCTTGACGTCCACCCACGGCAGGCTCTTCAGCAGCCACCGGGAGGTGATGGCCTGCATCTGCGGTTCGGACTTGGTGGTGGTCGTGAGCTGGCGGGCCGCCCGGGTGCTCAGGCTGGTGAGCCGGGCGTCGGCCGGCGGGCCGGGATCCGGTTCGTCGACTGCGGAACCGGTGGCGATGTCCGGAGTGGACACATTCCCTCCTGCAAACAGGCGGACGGGGCGGTACGGATGGGACGGGTCGGTGGTGCGGGGGATGCCGGTGTGCTCGCACCAGCCAAACAGGACGCCTGTTGTCCCGGTACAGCGCGAAGGGGGCGGTTTTGATCACCGTGTGGCGTAAACCTGCGTGTGGGGTGTGGTGCGGTGTTCACGGTGATCCGCGCGCCGATCTTGTGCCTCCGCGCCCGGCTCCGCCCGGGTTTGCGGCGCGGGTGTTCGGCGCGCGGGGCGGGGGCGGGGTGGCTAGCGTGAGGAAGCGGGACAGTCCGGCCGACCGAGAGGGCTCCGATCATGGCCGTGCAACCGGAGGGAACGCCCTGTTGGGCCGATGCGATGTTCAGCGACGTCGAGGGAGCCGAACGGTTCTACGGTGACGTCCTCGGCTGGAGCTTCGGCGAGTCCTCGTCGGAGTACGGCCACTACACACAGGCCTACGCGGATGGCAAGGCGGTCGCCGCCGTCGTCCCGCCCATGCCCGGCCAGGAGGGGCAGTCGCAGTGGTGCCTGTACTTCGCCTCGCCGGACGCCGCGGCCACCGCGGACAAGATCCGGCAGAACGGCGGCGAGGTGCTGATGGAGCCGATGCCGGTCGGCGACCTGGGCACCATGTGCCTGGCCCGGGAACCCAGCGGGGCCGTGTTCGGCGTGTGGCAGGCGGGCACCCACGAGGGGTTCGAGACGACGGCCACGCCCGGCGCCTACTGCTGGGCCGAGGTCTTCACCAGGGAGCCGGAGCAGGCGGACGCCTTCCTCTCGGCCGTCTTCCCGTACCGGATGAAGCAGATCGAGGACGACGCGGTCGACTTCCGGATGTTCGACGTCGGAGGGGACACCGTGCTCGGCCGGATGCGGATGACGGACGACTTCCCGCCCGAGGTGCCGTCGTACATCAATGTGTACTTCACCGTCGACGACTGTGACGCTGCCGTCGACCGGGCCGTCAAGCTCGGCGGCATCCTCCGCTTCGGACCGATGAGCAGCCCCTTCGGCCGGTTCGCGGCGCTCAGCGACCCGCAGGGCGCGAACCTCTCGGTGATCGACATCGCCACCACCGAGGGCCGGATGCCCCAGGTCAGGGAGGTCTGACCGGTCCCGGAACGGCGTCGCCCGCGGCCATGGCATGATCGAGGTCATGGGTGAACGTGTGGTGGCCGCGTGCGACGGGGCTTCGAAGGGGAACCCCGGGCCGGCCGGATGGGCGTGGGTGGTCTCGGGCGGCGACGAGCGGACCCCCGCGCGCTGGGCGGCGGGCCCGCTCGGCCGGGCCACCAACAACGTCGCCGAGCTGACGGCGCTGGAGCAGCTGCTCGCCGCCGTCGAGCCGGACGTGCCGCTGGAGATCCGCATGGACTCCCAGTACGCGATGAAGGCCGTCACCACCTGGCTGCCCGGCTGGAAGCGCAACGGCTGGAAGACGGCCGCCGGCAAGCCCGTCGCCAACCAGGACCTGGTGGTCCGCATCGACGAGCTGCTCGGCGGCCGGTCCGTCGAGTTCCGTTACGTGCCCGCCCACCAGGTCGACGGCGACCCGCTGAACGACTTCGCCGACCGCGCCGCCAGCCAGGCGGCCTCCGTGCAGGAGCCGGCCGGCAGCGCGCTCGGCTCGCCGGAGCCCCCGCCGTCGCCCGACACCCCGAAGGCGGCCGGCGCACCGCGCGGGAAGGCACCCCGCCGCACCGGCGGCGCCGCGTCCGCCCGCACCGGCGGGGGGGCGTCCGCCCGCACCGGCGGGGGAGCGTCCGCCCGCACCATCAAGGCCAAGTTCCCCGGCCGCTGCCAGTGCGGCCGGCCCTACGCGGCCGGCGAGAAGATCGCCAAGAACGCGCAGGGCTGGGGCCACCCCGAGTGCCGTACCGCCGACGCCTGAATCAGACGTCGAACGTGTAGAACTTCGTGTGGTCCAGCAGGTCCGCCGGGCGCACGGTGTTCCACGGCTTCATGGTGTCGTTCAGGTCCACCACGTCCGGCGTGCCGCCCGTCGGCACGTAGCCGGCGCCCGGGTGCCGCCGCTGCCACTCCGACCACAGCTTGTCCACGAAGGCGTGGTGCAGCCAGAACACCGGGTCGTTGGGGGAGACGCCGGTGCCCATCTGCCCGCCGACCCACACGTGCACCCGGTTGTGCAGGTTGACCCCGCGCCAGCCCTCCAGGTGGTTGCGGAATCCGTCCGAGGAGCTGTTGTACGGCGCCATGTCGTACGTCGCCATCGACAGCACCGAGTCCACCTCGGCGCGCGTGGGCAGCTCCCGCACGCCGGTGCCGAGCGAGCGGCGCAGGAACGTACGGCCGTCGACCCGCACGTTGATCGGCCAGTTGCCCGCGGAGGCGGCGAACGGGCCGTCCATGACCCGGCCGTCGGTGCTGCGCCCGGTGCCGCCGAGGAAGTCCGGTGCCCACAGCGAGGCGCGCACGGTGCGGTCGGTGCTCCAGTCCCAGTAGGGCAGCGCCACCGAGGAGTCCACGGACTGCAGCGCCTGTTCGAAGTCGAGCAGGAATCTGCGGTGCCAGGGCAGGAAGGACGGGGAGCGGTGGCCGGTCCGCTCGCCGCTGTCGGTGTCCGACATGATGAACTCGTTGTGCGTACGGACGAAGTCGTCGTAGCGCCCGTTGCGCTTGAGTTCGAGGACGGCGGCGACGAACCGCTTCTTCTCGTCGGCGGTGAGGGCGGCCTGGTTCTTGCGTACGGTCATGGTGTGCGGTGCTCCGGAAGTCCTTGCGGGGGCGGTCAGTTGGCGGGGAACGGCAGCAGCGGCGCGCCCTGCAGCTCGTTCACCGCGGCGCGGGCGGCGGCGCGCGGGGTGGGCACCGGGTCGTAGTGGCTGACGACGCTGATCCAGCTGCCGTCGGCGTTCTGCATCACGTGCAGCTGTACGCCGTCGATGAGCACCTCGTAACCGCCGCCGTGTTCGTGGTGGTGTCCGCCGCCGCTCGCCGGACGGCCCTGTATCCGGCGGCCCTTGTAGACCTCGTCGAAGGAGTCGGGGGTGGTGGGCATGTGGTGGCCGGCGGCCGACGCGGCCGGTGCGGCGAGGGTGGCGGCGGCCGTGGCCGTGGCGGCGACGGCGGCCGCCGCGGTGAGCGCGCGGCGCCGGGTGATGTCGGGCATGCGGGTCCTCCTCGGGAGTGGTCCGGTGGTGACCACGCATGCCTATCGGGACGTTCCGGAGCAGAAGAAATCATCCGGAACCGGTTGGCTGTGATCCGGACAATCACCCCCATGTCGTACAGAGTTGAACGAAGATGATCTTGCTGGGGCGGTGGGCCGACCTGCTCCGGAACGGGGAATTCCTTGCCCGGCCGCCTGGGTTTACGAAGATCCTTTCCGGGTTCCACCGGTCCGAGTGGTACTCCTCACCCCGCGAAACTGGCGCGATCGCGGGCCGACGTGCTGCTACTCTCCGGTGCCGTCCGACCGCGTCCGGTGACTGTCAGGGGTGTGCGTGTGAAGGTCGTCTGCGTCGGAGGGGGGCCCGCGGGCCTGTACCTCGCGATCCTGCTCAAGCGGCAGGATGCGTCCCATGACGTCACCGTCCATGAACGCAACCCGGAGGGCTCCACCTACGGCTGGGGGGTGACGTACTGGCGCGGACTGCTCGACAAGCTCCACGAGCACGACCCGGAGTCGGCGCGCGCGGTCGAGGAGCACTCCGTCCGCTGGACCGACGGCGTCGCCCGCGTCGGCGACGTGACCACCCGGCACCGCGGCGACGAGGGCTTC
This sequence comes from Streptomyces capoamus, assembly GCF_014654935.1. Taxonomy (GTDB): domain Bacteria; phylum Actinomycetota; class Actinomycetes; order Streptomycetales; family Streptomycetaceae; genus Streptomyces; species Streptomyces capoamus. Next base: position 711,610 of record NZ_BNBF01000001.1, read on the forward strand.
GGGATCGGCCGGCACCGGCTGCTCGGCCTGCTCGCCGCCCGGGCCCGCGCCCTGGACGTCCGCCTGGAGTTCCGAAGCGAGCTGACACGGCCGCCCGCCGGCGCGGACCTCGTCGTCGCCGCCGACGGGGTGCACAGCGCCCTGCGCACCCGCGCGGCCGGCCACTTCGGCACCCGCGTCACGGCCGGCCGCAACCACTACATCTGGCTCGGCACGACCAAGGTCTTCGACGCCTTCACCTTCGCCTTCACCGAGACCGAGCACGGCTGGATCTGGGCCTACGGCTACGGCTACGGCGCCGGCCACAGCACCTGCGTCGTCGAGTGCTCCCCGCAGACCTTCACCGGCCTCGGCCTGGACCGGGCCGACGAGGCCGAGCGAGCCGCCCTGCTGGAGAAGCTCTTCGCCGACGTGCTCGACGGCCACCCGCTCATCGCCCGCCCCGGCGCCGGCTGGCTGACCTTCCGCACCCTCACCAACCGGACCTGGCACCACGGCAACCTGGTCCTGCTCGGCGACGCGGCCCACACCACCCACTACTCCATCGGCGCCGGCACCACCCTCGCCCTGGAGGACGCCATGTGCCTGGCCGGCACGCTGCGCACGCACGCCGGCCTGCCCGAGGCCCTCGCCGCCTACGAGCAGCGGCGCCGGGCCGAGCTGCTGTCCGTGCAGAGCGCCGCCCGCTACAGCGCCCAGTGGTACGAGAACCTGCCCCGCTACATCCGCCTGCCCCCGCACCGGATGTTCGCCCTGCTCGGCCAGCGCCACTCGCCGCTGCTGCCCCACGTCCCGCCGCAGCTCTACTACGGACTGGACAAGGCCGCCGGGCAACTGGAGCCGCTGCGCAGGTTCAAGCGCTGGCTCGGCCCCCGCGCCGCCCGCGCCCTGCACGCCCGTTCCACGGCGCGCCAAGGCTGAAGGTTGTCCCGTGGCGAGGGCTGGGGGCTCAGCCATACTGGCGTTCGTTGCCGCCGAGGTCCGGAACCAGGAAGGGAGCCCGAGTGCCTGAGCTGCGGTGCGAAGCGGTTCGTTGGGTGGATGACGAGCCGTTTCCCGGCATCGTCGAGGTTCAGTTCGTCGACGCCGCGGGCCGACGCCGGTCTTCGATCGACAAGAGTTCGGTCTTCGCGCGGTTCGCCGAGCTGACCCCCGAGTCGGTCTACCCGATCGAGGTCACGGTGGCGTGCGAGGTCCAAGGCGACATCGAGGCGACCTCCGGCGACGGAGTCGTGACTGTCTCCACTTGCCCGGACGGGGTCACGACGCCGGATGGACGGGACACCTTCGCTGTGCACAGGAGCCGGCTCATCCCGTGAGCGCGAGACCGCCAAGCCGGGCGATGCCGAGCACGGCCTGGTGAACGCCGGTGCCCTGATGGCCGCCGGCCGCCGGGTGAACACGCGTTGGTGAATACCCATTCACTCGATAAGGTGAATGGGTATTCACCTCGTCACCGTGCCGCCCGCCCCGCAGGAGCGCCGATGGACCAGCCCGCCCCCATACCCCCGCGGCCCCGGCTGCGCGACCGGCTCACCGTTCCCGTGCTGGCGTCGGGCGGCATCCTCATGGCCGTCATGCAGACCGTGGTCGTCCCGCTCCTGCCCGACCTGCCCCGGCTCACCGGCGCCTCGGCCGCCGCCGTCTCCTGGACGGTCACCGCGACCCTGCTCTCCGGCGCCGTCCTCACCCCCGTGCTCGGCCGGGCCGGTGACATGTACGGCAAGCGCCGGGTGCTCACCGCCGCGCTCGCCCTGATGACCGTCGGCTCCGTGATGTGCGCGCTCTCCTCCGACATCGGCGTGCTCATCGCCGCCCGCGCGCTCCAGGGCGCCGCCGCCTCCGTGGTCCCGCTGTCCATCAGCATCCTGCGCGACGAACTCCCGCCCGAGCGCCGCGGCTCGGCGGTGGCCCTCATGAGTTCCACCGTCGGCATCGGCGCCGCGCTCGGCCTGCCGCTCGCCGCGCTGGTCGTGCAGTACGCCGACTGGCACACCATGTTCTGGCTCACCGGCGCCCTCGGCGCGCTGGGCGTCACGGCGACCTGGTGGGCGGTGCGGGAGTCGCCGGTGCGCGAGCCCGGCCGCTTCGACGTCGCCGGCGCGTTCGGCCTCGCCGCCGGGCTGGTCTGCCTGCTGCTGGGCGTCTCCCAGAGCGGCACCTGGGGCTGGGGCAGCGCCCGGGTCCTCGCCCTGTTCCTCGCCTCCGCCGTCGTGCTCGCCCTGTGGTGCGGGCAGCAGCTGCGCGCCGCCCGGCCGCTGGTCGACCTGCGGCTGGTCACCCGGCCACGGGTGGGCCTGTCCCATGTGGCGGCCCTGCTCACCGGGTTCGCCTTCTACGCCAACTCGCTGGTCACCGCCCAGCTGGTGCAGGCACCGAAGGCCACCGGGTACGGCCTGGGCCTGTCCATCGTCGCCACCGGGCTCTGCCTGCTGCCCGGCGGCGTCACCATGCTGCTGTTCTCCCCGCTGTCGGCCCGCATCTCGGCCGCGCGCGGCCCGCGGATCACGCTCGCGCTGGGCGCCGCCGTGATCGCCTGCGGATACGCGCTGCGCATCGCCGACAGCCGGGACCTGTGGATGATCATCCTGGGGGCGTCCGTGGTGGCGACCGGCACCACGCTCGCCTACTCCGCACTGCCGACCCTGATCCTGCGCGCGGTCCCGGCCGCCCAGACCGCCTCCGCCAACGGCGTCAACGTCCTGATGCGCACCATCGGCCAGGCCGTCTCCAGCGCGGCCGTCGCCGCCGTCCTCGTCCACCACAGCAGTCCCCTCGGCGGTGTTCCCGTGCCCACCCTGCACGGCTACCTGCTCGCCTTCGCGCTGGCGGGCGCCGTCGCCCTCGCGGCCTGCGCGGCGGCCCTGTCCATCCCCGGCGACGGCCCCGACCACGGCACCGGACGGTCCCGGGGCGCCACCCGGGGCACCCGCGACGAGGCGATGGAGGGAGCATGAGAGCCATGACCACGCCACCCGGCCGGGCGTCCGCCCCCGCGCGCAGGGACGCCGAGGCCACCAAGGCCGCCATCCTGAAGGCCGCCCGCCACCTCCTGGCCCGGCACGCGCACGCCGACATCACCCTGAAGGCCGTGGCCGAGCGGGCCGGGGTCAGCCCGCCACTGGTCCTGAAGTACTTCGGCAACAAGGACGCCCTGTTCGCCCGCGTGATGTCCTTCGAGACCGACGCCGACGACCTGCTGGACGCCCCGCTGGAGGACCTGGGCCGGCACATGGTCCGGCACGTGGTGTCCAGCCAGCGCGAGCGGGGCGCCGACCCGCTGCTGCGCATCGCCTTCGCCCCGCTCCACGGCGACCACGGCGAGGTCCTGCGCGCCAACTTCCGCGCCCAGGTGACCGAACGCCTCGCCGCCCGGCTCACCGGTCCCGACGCGGGCCTGCGCGCCGAGCTCGCCGTCGCCGCCCTGGTCGGCCTCGGGGTGATGTACGGCGTCGCCCGCGGCCCGCACCTGCGCGGCACCGACGCCGACGCCCTCGCCGACCGCTACGGACCCGCCGTCCAGGCGCAGCTCACCCCCTTGCGGCGCGTTCCGCGGGGCGCGGCGGGGCCGCACCGGATGACAGACTGACGCCATGGACGAACGCGTGATCGGCAGGTCGGGTCAGTGGGCATCGGTCGTCGGCCTCGGCACATGGCAGCTGGGCGCCGACTGGGGCACCGTGGACGACAAGGAGGCCCTGTCCGTCCTGGAGGCGGCGGCCGAGGCCGGCGTCACCTTCTTCGACACGGCCGACGTGTACGGGGACGGACGCAGCGAGGGGACCATCGCCTCGTTCCTGCGCGGCCGCCCCGACCTGCACGTGCTCGTGGCCACCAAGATGGGCCGCCGGGCCGAGCAGATCCCCGCCCACTACGTGCTGGACAACTTCCGCGCCTGGACCGACCGCTCCCGCCGCAACCTCGGCGTCGACCGGATCGACCTGGTGCAGCTGCACTGCCCGCCCACCCCGGTCTACTCCAGCGACGCGGTGTTCGACGCCCTGGACACCCTGGTCGAGGAGGAGCGCGTCGCCGCGTACGGGGTGAGCGTGGAGACCTGCGCCGAGGCGCTCACCGCGATCGCCCGGCCGAACGTGGCGAGCGTGCAGATCATCCTCAACCCGTTCCGCATGAAGCCCCTGCATGAAGTGTTGCCCGCCGCCCGCGCGGCCGGCGTCGGCATCATCGCGCGCGTGCCGCTCGCCTCCGGGCTGCTGTCCGGCAAGTACACGAAGGACACGGTCTTCGCGGCCGACGACCACCGCACCTTCAACCGGCACGGCGAGGCCTTCGACCAGGGCGAGACCTTCTTTGGCGTGGACTACGCGACCGGTGTCGAGGCCGCCGCCGAGTTCGCCGCGCTGGCCCCGGAGGGGTACACACCGGCCCAGCTGGCGCTGCGCTGGATCATCGAGCAGGACGGTGTGACCACGGTGATCCCCGGCGCCCGCAACCCGGAGCAGGCCCGCGCCAACGCCGCCGCGGCCAAGCTGCCGCCGCTGCCCGAGGAGACGTTCACCGCGATCCGCGAACTGTACGAACGGCGCGTCAAGGACCAGGTCGAGCACCGCTGGTAGCCGCGGACACGCGCACCGTTTGAAGGGACGACCGGACGGTTACACGCAACCGCATGACGCAGGCGGAACGGCGCAGAGGGCGCGACGAGACCGAGGAGGAGCGGGCCGACCGGATGTGGGGTGAACTCATCCAAGAGGTCCGGGTGGCCCAGACGGGGGTGCAGATCCTCTTCGGCTTCCTGCTGACGGTGGTCTTCCAGCCGAAGTACGTACGGCTCACCGACACCGACCAGGCCATCTACATCGTGACCGTCGTCCTGGGCGCCTGCGCGACCGGCGCCCTCATCGGACCGGTCTCCCTGCACCGCCTGGTCTCCGGCCGCCGGGTCAAGCCGCAGGCGGTCCGGCTGGCGTCCCGGCTGACCTTCGTCGGCCTGGTGCTGCTGCTCGCCACGATGACGTCGTCCCTGCTGCTGATCCTCCGGGTGGCCACCCACGACGGCTACGTGCCGTACCTGGTGGCGGCCGTCGTGTCCTGGTACCTGCTGTGCTGGTACGGCCTGCCGCTGTGGGCCCGCCGCCGGCACTCCTCCCGGGCGGACGACTAGGGCCTGTCGGACTGGCCCTGGGACCGGCGGGCCCCGAGGGCCCCCAGCTGCCGGTCGTGCACCCTGCTGAGCAGCACCACCGAGAGCACCGCCCCGATCAGCGCGCAGCACATGTCCCACTGGGTGTCCCACACATCGCCCTGGGTGGCGAGGAACGCGTCCGCGCCGTGGCCGCCGATCTCGGCCGCCAGCCACTCCAGCAGCTCGAAGCAGGCGCTGAAGGCGAGGCAGGCGCACACGGTGAGCGGCGCGAGCCACCGGCTCCCGCGCAGCGGCGAGGTACGGGTGAGCAGTTCCCGCACCAGCACGGCCGGGACGAAGCCCTGCATCAGGTGGCCGAAACGGTCGTACGGATTGCGGTCCAGGCCCAGGGTGTCGCGCACCCAGTCACCCACCGGCACCTGCGCGTAGGTGTAGTGCCCGCCGACCGCCAGGACCAGCGCGTGCGCGGTCAGCAGCCCGCACAGCAGTCCCGTCAGCGGGAAGCGCCGCCACGCGAGCACCACCAGCGGCAGGCCCACCAGCGCCCAGACCGTCTCCAGGAACCAGGTGGTGCGGTCGCGCGCACCCCACGCGGACACGGCCAGGCCCGCCGCCACCACGCCGGCGAAGAGGGCGGGTGGTACGCGGCGCGGCGCGCGGAGCGGGGCGGGGTGCACTGCGGTCACGGCGGGCTCCTTGCCTGAGGACGGCCTCGGGTGTCGTAGGAGCCCCATGGTGCGGCCCGGCGCGGGCCGCGGGCATGAGTACGGCTACTCAGACTCAGCCGTGGAGAGGATCTCCGCCAGCAGCTCGTCCGCCGGGAAGCGTTCCCGTCCCGTCGGCACGACCTGCTGCGTCTCGCGCAGGAACGCGGCGATCGCGGGAGCCCAGGCGAACACCACCGCGTGATGACGGCTGCCGTCCGGCCGGACGTCCCCGAGGAACTCCAGGCGCAGCTCGTGCCAGAGCCCGGTGGCCTCCGGCCGCATCCGCACGTCGCCGACCCCGACCGGCCGGACCAGCCCGTCGGACAGCATCTGCCGGTCCAGCCGCCAGGAGGCCAGCACCCGGCCGTCGTGGGCGAAGACGGCGCTGACGGCGAACGGGTCGTCCGCGTCGTAACTGAGGTGGGCCAGCACCGGGCACCGTCCGGTGCCCTGGGCCAGGAGCTGCACCACCAGGGTCTTGTACACGAACGACTTCACGCGGGGGCCTCCGGCGACAATGGACGTAGGGCCCTCTAGTACCCCCGATGTGCCCGGGATGCTCACCCAAGTGACTGATTCCCCACAACCCCGCCCGCCGCCGCCGGGCACCGGGCCGGACGGCGGTCCGTCAGGCGAACGCCTCCCGCAGCGCCGGCAGCAGGGTCTTCGCCGACCAGTCGAGGAACTCCGGCTGCGAGTCCCCGCCGATCTGCACCAGGGCGATCTCCCCGTACCCGGCCTCCGCGTAGGGCCGTACGGCCTCCACGAAGGCGTCGGGGTCGTCACCGCACGGGATGGCGGAGGCGACGTCGTCCTCGGTGACGAACTGGGTCGCCGCCTCGAAGGAGTCCGGGTGGGGCAGCTCCGCGTTCACCTTCCAGCCCAGCCCGAACCAGCGGAACTGGGAGTGGGCGCGCTTGACGGCGGTGTCCCGGTCGGGGTCGTAGCAGACCGGCAGCTGGCCCACGCGCGGCTTGCCGCTGCCGCCGTGCCGGTCGAAGGCCTCCAGCAGCCCCGCCTTCGGCTCGGTCGCGATCACCAGGTCGGCGAGGTGCCCGGCGAGCTTGCAGGACTGCTCCCCGGAGACGGCGATGCCGATCGGCGGCGCCTGCTCCGGCAGGTCCCACAGCCGGGCCGACTCGACGTCGTAGTGCTGCCCGTGATGGTTGACGTGTCCGCCCTCGAACAGCGCGCGGATGATCTGGACCGCCTCTTCCAGCATCTCGTGGCGCACGTCGGCCGGGGGCCAGCCGCCGCCCACGACGTGTTCGTTGAGGTTCTCGCCGGCACCGAGGCCGAGCCGGAACCTGCCCTCCGACAGCAGCTGCACGGTCGCGGCCTTCTGCGCCACGATCGCCGGGTGGTACCGCAGGATGGGGCAGGTGACGTAGGTCATCAGGGGGATCCGCGAGGTGGCCTGTGCGGCGGCGCCCAGCACGCTCCACGCGTACGAGGCGTGCCCCTGCGAGCGCAGCCACGGGAAGTAGTGGTCGGAGATCACCGAGAAGTCGAACCCGGCCTCCTCGGCGCCCACCACATGGTCCACCAGCTCCCGGGGACCCGTCTGCTCGGTCATCATCGTGTATCCGATTTGCACCATGGGAACCGAGTCCCCGGCACGGCGGCCGGAAAACGGCCCGCGGGCCCGGCTCACGCCTTCGGCGGCCGGAACGTCCCCAGGAAGGTCTTCAGCGCCAGTCGGTCGGCGGTGTCGTCCCAGCGCGCGGCCGGCGCGGTGAACCGCAGGGAGAAGCCCCGGGTGCCGCCCAGCAGGAAGCCCCGCCCGAAGGTGTGCGTCCGCGTGTTCCCGGACCCCGCGAGCCATTCCAGGTCGGCCGCCGGGTGCCCCTGGTAGGTGACGGCCCGTACGGAGCCCACCCGGTGGTAGCCGGGAAGCCGCGCCAGCCCGGGCTCGACGTCGTCCCGCCAGACGGCGACCGGGTCGGGGCCCACCCGCTCGCTGTAGGTCACGGCGAGGGAGGGCGTAGCGCCGCCCCGGCCGAAGGTGACGCGGTAGGCGAGGTCGGACACCCGGGAGGTGGCCAGCCGTCGCCAGCCGTCGGGCAGTGCCACCGAGAAGCCCTCGGGCGCGCTGTAGCGGCGGTAGCCGGCCGGCAGCGCGGAGGACACCGGGGCGCTCGGCGTGGCGGCCGAGGCGGAGGCGGCCGGCGCGGAGGCGGCCGGGGTGCCGCCGTCGGTGTGCCGGCCGGTCGGCGTGGCCGGGGCGCCGGCCCGGGGCGGCGCCGGGGCGGTCGGGCCACCGGGCAGCGCGCCGGTCGCCACCAGCACCGCAGCGGCGACCGCGACCGCGGCCAGGGCGGCGCCGACGGCGAGCACACGCCTGCTCCGCAGCGCCCCCGCCGGCCGTACACCCCGGTAGGCACCGCGCAGCCGGGGCGCGGGGACCGGCTCCCGGTCCGCGTCGGCGTCCTCGCTCACCACCCGGGTCAGCGCCTCCCGGACCACCGGCCGGGTCAGCCGTTCCCGCGCGTCCTTGCGCAGCAGTCCCTGCACGGCCTGGGTGAGCGGACCCGTCCGCAGGGGGGCGCGCAACGGCAGCCGGTCCACCGCCTTCAGCGTGGCGTCGGGCCGGCCGCGGTCCCGGAACGGCGGCCGGCCCTCGACCGCCGTGTACAGCAGCGCGCCCAGTGCCCAGAGGTCGGCGGCCGGACCGATGCGCTCGTCGCGGGCCTGCTCCGGGGAGGCGTACGACGGTGCCGTCAGCCGCGGGACCAGGGTCGCGCCCGCCAGGCCGAACCCGGTGACGACGACGGGGGCGCCGTCGCGCACGAAGACCTGCCCGGGGCTCAGCTCCCCGTGCGTGATGCCCTCGTCGTGCGCGGCCTGCAGCACGTCCAGGAGTTCCAGGCCGAGCCGGGCCGCCCGCACCGGGTGGAGGGAGCCCTCCTCGGCGAGCAGCCCGCTCAGGGGCGTGCCGTCGATCCACTCGGTGACCGTCCACAGGGTGCCGGCCTCCACCACGGCGTCGACGACCGCGGCGACCTGGTCCGGACGCAGCAGCCGCATGGTCTGGGACGTGCGCACGACCCGGGCGGTGACGCGGCGCGCGGTGTCCCCGTCGGCGGGTTCCGGCAGGGCGGTCTGGGCCACCAGGCGCGGCTGCTGCGCGGTCACGTCCTCGGCGTACCACCACAGGCGGTTCGTCTCGCGGGCGAAGACCTCCAGGAGCCGGTACCGGCCGGCGACCAACTCGTGTGCGGAGACGTGCGCCTTGACCATGGTCATCCCTCGCTGAAACCGCTGCGTCCTCTTTGCCAGAGGTACGCGGGGCGCGCGGGGGTGCGTTCAAAGAATCCTCAATTCACGGCGCTTCCCGCCTTCCATTCAAACGTTCGAAGACGGTCCCGGTACCGGGATGGCCGCCGCGGCTCACAGCAGCCCGAAGGAACCGGCCCAGCCGACGAGTTCCCCGGGCGTCGTGTTGCCGCCGCACACCACGAGCCCGATCCGGGCCCCGGCGCCGGCCCGCTCCCGTACCTGCCGGGCCGCCGGCAGCAGACAGCCCGCGGCCGGCTCCGCCCACACCTTGGCGTGCTCGGCGAACTCCAGGCAGCCCCGCACCGACTCCCGGTCCGGGACCACGAGGACCTCCTCGACCAGCGCGGACACATGGTCGTACGTCAGCTGCGACACCGAGGGCGCGCTCAACGTGGTGACCAGGGAGGACAGCGGCACCGGCAGCGGACCGCCGGCCTTCAGCGCGCCGGACATCGCCTCCGCGCCCGCGGTCTCCACGCCCCACACGCGCACCCCGGGCCGCAGGGCGCGCAGGGCCGCCGCCACACCGGCGACGAGGCCGCCGCCCCCGACACTGACCACGACATCGGTCAGCTCCCCGGCGTCCTCGGCCAGTTCGAGGCCCACCGTGCCCTGTCCGGCGATCACCACCGGGTCGTCGAACGGGTGGACCAGCGTCAGGCCCTCGTCCCGCAGCCGGGTCACCAGCTGGAAGGCGCTGTCCATGCCGTCCGTCAGCCGCACCGACGCCCCGGCGGCCTCGGCGAGCGCGAGGGAGCGCGGGGGAGCGGTGCGCGGCATCACCACGGTCGCCTTCACGTCGAGGGCCGCCGCCATGACCGCGAGCGCGATCCCGTGGTTGCCGCCGCTGACCGCGACGACGCCCGCCGCCCGCTCGGCCCCGCTGAGCGACAGCAGCTTGGCGGTGGCCCCGCGGGCCTTGAAGGAGCCGGTGCGCTGGAGCAGTTCGAGCTTGGCGGTGACCGGGACGCCGAGCAGTGCGCTCAGGCCGGGGCTCGGCACCGTCGGCGTCCGGACGACGTGCCCGGCGATGCGCTGTGCGGCGGTCTGGATGTCCGCGAGGTCGATCACGGTTGTCTCACCTTCCGGCGCGGGTCGGAAACCGTGCCGCCCGCACCTTCACCCGCCGGCGCACCGCCGGTCAACGCCGATTCGCCGGACGGCTAGAGCGTGCGGCCCACCAAGAGGTCGAGCAGGGCCGTCAGCTCCTCGGCGGCCCCGGTGGCCAGGGGCGCGGAGGTGAGCAGCTCCCGTGCGGCGGCCGTGTGGGTGCGGGCCGCGGCCAGCGCCGCCGTACGGCCCCCCGCCGCGTCGATCAGCGCGGCTGCCTCCGCGGTGTGCTCGGGGCCCGAGAGCAGTGCGGGCAGCCGCCGGGCCGCCGGGGACCCGAGCGCGGCCAGCACCGGGAACGTCTTCTTGCCCTCCCGCAGATCGCCGCCGACGGGCTTGCCGGTGACGGCCGGGTCGCCCCAGATGCCGAGCACGTCGTCGACCAGCTGGAAGGCGACCCCGAGGTGCCGGCCGGCCCGGTCCAGCGCGGTGACCGTCTCCGGGGGCGCGCCGCCGAGCCCGGCGCCCAGCGCGGCGGCACAGCCCAGCAGGGCGCCGGTCTTGCCCTCGGCCATCTCCTCGTACTCCCGGGCCGTCACCCGGTCCGGGCCGGTCCAGGGCCGGGTGGTGAACAGCAGGTCGTCGGCCTGCCCGCGCACCAGGTCGGCGAGGGCGGCCGAGAGCAGCCGTACCGCGCCCGTTCCCCCGGGCACGGCGGCGAGAGTGTCCACCGCCAGCGCGAACAGCGCGTCCCCGGCCAGCACGGCCGGACCCGTGCCGTAGGCCTGCCAGACGGCAGGACGGCCGCGGCGGGTCGCGTCGCCGTCCATGACGTCGTCGTGCAGCAGCGAGAAGGCGTGCACCAGCTCCACGGCGACCGCCGCCGGGACGCCGGCCCGGCCGTCGGCACCCGCCGCCTCGGCGCCGAGGACCGCGAGCGCCTGCCGTACGCCCTTGCCGCCCGGCGCACCGGCGGGCGCCCCGCCGACCTCGCACCAGCCGAAGGAGTACGCGGCCATCTCGGCGACCCAGGGGTGCAGCCGCCCCACCGCCGCCCGCAGGTGCGGCCGCACCAGCTCGCGGCACCGGACGAGGGCGTGCCGGGCGGACTCCCGCGCCGGCGAGACGGGCGCGGTCACCGTGCGGCCTCCGTTCCGAGACCGAACTCCCGCTGGGCCCGGGCCACCATCTCCCGCGCGTGCCGCAGTCCGCTGCGCTCCAGCGTCCGGGCCAGGTCGGCGAGTTCGGCGGCGGTCTCGGCCCGGTCGCGGCCGAGCCGGGCGAGGGACTTGGCGAGGCCCAGCCGGGACAGTGCCTCGCCGCGCGGTTCGCTCATCGTCCGGAACTCCGTCAGCGCCAGCTCGTACCGCTCCCGGGCCTCGGCGTGACGGCCCGCGCGGTACAGGACGTTGCCCTGCATCTTGTGGTTGTAGGCGAGCGCGCTGGAGAGATTCATCTCCCGGCAGGTCGCCTCCGCCTCGGCCAGCAGTTCCAGCGCCCGCTCGGTGGCGCCGTCGCGCACCGAGAGCACGTCCGCGAGCCCGCGCAGCGCCCAGGCGTGGCCGCGCCGGTCGTCGGCGCGCTCGGCTATCTCCGCGGCTTCCTGGAACAGGGCGTAGGCCCGGTCGTACTCCCCGGTGTTGCGGTGCATCTGCGCGATGCCCTCCAGGGCCCACACCGTGTGCCGGGCCTCGCCCCGCCTGCGGGCCTCGGCCAGCAGCTGCTCGTGCAGTCGGCCGACGGCCGCGTAGTCGCCCTGGATCCGGCCGGTCTCCGCGAGGCCGGCCAGCGAGTAGCCGCGCACCACGACGTCCCCGCCGCGCTCGCCGAGGTCGGCCGCGAGTCCCAGCAGCCGCCAGGCCAGCGGGAACGCCCCGCGCTGCCGGGCCAGCGTGCCCCCGCTCCACAGGGCCCAGGCCATGGCCGCGGTGTCACCGGCCTCACGGGCGGCGCGGTAGCTCGCCTTCCAGGCGCTGTCGGCCTCGTGCACATGGCCGAGCCGCCGGTGTGCCTCGGCGACGGCGAGCCCGCAGCGCGCCGCCTCGCCGGGGCGCCCGGACCGCTCGGCCTCGCGCAGCCGCTCGGTGCCCTCGGCCAGCACGTCGACCAGCGAGGAGTTCACGGACAGGGTGGTCAGGGCGCCCTGGTACTCCGGGGCGGAAGCCTTGCCGTACATGCGTACCCTTCTATACGCGATGTGTATACACGGAGCGTATACACGTCGTGCATAGTGTCTCGGAAGTATGCCCCGGCCCGAGGGGCCGGGGCTCGGTCTGTCGTCCGTCAAGACGCCGGTACGGCGGCGGCGGTTGCCCCTGCGAGGTGGATCACAGTGCGGCGGTCAGTGCTGCTGGGCCTTCTGGGGCGTCACCTCGCTCGGCCGCACCACCACGAACCCCTCGCCCTGGAGCATGAGTTGCACGGCCTCGCCCGAACCGCCGCGCAGCATCGAGCCGATGGACTGCGAGCGGTGCAGCGAGGTCTGCAGGTCCGCCGTCCAGCCCACCACCGCGGCTCCACGGCCGGCCGCACCACGTGCTGACTGGAAAAAAGATCACCCTTCATGCGGGGCATGGTGTCCCGGAAGGCGGCGTTCCGCCAACATCGCGGAGCCTGCCTCAGGCGGGCTGCCACAGCGCCGGCACCGCCGGGGGCTCCCAGCCGGGCTGGGAGGTGTGCGGCTGGAGGCAGACGTAGGCGCGCGCCGCGTACGTGACCCAGTCGCCCGTCCGGTAGGCGGTCCCCGGCGTCCACGTGTTCTCCGGGGACGAGGGGCCGGGCCCCGGGCCGGGATCCTGCGGCACGTCGAGGACGAAGTCGAACGCCGCCTCCCGGCCGCCGCCCCCGTCGCGCACCGTCATCAGCAGGCGGGAGTCGAAGATCGTGTCGGTGTTGTTGCGCGGTTCGTTCGGGAAGTACAGCTGCGTGGTCAGGACGGACCGGTGCGGCGCCTGCACCTTGACGTGGAGGTGACGGGTCCGCCCCGGGTAGAGGCCCGGCACGATCGTGGTCAGCGCGAAGGAGCCGCGGGAGTCGGTGAACTGGTGGCCGCGCAGCCGGAAACCCGTGTTGTCGTACGCGCCGTTGGTGTCGGCCTGCCAGAAGTCCAGCAGGACACCGGACAGGGGGAGACAGGCCCGGCCGAAGACGTAGCCGGTCACGGTGAGCCGGGTACCCGGCAGGCCCGGCTCCAGCAGGCTCGTGCGCTGCGGCGAGTTCGGTTTGAAGTAGGGGCCCTCGATCTGCTCCGGGGTGGGGTGGTCGCCGTCGTCGCACGACGGGGTGAGCCCGGGCGCCGGGCCGCCCGCGGCGAACGTGCGGGCGAGCGCCGGGCCGCCGATCAGGGCGACGGGCACCGCGGCGGTGGCGGCGAGTGCCGCGCGCAGCACCGTCTTGCGGTGGACGAGCCGCCCGGACCGCGGTTCCTCCTGCGCACCGGCACCGGCGCCGTCCCTGCCTGATCCGTCCATGTCTCCTCCTCGTGGGGGGTCGGATGCGCAATGAAACTAAGTGCGCGCGGAGGGGAGTTCGAGGGACTGGTCGTGGCGGCTGTGGTGTTTTCGGAAGTCGCCGGGACTGCTGCCGGTCTCCCGGCGGAAGAACCGGCTGAAGTAGGCGGGGTCGGTGAAACCGGTGCGGGCGGCGACCTGCCGGACCGGCAGCCGGGTGTGGGCGAGCAGTTGCTGGGCCTGGTACACCCGGGCCTCGATCAGCAGCCGTCCCGGCGGACGGCCGGTGGCGGCCCGTACCGCCTGGGCGAGGTAGCCCGGCGTCACGCCGAGCCGGCTCGCGCACTCCCGCACGGACCACCCGGCCGCCTCCGGGCGCGCGATCAGCCGGGTGAACTCCGCGGCCACCGCGGCCGGCCGGCCCAGGGACCGCGGATCGCGGCCGGTCTCCCCGTGCCGCGGCAGCCGGGCGGCCCGGACGACCAGCACGTGGAGCAGCGAGCGCAGGACGCTCTCGTGACCCGGGGCGCGCTGCCGGTACTCCGCGACGAGCTCGGCCATCAACCGCCCCACGGACCGGTCGTGTTCGGCGTCCAGCGCGAACCAGCCCCGCTGTCCGAGCCGCCGCAGCACCTCCCGGTCGGTGGGGTGGTCGACCAGGAAGTCGTCCGTGAACAGCGCCAGGGTCCCCTCCGGGCCCCGCCCGCCCTCCCAGTGGTGCACCTGACCGGGCAGGACCACGGCCAGGTGCGGGGGCCGCACCGGCCAGCGCGCCAGGTCGACGACGTGGGTGCCGGAACCGGCGCTGACGTGGATGATCTCGTAGAAGGTGTGCCGGTGCGGACGGTGCCACCGGGACAGCGGTCCCACCGCCTCGAAGGAGCCCGCGGCGAACGGCGGGTGCCCGGGCCCGGCCACCTCCAGCCGGTGCAGGGGTACGTCCCCGGCCGCGGTCGGCGGACCGGGGGTTCCCGGGGGGACGGTGGTGGCGCGCATGGCTCGTGCTCCTTCCTCCAGGCGTGCCGGACGGGCTCGCCGCTTGCCGCGGACATGGACCAGATACCGTACTTTGGTCTGGACCAACCTCTTGCCCCGTGCCGTCCGGCGCCGCAAGCTCCCCTCATGGAGCTGGAGTTGCGGCATCTCAGGACCCTTCGGACCATCGCGGAGGCAGGCAGTCTGACCAGGGCGGCCACGGTGCTCGGGCTCGCTCAGCCCGCACTGAGCGCACAGCTCAGGCGCATCGAGCGGGCCCTCGGCGGCACCCTCTTCGAACGCGGGCGGCACGGGGTGCGGGCCACCGCGCTCGGTGAACTGGTCCTGGAACGCACCCGGATCGTGCTCCCCGCGGTCAGCGAACTCCAGCAGGAAGCGGCCGAGTTCGCCCGCGGGCGCCGGGACGGCGGGCGGCTGCGGCTCGGCGGCACCCACGGACCGCTGCTCGGCGCGCTGGTGGACCGGCTCGCCGACGCCGTCCCCGACGCCAGCCTGACCACCCGCGCCTCCTGGTCGGAACGGGAACTGGCCGGGCTGCTCGCCGAGGGGCGCCTGGACTTCGCCCTCGCCGGTACCTGCGGCTCGGCGCCGCCGCCCGACGCCACCCACCTGGTCTGGGAGGAGATCGCCGTCGACCCGGTCTTCGTCATGCTCGCCGACACCCATCCGCTCGCCCGGGGGCGGGAGATCGAGCTGGCCGCGCTCGCGGACGAGGCGTGGGCGTGCGTCCCGGGCGACGGCTGCTTCGGCGACTGCTTCACCGCGGCCTGCGCCCGGGCCGGCTTCACCCCCCGCCGCATGTACGAGACGGACACCGCCTCCTGCGTCCACCTGGTGCAGGTCGGCCGGGCCGTCGGCCTGTGCCGGGCCACCTTTCCGTCGACGCCCGGTCTCACCACCCGTCCGCTGGCCGGCACCCCGCTGGTCTGGCGGCACCTGCTGGGCTGGTGTCCGGCCGGTCAGCGGGCGGCCACCGCGGCCGCGGTGCTGGCGCAGAGCCGCAAGGCGCACGAGGACGCGGCGGCGCGCAGCGACGGTTACACCCACTGGCTCGCGCACCGCGACCAGCCGGCGGCCACGCCGCACCACCGCTCCGGGCGCGCGTCGTGAGGCGCCCGGCGGCCGGAGCACGGCGGCGGCGGGCACGACGGCGGGGGCACGACGGCGGGGGCACGACGGTCGCGTCACGGCGGCCGGTGCGCCGCGGCCCGGGCCTGGCGGCGGGTGTTATGGCGTCCCCGCGCTCCGGCCGTGTGATGGCGGCGGTTGTGACGGCGGCCGGGCACGACGGTCGCGTCACGGCGGCCGGTGCGCCGCGGCCCGGGCCTGGCGGTGGGTGTTATGGCGGCGGGTGTGACGGCGGCCGGACGGCGGCCGCGTCACGGCGGCCGGTGCGCGCGGCCGCCATAACACCGGGGCAGGGGGTCGGCTGACGTCTTACGGGCGCCGGCGGGTGCTCCGTACGGTTTCCGGCACTCCACCAAAACCCGAGGAGACCTCCCCATGCTCCAACGACACCTCACAGCCGCGTGCGCAGCCACCGCGGCGGCGGGTGCCCTGCTCGTGGCCGGGCTCAGCGGCTCCGCGAGCGCCCGGCCGTCCGGCTCCCCGGCCGCGCCCACCGCGGCCGAGACGCTCCGCACCGACGCGGCTCCGCCCGCCCTCCTGCGGGCACTGGAACGGGACCTGGGCCTGAACCGGCGGCAGGCCGAGCGCCGCCTGGCCAACGAGGCGGAGGCGGGCGCCACCTCCGGCCGGCTGCGGGCCGCGCTGGGCGCGCACTACGCGGGCGCCTGGGTGCGCGGCGCGGAGTCGGACACCCTGACCGTCGCCACCACGGACCCGGCCGACGTGCCGGCGATCCGGGCCCTGGGCGCCGCCGCGCGCGTGGTGCACCACTCCCTGGCCGCGCTCGACGCGGCCAAGGCACGCCTGGACCGGGCCGCCACCCGGCACGCCGCCACGGACACCCCGGAGTGGTACGTCGACGTGCCGTCCAACGCGCTGGTGGTGCGGGCGGTCCGCCCGGGCGCCGCCCGCCTTCTGCTGGCGGCGGCCCACGTCGACGCCTCCCTCGTCCGCACGGTGAAGTCGGCCGAGCACCCCCGCCCGCTGTACGACCTGCGCGGCGGCGACGCGTACTACATCGACAACAGCAGCCGCTGCTCGATCGGGTTCCCGGTGACCCGCGGCACCCAGCAGGGCTTCGCCACGGCCGGCCACTGCGGCCGGCCCGGCAGCACCACCACCGGCGCCAACCGGGTCGCGCAGGGCACCTTCCAGGCGTCCGTCTTCCCCGGCAACGACATGGCGTGGGTGGCCGCCAACACCAACTGGACGGCGACGCCGTACGTCAACGGCTCCAGCGCGCAGGTCACCGGGTCCACGCAGGCCACCGTGGGCTCCTCCGTGTGCCGTTCCGGCTCGACGACGGGCTGGCACTGCGGCACGGTGCAGCAGCTCAACAGCAGCGTCACCTACCAGGAGGGCACGGTCACCGGGGTCACCCGCACCTCGGTGTGCGCCGAACCGGGCGACTCGGGCGGCTCGTTCCTCTCCGGCAGCCAGGCGCAGGGCGTCACCTCGGGCGGCACGGGCAACTGCACGAGCGGCGGCACGACGTACTTCCAGCCGGTCAACCCGATCCTCCAGTCCTACGGCCTCACGCTGCGGACGACCGCGACCGGCCCCGGCGACCCGGGCGACCCGGGCGGCACCTGGGCGGCCGGCACCGTCTACCAGGCGGGCGCCACGGTGACCTACGGCGGCGCCGCCTACCGCTGTCTGCAGACGCACCAGGCCCAGCCGGGCTGGGAGCCGCCGAACACCCCCGCGCTGTGGCAGCGGCAGTGAGCGGCTGTGCCGGCGACCGCCGGCTGCCCGCACGTTCCGAGCGGAGCGTCCGGGCGGGCCGGCACCGTCCCGCCTAGCCCTTGGCCGCCGCGGGCTTGCCGCAGAACGCCGATTCCAGCGCACCGGCGAGCGTGTCCAGCACCTTGCCGTTGTTCGACGTGTTGGCCATCGCCGTCAGGCTCCGACCGCCGTCCTTCGTGCTGAACGCGTACGTGTAGTAGCCCTGCACCGCCCCGGTGTGCCCGTACACCGACACCCCGCAGCTCAGATCGCGCCGCCGCAAACCGAGCCCGTACGCGGTGGTGCCGTTCACCTTGGTGAACCGCTCCATCTCCGCCAGCCGCGCCGCCGACATCAGCCTGCCCTCCAGCAGCGCGCCGTAGAAGACGTCGAGGTCGTGCGCGCTGGAGATGACCGCCCCCGCGCTCTGTGCCCAGGACACGGTCTGCGCGGTCGCGTCGACCAGCGGAGCCCCCGCCGTGTCGGGTGTCAGGTACCCGCGGGCGTACCGGCCCGGGATCGCGGTGTCCGGGTGGACGTAGAAGGTGTCGGTCAGCTTCAGCGGCCCGATGATGCGGTTCTGGTACGCGGTCCTCACCGGCTGCCCGGTGAGCTTCTCGATGAGGAGCCCGGCGACGACGAAGTTGGTGTTGGAGTACGAGTAGGCGGCGCCGGGGGCGTTGGTGCGCGGTTTCTTCAGGGAGAGGGCGACCAGCTGGCGGTAGGTGAAGACCTTCGTGCGGACCGCCTCGAACCCGGAGACGCTGCTGGCGAACATGTCGTTCGAGTAGTCGTACAATCCGCTTCGGTGGCTCAGCACCTGGCGTACCGTGATCCGGTCGTCCGGCAGCAGGCCCGGCAGATAACGGTTGACCGGCGCGTCCAGCTCGAGCCGGTGCTCGTCGGCGAGCTGGAGCAGGACGACGGTGGAGAAGGTCTTGGTGACGCTGCCGATGCGGAACCGGTCATCGGTGCTGAGGGGCCGCCCGGTGGCGCGGTCGGCGACGCCGCGGGTGAGGCGGTACGTGGTGCCGTGGTCGTCGATCCGGGCCAGCGCCCCCGGCGCGCCCTGGGCGACCGCCGAGCGCAGCACCGCGGCCAGGCCCGCGGTGTCCGGCGCCGGCAGCGCCGCGGCCGCCGCGGTGTCCGGGCCCCCGGTCGCGGCCCGCGCCGGGACCGCGAGCAGTGCCAGCGCGACCGCTCCGAGGACCGCGCCCCGTCCCACCGTTGCAGAGACCATCCCCAACCCACTCCCATCGTCCGGATGCTGATGCGATATCGGTCACATTCCCCCCTGGAACCTAGGGGATGGGTGCGGCGTCTCCACAGCCGACACACAGTTGGTGTTCTCGCGATCACTCCGTGGCGTCCATTCGTAAAGGATTGTCATAGAAGTTCGCGAAATGGATCATTCCGGCTTTACGTGCCCATGACTGATCCGCAAGGGTTGGCCCCCGGGGCCGTACCGGCCCCCGGGGCGCAAATGCGCCACGCCTCAAGGCGGTTGGTCACCCCGGCCGCCTTCGAACGAAGGAACCCTGATCAGATTGCGTAGACCGCACATACGCACCGTGGCGGTCGCCGTCGCGGTGGCGACGGCTGCCACGGGCCTGGCCGGTACGGCCTTCGCCGGTCCCTCCACGGGGGTGGAGCGGTCCGCCGCCTCCGCCACGAACGCCACGCTGGTGGTGGAGGCCGCGCGCACCGCGGCCTTCGCGCACGCGTCGGCGACCGGCGTGTCGAAGGGTGACGCCCTGCACGCGCAGGACGTCCTGATCGACCCCGAGGGCGCCCGGCACGTCCGCTTCGTCCGCACCCACAACGACCTCCCGGTGCTCGGTGGCGACCTCATCGTCCACCTCGACCGCGGGCTCGGCTACACGGGCGTGACCCGCGCCGCCGACCACGCCGTCAAGCCGGCCACCGCCAAGGCCCAGCTGACCGCGGACCAGGCCGCCGCCAAGGCCGCCAAGGCCGCCAAGGGCGACGCGGGCAGCGCCCAGCTCGTGGTCGACGCCCGCGACGGTGCGTCCGCGCTGGCCTACCAGGTCACCGTCACCGACCAGGACAACTCCCGCACGGTCGTCGTCGACGCGGTCACCGGCAAGGTGCGCAGCAACACGCCGACCCGGGACGAGTTCCTGTCGCCGAAGCTGCTCGACGCCCTGCGCGAGCGCGGCGAGAATCTCGACCCGGCCACCGGCGCCGGCTCCGCCTCCGGCGCGTCCGGCCTCGTCGGCTCGGGCGCCACCGGCGCGGCGGCCTACCCGTCGGCCGCCAAGGGCACCGGCAAGACCCTCTTCGTGGGCACCGTCGGTCTGACCACCACCCAGACCTCGCGCGGCCACTACCAGCTCAAGGACCCGAACCGGTACGGCACCGAGACGCGGGACGCCAAGGGTTCGTACACGGAGAAGTTCAGCGCCGGTACGAAGCTCACCAACACCACCAACGTGTGGGGCAACGGCAAGACCACCAGCCGGGTCAGCGCCGCCGCCGACGCCCAGTACGGCATCACGAAGACGCTCGACTTCTACAAGAGCACCTTCAAGCGCAAGGGCATCGCGAACAACAGCAAGCCCGCGCAGGCGATGGTCCACTGGGGCAAGAAGGTCGCCAACGCCTTCTGGGACCCGACCTGCAACTGCATGCTGTACGGCGACGGCGACGGCGACATGTTCAAGAAGCCGCTCGTGGTCCTCGACGTCACCGGTCACGAGCTGACCCACGGCGTGGTGGAGGCGACCGCCAACCTGCAGCCGACCTTCGTCGACTCCGACGGCAACCAGTACGGCGAGCCCGGCTCGCTGAACGAGTCGCTCGCGGACATCTTCGGCTCGAACGTCGAGTTCTACGCCAAGAACACGAAGGACACGCCGGACTACCTGATCGGCGAGAAGCTGGGCCTGTCGCAGAAGTTCCTGCGCCGTCTGGACCACCCCTCGCTCGACAAGCTCGAGGGCACCATCGACTACTGGTCGTCGGACACCTACTACACCGAGGTGCACGCCGGTTCCGGTGTCTCGTCGCACGCCTACTACCTCCTCGCCGAGGGCAGTGGCAAGAAGACGATCAACGGCGTCAACTACAACTCGCCGACGTACCACAACATCGCGGTCAAGGGCATCGGCCGCACCAAGGCGACCGCCATCTACTACCGTGCGCTCACCCGGTACATGGTCTCCACCACCGACTTCCACCAGGCGCGCATCGCGACGCTGAAGGCGGCCAAGGACCTGTACGGCGCGAACAGCACGGAGTACAAGACGGTCGACAAGTCGTGGGCCGCGGTCAACGTGACCGCCGCCAACACGCCGAGCGCCAAGCACTGACGGACGCCACGGCACACCCGCACCACCGGATGCCCCGCCTCGCGCGGGGCATCCGCACGTCCGCGGGCGCCCGGAGCCGGCCGGGTCACCCCGACCCGGCCGGCTCCGGTGCGATCAGACCCCGGCGGTAGGCCACCGCCACCGCCTCCGTACGGCTCGCGGCGCCCAGCTTGGCGAGGATGTTGGACACGTGCACGCTGGCCGTCTTGCCGCTGATGAACAGCTCCTCGCCGATCTGCCGGTTGCTGCGGCCCCGCGCCAGCAGCCGCAGGACGTCCCGCTCGCGCGCGGTCAGCGCGGCCGGGTCACCGGGGGAGGCCGCGGCCCCGAGGCGGGCCCGGCGCACCAGGGCGTCGATGTCCTCCAGCAGCGGCTCCGCGCCCAGCCCGGCCGCCGTCTCCCGGGCCAGTCGCGCCTGCTCCGCCGCCTCCGCCCGCCGCTCCACGGCCAGCAGCGCCCGCGCGTACCGCAGCCGGCACCGCGCCTGCTCGTAGCCGTCGCCGTACCCGAACGCCGCGACCGCCGCCGCCCAGGCCTCCGGGTCCGGCCCGGACGCCACCGTCGCCCACTCCGCCTCGGCACGGGCCAGCCAGGCCTGCCCCTCCGGCCCCTGCGCGCCACCCGTGTCGTCCTGACCGGCCGTGACCCGCGCCAGCTCCACCAGTTCGGCCGCGAGGTCCGTCCAGCCGGCCGGGTCCGCTCCGGCGCCGCCCGCGCGGCGCGACTCCGTGGCCCGGTCGGCGACCGCCGCCAGGCACAGCCCGGCCAGCCGCACCGCCACGCCCGGCCGCTTCGCCGTACCGTCACCGAGGGCCGCGACCGTCGCCCGCAGCCGCGCGACCGCCCCCTCCACGTCGCCGTCCCGTACGGCCGCGTCGGTGAGCACGATCCCGGCGACCAGCGTGCCCATCCAGTCGAACGGCCCCTCCAGCAGCGCCCGGGCCCGGTCCACGGCGTCCTCCTCGCCGCGGGCCAGCGCCACGTACAGGGCCGGACTGACCGCGAAGGCGCCCGCCTTCCCGGGCAGCCCGGGCGCGGCCTCGACCGCCGCGCGCAGGCACTCGTCCCAGCGGCCCAGCGTGTACAGCACGAGCAGCTGGAGGTAGCGGATCTCCAGCGGGTACACCGCGGACAGCAGCCCGGCCCGGCGGGCCCGGTCGAGTCCGTCGGCCAGCACCGGCAGGCACTCCAGGAGGTCACCGGCCTCGAAGGCACCCATCGCCAGGTGGAACAGCGCACGCGTCTCCACCGGCGCGTTCCCGGCGGCACGGGCCAGCTCCCGCGCCCGCCGCAGCCGTTCGCGGCCCTCCGGGGAGCGCCGGCCGCCGCTCCCGGCGACCGCCAGGGAGATCAGCAGATCGGCCTGGGCACCGGTCACGCCCAGCTCCTCGGCGACCCGCAGGGCCTGCCGGCCGATCCGCAGCGCGGTCGTGTCCTCGCCGATCTGGCGGGCCGCCGCGACATGCGTGGCTGCCGCCCACACCCAGGTCCGCGACGGCGGATCGGCGGGGATCATCTCCAGTGCCTCGCTGCTGTAGCGGAAGGCGGCCGCCAGACGGTCCACGGTCAGCAGGTTCCCGGCCAGCGTGTAGCGGACCCGGGCGGCCAGCTCGCCGTCGGTGTCCTGGCCGACCCCGGCCAGCGCCGCCCGCGTCAGCGCGACCGCGCGGTGGAACTCGCCGGCGTGGGCGGCGGCGGCCGAGGCACGCAGGGTCAGCGTGACCCGGTCCAGGCCCTCACCGGCCGGCCGGGCGGGCGCGGGCACCGACGGCCACAGGTCCAGGACCGCCTCCAGGTGCCGCAGTTCCTCGGCGGGGGCGCCCAGCCGCCGGGCGTGGCCGGCGGCCTCCAGGCAGGCGCCCAGCGCCGCGGGCAGGTCGTGGCTCTCCCGGGAGTGGTGGGCGCGCTCCGCCGCGGTCTCCGGGGCCCGGCCGCCGGCCGTGAGCAGCCGGGCGTACGCCCCGTGCAGCCGGGACCGCTCGCCGGGCAGCAGGTCGGCGTAGACCGCCTCGCGGGTCAGGGCGTGCCGGAAGGTGTAGGTGCCGTCGTCGCCGGGGAGCAGGAGCTGACGCCCGACGGCCTCCCGCAGGGCCGCCTCCAGTTCCTCCTCGGGCAGCCCGGCCGCCTCGCGCAGCAGCGCGTGCCGCACCCGCCGCCCGGCCACGGCGGCGGTCCGCAGCACCTGCTGGGCGGTCTCGGACAGCTGCTCGACCCGGATCAGCAGCAGGTCGGCGAGCCCGCTGGGCACCCCGCCCGAGCCGGCGCCCGCCGCGAGCAGTTCCTGCGCGTAGAACGCGTTGCCCTCCGCGCGGGCGACGATGCCGTGCACGACCGCGTCGGGCAGCGGGCGGTCCTCCAGCACCCGCACCAGCCGGGCGACCTCGGGATCCGGCAGCGGCGGCAGTTCCAGCCGTTCCACGGCCGGCAGCCGGACCAGTTCGGCGAGCAGGGGCCGCAGCGGATGACGGCGGTGCAGGTCGTCGGCGCGGTAGGAGGCGAGGATCGCCAGCCGCCGTTCCGGGGCACCGCCCGGCCGGTGCGGCACGCCCCGGCTGAGCAGGAAGCGCAGCAGGTCCCGGGAGGACTGGTCGGCCCAGTGCAGGTCCTCCAGGACGAGCAGCAGCGGGGTCACCCGGGCCAGGTCGGCCAGCAGCCCCGCGACGTCCTCGAAGAGCCGGAGCCGCCCGTCCGGGCCGCCGGCCGCGTCCGGCCCGGCGCCCAGCAGCCGGTCCGCCGCCGGATGCGCGGCCAGCACGGCCGTGAACCGCTCGTCGGCGGCGAGTTCGCCGAGGATCTCGGTGAACGGGAGGTAGGGCAGGCCGACGTCACCGAGGTCCACGCAGTGCCCGGTGACCACGGTCGTCCCGGCGCGCGCCGCCCGTCCGGCCACCTCGTCCAGCAGCCGTGTCTTGCCGACCCCGGCGTCCCCGGCGAGCAGCACCGCTCCCGCGGTGCCGTCCCGGGCGCGCTCCAGCACGCCCGTGAGCCGGGCCAGTTCCTCGTTCCGGCCGATCAGCGGTGCTGTGGTGAAGGCGGTCTGCGACACGGACTCATCCTGCCACGCGGCACCGGCAGCCCCGCCGGCACCGCGGGGCGGTCCGCCCGCCTCGGCCTCAACGCAGCGTCCGCGCCCAGTCGTCCGGCACCCGGCCCGCCGGACCCGGCACCGGCTGGTCGGCGGGATGCGCGGCCGGGGGGGCGAGTTCGGGCCCGGAGGCGTACAACTCCTCGGTGGCGTAGTTCCAGAACCAGCCCTCGCCCGGCTCGAAGCTGCGGATCACCGGGTGACCGGTGGCCCGGTGGTGCGCGGTGGCGTGCTTGGCGGGGGAGTCGTCGCAGCAGCCGATGTGCCCGCACTGCGCGCACCGGCGCAGGTGGAACCACCAGCCGCCGGACTGCTCGCACTCCACGCAGCCCGGGCCGCTGGGCGGGACGCTGGGGTCGATTCCTTCGGTGTCGCTCATTCCGGCTCCTCGTCGGGTGTCTCGGCGGTCAGGGGCAGCAGCACCTGGAAGCGGGTGTCGCCGGGCACGGACTCGACCCGCAGGGTGCCGTGGTGCTTGTTGACGACGATCCGCCAGGAGATGTCCAGGCCGAGCCCGGTGCCCTCGCCGACCGGCTTGGTGGTGAAGAACGGGTCGAAGATCCGGTCCTTGATCTCCGGCGGGACACCGGGTCCGGTGTCCCGGAACTCCACCAGCAGCCGCTCGTGGTGGAGCGCCGTCCGCACGGTCAGCGTGCCCTGGCCGCCCGCGCCGTTCATGGCCGAGACGGCGTTGTCGACGAGGTTGGTCCACACCTGGTTCAGCTCGGCCGGGTAGGCGGGCACCGCCGGGAGCGTGCGGTCGTAGTCCTTGACGACCTCGATGCCCGGCCCGATCTTCCCGGAGAGCATCAGCAGCGTGCTGTCGAGGAGTTCGTGCACGTCCACCACCCGGTACGGGGCCCGGTCCAGCTGTGAGTACTGCTTGGCCGCGTCGACCAGGTGCGAGATGCGGGTGGTGGAGTCCTCGATCTCGTTCATCAACAGCTCGGTCTCGACGGTGTAGTTGAGCCAGCCGACCGCGTTCGGCAGGATCTCCTCGCCCACCGCCGCCGCGACCTGCTCCAGCCAGTCCACGTCCAGTCCGGCCTGCACGAAGGTGGGCGCCACCTGCCAGCCCTGCTGGAAACCGTGGTCCTCCAGCCAGTCGCTGAGGGCGTCCTCCCGGTCACTGGCCTCCAACGGGCTGAGCACCGGCGCCTTGCCCACCCGCTCCGCGGTCCGCTCCTGGATCTCGACGAGGGTCGCCAGGCAGTCCCGGGAGAACGGCCCCCCGGCGATCAGTGCCAGCTTGTGCCGCATCTTCGCGACCCGCTCTCGCAGGGTCGCGGTGGCCCGCACAGCCGCGGCCGCGGGATTGTTCAGCTCGTGCGTGAGCCCCGCCGACAGCGAGCCCAGCGCCAGCAGCCGTTCCCGCTGCCCGATCATCGCCTGGGTGTTCTTCGTCCCGAAGAACAGGCCCTCCAGCAGGTGCACGGCCATCGGGAACCACTCGCGCATGACGTCCGCGAAGAGGTCCGCCGGCAGCACGAAGAACCGCGTCGGCTCGGTGACCCGCATGGAGTTGTTGTAGACCTGCCGCACCCGGTCGCCGAGGTAGGCCTGCATCGCGCCGGCGTACACCCCGGGCTGCGAGGTCCGGGTGACCTCCACGTCGTCACCGCCGACCCGGCGGGAGAGCACGACCGTGCCCTCGATCATCACGAAGAAGCAGGTGGCCGGGTCGCCCTCGGTGTAGACCGGGCCGGGCTGGAACAGCTCCACCCGGCCCTGGGCGCACAGCCGGCCCAGCTGTTCGGCGCTCAGCTTCTCGAAGAGGAACAGCGAGCCGATCTCCTGCGGGCTGCACGCCACGACCTGCCCGCTCATGACTGCTCCAGGTACCGGTGGACGAGCATGACGGCCATGGCTCCCTCTCCGACGGCGGACGCGACGCGCTTGGCGGACTCGGCGCGCGCGTCGCCCGCGACGAACACGCCGGGGATGCTGGTCTCCAGGTGGTACGGCGGCCGGTCCAGCTCCCAGCCGGCCGGCGGCCGTCCGTCGGCGGTCAGGTCGGGCCCGGCCAGGATGAACCCGCGCTGGTCGCGCAGCACGCTCGCGCCGAGCCAGTCGGTCAGCGGGGCGGCGCCGATGAACACGAACATCCACTGGGCGTCGACCTGTTCGGTCCGTCCGGTCACGGTGTTCCGGAGCGTCAGCCGCTCCAGGTGGTCCGCCCCGTGGGCCTGCTCGACGACCGTGTGGCAGCGCACCGCGATGTTCGGGGCCTCGCCTATCTGCTGGATCAGGTAGTGCGACATGGACGCCGACAGGTCCGGGCCGCGCACCAGCAGCGTCACCGACTTCGCTCCCCGGGACAGGTACATGGCCGCCTGGCCCGCCGAGTTGGCGCCGCCCACGATGTAGATGTCCTGGCCCTGGCAGGAGGCGGCCACGGTCAGCGCCGAGCCGTAGAACACCCCGCACCCGGTCAGGTCGGTGCAGCCGGCGGCCTCCAGCTGCCGGTACTGCACCCCGGTCGCCAGGATCACGCTGTGCGCCGCGATCGCCGAGCCGTCCGCGAACCGTACGACCCGTGCGGCGCCGTTGACCTCCAGACCCGTCACCTCGCGGGCGGTCAGGATCTCGGCGCCGAACTTGGCCGCCTGCCGGCGCGCCCGGTCGGTGAGCTGGGCGCCGGAGACGCCGTCGGGGAAGCCGAGGTAGTTCTCGATCCGGGAGCTCTGCCCGGCCTGGCCGCCGGTCGCCGACCGCTCCACCAGCACGGTCCGCAGGCCCTCGGAGGCGCCGTACACGGCCGCGCCGAGCCCGGCCGGCCCGCCGCCGATCACGATCAGGTCGTAGAAGTCGGCCGTCGGTGTCGTCGCCAGGCCCACGTGCGCGGCCAGCTCCGGTGCCTCCGGCTCGACCAGCACCGTGCAGTCCGGGGTGATCACCAGCGGCAGCCGCTGCCCGTCCTGCCCGGCCGCCGCCAGCAGCCGCCGCCCCTCCGGCTCCTCCACCGAGTACCAGCGGTACGGCACCTGGTTGCGGGCCAGGAACTCGCGCACCTCCGAGGAGCGCGCCGACCAGCGGTGTCCGACCACCTTGGTGCTGGGCACGGGCTTGTAGGCGCCGGCCCGCCACGCGGCCAGCAGGTCGTCCAGCACCGGGTAGAGCTTCTCCTCCGGCGGGTCCCAGGGCTTGAGCAGGTAGTGGTCGAGGTCGACCACGTTGATCGCGTCGATCGCCGCGTTGGTGTCCGCGTAGGCGGTCAGCAGCACCCGACGCGCCCCCGGGTACACGTCCAGGGCCTGCTCCAGGAACTCGATGCCGTTCATCTGCGGCATCCGGTAGTCGGCCAGGATCACCGCCACCAGGTCCCCGCGCAGCTTCAGCTCGCGCAGCGCCTCCAGCGCGGACTCGCCGGACTCCGCGCGCACGATCCGGTACGACTCGCCGTAGCGCCGCCTGAGGTCGCGGGCGACGGCGCGGGAGACTCCCGGGTCGTCGTCCACGGTCAGGATGACGGTCCGCGCGGTCTCGGCGGCCTGTGCCATACGTCTCCCCACCCGGTGTCGGATCCCCCGGCCGGTGTCGTGGGGACCACCGCGCCGGTTCCAGGCCATCGTAGGGTCGGGCCGCCGGGTCGCGCTTGTCCGAGAGCGACCACCGCTTGCCCCACGGCGCCCTCGGGCGCGCCCGCCGCGCGGAAGAGCCGGTGCGCCGGCTCGGGGGAAGATCATCATGACCGTGTGCGCCGGCGCCCCGCAGCGGGCACCGGTGTCCTGAGGACGCGACGACGAGGGGATCACGGATGACACGCCCGATCACGGCAGGGGTGGACGGCACCGAGGAGAGTCTGGCCGCGCTGGACTGGGCGGCCCGGGAGGCCGTACGGCGGGGCCTGCCGCTGCGTGTGGTGCACGCCTGGCGGTACGCCGAGGCGCTGGCCGCCGCCGACCGCGAGACCCAGCACGGGTGGGTGGCGCAGGGGGTGGCGGAGGCCGTGCGCGCCGTCTCCGCGCGGCACCCGGGGCTGACGGTGACCACGGACGTGGTCGAGGGCGCTGCCGCGCACGCCCTGGCCGAGGCGGCGGCCGGGGCCGAGACACTGGTGCTCGGTTCGCGCGGCCACGGGCCGGTCGTCGGGTTTCTGCTGGGCTCGGTCGGCCAGCAGGTGATTGCGGAGGCGGCCCGGCCCGTGGTCCTGGTCCGGGCCGGCGACCAGCCCACGGCGGAGGCGGCCGGCCGGGACGTCGTGGTGGGTCAGCACGGCGGCCCCGAGGACAGCGCGGCGGCGCTGCGGTTCGCGTTCGAGACGGCGGCGGCCCGCGGCGCGGCCGTCACCGCCGTCCGCGCCTGGCCGCTGCCGCCGGTGTTCGCCTACAGCCCCGGATCGCTGAAGCTGCTCGACGACGCGGGCGGCCTGGAGCCGTACGAGAAGCAGGCGCTGGGCGAGGCCCTGGCGCCCTGGCGTGAGCGGTTCCCGCAGGTGTCCGTCGCCGAGCACGTCGAGATGGGCAGCGCGGGGCAGGTGCTGCTGTCGCTGGCCGGCCGGGCCCAGCTGATGGTCGTCGGCCGCCGGGCCCGCCGCACGGCCGTCGGCGCCCGGATCGGCTCGGTGGCGCACGGGGTGCTGCACCACGCCGAGTGCCCGGTGGCCGTCGTCCCGCACGAGTGAGCTACCGCGGGGTGGTCGGCTCCAGGGTGGCCCGCGCCTTCGGCAGGACGTTGTCGATGTAGTCCTCGACGGCGGTGCCGAGCCCTATGTCGTGCTGGGCGCGCTCGGACAGGTACCAGCGGTGCTCCAGGAGCTCGTGGTAGATCTCGGCCGGGTCCATGGAGCCGCGCAGCTCGGGCGGCACCGCCCGCACGGTCGGCCGGAACACGTCCCGCACCCAGCGGTGGGCGAGCACCTCGGGCCGGGCGGCGAGGGGGTCGCCGGGCGCGTAGTCGTCCTGGGTGGCCATCCAGCTCTCCAGGTCGTTCAGCAGCCGCCGTGCCTGGTTCTCCTCCGCGTCCAGGCCGGTCAGCCGCAGCAGCTGCCGCTGGTGGTGGCCGGCGTCCACGACCTTCGGCACGAAGGTGACCGTGTCCCCGTTCGAGGAGTGCTCGATCTGCATCTCGGCGACGTCGAAGCCCAGGTCGTTGAGGCGGCGGATGCGGCGCTCGATGTAGTGGTACTTGCCCGCCGGGTACACCGAGGTGCGGGTCAGCTCCTGCCACAGTCCCTGGTAGCGGGTGCGGATCTCGTGGCCGAACTGGACCGGGTCGACGGACGGGTGCAGTGCGCCGGAGGCCTCCAGGTCGAGCAGCTCGCCGCTGATGTTGACGCGGGCGAGGTCCAGGTCGTAGTCCCGCTGCCCGGTGCTGAGCTGCGGGTGCAGGTCGCCGGTCTCGGCGTCGACCAGGTAGGCCGCGTAGGCGCCCGCGTCCCGCCGGAACAGGGTGTTGGACAGCGAGCAGTCGCCCCAGGCGAAACCGGCCAGGTGCAGGCGGACCAGCAGCACGGCGAGCGCGTCCATCAGCCGGTGCATGGTCGCCGGGCGCATGGTCGTCTCGAACATCGACCGGTACGGCATCGAGCCGCGCAGGTGCCGGGTGACCAGGACCGGCTCCAGCGGGGCGCCGGCGGCGTCGGTGCGGCCGGTGACCACGGCGAGCGGGTCGACGGCGGGAATGCCGAGCCGGTCCAGGTCGCGCAGCAGCTCGTACTCGCGCAGCGCGGGCCGCTCGGCCAGCTCCTTGACGGCGATCACCTCGTCCCCGGCGTGCGCGTAGCGCACCACGTGCCGGGAGATGCCGCGGGGGAGCGGCACGAGGTACTCCTCGGGCCACTCCTCCAGCGGGGTGTCCCAGGGCAGGGCGAGCAGCAGCGCGGGGTGCTCCGGGTTCGTGGCGTTGATCTGCAAGGCCATGGCACGCACCCTAAGGCCCCGCGTACCTGTTCGAGGAGCCCGCCGGGAGACGGGAGGCGACAGGCCCTAGGAGGCCCGTTCCCGGGCCTGCTCGGCCGCGGCCCGCACCGGACCGCGGTGGACCGGGCCGTGTCCGGGCAGCAGGGTGTCACCGTCGAGCGCGCCGATCACGTCCAGGGAGGCCACGACCCGGTCGCGCTCGTGGTGGAAGAAGCCGTGCAGGATCTGCGGGCCTTGGATCCGTGAGGTCGCGTGCCCGCTGACCAGGGCGTCGCCGGAGATGACGATGCCCGCCGAGGGCAGGTGGTAGACGCAGTGGCCGTCGGTGTGGCCGGGGGTGTGCACGGGCACGGGGCGGCCGGGCACTTCCAGCGGCCCCTCGCCCGGGAAGCCCGGGAAGGGCTCGGGCGCGGTGACCGGGTTGTGGCGGGTGCCGCCCACCTGGATCACGTGCCGGGCCCAGGGGACGACACCGGGCCGCCAGGCGTTGCGCAGCACGTCGCCGATGGTCGCCTGCTGGAGGAAGTCCCGCCGGGCGTGGGGCACTTCGGCCGGGTGCAGGTACACCGGGGTGCCGTGGCGGGCGCGCAGGTACTCGGCCGAGCCCAGGTGGTCGTTGTGCGCGTGGGTGATCAGTACGGCGGCGACCGCCTCGGGTGAACCGCCCACCTGCGCGAGCGATGCCAGGAGTCCCTCGCGGTCTCCCGGATAGCCGGTGTCCACCAGCGTGAGGGCGTCCCCGTCCTTCAGGATCACCCAGTTGACGTGGTGGCCGTGCACCAGGTAGGTGCCGTCGGCGACTTGGTGTACCTCTGCCCGCATGTTCTCTCCGAGCCCGTGTGCGGCTGGTCGTCGGGGACAGCCAACCAGATCCGGCAGGAGCCCGCGCAAGGGGCCCGCCCGGTCAGTGCACGCCGTGCGGCCGGAACTGGATGCTGACGCGCGGGCCCGCGGCCCGGCTGGACTTGGGGACGCAGTGCTCCCAGGTGCGCTGGCAGGAGCCGCCCATCACGATGAGGTCGCCGTGGCCGAGGGGCCGGCGCAGCGTGCCGCCGCCTCCGCCGGCCGGGCGCAGCAGCAGGTCCCGGGGGGCGCCGACGGAGAGGATCGCGACCATGGTGTCCTCGCGGGCGCCCCGTCCGATCCGGTCCCCGTGCCAGGCCACGCTGTCCCGGCCGTCACGGTAGAGGCAGAGCCCGGCGGTGGTGAACGGCTCGCCCAGCTCCTCGGCGTAGTGCCGGGACAGGGCGGCGCGGGCCTCGTCCAGGACGGGGTGAGGGAGCGGGTCCCCGGCGCCGTAGAAGGCCAGCAGGCGGGGTACGGCCACCACGTTGTCGTACATCCTGCGGTGCTCCGCCCGCCACGGCACGTCCGCCGCCAGCCGCTCGAACAGCGCGTCGGCGCCGCTGAGCCAGCCCGGCAGGACGTCGATCCAGGCGCCGGCGCCCAGCTCGGTACGGCGCAGCCCGTCCAGCGGGCCGAGCCGCAGCTCATCGGTCTGGTCGAACAGGGAGCCCTGGAGGTGCGTGGCCATGGGGACAGCGTACTCCTGAATCGAATATACGTTCCCATTCGATCAAGGCGACGTCACCCGGCCTCTTCCGATACAGCGGTGTATCGGATACGTTCGCGTATCGAACGGCCGGTGACGAAAGGCGCGAGGAACGGCACCGCCATGGACGGCACGACGACGGGCGACACGGCGATGGACGGCACGACGAGGGACGGCACGACGAGGGACGGCACGGCGTCGGACGACGCCCCCAAGCGCGTCACCCGGCGCCGGGCCCGCACCCGGGCCCGGCTGCTCGACGCCGCGTTCGCCGTGTTCGCGGCCAAGGGTTTCGGGCGGGTCTCCATCGAGGAGGTCTGCGAGGCCGCCGGGTTCAGCCGGGGCGCCTTCTACTCGAACTTCGCCACCCTGGACGAGCTGTTCTTCGCCCTCTACCAGGACCGCGCCGACCTCATCGCCGCCCAGGTGGCCGACGCCCTCGCCCAGGACGGGCCGGACCTGGACGTGCCCGCCTCCGTGGACCGGGTCACCGAGGTGCTGCTGCTCGACGTCGACTGGCTGCTGGTCAAGACCGACTTCCTGGTGCACGCCGCCCGGGACCCGGCCGTCGCCCGCGCCCTCCTCGACCACCGCGCCCGGCTCCGGCAGGCCGTCGCCGACCGGCTCGCGCGGGCCCGGGGCCACACCGAACTGCCCGCCGTGCTCGGCGACGCCGACGGCGCCGCCCGCGCGGTGGTCGCGGCCTACGACGGCGTGACCACCCAGCTGCTGCTGGACCGGGACGTCGACGCGGCCCGCGGCTGGCTGAGACAGCTGCTCACCGCGCTGCTCACCGGGAGCAGCGGCACCGCCGCATGAGTCGTACCGGCGGCACCCCCGCATGAGTCGCACACGGAAGGACACGGACACCATGGCCGCCAAGGACGCGGACGTCATCGTCGTCGGAGCGGGCCTCGCCGGCCTGGTCGCGGCACACGAACTCACCAGCCGGGGCCGCCGGGTGGCCCTCGTCGACCAGGAGAACGCCGCCAACCTCGGCGGCCAGGCGTTCTGGTCCTTCGGCGGGCTCTTCCTCGTCGACTCGCCCGAGCAGCGCCGCCTCGGCATCAAGGACTCCCTCGCCCTCGCCTGGAGCGACTGGCAGGGCAGCGCGCAGTTCGACCGTACGGACGACGAGGACTCCTGGGCGGTGCGCTGGGCCCGCGCCTACGTCGAGTTCGCGGCCGGCGAGAAGCGCTCCTGGCTCCAGGGACACGGCATCGAGCTGCTGCCCACCGTCGGCTGGGCCGAGCGCGGCGACCTGCGCGCCGACGGACACGGCAACTCGGTACCCCGCTTCCACATCGCCTGGGGCACCGGCACCGGCGTGGTCGAGCCCTTCGTGCGCTACGCCCGGCAGGCCGCCCGGGACGGCCTGCTCACCTTCCACCACCGCCACCGGGTGGACGAGCTGGTCGTCGAGGGCGGCGCGGCACGGGGCGTGCGCGGCACCGTCCTCGCCCCCGACGACTCCCCGCGCGGTGCGGCCTCCAACCGTGACCGCGCCGGCGAGTTCGAACTCGCCGCACAGGCCGTCGTCGTCACCACCGGCGGCATCGGCGCCGACCACGACATCGTCCGCCGCCACTGGCCCGAGCGTCTCGGCACGCCCCCCGCCCGGATGGTCACCGGCGTCCCGGCCTACGTCGACGGCCGCATGCTCGACATCAGCGCCGAGGCCGGCGTCCGGCTCGTCAACCGCGACCGCATGTGGCACTACACCGAGGGCCTGCAGAACTGGGACCCGATATGGCCCGGCCACGGCATCCGCATCCTGCCCGGCCCGTCGTCCGTCTGGCTCGACGCCCTCGGCCGCCGGCTGCCCGACCCCTGCCTGCCCGGCTACGACACCCTCGGCACGCTCCGCCACCTGCGCACCACCGAGGACATCGCCGGCTACGACCACTCCTGGTTCATCCTCACCCGGAAGATCATCGAGAAGGAGTTCGCGCTCTCCGGCTCCGAGCAGAACCCGGACATCACCGCCAAGGACCGCAAGGCCGTGCTGCGCGACCGGCTCCTCGGCAAGGGAGCCCCCGCGCCCGTCCAGGCCTTCCTCGACAAGGGCGCCGACTTCGTCACCGCGGGCAGCCTCGGGCAACTGGTCGACGAGATGAACGCCCTCACCGGCGAACCGCTGCTGGACGCCGCCGAGGTGCGCCGCCAGATCGAGGCCCGGGACCTGCAGATCGCCAACCCCTACAGCAAGGACGCCCAGGTGCAGGGCATCCGCAACGCCCGCCGCTACATCGGCGACCGGCTCGGCCGGGTCGCCACCCCGCACCGCCTCCTCGACCCGGCCGCCGGCCCGCTCATCGGGGTCCGGCTGCACGTGCTGACCCGCAAGACCCTCGGCGGCATCCAGACCGACCTCGACTCCCGGGCGCTCGGGGCCGACGGGACCCCCATCGAGGGGCTGTACGCGGCCGGCGAGGTGGCCGGGTTCGGCGGCGGCGGCGTACACGGCTACAACGCGCTGGAGGGCACCTTCCTCGGCGGCTGCCTGTTCTCCGGGCGGGCCGCGGGCCGGCACGCGGCCCGGCACACCGGCTGACCTCAGCCCCCCAGCAGCTCCGCGAGGACGTGCGCGTGGCTCTCCCCGGTCTTCTTGGACGCCGTCAGGAGGGTCACCGTGCCCGTGCGGGCCGCTTTCCTGAGGCGGTCCAGCAGCTCGGCGGCCTCCGGGGCGCCGAGCTCCGCCTCGTACCGGCTCCTGAACTCCTCGTACGAGCCCCCGCCGTGGTACCACGTGCGCAGCTCGGAGGACGGGGTCAGCCCCTTCGGCCACTCGTCCACGCGCGCCTCGTCCTTGGCGAGTCCGCGCGGCCACAGCCGGTCGACCAGCACGCGCAGGCCGTCGTCGGGCTCGGGCGGTTCGTAGATACGGCGCACGCGCACGCTCACGGTCGGGGCCCCTCTCGGGTCTGCGGACGGTGCCGCGAGCGTACTGCGCCCCGTCCCGCCCACCCGGCGGCGACGCGGCACGACTTGACCGGAACAAGGGGGAAACCGGCAGTGCCCGGCGCCTAGTCTGACGGCCAGTCGATCACCGGCCACCCTCCGAGGAGCGCACGTGACGCCACCGAGCAGACAGCCCGCCCGCCGCCGCACCGCCGTTCTCGCCACCGTCCCCGTCGCCGTCGCGGCGCTCCTCGGCGCCACCGCACCCACGGCGGACGGCACCGCCGGCGCCCCCGGCGCGGGCGACCCGTACTTCCCGCTGAGCGGCAACGGCGGCTACGACGTCCGCCACTACGACCTGACGCTCGGCTACGACACCGGCTCCCGCCGCCTGGACGGCACGGCCGTCCTCACCGCCCGCGCCACCCGCGAACTCACCCGGTTCGACCTCGACCTCAAGGGCCTGACGGTCACCGCCGTCACCGTCGACCGCACCGGGGCGTCCTTCCGGCGCGACGGCCAGGAACTCGTCGTGACCCCACGTCACATCCTGCGCGCGGGCCGCACGTTCCGCGTCACGGTCGCCTACCACGGCACCCCGAAGCCGGTCACCGACCCCGACGGCTCGGCGGACGGCTGGATCCCCACCGACGACGGCGCGTTCGTCGCGGGCGAGCCGCAGGGCGCCATGACCTGGTTCCCGGTCAACGGCCACCCCAAGGACAAGGCCGCGTACGACTTCACCCTCACCGTGCCGAAGGGCCGCACCGCCGTCGCCAACGGCGTCCTGCTGGGGCAGCACACCGCGCACGGCAGGACCACCTTCCGCTGGCGCCAGACCCGGCCCATGGCCGCCTACCTGGCCACCGCCACCATCGGCAGATTCCGGGTCGAGCGGTACACCACCCGCGACGGCATCCAGGTGTACAACGCCGTGGACGCCCGCGAGGCGCGCGCCGCGGCGCCGGTCCTGAAGCAGCTGCCCGCCGTACTCGCCTGGGAGAGCAAGCTGTTCGGACCGTACCCGTTCCGGGCGGCCGGCGCGGTCGTCGACCACGCCCCGGACGTCGGCTACGCCCTGGAGACCTAGACCCGGCCGCTCTACGACTCCGCGCCCGACCTGGACACCCTCGTCCACGAAAGCGCCCACCAGTGGTTCGGGGACTCCGTCACCCTCACCGCCTGGAAGGACATCTGGCTCAACGAGGGCTTCGCCACCTACGCCGAGTGGCTGTACACCGAACAGCACGGCGGCCGCAGCGCCCAGCGGACCTTCGACGCCCTCTACGCCCGGCCCGCGAGCGACGGCCTGTGGGCCTACCCGCCCGGCGATCCCGGCAGCGGCGCCCGGATCTTCGGCACCCCCGTCTACGCCCGCGGCGCCATGGCCCTGCACGAGCTGCGCCGGGCCGTCGGCGACCGGGACTTCTTCCGGATCCTGCGCGTCTGGGCCACCGGGCACCGCGGCGGACACGGGACCACCGCACAGTTCGCCAGGCTTGCCGAGAAGACCTCGGGGAAGCAGCTGGACGGGCTGCTGCACACCTGGCTGTACACGCCGGGCAAGCCGGACAGGCCCTGAACTCCGGCCTGTTCGACACCGGACGGTGCCGGTACTGACCACTTCCAAACAACCGTCCCCCACGATCGGATCATGATCCAGCGCAGAACCGCCGTCGCCCTGCTCGCCTCCCCGCTGCTGCTCACCGGCTGCGGCGGCGGAGCCGAGGCGACCGAGCGCCGTACCCCGGCCCACGGCCCGGACCCGGCGCCGACCCCCGACACGTCCACCCGGCCGGCACCCGGGGGCATACCCGGGCTCGGGCCCCGGCGCAGCGCGGCGATACCGGGGCGCTGCGAGCAGGCCGTCGTCGTCACCGGGCGGGGCCGCGAATCCCCGCTCTGCACGGTCGTCCTGCACCAGCGCACCGACACCGGCTGGCGGTCCGGTCCCGCCTGGCCGGCCCACAACGCGCTGCACGGCTGGAGCGCCCGCCACCGGGCCGGCGACCTGCGCTCCCCGCTCGGCGTCTACACCCTCTCCGACGCCGGCGGCCTGCTCCCGGACCCCGGCAGCAAGCTGCCCTACCACCGCTCCGGCGGATTCCGCTCGCCCGGCACCGGCTTCGAGGGCGAGCCGCTGGAAGGCTCCTTCGACTACGTCGTCGCCATCGACTACAACCGCAGACCCGGCACCTCGCCACTGGACTGGACCCGCCCCCTCGGCCCCGGACGCGGCGGGGGAGTGTGGCTGCACGTCGACCACGGCGGGCCCACGCACGGCTGCGTCAGCGTCGCCAAGGCGCACATGAAGGAGCTGCTGCGCACCCTCGACCCCGGCCGGCATCCCGTCGTCGTCATGGGCGACGCCGACTGGCTCGCGCACTGAGCCGTAGGATCCGCACTCGTGTGCGCACACGTACTGGTCGCCGAGGACGACGAGAAGCAGGCCGAACTGATCCGCCGCTCCCTGCTGGCCGAGGGGCACACCGCCACGGTCGTGCACGACGGTGCGGCGGCCCTGGACGCCGCCCGCCGGCTCCGGCCCGACCTCGTCGTACTGGACCTGATGCTCCCCGTCCTCGACGGCTTCGGCGTGTGCCGGGCCCTGCGCGGCGGCACCGGGCGGCCGGACGTCCCGGTGGTCATGCTCACCGCCCGCTCCGGCGAGGACGACCTGCTGCTCGGCCTCGACGTCGGCGCCGACGACTACCTGACCAAGCCGTACAGCCTGCGCGAACTGATGGCCCGGATCCGCACGGTCCTCCGACGCAGCGGGCGGGGCGTCGGCGCCGGGGGCGAGGATCCCGTCGTACGGTCCGCCGGGATCAGCGTGGACCCGGTGCGGCACGAAGTGCGCTGCGACGGGGCTCCGGTGGAGTGCACACCGGCCGAGTTCCAGATCCTGCTGGCCATGGCGGGCGAGCCGGAGCGCGTGTTCACCCGGCGTCAGCTGCTGCAGTGCACCCGCGGCTTCGACCGGGCCTCCACCGAACGGGCCGTCGACGTGCACATCATGAACCTGCGTCGCAAGATCGAGCCCGACCCGCGGCGCCCGGTCCGCCTGCTGACCGTGTTCGGCGTCGGCTACAAACTCAGCGGCACCCGCCCGTGAACGGCCGGCCCCCGAACGGCAGGCGGCGGATCCCGTGGCGCAAACGGCTGGTCGTCCGGCTGCTGTTCGTCTCCGCGCTGATCGCCGTCTGCTCGGTGGCGGCGACGGCCTGGCTCGCGGTGACGACCACCACCAGCGCCCTGAAGGAGGAGCAGGGCCAGGACCTCGCCGCCGACAACCGCATCCTGGCCCGGCTCAGCGGCTACGCCGCCACCCACAGCGACTGGACCGGGGTCCGGCCCACCCTGCGGGAGCTGGCCGCCCGCACCGGGCGCCGGATCGCGCTCACCACCGCCGACCGCACCCCGGTCGCCGACTCGGCGCCCCGCGGCACCCCGCTGCCGCCC
>NZ_BNBF01000001.1:749274-754778 GCF_014654935.1 Streptomyces capoamus
CGTCCCGCCGCCACCGTCGACCCGCTGCGCACCGACACCTACACCGAGTCCGGCGCCCAGCTCAGCGGCATCGACCCGCGCGTGGTGGGCCCGTACCGGCTCCCCGCGCGGGAACGCGCCCGGCTGGACGCGCTCGCCGCCAAGCGCGAGCGGTGCTACGCGCGCTACGGCCTCCGGGCCACCGTCGAACGGACCGCGAGCGGCCGGCCGGTGGTCACCCCCGCGGACACCGCCGGCCCCGCCGACCACGGCGCCACGGGCTGTGAGGACGGACGGCTCAACACACCCACCCCGACCGAACGGAAGGCCCTGGCGGCCCTGTCCGACCTGGCCCGGCCCTGCCTGCACCAGGCCGGCCTGGAGCTCGGCGGACGGCCGTTCGTCACCTTCGACCCCAGCGGCAAGGACCCCTTGGGCGGCGGCTACCTGGCCGCCAAGTCGGCCGGGCCCGGCACCAAAGAGGCCGCGCGGACGGCCCAGCGGTGCCTCACGACCGCGCGCCGCACCCAGCTGGAACCCTACGCCGCCCCGGTGGCCGAGCTGTTCCTCGGCATCGGTGACCAGAACCCGGCCCGCTTCGACATGTCACCGGCCAACAAGGCCAAGGTGGTCGGCGCGGCCGGTCTGGTGCTCGCCGTCACCGTCGCGGTCACCGCCGTCGTCGCGGTCCGGCTCGTGCGGCCCCTGCGCGCACTCACCCTGGCCGCGCAGCAGCCGCCGGAACTGCACGCGCGGGTGCCGGTGACCACCCGCGACGAGACGGGCATCCTCGCCGAGGCGTTCAACGGCCTGAGCGAGCGGCGCGAGCGCCTTCAGGCCCAGCGCAAGGCCATGGTCAGTGACATCGCGCACGAGCTGCGCAGCCCGCTCACCAACATCCGGGGCTGGCTGGAGGTCGTCCGGGACGGTGTCGTCGACCCGGACCCGGCGCTGCTGGACTCGCTGCACGAGGAGGCCCTGGTCCTGCAGCGGATCATCGACGACCTGCAGGACCTCGCGGCGGCCGACGCCGGGACCCTGCGCCTGCACCGCGAGCCGCTGCACGCCGGCGACCTGCTCGACCAGGTGGCCGCCGCGCACCGGGTCGCCGCCGACGCGGCCGGTGTCGTCCTGCGCACCCGGGCCGACGGCGCCTGGCTGGACGCGGACCCGGTGCGGATGCGGCAGGTCCTGGGGAACCTGGTCTCCAACGCGCTGCGGCACACCCCCGCCGGCGGCACCGTGACGCTCGGCGCCCGGCGGGACGGCGCCCATGCCGTGCTCACCGTGACCGACACCGGCACGGGCATAGCGGCCGGGGACCTGCCGCACGTCTACGAGCGGTTCTGGCGCGCGGAGAAGTCCCGCAGCCGCCGCACCGGGGGCAGCGGACTGGGCCTGCCGATCGTCCGCCACCTGGTCGTCGCCCACGGCGGTACGGCGGAGGTGGCGAGCGAGCCGGGGACCGGCGCGGTGTTCACGCTGCGGCTGCCGGCCGTGCCGCCGCCCGGCGACGACCGGTGACGGCCGGGGACGACCGGGGACGACGGGGAAGGGCCCGACGCCCGTGATCCGATTTTCGGCGCGCGCCGGGGGTACTCCGGGTCGCGCAACAGGTAGCACAGGAGGTCATGCCATGAGCGCACCCGAGAACCTGCCGGTCCTGACCACCCTCTCCGCGGTGGCCCGCCTGCTGGAACGGCAACGGGGGCTGTACGTGCGCTGGTCGAAAGGGCCCGGCGTCGACCTCGAGAAGACCTCCAGCATCGACGA
Source organism: Streptomyces capoamus (assembly GCF_014654935.1). Lineage (GTDB taxonomy): Bacteria > Actinomycetota > Actinomycetes > Streptomycetales > Streptomycetaceae > Streptomyces > Streptomyces capoamus. Next base: position 751,027 of record NZ_BNBF01000001.1, read on the forward strand.
ACTGACCGGCGTCCCCATGCCCGGGCTGTCCGCCAACCCGCTCGACGTGGAGGCCTGGTGGGAGGACCGCCCGGTCGAGCTGTGGGTGGCCCGCCGCCTGTTCGACTACGCCCATCTGCCGCACGACAAGGGCCCCGGTGTCCGCCCCTGGGTCCTGACCGGACGGGAGACGGGCCGGGGCCCCGACAACGAGCCGCTCGTGACCGATGCCGATCCCGTCTGCTGGATCGCCGACGAGGTGATCGACGCGGCCAGGGACGAGATGGCCCGGCAGGTACGGGAGTGGGGGACCCTGCGCCGCGGTGGCTGAACCGCCGCGGCGCAGGGTCCCCCACTCCCGGTCAGCCGGAGCGCGGCCGGGAGCGGGCGCGGCGCCTGAGCGCCCGGCGCTCCAGCTCCGTCGTACCGCCCCAGACGCCGATGCTCTGGGCCGTGTCCAGTGCCCAGTCCAGGCACTGTTCCCGGACCGGACAGCGTGCGCACACCGCCTTGGCCTGCTGGGTCTGCACCTGCGCCGGACCGGTGGTGCCGATCGGGAAGAAGAGGTCGGGGTCCTCCTGGCGGCACGCGGCATGGTCGCGCCAGTTCTCCATGGGATCTCCTGGTGGGATCGAAATCGTCGGTGCCTGTCGAATGCGTTCCGCATGCGGTCTTCGCCTTCGGGTGACCGGTCGTGGCGCCGTGAAACGGCACAACCCGTGGGGAATCGGGGGAGAAGCGCGGGACCGGTCGCCCCGGAGGGGGCCGTACCCGGTCGGCACGGAACAGTTAGGCTCTCGAAACGACAAGATGTATCGAGCAACCGGGACGTCCGTGGACACGAGCGAAAGCAGCAGCACCGAGACCGGCCGGCCCGGGGAGCGGCCGGCCGACGGGCCGACGGCCGGGGACCCGCCGCGGCGCGGCTGGCGCCGCTGGGCGATGGACACCCGCCCGCTGCGCATTCCCGCCTACCGGCGCCTGTGGTCGTCGACCATCGTCACCGCCGTCGGCAGCCAGCTCACCGCCGTCGCCGTGCCCAAGCAGATCTACGACCTCACGCACTCCTCGGCCTGGGTCGGCTACGCCAGCCTCGCCGGCCTGGTGCCGATGGTGGCCTTCGCGCTGTGGGGCGGGGCGGTCGCCGACACCGTCGACCGTCGCAAGCTGCTGCTGGTGACCAACTGCGGTATCGCGGTGACCTCGTTGCTGTTCTGGGTCCAGGCCGTCACCGGGCTGGGGTCCGTCACCGTCCTCATGGCGCTGCTCGCTCTCCAGCAGGCCTTCTTCGGCCTCAACTCCCCGGCCCGCAGCGCCTCCGTCGCCCGCCTGGTGCCGGCCGAACAGCTGGCCGCCGCGAACGCGCTCGGCTCGACGGTGATGCAGACCGGCCTGGTGGCCGGTCCGCTGCTCGCGGGTGCGCTCATCCCGGTCATCGGGCTGCCCGAGCTGTACCTGATCGACGCGCTGGCGCTGTGCGTCACCGTGTGGGCCGTCTTCCGCCTGCCCGCGCTGCCACCGCTCGGCGAGCGTGCGCGCCGCGCCGGCCTGCGTGAGGTAGCCGCCGGTTTCCGGTACATCTCCCGGCACGAGGTGCTGCTGCTGTCCTTCCTGGCCGACATCGTCGCCATGGTGTTCGGCATGCCCCGCGCCCTGTTCCCGCAACTGGCGGCGCAGACGTACGGCTCCTACGGCGAAGGGCTCGCGCTCGGCGTGCTGTTCGCCGGCATCCCGGTCGGCGCGGTGCTCGGCGGACTGTTCTCCGGGGTGTTCTCGCGGGCCCGCCGGCACGGCTGGATGGTGATCGGGGCGGTCGTCGGCTGGGGAGCGGCCGTCGCCGGGTTCGGGCTGAGCGGGAACCTCTGGGTGGCCGTGGCCTTCCTGGCCGCGGCCGGCGTCGCCGACATGGTCTCGATGGTGTTCCGCGGTGCCATCCTGCTGTCGGCAGCGACCGACGAGATGCGCGGCCGGATGCAGGGCGTGTTCACGGTGGTGGTCGCGGGCGGGCCGCGTCTGGCGGACGTGCTGCACGGCACCGGCGGCTCGGCGTTCGGCCCGCGGGCCGCGGTCGCGGGCGGCGGCGCCCTGGTGGTCGTGGTGATGCTGGCCCTGGCCGGTGCCGTGCCGGCGCTGCGCCGCTACCGGATCTGACGGCCTACAGCGGTCCGCTGCGCCGCCGCATCGTGTACTGGTCCATCAGCTTCCCGCGGGTCGTCTCCAGCCGGCTGGCGAGGACCTCGGCCACCGTGCGGACCAGCGAGAGCCCGAGCAGGGGATCCTCCACGCACAGCCCGAGCACCGACGGACCGTCGAACTCGTAGGCCCGCACGTCGGTGAAGGCCACCGCGCCGAAGTCCCACTGGTAGGGCGGGAACAGCCAGGACCAGCCGAGCAGGTCGCCCGCCCCCAGCGAGGCCACGGTCACCCGCTGCCGCGAGGTGACCTGCTGGTCCAGGTGGACGGCGCCGGAGCGGATCACCCAGAACCGGTCGGCGGTGCCGCCCGGTTCGAAGATCCTGGTGTCCTCGCGGAAGGAGACCTCCTTGGCCAGCTCCATCAGACGCTCGCGCTGTGCCTGGGGGAGGGCGGTGAGCAGTTTGATCGCTTTGGTCATGGCGCGGGGCTCCTCGCCGGCGGCGTTTCGGTAGGGATGCGGTGTTCCCTCCCATTTGAGCCGGTACGGGCGGCCCGAGCACGTCGAAGGCGGCCCGGGGGCGCCCGCGTGTCGCGTTCCGGGCAGCAAAAAGCCCTGGCTGGACGGGGGAGACCAGCCAGGGCCGTCTTGCGGTGACGTCAGGAGGGGGGAAGGACGGTTCCGCGCCGCTCCACGTCACGTATGGATGAACCATAAACCATCTGTCGCGCTTCCGGGTAGCAGAAACCGGGTCAAGTGACCTGTTTCACTCCTTCCGCCCGCGCCGGACTCCCGCCCGGGGAGACGATCTCCTCCAGCACCCGCAGCACCACCTCGTACGCCCGGGCCCGGTCCGTCGCCTCCCGCGCGCCCTCCGGATCCGTCGCCGTCAGACTCAGGGCCCGCTCGCGCCAGGCGCGCTCCTCCTCGGCGGCGCGCTCCTGGCCCCGCCGGATCCGCCGCAACAACTCGTCCGCGTCCACCACATCCGTCATGCGGGGCGGGTACCCGCTCGCTCCGCCGTGATGACAGCGGCACCGAGGGTGTTTGACATAGCCCTGCGGGGTCAGCCGAGAGAGGAGAGAACCTTGCAATCCGGGCACCGTCAGGGGAGGAAGGCATGCTCGAGGACCACCCGACCGGTTCCACCGCCGTCCTGCCGCACATCCGCCGTCCGGTACCGGGCCGGCCGGCCGAGGCCCGCAGAACGGTGGAGCGGGTCGTGAAGGAGCGGTGCCGGGCGCACGCCCTGACGTGTCCGCCCGAGACCGTCGAGGACGCCCTGCTGGTGACCTCGGAACTGGCCACCAACGCGCTGGTGCACGGCGGCGGCATCACCGGCTTCGACGTCGACGTCGACTCCGGCGGCGTCCGTGTCTCGGTGAGCGACCGCAGCGACGCACTGCCCGTGGCCGCCCGCACCGGCGACGAGGACGGCTCCGCCCGGCCCGGAGGCCGCGGCTGGCCCATCGTGTGCCGGCTGGCCCGGGACGTCCGGGTCGCGGAGCTGCCCCGCGGCGGCAAGTGCATCACGGCCGTCGTACCGCTGCACTGAAGCGGCTGGCGAAGCGCCGAACCGATGCGGCTGACGTGCCGCGGACCGAAGCGGTTTGTGAAGTTCCGCTCAGTGGCGTTTGCC
>NZ_BNBF01000001.1:754826-759720 GCF_014654935.1 Streptomyces capoamus
CCCGGGGACGAGGGGCAGGCGGAATCTCGTGCTTCGGACCGGAGGCGCGCGCCCAGCGGGGCTGACCACCGCTGCCTGGGCCGCCTCCGGCGGTCCAGGCGGGTTCCCCGCGGCGAAACCCTGACACCACCGTTCGGGCCAAGACTCGGAACCGCTGTTCCGGCCGTGCCCTGAAACCACGTTCAGGAGCGATTCCGCATGCTGACCGACATGTCGACAAGCCGTCCCGCCACCACCACCGCCGACGGCGCCGCGGCCCCCACCCGGCGCAACCATGACGACGCCCCCGATACGGCGGAGCTGTTCGCCCGGCTGGCGGAACTGCAGGACGGTCCTGAGCGGGACGCCGTACGCGACGAACTCGTCACCGCCTGGTTGCCCATGGCCCACCGGATCGCGGGCCGGTTCCGCGACCGGGGCGAATCCGTCGAGGACCTGCGCCAGGTCGCCGCCCTGGGCCTCGTGAAGGCCGTCGACCGCTTCGACCCCTCGCGGGGGGCCTTCGAGAGCTATGCCGTGCCGACCATCACCGGGGAGGTCAAGCGGCACTTCCGCGACCGGATGTGGGCCCTGCGGGTGCCCCGCCGGGTGCAGGAACTGCGCAACCGGGTGCGGGTGGCCCGGCGCGAACTCACCCAGAACCCCGGCAGTCCCGAACCGACGATCGCCGACATCGCCGCCCACACCGGCCTCACCGAGGAGGAGGTGAACGCGGGCATGGAGGCGCTGGAGAGCTTCAGCACCCTCTCGCTCGACGCCGAGCTGTCCGCCGGGGACGACGGCTACAGCCTCGCCGACACCCTCGGCGAGTCGGACACCTCCTACGACGTCGTCGTCGACCGCGAGGCCGCCAAGGAAGGGCTGCGCCGGCTCCCCGAGCGGGAGCGGGCCATCCTCTACATGCGCTTCTTCGAGGACATGACGCAGAGCCGCATCGCCGACCGGCTCGGCATCTCCCAGATGCACGTCTCCCGGCTGATCAGCCGCAGTTGCGCCCGGGTCCGCGACGAGGTGCTCGGCAGCCGCCGCCCCGGCGGCGGCGACCAGCGGTGAGCGGTCAGCTCCCGGGCTGTGCGGGGCCGCCGGCGACGCCCAGCGGCCGGGCGAGGCCCGAGACGGCTTCGTCCAGCCGCTGCAGATGGCGCAGCACCCGGTCGGTGACCCGGCCGTAGCGCGGGGTGCGCGGGGTTCCCGGCTCCAGCATCGACGCGATGCTGGAGCCGGTCCGTATCCGCGCGGTCGACCGCGGGTCGGTGACGTGCGCCGCGATCGTCTCGATGTTGTGCACGATCCGCCCGCACGCCCCGCGCAGCCGCGGATCCGCCGCGATCGCCGGATGTGTCGGCAACAGCTCCGCCGTGGCCGCCAGCGAACGCCCGTGGTACGCGCAGGTCTCCAGCAGCGCCACCACGTACCGGGCCGTGTTCCGGCGCGTGCGCAGCGGTGTGATCGGGTGGGTCAGCGGCTGGGTGGCGGCGCGCAGGTCGGCCAGCGCCTGGTCCAGCGCGCGCGCCTCCTCCACCAGATCGCCGCCGGCGCCCCCGCTCAGCTGGTCGACGGCGCCCCGCGTCACTTCGGCCAGCCGGTCCAGGACCGCCACGAGCAGGTCGTTGGTCCGCCGGTCGGTGCGGATCGGCAGCACCACGGCCGCCGCGACCACCCCGCAGGCCGCGCCCAGCGCCGTCTCCTCGATCCGCAGCACCAGCACCGACATGTTGTAGGTGTTCAGGAGCGTGTAGAGCAGGCCCAGCATGGCCGTCACGAAGAACGACATCAGCGTGTAGGACAGCGGCGCGGTGTAGAACATCGCGAAGATGAACAGCAGCACCAGCGCGAACGCCGTCCAGGTGTGGTGCCCGACCAGTGCGGCCAGCCCGATGCCGGCCACCACGCCCAGCACCGTGCCCAGCAGCCGCCGGTAGCCCTTCACCAGGATCTCGCCGGTGGACGCGGTGTTGATGAACACGATCCAGCAGGTCAGCACCGCCCAGTACCAGCGCTGGCTGGACAGCAGCTCGCCGCCCGCCATGGCCAGCGAGGAACCGGCCGCCACCTGGAGGGCGGCCCGGGTGGTGGGCCGCTGGAGACCGGTCGGCTCGGGCTTCTCGGGTTCGTTCTCCTCGCTGATCTCGATCGCGGTGTCCTCGGCGTCCAGTTCCTCGCGGGAACGGGCGGTGGCCGGGGTGTCGTCCGACTCGTCCTGGGGCCCGTCCAGCGCGACCCGCAGGCCCAGCGAGGCCCGGGCGGCCTCACCGAGGCCCCGGAAGACGTCCTGCACGGCCGGGGAGGTCGCGGGCAGGTTCTCCTCCTCGCGGTAGCCGAGCAGCCGGTTGCGCACCTGGGCGAGCGCGGTCCCCGAGGCCTCCCCGGCCGGCCGCAGCATCAGCAGCCGCAGCGCCTGCAGATCCCGGTGCAGCGCGGCCGACGCGTCGTCCCGCACCGGCAGTTCGCCCCCGGAGGGCAGCGTGGCGCCCGGCAGGTGCAGGGTCAGGGTGTCGGTGCGCTGGGCGCTGCGCGCGGTGAGCAGCAGCAGCCCGAGCCGCTCGGCGGCGATCTCGGCGTCCGCGATCCGGCGCTGGAGCAGCCGGGCCACCGCCGGGTCCGAGGTGCCGTCCTCCAGCCGGCCCTGGATCATCAGCGCTGTCTCGTGCAGCCGGGCGGTGCCGGTGCGCAGGTCCTCCAGCAGCTTCTCCGCCTCGTCGGGACCGGCGTCCAGCAACTCGGCCTGCGTGGCGATCAGCTGGGCCAGCCGGGCGCGGAAGGCCCGCCGCAACCGGTCCAGGGTGCCGGCCGGGGTCTGCGGCAGCAGCACGAACCGGGCGGCGGCACTGCACCCGAACGCCACGCACAGGACGCCGTACAGCGGAAGCAGCGTGGACGTGGTCGCGCCCACGAACAGCGACAGGAAGTAGACCTGGAAGCCGATCAGCCCCAGTGCCGTGCCCCGGTCACCGAACCGGCGGCCGTAGACGGCGCAGAAGATGAGGGTGATGAAGAACAGGTCCCCGGCGACCACCTGCCGGCTGAGCAGCGTGCCCAGTGTCACCGAGGCCAGCGCGACCGGCAGGCCCAGCGCGAGCGTGACGGCCTGCGGGCCGCGCTGCTTCTCCCGGATGGCGAAGGTGGCGACCATGGCCGCCATGGACCCGGCGACGAGCTGGGGCACCGGGACGCGCAGCGCGGCGAGGACGGCGAGGGTCAGCGCGATGGCGGTGACCGTGCGCAGTCCGGCGGTCAGCCGGAGCAGCCCGGGGTCCGACGCCGCGAGCCGGTCCCACATCCGTACCCGTCCCGACCGTGCCGCTGCCCTCACGCTGCCGTGCTCTCTCCCGTGCCGGAAATCGATCTACGACCCAGCATCGCACGGGAGCCGGGACTACCGGCCCTCGGCCAGGGTGGCGGCCACCAGCGCGTTCGCGTGCCCGTGGCCGAGTCCGTGCTCGGACTTGAGCCAGGCGACGAGTTCCATGTGCTTCGTCAGCGGCGAGGAGCGGATCAGCTCCTGCCATGCGACGACGGGCCGGCCGTACGTCTTCTCGATCGACGGGAAGTAGCTCGCCGGGCCCTTGACGGTCTTCTCGCTCATCTCGGGTGTCCCTCCGTGTGGTGTGTACCGGTCACAGGAGAAGACCGCCGATCGGGTGCGCAGTGATCGGCGGTCTTCGGTGATCTGGATCACATCACGGCTGGTCCGCGCTCGCGCTCGCGCCCGCGCCCTCGCCCTCCACCAGAGCCCGTACCTTCTCCGGCGTCAGGTACGAGTCGGTGTACTCGAAGTCCTTCAGCCGGGCGGGCTTGCGGGCCTGGAAGCCCGTGCGCACGAAATCGTCGCCGGCGACCGCGTTCAGCAGCCAGTTGGTCATCACCCGGGTCTTGGCGACGTTGGTGCGCAGGGCCGACCAGTGGTAGCCGCGGGCCACCGCCTGGGCGGGCAGCCCGCGCAGCTCGACACCCAGCGGCTTGGACACCGCGTCCTTGCCGCCGAGGTCGACGACGAGCCCCAGGTCCTTGTGCACGTACGGCTGCAGCGGCCGGCCGCGCAGCGCCGCGATGACGTTGTCGCCGGCCTTCCTGCCCTGCCGCATGGCGTGCTGCGCGGTGGGCGGGCAGACCGCGCCCTCCTGGCCCTTGGCGAGGTCCGGCACGGCCGCGGAGTCGCCGAGCGCGAACACCCCGTCGTGGCCCGGCAGGCACATCTCCGCGGTGACCGCCAGCCGGCCCTTGACGGTCTCCGCGCCGAGCGTGGCGATGAGCGGGCTGGCGACCACACCGGCCGTCCAGATCAGGGTGTGCGTGGGCACCACCCGGCCGTCGGTGAAGGTGACCTCCTCGGGGCCGGCCTTGTCGATGGAGACGCCCAGTGACACCTCGATGCCGCGGCGCCGGAGGATCTCCTGCGCGCTGCGGCCGAGCTTGTCGCCCAGTTCCGGCATGAGCTTGGGCGCGATGTCGATCAGGTGCCACTTGATCAGCCCCGGGTCCAGCCGCGGGTAGCGCTGCACGGCCGCGTGCGTCAGCCGCTGCAGGCAGGCCGCGGTCTCGGTGCCCGCGTAGCCGCCGCCGACCACCACGAACTGCAGCCGCGCGGCCCGCTCGGCCGGGTCGTCGCTGGCGTCCGCCAGGTCCAGCTGGGAGATGACGTGGTCGCGGATGTAGGCGGCCTCGGCGAGGGTCTTCATCCCGAAGGCGTGCTCGGTCAGGCCCGGGATGTCGAAGGTGCGGGTCACGCTGCCCGGTGCCAGCACGATGTAGTCGTAGGGCTCGTTGACGATCTTGTCGGTGATGGTGCGGACGACGCACACCTTCGCCTTGAGGTCCACGCCGATCGCGCCGCCCGGGATGATCCGGGTGCGGTACTTCTTGCTGCGGCGCAGCGACAGGGCGATCGACTGCG
>NZ_BNBF01000001.1:759753-764847 GCF_014654935.1 Streptomyces capoamus
GCGTGAGCACGCCGGAGGCGACCTGGGGCAGCAGGGGCAGGTAGAGCTGGTAGGCGAACGGCGTCACCAGAGTGACGTCGGCCTCGTCCGGGGCGAGTTTCCGCTCCAGGCGGCGGACGCACTCGACTCCGGCGAAGCCTGCGCCAACCACCAGGATCCTGGGTCGTGTCACGGTGTCCATCCCTTTCTGCGGCTCCAGGCGGTCCGACTCGAACGCCGTACGCCTGCCCCGGATCGCTGTGCCGACTCCGATACCACCGTGCCTCCAGCCGTTCCGCCAGCTGGGTACGGCAGGCAGACGAACGCGTGGGGACCAGCATGCCCCCACTGGAGGGCGGAGTAACCGGCTGTCGCACACCTACACGTCGAACATCCTCACCAGGGCAGGAACGCGTGGATGTCCTTGCCCCGCTCGTGCACGACGACACTGACCTGGTCGCACAGGGTGTGCACCAGGTGCCAGCCGATGCCGCCACCGCCGGTACGGGGGTGGAACGGCCGCGGCTCCGGCTTCGTCGTGCTGGTGTCCCGCATCGTCACGTGCACCCCGTCGAACGTGCGGCGCAGCCGCAGGTCGAACGGACCGGGCGCGTACTGGATCGCGTTCGCGGCCAGCTCGGTGACGACCAGCAGGATGTCGTCCCAGTACTCGTGCGCGCCCGGTGGTGCGTCGCGGGCGAGCGCGCGGAGGAATTCCTCGGCGGCGAGCCGCGCACCCGTGACGTTGCGCAGCTCACCCGGGAAGGAGAACGTGCGTTCGTACTTCTCCTCCGAGGGTGGAGTGTCGTCCCAGCGCTGCTCCGTCACCATCTCGCATTCCCCGGTCCGCCGGCGGGGACCGGGCTCGGTCCCCGCGCAGGACGGTCGTCGTTGCTGATCTCTTCGCTGCGCTGCGGGTTCCCCCAGCGGCGCAGCCTATCCGTCTCCCCTCGCAACGGCCGTCCGCACGATGCGCTCCCTCAGCGGAAGACATCGTCCGGCTCGTCCCACTCGGCCGGCTCCGGCGCCGCCGGCCGCGTTCGGGACCGGGCCTGGTACATCGCCTCGATCTCGGCCGCGTAGTGCCGTACGACGGCGTCCCGGCGCAGCTTCATCGACGGCGTGAGCAACCCGTTGTCCGGTGCGAACGGTTCCGGCAGGACACGGTAGACCCTGATGGACTCCGCGCGGGACACCGTGCTGTTGGCGGAGGCGACGGCCCGCGCGATCTCCTCCCGCAGCGCGTTCTCCTCCCGGGTCTCCCGGGCCGTGCTGTCGCCCTGGAGCGCCAGGCCGGCCCGCCAGTGCGCGAGGAACTCCGGATCCAGGGTGATCAGCGCGCCCACGCAGGGCCGGTCGTCACCGATCACCACGGCCTGGTGGACCAGGGGATGCATGCGCAGCCGCTGCTCCAGCGGGACCGGCGCCACGCTCTTGCCGCCGCTGGTGACGATGATGTCCTTCTTGCGCCCGGTGATCGTCAGATACCCCTCGGCGTCCAGCCGCCCGATGTCCCCGGTGGCCAGCCAGCCGCCGCGCAGCGCGGCCCGGGTCGCCCGCTCGTCGCTGATGTAGCCCTGGAACACCGACGGCCCGCGCACCAGGATCTCGCCGTCGTCGGCCACCTGGATCTCGGTGCCCGGCAGCGGACGGCCCACGGTCCCGGACTTCTCCCGTCCCAGCGGCTGCATGGTGATCCCGCCGGACACCTCGGTGAGCCCGTAGCCGTCGTGCACGAACAGACCGATGCCCTCGAAGAACAGGCACAGCTCACGACTCAGCGCACTGCCGCCCGAAGTGCCGCGCACCACCCGGCCGCCGAGCGCGGCCCGCAGTCTGCGGTACACCGTCCGCTCGTACAGGGCGTGCTGCAGCCTCAGCTCCAGTCCGGGGCCCGGCCCGGTGCCCAGCCGGCGGCGCTCCTCGGCCGCGGCGAAGTCCCGGGCGGTCTGCGCGGCCCGCTCGAACAGGGCCCCCCGGCCCGCCTGCTGGGCGGTGCGCAGGAACGTCTTGTGCAGCTTCTCGAACACCGACGGCACGCCGTACAGGTACGTCGGCCGGAACGTGGTCAGGGCCGAGGCCAGTGCCGTCCCGGTCGGCTCCGGTTCGTGCGCCAGCAGGACCCCGCCGCGCAGGCACATCAGCATGATCATGATGCCGTAGACGTGCGAGAACGGCAGGAAGGCCAGTACGGAGGGCTGCTCGCCGGGAGGCGCGGCCGTGTGCGCCCAGCCGGCCAGCAGGGTGTCGCACGGGTAGGCCAGGTTGCGGTGGCTGAGCGCGCAGCCCATCGGGCGGCCCGAGGTGCCGGAGGTGTAGACGATGGCGGCCGTGGAGTCGGGCAGCACGATCCGGCGCAGCGACTCCACCGTGGTGTACGGCACGACCGTGCCGCGCGCCACGAGGTCGGACAGGGCTCCCGCGTCCAGCTGCCAGACGTGCCGCAGCCGGGGCAGCCGGGTGCACACGGTCCCGACGGTCATGACGCCCTGTTCGTCCTCCACGACCACGGCCACACAGCCCGCGTCCCGCAGCATCCACTCGACCTGGTCGCGCGCGGAGGCCGGGTGGATCGGCACCACCTCGGCCCCCACGGCCCACAGCGCGTGGGCGAGCACCGTCCACTCGTAGCGGGTGCGGGCCATCAGGGCCACCCGGTGGCCGGGCGAGACACCGGAGGCGATCAGGCCCTTGGCCAGATCGACCACCTCGTCCCGCAGTTCGACCGCCGTCACCTCCTCCCAGCCGGTGGCGGGCGCCGCGGCCCGGCGCGCCAGCACCGGCAGCGTCGGATCGAGGTCCGCCCGTGCGAAGACGCTGTCGGCGAGGCCGCCGGTGAGCGGCGGGGTAACGGCTGGAGCGAGGGCGACGTCCCGCATGCGCTGCTCCTGGTGTACGGAGGGTCACTCCGCCGAACGGCCCGGTGTCGGCGGTGCTCGAATCTAGCCCAGGCAAGCGCGTTCGGTGACCGGAACGAGGAATCGTGATCGGCTGATGATGTGGGCGTGTCCTGGGGACTCGGGAGTCATGAGCCATGTGAACCCTGATCCGGAGCCCGAACGCACCACCGGGCTGGAGCCCGGCGGCGGTGTCCCGCCCGGCGAGACACCGCCCGCGGAGAGCAGCATGCCCGAGGCCGGGCCCCGGGAGACGCACAATCCGACGAAGGGCTGGGCGAAGGCCCCGCTGGTGCTGATCCTGGGCCTCGTGGTCCTGATCGCCGCCTTCTTCCTGGTCTACGCCCTCGTCCTGATCCTCTGAACAGCCGGGACGCGGCGCCTCAGGCCTGCGTACGCCGCACGCACTCCGTGACGACGTCACGCAGGCTGCCGGTGCGCTCGAACAGTCCGCGCTGCTCGCGCGCGCCGTTGCCGGTCCGCAGCAGTTCCTCGACGGCCCGCTCGGCCCGCTCCGCGTCGCCGCTCGAGGTCAGCGCGTCCCCGGTGTACTCCAGCAGGGAGCGCAGCACCTGCGGGGCGGGCCGGGGGCGCAGGGTGACCGGGTCGAGGAGGTCCTCCTCCAGGCCGTGGCGCGCGGCCTGCCAGTCGGCCAGCCGCAGCATGCTCACCCCGGGGTCGGACACCGGCCGGCCGGCCCGCCACTCCCGCGCGGCGGTCTCCACGAGCGCGCGGACGAGGGTCGCGAACAGTACGGCGGTCTCCGCGCCCAGGCACACGTCCGCCACCCGGATCTCCACCGTCGGGTAGCGGGCCGACAGCCGCGCGTCGAAGTAGACCATGCCCTCGTCCAGGATGACCCCGGTGGCCACCATCGCGGCCACGCGCCGGTGGTACTCCTCGGGCGACCCGAACAGTTCGGTCGGCCCGGCCGACGGCCACCGGTTCCACACCCGGCTGCGGTAGCTGGCGTACCCGGTGCTCCGGCCCTGCCAGAACGGGGAGTTCGCGCTCGTCGCCCGCAGCACCGGCAGCCACGGACGGATCCGGTCCAGGACGGCGACACCCTCCTCGTCGGACTCCACCGACACGTGCACGTGGCAGCCGCAGACCAGCTGCTCCCAGGTGGGGATGCCGTACCGCTGGGCCAGCCACTGGTACCGCTCGTTCACGCTCAGGGAGGGGCTGACCGGAAGCGGGGAGGAGGCCAGCGCGGCGACCCCGCAGCCGATCTCCCCGGCGTGCCGGGCCGCCTCCTTGCGGCAGCGGACGATCTCGTCGCCGAGGGCCGCCATGTCCGACTGCGGATGCGTGGCGAACTCCAGCATCTGCCCGAACAGCTCCTTCTCGAACACGTCCTGCCCGGGATCGTCCTGGGCGGCACGGGCGAGAACGGCCGACGCCAGCGCCTTCGGGTCTCCGGTGTCCGGATCGACCAGAAGGAGTTCCTCCTCCACTCCGACGGTGCGCACCTGGTGCCGCCCTTCTGTCCCTGCCGCGGGGGCAGTCGTGGTCTGTACGACCACCGACTGCCCCCCGGACGGGCCCCGACACCTGCGGCTCTCAGTGCACCGGCACCATCCAGACAGTGGCGAGCGGGGGGAGGGCCAGCCGCAGGAACCCGTCCTCGGGGACGACCGGCCCGCCCGCGCCGACGCCGCTGCCGCCGTAGCGGACGTCGTCGGTGTTCAGCGCCTCCCGCCAGGCGGTGACGCCGTCCGGCACCCACAGGCGGTAGTCCTGCCGGACCACGGGGGAGAAGTTCGACACGGCCAGCAGCGGACCGCCGTCGGCGTCGAACCGCAGGAAGGCCAGCACGTTGTCGTCGGCCGCGTCGCACAGCACCCAGCGGAAGCCGCCCGGGTCGGTGTCCCGCTGCCACAGCGCCGGCGTCCGGCGGTACACCGTGTTCAGCTCGCGCACCAGGTCCTGGACGCCCCGGTGGTCGCCGGCGGAGTGGTAGCCGTCGTCCAGCAGCCACCACTCCGGGCCGTGCTCGTGAGACCACTCCGCCCCCTGGGCGAACTCCTGCCCCATGAACAACAGCTGCTTGCCCGGGTGGGCCCACATGAAGCCGAGGTACGCCCGGTGGTTGGCGCGCCGCTGCCACCAGTCGCCGGGCATCTTGGACACCAGGGCCTGCTTGCCGTGCACCACCTCGTCGTGGGAGATGGGCAGGACGTAGTTCTCGCTGTAGGCGTACACCATCGAGAACGTC
>NZ_BNBF01000001.1:764902-768432 GCF_014654935.1 Streptomyces capoamus
TGTGGTGGTACTTGCGGTGCACCGGCTCCTTCTGGATGTACTCCAGCGAGTCGTGCATCCAGCCCATGTTCCACTTCAGCCCGAACCCGAGCCCGCCGCCGTCCGTCGGCCGCGTCACCCCGTCCCACGCGGTGGACTCCTCGGCGATGGTCACCACGCCCGGGCAGCGCCGGTACACGGTGGCGTTCATCTCCTGCAGGAACGCCACCGCGTCCAGGTCCTCCCGGCCGCCGAACACGTTCGGCTCCCACTGCCCGGAGTCCCGGGAGTAGTCCAGGTAGAGCATGGAGGCGACGGCGTCCACGCGCAGCCCGTCGATGTGGAACTCCTCGCACCAGTACACCGCGTTGGCGACGAGGAAGTTGCGCACCTCGGTGCGGCCGTAGTCGAACTCGTAGGTGCCCCAGTCCGGATGCTCCGCCCGCAGGGCGTTCCCCGGCTCGTACAGCGGGTCCCCGTCGAAGCGGCCCAGCGCCCAGTCGTCCTTCGGGAAGTGCGCCGGCACCCAGTCCATGATCACCCCGAGACCCGCCCGGTGGCAGGCGTCCACGAAGTACCGGAAGTCGTCCGGTGAGCCGAGCCGGGGCGTCGGCGCGTAGTACGAGGTGACCTGGTACCCCCACGAGCCGCTGAACGGGTACCCGGCCACCGGCATCAGCTCCACGTGCGTGAAGCCCATCCCCTTGGCGTAGTCGGGCAGTTCCTCCGCGAGCTGCCGGTACGACGCCCCCGGCCGCCAGGACGGCAGGTGCACCTCGTACACCGAGAACGGTGCCTGGTGCACCGGGGTGTCACCGCGGTGCGCCATCCACTGCGCGTCGCCCCACTCGTACCGTGAGGACGTCACCACCGACGCGGTGTCCGGCGGCACCTCCGTACGGCGGGCCATCGGGTCCGCCTTCAGGAACCGGTGGCCGTACCGGGAGGTGATCTCGAACTTGTAGCGGGTGCCCTCGCCGATCCCGGGCAGGAACAGCTCCCACACCCCGGACGCGCCGAGCGAGCGCATCGGGTACTGCGTGCCGTCCCAGAAGGTGAAGTCCCCGGCCACCCGCACACCCTGGGCGTTGGGCGCCCACACGGTGAAACGGGTGCCGGGCACGCCCTGGTGGACCATCGGCTCGGCACCGAGCGCCCGCCACAGCTGCTCGTGCCGGCCCTCCCGGATCAGGTGCAGGTCCAGCTCGCCGAGGGCGGGCAGGAAGCGGTACGGGTCGTGCACCTCCTGCTCGGTCTCGTCGTAGGCCACCAGCAGGGTGTAGGCCGGGACCTCGGCGCAGGGCAGGACGGCGGCGAACAGCCCGTCGCCCTCCGACCGCAGCGCGGTGCGCGCGCCGTCGATCACGACGCTCACCGCCCGGGCGTTCGGGCGCAGCGCCCGGAACAGCGTGCCGCCCGGCACCGGGTGGGCGCCCAGCAGGGCGTGCGGATCGTGGTGCGCGCCGGCCAGCAGCCGGCCGCGGTCGGCCGGGTCCAGGGCGGCGGCCGCCGCGGGCCCCGGGCCCGCGGCCTCGGGACGCGTGGTGCGCAGTGCCATCGGTCAGCCTCCCCACACGGCGAGCCGCTTGATCGCCGCCATCGGTACCGGCAGCCAGTCGGGCCGGTGTCTCGCCTCGTACAGCACCTCGTAGACCGCCCTGTCCGTCTCGTGCGCGCGCAGCAGCGCGTGCTTCTTGCGTGGATCCCAGCCGGCGCGGGCCGCGTAGCCCGCGCAGAACGCCTCCCGGCAGCGGCGCGCCCACTCGGGTCGCCAGGGGCGGCGCTGCCGGGCCGCGTAGTCGAAGGAGCGGAGCATCCCGGCGACGTCCCGCACCGGGGACTGCGGGGCGCGCCGCTCGGTGAGCGGACGGGACGGTTCGCCCTCGAAGTCGATGACGAACCAGTCGCGGCCGGCCCGCAGCACCTGACCGAGGTGCAGGTCGCCGTGGATGCGCTGGGCCGGCGGACCGGTGTCGCACGTGGCGAGCGCCCCGAACGCGGCCTTCAGACCCGGTACGAAGGGCAGCAGCCCCGGTACGGCGTGCGCGGCGGCGTCCAGCCGCGCGCACATCGCCTCGGCCGTACGGCCGTTCTCGCCCGGACCGGCCGGCGGGAAGGCCTCGGCCAGCGCCAGGTGCACCTCGGCCATCGCCCGGCCCAGCGCGCGGGCCTCGACGGTGAAGTCGTCGCCCGCGGCGAGCGCGCGCAGCGCCAGTGTCCAGCCGTCGGTGGCGTCCGGCAGGAACGGCTGGAGCACACCGAGGGTGGCGGGCCGGGAGCCGGTCGTGGAGAACCAGGCCACCGGCGCGGGCACCCGGGCGCAACCCTGCGCCGCCAGCGCCGCCGGCACCTCCAGGTCCGGGTTGACGCCCGGCTGGATCCGGCGGAACAGCTTCAGGATGTACGCGTCGCCGTACACGATCGAGGAGTTGGACTGTTCGGCGTCCAGCAGCCGCGGCGGCAGTCCGCCGGGCACCCGGGCCGCCGGGTCCGCCTCGAACCGCAGCGGACCGGCCGGGCCGGGCTGTCGCAGCCGCTCCAGCAGCAGGTGCGCCGAGCGCGGGTCGTGCAGCGCGTCGTACACCGCGAGCCCGGCCATCGGCCCCTGCTCGGCCCGCCCGATGAACGCCTGCTCCAGTCGCGGGGCCAGATGCGGGCGCAGGCCCAGCAGCAGCTGGTAGCAGTCCCCGGGCGGGGGAGTGCCGCCGGGGGTGGGCACCGGCACGTGCGAGGCCTGCACCAGCAGGTGCAGGCACCCCGGGAACAGCTCGGTCACGGACAGCACCGTCAGATCGGTGACGGGCCGGTCCTTGCCCGCGAACCAGCGTTGCCTAGGCAACCACTCGCGCAGCAGCGCGCCGAGCGAGACCAGGGGGCCGTCCGTGCCGACGGCGGTTCTCGGTCGGGGAGTGATGGTCTTCGGCATGGTGACGCGTCCTTTCCTCGACGCCGTCGGATCAGCGGCGGCGGCCGATGCGGGATGCGACTCGGGTGAGCCGGAACCAGTAGAAGCCGTGGCCTTGCAGGGTGAGCAGGTAGGGCAGTTCACCGATCGCGGGGAAGCGCACTCCGCCGATCAGCTCGACCGGGTGCCGTCCGTCGTAGGCCCGCAGGTCGAGTTCGGTGGGCTGGGCGAACCGGGAGAAATTGTTCACGCACAGCACCAGGTCATCGCCGTACTCGCGCAGGAACGCCAGGACCGCCGGGTTGGAGGACGTCAGCTCCGTGAACGAGCCGAGTCCGAAGGCGGGGTTCTGCTTGCGGATCTCGATCATGCGGCGGGTCCAGTGCAGCAGGCTGGACGGGGAGGACATGGAGGCCTCGACGTTGGTGACCTGGTAGCCGTAGACCGGGTCCATGATGGTGGGCAGGAAGAGGCGTCCCGGGTCGCACGTCGAGAAGCCCGCGTTGCGGTCGGGTGTCCACTGCATGGGGGTGCGCACGGCGTCGCGGTCGCCGAGCCAGATGTTGTCGCCCATGCCGATCTCGTCGCCGTAGTAGAGGATCGGCGAGCCGGGCAGGGACAGCAGCAGGGCGGTGAACAGCTCGAT
>NZ_BNBF01000002.1:0-4485 GCF_014654935.1 Streptomyces capoamus
CTCGGGGAACGGCACGTGCAGCACCCTCTGTAACGCCTTCGTCAGCAGCGTCGGATCCTTCTGGAAGATCCGGTGCAACGCCTCATGCGACGAGCCGACCATCACGCCACCCCCAGCTCGCACCACACGTACTTCCCCCGGTCCCCGAACCGCGCCGACGGCTGCCAGCCCCAGTGCTGGGCGCAGGCCGTCACCAGGCCCAGCCCGCGCCCCTCCTCCGACTCCAGCGCCTGCCCCAGCGGGACCGGCGGCTCCGGCGGCGCGGGGTCCGTGTCCCACGCCCCGATCCACACCAGGCCCTCCCGCGAGCGCCGCACCCGCAACGCCGCCGGTCCCTTGGTGTGCCGTACCGCGTTCGACACCAGCTCCGTGGCCAGGAGTTCCGCCGTCTCCGCCAACCCCGCCAGGTCGTGCATCGTCAGGATGGCGCGCAGGGTGCGGCGGCAGACGGTCACGGCTCTCGGGTCGTTGGGGAGGTAGAGCGTGTAGTCCCAGGGTTCGTTTTCGGGCATGGCTCAGCAACTCCGTTCAGCAAGGGGATGACTATGCGGTGGCTTGCCGCGGCCGTCATGGCAGGGCGGCGCGGTGCTCTTCCGCAGCGTGTTGCGTAGCATCACTGAACGTAGGGCCACATATTGGGACGCTGCAAGTCGTTGTCGTAATGTGCCCTCGAACGAGGCACTGTTCCCCAGCAGTTGGGGGTGAGGGAGGATGCCATGCCGCGCAGACGGGAGCCCACCGCTCGGCAGGAGCGTCTGGGCGCTGAACTGCGGAAGCTTCGGGAAGCGGCCGGGTTGAACGGACGCGAGGCGGCTGCCCTCCTCGGGACGGATGCGGCTCAGATGAGCCAGATCGAGGCCGGGACCGCCGGTGTGAGTGAGGAGCGGGTACGGCGGCTCGCGGCTCAGTACTCGTGTACGGATGCCGCGTTGATCGACGCGCTGGTCGCAATGGCCACCGACAGGACACGCGGCTGGTGGGAGGAGTACCGGGGTCGGCTACCGACCCCGTTCATGGACCTGCCCGAGCTGGAGCACCATGCGAGCTACCGCTGGGACGTGGAGTTCCTGCATGTTCCCGGCCTTCTGCAGACACCCGAGTACGCCCGCGCTCTCTTCGCCTACGTCAACCCGGAGTTCCCCGAGGGCGACATCGAGCGATGGGTGGAACACCGGATGAGGCGCAGGGTCATCATCGAGCGCCCGGACCCGGTCCCGTACGAAGCGTTGGTGCATGAGGCGGCCCTGCGCATCAGGGTGGGCGACCGGAACGCGGCCCGGGCTCAGCTCTCCCGCGTGCTGGAGCTTTCCGAGGCCGACCACGTGACCGTACGCGTCATCCCCTTCGAGCTGGACAACTTCGGTGGATCCGGCAGCGCCATGGTGTACTCGGGCGGCTCTGTACCCAGGCTCGACACGGTCGTCCGCGACGGCCCCAGCGGCCCTGTTTTCATCGACGCCGAGGCTCAGCTCAGCCGCTATCGAACGCTCTTCCGTAGGGTAGAGGCGGTGTCCCTCGACCCTGACCGGTCGCGTGACTTCATCCACAGGCTGGCGAAGGAGCTGTAAGCATGCTGACCCCTGACATCTGGCGGAAGTCGTCCTTCTCCGGAGGCGGCCAGGGGGATGCCTGTGTAGAGGTGGCCGACCGCCGCACCCACATATCCATCCGCGACTCCAAAGCCCCCGCCCGGGCCACCCTCAGCTTCCCGGCCCGCGCCTTCGTCTCCTTCATCGAGGCTCTGAAGGCGCGCCCCTCCGCCGGCTGAGGGAGCCGTCGGGGCGGCGCGCCGTTTCCGGTCGTTCCGTCACTCCAGGCTTGACCTGGTCACGTCAAGCGCTCACCATGAGCGCCAACCCGCACAGCGGTTCCACAGGAAGTCCCACCCAGGGCCCCGGTGGACCGTGCTCGCACGTCGCACGCGAACACCCCACCTCCACCCCACAAGGAGAGTTCATGCGACTTCGCATCCGCGGCTCCGGTGCGCGCGGCAGCAGACGTACCGCCGCGCTCGGCGCGCTGCTGGCCCTCGCCCTCGCCGCCCCCGTGTCGGCCACCGCCGGCCAGGCCGCCCGTGCCGACGGCGTACGGAAGGTCGTACCCACCGACGACGACATCCGGCAGTACGAGATCCAGCGGAGCACGACCCCCGTGACGCGTACGGCCATCCAGGCGGCCGGCGTCACCGTCGACCAGGCCGACGAGGAGAGCGTCGTCGTGTCCGGGCGGGCGGAGCAGATCCGCCGGCTGCGCCGGATGGGGTACGACGTCCAGCCGTTGGGCGCCGCCCCGCAGCGGTCCGGGGCGCGGCTCTACGACTTCCCCAGCGCCGACTCGAAGTACCACAACTACGCCGAGATGAACGCCGAGATCGACCAGCGACTGGCCGCCTACCCGGGCATCATGAGCAAGCGGGTGATCGGCAAGTCGTACCAGGGCCGGGACATCGTCGCCATCAAGGTCAGTGACAACGTGGGCACCGACGAGGACGAGCCCGAGGTGCTGTTCACCGCTCACCAGCACGCGCGCGAGCACCTGACGGTGGAGATGGCGCTCTATCTGCTGCGGGAACTGGGCGCGGGGTACGGGTCCGACCCGCGGATCACCAGCATCGTCAACAGTCGCGAGATCTGGATCGTCCCCGATCTGAACCCGGACGGCGGCGAGTACGACATCGCCACCGGGTCGTACCGCTCCTGGCGGAAGAATCGGCAGCCCAACTCCGGCTCCTCCTATGTCGGTACGGACCTCAACCGGAACTGGAACTACAAGTGGGGCTGCTGCGGCGGGTCGTCGGGGTCGACGTCCTCGGAGACCTACCGCGGGTCCGCCGCCGAGTCCGCGCCCGAGGTGAAGGTCGTCTCCGACTTCGTGCGCAGCCGGGTCGTCGGGGGCAAGCAGCAGATCAAGGCCGGCATCGACTTCCACACCTACAGCGAGCTGGTGCTGTGGCCGTTCGGGTGGACGTACAACGACACGGCCACCGGGATGACCGCGGACGACGCCGCCGCGTTCAAGGCCGTGGGCCAGAAGATGGCCGCCAGCAACGGGTACACGCCCGAGCAGTCCAGCGACCTGTACATCACCGACGGGTCCATCGACGACTACCTCTGGGGCGTGCACAAGATCTTCGACTACACGTTCGAGATGTACCCGACGTCCAGCTGGGACGGAGGGTTCTACCCGCCCGATGAGGTCATCGAGCGGGAGACCTCCCGGAACAAGGACGCCGTGTTGCAGCTGCTGGAGAACGCCGACTGCATGTACCGGTCGATCGGCAAGGCCGCCCAGTACTGCAGTTAGCGGCTAGGCCTCCTCGAAGTAGGCGTCGAGCACCGCGTCGAGCTGCTCGTCCCACTCCTTGAAGCGCGCCCTGGCCGCCGCCTCGATCTCGATCGGGTACCAGCGGCGGTCAGGCGTGTGCACGGTGACCGTGTAGCGCTTGCCGAAGCGGGGCGACTCCGTCTCCACGGCGGCGATCTCGTCCCAGCGGAACTCGCAGGACTCCTCGTCCAGGCTGAGGCGGACACCCTTGTGGTCGGCCACTATCTTCGCCCGGCGGTCGGACGCCTCGAAGACCGGGCCGTCGGCCGGAGGTTCCTCGGCTTCGGCGTCCGCCGGCTCTTCGACAGTCGGCCCTTCGACAGTCGGCCCTTCGACAGTCGACTCCTCGGCCGTCGGCTTATCGGCCGTCGGCTTCGGCGCCTTGTCCACCGGGTCCTTGGCCACCGCACCCGTGGGCGTCGGCCCCGTGATCCCCGGGATGAAGGCCGGGTCGAAACCGGCGCCCGTCACGGGCTCGGTCCTCAACGGCTCGGCCTTCACCGGCTCCGCTTCCACCGGATCGCCCTCCAACGGCTTGCTGCCTGATCCTATGCGCTGCTCCACGGCGGCAGTATGGACGACTTCCCTGTGCCGGAACCAGTCAGCTCACGAACACGCTGACCACCGCCGCCACCGCGAACCCCGCCAGTGACAGCACGGATTCCAGGACCGTCCAGGTCCGCAGCGTGTCGCGCTCGCTGATGCCGAAGTACTTGGCCACCATCCAGAAGCCGCCGTCGTTGACGTGCGAGGCGAAGATGGAACCCGCCGAGACGGCCATGATGACGAGCGCCATGAAGGCCTGGGAGTGGTGACCCTCCGTCAGCAGTGGGGCCACGATGCCCGCCGTCGTCACGATCGCCACCGTCGCCGAGCCCTGGGCGACCCGCAGCACGAGCGAGATCAGGTACGACAGGACGATCACCGGCAGACCCACGTCGTGGAGGGTGTCCGACAGCGCCTGGGCTACCCCGCCCGCCTTGAGCACGGCACCGAAGACCCCGCCCGCGCCGACCACCAGCAGGATGTTGCCGACCGGCTTGAGCGAGGCGGTCGACACCCTCTCCAGGGAGGTCCGGGACCAGCCGCGGCGGATGCCGAGGAGGTAGTAGGCCAGGAGCAGGGCCAGGGTCAGGGCGACGAAGGGGCTGCCGAGGAATT
>NZ_BNBF01000002.1:4524-22054 GCF_014654935.1 Streptomyces capoamus
CCAGGACCGAGCGGCCGGGGGACGGGTCCAGGGCGATCGAGGAGAAGGTCGCCGCGAGGATCAGCAGCAGGGGCGTACCGATGATGGTGAGGACCGTGCCGAGCGGTACCGGCTCCTCCCGCGGTGCCACGCCTTGGGCGCGCTGCTCCGCCAGCACCGCGCGCCGCGCCTCCTCGGCCGCCTCGGCCATGTCCTGCGGTACGGCGACGAAGATCCGGCGGCCGATCCAGGCGGCGTACGCCCACGCGGCCAGTACGGCGGGCAGGCCGCAGACGATGCCCATGAGGACGACCCAGCCGAGTTGGACGTGCAGCAGTCCGGCGGCGGCGACCGGGCCGGGGTGCGGGGGCAGGAAGGCGTGGGTCATGGAGAGGCCGGCGAGGAGCGGGAGGCAGTACAGGAGGATCGAGCGGCCCGAGCGCCGGGCTGCCGCGTAGACGATCGGGGCGAGGACGAAGATGCCGACGTCGAAGAAGACGGGAATGCCGAAGAGCAGGCCGGTCAGACCCGTCGCGAGGGGGGCGCGGCGCTCGCCGAACAGGGTGAGCAGGCGCGCGGCCAGGACCTCGGCGCCGCCGCTGACCTCCAGGACCGCGCCGAGCATGGTGCCGAACCCGATGATGATCGCGACATGGCCGAGGATGCCGCCCATGCCGGACTCGATGGTGGAGACGGCGTCGGAGCGCTGCACGGTGCCGAAGAGTTCGGTGACCGACAGGCCGGCCAGCAGGCCCACAGCCACGGAGACGGCGAGCAGCGCGACGAACGGCTGGAGCCGCGCCTTGATGATCAGGAAGAGCAGCAGGGCTATGCCGAGGGCGGCGACCGTGAGGAGGCCGGGGGTGCCGTCGAGGAGGAGCAGCAGGCCTCCGGTGTGCGGAGGCGGAGCGGGGGCGGGGGCGGGGGCGGGGGCGGTCGCGGTCGCGGTCGCGGTCGCGGCGAGCGGGAAGGACATAGGGGGTCCTCTGGGTGAATACATACTGCTTTCGGGCAGGGGGGAGCGCGGCGCGGCATCCGGAGGTGCCGCGCCGGACAGGGCGGTACGGGGAGTGCGGGAGCTTGGCCGGCGGGGTGGTGAGGGGGCGTCAGCCCAGGACGGCCAGCGCGTCGATCTCGATGAGGAGGCCGGCCGGCAGGCCGACGTAGACCGTCGTGCGCGCGGCGGGCGGCTGGGTGAGGCCCTGTTCCGCGAAGTAGGCGTTGTAGATGTCGTTCATCTCGGCGAAGTGGGCCGTGTCGGTGAGGTAGACGCGGATCATCATCACGTCGTCCCAGCCGGCGCCGCCCTCCTCCAGGACCGCCTTGACGTTGGCGAGGGTCTGGAGGGTCTGCTCGCGCAGCGAGGGGCCGGCGGGTGTCGGGGGCTTGCCCTCCTCGGCGGGCAGGAAGCCGACCTGGCCGGCGACCTGGAGGATGTTGCCCTTCTTCACGCCGTGCGAGAACGCCGCGGGCGGGGTGGTGTGGGTCTTCGGGGTGAGGGCGGTCTTGTCGGTCGTCGTACGGTTCATACGGTGGGGTCCTTCACTGGGGTTCTTCCGGAGTACTCGCCGCTGATGGCGTCCGCCGTGCGGCGTACCAGCGGGAGCAGGGTGAGGAGTTCCTCGGCGGTGACGACCACGTTCGGCGCGGACACCGACATGGCGGCGACCACCCGGCCGTCGGCGCCGCGGACGGGGGCGGCGACGCAGTTGATGGACTCCTCGTGGCCGCCGAGGTCGGCGGCCCAGCCCTGTTCGCGCACCGCGGCCAGCTCCTTCAGGAAGGCTTCGGCGTTCGGGGTGGAACGGGGCGTGTAGAGGGGGTAGTCGAGTCGCTCGGCGAGGGCGCGGCGCTCGGGTTCGGGCAGGTCGGCCAGGAGGAGTTTGGCCACGGCGGCGACGGTGATCGCGACGGGCTTGCCGATCCGGGAGTACATGCGGACCGGGTAGCGGCTGTCGACCTTGTCGATGTAGAGGACCTCGTTCTCCTCGTGCACGGCGAGGTGGACGGTGTGTCCGCAGTGTTCGTTGAGCCGTACGAGGTGGGGGTGGGCGATCTCGCGGATGTCCAGGTTCTCCATCGCCTCCTGGGCGAGGGCGAAGAGGCGGGCGCCGAGGCGGTAGCGCTGGTCGGACTGGCGGTAGACCAGTCCGTGTTCGTTCAGGGTGCGCAGCAGCCGGAGGGCCGTGGACTTGTGGACGCCGAGACGGTCGGCGACCCGGCCGAGGTCGGCGGGGCCCTCGGCGAGCAGCGGCAGGATGCTCAGGGCGCGGTCGACGGTCTGACTCATGGGGTGTTCGCCTCCTCGGGGGCCTGCTCGGCCTGCGTCCAGCCGGGGCCGAGTCGAAGTCTCCCCCATGCGTCGTCGTCGAGGGCGGCGAGGCGGTCGGCGTGGTCGCGGGCGGGGGGCGGGGCGAGGTCCGCGGGGCTGGTGAGGGCGGCGGCGGCGAAGAGGTGGCCGTGGCGCAGCCGGGTCCTCAGGGGGAGCCCGCGCAGGGTCGCCGACAGGAAGCCGGCGGCGAAGGCGTCCCCGGCGCCGGTGTGGGAGACGACGTCCACCCGGGGTGCGCGCACGGGTGTCGCGGTGCCGTCGGCGTCCTCCGCCGCGTCGGTGTGCCGGTGGAAGGCGGTCGCTCCTGACCTGCCCTGTTTGACGACGACGAGGGCCGGTTCGGGCAGTGCCCGGACGATGGCGCTTCCTCCGTGCAGTCCCCACGCCTCGCGTGCCTCGTCGGCGCCCACGAACACGATGTCCGCGCGCCGGGCCAGGTCCAGCAGCAGCCGGGGGTCTTCGTCGTCCGTCCACAGTCCGGGCCGGTGGTTGACGTCGAAGGACACCATGGGGCGTCCGGGGGCGGGGGCCGTCAGGGTGTCGAGGAGGGTGCGGCACTCGGCCGACAGGGCGGCCGTGATGCCGGTGAGGTGCAGGACGCGGGCCGCGCGGGCCGCCGCGAGGTCGACGCCGGTCACGGACATCGCGGACGCCGCCGAGCCCGCCCGGTAGTACGCCACCTCGTGTGCGCCGGTCCCGCGGTCGCCGGCGGTGCGGAAGTAGACGCCCGTGGGTCGCGCGGGGTCCCGGCGTACGGCGGTGACGTCGACGCCGTACGCCGCGATCCGCTCCACCAGGTGGTCGCCGAAGCCGTCCGCGCCGACCCGGCCGATCCAGCGGGTGGTGTGTCCGGAGGCGGCCAGGGCGCAGGCCACGTTGGACTCGGCGCCGCCGATGGACCGGTCGAAGGAGGGGACGTCGGCGAGGCGGCCGGGCCGGCCGGGGAGGAAGGCGACCATGGACTCGCCGAGCGTCGCCACGTCCACGACGTCCCACGGGGCGTCCGCGACGTCCCGTGGGCGCGCAACGGCCGGAGCGTAAGCAGCGTCGTTGATGATGGCTCCTGTCGGTACCCGGGTGACCGCTTCATTGACCCGGTGTTCGGCGAGATGCTAGACACCAGTCAGCAGTCCATGCAATGGCTGTTGCACAGGGTGCAACAGTCGAGAGAGGGGCTCCATGAGCACCGAACCGCTCGCCCGCCCGGCCGCGGAACGCCTCGCCGGCCTCGCCGAGGAACGCGTCGACCACCGCTTCAAGGGCCTCCCCCCGGACGCCGACGGCCTCACCGTCGGCGAGCTGGCCGCCCAGCGGCGCAACCTCTTCCGGGACGGCGACGGTTTCACCACCCCCCTGCTCGCGCTGTCCGCCGAGCGGCTGGAGCACAACCTCGCGCTGATGGAGACGTACACCTCCCGGCACGGCCTGGCCTTCGCCCCGCACGGCAAGACCTCCATGGCCCCGCAGCTCTTCCACCGCCAGCTGGCGCACGGCGCCTGGGGGATCACGCTGGCGGTGCCCCACCAGGTGCGGGTCGCCCGGGCGTTCGGCGTCCCGCGGGTGTTCCTCGCCAACGAGCTGGTGGACGCCCCCGCCCTGCGCTGGATCGCCGGCGAGCTGGCCGCCGACCCGGAGTTCCGGTTCGTCTGCTACGTCGACTCCGTGCGCGGGGTGGAGCTGATGGACGCGGCGCTCGCCGGCGCCGTCCGTCCGGTGGACGTGGTGATCGAGCTGGGCGCGGGCGACGGCGCCCGCACCGGGGTGCGCACCGAGGCGGAGGCGCTGGCCGTCGCGGACGCGGTGGCCGCCGCCGGGTCGCTGCGGCTGGTCGGTGTGGCGGGGTACGAGGCACAGGTGGCGGACGCCTCCCCGGAGCGGGTGCGCCAGTGGCTGGAGCGGCTGGTGGCGCTCGCCGTGGCGTGCGACCGGGCCGGGCGCTTCGCGGGGGCGGACGAGATCGTGGTGAGCGCCGGCGGCAGCGAGTGGTTCGACGCCGTCGCCGACGTCTTCGCCGGCCTGCCCGCGCTCTCCCTGCCGGTCCTGAGGCTGCTGCGCTCGGGTGCCTACGTCTCGCACGACGACGTGCACTACAGCAGGCTGACCCCGTTCAACCGGGTGCCCGAGGAAGGCGCGCTGGAGCCGGCGTTCCGGCTGTGGGCACAGGTGGTGTCCCGGCCGTCGCCGGCGGAGGCCTTCGTCAACGCGGGCAAGCGGGACGCCGCCTACGACCTCGACCGTCCGGTGGCGCACGTGGTACGCCGGGACGGCGGCGAGCGTCCGGCGACGGGCATCGAGGTGACCGCCCTGTCCGACCAGCACCTGTGGCTGCGCATCGGGCCGGACGCCGACGTCGAGGTCGGCGACTGGATCGGCTTCGGCCTCTCCCACCCGTGCACGTCCTTCGACAAGTGGCAGCTGATCCCGGTGGCCGAGGCGGACGGCACGGTGGTCGAGTTCATCCGTACGTTCTTCTAGGAGGCCCGTGTGGAGGACCTGGTCATCCGGGACGCCGACGTCGTCGACGGCAGCAGTGGGCCCTCGTACCGCGCCGATGTGGTGGTCGACGGCGGGCGGATCGTCTCCATCGTCAAGGAGGCCGCCGCGGCCGGCTGCCAACGGCCGCGCGCCATGCGGGAGATCGACGCCGAGGGCCTGGTCCTCTCCCCCGGCTTCATCGACATGCACGCCCACTCCGACCTGGCCCTGCTGCGCGACCCCGACCACGGGGCGAAGGCCGCGCAGGGGGTCACGCTGGAGGTCCTGGGACAGGACGGGCTGTCGTACGCGCCGGTGGACGACCGCACGCTGGAGGAGGTGCGCCGGGCGATCACCGGCTGGAACGGGTACGGCGACGACGTCGACTTCGACTGGCGGACGGTCGGCGAGTACCTCGACCGGCTCGACCGCGGGATCGCCGTCAACGCGGCCTACCTCGTCCCGCAGGGCACGGTCCGGGCGCTCGTCGTCGGCTGGGAGGACCGCGAGGCCACCCCCGGGGAGCTGGACCGGATGCGGCGGCTGGTGGCCGAGGGGCTGGAGCAGGGGGCGGTCGGGCTGTCGTCCGGACTGACGTACACGCCCGGCATGTACGCCCGGGACGCCGAACTGACCGCACTGTGCCGGGTGGTGGCGTCCTACGGCGGCTACTACTGCCCGCACCACCGCTCCTACGGCGCCGGCGCCCTGGAGGCCTACGCCGAGATGGTCGCCCTGACCCGGGAGGCGGGCTGCGCGCTGCACCTGGCGCACGCGACGATGAACTTCGGCGTGAACGAGGGGCGGGCGCCCGAGCTGCTCGCGCTGCTCGACCGGGCCCTGGACGCGGGCGCGGACATCACGCTGGACACCTACCCCTACACCCCCGGCTGCACCACCCTCGCCGCGCTGCTGCCGAGCTGGGCCAGCGAGGGCGGCCCCGAAGAGGTCCTGGCCCGGCTCGCCGACCCGGCGACCGCCGAGCGGATCCGGCACGACCTGGAGGTCACCGGCTCCGACGGCTGCCACGGCGTGCCGGTGGAGTGGGAGACGGTGGAGATCTCCGGGGTGACCGATCCGGGCCTGGCCGGTGTCGTCGGGCGTACGGTCCGGGAGGCGGCGGAGCTGGTCGGCGGGACTCCCTGGGCCACGGCCCGCCGGCTGCTGCTCGCGGACCGGCTCGGTACGACGGTGCTGCAGCACGTCGGCCACGAGGAGAACGTCCGCGCGATGATGCGGCACCGGACGCACACCGGCGGTTCCGACGGCATCCTCCAGGGCGCCAAGCCGCATCCGCGGGCGTACGGCACCTTCCCGCACTACCTCGGCCACTACGTGCGGGAGTCGGGGGTGCTGACGCTGGAGGAGTGCGTCGCCCACCTCACCTCGCGGCCCGCGGCGCGGCTGCGGCTGCCGGACCGCGGGCTGGTGCGCGAGGGCCACCGGGCCGACCTGGTGCTGTTCGACCCGCGGACGGTCGCGGCCGGCGCGGATTTCGTCGAGCCGCGCCGGCCGCCGACCGGCATCCCGTACGTGCTGGTCGACGGCCGGTTCGTCATCGAGGACGGCCGGCGGACGGACGCCCTGCCGGGCCGGTCCGTCCGCCGTACACCGCTGTGATGCGCGGTGAACTTACGGCTTGGGCAGGGTGCAGCCCGACGCGCTCAGGTTGAGCTTGTTGCCGGTGGTGAAGCAGGCGGGGATGTTGTAGATCTCCTGGGCGTAGTTGATGCCCTTGCGGACGGTGACGTTGCCGTTCGCGTCGACCTCGCACGGGTTGTTCACCGTGCACCGCTCGCCGTCCTCGTTGCCGGTGTTGTTGACGGCAACGACCTTGCCGGTGGCGGTGTCGACGACCGGGGAGCCGGAGGTGCCGCCGATGGTGTTGCAGGCGGAGGTGTAGCGGACCGAGTCCTTGAAGGTCCAGTCGCCCTCCTTCAGCCGGTACACGAAGCCGTCTATGTTGCAGCTGTAGATGCGCTTCCAGTAACCGGAGACCACCTTGATGGCGGTGCCGGCGACCGGGTGCGTGTCCTGCACGGTGAGCGGGCTGATGCCGTACGAGCTCTTGATCGCCGCGTACGTGGTGGTGGTGCGGTAGATCGTGACGTCCGTGTCCGTCATGGTCGAGTAGACGACCTGGTTGGCGCGCAGGGTGCCGATCCTGCTGCCGGCGGAGTTCAGCAGACCGAAGCTGCGGCTGGAGGACTGGCCGGTGATGACGTCGCCGGGTCCCGGCATGCCGGTCTCCAGGCAGTGGCCGTTGGTCAGCACGAGCGCCGGGTCGGTGTCGGCCGAGTTGGGGAAGCGGATGACCGAGCCGGAACAGTTGCTGAGCGAGACGGTGCCGGCGAAGTCGACGGTCGCCTTGACGGACTTGGCGGTGTGCGGGGCGGTGGTGTGCGGGGCGGCCATCGCCGGGGTCGCGCCCAGCCCGGCCAGGGCCAGGGAGGAGAGCGCGGCGACGAGAGGCTTCTTCATGTGGGGGTCCCCTCTTACGACTTGGGCGACCGGAGGGGTTCCGGCCGCCCGTTGGTTGTCATGCGCATTGTCGACAGCGCGGAGGGGTGGGGACAAGGAGTGGCATCAGGTCATAGGGGTTTCCCTGTGCGGGACGGGGTCACCGCGCCTGCCGCGGCGACTTGACGACGACGGCACCGAACAGCGCGACCCCCTTCACGACGACGCGCGGCGCGCCCGGCCGCTCCGCCCGGGGCGCCCCGCGCCCGCCGAAGACGCCGAACGGGCCGAGCGCGAACCGGGAGGTGGCTGCGCGGCTCACCACCTGCCCCTTCGGGGGCCCGAGTTCGGGCAGCCCGCGCGCCGCGCGCCGCAACTCGCCGGGGGTCCGGGCGTCGCAGGCCCGGGTGAGCCGTCCGTCCAGCTCGCCCAGCGACAGCCGGCCGTCGGCCACGGCGGCCGGCAGCAATGGGCGTTGATTGGCCACCCGGCCGACGGGGCCCCTTCGTCACGCCACGACCGACGCCGCGACCGCCGAACCGCAGCCCGGCTCGCGGCGGCGGGCGCCCCGGTCAGCGAGGCCCCTTCGTCGCACCGCGACCGTGCCCCCGCCCGCGCGGACCGCCGGACGCGGACGGACCGGCCGGCCACACCATAGGCGAAGGCATCGACCCGCCCCGGGGCCGACGCCGTGACCACCGGACCGCCGCGCAACCCGTGGCGGCGGGCGGCCGGGTGGTCGCACCGGGCAGCGGCGCACAAGGGGAAACAGACCGGTCAGCGCGGCCCCTTCGTCGCACCGCGACCGTGCCCCCTACCGCGCGGACCGCCGGACGCGGACGGACCGGCCGGCCACACCGTAGGCGAAGGCATCGACCCGCCCCGGGGCCGACGCCGTGACCACCGCACCGCCGCGCAACCCGTGGCGGCGGGCGGCCGGGTGGTCGCACCGGACAGCGGCGCACAAGGGGAAACAGAGCCGCCGGCGGGCGCCCCGGTCAGCGAGGTCCCTTCGTCGCACCGCGACCGTGCCCCCGCCCGCGCGGACCGCCGGAGGCGGAGGGACCGGCCGGCCACACCGTAGGCGAAGGCATCGACCCGCCCCGGGGCCGACGCCGTGACCGCCGCACCGCCCCGCAACCCGTGGCGGCGGGCGGCAGAGTGGTCGCACCGGGCAGCGGCGTACAGGAGGAAAACAGAGCGGCCGGCGGGCGCCCCGGTCAGCGCGGTCTCTTCGTCGCGCCGTGGCCGTGCCCCCGCCCGCGCGGACCGCTGGACGCGGACGGACCGGCCGACGACACCGTGGGCGTGGGCGTGGGGGAAAGCGTCGGGTCGGCCGGGGCCGAGGTGGTGGCCGCCGGGCTGCCGTCCGGCTCGCGGGGGCCGGCGGTGGCGGTCGTGGGGGCGGGCGGCAGCGCGGTTGCACGGGCCGGTGACGCCGGGGCGGAGCGGACGACGGCGGTGACGGAGGCGCTCGCGGCCGGGCTCGCGGTGCCGGTCTCCGGGTCGCCACCGGGGCTGCTGGGGCCGCCGGCGACGCGACCGCCGTCCGCCGGGCGGGACCCGTCCGGGGAGCCCGAGCCGGCGGCCAGGGCGGCGATCACCGCGACGGTCCCGGCCACGCCGACGGCACCGACGACGACCGCCACCCGGCGCCGGCCGCCCGGGCGCCGCGCGGCGCGCCGGCGGTCGGCGCGCCCCGCGCCGGGCTCGCGCGGGGCGGGGGCGGCGGGCACCGGGGGCAGCTCGCGCGTGGCGTCGTAGGCGTCGTGCCAGCCGTGCGCGGCGGCGGGGTCGGCGTACTCGTCGTACGCGGGGGCCGGAGCCGCCTGCGGGTGGTACACGTTCGGCCGCACCCCGGGCGCGCCGCCCCCGCCGTGCATGCCGTACGCCCCCGCCTCGTACTCCCGTTCCGTGGACATGTCAGCAAATTCTAGGGACGCAAGACACTCCTGAGACAGTCGTCGGCGATATCCGGGCAAATCTCCGTGTCTCACGTGGTGGAAAACACGACCCACGAGGCGTTACCGAGCCGTAAGCTCACGGGCATGCAGGTGATCCAGTCGACCAAGCTCGCCAACGTCTGTTACGAGATCCGGGGCCCGGTTCTCGAGGAGGCCATGCGGCTGGAGGCGGCGGGCCACCGCATCCTCAAGCTCAACACCGGCAACCCGGCCGCGTTCGGCTTCGAGTGCCCCCCGGAGATCCTGGAGGACATCCTCCGCAACGTCTCCACGGCGCACGGCTACGGCGACGCCAAGGGCCTGCTGGCCGCCCGCCGCGCGGTCGTGATGCACAACCAGACCATCGGCATCGAGACGGACGTCGAGCACGTCTTCATCGGCAACGGCGTCTCCGAGCTGATCGTGATGGCGATGCAGGCACTGCTGGACGACGGCGACGAGGTCCTCGTGCCGGCCCCGGACTACCCGCTGTGGACGGCGGCCGTCTCTCTCTCCGGCGGTACGGCGGTGCACTACCGCTGCGACGAGCAGTCCGACTGGATGCCCGACCTCGCCGACATCGAGCGCAAGGTGACCGACCGCACCAAGGCGATCGTCATCATCAACCCGAACAACCCCACGGGCGCGGTCTACGACGAGTCGATGCTGAAGGGGCTGACGGACATCGCCCGCCGGCACAACCTGCTGGTCTGCTCGGACGAGATCTACGACAAGATCCTGTACGACGGCGCCACCCACACCCCGACCGCCGCGATCGCCCCGGACCTGCTCACGCTGACCTTCAACGGCATGTCGAAGGCCTACCGCGTGGCCGGCTACCGCGTCGGCTGGATGTCGATCTCCGGTCCGCGCGCGCACGCCGACTCCTACATCGAGGGCCTGACGATCCTCGCGAACATGCGGCTGTGCGCCAACATGCCGGGGCAGCACGGAGTGGTCGCCGCGCTCAGCGGGCGCCAGACCATCAACGACCTGGTGCTGCCGGGCGGACGGCTGAAGGAGCAGCTGGACACGGCGTACGAGCTGCTGACGCAGATCCCCGGGGTGAGCTGTGTGCGCCCCAAGGGTGCGCTGTACCTGTTCCCGCGGCTCGACCCCGCGGTCTTCAAGGTCAAGGACGACCGGCAGCTGGTCCTCGACCTGCTGCGACAGGAGAAGATCATGGTCGTCCAGGGCACGGGCTTCAACTGGCCGGAGCCGGACCACTTCCGGGTGGTGACGCTGCCGACCGTCGGGGATCTCCGGGACGCGGTGACCCGTATCGGCACCTTCCTGGACGGTTACGCCCAGCGGTAGCCGGCGGACCCGGTCTCCGTGACCCGGCGGACCCGGTTTCCATGACCCGACTCAACTTTAGACGCAATCCAATGTAGGATGGCTTCCTGTCAGCGCACAGGAGGCCATCCCCATGTACGAACCGATCCGCACCAAGTCGGTCCACAGCACGATGGCCGGCACCCCCTCCGGCACCCCCTCCGGCACCCCCTCCGACTTCCCGCACCGCTCGCGCGAGGAGGAGCTGGACATCCAGCTCGCCGGGCACCTCGCGGCCCTGCTCGCGGTCACCGACGAGCTGCGCGCCCTGACCCCGGCCGCCGACCTGGACGCGGCGGCGGAGCGCCTCGCGGCACAGGTGGCCCGGCTGCGCGGCGGACGCACGCCGTTGCGCGCGGCCCCGGCCGCGGCCGGCGACCCCGCCGCCCTGCACCGTCGCGCGCACGCCTTCGCCGGCCGCGCGCTCGTGGTCGCCGCCTCCCGTGCCGACACCTCGGCGGCGATCCTGGCGGCCGAACGCATGGACGCCCACACCAGCGCGCTCCAGCCGCTCACCGCCACCCCCTGACCTCGCCCGCCGGCCCCGCCCACCGACCCCTCCGGGTCCCGCGATCGACCCCGGTCCGCGCGCATCCGCAGCGACGCGCGGACCGGGCGCCACACACACCCCGGCCGTGTCCTGTTCTCAGATGAACAGGAAGAAGAGGATCAGGATCACGATCGCCACCACCAGCCACCACACCCACACATGCCGGTGGCCGGTCTGCGGGCGGTCCTCGGGTCCGCCGCCGCGCGGCCTGTCTTCTTCCAGTTTCGGGTTCTCCGGCCGGTCGCCGGAGTAGAAGTCACCACCGTCCGCCATGACTCGTCCCTCCTCTCTCGCCTCTCGGGCGGGCCCCGGGTACCCAGGGGGCGGACCGGCACACGGCCCGTGACCGCCGGGATCCCCTGTGGTCGTGGAGCAACCCCGAAGGGCCCCGCACGCCGTTGTGCGGGGCCCTTCGGGGTGGTTCCACGGCCGGTCGTGACGATCGCTGGTCAGGGCACATCCTGGCCGGCCGTGGAGTCTTCGGCGGGACGGATCAGCCCAGGCGCTCGACCAGCGCCCGGTACTGGTCCCACAGCTCCTTCGGGGTGTGGTCACCGAAGGTCTCCAGGTGCCCGGGGATCAGGGCGGCCTCCTCGCGCCACACCTCCTTGTCGACCGTGAGCAGGAACTCCAGGTCCGACTCGGAGAGTTCGAGGCCCTTGGTGTCGAGGGCGTCCTTGGCCGGCAGGATGCCGATCGGCGTCTCGACGCCCTCGGCCCTGCCCTCCAGCCGCTCCACGATCCATTTCAGGACGCGGGAGTTCTCGCCGAAGCCCGGCCAGACGAACTTGCCCTCGTCGTTCTTGCGGAACCAGTTGACGTAGTAGATCTTCGGCAGCTTGGACTGGTCCTTGTCCTTGGCGACGTCGACCCAGTGGGCCATGTAGTCGCCCATGTTGTAACCGCAGAACGGCAGCATGGCGAACGGGTCGCGGCGCAGCTCGCCGACCTTGCCCTCGGCCGCCGCGGTCTTCTCGGAGGCCACGTTGGCGCCGAGGAAGACGCCGTGGTTCCAGTCGAAGGACTCGGTGACCAGCGGCACCGCGCTGGCGCGCCGGCCGCCGAAGAGGATCGCCGAGATCGGCACGCCCTTGGGGTCCTCCCACTCGGGCGCGATGATCGGGCACTGCGAGGCCGGCACGGTGAAGCGGGCGTTGGGGTGGGCGGCCGGGGTCGTGGACGCGGGCGTCCAGGCGTTGCCCTTCCAGTCGGTGAGGTGGGCCGGGGGCTGTTCGGTCATGCCCTCCCACCACACGTCGCCGTCGTCGGTGAGCGCGACGTTGGTGAAGACCGCGTTGCCCCACAGGGTCTTCATCGCGTTGGCGTTGGTGTGCTCGCCGGTGCCGGGCGCGACGCCGAAGAAGCCGGCCTCGGGGTTGATCGCGTAGAGGCGGCCGTCCTCGCCGAAGCGCATCCAGGCGATGTCGTCGCCGATGGTCTCCACCGTCCAGCCGGAGATCGTGGGCTCCAGCATGGCGAGGTTGGTCTTGCCGCAGGCGGAGGGGAAGGCGGCGGCGACGTACTTGGACTCGCCCTGCGGCGGGGTCAGCTTCAGGATGAGCATGTGCTCGGCCAGCCAGCCCTCGTCACGGGCCATGACGGAGGCGATGCGCAGGGCGTAGCACTTCTTGCCCAGCAGGGCGTTGCCGCCGTAGCCGGAGCCGTAGGACCAGATCTCGCGGTCCTCGGGGAAGTGCGAGATGTACTTGGTGGAGTTGCACGGCCACGGCACGTCCTCCTGGCCCTCCTCCAGGGGGGCGCCGAGGGTGTGGACGGCCTTGACGAAGAAGCCCTCGTCGCCCAGCTCGTCCAGGACGGCCTGGCCCATGCGCGTCATGGTGCGCATCGACACGGCGACGTACGCGGAGTCCGTGATCTCCACACCCAGCGCGGACAGCGGGGAGCCGAGCGGGCCCATGCAGAAGGGCACGACGTACATCGTGCGGCCCCGCATGGAGCCGCGGAACAGGCCCTTGTCACCGGCGAAGATCTCCCGCATCTCGGCGGGGGCCTTCCAGTGGTTGGTGGGGCCCGCGTCCTCCTCCTTCTCGGAGCAGATGAAGGTCCGGTCCTCGACGCGCGCGACGTCGGTCGGGTCGGAGGCGGCGTAGTAGGAGTGCGGGCGCTTGACCGGGTCGAGCTTCTTGAACGTTCCCTTCGCGACCAGTTCCTCGCACAGTCGCTCGTACTCGGCCTCGGAGCCGTCACACCAGACCACGCTGTCCGGCTGCGTCAGTTCGGCGATCTCGTTGACCCACGAGATCAGTTCCTGGTGCTGGGTGGGGACGCCGGTGGGAGCCGCGATGTCGCGCGCCACGATTGCTCCTAAGAGAGGGATTTTTGTTTGTTCGCCCCGTGGGGGCCGCGACCCGGATGCTTCGTAGCCCGCTCATCCGGTGCCGACCGCACTCATTTGATCATCCGAGTCTAGTGCGCATCTGTCCAGAGGGCATCACAGGTGAGCAGCGTGAGGAATCCCACGATTTCCGCGACTCTTTGCGTCCGCGTTGGGTTCAACTGAAGGAATTTTTGCCACGGGACCCGTGAAGGCGCGGATGACCATGGACCGACGGTCGGCTTACGGCAGTCTCGGTACCATGCCTGGCATGACTGCGTCCGTCCCCGACGCGCCCACGGACCCGCCGGCCGCGGGCCGCGGTCCCGTCGCGCTCTCCCTGCCGCACCCGGTCAAGCCGCGCCTGCGCGGCTGGCTGCACCTCGGCATGTTTCCGGCCGTACTCGTCGCGGGCCTCGTGCTCACCGCCCTCGCCGACTCGTCCAGAGGCCGGATCGCCTGCAGCATCTACGCCCTGACGGCCTGTCTCCTGTTCGGCGTGAGCGCGCTGTACCACCGCGGCAACTGGAGCCCGCGGATGGACGGCGTGCTGCGCCGCCTGGACCACGCCAACATCTTCCTGATCATCGCGGGCACCTACACCCCGCTGACGATGTTGCTCCTGCCCGGGGCCAAGGGCCAGTGGCTGCTGTGGGGTATCTGGGGTGCCGCGGCCGCGGGCATCGTCTTCCGCGTCTTCTGGGTCGGCGCCCCGCGCTGGCTCTACACGCCGTGCTACATCGCGATGGGCTGGGCGGCCGTGTTCTTCCTGCCCGACTTCCTGCGCACCGGCGGCGTCGCCGTCCTGGTCCTGGTGGTCGTCGGCGGGCTGCTCTACAGCGCCGGCGGCGTGATCTACGGCATCAAGCGCCCGAACCCCTCCCCCCGCTGGTTCGGCTTCCACGAGGTCTTCCACTCGCTCACCCTCGCCGCCTTCGTCGTCCACTACGTCGGCATCTCCCTAGTGGCGTACCAGCACGCGTAACCCCCTTCGTCTCCAGGACGGCCACGGCTCACCCGAGTCGTGGCCGTTTTTCGTGCGCCCGGCACCGCCCCCATTGACAGTCACCCCTTTTTGAAAGCTACTGTCAATTCATGGAGACTTTCACTGAAGGGGAAGAGACGCGGCGCGACCCCCGCCGCTGGTGGGCCCTCGGCGCCCTGGTCGCGAGCATGCTGGTGCTCGGCTTCGACACGACGATCCTCAACGTGGCCCTGCCGACCATGGCGCAGCAGCTGGGGGCCACCACCGGACAGCAGCAGTGGATGGCGGACGCGTACGTCGTCGTCTTCGCCGCGCTGATGCTCCCCGCCGGGCTGCTGGGCGACCGGTTCGGGCGCCGCAGGATGCTCGTCGCCGGACTCGGCGTCTTCCTGGCGGGCTCGCTCCTCGGCTCGCTGGCCGGCGGGGTGGACGCCGTGATCGCCGCCCGCGCGGTCATGGGCGTCGGAGCCGCCCTGATCATGCCGCTCGCGCTGTCCGTGCTGCCCTCGCTGTTCGGTTCCGACGAGCGCACCAAGGCGATCGGCCTGATCTCCGCCGCCTCCGCGCTCGGCCTGCCGCTCGGCCCGATCCTCGGCGGCTGGCTGCTCGACCACTTCTGGTGGGGCTCCGTCTTCCTGATCAACCTGCCGATGGCCGCGATCGGCATCGCAGCCTGCGTCTTCCTGCTCCCGGAGACCCGCGACCCGGCCTCCCCGAAGGTCGACGTCCTCTCCACCGCGCTCACCGCGACCGGCCTGGGCGCCCTCATCTACGCGATCATCGAGGCCCCGGAGCGCGGCTGGGGCGACCCCCTGGTGCTCGGCACGTCCGCCGCGTCCGCCGTGCTGCTCACCGGCCTGGTGCTGCGCGAGCGCCGGGCGGCGCGCCCCCTGCTCGACATGGCCCTGCTCGGCCGGCGCGGCTTCCTGCTCAATACGGTCGCCGCGACCCTGGTGATGTTCGTGCTCTCCGGCCTGATGTTCGTACTGCCCCCCTACCTCCAGGCCGTCCTCGGCAACGACGCCTTCGGCACCGGCCTGAGGCTGCTGCCGATGATGGGCGGGCTGCTGGTCGCCGCGCGGGGCGCGCAGCCGGTGGTCGCCCGGTTCGGTGCCCGGTCCGTGGTCAGCGCGGGCCTGGTGGTGCTCGCCTTCGCCGCCCTGCTCGGCAGTCGTACGACGGTGGACTCGGGCTACGGCTTCACCGCGCTGTGGCTGTCGATCACGGGCCTCGGCTTCGGCTTCTGCGTGGTCCCGGCCATGGACGGCGCCCTCGCCGCGCTGCCCGCCGACCGGGCCGGCAGCGGCTCCGGGCTGCTCATGACCCTCCGCCAGGTCGGCGGCGCCATCGGCATCGCGCTGCTCGGCAGCCTCCTCGCCGACGCGTTCCGGGACCGGCTCGACGTCACCGGGCTGCCCGCCGCCGCCGCGCACACCGCCGGGGAGTCCGTCGTCGCCGCGCACCTGGTCGCCGCGAGGGCCGGCTCGGCGCACCTCGCGGCCTCGGCGAACGCCTCGTACGTGCACGGCATGACCCTGGTGCTGCTGGTGTGCGCGGTGGCCTCCCTGGCGGCCGCCCTGCTCGCCGCGCTGCTCCTGCCGAACGCGCCGGCGGTCCGGCGCACGGAAGGGGAGGAGACCCGGCCCGTGGCCCCCACCACGGCCGATGCCGGACAATGACCGGCATGACGGCCGCACGTTCCCCCCTCTCCCCCGCCGACCGCCCCCAGCTGGGGCTGCGGGAACGCAAGAAGATCAAGACCCGCCAGGCGATCCGCGCCGCGACCTACGCGCTGATCAGGGAACAGGGCTACGACGCCACGACGATCGAGCAGATCGCCGACCGGGCCGAGGTGTCGCCGTCGACCGTCTTCCGGTACTTCCCGACCAAGGAGGACATCGTCCTCACGGACGAGTACGACCCCCTGTTGCTGGAGGAGTTGCGCGCCCGGCCCGCGGGGGAGTCGTGGACGGACTCGGTGCGCCACGTGATGCACACCGCCTTCGACGCGATGATGGCGGAGGACCCCGAGGTGGTCCGGCTCCGGGCGCACCTCGCGGTCCAGGTCCCCGCCGTCCGGTCCCGCATGTTCGAGAGCATGTCGGAGACCGGGCGCCTGCTCCGGACGGCCCTCGCCGAGCGCTTCGCCCTGGACCCGGACAGCCTGGAGGTGCGCGTCTTCGCGATGGCCCTCGTCGGCGGCCTCATGGAGGCCAACATGTGCTGGGCGGAGAACGACTTCGAGGACGACCTGCGCGCCATGCTGGACCGCGCCCTCGGCGTGCTGGAGCACGGCCTGCCCACCGGAAAACCCTGAGGCCGCGGCCCGCCCCCATGACATCCTGACCGGGTGAACGGTCCCGAGATCCACGTCGAGTTCGCCCCCGAGCTGGCCCTGTTCGTCCCCCGCGCGCCGCACCGGACGCTGGTCACCGACGGCGTCTCGTCCCTCGGCCACGTCGTCGAGTCCCTCGGGGTGCCGCTCACCGAGGTCGGCGCACTGGTCGTGGACGGCCGCCCGGTCCCGCCCTCGCACGTCCCGGAAGCGGCCGAGCGGGTCGTCGTCCGGCCGGTGGAGCGGCCCCAGCGGGTGCCCGGCGCGCCCCTGCGCTTCCTGCTCGACGTCCACCTCGGCACGCTGGCCCGCCGGCTGCGGCTGCTCGGCGTGGACACGGCGTACGAGTCGACGGACATCGGCGACCCGGCGCTCGCCGCCCGCTCGGCGGCCGAGAAGCGGGTCATGCTCAGCCGCGACCGGGGCCTGCTGCGCCGCCGGGAACTGTGGGCCGGCGCGTTCGTCTACAGCACCCGCCCCGACGACCAGCTCCAGGACGTCCTCGACCGCTTCGCCCCCGAACTGCGCCCCTGGACCCGCTGCACCGCCTGCAACGGCCTGCTGGCGGAGGCCACCAAGGAGCAGGTCGCCGAGCAGCTCAAGGGCGGCACCCAGCGCTCGTACGACGTCTTCGCCCAGTGCACGGCCTGCGGCCGGGCCTACTGGAAGGGCGCGCACCACGACCGGCTGGAAGCGGTCGTGGAGCGGGCGCTGGGCACGCGGACCCGCCGGGGCTGAGTGGGCCGGCCGCGCCGGTTCCTCCCCGCGCAGCGTCGTTCAGGGGGTCGTCAGCTTCTCC
This sequence comes from Streptomyces capoamus, assembly GCF_014654935.1. Classification (GTDB taxonomy): domain Bacteria; phylum Actinomycetota; class Actinomycetes; order Streptomycetales; family Streptomycetaceae; genus Streptomyces; species Streptomyces capoamus. Next base: position 22,053 of record NZ_BNBF01000002.1, read on the forward strand.
CG
>NZ_BNBF01000002.1:22087-24064 GCF_014654935.1 Streptomyces capoamus
CAGCGCCGCCGGGTCCGTCACCGGCAGGTCGCAGACGAAGCCGCGACAGACGTACGCGGTGGGCGCGCCGTCGACCAGGACGCGGTCGGCGAGCAGCGGGAACTCCTCGCCGCCGGGGGTGCCGCAGGCGACGACGGCCCCCGGGGCGGTGGCGAGCAGTGCCGTACGGTGCAGGGCCGCCGTCCGCTCCTCGTCCGGGGCCGGTCCGACGACCGCGACCTCGCGCGGCCCGTCGAGCAGTGCCTCGGCGGCGGCCAGCCCCCAGCCGATGAAGCGGGGCACCCGCGGCCCGAGCGTCTTCACGATCCCCAGCGCCCGCTCGGCGGCGGTCCGGTGCGGCTCGGAGCCGGTGTGGGCGGCGTAGCCCAGCAGCGCGGCGGCCGCGGCGGTCCAGCCGGAGGGCGCCGCGTTGTCGGTGGGGTCCTGGGGCCGGCGGATGAGCTGCTCGGCGTCGGAAGCGGTGTCGTACAGGGCACCGGTCTCGGGGTCGGTGAAGCGGGCGAGGACCTGGTCGAGCAGCAGTCCGGCGAAGTCCAGCCAGACGCCCTCGCCGGTCACGGAGGCGAGCGCGAGGAAGCCCTCGGCGACGTCGGCGTAGTCCTCCAGCACCCCGGGATTGGGGCCGACCCGGCCGTCCTTGCTGGTGCGGGCCAGCCGGGCGTGTTCGTCGAGGTGGACGCGGACGAGGAGGTCGGCGGCGCCGACGGCGGCCTCGGTGAGGTCGGGCCGGTCGAAGTAGGCGCCGGTCTCGGCGAGCGCGGCGACGGCGAGGCCGTTCCAGGCGGCGACGACCTTGTCGTCCCGGCCGGGCGCGGCGCGCCGCGCGCGTGCGTCGAACAGCCGCCGCCGGACGGAGGCCACCTTCCCGGCGTCGAACACGCCTTCCGTCTGCGGGAGCTGGAGGACGGACTGCCCGTGTTCGAAGGTGCCCTCGTCGGTCACGCCGAAGTACTGCGCGGCGAGCCCGGCATCCTCGTCGCCGAGGACCTCGCGGAACTGCCCGGGCGTCCACACGTAGTACGCCCCTTCCACGTGCCGCCCGGTGCCGTCGTCGCTGTCGGCGTCGAGGGCGGAGGCGAATCCGCCCTGGGGTGTGCGCAGTTCGCGCACGAGGAAGTCGGCGGTCTCCAGCGCTACCCGCCGGGCGAGGTCCGATCCGGTGGCCCGCCACAGGTGCGCGTACACCCGGCACAGGAGCGCGTTGTCGTACAGCATCTTCTCGAAGTGCGGCACGGTCCAGTCGCGGTCGACGGAGTACCGGGCGAACCCGCCGCCGAGCTGGTCGTACATACCGCCCCGGGCCATCCGCTCGCAGGTGTCCCGGGCCATCTGCAGGGCGCCCTCGGCGCCGGTGCGGGCATGGTGCCGCAGCAGGAACTCCAGCACCATGGACGGCGGGAACTTGGGCGCGCCGCCGAATCCGCCGCGCTGCGGGTCGTACTCGCGGGTGAGCCCGAGCAGCGCCTGCGCGAGTTCCTGCTCGCCCGGTGCCTCGGCGGCCTGCCGGACGATCTCCCGCTGGGCGAGGTCGCGGACGATCTTCCCGGCGACGTCGGCGACCTCCTCCCGGCGGGTGGTCCACGCCTGCTGCACGCCCTCCAGCACCTGCCGGAAGGACGGCATGCCGTGCCGGGGGGCGGGCGGGAAGTAGGTGCCGAAGTAGAAGGGTTCGGCGTCGGGCGTGAGGAACACGGTCATGGGCCACCCGCCCTGCCCGGTGGCGGCCTGGACGGCCTCCATGTAGACCGCGTCCACGTCCGGCCGTTCCTCGCGGTCGACCTTGACGCTGACGAAGTGCTCGTTGAGGTAGTCGGCGGTGGCCCGGTCCTCGAAGGACTCGTGGGCCATCACGTGGCACCAGTGGCAGCTGCTGTACCCGACGCTCAGCAGGACGGGCCTGCCGGTCCTGCGGGCCTCGGCGAAGGCCTCGCCGGACCACGGCCACCAGTCGACGGGGTTGTCCGCGTGCTGGAGGAG
>NZ_BNBF01000002.1:24117-39422 GCF_014654935.1 Streptomyces capoamus
GTACGGGGACGTCTCATGGGCCAGTCGGTTCACTGTTCCACTCTCCCACGGGCTCCGGAACGGCGTAGAAACGCATCAGCACCGGGCGTGCCCCGTCCGGCGCCTCCTCACGCGCGTGGGTGTACCGCTCCAGCAGGACGTGGTACTCCCGCAGGAACGCGAGCAGTTCCTCCCTGGTCATCCAGGAGCCGTGGCGCTGCACCTGCGCCCAGCCCTCCGGTCCCCGGTACTCCTGGTGGGCACGGCGGTACAGCGCGGTGTCGAACTCGATCTTGAGCTGGGCCAGCTCGGCGGCTGCCGCGTACTCCTCCGGGGCCATGGCGGCCGGGTCGGGCGTGGTGTGCCGGAAGGGCAGCGCCCGCCACCACCGCTCCCGTCCGCCGGACTTCTCCGGGATCTCCTCGATGAGCCGCTGCTCGGCGAGTTTGCGCAGGTGGTAGCTGGTGGTGCCGGAACTCTCGCCGAGTTCGCGAGCGAGCACGGTGGAGTTCGCCTCGCCGTGCCGGCCGAGGTAGTCGAGGATCCGGCGGCGCAGTGGGTTGCCGAGGGACTTGTACAGAGCGGTGCGCTCCAGGCTGGTCATCTCGGGCAGGCCGTCGGTCATGGGATCACGGTAACGCCCCGCCCCTGACCCGTCCCTGAGTCACCCTGAGACATCCCTGATACGCCCCGGAGGTCGCCGAATTTCCTTTGCAGAGGTTTCTCTGCGATCTAGTGTGGAATTCGTGCTTCGGCGCGAGCTGCGGCGTCCGTACGGCGAGGAGGGGCGAGGGATGAGGAAGTGGACATTGATCCTGCTGGGGGCGGCGGCGGCCCTGCTGGTCCCGTGGATGGCGGTGCTGGCGCTGACCCTGCCCGGCAGCACCCGGGTGCACCACTGGTCCCTGGCCTGGATCGGCCTGGACGTCCTCCTGGCCGCCGGCTGCGCCGCCACGGCCTTCTGGGGCCTGCGCGGCGACCCCCGCTCCCGCCTCACGGCCTCGGCGACGGCGAGCGTCGCCGTCCTGGACGCCTGGTTCGACATCACCACCGCCCACCCGGGCACCGCCCTCCTCCAGGCCCTCGCCTGCGCGGTGGCGGAGGGGACGGTGGCGGGAGTGTGCGTGGCGCTCGCCCTCTCGAAGGGGCGGTGGTCGGTGGAGAGCCGGGAGCCGGGGCCGCGGCGAGCGGTCGCCCGGCCCCCGCTGTCCCCCGCGCACCAGCCCCGCTGATCGCACCCCCTCGCCATCCCGGCCGCCCCCAAGGACACTCATGGTCAGGACAGTTGCCGCCGGAGGGGGACGGGACATGCGGGACGGTCATCGGGCGGAAGCCGAACGGCTGCTGGTGCGCGCCGTGGACGAGGAGGTGCGGCGGTCGGGCGGCCGGATCGACGGCCAGGTGCTGCTGGCCCGGGCGCGTGGCGCGCTGGACGCCATGGCGGCGGCGGCCGGCGAGGAGTACGAGACCTACACGCGCGCACTGGACGAGGCGCGGGCCGGGCAGCGGACCTTCGGACAGCGGTACGCGAGCGCGGGCGCCGGAAACGCCCTGCTGGTGGCGGCCGTCGCCGCCGTCGCCGCCGCCGTCGCCGACCTCTGCCTCGGTACGGGCACCGGTACGGCCCTCGGCGCGGGTGCCACCGCGGCCGTGGCGGGCGCCGCGGCCACGGTGGTGAAGGTGGCCGGCGCGCACCTGCCGGCCGCCCACCACCGCGCGGGCGCCGCCGGCCAGCCCGGCGGCCCGGAACAGCTGCGGCTGCAGTGGCTGACCGCGCTGGAGGTGCGCGGCATCCGCCCGTTCCTCGACCAGCAGCGGGTGCTGAGCGCCTCCACGGGCCCGAAGAAGACCGGCGGCGGCCCGGCGCTGCGCGGCACGGACAAGAGCGCGGCGGCCCGCAGGCGCTCGGTGCTGGAGCAGTCGTTCGGGCAGCTCCCAGAGGCCGACGGCGCCTTCGCGGGGCGCCGCACGGAGCTGGGGCGGATCAGACAGTGGGCGCAGGCGGCCCGTGCGGCCACCGAGACCCGGCCGACGGTGGTCGTGCTGCACGGCGAGCCCGGCTCCGGCCGGACCACGCTCGCGGTGCGCGCGGCGCACGAGCTGCGGGACCACTTCCGGGGCGCGGTGGTGGTGGACCTGCGCGGCGGCAGCCGGGAGGAGCCGCCGCTGTCCACCCGGGACGCGCTGCTGCACCTGCTCAACCGGCTGGGCGCACCCCGTGAGCAGCTGCTGTTCCGGGAGCGGTCCTCCCCCGAACAGCAGGTCAAGCGGCTCGCCGAGCTGTACCACCGGCATCTGACCGGTCTGCCGGTGACGATCGTGCTGGACGACGCCTCGGATCCGGAGCAGGTGCGCGCCCTGGTGCCGGAACGCTCCGACAGCCTGGTCCTGGTGACCGCCCGGGCGCCCCTCGAACTGCCCGCGGACCTGCCCGCCCGGGTGCACGAGCTGGCGGTCCCGGCGCTGGACGCGGCGGGCGCCGAGGAACTGCTGAGCGCGGCGGCGCGGGACACCGCGGGGCCGTACGACGCCGAGGCCGCCGACCGGATCCGCGAGCTGTGCGGCGGGCTGCCGCTGGCCCTGCGGATCGCGGGTTCCGCGCTGGGTCCGCGCTCGCCCCGGCAGCTGGCCTCGGACCTGGGCAAGTACGGCCCGGTCGAGCCGGTGGAGCGGGCGCTGTGGCTGCGTTACACCGACCAGCCGGAGCCCACCCGCCGGCTGCTGAGGAGGCTCGCCCTCGCGGGCCGGGCCTCACTGGGCGCGGCGGCGGCGGCCTCCCTGCTCGCCGCCGACGAGGCCGAGGCCGGCCGGCAGCTGGTGGCGCTCGCCCGGGCCGGCCTCGTCGACCACGTGCGCGGCAGCCGCTACCGGCTGCACGACCTGGTGCGGGCCTTCGCACACGCCCGCCTGCTGGACGAGGAGGACCCGGCGGAGCGTGCGGCGGCCCAGGAACGGCTGATCGTGAACTACGCGCAGCTGGCCGACTCGGTGCTGCGCCTGGTCGACGGGAACATGTCGACACGGTCGAACCAGTTCGGCGCGCACGGCTTCCCCTCCCTCGACGAGGCGCTGCGCTGGCTGGACGACGAGTCCAGCTTCATCACGGCGGCCCTGCGGCAGGCGGAGGGCGTGGACCAGGCCGCCGTGCTGAACCTGCTCGGCGCGCTGTGCGACTACTGCCTGCTGCGCGGCGACCTGTACCGGCTCGGCGAGATCAGCGAGCTGGCGGAGTCGGTGGACCAGGGCCTGCTGGTGCGCTCGGTGCAGTGGCGTACCGGCATCGCGGCCCGGCAGCTGGGCGAGCTGGACAAGGCGCGCACCACGCTGGCCTCGGTGGTCGACCTGTACCGGGAGGCCCACCACGACGCGGGTGCGGCCCGGGCGCTGACCTCGCTGGGGATCACGCTGCACCACCAGGGCAACCTCACCGAGGCCGCCGCCAAGCTGCAGGAGGCCCTCGATCTGCAGGCCGCGCCGGAGCTGGCGACGGACCGGGCCTGGACGATGCACGCGCTGGCGGCCGTCCAGCGGGACCGGGGCCGGCCGGCCCGGGCACGGGACCTGCTCACCCGCTCCCTGGTCCTGCACCGCGCGGGCGGCTCGGTGCACGGCGAGGCCTGGGCGCACTTCCAGCTGGGCCAGCTGGCGCTGCGGCTGGGGGACGTACCGGGCGCGGAGACGGAGCTGCGGGCGGCCCTGGAGCGGTACGGCAGGACGCAGGACGCCCGCGGGGAGGCGTGGGCGCTGACCCAGCTGGCCCGGGCCCGGCTGGTCGACGGCGACGGCCCCGCGGCCGTGGAGGACCTGCGCCGGGCGGCGGTCCGGCACCGGGACAACGAGGACGCGCGCGGCGAGGCATGGACGCTGTACTACCTGGGGCAGGCGCTGGAGGAGAGCGGCGAGCTGGACCAGGCGGTGCGGGAGCTGGAGCGGTCCCGGACGATGTTCTCCCGGATTCGGGACGTCTACGGCCTGGCCTGTGCCCGGCACCACTCGGCGCGGGCGACCCGGGACCAGCGGGCCGCGCAGACCGGTTCACTGCGCAATTCCGGTTTCGCCCGGCAGCTGCTGGTGGACGCGCGCGCCGACTTCCAGCGGATCGGCGTGGCCCACGGCGAGGCCTGGATCTGCCTGGAGCTGGCGGTGGTGGACGGGGGCAACACGCGCACCCAGCAGGCACTGGCGCTGTGCGACGAGGCGCTCACCCTGTTCTCGTCGTACGGCGACCGGCGCGGTGAGGACTGGGCCCGCTTCCTGCGCTGCACCCTGCTGCCGTACGCGGCGCCGGGCGGGGTGGAGGTGGGCACGGCGGTCGCGCAGGAGGAGCTGGCCCGGCTGGCCCGCGCCACGCACCCCCTGCGGGACGGGAAGCTGGACGACTACGTCCCGGCGTACGCCCTGCTGCTGGAGCGGGGCGTACGGCTGGAGGACGGCTGGCAGGCCTGGCGCCTGCGCATGACTCCGGACCGCCACGCCCGGGAGGTGATGGGGGTGGCGGTACCGGCGGAGGACTGACCCGGGCGGTCAGCCCCGCTGGGAGTCGGCCTTCGGCCGGGGCTGCTCCGCCTCGGTGTCCGGGGACTCCTTGAAGTCGACCTTCCGCATGTGCTTGCTCATCGACTTCATCAGGCCCCAGACCGCCAGGGCCATCACCGCGAAGACGATGAAGCCGAGGACACCGGGGGTGACCTTGTTCTCGTCCACCTCCTTGGCGAGGGGGACGAGATGCGTCACTGCCAGGCTCACGCTTGCGCTCATGTCAGGCATTGTCCCGGATGCCCGCGAAGAGGTCGTCCTCGGGGAGGGAGGTGTCGACGAGGGACTTCGCCAGCTCGTACTCCTCCGTGGGCCAGACCTCCTTCTGCAGCTCCAGCGGGACCTTGAACCAGCCGCCGTCCGGGTCGATCTGCGTGGCGTGGGCGATCAGCGCCTTGTCACGGATCTCGTAGAAGTCCGCGCACGGAACGTGCGTGGTCAGGGTGCGCTCGGTGCGCTCCATCTCGTTCCACCGCTTGAGCCACTCGCCGTACGGCGAGTCCAGGCCCCGGTCGAGCATGGCCTGGTGGAGGGCCTCGGTGCGGGGCCGGTTGAAGCCCTGGTTGTAGTAGAGCTTCAGCGGCTGGTAGGCGGCCCCGAACTCCGCCTCGGGGTACTTCTCGGTGTCCGCCGCGCCCTCGAACGCCACCATGGAGATCTTGTGGGTCATGATGTGGTCGGGGTGCGGGTAGCCGCCGTTCTCGTCGTAGGTGGTGATCACCTGCGGACGGAAGGAACGGATCTGCTTCACCAGTTCACCGGCCGCCTTGTCGACGTCCTCCAGGGCGAAGCAGCCCTCGGGCAGCGGCGGCAGCGGGTCGCCCTCCGGCAGGCCGGAGTCCACGAAGCCGAGCCACTCCTGCTTGACGCCGAGGATCTCCCGGGCCTCGTCCATCTCCTTGCGGCGGACCTCGTGAATGTGCTCCTCGATATAGGCGTCACCCTGCAGCTTCGGATTGAGGATGGACCCGCGCTCACCACCGGTGCAGGTCACCACCAGTACGTCCACCCCCTCCGACACGTACTTCGCCATGGTGGCCGCGCCCTTGCTCGACTCGTCGTCGGGGTGCGCGTGAACGGCCATCAGTCGCAGCTGGTCAGTCAAGACTCAATCCTCGGTAGGTCGGCGCCCCGGGTTCGTGGGGTGCGATCGGCGGCTTCTATAGTGACCGAATCGGGGGGCGAATAATTCCGCGGAGAGGACGATCATGAGTACCGCGAGCACGCGGCTGCCCGAGGGCCGCTACGGCCGCTCCTCGGATCAGCGCGCCGACCGCAAGCTCAGGATCGCCGCCATGGTGCTGGGCGCGGCCCTGCTCGCCCTGATCGGCTATTTCGCCTACCACTACGTCGCGCAGAACGAGATCAGCGCCGAGGTCACCACCTTCAAGACGTCCGACGACGCCGTCAAGGTGCATCTGGAGGTCCGCAAGGACGCCGGCGCCTCCGGCTACTGCACCCTGCGCTCCCAGTCGGCCGACGGTGCCGAGGTGGGCCGGGCCGACTTCCGCTTCTCCGGACCGGCCACCCGGATCGACAAGGTCGTCACGCTCCGTACGACGGCGCCGGGGACGACGGCCGAGCTGCTGGGCTGTCACGCCGGCTGAGAGCCCCCGACGCCCCCCGGATTCACCCGGAATGCGTAGGCTGTGACCTGGGGCGATGTAATTCTCATGGCTTATGTCCTCCCCCTTGGGCCGTGGAATTGTTAGGCTCGTGGTTTCGCCCATCCAAGAGGGAACATGCTTCTGGGTAGGGCGATGCTTTGTATTCCCAGTACCGACGAGGAGCACCCTGTGACCCAGACCAGCGAGAACGTCACCTGGCTGACCCAGGAGGCGTACAACAAGCTCAAGGACGAGCTTGCGTACCTTACTGGTCCTGCGCGCACGGAGATCGCCGCCAAGATCGCGGCCGCGCGCGAGGAGGGCGACCTGCGCGAGAACGGCGGGTACCACGCGGCCAAGGAGGAGCAGGGCAAGCAGGAGCTGCGTGTGCGCCAGCTGACCCAGCTCCTCGAGAACGCCAAGGTCGGCGAGGCGCCGGCCGCGGACGGTGCCGTCGCTCCGGGCATGGTCGTCACGATCGCCTTCGACGGTGACGAGGACGACACGCTGACGTTCCTGCTCGCCTCGCGCGAGTACGCGAGCTCCGACATCGAGACGTACTCCCCGCAGTCCCCGCTCGGCTCGGGTGTCATCGGGCACAAGGTCGGCGAGGACGCGGAGTACGAGCTGCCGAACGGCAAGAAGGCCTCGGTGCGGATCCTGAAGGCCGAGCCGTACAGGGACTGATCCGGACCACCGGTTCGCTGCGAGCCCCCGGCGCCCTGAGGGCCGCCGGGGGCTTTGTCATGTGCGGAGCCCGTGCCTGGGCCGGGTCGCGGGCCGGTGTCCGTCGGTGTCAGGCGGTCGCGGAGCGGTACTTGCGCACCGCGAGGGTGCGGAACACCACGATGATCAGGACCGACCAGCTCAACGAGGCCCAGACCGGGTGTTCCATCGGCCAGGCGCCCGAGGCGGACTGCCCGGGGTTGCCGAACAGCATCCGGGCCGCCTGCACGGTGGCACTGAACGGGTTCCACTCCGCGATGTGCCGCAACCACGGTGTCATGTTGCCGGTGTCCACGAAGGCGTTGGATATGAAGGTCACCGGGAACAGCCAGACCAGTCCGCCGGAGGTGGCCGCCTCCGGGGTGCGCACGCTCAGGCCGATCAGCGCGCCGATCCAGGTGAACGCGTACCCGAGCAGGAGCAGCAGCGCGAAGGCGGCGAGGACCTTGCCGGCGTTGGTGTGCCCGTCGGAGCCGGTCCGCCAGCCGACGAGCAGCGCGACCACGGCGAGGACCAGCAGGGTGAGCGCCGTCTGCACCAGGTCGGCGAGGGTGCGGCCGGTCAGCACCGCACCGCGCGCCATGGGCAGCGAGCGGAAGCGGTCGATGAGGCCCTTGTGCATGTCGTCGGCGATGCCGGCGCCGGAACTGGCGGTGGCGAAGGTGACGGTCTGCGCGAAGATGCCGGCCATCAGGAAGTTGGTGTAGTCGAGCGCACTGGTGCTGGAGCCGATTTTCATCGAGCCGCCGAACACATAGGTGAACAGCACCACGAACATGATGGGCTGGATCAGCCCGAAGATCAGCATCTCAGGGATGCGGGACATCCGGATCAGATTGCGTCTGGCGACGATCAGCGAGTCGTGGACGGACCGGCCGACGGGGTTGCCTGGCGCCGTGGCGGGCACGGCCTCGGTGGCGGCACTCATTTCACGGCCTCCTTGCCGTTCTGCTTGCCGTTCTGCTTGCCGTGCTTCTTGGCGGCCTGCTTGCCGTTCCGCTCGTCCTGGCCGGCGGTCTCGGCCGCGTGGCCGGTCAGGGAGAGGAAGACGTCGTCGAGGGTGGGGCGGCGCAGGCCGATGTCGTCTATCTCGATCCCCCGCGTGTCCAGCTCGCGGATGACCTCGGCGAGCAGCTTGGCGCCCCCGGTGACGGGCACCGTCAGCTTGCGGGTGTGCTGCTCGACCGTCGCCTCGCCCTTGCCGAAGCCGCGCAGCACCTCCACGGCGGTCGCCAGGTGCTCCCGCTCGTGCACCACGACCTCGACCCGCTCGCCGCCGGTGCGGGCCTTGAGCTGGTCGGAGGTGCCCTGGGCGATGACCCGGCCGTGGTCGACGACCGCGATGTCATGGGCCAGGTGGTCGGCCTCCTCCAGGTACTGCGTGGTGAGCAGCAGCGTCGTACCGCCGGAGACCAGCTGCTTGATGACCTCCCACAGCTGTTGGCGGTTGCGCGGGTCGAGACCCGTCGTGGGTTCGTCCATGAACATCACCGGCGGCGAGACCACGAGGGCCGCGGCGAGGTCCAGCCGGCGGCGCATGCCTCCGGAGTAGGTCTTGGCGGGGCGGTCGGCGGCGTCGGCCAGGTTGAACTGGTCCAGCAGCTCCGCCGCGCGGGCCCGGGCCGCCTTGGCCTTCATCTGGTAGAGCTGTCCGACCATCTGCAGGTTCTCCCGGCCGGTCAGGTACTCGTCGACCGCGGCGAACTGGCCGGACAGGCCTATGGAGCGGCGCACCGTGTCGGGGTGCCGCAGCACGTCGACGCCCGCGACGACCGCCTTGCCGCTGTCGGGGCGCAGCAGGGTCGTCAGGCAGCGGACGGTCGTCGTCTTGCCGGCGCCGTTCGGCCCGAGCAGGCCGAGGACCGTGCCCTCGGGCACATCTAGGTCGACGCCGTCCAGTGCCCTTACGTCGCCGAAGGTCTTCACGAGACCTTCGGCATAGATGGCGCCTGGCATGTCTGTCTCCACGTCGTCGGGGTTCGGGGTGGATTCCGCGCAAAGGCTAGGTTCGTTCGCCCGGCCGCGCCCGTCATTTTCCGCAGGTGCTGTCGCAGGGGCGGCCGGCGAGCACCCGAGAACCATAACGCGATGTATCGCGTCTCTCAAGAGACCTCACCCGAACGAGCGAGCGGATCTCCGGGCCGGCCTGCTCCCCTGATCCGGGGCCCGGCCCGCGGATCCCGGGTCAGGCGCTGACGAGGTAGCCGGCGTCGCGCAGGGAGCGGCCGACCTCCGCGCAGTGCGCCGGGCCCTTCGTCTCCAGGTGCAGTTCCACCTCGGCCTCGGTGAGCCCGAGCCGGGGGTCGGTCCGGACATGGCTCACGTCGAGGACGTTGGCGTCGACCGCCGACAGCACCCCGAGGAGCGTGGCGAGCGCACCGGGCCGGTCCGTCAGCCGCAGCCGTACGGCCAGGTAGCGGCCCTGCGCGGCCATGCCGTGCCGCAGCACGCGCTGCATCAGCACCGGGTCCACGTTGCCGCCGGAGAGCACCGCGACCACCGGGCCCTCAAAGGCCTCCGGCGCGTCCAGCAGCGCGGCGACCGGGCTCGCGCCGGCCGGTTCCACCACCAGCTTGGCCCGCTCCAGGCAGAGCAGCAGCGCCGCCGACAGCCGGTCCTCGCTGACCGTGCGCACCTCGTCGACCAGCTCGCCGACGATCCCGAACGGCACCAGGCCCGGCCGCCCCACCTTGATGCCGTCGGCCATCGTCGCCGGCGACTCCAGCGACACCGGGCGGCCGGCGGCCAGCGACGGCGGGTAGCAGGCGGCCCCCTCCGCCTGCACGCCGACGATCCGGACGTCCGGCCGCAGCGCCTTCACCGCCACCGCGATACCGGCCGCCAGCCCGCCGCCGCCCATGCCGACGACGATCGTCCGCACCTCCTGGCACTGCTCCAGGATCTCCAGGCCGACCGTGCCCTGGCCCGCGATGACGTCCGGGTGGTCGAAGGGGTGGATGAACACCGCGCCCGTCTCGGCGGCGTACTCCTGGGCGGCGTGCAGGGTCTCGTCGACCACCTGGCCGTGCAGGCGCACCTCGGCGCCGTAGTCCCGGGTCGCACTGATCTTCGGCAGCGGCGCCCCTTTGGGCATGAACACCGTGGCGTGCACGCCCAGCAGCGAGGAGGCCAGCGCCACGCCCTGTGCGTGGTTGCCGGCGCTCGCGGCCACCACGCCGGCCGCCCGCTCCTCCGGCAGCAGCCCGGCGATCCGCACGTAGGCGCCGCGCAGCTTGAACGAGCCGGTCCGCTGCAGGTTCTCGCACTTGAGGTGCACCGGCGCGCCGACCAGCTGGGACAGGTGCCGGCTGCCCTCCATCGCGGTCACGCGCGCGACCCCCGAGAGCATCTTCCGGGCCCCGCGCACGTCGTCCAGGGTGACGGAGCGCAAGGAGTCAGCCGTGCGGTAGCTCATGACTCCAGCATCGCAGTTCACGTCTGCGCACGACGGGTGTGACCAAGCAGCGAGACCGGTTTGCGCAGCGCCGGTACGGCTTGGCGCCCGGCCGCGTACCCTGTCCCCCAACCCAGCAGCCCTTCATGAAGCGAGCCTCCGGCCATGCCCACAACACCTGAAATGTCGATGGACATGACGACCCTCGGTGACACCGGTCTCCTCGACACCCTCCAGCACGAGGTGGCGGTGTTCGCCCGCCGTGCCGAACAGACCCGGCTCGGCGGTGTCGGCCAGGTGCGCAACTCCATGGACCGCGCCGCATACCTGCTGCTCAACCGCCTGGACAAGGAGGGCCCGATGGGCGTCAAGGCGCTCGCGGCGAGCATGGGGATCGACTCCTCCACGGTCACCCGGCAGGTGGCGCCCCTGGTCGACACCGGGCTCGTCAAGCGCACCTCGCACCCCGAGGACGGGCGCGCCGTGGTGCTCCAGCTCTCCCCGCGCGGCGCCGCCCGGCTCGAGGAGGTGCGTTCGTCCCGGCGTCAGCTCATGGCCGAGTTGACACACGACTGGGCGCCGGAGGAGCGCGAGCAGTTCTGCACGCTCCTCACTCGCTTCAACGTCGCGCTCTCCGCGCGGATGTCGGTGCAGGGCGGACCGGCGGCGGAGCAGCCCCCGGCCTCCTGAGCCGCGCACCGCACGGCAGGGTCCGCACCTCTTGACCCCGGGGCCGCCACTGGCCTCATATGAGATCGGGCCCGGACGGGCTCCGTCGGGGGGAGGCGTGGTGCGTGATCGGCAAGCGGCCCGCGATGCCCGCCGGGCCCGGGAGTTCGAGGCGTTCGTCGCGGGCGCGGCCGGGCGCCTGCTGCACGCCGCCATGCTGCTCACCGCGGAGGCACCGGACGCCGGCCCGCGCGCGCGGCGCCTGCTGACCCTCGCACTCGCCCACACCTACGCCCGCTGGGACCGGCTGCGCGGCGAGGACCCGTACGACTGCGCCCGCCAGTACCTCGCCACCCGCTTCGCGCGTACCACCTGGCACCGGTACGGCGCCTTCGGCCGCGCCCGGCCCGATCCGCGCAGCCCGCTCGCCGCGCTCGCACCGCGGGAACGGCTGGTCCTGGTCCTGCGGCTCTACGAGGGGGTGGCCGAGGAGCAGACGGCGGCCCTGCTCGGCCTGCCCGCGGAACGCGTCCACACCATCTGCGACCGCGCCACGGCCACCGTCCTGCACCCGGACCGCCCTGCGGCCCCGCGCCCCGTGAACCCCGGGACGGCGCTGTCATGAGCCCCGCTGAATCCCCCGCCGCCCTCGCCCCGCCGGACGGCCGTCCCGCGCGCGGGGGGCGGGGCAGGGCCGGCGGACGTACGGACGGCGGCACGGGCCGTACGGGCCGTACGGGCCGTACAAGCGGCATCGGCGGCGGTACGGGCGGCACCGGCGGGGAGCCGGCGCGGGGGTGCCGGTCCGGCGGCGGGAGGCCCGGGTGAACCGGGGGGAGCGGGAGGCCGCCGTGCGGCGGCTCCTGGAGCAGGGCGTCGCGCCGGTGCCGCCGGAACTGCACGGCGACGCGGTGCGCCGCGGGGACCGCCTGCTGCGGCAGCGGCGGCTGGTCCGCCGCGTGCTGTGGCTGCTGGCGTGCGCCGCGGTCGTCGCGTTCGCGGTGTGGGCGGCGGACGCCCACCCGTGGGTGGAGCCGCCCTCGCAGACGACTCCACCGCTCACGGGGTGGTGACCCCGGCCGTCAGGCCAGGGCCTGCTTCAGGTCCTCCAGCAGGTCGTCGACGTTCTCGATGCCGACGGACAGGCGGACCAGGTCGGCCGGGACCTCCAGCGGGGAGCCGGCGGCGGAGGCGTGCGTCATCCGGCCGGGGTGCTCGATGAGGGACTCCACGCCGCCGAGGGACTCGCCCAGGGTGAAGATCTTGGCGCGGTTGCACACCTCGACCGCGGCCGCCTCGCCGCCCTCGACCCGGAACGACACCATGCCGCCGAACGCCTTCATCTGCTTGACGGCGACGTCGTGGCCGGGGTGCTCGGGCAGCCCCGGGTAGCAGACGCCGGTCACCCGCGGGTGCCGGGTCAGCATGTCGGCGATCTTCGTGGCGTTCTCGCTGTGCCGGTCCATGCGCACGGCGAGGGTCTTGGTGCCGCGCAGCACCAGCCAGGAGTCGAAGGGGCCGGCCACGGCGCCCATCGCGTTCTGGTGGTAGGCGAGCTCCTCGCCGAGGCCCGGGTCGGAGACGATCAGCGCACCGCCGACCACGTCCGAGTGGCCGCCCATGTACTTCGTCAAGGAGTGGACGACGACATCGGCGCCGAGCGAGAGCGGCTGCTGCAGGTAGGGGGTGGCGAAGGTGTTGTCGACGACCAGCTTCACGCCCGCGTCGTGGGCGACCTGGGCGACCGCGGCGATGTCGGTGATGCCGAGCAGCGGGTTGGAGGGGGTCTCCACCCAGACCGCCTTGGTCTTCGGCGTGATCGCCGCGCGGACGGCGGCCGGGTCGCTGGTGTCGGCGACCGACCACTCCACGCCCCAGCGGGTGGCGACCTTGGCGAAGAGCCGGAAGGTGCCGCCGTAGGCGTCGTTCGGGATCACCACGTGGTCGCCGGGGGTGAGCAGCGTACGCAGCAGGGTGTCCTCGGCGGCCAGGCCGGACGCGAAGGCGAGGCCGCGGCGACCACCCTCCAGCGCGGCGAGGTTCTCCTCCAGGGCGGTGCGCGTCGGGTTGGCGCTGCGGCTGTACTCGTAACCGCCGCGCAGCCCGCCGACGCCGTCCTGCTTGTACGTGGACACCTGGTAGATCGGCGGCACGACCGCGCCGGTCTGGGGATCCGCGGTGTTGCCCGCGTGGATCGCGAGGGTCTCGAAGTGCTGACTGATGTGGCTGTCACTCATGTGTACCGAGCGTAGTGCGCCCGGCCGGTTCCCGATGCCCGCCAAGTGGGATACGTCCTGTCTTGCAATGCTCCCGTCATGCTCCCGGCGGCCCCGCCGGGAGGCTCGGGGCACGAGGCGTCCCGTCCCGGCGTCCCGTCCGGACTGCATCCGACCTGCTCCGGTCGGGAGCTGACATGGTCCGGTCGGGAGTTTTCCACAGGCGGGCGGTGGGGTTCGCCAATTGCCGCGGGCGTCTGGAACGCTGGAGGCATGGCGATTCTCTGGCTGCTGATGGCGCTGCTCATGCTGGGCTTCGTGCTGCTCCCGTTCATGCGGCGCAGGCGCGGGGTGATCGAGCAGGTGCCCCCGGGGCACCCGGACGCCGCCGACCCGGCGGACTACGGCTTCGTGCGCCAGGAGGAGCTGGACGTGCGCCTGCCCGGCCCGGACGAGGATCTGCTCGCGGTCCTGGAGCTGGTGCAGCGCACCCGGGACTACCGGGCGGCGGCCCAGCTGCTCGCCGGCACCGAGACCGGGGGCGAGCTGCGCTGGCAGCGGGTGCAGGCCTTCGCCGGCGCCGCCGCGCTGGAGCTCCAGCAGCGGCCCGGCGGGGTGCACGAGACGCCGGGCGGCCAGTGGCTGCGGGTGTGGCGGGCCGAGCAGCCCAAGGACGCGGGCGGCGCCGCCGTCCACGCGGAGTTCCTGGTGCAGCAGGCCTGGCGGACGGCGACACCGGGCACGGACGAGTTCCGGATCATCATGGAGGAGGCGCGGGACGCCTGTGCGCAGGCGGCCCTGCTGGCCCCCGGCGACCCGGTGCCGTACGTCATAGAGCTGTCCGTCGCGCGCGGACTGGCCTACGCGCCGGCCGAGTTCGACCAGCTGTGGCTGAAGATCCTCGACCGCGCCCCGCTGCACATGGGCGCGCACCTGGCCGCGCTGCACCACTGGTGCGAGAAGTGGCACGGCTCGCGCGAGCAGGCGTACTCCTTCGCCGAGGCCGCCGCGGCCCGTGCCCCGGAAGGCTCGCTGCTGGCCGCGCTGCCGCTGTTCGCGGTGTTCGAGCACCTCCCGGAGGTGAACCTGGTCGCGAGCTTCTACCAGAGCGAGGTCGTCACCAAGGCGATCCACGGCGCCCTGCACGCGGTCCACGCGGCCCGCCCCGACGACCCGACGCTCCCGCACGTCCGGCACCTGCTGCTGTTCTTCCTGGTGCGCGCCGAGCGGTGGGCGGAGGCCATGCAGCAGCTGATACACGTCGACGGTCATGTCGGGGCACTGCCGTGGACCCTGACCGACGATCCGGCCGCCGCGTTCGCCCTGCACCGCGCGCTGGCGGTGGCCGGTTACGAGGCCAACGGCGGCAGCCCGGCGAGCCTCCCCGGCTGACCCTCACCCGCGCCCCCCGCCCCCTTCATCGTTTTCACATTGCCCATCTGACCTGCGGTAGGGCATACTCCGCATCCCCCCACACCGCACCACACGCACCACACGCACCACCACGACGCGCCACCACGACGCTCACCCCGGTCGCCACGCTCACCGCACCACCGGTGCCCGCGCCGCTCGCACCGACCGGCACCCGCCGGTCCGGCGCTCTGTCATGTCCACTTCCTGAGGTCCTGTGGGGGGATCTGCCCGATGGGCGCAACTCTGCGCGCGCTGCGCGCCCTCGTCCTGCTGCTCGGTTTCTATCTGCTGAGCCTCGTCCTGCTCGCCGCCCTGGTGGGCATCGACATCCTCGTGTTCAGCTGGGGCCACGGCCCGCTGACGGTGAAGGCCGGCTTCATCACCGTGCTGCTCGCCCTCCCCGTCGTCCGCGGCATGCTCATGCTGCGCACCCCGAAGGGCGAGGACGGCCCCGGCATCCCCGTCACCGAGGCCGACGAGCCCCGGCTGTGGGCCCTGGTCCGGGAGCTGGCCGCGGCGGCCGGTACCCGCGCCCCCGACCGGATCCTGCTCACCGGCGAGGTCAACGCGGCCGTCAGCGAGAATCCCCGGCTGCTCGGCCTGTTCGCCGGCCGGCGAACCCTCCACCTCGGCGTCCCGCTGCTGATCGGCCTGACCGAGGCCCAGCTGAGGTCCGTACTCGCCCACGAGTTCGGGCACTTCACCGGCGGGGACACCCGGCTGTCCGTGCTCGTGGTGCGCGGGCGCGTGCAGATCGCCCGGGTC
>NZ_BNBF01000002.1:39460-40603 GCF_014654935.1 Streptomyces capoamus
ATCGGCCAGTTCCACGAGAAGGCGGACGACAAGGTGGCCGCCGACCGTGCGCGGCAGGAGCGGGCGTCCGCCAAGCGGGTCGCCAAGGGGAAGAAGGCCAAGCGGGTCGACACGACCGGCGTCGGAGCGACGTACCGGACGATGGCGCGGATCTACACCGCGTACGGCAAGTTCTACCTGCGTACCTCGCTGTCCACGGCGCGCGGCCAGGAGTTCGCCGCGGACCTGAGCGCCGCCAGGATCGCCGGACGGGACGCGACCGCGTCGGCGCTGCGCGAGATCCCGGTGCTGTCCGCCTCCCACGACTTCTACCTGGAGTCCTACGCCACCCTCGGCCTGCAGGCCCGCCTGCTGCCCCCGCGCGGCGAGTTCTTCGGCGGCTTCGGACGGCTGCTGACGGCCCGTGAACTGGAACTGGCCGACCTGCGCGCGGAGCTGCCGGAGCAACCGGCCGGGCCCTACGACTCCCACCCGCCGATCGCCGAGCGGGTACGGCGGATCGAGGCACTGCCCGCCGACGGCCGCGCCGACGAGGCCAAGGGGGCCGCGCTGGCCCTGCTGACCGACCCGGCGCGCACGCTGGGCGCCCTGGAGGACGCGGTCCTCGCCGACGAGCTGCTGCGCCACCCCCGTGCGGCCGACTGGGAGGCGCTGCTGGACGCCTCGATGGCCGCGGGCCTGTCGACGGCACAGACCCCGCTGCACCGGGCCCTGGCCGGGTACACCGGGCAGCCGGCGACGCTGTCGGCGCTGCTGGACGTCATCGACGACGGCAGGCTGTGGCGGCTGGCGGAGAAGCTGCCGCTGTCGCCGGAGGCGGCGGCCGCGAAGGGGCGGGCGTTCCGCGAGTTCGTACGGCCCGTGCTGCGCCGCTCGCTGCGCACCATGGTGCTGGCCGAGTTCAGCTCCCGTTCGCTGCTGCACTGGGAGTTCTCCTGGACCCGCCCGGCAACCGTGCGGCTGCCCGGCTGGAGCTCGGAGACTCAGGACGCCGGTCCCGAGGCGGCGCTGCAGGAGGCCGTGGACGCGGCACTGGCCGACCACCCCGACACCACACCGCTGCGGGCGCTGCTGCCACCGGCGACCCAGCCCGCCTGACCGGCTCCGCCCCGCCCCACCCCCGTCCGGTCGCCCATGCCACCG
>NZ_BNBF01000002.1:40638-50748 GCF_014654935.1 Streptomyces capoamus
TCCCCCACCAAGGAAACGAACCCACGCCGATGACCGTCCTCTTCTGGATCCTGGGCGCCCTTGCCGTCCCCACCCTGATCTTCGTCCTCTGGCTGGCCTGGGTGTTCGTGAAGGAGCTCTTCCACCCGACCCCCGACGACGACGCCGAGGCGGCGGAGGCCGCCGAGGCCGCGCGCGCCGCCGAGGAGCTGGGCCTGCTCCCCGTGGAGCGGCAGACCACCGACCTCGCCGCGCCCCTGCCCGCGGAGTGGGCCGCCGTGCTCACCGCGGTGCGCGCCGGAGACTGGCAGCCGGCCGCCGACCTGCTCGCGGCGATCGGCCGGGACTGGGAGCGCCGGTCGGCGGCCACCTACCTGCTGGCCGAGCGCGCGGCCGAGGAGGACTCCTGGCTGCTGGCCTGGGAGGCCGCGCGGCGGGACGATCCGGACGCGGCCGTGGTCCGGGCGCGCAGCACGGTGATCCTGGCCTGGGACCTGCGGGGCGGCAAGAAGGCCCAGTACACGAGCAGGGAGCAGTTCGACGCCTTCCACCGCACGCTGGCCGGTGCCCGTGCGGAGGTCGCCCGGGCGGCGGAGCTGAACCCGGACGACCCGACGCCGTACATCGCGGAGATCTGGCTGGCGCTGGGCCTCGGCTACCCGAACGCCCAGATGGACAAGGTCTGGGCGGAGATCACCGCCCGTGCCCCGCACCACTACGAGGCGCACTTCTCGGCGTTGCAGTACTGGTGCGCGAAGTGGCGGGGTTCGGAGCGGCTGGCCGCAGAGTTCGCCGAGCGGGCGGCGGCCGAGGCGCCGCCGGGCAGCCTGCTGACGGCGCTGCCGCTCATCGCGCACTTCGAGCACGACGAGTCGGAGGACACCGAGGCCGACAACACGCCGCAGATGCTGGCCCGGGTCGACGCGGCCCTCGCGGACGCCGCGGCGGCCGACCCGTCCCACCCGCGGCTGCCGGAGCTGCGCCACCTGCTGGCGTTCTACCTGCACCTCCAGGACCGCAACGAGGCGGCGCTGGAGCAGTTCAAGCTGGTCGACGGGTACGTGAACGCGCTGCCGTGGCGCTACCGCGGGAACAAGGCCGCGTACTACTGCCAGGTCCGCGACACGGTGGTGCGCACGGTGACGCAGACCGCGACGGCGGACGCCTGACCGCGGAGGCATGAGGGATCCAGCCATTTCTCACGGCCGGCGAGCGCCGCGCCGTGCGTGCTCGCCACTGCTCCCGGACGAGGGCGCACAGGGGGCTGGAGAGCCGCTACGCGTTGCCCCTGGGCCGTGGGCGGACAGCGGACACAGGGGGCCGCCGGGCTCGGACGGTCGAATTCAGGACATCAACTCAGTTGCGGAAAAAGGCAGTTGTGTGCCCGGCGGCAGTAGAGTGCTGTGGCCGCTCGGTGACTTCCAGCGGCCGGACACGAGTACAGGGGGCTCCACATGCGGTGCTTAGGCCACGTGGGTTCCACCCCGTGGTTGCCAGACGCGGGTCGCGCAGGCGGCGCGTTCTGGCTACGACCTCAGTGCGTAGGCATTGGTCGTCCGGCCGGCATGTGTGGTACACCCCGCGAGATCCGGACGCCGATGTTCTGACAGAACTCGGAAGGATCAAGGTTGTCCAGTCAGGTTCCGGTGTGCAATCACCGGGTCTACGAAGTTGTGATCGTCTTCCTCGTGTCCGTGGTCGCCGGCCTGGTGGCCGGCCTGTTGTGGACCACGCTCGGCATGTCGCCGGTGTCCGCGGTCGCCACCGGAGCCGCCGTCTTCGCGGGAGCCTTCGGGCTCTGCATGACGGCCGTGGCGTATGTGAAGAAGCAGGGTGGATAGCACTGCTTCCGTTCGCCCGCGCGTGCCCCGCCGGCCCGTAATTCGGGCGACGGGGCCGGTGACCGCCCCGTACATTCACCCCTCGGCCGAGAAGCAGAAGGTGAAGGGGAGGGCATGGGCAGTCCGGTGTTTCTGATCGGTGGCGGCTGGGACCGCACCGAGGTGTACGAGCCGTTCCTGCGCGAGGTGCGCGGGGAGCGGCGGGTCGGGTGCCTGGTCCTGGACGAGGGGGACGGGGTCGCGCAGTTCGAGCGGTACGCGGCGGCGCTGCGCACGGTGGACCCCGGATGCGTGCCGGTGCCGCTGCTGGTGCCGCTCGGCGGCCGGTTCGAGCCGGAGGACACGCTGGCCGGGGTCGACGGACTGCTGGTGTGCGGCGGGCTCACGCCCGCCTACCGGGACGCGCTCGCGGACTGCGCGGAGCGGCTGCCGGGGCTGCTGGCGGCGCGCGGTGTGCCATACGCCGGTTTCTCCGCCGGTGCGGCGGTGGCCGCGCGCCGGGCCGTCGTCGGCGGGTGGCTGGTGGACGGGGTGCCGGTGTGCCCGGAGGAGACCGGCGAGGACCTGGCGGAGGTCGAGGTACGGGCGGGGCTCGCACTGGTGCCGTTCGCGGTGGACGTGCACGCGGCCCAGTGGGGCACGCTGCCGCGACTGGTCGCGGCGGTCGCGCGGGGTGAGGTGCCGTACGGGGTCGCCCTGGACGAGAACACGCTGCTCGCGGTGGACGGCGACAAGGCCCGCGTGGCCGGGGCCGGCCGGGTCCATGTCGTACGGCCGGCGGCCGACGGGGCCGTCCTGGTACGGGCGTACGGCGCCGGGGAGGGCTTCGGCCTGGGCGGCTAGCCGCCCCGCGTCCCGCCCCGCGCGGACGATCCGCCGCGGGCCGTGGCCCGGCAGGACCACGGCCCGGCGGCATCACGCCTCGGCGCGGTACAGCAGCTCAGGACCACGGCTCGGCAGCACTGCGCCCAGCCGGCCGCAGGTCAGATCGTGGCGGTGTCGATGACGAAGCGGTAGCGGACGTCGCTCGCCAGTACCCGCTCGTACGCCTCGTTGACCTCGGCCGCGCTGATCAGTTCGATCTCCGCGCCGATGCCGTGCTCCGCGCAGAAGTCCAGCATCTCCTGGGTCTCGCGGATGCCGCCGATCATGGAGCCGGCGAGCGTCTTGCGGCCGCCGATCACCGAGAACAGGTTGAGCGCGATGGGCTCCTCGGGCGCGCCCACGTTCACCAGCGCGCCGTCGACCCTGAGCAGCGACAGCAGCGCGCCGAAGTCCATCGGCGCCGAGACCGTCGAGACGATCAGGTCGAAGGTGCCGGCCAGTTCCTCGAAGGTCTTCGGGTCGCTGGTGGCGTGGTAGTGGTCGGCGCCCAGCTTGAGGCCGTCGTCCTTCTTGCGCAGGGACTGGGACAGCACCGTCACCTCGGCGCCCATGGCGTGCGCGATCTTGACGGCCATGTGGCCGAGGCCGCCGAGACCGACGACGGCGACCTTCTTGCCGGGGCCCGCGTTCCAGTGGTTCAGCGGGGAGTACGTGGTGATGCCCGCGCACAGCAGCGGCGCGGCCACGTCCAGGGAGAGGCCGTCGGGGATGCGCAGGACGTAGTTCTCGTCGACGACGATCTTCTCGGAGTAACCGCCGTAGGTGGGCTGGCCGTCCTTGCCGACGGCGTTGTAGGTGCCGACCATGCCCTTGAGGCAGTACTGCTCCTCGCCTCGCAGGCAGTTCTCGCACTCGCGGCAGGAGTCGACCATGCAGCCGACGCCCACCCGGTCGCCGACCTGGAACTTCGTCACGCCGGAGCCGACCTCGGAGACGACGCCGGCGATCTCGTGGCCGGGGACCATCGGGAAGATCGCCTCGCCCCAGCCCTCACGGGCCTGGTGGATGTCGGAGTGACAGATACCGGCGAACTTGATGTCGATCAGGACGTCGAACTCGCCGACCGCGCGTCGCTCGATGGTCGTCCGCTCCAGCGGGGCCTTCGCGGCGGGCGCGGCGTACGCAGCAACAGTGGTCATGCCGGTGAATCTCCTAGCGGGGGGTCGCGCGCCCGGCTCCTTTCCGCCGGGCACGGCATCCAGCGTGCCCCGCGAGAGGCGGCTCACCCAGACCACGGCTTTGCGTACGACCGCTGTGCCTACCACTGGCGGGGTCAGGCTGGCCTGCGTACGAACAGCAATACTGGACGTATGGACAGCAGGGACGAGCAGCCGGACGTGACCGTGGCCGCCGGCCGGCCCCTGGACCGGCGGGCGGAGCTGAGCGAGTTCCTGCGCAGCCGGCGGGCCCGGCTGAAGCCCGAGGACGTGGGACTGGCCCCGTTCGGGCGGCACCGCCGGGTGCCGGGGCTGCGCCGCGAGGAGCTGGCGCAGCTGGCCGGGGTGTCGGTGGCGTACTACACGCGGCTGGAGCAGGGCAACGGCCGGAACGTGTCGGGGGAGGTGCTGGACTCGATCGCCCGGGCGCTGCGGCTGACGGACGCCGAGCACGCGCACCTCACGCATCTGGCGAAGCCGAAGGCGCACAAGAAGAAGCCGGCGGCGCGGCAGCAGCAGGTACGGGGGGCGCTGCGGCAGCTGCTGGACTCGATGGAGGGCGTGCCGGCGTACGTGGTGGGACGGCGGACGGAGATCCTCGCCTGGAACCGGATGGCGGCGGCCGTCTTCGGTGACTGGGCGGAGCTGCCGCCGGCCGAGCGGAACTGGTCCCGGCTGGTCTTCCTGCGCCCGGAGTACCGGGAGCTGTTCGTCGACTGGGAGCAGAAGGCGATCGACATCGTCTGTGCCCTGCGCATGGACGCGGGCTGCTACCCGGACGATCCGCGGCTGTCGGCGCTGGTGGGCGAGCTCTCGGTGAAGAGCGAGGAGTTCCGCCGGCTGTGGGCCACGCACGACGTCAAGGAGAAGAGCCACGGCCTCAAGGAGCTGCACCATCCCCTGGTGGGCGAGCTGGCCCTGTACTTCGAGAGCTTCCGCATGACGGACGGTTCGGACCAGTCCCTGCTCACCTACCACGCCGAGCCGGGCTCGCCGACCGCGGAGTCCCTCCGTCTGCTGGCCAGCTGGGGTGCGGACGCGAACCGCGCGGCGACGCGCTGAGGGGCACACCGGAGGCGGGCCTCCGGTGCACCCCTCGTCAGGGAGCGCTGCGGCTTACTTGCCGTAGTACGCGTTGTAGATCGTGATCTCCGACGTGTTGCCCTTCTTGTCGGTGATCTTGGCGCGGAACGAGACCGCCTTGTCCTTCGCCGGGTTCTTCACGGTGATCTTGCCGTTCTTGACGGTGACCTTCTTGAAGTTCTTGCCGTCGTACGAGACGTAGACGGCGAGGGACTTCAGGTTGCCGCCGGCCGCGGAGCCCTCGACGGTGACCGGGAAGGTGACCGTCCTGCCGGCCGCGACCCGGCTGTCCAGGCCGGTGGTGGCGCCGAAGTGCAGGGACGAGGCGGGCAGCTGGACGAAGTCCGCGGGCTTCTTGGAGCGGAAGGTCCAGGCGGCGTCGATGCGTGTCGAGGCCGCCGCGAGCTTCGCGGACCGCTTGACCGAGGTGGTCAGCTTGTACGCCGCGTCACCGGCCGGCACCTTGAAGGGGTTGTCCCCGAACAGCGGGTCGCTGCTGGAGCCGACCTTGGTGCCGTTGCGGTACAGCGTGGTGTTCACCGAGGTGAACTGCGAGTACCCGTTGTGCCGGGCGGAGTCGGCGACCAGCGGCAGCGAACCGAAGATCTCGTTGCCGTCGCGGAAGATGCCCAGGCCCTTGGCGACGTGCGGGCCGAAGACCGCGGTGTTGACCGTCTTGGTGTAGCTCTTCCCGGCCTTGAAGGCGAACTGCCCGAGGGCGTAGCCGGCCTCGTAGATCGGGAAGCCGTCCTGGTCGACCCCGCCGTTCTGCTGGAACTGCAGCTCCCACTTCGCGCCGCCGGTGGCGGACAGGTGCAGGGTGCGGGTGCCGGGCAGCTTCTGCGGGATGCTGATGGAGGAGGCGCCGGAGCTGCCGGGCAGCCAGCCGACCGCGTCGACGGAGCCCTTCTTTCCGGCGGCCGGCGCGCCCATCCGGACCTTCACCGTGGCCAGGTCGCTCGCCTTGTAGTGCTTGGTGTAGCCGGTGGCGAGCTGCTTGACCTGGCCGCCGGAGGTGACGTCGTACTGCTCGGTCGCACCCTTGCTCCAGTGGGCGTCCCACTGCTGGCGCAGCGTACCGGCCGGCAGCTGCGGGCCCAGGTGGCTGGTGCGGAAGCCCTTGTACGAGTTCAGGAACCAGCCGTAGCCGAACTGGCCGTCGCCCACCGTGACGTCGAAGCCGGGGTAGGCGAACTCGGACTTCGCGCCCGCCGCCGGGACGGTGATGTCGACGGGCTTGGCCTTGCGCGCGTCGATGGTGATCGTCTGCTTCTTGCCGACGGTCAGCTTCGGCTGCGCGATCCAGTCGGTGCCCTTGGTGGCGTCCCGCGGGTCGACGAAGACCGAGGCGTTCAGGATGTACGTGCCCTTGGGCGCGCGCACCTTCACCGTGCCCGACTTGTCGTACGGGTTCAGCCACAGGCCGTTGGCCAGGCCCGCGACGCCGGACACGTCGGCGCCGTAGTTCGGGGTGGGCTTGCCGTCACGGCCGATGAACTTCAGGGTGAGGTCGTACGACTCCACCTCGCGCTGCACCGCGGCGGCCGAGCGGACCGTCTGGCCGCCGCCCGTCGCCGTCACGTACGCCGAGTAGGCGCCGTCGAGGGTGCCGCCCAGCTTGGTGTTGACCGTGAGGTCGGCCGAGGCGGTGCCGTGCGCCGGGACCGTCACCGTCGGCGTGCCGAGCTTGAAGAAGCCCGCCGGGGCCGCCGCGCCCTTGGGGCCGGTGGCGGTGCTGGAGAGGGTGAGCGTGACGTCCTTGTCGCCCAGGTTGCGGTACGTCACCTTCTTGGTGACCGGCTTGTCGTCGGTGTGCGGCCACTGCTGCACGCCGAAGCTCACCGAGACCGGGTCGGCGACGATCGACTGCTTGATCGCCTTGTCGACCTGGATGCGGCCCGTGCCCTGCTGGAACGCGGTGTACTTGCCGGCCTTCGTGGAGCCGGTGAGGGCGCCCTTCAGCTCGGTGTAGCCCCAGTCGGGGTGTTCCTGCTTCAGGATGGCGGCGGCGCCCGCGACGTGCGGGGTGGCCATCGAGGTGCCGGAGATGGTCAGGTAGCCCTCGGGCTTCTCGCCGACCTCCTGGTCGATGACGCTGCCCTTGGCCGCGGCGGCCGTGATGTCCACACCGGGCGCGGTGACGTCCGGCTTGATGGCGCCGTCGCCGGTGCGCGGGCCGGTGGAGGAGAAGTCGGCGAGCTTGTCCTGCTTGTCGACGGCGCCGACGGTGAGCGCGGCGTCCGCGCTGCCCGGCGAACCGATCGACTGGGGGCCGTTGTTGCCCGCGGCGATCGCGAACAGCACGCCCTTCTCGGCGGAGAGCTTGTTGACCTCGGCCTCGAGCGGGTCCACCTCGGGGGTGTCGTAGCCGCCGAGGCTCAGGTTGATGACGGAGGCGCCCTGGGAGACCGCCCACTCCATGCCGGCGAGGATGCCGGAGTCGTCACCGGAGCCGGTGTCGTCCAGGACCTTGCCGTTGAGGAGCTTGGCGTCCGGGGCCACACCCTTGTACTTGCCGCCCGACTTGGCGCCGGTGCCCGCCACGATGGAGGCGACGTGCGTGCCGTGCCCGAAGTGGTCGGTGGCGTCGGCGGCGGAGGTGAAGTTCTTGGACGCGACCACCTGGTCCTTCAGGTCCGGGTGGCGGGTGTCCACACCGGTGTCCAGGACGGCGACCTTCACGCCCTTGCCGGTGTAGCCGGCCTTCCAGGCGGTGGGCGCGCCGATCTGCGGCACGGACTTGTCGAGGGAGGCCTTGCGGACCCCGTCGAGCCAGACGTGCGCGATGCCGGAGGCGGTCCGGTCGCCGTTGGTGACGGCGTCCCACAGCTCGGCGGTGGCCTTGGCCGGGGTCTGCACGGCGTCCGCGTTGAGCGCCGTCAGGCTGCGGCGCAGGGTGCCCGCGTCCCGGACGTCGGCCTTGGCGGCGGTGGCGGTGCCGCGGTAGCCGACGATGACCTTCAGGCCGTTCTTCTGGGCCTTGCGGGTGGCGGCCCGGTTCAGCTCGGTGACGTCGAACAGGCGCTGGTCCAGCGTGCCGGAGGCGACCAGACGGGCCGCGTCGGCGGGGACGACCAGCGTGTGTCCGGCGGCCTTGCGGACCTGGAAGGGTATGTGCTCGCGTCCCTTGGCCCGCTGCAGGCCGACGACACGGCCCTTGGCGTCGAGGGCGACGCGGTCACCGGTGATGAGCGTGACGTGGTGGGTGGCGGCGCCCTGGGCGGCGGCGGTGGCGGCCGCCGAGGGCTGCTGGGGCTTCGCCGACGCCGGGCTGGTCATACCCGCTGCGAGGGCGACCGCTGCGGCCGTTGCCACGGTGGCCGCAGCTGCTCTTTTCACTTGTCTGCGCAAGTTCTCCCCCTGGAGATGAGGTACCGGGCGAATTACCCGTTCACCCGGTCGGGGGCCAACTCGCACACATGCACGCCAACCCCCCGGATCACGCAGTATGCCGGGGGGTGATCAGACGGCTCAATAGATGAGAGGAAGGTGTGAAAGCGCATCCCGGAACTGTTACGAGCCGGGCGGGACACCGTTACAGAATCGCGAAGTCCTGAACGTTCTCCGGGTGTTATACGCCGTCATGTCCGTCCCCGGTCCGTACGGCGCGTACAGGATCTCGTTCCGGGCGACGGGAGAAGGCCGCACCCCGCACACACCGGTGCCGCCCCTGGAGGCGGCACCGGGAGGGGACTGCGAGCGGCTGTCAGACGGCCGAACCGGCCTTCCACTGCGACCAGTCCATGTTCCAGCCGTTGAGGCCGTTGTCCGGCGAGACGGTCTTGTCGCCGGTCTTCTGGACGACCACGACGTCACCGACCAGCGAGTGGTTGAAGAACCAGGCCGCCGGCGTGCTCGGGTCGTTCGCGCCCTTCTTGTCCTGGAGGCCGACGCAGCCGTGGCTGGTGTTCACGCTGCCGAACACCGAGGACGCGCCCCAGTAGTTGCCGTGGATGAAGGTGCCGGACGTGGTCAGGCGCATGGCGTGCGGCACGTCCTTGATGTCGTACTCGCCCTTGCCGTCGGAGTCCTTGAAGCCGACCGTCGCACCGTTCATGCGGGTCTCCTTGAACTTCTCCGATATCACCATCCGGCCCTCGTACGTCTTCTTGTCCGGGGCGCCGGCGGAGATCGGTATGGTCTTGACGACCTTGCCGTCCTGCGTGACCTTCATCTGGTGGGTCTGCGCGTCGACGTAGGAGACCTGGTTCCGGCCGATGTGGAAGGTGACCGTCTTCTGCTGGACGCCGTGGACACCCGGCGCGCCCTCGACGCCGTCGAGGGCCAGCTTCAGCGTGACGGTGGAGCCTTCCTTCCAGTACTCCTCCGGGCGGCAGTCCATGCGGTTGGCGCTGAACCAGTGGCAGGCGACCTCCTGGCCGCTGCTGGAGCTGACCGTGATGCCCTTCTGCACGGCCGCCTTGTTGGTGATCGCCTTGTCGAAGGTGACCGACACCGGCATGCCGACACCGACCGTGGAGCCGTTGTCCGGGGTGTAGGTGCCGATGAAGCTGTTCGCCGGGGAGACGGTGGTGAAGGAGGCGTTCTCGTGGGCTATGCGACCCTCGGAGTCCTTGGCCTCCGCGGCGAGCTTGTAGGTGGTGGAGCGCTCCAGCTGGACGCCGGGCTTCCAGCTCTTCTTGTCCGCGGACAGCTGCCCGGCGACGGCCTTGCCGTCCTGGGTGGTCATCGTGACGTTCGTCAGGGTGCCCTTGCTCACCGTGACGACCGCGGAGTTGTTGATCGAGGCGTTGTTCGAGCCGTCCTTGGGCGTGATCGTGATCTGCGCCTCCGACGACTTCTTGGCCGCCGCCTCGTCGACCTTGGCCTGCGAGGTGTCGCCGCCACCGCCGGAGCCGTCGGCGTCGCCGCCGGAACACGCCGTCAGCACCAGCACACCGCCGAGCAGAGCGGACGCGGCCGTCAGGCGCCGGCGCCGCATGCTGTCCGTCATCACAAGCTTCTCCATCATTGCCGAGTCGCGATAACCCCGAGAGTCCCCGTCAAGAACCTTCAACGCTACGGCCGGGCCGTCCCGTTCCACAGTCCGTGGATCTGTGGGGCATCCCACGTCCACGGGAACGCGGTCGCGGGTGGTGCGGGATCCGGGCCGTACGCCCCCCTGGGACGACGAAACCCCGGACGGCGGTTGCCGTCCGGGGTCC
>NZ_BNBF01000002.1:50791-58149 GCF_014654935.1 Streptomyces capoamus
TGGGTGCCCCGGGACGCTCAGCCGATGCCGCCCTCTTCCTCGTCGTCCTGCCCATCATCCTCGTCCAGGTCCCAGTCGGGCGAATCAGGGTCGTACTCGATCCGCTCGCTGGACCAGGACGCCTGCTGGAGCTCCACCCCGGGCACCTCGCTGACCAGGTCGAACGGGTCCACGAGATAGGCCAGGGCCTCCGCGGTGTCGTCCGTCACAGCGCCCTCGGCGTGGGCCCGCTCGCCCTCGGGCAGCTCCGGGTCCTCCGCGACGCGGCGCAGCGCGGCCTTGGCCACCGCGTCCTCGTCGTGCACCTCCAGCACCAACTCCACCCGAAGCCGTACAAACCGTGATGTCTCTTCTGTGCTCATGGCGGGAGCGTACGACTGAAACCTCCCGTGACTTTCCTGTGACCCGCGACTTTCACTAACATCGCCCCGCACGGCCAATTCGCCAGCGTCACAAGGGGATCGATATTCCGTGTCATCCGCTCGCCGTCCGCTGCTGACCGCCACCGCCGCGGGCACCCTGTTGTGCGCGCTGTGGTTCGTCCCGTCCGCGAACGCCTCGCAGGGTGCGCCGGCGAGAGAGACGGTGGCCACCTCCGTCGCGCCGCGGACCGAACAGGTCACGCAGGCCAGAGCGGTGACGGTGGCGACCGCCGAGTCCGCGGAGCAGGAGGTGGCGACGGAGGCGGAGACGGAACTGGCCGACACGGGAAGCTTCGACACCACCCCGTACGTCGTCGGCGGCAGTCTCTTCCTCGCCGTGGGTGCCGGATTCGTCGTGTATTCGGTGCGTCGGGAACGTCTGGGCTTTTGATCTTTCTTGACGAATGTTTGACAGCGACCACATAGTTCGCTCATGAAGAGATCACCGGGCGTGCGGCTGTGCGCCGCCGCAGCTGTGAGCGCGCTGTCGCTCGCCCTCGTCACGGGTTGTGGCGACGACGGGTCGAAGGACTCCGGGAGCGGCTCGGGCAAGGACGCGGACAAGCCCGCCGCGAAGACGCTGGACGCCGGCGCGTTGCAGCGGCTGATCATCGCCCAGGGGGACGTGCCCGGCCAGAAGGTCGGTGCCGTCGAGGGCGGTGTGCCCGACAAGAGCAAGGTGACGTCCGACGACGCCAAGTGCCTGCCGGTGCTCCGGGCGTTCACCGCCATCGCGCCCGGTGACCCGGTGGCGCACACCAGCAAGATGGCCACCGAGAACGTGAAGGTCCCCAAGGCCGGCGCCACGTCGCCGGACGGGGGCAAGTCCGCGGACTCCATCAGCGAGTCCATGAACCTGGACGTCACCGTGGTCACCCTGGCCTCGTACGACGGGGACGGCGCCGAGCAGGGCCTGCAGGCGGTCTCCGACGCGGTCAAGGCCTGCGCGGGCGGCTTCTCCGGCGCGCAGGACGGCGAGAAGGGCACCTTCACCAAGGTCAGCGAGGAGAAGTCCTCCGGCACCGGTGACGCGTCGGTGGCCTTCACCGCGACCAACGACGCGGGCAAGGACGGCGCCCTGCCGCTGCACGCCGAGGTCGCCCGGCACGGGAACACCCTCGCCGTGTACACCACCGTCAACATCGGCGCGATGATGAGCAAGAAGGCCTACACGGTGTCCGCTCCGGTTGTGAAGGCGCAGGCCGCCAAACTGAAGTGACGGTCCGTCCGTAGCGCGGAAGGGGCCCCGGCCGGTCGGCCGGGGCCCCTTCGCGCTCACTGCAGCGGGCCGGTGACCTTCTCCACGGCCGCCACGAGGTCGCCGCCGCGCACGAACGCGTCGGCGGCGGCCAGGTCGGGCGCCAGGAAGCGGTCCGGGCCGGGGCCCTGCACGCCCGCGGCCCGTACGGCCTCGATGACGGCCCGGGTCGCGGGCGCCGGGGTGAGACCCTCGCGCAGTTCGACGGCGCGGGTGGCCGCGTACAGCTCGATGGCGATGATCCGGGTCAGGTTGTCGACGGCGGTGCGCAGTTTGCGCGCGGCGGACCAGCCCATGGAGACGTGGTCCTCCTGCATGGCGGAGGACGGGATGGAGTCCGCGGAGGCCGGGACGGCCAGCCGCTTCATCTCGCTGACCAGCGCGGCCTGCGTGTACTGCGCGATCATCAGACCGGAGTCGACACCGGCGTCGTCCGCCAGGAAGGGCGGGAGACCGTGGCTGCGGTTCTTGTCCAGCAGCCGGTCGGTGCGGCGCTCGGCGATGGAGCCGAGGTCGGCGGCGGCGATGGCGAGGAAGTCCAGGACGTAGGCCACGGGCGCGCCGTGGAAGTTGCCGTTGGACTCGACCCGCCCTCCCCCGGTGCCGACCCCAGGCAGCACCACGGGGTTGTCGACGGCGGCGGCCAGCTCCCGCTCGGCGACCGTGCGGGCGTGCGCGAGGGTGTCGCGGCCGGCACCGGCGACCTGCGGGGCGCAGCGCACCGAGTAGGCGTCCTGGACGCGCGGCGCGTCGTCCTGGTGGTGCCCGGTGAGGCCCGAACCCTGCAGCACCGCGGACATGTTGGCGGCGGAGGCGCCCTGGCCCGGGTGCGGGCGGATGGCGTGCAGCTCGGGGGCGAGCACCTTGTCCGTGCCGAGCAGCGCCTCCAGGCTGAGGGCGGCGGTGACGTCGGCGGACTTGTAGAGGGTGTCGAGGTCGGCGAGGGCCATGACCAGCATGCCGAGCATGCCGTCGGTGCCGTTGAGGAGGGCGAGGCCCTCCTTCTCGCGCAGTTCGACGGGCTGGATCCCGTGCTCGGCGAGCAGTTCGCCGGCGGGTCGTACGACGCCGTCGGGGCCCTCGGCGTCACCCTCGCCCATGAGCGCGAGGGCGCAGTGGGACAGCGGGGCGAGGTCGCCGGAGCAGCCGAGGGAGCCGTACTCGTGCACGACCGGGGTGATCCCGGCGTTCAGCACGTCGGCCATGGTCTGCGCGACCTCGGGCCGCACACCGGTGTGCCCGGAGCAGACGGTCTTGAGCCGCAGGAACATCAGGGCCCGTACGAGTTCCCGCTCGACCCGCGGCCCCATGCCGGCGGCGTGCGAGCGGACGATGTTGCGCTGCAGCTGGGCGCGCAGTTCCGGGCTGATGTGCCGGGTCGCCAGGGCGCCGAAGCCGGTGGAGACGCCGTAGACCGGGTCCGGCTTGGCCGCCAGCGCGTCCACGATCTCCCGGGCCGCCGCGAGGGCCGCCACGGCTTCGGCCGACAACTCGATGCGGGCACCGCCGCGCGCCACGGCGAGAACGTCGGACGCCGTGACACCGGACGTCCCCACCACCACAGTGTGCATATCCATATTCAGGAGCGTACGCATTGAATGCGGTGATGTCACTAGTGGGGACCGGGTACGACCCTTACCGCGAGGTGTGGGCTTCGCCTCACGGCCGGCGCCCGCGGAACCGGCGCCGCTCGGCCCGTGCGGGCGGCGGCTCGTCGGCCAGCCGTACGACCGGATCGTCCGGCCCCTCCCGGCCGGCCACCACCGGCCGGTCCAGGCGGGTGGCCTTGGCCCGGTACTGGGCGGCGTCCGCGAGCCGGAACAGCCGGCGGGCGTCGCGCACCGGGCCGATCGGGTCCCCGGTCGAGGCGACTCCGCACGCGACCCCCTCCCCAAGCTCCAACTCCCCGGCGCGGCGGCACAGTTCCTCGGCCGCCTTCACCACGTCGTCGGCGGGCGGCCCGACCGCGAGCAGACAGAACTCGTCCCCGCCCAGCCGCGCGGCCAG
This sequence comes from Streptomyces capoamus, assembly GCF_014654935.1. Lineage (GTDB taxonomy): Bacteria > Actinomycetota > Actinomycetes > Streptomycetales > Streptomycetaceae > Streptomyces > Streptomyces capoamus. The sequence goes on from NZ_BNBF01000002.1 coordinate 54,479, forward strand.
CGCACCCGGCACCATCGCGCCGCACAGCGACAGCACCGAGCCGAAACGTTCCAGCAGGCGGTCGCCGACGGCGTGCCCGAGGGTGTCGTTGACCCGCTTGAGCCCGTTGAGGTCACAGACGACGAGACTGACGACCACGCCCTCCGCGCGGTGCCGCTCCACGGCCTCCTCCAGCCGTACGTCCACGGCCCGGCGGTTGGCCAGACCGGTCAGGGCGTCGGTGAACGCGAGCCGGCGGGCCTCCTCCAGCCGCTCGGTCTGCGCGATGCCCGCGGCGACCACGGCCGCGAGCACGGTGGCGAAGTCGGCGTCGGTGCGCGCGAAGACGGGCTCGCCGGCCGCGCGCGCCACGTACAGCTCGCCCCAGGCACGGCCGTGCAGCACGACCGGGGCCACGACACAGCAGCCGCGACCCCGGCGGCGCAGGGCGGCGACCCGCTGGTGCAGGTAACCGGGCTCGCCGGCGGCCGCCCCCTCGGCCGTCTCCACCCAGGCGTTGGGGCCGCCGCCGCCGGCCCAGCGCTCGTGCAGGAACTCGGTGATCTCCGGGAACTGGTGCACCGGGTAGGTCTCGGCCTCCGGGAACTCCTCCTCTTCGGGTGCGCGGTCCCCCACGTTCACCAGGACCCGGAGGCGGCCGAGCTGGCGCTCCCACACCGAGAGCGCGGCGAAGCTGCCGGCCAGGGCCCGGCAGCCGCCGAGGGCGGCGGCCTGCCAGCACTCCCGCGGGGTGTGGGCCGCCGCCATCCCCTGCGCCAGCGCCACGACCGCGGCCAGCCGCTCGTCCTCACCCATTACTCCAGATTAGGGAGGATTCACGAGGTTCGAGCGATCGGTACGGCGATCAGGTGGTATGCCCCGACAGGGGGTGCAGAACGCGCGCCTCGGGGTACGGGCGCCGCCCGCGGCCTCCCGTGCGGGCCCCCGCGCTCCGCCGGAACGCGCCCCTCACTCCCCCGGCCACTGCGGCGCGCGCTTGTCGTTGAAGGCCGCCACGCCCTCCGCACGGTCACCGGAGAAGGCCACCGAGCGCCACGCCGCGTCCTCCACCTCCAGGCCGGCCCGCAGGTCCAGTCCGTGCCCCAGCCGCAGCGCCCGCTTCGCCGCCCGCAGGCCCACCGGCGAGTTGGCCGCGATCCGCTGCCCGAGCGCCAGCGCCTCCTCGCGGTCCCGGCCGGCCTCCACCAGCCGGTCCACCAGCCCCAGCCCGGCCGCCTCCGCCGCCTCCACCCGCCGCGCCGAGAAGATCAGCTCGGCCGCGCGCGCCGCGCCGACCCGCCGGGGCAGCAGCTGGGTCCCGCCGCCGCCCGGGATCACGCCCACGGACACCTCCGGCAGGCCCACCACGGCCGTGGCGTCGGCCACGATCAGGTCGCAGGAGAGCGCCAGCTCGAAACCGCCGCCCAGCGCGAAGCCGTGCACCGCCGCGACGGTCGGCATCGGCAGCTCCAGCACCCCGGTGTACGCGGCCCGGGCCACCGGGCGCTGCCGTACCAGGTCGGCGTCGGTGAAGGAGTTGCGCTCCTTCAGGTCGGCGCCCACACAGAACGCCCGTTCGTGCGACGAGGTCAGCACGACCACCCGGGCGTCCCGGTCGGCGGCGAGCGCGGCGCACGCGCCCGCGAGGGACCGGGCCATCTCCGTGGAGACGGCGTTCATCGCCTTGGGCCGGTCCAGCACCAGCTCCGCGACGTGCCCGTGCCGCCGCACCAGCACGAACTCCCCGAACCGCTCCTCGCTCATGACACCCCTCCGGTTAACGCGGGTTAACTCACCGTCGGCCCGATCATCGCAGCCCCGCCTGCTTCCGGGAAGCCCGGGGCGCCGAGCCCGTTCGCCCGTTCGAGTGACATCCCGGCCGTCCGGGCGCACTTCGCCCACACGAGCGCATAGCGTGCGCCACGGCGCGCCCCGGGCGCGCGGCGGGGAGGGGACCCATGAGACCGATACCTGGACGGACCGCTGCGGAACGGGAGCGCGGGCCGGCGAACACACGGGAACGCGGGCCGGCAAACACACCGGGAGTACGGCGCGGGCGGCACCGCAGGCCCCGCCCCCGCAAGGTGCTGCTGGCGGCCGGCGGTCTCGCCCTGGCCGCGGGGGTGCTCAGCCTGGTCCGGGTGGCCCCGGACTCGGGGGTCGGCGCCTCCGGTACGGCGGAGGCGGAGCCCCGGCTCGACCCGGGCGGCCGGGCACCGGGCGGCTCCGCGAACACCTCGGCCACCATCGCCGCCGCCCCCACCGCGCTGCCCTCGGCGACCTCCGCCCTGGGGGGCCGCAGCCTCGTTCCCCTGCCCGCCGGGTCCCCGGCCCGCAGCACGCCGGGCAGCGCGCCGGACACGGCCACCGCACCGCCCGGCCCCACCGCCGTACCCACCGTCCACGCGACCGGCACCCCGGCCGCGCCCCGGCCGGGCGGCCCGACGAGCCCCGCGCCGAGCGGGCCCACGCCCGGTCCGACCCGGGCGACCCCCACGCCGGCCCCGACCCCCACCGCGAGCCACGGCACGGCGGAGCCCCGCCCCGGCGGGGTGTGCCTGCCGGTGATCGGCCTGTGCGTGGACGTGCTCGGCGGCGAGGGCGGACAGCGGGCGGGGGTCAGGGGCGGTCGTCGCGGCGGGTGAGCAGCCACGGCTCGACCACGCCGAGCCCGCGCACCGGGCGCTGCCACATCGGCTGCAGCGCGAAGCGGTACACCGGCGGCTCCTCGCCCTCCTTCTCGGCGGCCGCCGCGGCCTCCGCCGCCTCCGCCTCCGAGGCGGGCGCCTCGCCGGTGCGGATCAGCTCCTCGGCGAAGGCGCTGTCCACCAGGACGGCGTCGCGCGGGGCTATGGAGGTCAGCCGGGAGGCCAGGTTCACCGTCGTCCCGAACACATCCCCCATCCGGGTGGTCACCGTGCCGAACGCCATGCCGACCCGCAGTTCGGGCATGGTCTCGTCGTTCGACAGCGTCTCCACCAGGAGCAGGGCGATGTCCGCGGCCGTACCCGCGTCGTCCGCCGCGTAGAGCACCTCGTCACCGAGGGTCTTGATGAGCCGGCCACCGCGCGCGGCCACCAGGTCGGCGGCGGTCGTCTCGAACGCCTCGACCAGCTCGCCCAGCTCCTCCTCCTCCATCCGGCGGGTGAGGCGGGTGAAGCCGACCAGGTCGGCGAAGGCGACGGCCAGGCGCCGGTCGACCATCTCCTCGTCGTCACCCGTCTGCACGACCCGGCCGGCGGAGGCGGCGAGCTGGCGGCGCCAGACGTAGACGAGGAACTCCTCCAGCTCGGGCAGGAGCAGCTCGACGATCGGGTACGTCACCTCGGTGCGGGTCATCCCCGGCTCCGGGGGCTCGGTCAGGCCCTCCAGGAAGGAGTCGATCTGCCACTCGGCCAACCGGGCGGTGGTCTGCCCGGTGGACCGGGCCACCTGCACCGCCATCGCCTCGCTCAGCAGGCCGGCCTCCACCAGGCCGGCGAGCCGGCGCAGGGCGAGGACGTCGGCCTCCGTGAGGGCCTTGGCCTGGCCGATGTCCGCGAAGCCCATCGCCCGCCAGAAGCGGGACGCCAGCTCCATGGAGACGCCGGCGCTGCGGGCGGCCTGGAACGGGGTGTAGCGGCGCTCGGCGCCCAGGATGAGCTGTTCGAGCCGCAGGGCCAGCGGGTCCTCGCCGGTGTCGGCGGCGTGGG
>NZ_BNBF01000002.1:58184-59632 GCF_014654935.1 Streptomyces capoamus
GGTCCCCGCCAGCGCCGGAGCCCGTGTCGTCGACGGTCACGCCTGCTGCCCTTCCGATCTGCCGCGGTCAGGTATCGACCGGCCTCAACTCTACGGCAGGTGTGCGCCAGCTCACTCCGTAGGGCTCGGCCGGGGGGTTGCCACCGGTACCGGTCACCTGACCGGACGCCGGCCGCGGCCTCGCCGTGACCGGCCGCACGGTTCCGCGCCCCTGCGCCGTGCGGCGAGGGGGCCAGACGCGGACGACGTCCCACCCACCCCACTCGGCGCGGAAGCGACCGCGGGCTACGCCGGCCGCAGGTGGACGATGTCGCCCGCGCCCACCGGCTCCTGCACACCCTCCTCCGTGGCGATGATCAGGCGGCCGTCGCCGTCCAGGGCCACGGCCTCCCCCACCACCGCCCGCTCCCCCGGCAGCTCGGCCCGCACCACGCGGCCGAGCGTGGCGCAGCCGGCCGTGTACGTCTCCTGGAGGCCGCTCGCCGCCGGGTCGCCGCCCGCCGTCCGCCACCGTCCGTACCAGTCCTCCAGCGACCGCAGCACCGCCCGCAGCAGCGGATCCCGGTCCGTGCCCAGCGCCCCGGCCAGCGCGAGGGAGCCCGCCTGCGGCACGGGCAGCTCGTCCGCCCGCAGGGTGACGTTGATGCCCACGCCGATGACGATGCCGCCCGGGCCGGCCCGCTCGGCGAGGATCCCGCCGGCCTTGCGCTCCTGCCCGCCGACGGTGACCAGCAGGTCGTTCGGCCACTTGAGCGCCGTGTCGACGCCCGCCGCCCGGGACAGCCCGGTCGCCACCGCCACGCCCGTCAGCAACGGCAGCCACCCCCACCGCGCCACCGGCACCTCGGCGGGCTCCAGCAGGACGGAGAAGAACAGGCCCGAGCGCGGCGGCGCGCTCCAGCGCCGGTCCAGCCGGCCCCGGCCGGCCGTCTGCTCCTCGGCCACCAGCACCGCCCCCTCCCCGGCCTTCCCCGCGGCGGCCCGCGCCGCGAGGTCCGAGTTGGTGGAGCCGGTCCGCTGCACCACGTCGATCTCGCGGTACAGGCCCCCCTCCCGGACCAGCCCGCGCCGCAGGGCCGCGGCGTTCAGGGGCGGACGGTCCAGGTCGGACCAGCGGTTGTCGTCTGAAGGTTTCTGCGGCGTCATGCAAGCCACCCTAGGTGTGGTAAACGACGCACTGCTGATCCGTAGGCCCGCCACTACTCTACGGATGAGTAACCGTCCCCCCTTTTGAGCAGGCAGGGAGCCGCATCCCGATGTCCGAGCCGGAAGAGATCGACATTCACACGACCGCGGGCAAGCTGGCGGACCTCCAGCGCCGCATCCACGAGGCGACGCACGCCGGCTCGGAACGCGCCGTCGAGAAACAGCACGCCAAGGGCAAGCTGACGGCCCGTGAGCGCATCGAACTGCTCCTCGACGAGGATTCGTTCGTCGAGCTGGACGAG
>NZ_BNBF01000002.1:59672-64591 GCF_014654935.1 Streptomyces capoamus
TTCGCCCGGCACCGCTCCACCCACTTCGGGCTGGAGCAGAACCGGCCCTACGGGGACGGGGTCGTCACCGGGTACGGAACCGTCGACGGCCGCCCGGTCGCCGTTTTCTCGCAGGACTTCACCGTCTTCGGCGGGGCACTGGGCGAGGTCTACGGCCAGAAGATCGTCAAGGTCATGGACTTCGCGCTGAAGACCGGCTGCCCGGTCATCGGCATCAACGACTCCGGCGGCGCCCGCATCCAGGAAGGCGTCGCCTCCCTCGGCGCGTACGGCGAGATCTTCCGCCGCAACACCCACGCCAGCGGAGTGATCCCGCAGATCTCGCTGGTCGTCGGGCCCTGCGCGGGCGGCGCGGTCTACTCCCCGGCCATCACCGACTTCACGGTCATGGTCGACCAGACCTCGCACATGTTCATCACCGGTCCGGACGTCATCAAGACCGTCACCGGCGAGGACGTCGGCTTCGAGGAGCTGGGCGGCGCCCGCACCCACAACACCGCCTCCGGCGTGGCCCACCACATGGCCGGCGACGAGAAGGACGCCATCGAGTACGTCAAGCAGCTGCTGTCGTACCTGCCGTCCAACAACCTGTCCGAGCCCCCGGCCTTCCCGGAGGAGGCGGACCTGGCGGTCGGCGACGAGGACCGCGAGCTGGACACCGTCGTACCGGACAGCGCCAACCAGCCGTACGACATGCACACGGTGATCGAGCACGTCCTGGACGACGGGGAGTTCTTCGAGACCCAGGCCCTGTTCGCGCCGAACATCCTCACCGGGTTCGGACGGGTCGAGGGCCGGCCGGTGGGCGTGGTCGCCAACCAGCCGATGCAGTTCGCCGGCTGCCTCGACATCACGGCGAGCGAGAAGGCCGCCCGCTTCGTGCGGACCTGCGACGCCTTCAACGTCCCGGTGCTGACCTTCGTGGACGTGCCCGGCTTCCTGCCGGGCGTCGGCCAGGAGCACGACGGCATCATCCGGCGCGGCGCCAAGCTGATCTACGCCTACGCCGAGGCCACGGTCCCGCTGATCACCGTCATCACCCGCAAGGCGTTCGGCGGCGCGTACGACGTCATGGGCTCCAAGCACCTGGGCGCCGACCTCAACCTGGCCTGGCCCACCGCCCAGATCGCCGTCATGGGCGCCCAGGGCGCGGTCAACATCCTGCACCGCCGCACCCTCGCCGAGGCCGAGGCGAGCGGTGAGGACGTCGAGGCGGTGCGGGCGCGGCTGATCCAGGAGTACGAGGACACCCTCCTCAACCCCTACGTCGCGGCCGAGCGCGGCTACATCGACGCCGTGATCATGCCGTCCGACACCCGCGCCCACATCGTGCGCGGCCTGCGTCAGCTGCGCACGAAGCGGGAATCCCTGCCTCCGAAGAAGCACGGCAACATCCCCCTGTAGGTCCCCGAGCCCTGCCGACCCTGGGAGCGGTCAATGAACATCAAGGTCGTACGAGGCAATCCGACCCCGGAGGAGCTGGCCGCCGCCCTGGCGGTGGTCCGCGCCCGCGCCGCGGCGGCAGCGGTGACGCCGTCCGGCGCGGAAGGCCCCGGGGACGCGTGGTCCGACCCGTCGAGGATCGCGACGGCCCGGGTCCCCAGGCCGGGCCCGGTGTCCTGGAGCCGCACGTACTGGCCGGGCTAGGACCTGTCCGGCACAGGTCCTGGGGGCCCGGCACGCCGCGGTGGCCGGTGCCGGTTCTGAGTAGCCGTACTCAGGCGCCCGGCACCCGCCCGGCCGCACGCTGGACCCATGCTCTGGTCAGACCCCGAAGACGAGCCGCCGAAGGACCTGCGCGACATGCAGGACATGCTCCGGCGGCTCGGTCTCCTCATAGCTCTGGCCATGGTCCTGATCATGATCGTGACCGGGCTGAGGTAGCGCGGCGGCACGGCTAATCTGACGGCATGACCGCGAAGCCGCACCGCCGCCTGATCCTCGCCTCCCAGTCCCCCGCCCGCCTGGGCCTGCTGAGGCAGGCCGGCCTCGCACCGGAGGTGATCGTCAGCGGGGTCGACGAGGACGCCGTCACCGCGCCCACCCCGGCGGAGCTGGCGCTCGCCCTGGCCGAGGCGAAGGCATCGGTCGTGGCGGCGCGGCCGGAGGCGCAGGGCGCCCTGGTGATCGGCTGCGACTCGGTGCTGGAGCTGGACGGGCAGGCGCTCGGCAAGCCGGCGGACGCCGAGGAGGCCACCGCCCGCTGGAAGTCCATGCGCGGGCGGGCCGGAGTGCTCCAGACGGGTCATTGCGTGTGGGACACGGAGGCCAAGCGGTACGTGTCGGCGACGGCCTCCACCGTCGTCCGGTTCGGCGAGCCCACCGACGAGGAGATCGCCGCCTACGTGGCCTCCGGGGAGCCGCTGTACGTCGCCGGCGCGTTCACCCTGGACGGCCGTTCGGCGCCGTTCATCGAGGGCATCGAGGGCGACCACGGCAACGTCATCGGCATCAGCCTGCCCCTGGTCCGCAAGCTGCTCGCGGAACTGGGCGTGGGCATCACGCAGTTGTGGTCGCCGGAACGCTGATCTGGGCGGGGACGGAGTCCTGGGGCTCCTCGTCCCCGTCCTGCGGTTCGTCCGTCCGGCTCACCGGCGCGCCCGGGCCGGCGGGGACCGCGTCCGGTTCCGCCCGCGCGTCCGGTCCCGCGCCCTGCTCCGGCCCGCCGTCCCCGGCCGCCGGGCTCTGCGGGCCACCCGTTCGGTCGTACGTCACCAGGAGCAGCACGATCAGCCCGAGCATGGTCACCATGAACAGGAACGCCGTCCAGCCGACCAGGCCCCAGGCGAACGCGCCGAGCAGGCCGTGCACCACGGCCGCGCTGATCAGCAGGACGCGGCCGAGGCCGGCCGGTGCGCGGTCGCGGACCGCGACGAACACGGCCACCAGGGCGCACACGGCGAAGTAGAGGCCGAAGACGACCCCGCCGGCCTTCGAGGACGTCGACATGACGTCCGGGTCGAGGCCGGCCAGGGACATGTCCTGGCGGTCGACGACCACTCCGAGGAACCAGTTCAGCGCGGCGATGAGCACGCCCTCCGCCAGGAGGACGACCGCCACGACCCATGCCACCGGCCTGCGTACCACCGGGCCCCACCCACTCTCACACCGACAGCCTGTTACCCCGGGTTCGTTCGAGACCCCGTGCACGCTACTAACGGGTAAACCGGGGGACAAGGGTTCGGACGCCGGCAAAGAATCATTGGGCCATTCGTAGGGACTCGACAAAGAAACAGAGTGGGCCGCAGCACGCCCTCACAGAGACCTTGGACACATAGCAGGGCTAGGGTTTTCCGGAGAGGTCCTGCGTACCGTGGTGCGACATGGGCTTTCGCGGGTCGAGCGCGCCTCGTATCACGCTCCGTGTGGGCAAGCTCACCACTGGGGACGGGTCGAAGTGCCGTGTCGGCAGTCCCTAAACTCGGCTTGTTTCAAGGAGGGAGCCTCAATCGTGCGCAAGGTGCTCATCGCCAACCGTGGCGAAATCGCTGTCCGCGTGGCCCGGGCCTGTCGCGACGCCGGGATCGCGAGCGTGGCCGTCTACGCCGACCCGGACCGGGACGCTCTGCATGTCCGCGCCGCGGATGAGGCGTTCGCCCTGGGCGGTGACACCCCGGCCACCAGCTACCTGGTCATCGACAAGATCCTGAACGCGGCGCGCGAGTCCGGCGCCGACGCCGTCCACCCCGGCTACGGCTTCCTCTCGGAGAACGCCGAGTTCGCGCAGGCGGTCCTGGACGCGGGCCTGATCTGGATCGGCCCGCCGCCGCAGGCCATCCGCGACCTGGGCGACAAGGTCGCCGCCCGGCACATCGCCCAGCGCGCCGGCGCGCCGCTGGTCGCGGGCACCCCCGACCCGGTGAGCGGCGCCGACGAGGTCGTGGCCTTCGCCCGGGAGCACGGCCTGCCGATCGCCATCAAGGCCGCCTTCGGCGGCGGCGGCCGCGGCCTGAAGGTCGCCCGGACCCTGGAAGAGGTCCCGGAGCTGTACGAGTCGGCGGTGCGCGAGGCGGTGGCCGCCTTCGGCCGCGGCGAGTGCTTCGTCGAGCGCTACCTGGACCGTCCGCGGCACGTGGAGACCCAGTGCCTGGCCGACAAGCACGGCAACGTGGTCGTCGTCTCCACCCGTGACTGCTCCCTCCAGCGCCGCCACCAGAAGCTGGTGGAGGAGGCCCCGGCGCCGTTCCTGTCCGAGGAGCAGGTCGCCGAGCTGTACCGCGCCTCCAAGGCCATCCTGAAGGAGGCCCGCTACGAGGGTGCGGGCACCTGCGAGTTCCTGGTCGGCCAGGACGGCACGATCTCCTTCCTGGAGGTCAACACCCGCCTCCAGGTCGAGCACCCGGTGACCGAGGAGGTCGCCGGCATCGACCTGGTCCGCGAGATGTTCCGCATCGCCGACGGCGAGGAGCTGGGGTACGGCGACCCGGTGCTGCGCGGACACTCGTTCGAGTTCCGGATCAACGGCGAGGACCCGGGCCGCAACTTCCTCCCGGCTCCCGGCTCGGTCACCCGTTTCGACGCGCCGTCCGGCCCCGGTGTCCGCCTGGACGCGGGCGTGGAGGCCGGCAGCGTGATCGGCCCGGCGTGGGACTCCCTGCTGGCCAAGCTGGTCGTGACGGGCCGTACCCGCAAGGAGGCCCTGGAGCGGGCCGCCCGCGCGCTGGACGAGTTCCAGGTCGAGGGCATGGCGACGGCGATCCCCTTCCACCGCGTGGTGGTGCGGGACCCGGCGTTCGCTCCGGAGCTGACCGGCTCGGCCGACCCCTTCACGGTCCACACCCGCTGGATCGAGACGGAGTTCGTCAACGAGATCAAGCCGTTCGTCGCCGCCGCCGACGCCGAGGCGGAGGAGGAGCTGGGCCGCGAGACGGTCGTCGTCGAGGTCGGCGGCAAGCGCCTGGAGGTCTCCCTCCCGTCCT
>NZ_BNBF01000002.1:64634-64874 GCF_014654935.1 Streptomyces capoamus
CGCTCGGGATGTCCCTGGCCCGCACGGGCCTGGCGGCCGGTGCCAAGCCGAAGCGCCGCGCGGCGAAGAAGTCCGGTCCGGTCGCCTCCGGCGACACCCTCGCCTCGCCCATGCAGGGCACGATCGTCAAGGTCGCCGTGGAGGAGGGCCAGGAGGTGCAGGAGGGTGACCTGGTCGTCGTCCTGGAGGCCATGAAGATGGAGCAGCCCCTGAACGCCCACAAGGCGGGCACCATCAAGG
>NZ_BNBF01000002.1:64914-73567 GCF_014654935.1 Streptomyces capoamus
GCCTGACCGCCGAGGTCGGCGCCTCCATCACCTCGGGTGCCGCGATCTGCGAGATCAAGGACTGACCCGCTCCACCGTCTCCACCCACGCCCGGCGGCCGCCCCTCATGGCCCGCCGGGCGTGGTGCGTGCGGGCTCGTACGGCGGACTGGGCCGATCGGCGGAACGATTCACCGTCAGGTGGGTGATACGGCAGGTGGTCCGGGAGAACCGCGGGGCTGCTGCGCCTTCCCGAGGGGCTCGCCCGCTGCCGGGGCCGCCGGCCGGGCACCCGTACACGGCCCCCGCGGTCGCCCGTACACGGCCCCCGCGGTCGCCCGTACTCGGCCCCCGCGGGCGCCCGCGCGTCGTACCGCCCGCCGTGGCGCGCCGGGGAACCGTGGACCCCGTGGCACCGGCGGCCCGCGCGGCGCGTCACCCGCCCGGTGTCCGTGCCGCCCTCACCGGCGGCGCAGGTCGGCCACGCGGCCGCGGTCGGGGGACGCCGGGTCGCCCAGGCCCGCGGCGGGACGCAGGGGGGAGGAGCCGGGTACGTGCCCTCGTCGTGGTCCCGGCAGGGGAGCGCGGCGGCCCGCCGGGACCTGGTCACCCCCCGGGCTTCCGCTCGCCCCCGTGACGGCGATCTGCACCCCCTGGTCGGCGAGCGCCTGCAGCTCGGTGGCGGCCCGGTCGTCGTGGGCGGGCGGTTCGTCGGTGACCAGCCGGGTGATGAGGTCGGTCGGCACGGTCTGGAACATCGTGTCCGTGCCGAGCTTGGTGTGGTCGGCGAGGACCACGACCTCGGCGGCGGCCTGCACCAGGGCCCGGTCGACGGACGCCGAGAGCATGTTGGAGGTCGACAGCCCGCGATCGGCCGTCAGGCCGCTCCCGGAGAGGAAGGCCCGCGACACCCGCAGCCCCTGGAGGGACTGCTCGGCACCGGAGCCGACCAGGGCGTAGTTGGACCCGCGCAGGGTGCCCCCGGTCATCACGACCTCCACCCGGTTGGCATGGGCCAGGGCCTGGGCGACCAGGAGGGAGTTGGTGACGACCGTCAGGCCCGGCACGCGCGCGAGGCGGCGGGCCAGTTCCTGCGTGGTCGTACCGGCCCCGACCACGATCGCCTCGCCTTCTTCGACGAGGCCCGCCGCGAGGTCGGCGATGGCCGTCTTCTCGGCGGTCGCGAGATGCGATTTCTGCGGGAAGCCGGACTCCCGCGTGAAACCGCCCGGCAGTACCGCACCGCCGTGCCGGCGGTCGAGGAGTCCTTCTGCCTCCAGTGCGCGCACGTCCCGCCGTACGGTCACTTCGGAGGTCTGGACGACGCGGGCGAGTTCACGGAGCGACACGGCACCGTTCGCTCGCACCATTTCGAGGATCAATTGGCGACGTTCAGCAGCGAACACGAAACTGACAGTAACCCCAGCGACCGTCTGGTTTCAGCAGTTTGCGCCGAATAACAGAAGTTGTTCGCATGGCGGGGTGGGAGGTGGTATAGCACCTACCCGCCCCGACTATGCCGCCCGCATGCGCGGCGACTCCCCGTGACCAGCGGGAAGCCGGCCGGCCCGGTCAGGCCTCCGCGCCCCCCTTGCGGTTGTGCAGCTGCCGGGCGACCTCCGCGATCGACCCCGAAAGGGAGGGGTACACCGTGAACGCGTTCGCGATCTGTTCGACCGTCAGATTGTTGTCGACGGCGATCGAGATGGGGTGGATCAGTTCCGAGGCGCGGGGAGCCACGACGACACCGCCGACGACGATCCCGGTGCCGGGCCGGCAGAAGATCTTCACGAAGCCGTCCCGGATGCCCTGCATCTTGGCGCGCGGGTTGCGCAGGAGGGGCAGCTTGACGACCCGCGCGTCGATCTTGCCGCCGTCGACGTCGGCCTGCGTGTAGCCGACGGTGGCGATCTCGGGGTCGGTGAAGACGTTGGACGAGACCGTCTTCAGGTTCAGCGGGGTCACCGCGTCGCCCAGGAAGTGGTACATGGCGATGCGCCCCTGCATGGCGGCGACGGAGGCCAGGGCGAACACCCCGGTGACGTCGCCGGCCGCGTACACGCCCGGCGCGGTCGTGCGCGAGACCTTGTCGGTCCAGATGTGCCCGGACTCGCGCAGCTTGACCCCGGCCTCCTCCAGGCCCAGTCCCGCGCTGTTCGGCACGGCGCCGACGGCCATCAGGCAGTGCGAGCCGCTGATGACGCGGCCGTCGGCCAGCGTCACCTCGACCCGGTCGCCGACGCGCTTGGCGGACTGCGCGCGGGAGCGGGCCATGACGTTCATGCCGCGGCGGCGGAAGACGTCCTCCAGGACGGCGGCGGCGTCCGGGTCCTCGCCGGGCAGCACGCGGTCGCGCGAGGAGACCAGCGTGACCTTGGATCCGAGGGCCTGGTAGGCGCCGGCGAACTCGGCACCGGTGACGCCGGAGCCGACCACGATCAGCTCGTCCGGCAGCTCGGTGAGGTCGTAGACCTGGGTCCAGTTGAGGATGCGCTCGCCGTCGGGCTGGGCGTCGGGCAGCTCGCGCGGGTGACCGCCGGTGGCGATGAGGACGGCGTCGGCGGCGAGGGTCTCCTCGGTGCCGTCGGCGGCGGTGACGACGACCTTCCGGGACCCGTCCAGGGCCTGCATGCCGTCCAGCCGGCCGCGTCCGCGCAGGACCCGGGCGCCGGCCCGGGTGACGGAGGCGGTGATGTCGTGCGACTGGGCGAGCGCGAGCCGCTTCACGCGCCGGTTGACCTTGCCGAGGTCCACGCCGACCACCCGGGCCGCCTGCTCCAGCGGCGGGGTGTCGTCGGCGACGATGATGCCGAGCTCCTCGTACGAGGAGTCGAAGGTCGTCATGACCTCGGCCGTAGCGATAAGGGTCTTCGACGGCACGCAGTCGGTCAGCACCGACGCTCCGCCCAGACCGTCGCAGTCGACGACGGTCACCTCCGCGCCGAGCTGAGCGGCCACCAGCGCCGCTTCATATCCGCCGGGTCCGCCACCGATGATCACGATCCGAGTCACGTACCCCATTGTCCCGCACGCTTCAAGGTGCTACTGCCCGGGGGCGCCACCGGGCCGCTCCCGGGGCGCCCGGGGCGCGCGGGACGCCTGCCGTACCCTCTGTGCATGTCGCTCTATGCCGCGTACGCCGGCAACCTCGACGCGCGCCTGATGTCCCGCCGCGCCCCGCACTCGCCGCTGCGCGCCACCGGGTGGCTGAACGGCTGGCGGCTGACCTTCGGCGGTGAGCAGCTCGGCTGGGAGGGCGCGCTGGCGACGATCGTCGAGGACCCGCTGGCCCAGGTCTTCGTCGGCCTGTACGACATCGCTCCCCCGGACGAGGAGTCGCTCGACCGGTGGGAGGGCGTGGGGATGGAGATCTACCGCCGGGTACGCGTGCGCGTGCACACGCTGGACGGCGAGGAGTTCGCCTGGGCGTACGTCCTCAACGCCTACGAGGGCGGGCTGCCGTCGGCGCGGTACCTGGGCGAGATCGCCGACGCGGCGGAGTCGGCGGGGGCGCCGCACGACTATGTGATGGAACTCCGCAAGCGCCCCTGCTGAGCCCGCGCGCGGTGCTTTGCCGCGGTTTTTCCCTCCGTTTGTGGAAACCGACAAGACATCGGGCGCAAACCCGTGAGGTCTGTCATCTACGCGCGTAGGCGAAGACCGGCTACCCTCTTCGGCGTGAACGCATCTCTTCTTCCGGACGACATCAAGGGCGACCCCTACGCCGCCGCCGACGCCGCCGCGCGCCTGCGCGAACTGACCGGCGCCGAGACCCACGACGTCGCCCTCGTGATGGGCTCCGGCTGGGCTCCGGCCGTCGACGCCCTGGGCGCGCCCGACGCCGAGTTCCAGGTCACCGAGCTGCCCGGCTTCCCGCCGCCGGCGGTCGAGGGTCACGGCGGAAAGATCCGCTCGTACTCCTCCGGTGACAAGCGCGCCCTGGTCTTCCTGGGCCGCACGCACTACTACGAGGGCCGCGGCGTCGCCGCCGTCGCCCACGGTGTGCGCACCGCCGTGGCCGCCGGCTGCAAGACCATCGTGCTGACCAACGGCTGCGGCGGTCTGCGCGAGGGCATGCGCCCCGGCCAGCCGGTCCTGATCAGCGACCACATCAACCTCACGGCGACCTCCCCGATCGTCGGCGCGAACTTCGTGGACCTGACGGACCTGTACTCGCCGCGCCTGCGCGCCCTGTGCAAGGAGATCGACCCCTCGCTGGAGGAGGGCGTCTACGCCCAGTTCCCCGGCCCGCACTACGAGACCCCGGCCGAGATCCGCATGGCCCGCGTCATCGGCGCGGACCTCGTGGGCATGTCCACGGTCCTGGAGGCCATCGCCGCCCGTGAGGCCGGCGCGGAGGTGCTCGGCATCTCCCTGGTCACCAACCTGGCCGCGGGCATGACCGGCGAGCCCCTCAACCACGAGGAGGTCCTCCAGGCGGGCCGCGACTCGGCCGCCCGGATGGGGGAGCTGCTGGGCCAGGTGCTGGGCAAGCTGTAGGAAACGCCGGCCGGACCGGCGCGGACGGGCCGCCGGTTCGCACGGGCGGGCCGCCGCTTCGCGTCGGCGCCGGCGCGATCCCGCCGGTTCAGCGCGCGGCCGACCGGGCCGGGCGAGCGGGTGGGCGGACGGGGGCCCGGGGCGGAGCCCCCGGTGGACCAGGCAGACATGGAGAGGTTGATCCCAAGGTGCACGACGATCTGATCGCCCGGGCCGAGGCCTGGCTCGCCGAGGACCCGGACCAGGAGACGCGCGACGAACTGGCCAAGCTGATCGAGGCCGGTGACACGGCGGAGCTGTCGGCCCGCTTCAGCGGCACCCTGCAGTTCGGCACCGCCGGCCTGCGGGGAGAACTCGGTGCCGGCCCCCTGCGGATGAACCGCAGCGTCGTCATCCGCGCCGCCGCCGGCCTCGCCGCGTACCTGAAGAAGCAGGGCCACACCGACGGGCTCGTCGTCATCGGCTACGACGCCCGCCACAAGTCCGCCGACTTCGCCCGCGACACCGCCGCCGTGGTGACCGGTGCCGGCCTGCGCGCCGCCGTACTCCCCCGCCCGCTGCCCACCCCGGTCCTGGCCTTCGCGATACGGCACCTCGGCGCGGTCGCGGGCGTGGAGGTCACCGCTAGCCACAACCCGCCCCGGGACAACGGCTACAAGGTCTACCTCGGCGACGGCTCCCAGATCGTGCCCCCGGCCGACGCGGAGATCGCCGCCGAGATCGACGCGATCGCCTCGCTGCACGACGTGCCCCGCCCGGACAGCGGCTGGGAGACCCTGGACGACTCGGTCCTGGACGCCTACCTCGCCCGCACGGACGCCGTGCTGGACCCCGCCTCCCCCCGCACCGCCCGCACGGTCTACACGGCCATGCACGGCGTCGGCAAGGACGTCCTGCTGGCCGCCTTCGCCCGCGCCGGCTTCCCCGAGCCGGTGCTGGTCACCGAGCAGGCCGAGCCGGACCCGGACTTCCCGACGGTCGCCTTCCCGAACCCGGAGGAGCCCGGCGCGATGGACCTGGCGTTCGCGCGGGCCCGCACCGCCGGCCCGGACCTCGTCATCGCCAACGACCCGGACGCCGACCGCTGCGCCGTGGCCGTCAGGGACGGCGGCGACTGGCGGATGCTGCGCGGCGACGAGGTCGGCGCCCTGCTCGCCGCCCACCTGGTCCGCCGCGGCGCCCGGGGCACCTTCGCCGAGTCGATCGTCTCCTCGTCCCTGCTCGGCCGGATCGCCGAGAAGGCGGGTCTGCCGTACGAGGAGACGCTGACCGGCTTCAAGTGGATCGCCCGCGTCGACGGCCTGCGCTACGGCTACGAGGAGGCCCTCGGCTACTGCGTGGACCCGCAGGGCGTGCGCGACAAGGACGGCATCACCGCCGCGCTGCTGATCACGGAGCTGGCGTCCGTGCTGAAGGAGGAGGGCCGTACCCTCCTCGATCTGCTCGACGACCTCGCCGTGGAGCACGGACTGCACGCCACCGACCAGCTGTCGGTCCGCGTCCAGGACCTCTCGCTGATCGCGGACGCGATGCGCCGGCTGCGCGAGCAGCCGCCGACCGAGCTGGCCGGCCTGCCCGTCACCCGCGCCGAGGACCTGACCCGGGGCACGGAGCAGCTGCCGCCCACGGACGGCCTGCGCTACACCCTCGACGGCGCCCGGGTCATCGTCCGCCCCAGCGGCACCGAACCCAAGCTGAAGTGCTACCTGGAGGTCGTCGTACCGGTCGCCGCGCACGCCGGTCTGCCGGCCGCCCGCGCCCGCGCGACCGAGCTGCTGACGGCGGTCAAGCGCGACCTGTCGGCGGCCGCCGGCATCTGAGTCCGGCAGACGTCACCGGCGCCGTCACGTCCGGGAGACGGCACCGGCCGGGCGGGCCGCTCCGGGGACGGCGCCGGCCGCCCCGGCGGGCCGGACGTCAGGCCGCGAACACCAGCGCCGCCGCCCAGGCGGCCTCCAGGACCAGCGCCAGGGGCCACAGCGGCCGGCCCCGCTGTCCTTCCCCGGCGGATTCGGACGGCCGCAGCGCCGGGGTGCGCCACAGGGCGGTGATCTCCCCGGCCACCCGCTCGTGCGGGTGGACGAGCCGGAACCTGCGCTCCAGCCAGGGCCAGCGGGGCGCGTGCGCCGACCAGGCGGTGAACGAGGCCCGCAGGCTGTCCACCGTCAGCTCGGTGCCCTTGCACTCGACGGTCCTGATCTCGTCCCAGGGCAGGTGCCGGGGACCGCGCAGCCCGTTGAACCACAGTCCCTCGCGGTCGGCCGTGATCCGCCACGCGAGCCAGTGCGGCAGCCACAGCGCGCCGACGAAGCCGGCGACGGCACCGAGCGCGTAGCGCCACCCTCCGGTCTCGCTCCAGAAGAGGCTGCCGGCCCAGAACACCAGCAGCAGCGCGCAGAGCCGGTCCAGCGGACCCGCCCGCCACTGCCGTACGCCCGCCGGGACCGCCCCGGACGCGACGGCGTCCCCCGCCGACCGGCGCAGTTCCGCGTACGCCGTCCGCCGGGCCGTCCGGCGCTCCTCCCGGGCCAGTGCGCGCCGCACGGACGCGTCGGACAGGGGCCGGACCGGTCCCGACGACCGTTCGCACACCGGCGGCCGGCCCGCCTCCTCGGCGGCCGTGACCAGCAGGACCTCGGCGCCGTCGCAGGGCGCGCCGTGGAGCACGGCCTCCCGCAGCGGTCCCGGCCCCTCCCGGTCGAGCCGCGCGAGGAGCGCCTGCGTCTCCTCCTCGTCGCCGTCCGCCGTTCCGACGCCGCCCCCGGCCTCCGTGACGGCGACCCGGAACAGGGGGCGCAGCCCGGCCGGGTCGTCGGCGGCGAACACCTCGGTGTCCCCGTCGGCGCCCTCACGCACGAGCACCCGCAGGACGGGCGCCGGCGCGGCCCGCAGGGCAGCGGCCCGGCGGCGGCCCAGCAGCCCGGAGAGCAGCGTGGTCAGCCCCTGGCCCGCCACGAGCCAGGCGAGCGTCCGCCCCGCCGGTGCCGCTCCGGCCGGGGTCAGCGCGACCGCGCCGGCCCCGAGGGCGAGCAGGACGGTCCCGGATCCGGTCAGGAACCGGCCGCGCGGCTGGGGCCCCTCCGCGTCCGGCAGCGGCGCGGTCGTCCCGCCGGCCGCCTCCCGGGCCCGTTCCCGCTGCCGGCGCCGTGCCACCAGCCGCAGCACGGCCGCCCCCCAGACCAGGGCCAGGCCGGCCACGGCGGCCGCCGTGGCCGGCCCACCGGTCCCCGGCCCGCTCGTCCCCGGCCGCAGGGCGAGCAGCAGCACCGCCGCGACCGGCGCCGACACCGGCACGATCTCCGGGCGCGCGCACAGCCACAGCACGTGGAGCGCCGACAGCGCGGCGGCCCACGGCTGCCAGCCGGCGGGCGACGCCAACAGCGCGGTGACCGCCACGGTGGCGCACCACGCGGTGAGGAGGTGTCCGTTCCCGGACGGCTGGGGCACCCAGCGGGGCGGCAGCGCGCCGAGCCAGCGGCGGGCGTGCTCACCGCTCCACGCGGGGCCGCCGTCGGGCACGGCCGGACCGGCGGGCCCGGCCGAGGCGGGCAACGGCAACGGCAACGGTTCTCGGGAGGTCGTACTCATCGCTTTCCCGTCACTGAGCAGGGGGAACGACTGGACCGTCCCCGACCGCGGCACGCCACGCCCTACGCGTCCCACCGCACCGGGCCGACCGGCCCCGCGCGACCGGCGAGCCCCCCGTCAGCCGACGGCGAGCAGGATGCCCAGCAGCACCGCGCCGGCGACCGCGGGCGCCGCCACCTCGTACGCCCAGCGCACGGTGACCTCGCCCTGCGCCGACTCGGCCTCGCGCCGGCGCTCCAGCAGCTCCCGCAGGTCGTCCATGACCTGGTCGGTCTCCGCGCGGGTCGGCCCGGTGTCGGGTCCGCGCAGGCTGAATCCGCCGAGGCCCGTGCCGCTCGGGCCGAGCACGCCGCCCCGGCCGGCCGGGGCCGCGCCGCCGGCCGCGTCCCCCGCCGCCGCCCGCTGCTGCCGGCGGGCCGCCTTGTTGCGGGCGCGCAGCGACACGGGGACGGCCCACAGCTGGTACTTGGTGCCGGAGGCGGCGACGACCTCGTTGGAGTAGCCGGAGCGCAGGGAGGCGACCTCGCCCCAGGGCAGGGTGACGACCCGGAAGGGGTTGCGGACGCGCAGCCGGTCCTCGCTCGCGA
>NZ_BNBF01000002.1:73616-91401 GCF_014654935.1 Streptomyces capoamus
AGACCGCGGGGCGGAGCGTGAAGGCGATGACCAGCGGCACGATGAGGATCATCCCGGCCAGCGCCAGCCAGGGGGTCCGGCCGTGGCCCTTGAACAGGGCGTCGAAGCCCAGCCAGAGGACGACCAGGAGCAGCAGCACGCCGCCCGCCAGCCCGAGGGGCGAGCGGTAGATCCGGTCCTTGGCGGCGGACGCCGGCGGCGGTGACGCGGGTGACGGGTGGTCCGGGGTGGTCATGGCCCGATTCTGCACGACGCCGCCGGCGGTGCGGCCACGCGCCCTGGAACCGGCGCTCATCCGTGATCTCGGCGGCCGGGACGAGCACTGGGGGGTGACAGCCGCTACGCGCGTAGATATGCTCGTCTGGTGACCATGCCCACTTCCGCACCCACAGCTCACGCTCTCTCGGACGTCACCGCGTCCGACAGCACGCTGCGCCGCTTCCTCCACGGGCTGCCCGGCGTCGACGCGGTCGGCCTGGAGGCGCGCGCCGCGTCCCTCGGCACCCGTTCCATCAAGACCACCGCGAAGGCGTACGCCATCGACCTCGCCATCTCGATGGTCGACCTGACGACGCTGGAAGGCGCGGACACCCCGGGCAAGGTCCGGGCGCTCGGCGCCAAGGCGGTCCACCCCGACCCCACGGACCGTACGACCCCCACGACGGCCGCGGTCTGCGTCTACCCCGACATGGTGGCCGTCGCCAAGGAGGCCGTCGCCGGTTCCGGCGTCAAGGTCGCCTCCGTCGCCACCGCCTTCCCGGCCGGCCGTGCCGCGCTCGACGTGAAGCTGGCCGACGTGCGGGACGCCGTCGCCGCCGGCGCCGACGAGATCGACATGGTCATCGACCGGGGCGCGTTCCTGGCCGGCAAGTACCTGAAGGTGTACGACGAGATCGTGGCCGTGAAGGAGGCCTGCGGGGACGCTGCCCGGCTGAAGGTCATCTTCGAGACCGGCGAGCTGTCGACGTACGACAACATCCGCCGCGCCTCCTGGCTCGGCATGCTGGCCGGCGCCGACTTCATCAAGACCTCCACCGGCAAGGTCGCGGTGAACGCGACCCCCGCGAACACCCTGCTGATGCTGGAGGCCGTCCGCGACTTCCGCGTCCAGACCGGTGTCCAGGTCGGCGTGAAGCCAGCCGGCGGCATCCGCACCACCAAGGACGCGGTCAAGTTCCTGGTGCTGGTCAACGAGACCGCGGGCGAGGACTGGCTGGACAGCCACTGGTTCCGCTTCGGCGCCTCCTCGCTCCTCAACGACCTGCTGATGCAGCGCCAGAAGCTGGCCACCGGCCGCTACTCCGGTCCCGACTACGTGACGGTGGACTGATCCCCCATGGCTTTCGAGTACGCACCCGCCCCCGAGTCCCGCGCGGTCGTCGACATCGCGCCCTCCTACGGCCTGTTCATCGACGGCGAGTTCGCCGAGGCCGCCGACGGCAAGGTCTTCAAGACCGTCTCGCCCTCCACGGAGGAGGTCCTCTCCGAGGTCGCCCGGGCGGGCGCCGAGGACGTCGACCGCGCGGTGAAGGCGGCCCGCAGGGCGTTCGAGAAGTGGTCGGCGCTGCCCGGCTCCGAGCGCGCCAAGTACCTGTTCCGCATCGCCCGCATCGTCCAGGAGCGCAGCCGTGAGCTGGCCGTCCTGGAGACGCTGGACAACGGCAAGCCGATCAAGGAGACCCGCGACGCGGACCTCCCGCTGGTCGCCGCGCACTTCTTCTACTACGCGGGCTGGGCCGACAAGCTGGAGCACGCCGGCTTCGGCGCGAACCCGCGGCCGCTCGGTGTCGCCGGCCAGGTCATCCCCTGGAACTTCCCGCTGCTGATGCTGGCGTGGAAGATCGCCCCGGCCCTGGCGGCCGGCAACACGGTCGTGCTGAAGCCGGCGGAGACCACCCCGCTGTCGGCGCTGTTCTTCGCGGACATCTGCCGCCAGGCCGGTCTGCCCAAGGGTGTCGTCAACATCCTCCCGGGCTACGGCGACGCGGGTGCCGCGCTGGTCGCGCACCCGGACGTGGACAAGGTGGCGTTCACCGGCTCCACCGCCGTCGGCAAGGAGATCGCCCGCACGGTCGCCGGCACGCGCAAGAAGCTCACGCTCGAACTGGGCGGCAAGGGCGCGAACATCGTCTTCGACGACGCTCCGATCGACCAGGCCGTCGAGGGCATCGTCACCGGCATCTTCTTCAACCAGGGCCAGGTCTGCTGCGCGGGCTCCCGGCTGCTGGTCCAGGAATCGATCCAGGACGAGCTGCTGGACTCGCTCAAGCGCCGGCTCTCCACCCTCCGCCTGGGCGACCCGCTGGACAAGAACACCGACATCGGCGCGATCAACTCCGCCGAGCAGCTGGCCCGGATCACCGCGCTGGCCGAGCGGGGCGAGGCGGAGGGCGCCGAGCGCTGGTCGCCGGCCTGCGCCCTGCCCGAGAGCGGCTACTGGTTCGCCCCGACGCTGTTCACGAACGTCACCCAGGCCCACACCATCGCCCGTGACGAGATCTTCGGCCCGGTGCTGTCGGTCCTCTCCTTCCGCACCCCGGACGAGGCCGTCGCCAAGGCGAACAACACCCAGTACGGCCTGTCGGCCGGCATCTGGACCGAGAAGGGCTCGCGCATCCTGGCCGTCGCGAACAAGCTGCGCGCCGGTGTCGTCTGGTCCAACACGTTCAACAAGTTCGACCCGACCTCGCCCTTCGGCGGCTACAAGGAGTCGGGCTTCGGCCGCGAGGGCGGCCGCCACGGCCTGGAGGCGTACCTCGATGTCTGACCGTTTGAGTGTCTTCAAGACCTACAAGCTGTACGTCGGCGGGAAGTTCCCGCGTTCCGAGAGCGGCCGGGTGTACGAGGTGACGGACTCGAAGGGCAAGTGGCTGGCCAACGCTCCGCTGTCCTCCCGCAAGGACGCCCGGGACGCGGTCGTGGCCGCGCGCAAGGCGTTCGGCGGCTGGTCCGGCGCGACCGCCTACAACCGGGGCCAGGTGCTCTACCGGGTCGCGGAGATGCTGGAGGGCCGCAAGGAGCAGTTCGCGCGGGAGGTCGCGGACGCGGAGGGCCTGTCGAAGTCGAAGGCCGCCGCGGTCGTGGACGCCACGATCGACCGCTGGGTCTGGTACGCCGGCTGGACCGACAAGATCGCCCAGGTGGTCGGCGGCGCCAACCCGGTCGCGGGCCCGTACTTCAACCTGTCCTCCCCGGAGCCGACCGGCGTGGTCGCCGTCCTGGCCCCGCAGGAGTCGTCCTTCCTCGGCCTGGTGTCGGTGGTGGCCCCGGTGATCGCCACCGGCAACACGGCGGTCGTCGTCGCCTCCGAGAAGGCCCCGCTGCCGGCCCTCTCCCTGGGCGAGGTGCTGGCCACCTCGGACGTTCCGGGCGGCGTGGTCAACGTGCTGTCCGGCCGCACGGCGGAGATCGCGGCGCCGCTCGCCGCGCACCAGGACGTCAACGCGATCGACCTCGCGGGCGCCGACGAGGTGCTGGCCAAGGAGCTGGAGATCGCGGCGGCCGACAATCTGAAGCGGGTGCTGCGTCCACAGGCTGTGGACTACGCCGAGACGCCGGGCACCGAGCGGATGACGGCGTTCCTGGAGACGAAGACGGTGTGGCACCCGACGGGGTCGCTGGGCGCGGGCGGCTCCTCC
This sequence comes from Streptomyces capoamus, assembly GCF_014654935.1. Lineage (GTDB taxonomy): Bacteria > Actinomycetota > Actinomycetes > Streptomycetales > Streptomycetaceae > Streptomyces > Streptomyces capoamus. The sequence goes on from NZ_BNBF01000002.1 coordinate 77,255, forward strand.
TACTGACGGGTCCCGGGCGGGAGACCCGCTGTGGTCCGCCGGCCGCGGGTGCGTGCCGGTCCCTCGCGCCCGCGCGGCGGAGCCGCCTGACGGGCTCCGCCCCGCGCCCCCGCGGGGGCGCCCTCAGTGGCCCAGGGCTCCGAGAGCCTGCCCCAGCACCGGCACGCTGCCGAGCGACGGCGCCTGGGCCAGGGGGCGGGTCAGCGTCTGGGAGCCGACCGGCCGGAAGTCGGCCAGCTGGGTGCCGACCCCGTTGTCCAGGGGGTCCACGCCCGTGCCGGCGAGCGGGTTGGGCTTGAGGCCGGCGACCGGACCGGTGACGTAGCCGACGATGCCGGTCGCTGCGCGCAGGCCGGCCTGGGGGTCGGCGCTGCCGACGCCCACGGGACGGTAGTTGAGGCCCAGGCCGGGGATCGAGTCGGCGGACGCCGTGGCCGTGCCCGCGCCCAGGGCCGCTCCGGCGACGGCCAGGGTGATCAGGGCGCGCTGCGCGGTGGGGTGCTCGGGAGAGGTGTGTCGGGCCATCACTGGTGCCACCTTCTGGTGCGCAGGGTAAGGGTGTCGGCACACAGGGTAGTTGAGGTGTGACTCACGCTCAAAAGCCGACCCGCGGGGTCGGCAGGGCGGCCGGGATGCGTCAAACTGGTGTTCCGTGAGCCTTCATCCTCCGTTCCCCGCCCGTGTCGTGCTGCTGTGCGGCCCCTCGGGCTCGGGCAAGTCACTCGTCGCCGCCCGCTCCGGGCTTCCCGTGCTGCGCCTGGACGACTTCTACAAGGAGGGTGACGACCCGACCCTGCCCCTGGTGCCGGGCAGTTCCGACATCGACTGGGACCACCCCGGGTCGTGGGACGCGGACATCGCGATCGAGGCCATCACCCGGCTGTGCGCGACGGGCTCGACGCAGGTGCCGCTGTACGACCTCTCCCTGAGCGCCCGCACCGGCGAGGAGACGCTGCACATCGGCCGTACCCCGCTGTTCATCGCGGAGGGCATCTTCGCCGCGGAGATCGTCGAGCGCTGTCGGGAGCTGGGCGTGCTGGCGGACGCGCTGTGCCTGACCCGCGGGCCGCTCACCACCTTCCGGCGGCGCTTCCTGCGCGACCTGAAGGAGGGCCGCAAGTCGGTGCCGTTCCTGCTGCGCCGCGGCTGGCGGCTGATGCGGGCCGAACGCACGATCGTCACCCGCCAGGTGTCCCTCGGCGCGCACCCGTGCGACCGGGACGAGGCGCTGGACCGGCTGGCGGCGGCGGGCCGCCCGGTACCGCAGGGGACCGCGGCGTAACGGCCCTGCGGCGACGCGCGCCGGCGTACGGCGACCCGACGACATGGACGACGTGGACGACGTACGACAACGGGACCGGCGGGCCCCCCGGCCTGCCAGTCCCGTTGTCGTTCTCCCCCGTTCCCCCGAAGGCCCACCCCCCAGTGGTCCCCCGTTCCTTCCCCCGCGTTCCCCCGTCTCCCCCGTCTCCCCCGTCGCTCAGGCGACGAGCTCGCCGAAGGCGTCCTCCTGGTCACGGCCGAAGCTGAGGACCTCGTCATCGCGCAGCCGGCGCAGCGACCGCCAGATGCTCGACTTCACCGTGCCGACACTGATGCCGAGTATCTCCGCGATCTCCGGGTCCGTGCGGCCCTCGTAGTAGCGCAGGACCAGCATGGTGCGCTGGAGTTCGGGCAGCCGGGACAGTGCCTGCCAGAGGACCGCGCGCAGCTCGGTGCCGCGCATCGCGTCCGTCTCGCCGGGCGTCTCCGGCAGTTCCTCGGTCGGGTACTCGTTGAGCTTGCGGCGCCGCCAGGCGCTGATGTGCAGGTTGGTCATGGTGCGGCGGAGGTATCCGCCCACCGCCGCCTTGTCGCTGATCCGCTCCCACGCCCTGTACGTCGAGAACAGCGCGCTCTGCAGCAGGTCCTCGGCCTCGAAGCGGTCACCGGTCAGGTGGTAGGCGGTGGCGTACAGGGAGGCGCGGCGCTCCTGGACGTAGGCGGTGAACTCCGCCTCCGTCAGCGAACGACGCTCCCCCGGTTCCTCCCCGTACGCGGCTCCCCCGTGCGCTTCCCCCCGTGCGTCGACCACCGTCATGTAGACGGTGTGCTGACGCCCGGCGCCGCGAGCACACCCCCGCCTGCTCACGGCACCGGACTTCTCGGAACCCCGGTCCACGTCGTGCAGACGCGTGACCACTGCGCTGGTGCTGATGCTGTGCAGCGTGTTCATCTCGCGCTCCCCGTCGTGGACTTCCGGCGATTCGGCTTGCCGGGCGGTACCGGCTCCCCGTCCGGCCCGTGCCCAAAAGACTGCCGGGGTGACTTCATCGCCGTGTCCGCCGACTGTCACAGACCTGTCACAGGGGTCCCGCCCAGGTGCCTCACGGACGGTGCACAGGTGACGACGGTAGGGACGGCCTGTGCCGGCAGGTCGTACGGCGGGCCCTCCATGGGCCAGAATGAGCCCGTGCCTTCCCTGTTGCTGATCGAGGACGACGACGCCATCCGTACGGCCCTGGAGCTCTCCCTGACGCGCCAGGGACACCGGGTGGCCACCGCTGCCAGCGGCGAGGACGGTCTGAAGCTGCTGCGCGAACAGCGGCCGGACCTGATCGTGCTGGACGTGATGCTGCCCGGCATCGACGGGTTCGAGGTGTGCCGGCGCATCCGGCGCACGGACCAGCTGCCGATCATCCTGCTGACCGCGCGCAGCGACGACATCGACGTCGTGGTCGGCCTGGAGTCGGGCGCCGACGACTACGTCGTCAAGCCGGTGCAGGGCCGGGTGCTGGACGCCCGGATCCGGGCCGTGCTGCGGCGCGGCGAGCGCGAGTCCAGTGACTCGGCGACCTTCGGCAACGTCGTCATCGACCGGTCGGCGATGACCGTCACCAAGAACGGCGAGGACCTCCAGCTGACCCCGACCGAGCTGCGGCTGCTGCTGGAGCTGAGCCGGCGGCCCGGTCAGGCGCTGTCCCGGCAGCAGTTGCTGCGGCTGGTGTGGGAGCACGACTACCTGGGCGACTCGCGCCTGGTCGACGCGTGTGTGCAGCGGCTGCGTGCCAAGGTCGAGGACGTGCCGTCGTCCCCCACGCTGATCCGTACCGTCCGTGGTGTCGGCTACCGCCTGGACGCGCCTCAGTGACCGATACGCAAGGGGGGCTGCGCGGCTGGGCCGCGGGGCGCAGGAGGAGTCTGTCGCGGCTGAGGTTCACCAGCCTCCGGCTGCGCCTGGTGGTGGTGTTCGCGCTGGTCGCGCTCACCGCCGCGGTGTCGGCGTCGGGCATCGCCTACTGGCTCAACCGGGAGGCGGTGCTCACCCGCGCCCAGGACGCGGTGCTGCGCGACTTCCGCCAGGAGATGCAGAACCGCGCCGGCGCGCTGCCCGAGCATCCGACACAGGACCAGTTGCAGCGGGCGGCGGGGCAGATGGCCGCCAGCAGCCAGCGTTTCAGCGTGCTGCTGGTCGCCCAGGACGCCGACGGCAAGACGGTGTACGGCAACTCCGGCGGCATCAACGGCTTCGCCCTGGAGGACGTGCCCGAGTCGCTGCGCACCGCCGTGGCCAAGCGGCAGAAGGCGGCCGACGGCGACAAGGAGTCGTACCACCTGTACTGGCAGCGGGTCGTGGACCACGGCACGCCCTATCTGGTGGCCGGTACGCGCGTGATCGGCGGCGGACCCACGGGCTTCATGGCGAAGTCCCTGGAGCCGGAGGCCAAGGACCTCAACTCGCTGGCCTGGTCGCTGGGCATCGCCACCGGGCTGGCGCTGATCGGGGCGGCGCTGCTCGCGCAGGCCGCCGCGACGACCGTGCTGAAGCCGGTGCACCGGCTGGGGGTGGCCGCGCGGCGGCTCGGCGAGGGCAGGCTGGACACCCGGCTGCGGGTCTCCGGCACCGACGAACTCGCCGATCTGTCCCGGACGTTCAACAACGCGGCCGAGGCGCTGGAGCAGCGGGTCGCGGAGATGGCCGCGCGGGACGAGGCGTCCCGCCGGTTCGTCGCCGACATGTCCCACGAGCTGCGCACCCCGCTCACCGCCATCACCGCCGTCACGGAGGTGCTGGAGGAGGAGCTGGAGGCGGAGACCGGGAGCATGGACCCGATGATCGAGCCGGCCGTCCGGCTGGTGGTCAGCGAGACCCGGCGGCTGAACGACCTGGTCGAGAACCTGATGGAGGTCACCCGCTTCGACGCGGGCACCGCCCGGCTGGTCCTGGACGACGTCGACCTCGCCGACCAGATCACGGCCTGCATCGACGCCCGCGCCTGGCTGGACGCGGTCGAGCTCGACGCCGAGCGCGGCCTGCACGCCCAGCTCGACCCGCGCCGTCTGGACGTGATCCTCGCGAACCTGATCGGCAACGCGCTCAAACACGGGGGTTCGCCGGTGCGGGTGTCGGTCCGGGAGGCGGACGACTCGATCGAGATCCGGGTCCGCGACCACGGGCCCGGCATCCCCGAGGACGTCCTCCCGCACGTCTTCGACCGCTTCTACAAGGCGAGCGCCTCCCGGCCGCGCTCCGAGGGCAGCGGGCTCGGCCTGTCCATCGCCCTGGAGAACGCCCACATCCACGGCGGCGAGATCACCGCGGCCAACTCCCCGGACGGCGGGGCGGTGTTCACGCTGCGGCTGCCACGGGACGCCTCACGGCTCACCGAGGAGGGCGGCGGGGACGCCGAGGACAGCCGGACCGGCACGGACAGCACGGGAAAGGAGGGGTCATGACCGTACGACGGCTGCTGGCGCTGCCCCTCCTGGGCGTGCTGCTCACCGGCTGCGGCATCCGGGCCACGGAGGTGCCGACCGACTTCGGGGCGGCGCCCTCCCGGGTGCCCTGCTCGCTGACCGGGCCCGACGAGTCCGCGCAGTCCGCGCACGGGGTGCCGGTGCAGGTCTTCCTGCTGTGCGGGGCGTCCCTGGTGGCCGTCGACCGGACCGTACGGGTCCCGGAGGGCACCGCGGACGCCCGGCGCCGGGTGATCGTGGCGCAGGGGCTGCTGGCCCAGCTCGCCAAGCAGCCCGCACCCGCGGAACGCTCGGCCGGCTACACGACGTACGTGCCGGGCGGCCTCGGGGTGACCGGGCCCCGCCCCAAGGACCCCGAGGACACCCTGCGTCTGAGCACGGCGCCCTCGCGCCTGACCTCCTACGCCCTGGCGCAGCTGGTCTGCACCCTGTCCGACTCGGCGGCGACCGAGGACGACGGCTCGGTCATCCTGGGCGGCCCGACCCCGGGCCCGCTGCACCGCTACGAGTGCACGGACGACCTCCGCGACCACCCGGGCAGCTCCCAGCCGCCGTCGAGCGAGATCACCTCGTAGCCGCGGTCGGCCGGCCGGTCGTGCCGCGAATGCTTCCACGGCGGAACCGATCGCGCCGGCCCCGGCGTCTTGGGGGTCGTGCAGCGTCAAGGCTCCATCGGCGGCAGCGCCGCGATCCGCGTCCGTGCGACAGGGGGTGTCCTCCTCGTCGCTCACCTCGCCCTCGTCGCCTGGCTGATGCTGCGCCCGCTGGACGTTCCCTGGGTCACTCCCCCGAACCTGCGCCCGCTGGCCGGTGTCCGGGCCGATCTGGCGCTGGGCTGGCCGCACGCGGTCAGACCCCTCGGGGAGGGCCTGGGGCTGCTCGCGCCGCTGGGTGTGCTGCTGCCGATGGCGCACGGCAGGCTCGCCGTGTCCCCGCTCGCGTCCCTGCTCCGCACGGCCGCGGCCGGCGCCCTGATCTCCCTCGGCATCGCCCTGCTCCAGACCGGTGTGCCGGGCCGGGTCGTGGACGTCGACTCGCTGCTGCTGAACACGGCGGGCGTCGTCCTGGCGCACCTGGCGGTCGTACCGGCGGGCCGGGCCTGGCTGCGCCGGTGGGAGGCGCGGCAGCCGGGGGCGGCCGGGCCGGTGCTCACCGTCCAGGAGGAGCTGTCTCAGGGCCGTACCCCGACGATTCCCAGGGTCGGGATCGCCCCGTAGAGGGACGCTTCGTCCTCTTCGTCTCCGTACTGTGGAAGACGGTCGAGGGGTCCCGCCGGGGCCCCCGCCACCGGCTCGTACCCGAGCCGACGACCACGGAGGAGCCGTCATGACCGCCCTTGTCCGCCCCACCCACGGCCGCGTGATCGGCGGCGTCTGCGCCGGACTGGCCCGGCGCTTCGGCACCTCGGCCACCACGATGCGGGTGATCTTCCTGGTGTCCTGCCTGCTGCCGGGCCCGCAGTTCCTGCTCTACATAGCGCTGTGGCTGCTGCTGCCGTCCGAGGACAAGGCCCGTACGACGGCCTGGTGACGCCGGTGCGGACACGCAACAGGGGCGCCACCGGACGTGCCGGAGCGCCCCGCGCGGCAGGGACGGCCGGGATCAGCCGACCGGGAGCCCGTTGACCGGCACGCCGTGCGTGGGCAGACCCTTCAGCGGCAGTCCGCCGAGCAGACCGGCGACCGGCTTGGTGGGGCCCTCGGCGACGACACTCTCGGCGACGGGCTGCGCGGCGGACGCCCCCTTGCTGACGGCCGGCATCGCCGCGGCCACTCCGCGCTTGGCCACGGGCTTCAGCGTCTTGACGGCACCGCTGTCCGGCAGCGCCTCGATGACCTGCTCAGGGGGCAGCGTCCGGGTGACGGTGTCCAGCATCTGGCCGGCGTCCGGGCTGGCCGGGGCCGCGCCGGCCACGCCCGCACCGGCGGCGGCGAAAGCGGCGCCGAGGGCGGCGACACCGAGGGTCTTGGCAGCAGACTGCTTCATGGTGAATGCGTCCTTGCAAGCGGAGACGGGAGATCACGAACGATCCGAGCGGTCCACGACCGTAAACATCCCCGGCCGCCCGCCGCAAACACCGAAATGCGGACGCCTTGTGAAAGTGCGTCCGCTTTCCGGGCCGGGCAACACCGGGCGATTACGCCTCCGGATCGCCAGAACCGCTGGTCGAAGCGGTCTGCCGGAACAGCCATTCGGATTTCAGCTCGGCATATCCGGGCTTGATGACGTCATTGATCATCGCGAGTCGTTCATCGAAAGGAATGAACGCTGATTTCATCGCATTGACGGAGAACCACTGCAGATCGTCGAGCGTGTAACCGAACGCCTCGACGAGGTGCTCGAATTCACGGCTCATGGTGGTGTGCGACATCAGCCGGTTGTCGGTGTTCACGGTGGCCCGGAAGTGCAGCCGACGCAGCAGTCCGATGGGGTGCTCGGCGTAGGACGACGCGGCCCCGGTCTGCAGGTTGGAGCTGGGACACAGCTCCAGCGGGATCCGCTTGTCCCGGACGTAGGAGGCGAGCCGGCCGAGCGCGACCGAGCCGTCCTCGCGGACCTCGATGTCGTCGATGATCCGCACCCCGTGGCCGAGCCGGTCGGCGCCGCACCACTGCAGCGCCTGCCAGATGGACGGCAGCCCGAAGGCCTCACCGGCGTGGATGGTGAAGTGGTTGTTCTCCCGCTTCAGGTACTCGAAGGCGTCCAGGTGCCGGGTGGGCGGGTAGCCGGCCTCGGCGCCCGCGATGTCGAACCCGACCACGCCCGCGTCCCGGTAGCGGTTGGCGAGTTCGGCGATCTCCAGGGAGCGGGCCGCGTGCCGCATGGCGGTCAGCAGGGCGCCGACCCGGATCCGCCGGCCGTTCTCCCGGGCCAGCCGCTCCCCCTGTCGGAACCCCTCGTTGACGGCCTCGACCACCTCCTCCAGGGTCAGGCCCCCGTCGAGGTGCTGCTCGGGGGCGTAGCGCACCTCGGCGTAGACGACACCGTCCTCGGCGAGGTCCTCGGCGCACTCCCGGGCCACCCGGACCAGGGCCCGGCGGGTCTGCAGGACGCCGACGGTGTGCCGGAAGGTCTCCAGGTACCGTTCCAGCGAGCCGGAGTCGGCGGCCTCCTGGAACCAGATCCCGAGTTTGTCCGGATCGGCCTCGGGCAGTTCGGCGTAACCGGTCTCCCGGGCGAGGTCGACGACGGTGCCGGGGCGGAGACCGCCGTCGAGATGATCGTGCAGCAGTACCTTGGGCGCCCGGCGGATCTGGTCCGCGGTGGGGGTGTTCCCGGTGGGTGCGGTCTGGCTCGTCATTGGCGCACTCTAACTCCTACGCGCGTAGAGAGACCGGTGTGCGCGGCAGCTCTTTTCCGGCGCTTTCCCGCCGATACGCAACGGTGACCCCCCGGACGGGTTTGGTGCACCGCGCCTTCTGAGACTGTTCTGTCATGGGACAGCAAGCGACGCCGGTACGAACGGCCAGGCTGGGGAAGGCAGTCGGCCCGGCGCCGACGTCGGTGGGCGGAGCGGTGCTGCTGCTCCCCGACGGGGAGGAGGTCTCCGCCCGCCGGCCGTCCCCCGTCCGGGCGCTGAGCCTGCCGCGCTCCCTGGGCCGCGTCCTCGCGCGCGCCGGCCGCTCCGACGGGCTGGCCGTGCATCCCGTCCACTACCGCCATCGCGGCTGGAACGGCAGCGAGGCGCATCTCGCGGCCGACGCCGAGTGGGCCGCCGACGAGGTGGTACGGCGGTACGGGGACGTTCCCGTCTGCCTGGCCGGCGTCGGCATGGGCGGTCGCGCGGCGCTGCGCTCCGGCGGGCACGAGGCCGTAAACTCCGTCGTGGCCCTCGCCCCCTGGCTGCCGGAGGAGGACCTGGCCGCGCCCGCCGAACCGGTGAAGCAGCTCGTGGGCCGCCGCGTGCTGATCGTCCACGGCACGAACGACGAACGGACCGATCCCGAGCTGTCCTTCCGTTTCGCGGCACGGGCGAAGAAGGTGAACCGGGAGGTGTGCCGGTTCGAAGTGCACTCCGACGGACACGGGTTGCAGGGGTACCGGGACGAAGTGCTCTCGCTGGCGGCGGATTTCGCCCTGGGCGCGCTGTTCGGGCACCGCGTGACGCGCCCCGTGGAGGACGCGCTGGCCGCCCCGCCGCCGATCGGCCTGCGGATGCCGTTGGCCGCGGGGTTCGGCCGCTCGCTGAAGCGGTAGGGCGTGCATGGCGTCGCGCGGCTGGGGGTGCCCCCTCCGGGGGAGGGAATCGTCCGACAGGCCCTAGGGCAGCAGGTTGCCCCTCCTGGAGAGCAGGAACTTCTTGAACGCGGCCACCGGGGGTGTGTCCGGCCGGTCGGCCAGCCAGGCCACGCCGATCTCCCGGGCCGCCCTGGGGGACGTGACCGTCAGTTCCACCACACCCGGACGGGGGACGGTGGGCGGTGGCAGCAGGGCGACGCCCAGGCCCGCCGCCACCAGGCCGCGCAGCGTCTCCGCCTCCTCGCCCTCGAAGGCGACGCGGGGCTTGAAGCCGGCCTCGCGGCACAGGTCGTCGGTGATGCGGCGCAGTCCGTAGCCGGGCTCCAGCGTGACGAAGGTTTCCTCGGCCGCCTCGGCCAGGCGGACCCGGCGGCGGGCGGCCAGGCGGTGGTCGGCGGGGACCACCAGGCGCAGCTTCTGCTCGTCGAGGCGACGGGCGACCAGGTCGGGGGCGTCGGGGACGGGAGAGGTGAGGCAGAGGTCCAGCTCGCCGGCGCGCAGCCCCTCCAGCATGGCCTCGCCGTAGTTCTGCACCAGGCTGAAGCGGACCCGCGGGTGGTCGGCGCGGAAGGCGTGCAGCAGTCCGGGTACGGTCTCGGCGCCCATCGTGTGCAGGAAGCCGAAGGCGACCTTGCCGGTGGCCGGGTCGGCGTCCGCGCGGACCTCCTCGGCGGCCCGCCCGATCTCGCCGAGGGCCCGCTCGACGGAGGCGAGGAAGGTACGGCCGGCGGTGGTCAGGGAGACCGTGCGGCCGTGCCGGGCGAACAGGTCGACGCCCAGGTCCCGCTCCAGCCGGGCCATCGCGCGGGACAGGGTCGACTGGGGCACGTTCAGCTCCTGCGCGGCCCGGGTGACGTGCTCGGTGCGGGCCACGCCGGCGAAGTACGCGAGCCGGGGCGCGAGCAACATCGCCATGTCTTCTGTGTCACCGGACGGTGACAGCCGAGCCTGTGAGCTTCGCTGATGCGCCATGGGAACGATTATCACCGTTCCATGCATTGGACGCATGAAAGGGGTCGTCCGTACGGTCGAGGCATGTCTCCCGCCAGTACCGGGGCGCCCACCCGCGTGGGCGCCGCACCGTCCGCCCCCGCTGCCGTCGCCGCTCCCGCATCACCCGTCCCCGCTCCCGACTCCGACTCCCGGCTGACCCCGGGCGGCCCCGGCTACCGCCGGATGAGCCTCGCCCTCTTCCTCGCCGGAGTCGCGACCTTCGCCCTGCTGTACTCCACCCAGGCCCTGCTGCCGCTGATCTCCGGGGAGTTCGGGGTCGCGGCGAGCGAGGCGAGCTGGACCGTGGCCGCCGCGACCGGCGGCCTGGCGCTGTTCGTCCTGCCGATGAGCGCGCTGTCGGAACGGTTCGGCCGCCGTGCGGTGATGACCGGCTCGCTGGCCGTGGCCGTCACGGTCGGCATGCTGGTGCCGTTCGCTCCCTCGCTCGGCGCGCTGGTGGTGCTGCGGGCGGTGCAGGGCGCGGCGCTGGCCGGGCTGCCGGCCTCGGCACAGGCCTATCTGGCCGAGGAGGTCCGCCCCAAGGCGCTGGTCACGGCGATCGGGCTGTTCGTGGCGGGCAACAGCGTCGGTGGGATGAGCGGCCGGGTGATCACCGGCTGGGTCGCGCAGGAGTGGGGCTGGCGGATCTCGGTCGGGGTGATCGGCGCGCTGGCGGTCGCCTGCGCCGTGGCTTTCCGGCTGCTGCTTCCGGCGCCGCGGCACTTCACGGCGGGTTCGCTGCGCCCGCGGGACCTGCTCGGCACCGTCCGCGGGCACCTCGCCGACCCGCTGCTGCGCCGCCTGTACGCGATCGGCGCGCTGTTCATGACGGTGTTCGGCGGTGTCTACACCGTCATCGGCTACCGGCTGACGGCCGCGCCGTTCGGGCTGCCGCAGGGCATCGTGGGCTCGATCTTCCTGGTCTACCTGGTGGGTACGGTGTCCGCGTCCACGGCCGGCCGGCTGGTGGGCCGGTTCGGCCGCCGCGGCGCGCTCTACCTGGCGGGCGGTACGACGGCGGCGGGGCTGCTGCTGTCCCTGGCGGCCTCGCTGCCCCTGGTCCTGCTGGGCCTGGTGCTGATCACGGCGGGCTTCTTCGCCGGGCACGCGGTGGCGTCGTCCGCGGTCAGCAAGACGGCCACGCGCGGCCGCGCCCAGGCGTCGGCGCTGTACCAGTCCGCGTACTACATCGGCTCCAGCGCCGGCAGCACGGTCGGTGCGCTGGCCTTCCACGCGGAGGGCTGGGTCGGCACCGTCGGCGTCGGCCTCCTCGCGGTCCTCGGCGTCGTCACGATCACCGTCGTGGGCTCCCGGGCGGCGCGGGTGGCGGCGCGCCGGGGGCCGGCGGCCGCGCACTGGACCGCGGCACACCGCTGATTCCCCGCCGATCGCCCGCTGCCTCCCCGCCGATTACCTCCCTGACCTGCGCCTTTTCCGACTCCGGGGGCCATTGTCAGTGCCCTGCGGTAGCTTCCAAGTGCTGGGGCGCGACGGCGCGCCACAGGGACGGCGCCACAGGGGTGGGTGGACGATGGGCGACAGCACGGCGACGGCGGATCTCGACGTCGCACTGGAGAAGCACCGGACCGAGCTGACCGGTTACTGCTACCGGATGCTCGGGTCCTCCTTCGAGGCCGAGGACGCGGTGCAGGACACCCTGGTGCGGGCCTGGCGGAGCTACGACAAGTTCGAGGGCCGTTCGAGCCTGCGCTCGTGGCTGTACCGGATCGCGACGAACGTGTGCCTGGACATGCTGACGGCGGGCAACAAGCGGGCGCGGCCCATGGACCTGACGGACTCCACCCCGCTCGCGCGGGCGGCGCTCTCCCCGCGCCCGGACCACACCTGGCTGGAGCCGATGCCGGACGCGCGCGTGCTGCCGCCCGTGCAGGACCCCGCGGAGGCGGCCGTCGCCAAGGAGTCGGTCCGGCTCGCCTTCATGGCGGCCCTCCAGCAGCTGCCGCCCAAGCAGCGGGCGGTGCTGATCCTGCGCGAGGTGCTCGCGTGGCGGGCCAGCGAGGTCGCCGAGCTCCTGGGCACCACGGTCGCGTCGGTGAACAGCGCCCTGCAGCGGGCCCGGGCCACGCTCGCGGAGCGCGCGGACACGGGCGCCGAGGGGGCGGTGTCCGACCCGCTGGACGAGGAGCAGCAGAAGCTGCTGGAGCGGTACGTCAAGGCCTTCGAGGGCTACGACATGGCGGCGCTGACGGCGCTGCTGCACGAGGACGCCGTCATGACCATGCCGCCGTTCGACCTGTGGCTGCGCGGCACCGCCGACATCACCGGCTTCATGACCACCCTCGGCGCCTCCTGCGCCGGCTCCCGGCTGCTGCCGGTGCGGGCCAACGGGCTGCCCGGGTTCGCGCACTACAAGCCGGACCCGGAGCACGGCGGGTTCACCCCGTGGGCGGTACAGGTGCTGGAGATCTCAGAGGGCCGGATCACCGGTTTCCACTGCTTCCTCGACACCCAGCGGTGGTTCCCGCTGTTCGACCTGCCCCTCCACCTGGAAGCGGAGCCCGACGAGGCCGAGCAGGGCGTGTAGCGCGGGGTCGGCGTCCCGCAGCCGGATCCGCCCGCCGGCCCGGCGGGCGGTCAGCTCCAGCCGGGCCAGCAGGTCCACGACCGCCAGTCCCGGCGGCCCGAGCCCGCCCACGTCGCACACGACGACCCCGGCCGCACCGCCCTCCAGCAGGGCCCGCACCCGGGCACACAGCCCGGGCACCTCGTCCCGGCGAACGGGCCCGGGCAGCACCAGCACGGCGGGGGTCTCGGCATCCACGTGCGGTAGACCGGCGGGGCGGGCGGAACTCATCGCGGGCGCCCGCGCACGCCGTGTCGCGGCGCCGGAGATCACATTGACCCGTGGCCCTGCCTGCTCGCAGGGTGGGCGCCATGGCGGGGGTGCTGAGCGGGTTCGCGGTGATCGCGGTCGTCATCGGGGTGGGTTACGTGCTCGGGCGGCGCGGGACGCTCGGCGCGCAGGGCGGTGAGGTGCTGACGCGGCTGGCGTTCACGCTGGCCGGACCGGCGCTGCTGTTCACCACGCTCGCGCGGGCCGACCTGTCGGTGCTCTTCTCCAGCCGGCTGCTGGTGACGGCGCTCAGTACGGCGGTGGTCGCGGGGGTCTTCGTCGCGGTCGGGACGGTACGGCGGTGGGGGGTGGGCCGTACGACGATCGGCGCGCTGTGCTCGGGGTACGTCAACTCGGGCAACCTCGGCATCCCGATCGCCGCGTACGTCCTGGGCGACGCGTCCCTGGTGGCGCCGGTGCTGCTCTTCCAGGTCGTCCTGGTCGCCCCGGTCGCGCTCACGGTGCTGGACCTGTCGGGCGACGGCGGGAAGGGCGCGGTGGGACGGCGCCTGCTGGTCCCGCTGCGGAATCCGATAGCGGTGGGCTCGCTGTCGGGGGTGCTGGTGTCGGCGGCGGGCTGGCAGTTGCCCGGTCCGCTGCTGAATCCGCTGACCGCGCTCGCCGGCATGTCCGTCCCGGCGGCCCTGCTGGCCTTCGGCATGTCCCTGCACGGCAACCCGGCCCCCGGCCGGGGGCGGGACAGCCGGCTGGTGCTGCTGTCCGTGGCACTGAAGTCGCTGGGCCAGCCGCTGGTGGCCTGGGCGCTGGCCCGGTGCGTGTTCGGCCTGCACGGCCACGCCCTGCTGGACACGGTGGTGACCGCCGCCCTGCCCGGCGCCCAGAACCTCTTCACCTACGCCAGCCGCTACCGCGTCGCCGAGTCCCTGGCCCGCGAGTCGGTGCTCCTGTCGACGGTGGTGTCCGTACCGGTGCTGGTGGGGGTGGCGGCGGTGCTGGGGTGACGTCGGGTCAGTCGACCGGGAACTCGCTCGTGTCGATGGTGACGCCGAACGGCTCCGGCAACTCGACGGGGTCGCCGAACTTGACCGCCCTGAGGACCCGGTAGACGTCGCCCTTCGGCTCCCCGTAGAGCGTCACGGTCGGTCCGCCGGGCGCCCAGCGGTCGACCAGGAGGTAGAGCGGGATGCCCGCGGTGGCGTAGGCGGCGGGCTTGCTGACGCGGTCGTGGCCGGCGTTGGACTTGGAGGTCACTTCGACGACGAGTTCGGCGAGGGCGGCGGGGATGTGCGAGTCGGACTCGGCGCATTCCCTCACCGGAGCCACCAGCAGATCCGGGATGAGCATGCCCAGCCGCGACGGCACG
>NZ_BNBF01000002.1:91435-104444 GCF_014654935.1 Streptomyces capoamus
GCGATGGCCAGTGTCTGGAAGATCCCCCAGTCTTCGGGGATCACGGAGTAGAGGCGACGCTGGATACGTTCCGCGATCACGTTGTGGCGGGACGCGGGAGCAGGTGACACGGTGATGATCCCCTCGATGATCTCCACCTTGCTGCCCTCCGGCCATTCCATCTCCTCCCAGTACCGGACGAGGTCGTCCCAGTTCTGGTCGGAGTCATGGCTGACGGTGAGTGCGCTCATGGCGGTCTCCTATCGGTGCGTCACCGATCCCAGCATGCCGAACGGGACCGGCGGAGGTCCACCGGTCCCGTTCACCCGAATGAGGAAACTGCAGGTCAGGCGATACGTTCCAGCACCACCGGCGAGGCCGTGAAGTCCGTGCCGGGGGCCGCGATGTCGTAGGAGCCCGCCACCGCCTGGAGGGCGTAGTCGAAGCGCTCCGGGGTGTCGGTGTGCAGGGTCAGCAGGGGCTGCCCCTCGGTCACCGTGTCGCCCGGCTTGGCGTGCAGCTCGATGCCCGCGCCCGCCTGCACCGGGTCCTCCTTGCGGGCCCGGCCGGCGCCGAGGCGCCAGGCGCCGACGCCGATGCCGTAGGCGTCCAGGCGGGTCAGGACGCCGGAGGACGGGGCCTTGACGACGTGCTGGTCCTTCGCGGTGGGCAGCGGGGCGTCCGGGTCGCCGCCCTGCGCGGCGATCATCCGCCGCCAGACGTCCATCGCCGAGCCGTCGGCGAGGGCCTTCGCCGGGTCGGCGTCCTTGACGCCGGCCGCGTCGAGCATCTCGCGGGCCAGGGCGACGGTCAGTTCCACGACGTCCGCGGGGCCGCCGCCGGCCAGGACCTCGACCGACTCGCGGACCTCCAGGGCGTTGCCGGCGGTCAGGCCGAGCGGGGTGGACATGTCGGTGAGCAGCGCCACCGTCTTCACGCCGTGGTCGGTGCCGAGGCCCACCATCGTGGAGGCCAGCTCCCGGGCGTCCTCGATGGTCTTCATGAAGGCGCCGGTGCCCACCTTGACGTCCAGGACCAGGGAGCCGGTGCCCTCGGCGATCTTCTTCGACATGATCGAGGAGGCGATCAGCGGGATCGCCTCGACCGTGCCGGTGACGTCACGCAGGGCGTACAGCTTCTTGTCGGCGGGGGCCAGGCCGTCGCCCGCAGCGCAGATCACCGCGCCGGTGGTGTCGAGGACGTGCAGCATCTCCTCGTTGGAGAGCAGGGCGCGCCAGCCCGGGACGGACTCCAGCTTGTCCAGGGTGCCGCCGGTGTGGCCGAGGCCCCGGCCGGAGAGCTGCGGGACGGCCGCGCCGCAGGCCGCGACGAGCGGGGCCAGCGGCAGCGTGATCTTGTCGCCGACGCCGCCCGTGGAGTGCTTGTCGGCCGTCGGGCGGGACAGCGAGGAGAAGTCCATGCGCTCGCCGGAGGCGATCATGGCCGCGGTCCAGCGGGCGATCTCACGGCGGTTCATGCCGTTCAGCAGGATCGCCATGGCGAGCGCGGACATCTGCTCGTCGGCGACCTCGCCGCGGGTGTACGCGTCGATGACCCAGTCGATCTGCTCGTCGGTCAGCTCGCCGCGGTCCCGCTTGGTGCGGATGACGGAGATGGCGTCCATGGCCATGGCTGAGGGCTTCCTTCCGTTGGTGCGAAGTGCGCGGCCCCCCTGCGAGCGGGGCAGGGGGGCCGTACGGCGTTACTTGGTGAGATGGTCCGGGCCGAAGGCCTGGGGCAGCATCTCGGAGAGCGGGAGGACGCCCGCGGGGGTGTCCAGCAGCAGGTCCGGGCCGCCGAACTCGTAGAGCAGCTGGCGGCACCGGCCGCACGGGACCAGCAGGGCGCCGGTGCCGTCGACGCAGGTGAAGTGCGTCAGCCGGCCGCCGCCCGTGCGCTGCAGCTGGGAGACCAGGCCGCACTCGGCGCACAGGCCGATGCCGTAGGAGGCGTTCTCCACGTTGCAGCCGGTGACGGTGCGGCCGTCGTCGACGAGGGCGGCCGCGCCGACCGGGTAGCCCGAGTAGGGGGCGTAGGCGTGGGTCATGGCCTCGCGTGCCTCGGCGCGCAGCGGCTCCCAGTCGAACTCCGTTCCCGGCGTCACTTGCCCTGGCCCTTCCGGTACCGCATGCCGTCCGCCTTGGGCATCCGCAGGCGCTGCGCGGACAGCGACAGCACGAGCAGGGTGACGACG
The DNA here is from genome assembly GCF_014654935.1 of Streptomyces capoamus. Classification (GTDB taxonomy): domain Bacteria; phylum Actinomycetota; class Actinomycetes; order Streptomycetales; family Streptomycetaceae; genus Streptomyces; species Streptomyces capoamus. Next base: position 93,609 of record NZ_BNBF01000002.1, read on the forward strand.
TACGGGGTGGCGCCCACGAAGTCGCTGGGGACCTCGTCGGTGAGCAGGTACCAGACCAGGACCAGCGCGGCCATGACGGCGCTGACCGCGCCCTGGACCAGGGCCTTCTTGTACAGCTTCCAGCCGGCCAGCAGCGCGAGCAGGACGACCAGGAGCAGCAGCAGGGCGTGCACGGTGACGCCGCCGTTGCGCAGCTGGAGGGCGTCGGAGTAACCGAACAGGCCCGCGCCCATGGCCAGCCCGCCCGGGCGCCAGTTGCCGAAGATCATCGCGGCGAGACCGATGTAGCCGCGGCCGCCGGTCTGGCCCTCCAGGTAGGTGTGCGAGGTGACCAGCGCGAGGAACGCGCCGCCGAGACCGGCGAGGCCGCCGGAGATCGCCACGGCCGCGTACTTGTACCGGTAGACGTTGACGCCGAGGGACTCCGCGGCGACCGGGTTCTCACCGCAGGAGCGCAGCCGCAGCCCGAACGGGGTGCGCCACAGCAGCCACCAGCTGGCGACGAACAGCACGACGGCCAGGATGGTCACCACGGACAGGTGGGTGATCAGACCGCCGATGATGCCGGCCAGGTCGGAGACCAGGAACCAGTGGTGCTTCTCGATCGAGGCCAGGCCGTCCGACAGGCCGGGGACGGTGACGTCGGGCAGCGTGTCCGCGGGCGGGGACTGCTTGGGGTTGCCGCCCGCCTCCGCGGCCTTGCCGCCCGCGAAGAACAGCTTGGCCAGGTACTGGGTGGCGCCGAGCGCCAGCAGGTTGACGGCGACACCGGAGACGATGTGGTCGACGCCGAAGGTGACGGTGGCGACGGCGTGCACCAGGCCGCCGACGACGCCGAAGCCGATGCCGCACAGCAGGCCGAGCCAGGGGCTGGACTGCCAGCCGATCCAGCCGGCGCCGAAGGTGCCGAGGATCATCATGCCTTCGAGGCCGATGTTGACCACGCCGGCCCGCTCGGACCACAGGCCGGCGAGTCCGGCGAGGCCGATCGGCACGGCCAGGCCGAGCGCGGCGGCGACCTGGCCGGCGGAGTCGAGCTGGTTCGCGCCGGTGATGACGCGGACCGCGGCCACGAGCAGCAGCGCGCCCGCGACGATCATGAGGATCAGGCCGAGGGACCGGCCCGAGCGCTGCGGCGCGTCCGCCGCCTTGGGCGCCGCCGGCGGCGGCGCGTCGGTCATCGTGGCAGTCATCACGCCACCTCCTGCTTCTTCGTCGGGGCGGCGGCCTGGGCGGCGAGTTCGGCACCCACGCGCTGCTGCTGGCGCTTCAGCCCGTAACGGCGTACGACCTCGTAGGCGATGACGACGCACAGCACGATGACGCCCTGGATGACGCCGAGGATTTCCTTGTCGTAGCCCTGGAATTCCAGGTGGTTGGTGGTGCGCTCCAGGAAACCCCAGAGCAGGGCGCCGAGCGCGATGCCGATCGGGTGGTTGCGGCCGAGCAGCGCGATGGCGATGCCGGTGAAGCCGATGCCGGCCGGGAAGTCGTTGCTGAACTGGTGGCTGTCGTTCAGCAGGGTCGGCATGCCGATCAGACCGGCCACCGCACCGGAGATGACCATGCTGGTGGCGACCATCTTCTTCACCGAGACACCGCTGGCGGCGGCCGCGCTCTCGGACTGGCCGACGGTGCGCAGGTCGAAACCGAACCGGGTGCGGCCGAGCACGAACCAGTACGCGATGCCGACGATCACCGCGACGACGATGAAGCCCCACAGCTCACCGGCCGCGCCGGTGTCGAAGCTGAAGAAGTACAAGGACGACGGCAGCGGCTTGGTGGACACCAGGGTGCCGGCCTGGTCCAGCTGGCCGAGCTTCCCGGGCTGGAGCAGGTAGGCGATGATCGCGGTGGCGATCGAGTTCAGCATGATGGTCGAGATGACCTCGCTGACGCCCCGGGTCACCTTGAGGATGCCGGCGATGGACGCCCACAGGGCGCCGGTCGCCATGGCGCAGAGGATGATCAGCGGGATGGCGATCCAGCCGGGCACGGTGAGCGCACCGCCGAGGACGGCGGCGATGAACGCGGCGAGCCGGTACTGGCCGTCGACACCGATGTTGAACAGGTTCATGCGGAAGCCGATGGCCACCGCGACGCCCGCGAGGTAGTACGTCGTCGCCTTGTTCAGGATGTAGACCTGGCTGTCGCTGGCGAAGCCGTAGGTCACCATGTCGCTGAAGGCGTCACCGGGGTTCTTGCCGGTCGCGAGGATCACCAGGGTGGTGACGAGGAGCGCGGCGACGACCGCCAGCAGCGGGGCGGCGATCCCGAGGAGCAGCCGCTCCTTGTCGATCCGTGAGGTCAGCTTGTTCATCGCGCGTCGTCCTCTGTGTGCTCCAGGTGGCCGGTGGCCGCACCCGTCATGGCGGAGCCCAGCTCCTCGGGGGTGATCGTGGCGGGGTCGGCGTCGGCGACCAGGCGGCCGCGGTACATCACCCGCAGGGTGTCGGAGAGCCCGATCAGCTCGTCCAGGTCGGCCGAGATCAGCAGCACGGCCAGGCCCTCGCGGCGGGCCTCGCGGATGTAGTCCCAGATCGCCGCCTGCGCGCCGACGTCCACACCGCGGGTCGGGTGGGCGGCGATCAGCAGCTTGGGCTGGTGGCTCATCTCGCGGCCGACGATCAGCTTCTGCTGGTTGCCGCCGGACAGGGAGGCGGCGGTGACGTCGATGCCGGGGGTGCGGACGTCGTAGGCCTCGACGATCCGCTGGGTGTCGGCGCGGGCCGCCTTGGGGTCGAGCAGTCCGCCGCGCGAGTTCGGCTTCTCGGTGACGTGGCCGAGGATGCGGTTCTCCCACAGCGGTGCTTCGAGCAGCAGGCCGTGACGGTGGCGGTCCTCGGGGATGTAGCCGATGCCGGACTCGCGGCGGTCGCGGGTCGGGGCGTGGGAGATGTCGGTGCCGTCGAGGGTGACGACGCCGGCGTCCGGGTGCCGCATGCCCATGATGGCCTCGACCAGCTCGGACTGGCCGTTGCCCTCCACGCCGGCGATACCGAGGACCTCGCCCTTGTGGATGGTGAAGGAGATCTCGTCCAGGATGATGCGCTCGACGCCGTCGAGGTCGGTCTGCGCCAGGTGCAGGCCGTCCACCTCCAGCATCGGGACGTCCGTGACGGTGGACTCCTGGGTCTCCGGGGTGGGCAGTTCGCTGCCGACCATCAGCTCGGCGAGCTGCTTGGGGGTGGTGCCGCGCGGGTCGACGGTGCCGACGGTGGTGCCGCGCCGGATGACGGTGATCTCGTCGGCGACGGAGAGCACCTCGCCCAGCTTGTGCGAGATGAAGATGACGGTGAGGCCCTCGGCCTTGAGTTCGCGCAGGTTGTCGAAGAGGGCGTCGACCTCCTGCGGCACGAGGACGGCGGTGGGCTCGTCCAGGATGAGGGTCTTGGCGCCGCGGTAGAGGACCTTGAGGATCTCCACGCGCTGGCGGTCGGCGACACCGAGCTCCTCCACCAGGGCGTCGGGCCGCACGCCCAGGCCGTAGGCGTCGGAGATCTCCTTGATCCTGGTGCGCGCCTTGCCCCCGATGCCGTGCAGCTTCTCCGCGCCGAGGACGACGTTCTCCAGCACGGTGAGGTTGTCGGCGAGCATGAAGTGCTGGTGCACCATGCCGATGCCGCGGGCGATGGCGTCGCCGGGGTTGGCGAAGACGACCTGTTCGCCACTGACGGTGATGGTGCCCTCGTCCGGCTGCTGCATGCCGTAGAGGATCTTCATCAGGGTGGACTTGCCGGCGCCGTTCTCGCCGCACAGGGCGTGGACGGTGCCCGTGCGGACCGTGATGTCGATGTCGCGGTTGGCGACGACGCCGGGGAAACGCTTGGTGATGCCGCGCAGTTCGACGGCAGCGGGAGGGCTGGACGCGTTGATGGCGCACTCTCCTCGGGGAAAGGGGCTGCGGGGAGGGGGCAGGCGTCGGCGACGCTAGCGCGGCAACTCCGTGCTACACGCGTAGAGTTGACACATTGTTATGGCTCGGCGGGGGGCTCCGGAGGGTGCCCCCGCGCCGAGCCTGGGTCCGGCGGGACCCGTCAGGTCACGGGGTGGTCTTGACCTTGATCGTGCCGTCGACGATCTTCTTCTTCGCGGCGTCCAGCTTGGCCTGGATGTCGTCGATGAAGCCGCCGCTCTTGGACAGCGAGACGCCGTCCTTGGCGAGGGAGTAGGTGTTGGTGCCGGTCAGCGGCTTGCCGGCGTGGACCGACTTGACGAAGTCGTAGACACCGACGTCGACGTTCTTGACCATCGAGGTCAGGATCGCGTTCTTGTACTTGCTCAGACCCGGGATGTTGTACTGGTCCGAGTCCACGCCGATCGCCCAGGCGCCCTTCTTGCCCGCGACGGCCTCGATCGCGCCGTTGCCGGAGGAGCCGGCCGCCGTGTAGATGACGTCCGCGCCGTTGTCGAGCATGCCCTGCGCGGCTTCCTTGCCCTTGTCGGGGCTGGCGAAGCCGGAGGTGTCCGAGCCGTGCGACAGGTACTGCGTGTCGACCTTGATCTTCTTGTCGGTGTCCTTGACGCCCTGGACGAAGCCCGCCTCGAACTTCTTGATCAGCGGGACGTCGACACCACCGATGAAGCCGACGTGGTGCGACTTGGTCTTCGAGGCGGCGGCGACACCGGCCAGGTAGGAGCCCTGCTCCTCGGTGAAGGTGATGCTGTCGACGTTGCTGCCGTTCACGACCGAGTCGACGATGCCGAAGGTGGTCTTCGGGTACTTCGCGGCGACCTTGGTCATGGAGGCGGCGTAGGCGTAGCCGACACCGATGACGGGGTTGTACCCCGCGTCGGCCAGGTCGGACAGGCGCTGCTCGCGGTCGGCCTCGGTGTCCGAGGTCTTCGCGGTCAGCTCCTTGATGTCACCGCCGAACTCCTTCTTGGCCTGGTCGGCACCGCGCGCGGCGGAGTCGTTGAACGAGCGGTCGCCACGGCCGCCGACGTCGAAGGCGAGACCGACCTTGACACCCTTGCCGCCGCCCGAGGGGGCAGAGCCGGAGTCCTTGTCGGAGGAGGTGCTGCCACAGGCAGTGGCAGTCAGTGCGAGAGCTGCGGACGCGATACACGCAGCGGAAAGCTTGGCTACCCGGCGCACGGGAAGGCTCCTTCACCTGACCTGAGCGCCACGTAGGCGCTTGATGTGAGCACCTTGCGGTGCTCCGGCCGAGACGCCCCCATCGGCGTCGGCTTCGCGGCATCGTAACGCGCGTAGATGTCGCAAAAAACCCTCTCGCGAAGCCGTTATCGATTCGAGGCAAACAGCGTCTGAACTCGGACTCTCGCCCCTCTCACGGCGATGTTGCGCACCGTGAACGATTGGCTTGCTTCCGTGTTGCGCCGGCCGGGGAAACGGCCCCCGAGGGGGCCGCCGGCTCAGCCGCGGGCCCCGTTGGCGTCCAGGAAGGCCACGGCGGTGAACATCTCCACGCCGACCTTGATCGCGTGCTCGTCCGCGTCGAAATCACCCTGGTGGAGATCGCGTACGGTCCGCTCGCCGGGCCGGCGCACCCCGAGGCGGGCCATCGCGCCGGGCACGTGCTCCAGGTACCAGGAGAAGTCCTCGCCGCCCAGGCTCTGCTCCGTGCTCTCCACGGACTTCATGCCGCCCCGGGCGACCATGGCCCGGCGCAGCAGCTCGGTGGACTCCCGGTCGTTGACGACCGGCGGCACCCCGCGCACGTAGGTGATCTCGGACTTGGCCCGGTGCAGGGTGGCGACCTCGTCGATGGCCGCGTGCACGATGTCGGGGGCCTCCCGCCAGGCCTCCAGGTCCAGGCACCGCACGGTTCCGGACAGCTCGGCGTGCTGCGGGATCACGTTGGGGGCGTGGCCCGTCTCGATCCGGCCCCAGGTCAGGGCGAGACCGGCACGGGTGTCGACCCGCCGGGCGATCAGCGCGGGGACGTCGACGGCGACCCGGGCGGCGGCGGTGACCAGGTCGGTGGTCAGGTGGGGGCGGGCGGTGTGCCCGCCGGGGCCGTCGAGCGCGATGTCCAGGCGGTCGCAGGCGCTGGTGATCGGCCCGTGCCGCAGCCCGATCTTCCCGGCCTCCACCCTGGGGTCGCAGTGCACCGCCAGGATCCGGCCGACGTCGCGGAGCACACCGTCCTCGATGGCGTCCAGGGCGCCGCCGGGCAGCACCTCCTCGGCGGCCTGGAAGAGCAGCCGCACCGGGCGGGGCAGCAGGCCCTTGGCGTGCAGGTCGGCCAGGACCAGGCCGGTGCCGAGGACGACGGTGGTGTGCATGTCGTGACCGCAGGCATGGGCCCGGTCCGGCACGGTCGACCGGTACGGGCAGTCGGTCTTGGTGTCCGGGATGGGCAGGGCGTCGATGTCGGCGCGCAGTGCGAGCAGCGGTGTCGACGGGCGCTCACCCTCCGCGAGCCCGATGTCACAGACGAGTCCCGTTCCGGCGCTCAGCACGCGGGGCTTGAGCCCGGCCTGCTCCAGCCGCTCCTTGATCGCGGCGGTGGTACGGAACTCCTGATTGCCCAGCTCCGGGTGCATGTGCAAGTCGCGCCGGAAGGCGACCAGTTCGGCGTGCAGGGATTCGCTCAGCACGCCGGGGAGCACATCCCCCGGGAGGCCGGACTCGGACTCTAGGGACATCAATTGCTTCACCCTCTGAAGGGTAGGACGCCCGGCGGTCAACTACCCCTCGATCAACAAAACTTCAGCCCGTTAGGGGAAGAAAATCTGACCGGCGGACGCATGGTGGCGGACTTTGATGGGTAAGACCCTTGTTTCCTCCTCCACGCATACCACGGCTCGGCCGGATCACGCGCGCGATGTCCAGGAACCGGACTCCCGGGTTCCCGCTTCCCGCCGTGCCTACCCAGCGGGCGAGGACCGCCCCACGCCGACCGCGCTCCGGGAGCCGTCCGGGGGACGGCACCCGGCCGGGCGGATACGCCTGGAATTCAGAAGTGGTCGACCTTCTGGCCCTCGGGCACCTGGTAGCAGCCCGAGACGACCATCAGGCTCAGCTTGGGAGGGTTCCTCTTCTCCATCTGGGTGATGTGCACGCCGGCCTTCTTCGCGTCGTTGTCGGCGATCATGACGGTGTTCTTGTTCCTGCTGGTGTCAGGGCCATACTCGACGATCTTCCAGCCGTGCTGCGGCAACTTCTCCTTGAGATGCTGCATCGCGGGGCCCAGATCACTCGCCGACGCCGGGTAGAAGCTCCACTGGTGGAAGATCTGGAAGTGGGTGTCCCGGTCCTTGCCCGGGCACGCCTGAACCCCCGGGCGACTGTCGGACGCCCTGCCCTTCACCCCGATCAGGTCGTAGATCCCGCTGGAGACCCTTTCCATCGCGTCCGAGGCGTCCCGCGAGGTGCTCGTACCGGCGGACCGGACACCGTCCGAGCCACTGTCGGAGGTGCCGTCGGCGCCGGTGGCAGAGGTGTCGTCGTTCATGCTGCATCCGGTGAGGGTGGTGAGTACGAGGGGTACGGCGAGCACTAGTGCGCTCATGCTGATCTTCACGGTGCGGGGGCTCTCCTACTTCACGTGCGCCCAGAAGTCGGGCGGCGGCTTCAGTCGCGCGTCGTCTCCGTGCCCTACGACGACGAGGGCCTGGTTCTTCAGACTGTCGGAGTTCACGTTCCAGTACCCGCTGTGCCCCTCCGTGTCCGTGGTCATCTGGTTGGCACCGAATTCCTGGTCGCTCGGGATGATGAAGCGATCCCCGCCGTGACCCCAGCGGCCGAGGTCGGGAACGACGTCTCCGTCGGCCTCCTCGTTCCAGACGTGCCCCTTCGGTACGTCCATCTCGTCGGCATGGGACACCTTCACCCCGGGGCTGCCGGCAAAGACCACGTCGTCGGCGCTGAGGTGGCCCGTCTGGGCGGCGGCACCGACCAGGGTGGTCCCGTACGAGTGACCGATCACCGTGCGGTGCGTTCCGGCGTCACCGGAGTGCGACACGTCGAGGCCGTCCAGGAACTTGTTGAACGCCGGCGCACCGTCGTACGCGTAGTGCTCGAAGGGCGCGTCCTTGTAGACGTCGTCCGGTGCGTCGTAGCCGAGCCAGGTGATCGTGGAGACGGACTTCCCGTCCGCCTCGTCGTTGGCCGCGTGCCACACGTTCACCATACGGTCGATGTTGCCGCCGATGCTGTTCAGGTCCGATGTAGTGCCCGGAACGTAGACCGCTTGGTGGTCCGCCGTGTCCGGATTGCCATTGGCGATGATCGCGCGGCCGTCTCCGTCGGCGTTGAACCCGAGCAGATAGGCCTCGGGCAGTCCGTTCGAACCCGTCTGGTCGAAGCGCTTCTGGATGGCCTCCATACCGTCGAGCCCACCACGGGCTTCCTTGCGGGCCTTGTCCCAGTCCTTCCACTCCTGGCTCACGACCGTCGCGCCCTTGACCTCGAGTCCGGTGATCGGGCTGATGTACGGCTCGTACTGCTTGGGCTCGGGGTGCTTGTTCAGCCAGGCGTCATAGGAGAGCTGCGCGTTGCCGTGGGTCTCGTCCAGGACGATGCGGTTGGCCTCGTCGCGCACGGTGGCGGGGAGGCCGTCCATGGCGCCGACGGAGTCGGGGCGCAGGGAGACGTAGGCCGCCTGCTGCTCGTCGGTGAGCCCCTTCCACCAGGCCGCGTTGTCCTTCGGGGCGCCGTCCTTGGGCGGGTGGGGCAGCGAGTCGAGGTACTTCCTGCCGGCCGCGCCCACCCCGTCCTGGTCCGACTTCACGTCCGCCCAGTCCCGGTCCGATACCTTCAGGTCGTCGTCGGCCTTCAGCGCCCGCAGCTTCGGCGCCCACTTGGCGTCCGCCTCCGTGGCCTCCTGCAGCGCGTCCCCGATCCGGTTCGCGAAGCCGATCGCCTTGCCGAAGTTCGGGTTCGGGTGCTGGTGGATGGCCTGCTGCTCGATCGCGTTGGCCGTCGCGTCCGTCGAGCTGGTCGAGGCGGACACCGTGCCGCCCTCGGGCACCTTGCCGTCGACCTTGTCGCCACCCGCGGGGAAGGACACCGAACCGTCGGCGCCGACCGTGCACCCGGCCGCCTTGGCGTCCTCCAGGGCCGCCTCCAGCTTCCGCTTGGCCGCGGCCATGTCGTACGCGAAGGCGTTCAGCGCGGTACTGGCCAGCGCGCACTCGGTCTGGACGTAGTGGAAGTCCTTGCCCAGTTCCTTCAGCTCGTCCACGGCGGCCTGCATCGCCTTGCCGTCGAGCTGGTTGCGCAGGCTGGGGACCAACCGGTTCTCGATGGTGTCCTTGACCGTGCTCGCCATCTCGCTCGTGGCCCGGTAGCCGTCGGCCGCCTCCTCGAACTCGGCGGGCTTGAAGGCCTTCAGCGTCGCGATGTCCACGGCGTCACCGGTCCTTCGCCTGGCCGCCGACGGCCTCGGTGTCGTGGTACTTGGCCTTGATCTTCTCCAGCTCCGCCTGCACCTCGCCGTCGGACATCGCCAGGTCGTGCCCGGAACGCTCCATCAGCCCGCCCAGCTCACCGCAGCGGCCCTTGACGCCCGTGACGTACTTCTTCCAGGACTCGTACAGCTCCCGCTGCGCCGCCGCGGACTGCACGCCGGACATCTCACCGAGCCCGGACTGCCCGTCGTCCAGCTTGCCCAGCGCCTTGCCGACGTCGTCCTGCAGTCCCTTGGTGTCCTCGCCGGCCTGTGTCCAGACCTTCTTGTCCGACTTCAGGTCGCGGCCCCCGCCGCCGCCCGGTTCCAGCGGCACGTGGTTCAGCCGCATCCCCGTGGAGCCGCGAGCCGCGGCGTCCGCCTTCAACTGCTCCCACTCGTCCCACGCCATGGCTGTGGCCCTCCCCGTTTCCCCGTCGCCGGCAACCCCCGCCGGCCGAGCCATGCTCCCCACGGCTCGGGCAAAAAATCAAGCTGAGGAGGCACTCGCCCCGAATTTACTTTTAGTCCGCTCTTCGAGTGACGAATTATCCCGTATCGCGCGTATTTAGGAGGGCGCGTCCCGGGATGGATAACCTGCGACCCCATCCGCACGTCACGCAGGAGAAGAAAAAGATGTGGAATATGCTCGTCTGGACGATGATCACATGCACCTCACTGTGCACCGCGGGGTCCATTTTCGTACGACCTCATCAGTGTCGAATGCGGCAGACCGACACCCTCGAATTGCGGCGCCGGCGGCGCATGGTGGAAGTGCTGCAGCGTGAGGTACGGGTCATGAGCGACGCACCGGGATGCTCCGAGAGCAGCAAATCCTAAGAATTCGCTCCAGGGGCTGCCGGCGAGGAAGGATCAGCCCCTACCTCTGCAGAAACTTTTTTTCGGACCCCGCCGCCATCACGTACCACCTGCTTTTCCATTTCTCATACAGGATGCGCATAGGGCCGAACGACACCGGGAAAAGGTGTTTGTCCGGCTACTTTGTTCACTCGTTTGCCGCACACCCATCGCCGCATGGTGCCGTTAGTTGCAGCATGACGAAGGCTCTGAGGGGTCCCGTGCGACTGGGTTCTTATACCTATCTGCCGGCACCCGCCGAAACGCACAGCGCCAGAGGAGTTCTGATGAGGGGTGGCCTCCCTGTCTCACTGGAGGCGACCGAGGAGATCCTCCAGGAATTCATGGACAGAATGAACTCGCTGGAGACCGATATCTCCCAACGCTGGGTGGGCGCGGACACCTGGTTCCGTCTCGCACCGGCGGAATGACATCGCCCATGCACGAGACAATGGGATCGTACCCGGATCTTCCCGCCGACTACGTGGACGAATACCACCACGGCAGGGGGCGGCACCGGTCGCCCGTCGCGGATTTCTCCTATCCGCTGGTTCCCCCGGACTCGGGCTGGGACCCCGCGGAAGAGCTGGCCTACATGCTGCGGGACAGCATGGAGCAGCAG
>NZ_BNBF01000002.1:104483-113444 GCF_014654935.1 Streptomyces capoamus
ACGAGGTTCCCGGGAGCGCGCAACGAGGAACCTCCCCTGCCTCCGGAGGCGATGACGCCCCGCGAGGCCCTGGTGGAACTCACGGCGGAACTGCCCCCGGTGAAGGCGGCTCCGCGGGGCCACCGCAAGGAGCGCAAGAAGCAGCGCTCCGGCAGGATCCGCGTCGTCAGCTACCTCATCGCCGCCGCCGTGACCGTCATCGCCTCCGGCGTGAGCATCTTCGGCGGCCTGATCGCCTACGACCCGCTGCGCTTCGTCGCGGCGGCCCGGACCGAGAGCACCGTGGTCTCCTGGTGGCCCCTCCTGGTGTTCGGCCCCTGGCTGGTGGCCTCGCTGTCCATCCTCCGGGCGGCGCTGCACCAGCGCCGGGCCTTCCACTCCTGGTCCGTCCTGCTGGTGTTCTCCGCCATCGCCATGGCGCTGTGCGTGGCGCAGGCACCGAAGAACATCGTGGACACCGTGGCCGCCGCCCTGCCGAGCCTCGCCTCCCTCGCCTGCTTCCAGCAGGTGGTGCGTCAGGTCACCCTGACCAGGCCGCCCCGGCGGACCTTCCCGCGGCACCGGTCCCAGCCCGCCGAGAAGACGGCCGCCGAGGAGATCGTGGCGGCCCCGGAGGGCACGCCGTACCCGAGCGGCGACCAGCCCCGGGAGGACTTCCCCGGGGAGGCGGTGGCCGGGGGGCCGGTGCACCATGACCGGCTCTCCGGGCAACCGCGTCGCTTCGGGTGGCCCGGCGACCGTCCCTGACCGTTCCCGTCGGCGCCGCTGGTCCGTGGGTCCGGCTCCGCCCGGCACAGCTGGAGGTTCCCCATCGATGAGCAGTTTCCGTACGCCGGTCCGGGCAGCCGCCGGCCCGCCCACTCGGGGCCGGACGGCCGGGGGCGGCGCGTGAACACCCTTCTCTCGGCGCCGCCGCTGCTGCCCGATGTCGCCCGGCTCCGGCCCCGCCAGCAGATGGGCATCGACTGCGCCGTCTGCGGTCTCCCCCTCGGACCGAGCGGCCGGGTGCTCGGCGAGGTGCGCTACCGCGGGCTGCCGTTCCGGCTCTGGATGTGCGCGGCCGGCTGCGAGACCGTCCCGTCCGCGCACGGTATCTAGGGGGTGTCCTCCCCACGGATCAGGCCGGGGCCACCGCCGTGAGCCGGTGGACGTCGCGGGCGGTGCCGGTCACCCCGGACAGGAAGCCCTGGGCGCGGGGCGAGGCGGTGGCCGTGAGCCAGGCCGGGTCGATGTCGCAGACCGCGACCCGGACACCCGTGCCGGCCAGGGCCAGCGGGAGGGTGTGGACGACCGTGGAGGGGAAGCTGAGGACGGTACGGCCGATGGGGCCGCGCCGGGCGATCAGCTCCAGGGGCAGGTCCGGGCGGACTATCTCCAGACCGGTCTCGACCGCCAGGCGGTGGAGTTTCCCGGTGTTCTCGCGGCGGTGGGCGAAGTAGCGGGTGACGCCGTGGGCCCTGGCCAGGTCGCGGACGGCCGCCAGGTAGCGCTCGCCGTCCACGACCCCCGTCTCCACCAGGGAGGTGCCGACCATGTCCGCGCCGTCGGTGATGCGCGGCGGCCCGAAGCGGGCCCGGGTCCAGGCGAAGTCGTTCGCGGTGACCGTGACGCCCTCCGGGGTCTCCGTCACCGGCATGGAGGAGAAGACCTCGACCCGCCGGCCCCCGCTGGGTGTCAGCCGGCGGCGGGCGGAGGAGGACACCGGTGCGAACAGCAGGTCCCGCGCGCCGGGCCGGCCGCCCTTGCGGTGCCAGCGGACCAGGCGTTCGCCGCGGGCCAGCTGGGCGACGAACTCCATCGTCGCCGTGCCGTCGTCCACGACCACCAGGTCGCGGGCGCGGGTGATGGTCAGCAGCAGCTGTACGTAGCGGGAGAAGGGGTCGCCCATGACGATCCGGCCGGCCCGGCGCAGCAGGCCGGCCAGTCCGCCGATGGTGTGGAAGGGCGCGGTGGTACCGCCCCGCGCCTCCTCCCAGCGCACCCGGTACCCCTCGTCCCGGGCCAGGTCGGCCATGCGCCGCAGCTGGCCGCGGGTCATGGGGTCGGTCGGGGCCAGCACGACGACGGTGAACTCCGCCCCGCCCGCCACGGCACCGCCCGCCACCGCACCGCGCGCCGCCGCCCCGACCGTCGACCCGCGGGTCTGCGCGGGCGGGGCGGACACGCACGCGGACACGGGGCCGGCCTGTGCGGGCAGGACGGGCCCGGCCTCGGGCAAGGCCGGCGCGGGGCCCGCCGGCGGGGATGCGGAGGCCGTGCCGTTCGGCCCCGCGCCGGCCGGGGCACCGGTGGCCGGGCGGGACGGCGGGTGGTCGGGCAGGCCGTGCAGGTGTGCCCACTCCAGTACGTTCAGCAGCTGTACCGGGCTCTCCACGAAGGCGAGCGTGCGGGCGGGGTGTCCGGCCTGGCCGGCGCGGGGGCTCATCGGCGTACGACCGTCCCGTCGTCAGTGACCTGGATTCACACCGCTACCGGCTCGCCCGCCGCCGCGGCGATCTCCGCCTCGGCGACGACGCCGGCGACACGGCGCAGCTTCTTCATCGGGCCCAGCTCGGAGTCGTAGACCTTCTTGACGCCGTCGCCGAGGGAGGCCTCGATGGTGCGGATGTCGCGGACCAGGCGCGTGAGGCCCTGCGGCTCCACCGACGCGGCCTGGTCGGAGCCCCACATGGCGCGGTCGAGGGTGATGTGGCGCTCGACGAACGTGGCGCCGAGCGCGACCGCGGCCAGCGTGGTCTGCAGGCCCGTCTCGTGGCCGGAGTAGCCGATCGGGACGTTCGGGTACTCCTTCTCCAGCGTGTTGATCACGCGGAGGTTCAGCTCGTCGGCCTTCGCCGGGTACGTCGAGGTGGCGTGGCACATCAGGATGTTGTCGCTGCCCAGGACCTCCACCGCGTGCCGGATCTGCCGCGGGGTGGACATGCCGGTGGAGAGGATGACCGTACGGCCCGTGGCGCGCAGGGAGCGCAGCAGCTCGTCGTCGGTCAGGGAGGCGCTCGCCACCTTGTGGGCGGGGACGTCGAACTTCTCCAGGAAGGCGACGGCCTCGGTGTCCCACGGGGAGGCGAACCAGGCGATCCCCTTCTCCTTGCAGTACGCGTCGATCTGGCGGTACTCGTCCTCGCCGAACTCCACCCGGTGGCGGTAGTCGATGTACGTCATGCGGCCCCAGGGAGTGTCGCGCTCGATGTCCCACTGGTCGCGCGGGGTGCAGATCTCCGGGGTGCGCTTCTGGAACTTGACGGCGTCACAGCCGGCCTCGGCGGCCACGTCGATCAGCTTGAAGGCGTTCTCCAGCTCACCGTTGTGGTTGATGCCGATCTCGCCGCAGATGTAGACCGGGCGGCCGGGGCCGACCTCGCGGGAACCGAACGTGCGCAGACGGGAGTCGGTGCTCATCAGGGGGTGTCCTTACTTGGGGAGGGAATCGAGAGAGGGGCCGAGGATCCAGCTGGCGATCTCTCGGATCGCGCCGTCACCGCCGGGGACGGTGGTGACCGCGCGTGCGGCGCCGCGTACGACGTCGTGGGCGCTCGCGACCGCCACGGGCCAGCCCACGAGGGCGAAGCACGGCAGGTCGTTGACGTCGTTGCCGACGTAGAGCACGCGCTCCGGCGCGATGCCCTGCTCCTCGCACCACTGCTTCAGCGCGAGGTCCTTGCGGTCGATGCCGTGCAGCACGGGGATCCGTAGCTTCCGTGCGCGGGCGGCGACGACCGGGTTCTGTTCCGTGGACAGGATCAGCAGCTTCAGGCCGCTCCTGCGGAGGGCCGCGACGCCGAGTCCGTCGCCGCGGTGCACGGCGACGAACTCCCGTCCGTCGGAGTCGATCAGCACCCGGTCGTCGGTCTGGGTGCCGTCGAAGTCCAGGACGACCGCGTCCACGTCGTCCGCGGTCGGCAGCGAACCGGGGCGGTCCGCGTCGAAGAGGGGCGCGAGGGCCCGGGCCCGCGCCAGGTCGTGCGGGTCGTCGATCTCCAGCACCCGGGCCGGCTCGGTGCGCACCAGCTCGGTGCGGCCGAAGAACCGGTGGCGGTGCTCGCGGAACCCGGCCGCGTCCATGGCGTAGGCGGCGCCGGTCTCCAGGAAGTCCTGGGGCCGGTCCTGGCGGCGCGGGCGATAGGACTTGTCATGGTTGACCCCGTGGGCCGCGGTGAGGTCGCCGGTCGCTTCCCGCCAGACGAAACCGTGGAAGGGTGCGACCGTGAGCGCGGTGTCCGCACCGTCTTCGAGCACCGCCGACACGACCCCGTCTATGTCCTCGCGGAGCAGGAACGGGCTGGTGCACTGCACGAGCAGGACGACGTCGACGCGGGCGCCGTGCAGCGTCTCGTGGGTGTCCATGGCGTGCAGGACGGCGGCCTCGGACGTGGCGGTGTCCCCGGCGATGGCGGCGGGCCGCAGCACGACCTCGGCGCCGGCTTCCCGGGCGGCGGCGGCGATGGCCTGGTCGTCGGTGGAGACGACGACGTCGGTCACCAGCCGGGTCGCCCGGCACTCGCGCACCGCGCGGGCCACCAGCGGGACACCGCCCACGGGGGCGAGGTTCTTCGCGGGCACGCCCTTGGAGCCGCCGCGCGCGGGGATCACCGCGAGCACCCGGCGGACCGGGGCGGCCGGGCCCGCTTGCGAGTCGGACATGGGATCTGCTCCTTGGAGTGAGGTCACAGCTCGCCCATCCGCCGGATCACGGGGGCGACCCGCTGCACGCCGTGCCGGTAGGCACCGCGCGCGGCCCGGCGCACGATCTGCCGGACGGGGCCGGGCGCCCTGTCGGCGGCGGGTGCGCCGGGCAGCGGGGCGCCGTCGGGGCCGAGGTGGTGGCGGGCGAGGATGCCGGGCAGGTAGCCGGGCGCGGTCTCGGAGGTGTAGTAGGGGTCGAGGGGCGGCAGGCCGCCCGGCCGGTCCAGCAGCTCGGCGATGCGCTCGCGGGCGGTGTCGAAGGCGGTGCCGTAGCTCCCGTCGGCCGCCACGCCCTGCCGGGCCAGCCACTCCTCGTCCGGCACCGGCCGGTGCCCGGCGTCGAGCTGGTCCCAGGAGGCGAGACAGCCGGAGCCGGTGAAGTGGTGGTTGCCGAGCGACTCGCGCACCCCGAGGTCGGTGAGGACCGCGGTGGGGACACGGCGGTGCAGGGCTTCCAGGGCGGCGGTGGAGCTGACCGTGACCAGCAGGTCGGTGCGGTCGAGGACCTCGCCCATGTGCCCGTACACCAGGCGGAAGTTGGCCGGCGGGTCCTGGGCCTGGACCAGTTTCTGGTACGGCAGTTCCTCGATGTGGGTGGTGTGCTCGCCGGGCTTGGAGCGCAGTTTGAGCAGCACTTCGCGCTCGGGGTGCCTGCGGGCGTGCTCGACGAGCCGGCCCAGCAGGTAGGCGCGGTCCCGGCGGTTGTCGGGCACCGACGGCTGGGCGGCGAACACCACCGTGAACGGCTCGTGTGCACCGGTGTAGGGGGCACCGCCGAGGAAGGGCAGCGCGACCTCGGTGACCGCGGAGGCGTCGGCGCCGACCCCCTCGTACACGGCCCGGAACCGGTCCGCGTCGTGGCGGGAGTTGGCGAGGACCAGGTCCGCACCGTGCCGCAGCAGCAGCCCGTCGGCGAGCTTCTCGTAGACGACACCGACGTAGCCGGTGACGACCACGGGGCGCGGTCCGGGGCCCCAGGCGGCGCGCAGCCCGTGCAGCATCGCCTGGACACCGCCGCCGACGAGGGCGAGGACGAGGACGTCGTACCGGCCGTCGGGGTCCTCGGTCATCGCGCGCAGGAACTCGACGCCGGTGACCTCCCGCAGGGAGTCCGCCCGGACGCCGACCTCCCGCAGCTGGCGGGCGGTGGGGGTGGCGCGTCCCCGCAGCAGGTAGCCGTCGAGCCGGACGCCGGCGGCCCGGGGGGTGAGCCGCTGCGCGGTGAGCGCGCCCCACTTCCACCGGGTGTCCGAGTCGGCGAGGACGGCAACTCGCAGGGAATTCGTTGCACTTGCTGGCACGTCGATGACGCTAGGAAGCCATTCCGAGGATCCGCCCAACCGGAATGCAACAAACGGTTAACAGCACATCACCGAATGGGGAATCGGGCCGTCACCGGCGTGCGGAACAGCCTGGTTCACGGCTTCGCCATGCGTCGTTCACCCGGTATCCAACAGGCCGTCAAGACGAATGCCGGGCCCACGTCCTACCGTCCTTGACGTGGTCAAGCTCTCCGTCATCGTGCCGTTCTACAACGTGCAGCAATACGCGCCCGACACCCTCAGGAGCCTGAAGTCGAACGTGCGTGAGGACTTCGAATTCATTCTCGTCGACGACTGTTCCCGCGACGGCACGCCAGAGATTCTCACGCGTGCGGAACGCGAGCTGCCGGGTGCGGTCCTGGTCCGGCACGAGCGGAACGGGGGCCTGGCGACCGCGCGCAACACCGGTATCGACCGGGCGCGCGGCACGTACCTGACCTTCCTGGACGGCGACGACTGGCTCGCCCCCGGCTACCTTCCCCGGCTGCTCGCCGCGATCGAGGAGCTGGGCTGCGACTTCCTGCGCACCGACCATGTGCAGTGCACCGCCCGGTCGCGCAGTGTGCGCCGGGTGCCGGTGGGCCGGCGGAACACCGTGCTGGACCCGCGGGAGGCGATACTGCCCGCCGACCGGTCCACCTCGGTGGACTACGCGTACGCGTGGGCCGGCGTGTACCACCGGCGGCTGGTGGACCGGGGGCTGCTGCACTTCACCGACGGGCTGCGCACGGCCGAGGACCGGCCGTGGATCTGGAAGCTGCACCGGGAGGCGGAGTCCTTCGCCGCGGTGAACCTGCTCGGGGTGTTCTACCGGCGCGGGGTCGCCTCGTCCCTCACCCAGATCGGCGATGTGCGGCAGCTGGACTTCATCCGGGCGTTCGACCAGGTCGTCGCGGAGACCGCGGCGGACCGGGAGGCCGGCGTCCTGCTGCCGAAGGCCGTCCGCACCTATTGCGCGATCATCGCCCACCACCTGGGTTCCGTCGAGAGGTTCGAGCCGGCGGTGGCGAAGCAACTGAAGTCCCTGAGCGCCGCGGCCCTGCGCCGCATGCCGCAGGACGTGCTGGAGGAGGCACTGGACTCCATGGACCTCCAGCGCGCCACCCGGCTGCGCCGGCTGCGCCGCCGTCCCGCCACCACGGGGGCCGCCGCGTGACCACCCAGATCTTCCAGGCGTCGACGCTGTACGGCACGGCCACGCTCGCCGCCGCCCTGGACTCCGGCTGCTTCCGCCCGGCCGACCGGCGGATCCTGCTGGTCTGCAACAACGCGGCCACCCCCGAGACCTCGCCGGCGCTGGACGCCATGCCGGGTTTCGAGCGGTTGCGGGACCGGTTCGACGACGTGCTGTCGTACAACGAGGCGATCTTCCCGTTCCACCCGGGCGGCTGGTCGCCCCGCGGCGACGACCTGCCGCTGTGGGAAAGGTACCTGCGGCACGAGTGGCGGCTCGGCGCCGACGACGTCGAGCTGGCCGTCGAGTCGATCCAGGTGAACCCGTCGCTGGCGCTCGCGCAGATTTTCACCGGCGCACCGGTCACCGTCTACGCCGACGGCCTGATGAGCTACGGCCCCACCCGCAGCAAGCTCGATCCGCTGGTCGGCACCCGGGTCGACCGGGTGCTGCACCTGGACCTGGTGCCGGGTCTGCGGCCGCTGCTGCTCACCGAGTTCGGGGTGCCCGGCGAACTGGTCCCGACGCCCGCCTTCACCAAGGTCCTCGCCGAGCTGGCACCGGCGGGCGACGGGGTGCCGGAACTCCAGGAGCCCGCGCTGCTGCTCGGCCAGTACCTGTCCGCGCTGGACATCCTCACCCCCGAGCAGGAGGAGCAACTGCACGTCCGGATGCTGGAGGGTGCGGCCGCCCTCGGTCACACCACGGTGGTGTTCAAACCGCACCCGTCCGCGCCGGCCCGGTTCACCCGCTCCCTGGAGCAGGCGGCCGACCGGCTCGGGGTCGGGCTGACCGTGCTGGACACCCCGGTGCTCGCGGAGGTGCTGTACCAGCGGATGCGTCCCGCGCTGGTCGTCGGCTGCTTCTCCACCGCCCTGCTGACCGCGTCCGCCCTGTACGGCCTCCCGGTCGCCCGGGTGGGTACCGAACTGCTGCTGGAGCGGCTGGCGCCGTACGAGAACAGCAACCGGATCCCGGTGACGATCGTCGACGCGTTGCTGCCCGACCTGACCGACCGGCGGGCCGTGGCCGAGCAACGGCCGGGCATGGACACCGAGGCGCTCGGCGCGCTGGTCCGTGCGGTGGGCTTCGCGATGCAGCCGAGGATTTACCCGGGGCTGCGCCCGCAGGCCGAGACCTGGCTCGCCCGCCACCTGGACCAGCGCACCCTGCGCTACTTCAAGCGCCGGCGCCTGTCCGCGCTGGCGCTGCCCGGCGGGGTGCCCGCCCAGCTGGCGTTCATCCCGCGCAACGCGACGGTCCGCCGGGTCGCCCGCAAGGCGCGCAGCCTGCGCAACGCGGTGCGCCGCTGACACCGCCGGACGAGCGGCTCAGCCGTGACGCGGGGGGCGCCGGGCCCGGGCCGGGCGCCCCTCAGCCGATCCCGTACCGCGCCCCGATGCCGGCGACGACCAGGGCCAGTCCCTCCTCGAACTGCCGGTCGTAGTCGTCGAAGAGCAGCTTCCCGGCCTCGGCGGCGAGCGGGAAACCGGCCAGGCGCCGGGCGCGTTCCTCGACGTCGTACCCCTCCCGGCGCTCCCCCGGCAGGGGCCGTACGCCCTGTTCCTCGGTGACGAAGCCGATGGTGTACGCGTACGCCGTGCGGCCCGCGTCGACGGCCTGCGCGAGGCCGAGGCCGGCGCCGGTGAGCACCCGCAGGTTCGCCTCCAGCTCGCGGGCGTGGTCGGTGCCGGTGAAGCGTGAGCCGCTGAACACCTTGGCGCCGTCTCGGTAGCCGAGCAGCGCGCCCCGCAGCCCGCGGTGGGTCTTCAGCAGCCGCTC
>NZ_BNBF01000002.1:113477-121496 GCF_014654935.1 Streptomyces capoamus
CCGCCAGGTGTCGGCGGGGTCGAGCGTGGTGCCGGCCGCCATCCGCCGGTACATCTGTGTCGCCATCTCGTCGAGCAGCGCCTGCTTGTCCTTGAAGTGCCAGTACAGGGCGGGTGCCTTGACGTCCAGCTCGCGGGCGATGGCGCGCAGGGTCAGCCCGTCCAGACCGACCTCGTTCAGCAGCCGCAGCGCGGTGTCGGCGACTCGTGCGCGATCCAGGGGCGCGCGCTTCTCGGAACTCACGCTTGACAGCTTAACAGCGTTAAGGGCACGCTCGTCGGCGACGGGACTTAACGGTGTTAAGGAGATGGGTGATGGACGTCGTGATCGTGGGTGCGGGGCCGGCCGGCCTGACGCTGGGCGTCGACCTGGCGCGCCGCGGGGTGCAGGCCCTGATCGTGGAGCGGGAGGAGACGCTGTTCCCCGGCTCGCGCGGCAAGGGCGTCCAGCCCCGCACCCAGGAGGTCTTCGCCGACCTCGGCGTCCTGGACGCCGTCCGCGCGGCCGGCGGCCCCTACCCGCCCCGGCTGCTGTGGCAGGACGGCGAACCGCTCGGCACCCGGCCGATGTTCGAGGACGTCCCGGCCGACGAGGGCACGCCGTACACCGAACCGCTGATGGTCGCGCAGTGGCGGACCCAGGAGGTGCTGTACGCGCGGCTGACCGAGCTGGGCGGACGGGTCGCCTTCGGCCGCGAGGTGACGGGCCTGGCGCAGGACTCCCGGGGCGTGCGGGTGGACTTCGCGGACGGTACGGCCCTGCGCGCGGCGTACGCGGTCGCGGCCGACGGCGGACGCTCGGCGGTCCGGCGCGCGCTGGGCGTCGGCATGACCGGCGAGACGGTCGACCCGGCACCCTTCCTGGTGGCGGACGTACGGCTCAAGGGGCTGGACCGAGACCACTGGCACACGTTCCCCGGGCCCGACGGCACCGGCCTCGCCCTGTGCCCGCTCGCCGGCACCGACGACTTCCAGCTGCAGGCCCGGCTGCCCGCGACCGCCCCGTCCGACCTGTCCCTGGACGGCGTCCGCGCCCTGGTCGCCGCGTACACGCACCTCGACGCCCCGGCCGTCACGGAACTGCGCTGGGCCTCCGGCTTCCGCCCGCGCGCCGCCTTGGCGGACCGGTTCCGGGCCGGCCGGGTCCTCCTCGCCGGGGACGCGGCCCACGTCCACTCCCCGGCGGGCGGCCAGGGCCTGAACACCAGCGTGCAGGACGCCTACAACCTGGGCTGGAAACTGGACGCGGTACTCCGGGGCGCGGCTCCCGAGACACTCCTGGACACCTACGAGGAGGAGCGCCGGGCGAACGCCGCCGCCATGCTCGACCTGACGACGGGCGTGCACCGGGGAGAGGTGCGGCGGGGCCGGGCGACGGTGCAGCTCGGCCTCGGCTACCGGGAGTCGTCCCTCAGCGTGGACACGCGGGGCGGGGCCGGGGGGCTGCGCGCGGGTGACCGGGCGCCGGACGGCACCGTGGCGGGCGTCCGGCTCTTCGACGCGTTCCGCGGGCCGCACTGGACGCTGCTGGGTGCCACGGTGCCGGGGCTGCGCTCGCTCCCCGCGGCCCCCGCGTCGTACGGCGAGGGCGTCTTCCTGGTCCGCCCGGACGGCTACGTGGGCTGGGCGGGCGGGACGACGGAGGGCCTGCGGGAGTACGCGGAACGGACGGGAGCGCGCACGGCCGCCTAGGCGGCGGCGAGCGACAGCTTCACCGCGAACCCCAGGAACAGCGCCCCCGCGGCCGTGGTGGCCGTGGCCGACAGCCGCTTGCGGCGCCGGAACGCGGCGGCCAGGCGGGTGCCGCCGAATATCAGCGCGCTGAGGTAGAGGAAGCTGGCGAACTGGGCGAACGCGCCGAGGACGACGAAGGAGAGGGCCGGATAGGCGTACTGGGGGTCGACGAACTGCACGAAGAAGGCGACGAAGAACAGGATCGCCTTCGGGTTGAAGAGGCTGACGACGAGCGCGCGGCGGAAGGGCCGCTCGTCACCGGCCTGGGCGGGCGCGGCCTGCCGGAGGTCGGGCTCCCGCCGGGTCCGCCACGTCTGCCACGCCGCCCGCAGCATGCCGATCGCCAGCCAGCTCAGATAGCCGGCCCCGGCGTACTTCACGATGCCGAACAGCAGCGCGTTGCCCTGGAGCAGGGAGGCCACTCCGGCGGCGGACAGCGTCATCAGCACGGTGTCCCCGCACCAGACCCCGGCGGCGGCGGTGTACCCGGCACGCACACCGCGGCGGGCGGCCACGGAGAGGACGTACAGCGAGTTGGGACCGGGAAGCAGGACGATCAGGACCAGGCCCGCCAGATAGGTGGGGAGATCGATGACACCGAACATGCCATGGAGTGTCGCACGGGGGTACGACAACCGTCCCTCCCCGTCCGGGACCGTCGTTCAGAACGTGTCCGCCGGCACGTGGCTGCCCCAGACCTCGCGCAGCGCCCCGCACACCTCCCCCACCGTCGCCCGTGCCCGCAGCGCCTCCTTCATCGGGTACAGCGTGTTGTCCTCCCCCTCCGCCGCCCGGCGCAGGGCGTCCAGCGCCGCGGTCACCGCACCCCGGTCGCGCTCGGCCCGCAACCGGGCGAGGCGTTCGGCCTGACGGGCCTCGATGGCGGGGTCCACGCGCAGCGGCTGGTACGGCTCCTCCTCGTCCAGCCGGAAGCGGTTGACCCCGACCACCACCCGCTGACCTGAGTCCGTCTCCTGCGCGATGCGGTAGGCGTTCCGTTCGATCTCGGCCTTCTGGAAGCCCTGCTCGATCGCCGCCACCGCCCCGCCCAGGTCCGCCACCCGCCGCATCAGGCCGACGGCGGCCTCCTCCACCTCGTCCGTCATCCGCTCCACCGCGTAGGAGCCGGCGAAGGGGTCCACCGTCGCCGGCACGTCCGTCTCGTGGGCCAGCACCTGCTGCGTCCGCAGCGCCAGCCGCGCGCTCCGGTCCGTCGGCAGCGCGATCGCCTCGTCGTAGGAGTTGGTGTGCAGGGACTGCGTGCCGCCGAACACCGCGGCCAGGGCCTGCACGGCGACCCGGACGAGGTTGACCTCCGGCTGCTGCGCCGTCAGTTGCACACCCGCCGTCTGGGTGTGGAAGCGCAGCATCAGCGACCTGGGGTTCCTCGCGCTGAACTCCTCCCTCATCACCCGCGCCCAGATCCGGCGCGCCGCACGGAACTTGGCGACCTCCTCCAGCAGCGTCGTACGGGCGACGAAGAAGAAGGACAGCCGCGGGGCGAAGTCGTCCACGTCCATGCCGGCC
The DNA here is from genome assembly GCF_014654935.1 of Streptomyces capoamus. Classification (GTDB taxonomy): domain Bacteria; phylum Actinomycetota; class Actinomycetes; order Streptomycetales; family Streptomycetaceae; genus Streptomyces; species Streptomyces capoamus. The sequence continues at coordinate 116,738 of NZ_BNBF01000002.1, forward strand.
GCGAGCGCCGTCCGGACGTACTCGATGCCGTCGGCCAGGGTGAACGCGATCTCCTGCACGGGGGAGGCGCCCGCCTCGGCCATGTGGTAGCCGGAGATCGAGATGGTGTTCCACCTCGGGATCCCGGCGGTGCAGTACCGGAAGATGTCCGCGGTCAGCCGCAGGGAGGGCTTCGGCGGGAAGATGTACGTGCCGCGCGCGATGTACTCCTTCAGCACGTCGTTCTGGATCGTGCCCGTCAGCCGGTGGGCGGCCACGCCCTGTTCCTCGGCCACCAGCTGGTAGAGCAGCAGGAGCAGTGCGGCGGGCGCGTTGATCGTCATCGACGTCGAGACCTGGTCCAGCGGGATGCCGTCGAACAGCAGCCGCATGTCCTCGATCGAGTCGACGGCCACGCCGACCTTGCCCACCTCGCCGTGCGCGAGGGGCGCGTCGGAGTCGTGGCCCATCTGGGTGGGCAGGTCGAAGGCGACGGACAGGCCGGTGGTGCCGTGGGCGATCAGCTGCCGGTAGCGGGCGTTGGACTCCGCCGCCGTGCCGAAGCCGGCGTACTGGCGCATGGTCCAGGGGCGGCCGGTGTACATGGTCGGGTAGACCCCGCGGGTGAACGGGTACGCGCCGGGCCGGCCCAGCTTGCGCTCCGGGTCCCAGCCGGCCAGATCGCCCGGGCCGTACACCGGTTCGACCGGCAGGCCCGACTCCGACCGGCGGGCCGACTCCTGTGCCATGGCTGCCTCCGCGATAGGACCGGTGCACGGGTACTCCTCACCATGCCCCGTAGTTCGGCGCGGGTCACGCGGGGAAGCATCCGGGCATGACGATCCCGGGGAGACCTGCCCTCCTGCTCGCCTCGGCCGCCGTGCTCGCCGCGCTCTGCGGGTGCACGGTGCAGCCCATGGACGCCGACGCCAAACGCGGCCTGCCGGCGCAGGCCCCGGTGGCGGCCGGCCGGGATCCCGGCCCCGGCCGGCCGGTGGCCGGTGCCGGGCCGGCAAGGCCTGCCGCCCCCGCGCCGCGGGTGCTGTGGTCGCGCGGGGACAGCGGGCCCGCCGTGCGCGAACTCCAGGCGCGGCTGCGCCAGGTGGGCTGGCTGGCCGCCGGGCCGACGGGGTCCTACGGCCGGCTGACCGAAGGGGCGGTCAGGGGCTTCCAGGGCAGGCGCGGGCTGCCGCGGACCGGCGCGACGGACGCCGTCACCTGGCAGCGGCTGGTGGCGATGACGCGTCCGCCGAGCGCGCGGGAGCTGTACCCGGCGGCCGGCCGGCCGGCCGCCGCGGCGGACCCGCGCTGTCTGACCGGGCGGGTGATCTGCATCGACAAGACCAGCCGGACACTGCGCTGGATGGTGGACGGGCGGACCCTGTCCACGATGGCGGTCCGCTTCGGCGCGCAGTACACCCCGACCCGTGAGGGTGTCTTCCACATCTACTGGAAGTCACGGCACCATGTGTCGACCCTCTACAACGCACCGATGCCGTACGCCATGTTCTTCAGCGGCGGCCAGGCGGTGCACTACTCGTACGACTTCGCGGCGCGCGGGTACGCGGGCGGCTCGCACGGATGCGTCAACGTCCGGGACGAGACGGCGATCGCCGCACTGTTCGCTCAGGTCCGGGTGGGCGACAAGGTCGTCGTCTCCTGGTGAGGATGCGGGGCGCGGGCGGGACCGGGGGAACGTGCCCCGCCCGCGCCAGGTGCACGAGCCGTGGGTACGGGGGGAACCCCGGCTCAGTGCGACGGCCGATGACCAGTCGGCTCACTCAGTACTGCGTAGCGGGCTCCAGAAACGTCACACCTCGCGCCAGAAATTTTTCGACGACTTCAAAAGCGCAGGTCAGACGGGGTGCCGTCAGGTCAGAGCGCGGTGTACGTCGGGGACGGCGACGAGGTCGCGGGGCCGCTGCCCGGCGAACCGGGGTGTGCCGGGGCGAAGGCGGAGGGAGCGGGGGCGACGTCACCGCGGTGCCGGCCGCCGCCGTTGCCGCCGCCCTTGCCACCGCCTTTGCCGGGGCCGACGGGGTCGTGGTCGTCCTTGCTCCCGCCCGCGCCCCCGTCGTCGCCCTTGCCCTTGCCCTTGTCGCCGTTGCCGTTGCCGTTGCCGTCGCCCTTGCCGCCCGGCTCCTTGTCCTGGCCGTTTCCGGTGGAGCCGCCGTTGCCGCCGGTCGCCGTGCCGCCGTTCGCCGTGCCGGACGCGGAGTCGCCGAGCACGACCCTGCAGAACGTTGTCAGGCGGGCGGAGCCGCCCGCCAGGTGCTCCAGGGCGCGCCTGCGGCCGGTGTCCAGCTCCTTGCCGTCGCGCAGGACGCGGCAGGCGGAGGCGGCGGCGGGCCAGCCGGCGCCCGCCGTGGGGGCACCCGAGCCGGGGACGGTGGTGCGGCCGGTGCCGTCGTCCGTCCCGGCGGCCTCGTCACCGGTGCCTCCGCGCCCGTCCCGGCCGCCCTCCGGCAGGCCCGTGCCGAGGCCCGGGGTGGCCGAACCGGAGCCGGGGACGAGCGGCTGTCCGGGAGTGGTGCCGGGCGAGACGGAGGTGGCGGGCCGGGGGTGGTCGTTGTCGAACGGCGTGGGCAGCACCCCGCTGCCCGCGGCCATGGCGACCCCGCCGAGCGTGCCCACCGCCGCCGCGGCGGTCAGCGCCAGCCGCACCGGGCGGCCCCAGCGCGGGCGCGGGGCGCGGATTCCGGTACGGGACCCGGCACCGATGCGGACCAGGCCGGCGTCGGCTCCGGGCGCCGGGGTGCGGGCGGCGGCGGGGGCGTGGGCGGCGGCCGTGCGCTCCGCCTCGACGGCCTCGCGGGCCTTGCGGAACGCGGCCAGGGCGGACTGCTCGCCGGGCAGCTCACCGGATGCGGGGGCCGCCTCCGCGGACAGCTCCCCGAGGGTCCGGGAGAGACGTTCGGCCTGTTCACGGGTGGCGGGGTCGACGGCTTCCAGCGACTCGCCGCGCAGCAGGCGTTCCGCCGTCTCACGGTTCAGCCACGTGTACTGCTCGTCGGCCATCACATGTCCTTCTGCGTCCGCGTACGCGTATGCGTCACAGTCGCGGACGTCACCGCGCGGTGGCGCGGTTCTCGCTGAGGCGGGAGCGCGTCGAGTCCGCCCGCCGATTCCGGATCGGCGCCGATCAGCTCCGCGAGCCGCTTCAGACCGCGGTGCGCGGCGGTACGGACGGCACCCGCGCGTTTGCCGAGGGTCTCGGCCGCGGTCTTGGCGTCGAGGCCGACGACCACGCGCAGGACGACCGCCTCGGCCTGGTCCTGCGGGAGCCGGGCGATCAGGGAGAGGGCGCTGTCGGTGGCCAGGGACTCCATGGCCTCGCCGGCCGTGTCGGACTCGGCGGCCCGGCCGGTCAGCTCCGTCTCGTCGCCGCCGATGGCGGGGCGGCGGCCGCGCATGCGTATGTGGTCCAGCGCGCGGTTGCGGGCGATCCTGGCGGCCCAGCCGCGGAACCGGTCGGCGTCACCGCTGAACCGGTCGAGGTCGCGGGCGATCTGCAGCCAGGCCTCGGACGCGACGTCCTCCGCGTCCGGATCTCCGACCAGTGTGCGGACGTACCCGAGCAGGCGGGGATGGACCGCGCGGTACACCGTTCGGAACGCGGTCTCGTCACCGTCCTGTGCCGCACGCACCGCGGCGGTCAGCTCCGCGTCGTCCCCCAGCACCGTACTCCCTTTACGCCTGTCTTCGGTCGGCGCGAAAGGCACGTTACGGCGTGAAACCACTGCACGTCCACGTCTGTAGAAGATGCAACTAACTCGTGACCGGGTTCGGATGTGCGCAGGGTGAGATCCGGTGGCGGCCAGGTGTGACAGAAACCGCACGCACGGCGCTGTGGAAGGTACGGGCCGTGCGCGGCCCGCCCGCGCGACGGCCGGGGCCTCTCCTGTGGGGGGTGGCGGCCCCGGCCGTTGCCTTCGGGCGACGAAGCGCATGGCCGGACGGCCCTTAGTGGGTGCCGCCGGCCGGCTTCCCGTGGTCGCCGCCCCCGCTCCCGCCCTTGCCGCTGCCGGTGCTGTGCCCGTTGCCGTTGCCGCTGCCGGTGCTGTTCCCGCTGCCGTTGCCCTTGCCGTCGGAGGCTGGGGGGCGGTCCGTCGTGTCGGCGTTCCCGGCCCGGGCGGGGGCGGTCCGGGCGGGGGCGGTCCGGGCGGCGCAGTAGGCCGCGACCCGGTCGCGGCCGCCCGCCGCGGCGACGAGCCGCCGCCAGGCAGTCGCCTCCAGGGCGCCGCCGCGCTCGCCCACCCTCGCGTAGGCACGGCAGTGGGCCAAGGTGTCCCCGGCGGCCGTGGGACGCGCGGGGGCGCGGGAGGGCGCGGCGGAGCCGGTGTTCAGCGCCCCGGTCACCGCGTCGCCGGCCGTGGCGTCCGCCGTCGGGGCGGCGGGGGCGCTCGGCGCGGGGCGGGCGGGGTGCGGGGCGTGCCGGCCGCCGTCGTCCGGCCCCGACCGCGCGGCACCGATCGCCGCCACGGCGACCCCGCCCAGCGCGAGACTCGCCAGCGCCAGCGACAGGGTGGTCCGCAGCGAGCGGCGGGCGGTGCGGGGGCGTCCGGGCCGCCAGTCGTCCCGGGCGCGGGTGCGGGCGTCGTGCGCGCCCGCCTCGCGCGCGGCCCGGAACGCGGCGACGGCGCCGCGCTCGGCTCCGGCGTCGACGTCCCGGGCGCGCAGCGCGGTGCCGAACCGTGTCTCCAGTCCGGGGAGGCCCGCGGAGGCCTGCTCGGGCGCGGCGACGGCGCCGCCGGGGTGCGCGCGCCGACGGCCGGACGGC
>NZ_BNBF01000002.1:121556-149689 GCF_014654935.1 Streptomyces capoamus
CCGTCGCCGCTGTGCCGTTCACCCATGCCCGTTCCCGTCCTCCTCCGGTCCGCCCGGAACCGCGTACACCGGCCCGGCCCCGCACCGGGCACCCGCGTCCCCGGCCCGCGGGGAGCGGAGGCGGGTGACGGCGGACGCCCGTGCGCGCGTGCCGGTCGCCCTTGCATACGTACCGCGCCCGCCGCCGTTCACCTCGACTCACCCAGCGTCGGCGGATCGGCATCCGTCACACCGTCGGTGCCGAGTTGGCGGGCCAGGCGGCGCAGTCCCCGGTAGGCGGCGGTGCGGACGGCGCCGGGGCGTTTGCCGAGGACGCGGGCGGCGGCCGGTCCGTCGAGGCCGACGACCACCCGTAGCAGCACCGCCTCGGCCTGGTCCCGGGGCAGCCGGCGCACCAGGTCCAGCGCCTGTTCGGTGGACAGCGACTCCAGTGCCTGGTCGTGGGTGCTGTGCCGGCCGGGCAGTTCCAGGGCGTCCTGTCCGAGCTGCGCCGCCCGGGGCCGTACCCGTTGCCGGCGCAGGTGGTCCAGTGCGCGGTGCCGGGCGATGGTCGCGGTCCAGCCGCGGAAGCCGGCGCCGTCGCCCCGGAAGCGGCCGAGGTCGCGGGCTATCTCCAGCCAGGCGTCGGAGGCGACGTCCTCCGCGTCGTCGCCGACCAGACCCCGCAGGTAGCCCAGCAGGCCGGGCTGCACGATCCGGTAGGCCACCGCGAAGGCGGTCTCGTCACCGTCCTGGGCCCGCGCGACGGCCGCGCCCAGCTCCCCGTCCCGCGGCTGCGGGCGGCGGGGTTCCGCTCCCTGGCCCAAGACCGTCCTCGTTCGTGCCGAGTTCCTGGCCACTGCGTGGCGCTTCCGTCACGGTGCGACACGCTCCGGCCGTGTCTGTCGCCCTCCACGATCATCAGCGTCGGCCCTGACGGAAGTGTCACAGGCGGGTCGGCGGGAGAGTCACGGGCGGGTCGGCGGGAGTGTCACGCGCGGGTCAGCGGCGGGCGGCGCTCGCGGTCGCGTCCCGGCACAGCAGCCGCAGCGAGCCGTGGCCGGTGTAGCAGCGGCGGGCCTCGTCCAGGGGGTCCCAGAGCCGGCCGTCGGGGGTGCGCAGCCAGTGCTCGCCGCCGGTCGCCCACCACTCGGCGCCGGTCTGCCGGACGATGACCTCGCCGGCGTAGGCGCCGAAGCCGCGCAGCACGCTCTCCACGGCCTCGTACGGCGGTCCCTCGCGGCGTATCTCCTCGATCATCCGGTCCACCCGCCACAGGCTCTGCGCCGAGTAGTCGAGCCGGATCCGCGCGCCCTCGCGCAGGGTCGCCACCGCGTCCGCCGCCCACCGCACGGGTTTCGCCGCGGCCTGCGGCCTGGTGTGCTGCTGTGCTGTCCCGTTCCGGGCCGTCACCTGAGCTGTCACATCGGCTGTCACATAGGGAAGAGCGAGCCGGGGCGCGGTTCCGTCACCGGGTTCCGGGGGGTTTCCCCGAACGTTCCGGCAACCGTCGCAAGGCCGCCGCAGGTCCGCCGCACGACGGTCACAGGCCCCGTCACACCCCCGGTTCGGCGGCGCTGCGCGCCCGGCGGGAGACCACGGCACGCAGCACCCGGCGGCCCTCGACCGACACCTCCAGCGCCCGCCGCAGCCCCTGGGCGCCGTGCCCGGCGAGGAGTTCGAGCACCGCGGCCTGGCGGCGCAGCTCGGCGGCGACGAGCGGCGGCAGGTCCGCCGTGTCGCCCGCGCGGCCGGCGTCGCCGTCGTCCGTGGCGGGCGTGGCGGGGTCGAGCAGCCGGTGGATGCGCAGCGAGGCGACCGAGCAGGCGTCGGCCCAGGGCCGGACGGCGTCGGCGGTGCGCTCGGCCGGGGCCGAGCGGAGCATCCGGAGGGCGAGCCGCGCGGCCTCGTCGGAGGGTTCCGCGGGGCCGAGCGCCGCGCGGGCCCCGGTCAGCTCCCCGGCCCAGTCGGAGCCGTCGGCGAGGCGCGCCCACAGCGGGCGCAGCAGCTCGTCATCACCGCCGAGCAACGGCAGACACCGATCCAAACAAGCCAGTCCGCTGGCGGCCAGTCCGCGTTCGTCGGCCTGTGCGATCAGGTCCACCAGGCTCATGACTGCCCTCCCTCGCCAGGGCACCGACCGGTACGGAGCCCGCACTTCCCCTTACTGCGTGCGACGGACCGGGAGTGTCACAGCCATGGGTTTTCAGCCAAATGCGGGGGCCGGAAGCTCACCGGAGAGGACCTTGCGCTCCTGCATCCGGGTCAGCTGCAGCACCACCACGATGGCGAGGACCGCGGCCGCGATGTCGAGGTCGTCGGAGAACAGCATCGCCCTGGCGGCCTCCTTCAGCTCGTCCGCGGTCTCGGCGTGCCGGTTGCTGGTGTCCGCGAACCGGCCCACGACGATGCCGACGAGCCACAGCGTCCACCAGGCGTTGACCGGCGTGTGCCCGGACCGCGAGCCCCACGGGGCGCTGGCGTCCCAGCTGTCGGCGACGATCCGGCGCGGGAACCACAGGTTCACCACCGGGCAGAACCAGGCGCCGATGGTCCAGCCGCGCTTCATGCGGTGCCGGGAGGCGTCGAACACCTCCGCGTTCACCCGGATCCGCCACAGCCAGCACAGGTAGACGGCGGCCGTGGCCACCAGCGCGACCCCCTGCGCGATGCCGGCGACACCGTAGAGCCGGTCCGCGTGGTGGGCCCGGTCGAGCACGTCCGTGCCCAGGGTGCCCCGGAGGTCGCCGGTGACGTCCATCTCCAGCCAGTCCGCGTAGCAGGCGAACAGGTCGGTGACGATGACGAGGCCGAGCAGCACGACGGTGGCGCGGCCGAGCGCGGCCGGCGAGCGCAGCCAGGCGCCGCCGGGCGGGACGGCGTGCGGCGGTGCGGGCATGGGCGCGGGCATGGGTGTGGTCATGAGGGGTCCCCCGGGAAGACGAGATCCGAGACGGCGCCCGGTTCTCCCCGAACCGGCGCCTGTCCTGATGCCGACGCGCAGGCGAAGGCGCGTGCGGACACCGGAACATACGGTCGGACGCCGTCGTACGTCCACTCGGTTCTCAGCCCAGCCGGTCCGCCAGCCTCCGGAAGTCGGTCCAGGAGAGCGCCGGTGTGCGCGCGTCCCACAGCTTCTGCACGGTGGCCCGCAGCGGCATCCGGATGCCCGCGGCGACCTGACCCTCCGTCTGGGCGCCCGGCCGGTCGGACCAGACCGCGAAGGAGCCGCCGAGTATCTGCCCGTCGTAGCGCGCCGGGACGGCGGTCGTGCCGCGCAGCACGCGCGGGGTCCACTGCTCGTAGATGCGCTGTCCGGTCGGGTAGACGAAGGTCTGGGGCTGGCCGAGCACGTAGTAGAGGTACTCGTCGTTGTAGTTGAGCACCTTGCGGCCGGCGGCCAGGTACTCCGCCGGCGGCCGGGCGCCGATCTCCTTGCCGGTCCAGTAGGCGACCTGGAGGTCGCCCGCGGGCCGCACGGAGGTGCCGCGGAAGAAGCCGTCGTTCCAGGCCCGCATCGTGCGGTGGTGGGCGCGCACGGTGTCCGCGCGGGCGTCGAGCCAGCCGGTGGCGAGGTCGGCGACGGTCCCGCCGGCGCCGTACTTCTGCCGGGCGGCGGCCGCCAGCTGCGGGTAGGAGGCCTGCGGATCCCGGACGGTGAGCGCCTGGTACTCGTCGCCGCCCAGGTGCCACCGGTCGCCGGTGAAGAGTCCGGCGTACTCGTTCAGCAGGTCGTCGACGAGCCGCGCGGAGGCCTCCTTGGAGATGTCGATCGCGCCCCGGGTCGCCACCCCGTTCACGTTGCGCAGCTGCAGGTCCGGGTGGGCGGCGAGGACGGCCCCCAGGTGCCCCGGTGAGTCGATCTCCGGCACGACGGTGATGTGCCGGCTGTCCGCCAGCGTCACGATCCGCTTGACCTGTGCCTTGGTCAGGTGGTCCGGGGAGACGATCTCCGGGTGGGTGTCGGACTGGATCCGGAAGGCCTGGTCGTCGGAGAAGTGCAGCCCCAGCTCGTTGTACTTCAGGTCCCCCAGCTCGCGTATCCGGTCCTCGATCCAGGCCTCGGAGTACGGCTTGCGCGCGATGTCCAGCATGAAGCCGCGCACCGGCTTGGCCGGCTGGTCGCGTACGACGCCCTCGGGGGCCGTACCGCCGCCGTGGACCTCCTGCTTCAGGGTGCGGGTGCCGTAGAAGACGCCCGCCTCGCCGGGTCCGGTGATGTCGACCCGCCCGTCCCGGACGGTCATGGTGTACGACTCCCGGTCGCCGCCCCCGCCGAGCGCGAGCCGTACGTCGCCCGCCCGGACGTCGTTCTTCTGCCCCCCGTAGGCGAGCCCCAGCTCTCCGGCCGTCAGCCGCCCCTCGTCGGCCAGGGCGGGGTCGCTCACCAGCACCCGCCCGCCGGGCCGCGGCCGCCAGCCGGGGCCGCGCGCCGGGGTGTGGGAGCGGACCGCGGGTATCGTGCGGGGCGCCTGCGAGAGCGGGTAGGACCGGCTCGGGCTGGGCCGGGGGCTGGCCGAGGCGGTCGCCGGCCGGCCGGGATCGGCGCCGGTGCCGGCCACCCGGCCGGGCGACGTCTGCCGCGCGTGGCCCGCGGGTCCGCCGCCGCCCCCGTCCGCCGAGGCCCACACGCCGACGCCGGTGCCGAGCGCGACCGTCCCGACGACCGCGGCGGCCAGCACCGCCCGCTTGCGTATCACCTGTCGCGCCGAGCCCCGGCGCCTGTGCCTGTGCTGGGTCACCCTGCCAACGTACGACCGGTCAGCGGACCACCGGTCACTCAGGCGGCCTCAAACTCTTCCGTTCGGGTGAAATTCAGGTATCGCTCGCACACAGTGTGACCACTCTCGATAACCTGACGACACACCTTTCACAGCATCCCCTGCCACGCCACCTGTGACGCGAGGACCCACGCTGCCCGCCCATCGTCTGCCGTACCTCCCCACGCCCCTCGACGCCTTCAACACGGCCCGCGCCGACGAGGCCCGCACCCTCCTGCTGCACTGCCTGCACAGCGTGCGCTGGTCCGACCGGATCGCCGACCACCGTCCCTACCCCGACCTGGACGCCCTGCTGGCCGCCGCGGACGAGGCGGCGTACGACCTCGCCCCCGCCGACCTGGCCGAGGCCCTGGCCGGCGAGAGCCTCCCGGAACTACCCGAGGACACCTACTCGGCGGCCCACATGGCGCTGGGCGCGGCGCACGCCGCCTACGAGGCGCGCTTCGGCCACGCGTTCGTCGTCTACCTGGGCGACCTCCCCGGGGACGAGGTCATCGACCACATCCTCGAAGCGATCCGGTCACGATTGGCAAACGATCCGGAGGAGGAACGGGTGACGGCGGCCGAGGAGCTGCGGCGTCTGGCCCGGGGACGGCTGCTGGCCCTGCTCAGCGGCGCGGGGCCCTGTTCGATTTGTGGCTACCCCCACGCGGGCTTGACCAGCCCAAACGCCCCCACACCGGGCAAATGACCTGCGGATCCACCCCGGCAGCCGCAGCCGCTAGCCCAACCGCGTGCCACTTTGATCACACCGGTAGGCCCCCCGTAAGCACCACGGCGGCACCTGGATACCATGCAGAGGGCCGGTGGACCGTACCCGGCCGGGCCCGACCGACAGTGAAGCCGGCGCGGCCCTAGTCCCCGCTCCCGGAGGGTTCTTCCGTGCCGGCTGGAACGCTGTACCGCGGCCGGGAAGGAATGTGGTCCTGGGTGGCTCACCGAGTCACCGGCGTCCTCATCTTCTTCTTCCTGTTCGTTCATGTGCTGGACACCGCTCTCGTGCGTGTCTCCCCCGAGGCGTACGACAAAGTCGTAGCCACGTACAAGACGCCGATCGTCGCGCTGCTGGAGTACGGCCTCGTCGCCGCCATCCTCTTCCACGCGCTCAACGGCCTGCGCGTCATCGCCGTCGACTTCTGGTCGAAGGGTCCGCGCTACCAGAAGCAGATGTTCTGGACCGTGATGGGCGTCTGGATCGTCCTGATGGCAGGGGCGATCTATCCGGTTCTCGGCCACGCCTACCGTGTCCTGTTTGGGAGCTGACGCCCATGTCCACGACTGAAACCCCCGCGTCCGGAGTCGGCCCCGTCGAGGGCGCCCCGGTCTACACCGTCGACACCCCGGCTCCGCTGATCGAGGCCCCGCGCAAGCGCACCAAGAAGTCCCCGCGGTCGACCCGCGGCAACTTCGAGCTGGCGGCCTGGCTGTTCATGCGGCTGTCCGGCATCGTGCTGGTCGTCCTGGTCATCGGCCACCTGCTGATCCAGCTCGTGCTGGACGGCGGCGTGTCGAAGGTCGGCTTCGCCTTCGTGGCCGGCCGCTGGGCGTCCCCGTTCTGGCAGGTCTGGGACCTGCTGATGCTGTGGCTCGCGATGCTGCACGGCGCCAACGGCCTGCGCACGATCATCAACGACTACGCGGAGCGCCCGGCCAGCCGCCTGTGGCTGAAGGCGCTGCTCTACACCGCCACGGTGTTCACCATCCTGCTGGGCACGCTGGTGATCTTCACCTTCGACCCGAACATCCGCTAGGCACGGGGCTGCGAGAAACATGAAGATCCACAAGTACGACACCGTCATCGTCGGCGCCGGCGGCGCGGGCATGCGCGCCGCCATCGAGGCGACGAAGCGCAGCCGCACCGCGGTCCTGACCAAGCTCTACCCCACCCGCTCCCACACGGGCGCCGCGCAGGGCGGCATGGCCGCCGCGCTGGCCAACGTGGAGGAGGACAACTGGGAGTGGCACACCTTCGACACGGTCAAGGGCGGTGACTACCTGGTCGACCAGGACGCCGCCGAGATCCTGGCGAAGGAGGCCATCGACGCCGTCCTCGACCTGGAGAAGATGGGCCTGCCGTTCAACCGGACCCCGGACGGCACCATCGACCAGCGCCGCTTCGGCGGTCACTCCCGCAACCACGGCGAGGCCCCGGTCCGCCGGTCCTGCTACGCCGCGGACCGCACCGGCCACATGATCCTCCAGACGCTGTACCAGAACTGCGTCAAGGAGGGCGTGGAGTTCTTCAACGAGTTCTACGTCCTGGACCAGCTGATCACCGAGGTCGACGGCGTCAAGCGGTCCGCCGGTGTCGTCGCCTACGAGCTGGCGACCGGCGAGATCCACGTCTTCCAGGCGAAGGCCGTGATCTACGCCTCCGGCGGCTGCGGCAAGTTCTTCAAGGTGACCTCCAACGCGCACACGCTGACCGGCGACGGCCAGGCGGCCGTCTACCGGCGCGGGCTGCCGCTGGAGGACATGGAGTTCTTCCAGTTCCACCCGACCGGCATCTGGCGCATGGGCATCCTGCTGACGGAGGGCGCCCGCGGTGAGGGCGGCATCCTGCGCAACAAGGACGGCGAGCGCTTCATGGAGAAGTACGCGCCGGTCATGAAGGACCTCGCGTCCCGTGACGTCGTCTCCCGCTCCATCTACACGGAGATCCGCGAGGGCCGCGGCTGCGGTCCCGAGGGCGACCACGTCTACCTGGACCTGACCCACCTGCCGCCGGAGCAGCTGGACGCCAAGCTCCCGGACATCACCGAGTTCGCGCGCACCTACCTCGGCATCGAGCCGTACACGGACCCGATCCCGATCCAGCCGACCGCGCACTACGCGATGGGCGGCATCCCGACCAACGTCGAGGGTGAGGTCCTGGCGGACAACACCACCGTCGTCCCGGGCCTGTACGCGGCCGGCGAGGTCGCCTGCGTGTCGGTTCACGGCGCCAACCGCCTGGGCACCAACTCGCTGCTGGACATCAATGTCTTCGGCCGGCGCGCGGGCATCGCCGCCGCCGAGTACGCGGCCAAGGCCGACTACGTCGAGCTGCCGGAGGCCCCGGAGTCCTTCGTCGTCGAGCAGATCGAGCGGCTGCGCGCCTCCACCGGCAGCGAGCGGGTGGCGACCCTGCGGCGCGAGCTGCAGGAGACCATGGACGCCAACGTCATGGTGTTCCGCACCGAGCAGACGATCAAGACGGCCGTCGAGAAGATCGCCGAGCTGCGCGAGCGCTACCAGAACGTGGCGATCCAGGACAAGGGCAAGCGGTTCAACACGGACCTGCTCGAGGCCATCGAGCTGGGCAACCTGCTGGACCTGGCCGAGGTCATGGCCGTCTCGGCGCTGGCCCGCAAGGAGTCCCGCGGCGGTCACTACCGCGAGGACTACCCGAACCGCGACGACGTCAACTTCATGCGCCACACCATGGCGTACCGCGAGGTCGGCGCCGACGGCTCGGAAACCGTCCGTCTCGACTACAAGCCGGTCGTCCAGACCCGCTACCAGCCGATGGAGCGTAAGTACTGATGGCTACCCCTGTTCTGGACAAGGCGGACGCGGCCGGCCGGCCCGAGCCCGGTTTCGCCGACTCCCCCTACATCACGGTCACCTTCCGCATCCGCCGGTTCAACCCGGAGGTCGCGGCCGAGGCCGTCTGGGAAGACTTCCAGCTGGAGATCGACCCGAAGGAGCGCGTCCTCGACGGCCTCCACAAGATCAAGTGGGACGTCGACGGCACCCTCACCTTCCGCCGCTCGTGCGCGCACGGCATCTGCGGCTCGGACGCGATGCGGATCAACGGCAAGAACCGCCTCGCGTGCAAGACGCTGATCAAGGACATCAACCCCGAGAAGCCGATCACGGTCGAGCCCATCAAGGGCCTCACGGTCCTGAAGGACCTGGTCGTGGACATGGAGCCGTTCTTCCAGGCGTACCGGGACGTCATGCCGTTCCTGATCACCAAGGAGACGAACGAGCCGACCCGTGAGCGGCTGCAGTCCGCCGAGGACCGCGAGCGCTTCGACGACACCACCAAGTGCATCCTGTGCGCCGCGTGCACGTCGTCCTGCCCGGTGTTCTGGAACGACGGCCAGTACTTCGGTCCGGCCGCGATCGTGAACGCCCACCGCTTCATCTTCGACAGCCGTGACGAGGCGGGCGAGCAGCGCCTGGAGATCCTCAACGACCGCGACGGCGTGTGGCGCTGCCGCACCACCTTCAACTGCACGGACGCCTGCCCGCGCGGTATCGAGGTCACGAAGGCGATCCAGGAGGTCAAGCGCGCGCTGATCACGCGTCGCTACTGATCGCCGTACCACTACGGCTCTCTGGGCCCCGTCCCCGGTCGCGCACCGGGGGCGGGGCCCTCGCCGTACAACTGTCCGACCCCTTCGCGCGTCTCCTGGGTACGCGATCAAGGAGACACATGCGCACGCACAGAAAGCTCGCCGTGGCGACGGCCACGGCCCTCGCCCTCACCGGCGGGCTGCTCACCCTCGCGGCCGGCCCGGCCGCCGCGGCCACGCCCGCCCGGTACGCCGACGACTTCAACGGCGACGGCTACCGGGACTACGCCTCCGGCTGGGCCGGTACGGTCACCGTCACCTACGGCACCGCGACCGGCCCCGGCCCGAAGACGGTCCGGTTCACCCAGGACAGCCCCAACATCCCGGGCAAGGCCGACGACGTCGACTCCTTCGGCGACCAGGTCGCGACCGCCGACCTCGACCGGGACGGGTACGCCGACCTCGCCGTCGCCGACCACTCGGAGAAGGCCGGTACGAAGGGAGCCACGGGCGCCGTCACCATCCTGTGGGGCGCAAAGGCGGGCCTCGGCGCGAAGGCCACGCGGATCCCGGCCAAGTCGACCGTCGGCTTCGGCACGGCCCTCGCCGCCGGCGACTTCAACGGTGACGGCAAGCCGGACCTGGCCGTCACCGACGTCAGGGGCACCCTCTTCGTCTACCGGGGCGGGTTCTCGCAGAGCGGCACGACGGGCGGCGTCAGCACGCTGGAGGTCAGCCCCAGCGGTGCCCACGTGCTGGAGCCGAGCATGATCGCCGCCGGCCGGGTCACCAAGGACAAGGCCACCGACCTGTACGTGATCGGCCAGGGCTACGAGCACGGCAAGATGGTCCAGGCGGCGTGGTTCGTGCAGGGCGGCTCCACCCTCAAGCGCGGCAAGTACACCACGTACAACGCCTCGCAGGTGGACTTCCAGGCGACCGGGGTGATCGCCGACTTCGACAAGAACGGCTACGGCGACCTGGCCGTCAGCGACAAGCCGTACGACAAGGGCGCGGGGGCCGTGGTCGTCCTGCGCGGCGGTGCGAGCGGCCCGAGCACCTCCTACCGGCTGACCCAGTCCACCTCCGGGGTGGCGACGGCGGCGACGCGGAACGACCGGTTCGGGTACGCGCTCTCCGCCGGCGACACCAACCGCGACGGCTACCCGGACCTCGCGGTCGGCGTGCCCGAGGAGGAGTCCGGCGCGGTGCAGGACGCGGGCGGTGTGCACGTCCTGCGGGGCGGCCGGAGCGGCCTGACCGGCACCGGTTCCCAGTGGTTCACCCGGGCCACGGCGGGTGTGCCGGGCAGCCCGACCGATTCCGAGATGCTCGGGCTGTACGTCCGCCTGCGCGACTTCGACCGCGACGGCGACGCGGACCTGCTGGTCTCGGGCGACCTGTACCGCCCGGGCGTACTGCTGCGCGCGACCGCCAAGGGCATCACGACGAGCGGTGCCGCGGAGTCCGAGCTGGACCCCGCCTTCCCGCAGTGAGCCGCTGAAGGGTCCCCCGACGAGCCCCACCGGAGTCCGCTCCGGTGGGGCTCCTCGCTTCCGCGGTGAATGACTCTTAATGTGACGACATGTCAGACGAAGAGTCGTACGAACTGCTCGGCTTCGACAACGTGCTGCTCCCCGTCGGCGACCTGGCCGAGGCGGTCGCCTTCTACGAGCGGGCCGGGTTCACCGTGGGCTACCGGCTGGACGAGGCCGGGATCGCGCAGCTGAAGATCGGCGCGGAGACGCCGGGCATCCTGCTGCGCACCGAGGAGGGGCTGCGGCACCGGCCGCCGCACTGGCCGTCGCCGCGGATCTGGCTGGAGGTGCCGGACGCGCGGGTGGCGGCGCGCAGGCTGGCGGCCGCGGGCATCGCCCCCCTGGACGAGGTGATCCAGGGAGCCACCGGCTGGACCGTGGAGCTCGCCGATCCGTGGGGCAACGTCCTGGGCCTGACCGACTACACCAAACGCCCGGCGCTGGCCCGCCGGAGCTGAGCCCCACCCCCGTGTTGAACGCGTTCAAAAACAGGTCTAGAGTCATCCCTGTCAGCGTTTTGAACGCGTTCAAGAAGGGGTGGGGCATGGACCGCACCGTCATCGCCTACGTCATCTACCTGGTCGTCAGCATCGGGCTGACCGTCTGGGTGGCCCGCACGCTCAGCCGCAACGGCCGGATCTTCCTGGCCGACGTCCTGCGCGGCAACGAGAAGCTCGCGGACGCCGTCAACCACCTCCTGGTGGTCGGCTTCTACCTGGTGAACCTCGGCTTCGTGGCGCTGTACCTGAGCGACGACGGGACGATCGACGACACCCGCGGCATCTTCGAGGCCCTGTCGACCAAGCTCGGCGTGGTGCTCCTGGTGCTCGGCGTGATGCACCTGGGCAACGTGTACGTGCTCAACCGGATCCGCCGGCGCGGGGTCATGGAGCGGGAGCAGCGGCCGCCGGTCGGCCCGCAGGAGTGGATCGCGCCGACGGCCGGGGCGTGACCGCAATGGCCGCCGTGACCACCACGGAGGGCCGGGGCACCGCCGGCGCCCCGGTCCGCGCCCTGACCGTGCTGTACGACGCCGAGTCCGCGCTGGGCACCCACCTGCGCGACTGGCTCCTCCGGCAGCCCCGGCTCGTGCCGCTCGAACCGCTGCCGGCCGGCTCGGCCGCGGCCCGCGCCCGCTTCCCGGAACCGGTCCTCCCGGCCGGCCGGGAGGAGATCACCGTCGTCGGCGACTCCGGGCAGGTCTACCGCGGCTCGCGCGCCTGGATCGTCCTCCTGTGGGCGCTGCGCGAACACCGCCCGCACGCCCACAGGCTCGCCACACCGGCGGGTGCCGGGGCGGCCCGGGACGCCGTCCTCACCGCGGCCAAGTGGCGGGACGGGCAGGGGCGGTACGGACAGGGGCGGGGCGGACAATGGGGCGGGCTGGCGTACCAGCGGGCGGACGGCTGGTCGTACCACCCCCGTACGGGCTGGAGCTACTCCCCGCCGTCCCACGGCGGGGCCGCCCCCGCCAGTCGTTAGGCTCTTCTACCGTGCCCGCGAAGAACGACGGCCCCGACGCGGCCGGCCCCCAGAGCAGCAAGTCCGAGCAGACCCGTGCGCTGATCCTGGAGACCGCCATGCGGTTGTTCCAGGAGCGCGGGTACGACAAGACGACCATGCGGGCCATCGCCAAGGAGGCCGGGGTCTCCGTCGGCAACGCCTACTACTACTTCGAGGGCAAGGAACACCTGATCCAGGGCTTCTACGACCGGATCGCCGCCGAGCACCGGGCGGCGGTCCGGGAGGTACTGGACCGGGAGACCGACCTGGAGGCGCGGCTCGCGGGGGTGCTCACCGCGTGGCTGGACATCGCCCGGCCGTACCACGAGTTCGCGGTCCAGTTCTTCAAGAACGCCGCCGACCCCGACAGCCCGCTGAGCCCCTTCTCGCCGGAGAGCGAGCACGCCCGCGAGCAGGCCCTCAGCGTGCACCGGGAGGTGCTCGCCGGCTCCAGGGCCAAGGTGGCGCCCGAACTGCGGGAGGTCCTGCCCGAGCTGATGTGGCTCTCCCAGATGGGCCTGGTGCTGTACTGGGTCTTCGACCGCACCGAGGGACGGGAGCGCAGCTACCGGCTGGCGCGGCGGGGGGCCCGGCTGACCGCCCGCGGCGTCTCCCTGGCCCGCTTCCGGGTCCTGCGGCCCCTGGTCCTGGAGGTCCACGAGCTGTTCACGGACTTCCTGCCGGGAATGACGAAGGCGCTGCCGCACCCGGGACGGGAGCGCGACCGGGCCGAGTGATCACTTTCGGGTGAACGCGCGGGAACGGGACGCCTGGAGTCCCGGCTGCCTACGATGATGCTCTCGACACCAGCCCACAGGAGGCACGCGATGTCCGCAGCATCCGTCGAGCGGCCCCATGAGAACCGACCGCTGATCGCGGAAGCCAATCGGCTCATGGAACGCAATCCGGGCAACCGCGTCGAGATCATCGGAGGCCAGATCGTCGTGTCCCCGCCACCGGACGGCCCCCACGGGGAGGCCCTGATGGATCTGACCATCCCCTTCATCGAAGCAGGCCTGCACGGCACGGAGTCCAAGGTCATCCCGGGCATCGGCATCTGGCTGCCCACCGGCGCCGAGGACTACGCGATCCCCGACCTGTCACTGGTCGACGCCGACTACCGGGATCACCTCGCCGAGAACAACTGCTACGACCCCGCCTGCTTCCGCCTCGTGCTGGAGGTCACCTCCAGCAACTGGAGGACCGACCTGCGCGACAAGGTCAGGGCGTACGCCGGCGCGAAGGTCCCGGTCTACGTGATCGTGGACCGCAAGCACCAGCGCCTCCACGTCCTGACCGATCCCGCGGGGGACGCGTACGACAGTCACCGCCCCTACTCGCCCGGCGAGACCGTCACCCTGCCCGCGGTCATCGGAGGCGAGGTCACCCTCGACGTCACCCGGATCCTGCGGGCCGGCCGGCAGGAGGCCGGCTGAGGGCCTGGGTCACGCGCGGGTGGCGGCCAGTTCGATCACCGTGACGTCCGACGGAGCCCCCACGCGCGTGGGCGGGCCCCAGGCACCCGCGCCCCGGCTGACGTACAACTGGGTGTCGCCGTAGCGGTCGAGACCGGCGACGGTCGGGTTGGCGGCGGCGGCGAGCAGGCTGCCGGGCCAGAGCTGGCCGCCATGGGTGTGCCCGGAGAGCTGGAGGTCCACGCCGTACCGGACGGACTCGTGGATCTGCACCGGCTGGTGGGCGAGCAGCACGCACGCGCGGGCCCGGTCCCGGCCGCCGAGCGCCTTGCCGAAGTCCGGCCCCTGCCCCTCGCTCTCGCCCTGTACGTCGTCCACCCCGGCCAGGTCGAAGAAGGGCAGTTCGGTACGGGCGTTCCGCAGCGGGTGCAGACCGAGTTCACGGACCTCCTCCACCCACTGCTCGGCGCCGGAGAAGTACTCGTGGTTGCCGGTCACGAAGTAGGCGCCGTGCCGGGCCCGGAGCCGGGCGAGGGGGGCCGCGGCGGGGCCGAGGTCCTCGACACTGCCGTCGACCAGGTCGCCGACGACCGCGATCAGGTCGGGCCGCGTGGCGTTGACCGTGTCGACGACCCGCTGTGCGAAGCCGCGGCCGAGGACCGGGCCGAGGTGGATGTCGCTGACCACGGCGATGCGGAAGCCGTGGGCCGCGCGGGGGAGCTTGGCCAGGGGCACGGTGACGCGCTTCACGCGCGGGCCGCGCAGGACGCCGTAGGTGCCGTGGCCGACGGTCGCCACGGCGGCGGTGGCCGCCACGGCGCCGACCGCGCGGGCGACGACCAGGCGCCGGGCGGGGTCCTGGGCGGCCGGTGCCGCGGTGGGCGCAGGGGGCCCCGCCGCCTGGCGGGAGCGGGGGCGCGGACGGTCCCGGTACCGCAGGGCGCGGCGCAGCAGCGGGCGGGCCGCCTCACCCGCCACCACGCCCAGCAGCAGGTACAGCGCCAGCGCCATCCACAGGAAGCCCGGCCACGCCAGGGCGCGCTGGAGCGGGAAAGGGGCGCCCGTGCGCTCCGAGACCAGGGCCGCGGTCATCAGGAGCGGACCGGCGACGAAGAGCGCCGTACCGGCGCGGCGGGCCGGGCCCGGGCCGCGGGTGGTGTCGCGGACCAGGCGCCGCCACACGTACCAGTGCAGGCCCGCGACGGCGGCCAGGACGGCCAGGGCGACGAGCGCGAGGACGATGACCACCCGGGACGGTCCCCGCTATGAGTTCCGGCGCAGTGCGCGCAGCCCGCGCAACCCGATGACCCCGATGACCGTCCCCAATACGAAGGAAACGACCGCCAGCAGCAGGTGCACCCAGAAGTAGGCGGTCGGGTGGCCGTCGTCGAAGGCGAGTCCGCTGCCGTCCTCGATCAGGTTCTTGACGAAAGTGACCCAGATGACCCAGGACCACACCCCGAACGCGAGCAGGAACCAGGAGACCGGGCGGCTGAGCTTCATGCGTCCAGTATCGCCGTCCGGTGTCCGGCTCCGTGCCGGGGGTGGGGCGGGCGGCGGGGCTTCACGGTCCGGTGCCGGTACGTTCTCGACCGTGCCCGCACCGAAGACGACCGGCCGGCGATCCCTGCTGGTCACCTCCGCCACCTTGTTGTCGCTGTCCGTCACCGCACCCGCCGCGCTCGCCGTGCCGGTCCCCTCCCCGAGCCCGACGGCCGCTCCCCCGGCCCTGATGTCCACCGTGGGCGGTGCCCGGCTCGGGCAGCCGGGCACCCAGGTCGACCTGGCACCCGGCGTCCCGGTGCTGCCCAAGGACATCACCGCCCGGTCCTGGATCGTGTCCGACGCCGAGTCGGGCGAGGTCCTCGCCGCGCACAACGCGCACTGGCGGCTGCCCCCGGCGAGCACGCTGAAGATGCTGTTCGCGGACACCGTGCTGCCCCGCTTCCCGAAGGCCACCCGGCACAAGGTCGCGCCGTCGGACCTCAGGGACGTGGGCACCGGCTCCAGCGTGGTCGGGGTGAAGGAGGGCGGCACCTACTCCGTGCACGACCTGTGGCTCGGCGTCTTCCTGCGCTCGGGCAACGACGCCGTGCACGTGCTGTCCGCCATGAACGGCGGCGTGCGGCAGACCGTCGCGGACATGCAGGACCACGCCGAGGAACTCCAGGCCCTGGACACCCAGGTGGTCTCCCCCGACGGCTACGACGCGCCGGGACAGGTGTCGTCGGCGTACGACCTGACGCTGTTCGCCCGCTCCGGGCTGCAGAAGAAGGACTTCCGCGACTACTGCTCGACGGTGAGCGCGAGGTTCGGCTCCGCCGAGATCCGCAACACCAACCGGCTGCTGAGCGGCGACAGCGACGTGCCCGTCTACCCGGGCATCGCGGGCGTGAAGAACGGCAACACCACGCACGCGGGCGCCACCTTCACCGGGGTCGCCGAGCGGGGCGGCAAGGTCCTGCTGGTCACGGTGATGAACCCGCAGAAGCACGAGCACAACGAGGTCTACAAGGAGGCCGCGAAGCTGTTCGACTGGGGTTTCCAGGCGGTCGGCAAGGTCGGTCCGGTGGGCGAGCTGGTGCCGCCGAAGAGCGCCGCCGGCGCGCGGCCCGACCCGAGCGCGTCCGACCTGAGCGCGTCCGGCCCGAGCGCGTCCGCCGGGCCGGGCGCGGCGCGGGCGGCGGGGCAGGCCTCCGGGACCGGCGGGGCGGGTGCGAAGCCGGCGGCGAGCGCCACCACGGCCTCCGGCTCCGGCGGGGCCGGGACCGCCCTGGCCGTCGCCTGCGCACTGCTGGCGCTGTTCGCGGGCGCGGCGTTCCTGGTCAACCGCCGGTGGCCGCTGCCAGACCTGATGCGCCGTCGGACACGTCCGTGAGGTCCGCCCGCTTGCTGCCGGTGGCCGTCCAGGAGGCGCAGAACAGGACGAGTTTGGCGGTGAAGTTGATCCACAGCAGCAGCGCCACCGGGACCCCGAACGCGCCGTACATGCTCTTCGCGGCGACGCCCTGGACATAGCCGCTCAGCAGCAGCTTCAGCAGTTCGAAGCCGACCGCGCCGAGCAGCGCCGCGACCAGCAGACGGCGGCGCGGCGGCTCGACCCCGGGCAGCAGGGTCAGCACGTACAGCAGGACGAGGAAGTCGGCGAGCGCGGCCACGGCGAACGCGGCGATCTGCAGCAGCACCGTGCCCCAGCCGTGCTCGTCCAGGCCGAGCTGCCGGGAGAGCAGGCCGATGGCGGCCGAGGCCAGGGTGGACGCGGCGAGCGTGACCAGCAGGGCGCCGCCGAAGCCGAGCAGGATGCCGGCGTCCTTGGCCTTGGTGAGGACCGGGTTCTCCGCGCGGTCCGGCAGTTCCCACACCGCACGCAGGCAGTCCCGCACCTGGCCGACCCAGCCGATGCCGGTGAGCAGCAGGACCGCGCCCGCGATGACGCCGACCGTGCCGGCGTTCTGCACCAGCGAGGTGAGGTCGAGTTGGTCCGACAGGCCCGGGAACTGGCCGGCGATCTGCCGTTCCACCGCCCTCTGGCGGGCCGGGCCGAGCGTGGCGGCGGTGATCGCGGCAGCCACGGTGAGCAGCGGGAAGAGGGCCACGAAGCTGACGAAGGTCATGGCGGCGGCCAGCCGGGTCCACTTCACCCGGTCCAGCCGTTCGTAGGACCGCCACGCGTGGGTGGCGGTCAGCCGGGTGACGATCGGCCCGATGCCGGGCAGCTTCTTCAGCCAGTCCATGATCCGACTGTGCCCGGTCCTCGGGGCCGTCAACACCGCGTTTCTCCGCCCGAACGGTCATACCGGGGCGATACGGTCAACTGTCATGAAGGATGCCACCGCACTGCCCCGGTCCCTGCTCGTCCTCGGCGGCACGTCCGAGATCGCGCTGGCCACGGCGCGCCGGCTGATCGCCCGCCGTACCCGCACGGTGTGGCTCGCGGGCCGCCCCTGCGTCGCGCTGGAGAACGCCGCCGGGAGCCTGCGGGCGCTCGGCGCGGACGTGCACACCCTCGCCTTCGACGCGCTCGACCCGGAGTCCCACGAGGCCGTCCTCGGCAAGGTGTTCGCCGAGGGGCCCGTCGACCTGGTGCTGCTCGCCTTCGGGATCCTCGGCGACCAGGCGCACGACGAACGCGACCCGGCCCGCGCCGTGCAGGTCGCCCGGACCAACTACACCGGGGCCGTCTCGGCGGGCCTGGTCACCGGCCGCGCCCTGCAGAACCAGGGCCACGGCTCGCTCGTCGTGCTGTCCGCCGCCGCGGCCGAACGCGCCCGCCGCACCGACTTCATCTACGGCTCCAGCAAGGCCGGCCTCGACGCCTTCGCCCAGGGGCTTGGGGACGCGCTGCACGGCACCGGCGCCCACGTCATGGTCGTACGCCCCGGCTTCGTCCGGACCCGGCGGACCGCCGGCCGGCCGCGGACCCCGTTCGCCACCACCCCGGAGGCGGTCGCCACGGCCATCGAACTCGGCCTGCGGCGCGGCGCGGAGACGGTGTGGGTGCCGGGCGGGCTCCGGTGGGTCATGGCGGCCCTGCGGCACACGCCGCGGGCGGTCCACCGCCGGCTCGCGCCCTGACGGGCGGCCCTAGCGGCTCGCGATCCGGCCGCGCTCGATGTCGGTGTGGCCCGGCTGGGGAGGTACGACGGGACCCCCGAAGGTGTACTCGCGCAGCTTGCGCCAGACGCCGTCGGCGCCCTGCTCGTACAGCGCGAAGCCGGTGCACGGCCATGCGGCGTCGAAGTCCGCCAGTTCCTCGAAGGCGCGGTCCATCGCCGCGTCGTCGATGCCGTGCGCCACGGTGACGTGCGGGTGGTACGGGAACTGCAGCTCGCGCGCCACCGGTCCGGACGCGTCCCGGATCCGCTGCTGCAGCCAGGTGCAGGCCTCGGCGCCCTGGGCGACCCGGACGTAGACCACCGGCGACAGGGGCCGGAAGGTGCCGGTGCCGGACAGCCGCATCGGGAACGGCCGGCCGGCCGCGGCGACCCGGGTGAGGTGCGCGTCGACCGCCGCCAGGTCGGCCTGCTCCACCTCGGTCGGCGGCAACAGCGTGACGTGCGTGGGGATGCCGTGAGCCGCGGCGTCGCCGAAGCCCGCGCGCCGCTCCTGGAGCAGGCTGCCGTGAGGCTCCGGGACCGCGATCGAGACGCCGATCGTTACGGTCCCCACGTCGTCTCCTGTCGTCGTGTCTGTTTTCTGCTCAGCCGTCGGCTATGACTGTACGGCCATGAGTGTGCTGTGGGCAGGCGCAGCGGAAGTGATGTGCAGCGCTCCGCAGGCGCGGGCCCGTGACCAGGCGCGCCTCAGTGCTTGGCCGGGAGGAAGCCCACGCGGTCGTACGCCTGCGCGAGGGTCTCGGCGGCGACGACGCGCGCCTTCTCGGCGCCCTTGGCGAGGATCGAGTCGAGCGTCTCGGGGTCGTCCAGGTACTGCTGGGTGCGCTCCCGGAACGGCGTCACGAACTCGACCATGACCTCGGCGAGGTCGGTCTTGAGCGCGCCGTACATCTTGCCCTCGTAGTCCCGCTCCAGCTCGGCGACCGGCCTGCCGGTGAGCGTGGAGTAGATGGTGAGGAGGTTGGAGACGCCCGGCTTGTTCTCCGCGTCGTAGCGGATCACCGTGTCCGTGTCGGTGACCGCGCTTTTGACCTTCTTGGCCGTGGCCTTCGGCTCGTCGAGCAGGTTGATCAGGCCCTTCGGCGTCGACGCCGACTTGCTCATCTTGACCGTCGGGTCCTGCAGGTCGTAGATCTTCGCCGTCTCCTTGAGGATGTACGGCTTCGGGATCGTGAAGGTCGCGCCGAAGCGGCCGTTGAAGCGCTCGGCGAGGTCACGGGTCAGCTCGATGTGCTGGCGCTGGTCCTCGCCCACGGGGACCTCGTTGGCCTGGTACAGCAGGATGTCCGCGACCTGGAGGACCGGGTAGGTGAACAGGCCGACGGAGGCCCGGTCGGCGCCCTGCTTGGCGGACTTGTCCTTGAACTGGGTCATGCGGCTGGCCTCGCCGAAGCCGGTGAGGCAGTTCATGACCCAGGCGAGCTGGGCGTGCTCGGGGACGTGGCTCTGCACGAACAGGGTGCAGCGGTCCGGGTCCAGGCCGGCGGCCAGCAGCTGCGCGGCGGCCAGGCGGGTGTTGGCGCGCAGGGCCTCCGGGTCCTGCGGGACCGTGATCGCGTGGAGGTCGACGACCATGTAGAAGGCGTCGTGGGACTCCTGCAGGGCCACCCACTGGCGGACGGCGCCGAGGTAGTTGCCGAGGTGGAACGAGCCAGCCGTTGGCTGAATACCGGAGAGCACGCGAGGTCGGTCTGAAGCCATACCCCTCATTGTCGCAGAGGGACGGGGCGGGTCCGGTGCGCGGGGAACGGCGGACCGCGGTGGGCCGGCCGCGCGGTTCCCCGCGCCCTTTCCGGGGCTGCTCAGCCCAGGTCGACCTGCGGGTACAGCGGGAAGCCCGCCACCAGGTCCGTGGCCCGCTGGGAGATCTCCTCGGCGACCTTCCCGTCCAGGACGTGGGCCGCCTTGGACGGGGCTCCCGACTTGGTGGTGCCCGGCTCGGTGGTGGTCAGGACGCGGTCGATCAGGGCGGCCACCTCGTCCATCTCCGCCGTGCCGAGGCCGCGCGTGGTGAGCGCGGGGGTGCCGATGCGGATGCCGGAGGTGTACCAGGCGCCGTTCGGGTCGGCCGGGATGGCGTTGCGGTTGGTGACGATGCCCGACTCCAGCAGGGCCGCCTCGGCCTGGCGGCCGGTGAGGCCGTAGGAGGTGGCGACGTCGATCAGGCTGAGGTGGTTGTCGGTGCCGCCGGTGACCAGGGTCGCGCCGCGGCGGATCAGGCCCTCGGCGAGGGCGCGGGAGTTGTCGACGATGCGCTGGGCGTAGTCCTGGAAGGCGGGCTGCCGGGCCTCGGCCAGGGCGACGGCCTTGGCGGCCATGACGTGCGGGAGCGGGCCGCCGAGGACCATCGGGCAGCCGCGGTCCACCTGGTCCTTGAGGGAGTCGTCGCACAGGACCATGCCGCCGCGCGGGCCGCGCAGCGACTTGTGGGTGGTCGTGGTGACGATCTGGGCGTGCGGGACCGGGTCGAAGTCGCCGGTGAGGACCTTGCCCGCGACCAGGCCGGCGAAGTGCGCCATGTCGACCATGAGGGTGGCCCCGACCTCGTCGGCGATCTCCCGCATGATCCGGAAGTTCACCAGCCGGGGGTACGCGGAGTAGCCGGCGACGATGACGAGCGGCTTGAACTCGCGGGCCTGGGCGCGCAGCGCCTCGTAGTCGACGAGGCCGGTGGCCGGGTCGGTGCCGTAGGAGCGCTGGTCGAACATCTTGCCGGAGATGTTCGGACGGAAGCCGTGGGTGAGGTGGCCGCCGGCGTCCAGGGACATGCCGAGCATGCGCTGGTTGCCGAAGGCCTGGCGCAGCTCGGCCCAGTCGGCCTCGCTCAGGTCGTTGACCTGGCGGGCACCGGCCTTCTCCAGGAAGGGCACCTCGACGCGGTCGGCGAGGACGGCCCAGAAGGCGACGAGGTTGGCGTCGATGCCGGAGTGCGGCTGGACGTAGGCGTGGCGCGCGCCGAAGAGTTCGCGGGCGTGCTCGGCGGCGAGGGCCTCGACGGTGTCGACGTTGCGGCAGCCGGCGTAGAAGCGGCGGCCGATGGTGCCCTCGGCGTACTTGTCGCTGAACCAGTTGCCCATCGCGAGCAGGGTCGCCGGGGAGGCGTAGTTCTCGGACGCGATCAGCTTGAGCATGCCGCGCTGGTCGGCGACCTCCTGGCCGATGGCGTCCGCGACGCGCGGCTCGACCGTGCGGATGACGTCGAGGGCGGCGCGGAAGGCCGTGCTCTCGGTGGAGGGGGAGACGGAATTCTCGGGCATCGGGGACCTCCGGACGGTGTGCGTACAGCGTTCACGTTCGGCCCAGGCGCACGGCACTCTTCCCGCTCGGGCCGCTCCCTGATGGTCCGTCCCATCCCAGCGCGCCAGTCACGGCCCGTTCGCCAGACTACCGGGCGCGCCGCGCGGCGCAGGCCCCGAGTCCACCATGCGAGCGGCGGTACGAAGGGGGCCGCCGTCGTTTCCGTCCCTAGAGGATCACGTGGGGCAGGAAGCGGGCGTACTCGTCGGTGACGGGGCCGGCGGACTCGCGGATGCCGAGGCCCGCCGGTTCGTCCTGGACCACCCAGGCGCCGAGGACGGCGTGGTTGCCGTCGAAGACGGGCAGCGGGGCCAGTTGCTGGTAGCAGCAGGGCTCGTCGCGCGGGACGGCCGGGGTGCCCGGGGGGTGGAGGGTGACGCCCTCGCCCTCGCGGCCGAGGAGGGGCTTGGCGACGTAGCCGGTGGTGCGGGGCAGGTCGCGGGGGCCGTCCAGGTAGGCGGGGAGCAGGTTCGGGTGGCCGGGGTACAGCTCCCACAGGACCGGCAGCAGGGCCTTGTTGCTCAGCAGCATCTTCCAGGCGGGTTCGATCCACAGGGTGCTGCCGGTGCCGCCGCCGTTGTCCAGGGTGTCCAGGACGTGCCCGCCGAAGGCGTCGGTGGTGAGCCACTCCCACGGGTAGAGCTTGAAGAGGGAGCGGATGAAGCGGAGCCGGTTGTCGACGAAGCGGCCGGTCAGGTCGTCCCAGCCGATCTCCTCCATGGCGAGCCAGTCGGTGGCGAGCCCGGCCTGCTCGGCGGTCTCCTTGAGGTAGGCGACCGTCATCAGGTCCTCGCCGAGTTCGTCGGCGCAGGAGTGCGCGAAGTGCAGGGGGCTGCCGGGGGGCAGCAGGGCGGACTGGCTGCGCCAGGCCTCCACGAGGCGTTCGTGCAGGGAGTTCCACTGGTCGGCGCCGGGGAAGCGGTCCTCCATCCAGAACCACTGCGCGGAGGCGGCCTCGACCAGGGAGGTCGGGGTGTCCGCGTTGTACTCCAGCAGCTTCGCCGGTCCCGTGCCGTCGTAGCGGAGGTCGAAACGGCCGTAGAGCGACGGCAGTTCGGCACGGCGATGCCAGGCCTCGGTGACCGCGGCGGCCACCCGCGGGTCGGTGATGCCGAGATCGGCGAGGCGGTCCTCGGCCACGAGGTGCGCGGCGGCGGCCAGGCACATGCGGTGCAGTTCCGCGACGGTGTCCTCCAGCGCCTCGACCTCCTCCAGGGAGAAGACGTAGCAGGCGCTCTCGTCCCAGTACGGGCGCAGCGAGCCGTCGGGGTGGCGGGTGAGCGGGTAGACCAGGCCCTGGGCCTCGACGGTCTGCTGCCAGCCGGGGCGCGGGGTGAGGGTACGGCGTTCCATGGGGTGTTCCGGTCAGCCGCCGGAGCCGCCCTTGCCGCCGCCGAAGCCCCCGCGGTGGACCCCGCCGCTCCCGCCGTGGTCGTCGTCGGAGGAGCCGCCGCCCGAGCCGCCGCCGGACTTGGTGAAGGAACCGCCGTCGACCCAGCCGTCCTCCTCCTCGCCGTCGTAGTACCAGGCGGCGTCGGTCCGCTTGCCGGGCTTCTTGCGGCCGGTCTTGCCCGTCGTCCTCCCGGGCGTCCCCGTCGCCTTGCAGTTCTTGTCGGAGACGACCTTGTACCCCTTGGCGAGGTGGTGGCTGTCGCGGTCGACGCAGCGCTTGTCCGGTTCGGACGAGCAGGCGGTCAGCGCGGCGGCCAGCAGGCCCACGCCGCCCAGGACGACCGTGCCGGAACGAAGTGGCCGGCGTGTGCGCTCCATGATCGTGTCTCCCCCGTCGGATGCGGTGTCCGGCGGCCAGCCTAGAGATCGGTGTGAGCGCCCGCACGAGGGGGTCCGTGATCTCCCGCTCGCCTAGAGTCGGTTCGTGCTCTTCGGAATGGTGTGCGCCCTCGGCGCGGCGGTCTGCTTCGGAACCGCGACGGTGTTGCAGGCGGTGGCCGCGCGGACGGCGGGTGCCGGGGAGGGCGGCGGGGACGCTGCGCTGTTGCTGCGGGCGCTGCGGCAGTGGCGGTACCTCGCCGGCCTCGCGCTCGACGGGCTGGGCTTCCTGCTGCAGATCGCGGCCCTGCGCTCGGTGCCGATCTACGCGGTGGGCGCGGCCCTGGCGGCGAGCCTCGCGGTGACCGCCGTGGTGGCGGCGCGGCTGCTGCGGGTCCGGCTGAGCGGGCTGGAGTGGGGCGCCATCGGGGTGGTGTGCGCCGGGCTCGCCCTGCTGGGGCTGGCCTCGGGCACCGAGGGCGACCGGACCGGCCCGGGCTGGCTGCGGTACGCGATGGTCGCCGCCGCGGTGGGCGTGCTGCTGCTCGGCGGGATCGGCGGGCGCCTGTCCGGGCGGGCCCGGGCGCTGCTGCTGGGGCTCGGCGCCGGGTGCGGGTTCGGGGTCGTGGAGGTGGCGGTGCGGCTGATCGACTCGCTGCGGCCGGCGGACCTGCTGACCGATCCGGCGGCGTACGCGCTGCTGCTCGGTGGCGGCGCCGCGTTCCTCCTGCTCACCTCGGCCCTCCAGCGGGGCTCGGTGACGACGGCCACGGCGGGGCTGGTGATCGGCGAGACGATCGGACCGGCCGCGGTCGGGGTGGTCTGGCTCGGCGACCGGACGCGCGAGGGGATGACCGGGGTGGCGGCGCTGGGATTCGCGGTGGCGGTGGCGGGGGCGTTGCTGCTGGCCCGGTTCGGGGAGGCACCGGCGCCGGAGGGGGCGACCGGGGGCACCTGAGGCGGCCGCAGCGTCCGGCCGGGACGAGGCGTTGCCGGGCCCGGCGCGATCCGGACGGTGGCCTAGGGCAGCACCCTGCACAACGCCTCCAGTGCCCCCGCCCATGCGCTGTCCGGAGGCGTGCCGTAGCCGACGACCAGGGCGTCCAGCGGGGCGGTGACGGCCTGCGGGTGGCGGTGGAAGGAGAGGCCGTGCAGGGCCAGGCCCTGCCAGGCGGCGGCCTGGACCACGGACTCCTCGGTGCCCGGCGGCAGGCGCAGCACCGCGTGGAGGCCGGCGGCGATGCCGGTGACGTGGACCTCGGGGGCCCGGGCGGTCACGGCGGCGGCGAGGGCGTCGCGGCGCCGGCGGTAGCGCAGCCGGGAGGAGCGGACGTGGCGGTCGTACGCGCCGGAGGCGAGGAACTCCGCGAGGGTGAGCTGCTCCAGCGCGCCGACGGTGTCCGCACGGCCCTTGGCCGCGGTCACCTCCGCGGCCAGGGCCGGCGGCAGTACCATCCAGCCCAGCCGCAGCCCGGGCGCGAGCGACTTGCTGGCCGTGCCGAGGTAGACGACCCGGTCGGGGGCGAGCCCCTGGAGGGCGCCGACGGGCTGGCGGTCGTAGCGGAACTCGCCGTCGTAGTCGTCCTCCAGGACCAGCCCGCCGGTGCGCCGGGCCCAGGCGACGACGGCGGCCCGGCGGTCGGGGTGCAGGGGCGTGCCCATGGGGAACTGGTGGGCGGGGGTGAGCAGGACCGCGCCGGCCCCGCCCGGGTCGCCGGGGTCCGTGCCCAGGTCGTCGTAGGGCAGCGGGGGTGTGGCGAGGCCCGCGGCGCGCAGCAGCGCCCAGTGGACGTCGAGGCCGTACGACTCCACGGCCACCGTGCGCACCCCGCGGGCCCGCAGGACCTTGCCGAGGAGGGTCAGGGCGTGCGAGAACCCCGCGGTGATCACGAGGGTGTCGGGGTCGGCGCGCACGCCGCGGGCGCGGGCGAGGTAACCGGCGAGGGCGGTGCGCAGTTCGGGGCGGCCGCGCGGGTCGCCGTAGCCGAGGGCGTGGAAGGGGGCCGTGGCCAGGGCGCGGCGGGTGGCCTTGAGCCACTCGGTGCGCGGGAAGGCGGCCAGGTCGGGGGTGCCGGGGACGAGGTCGTGGCGCGGGAGGGCGGGGGTGCGGCGGGGCGGCGCCGGGGCGGCGGGCGCCGCGGGGCCGTGCGGGTCACCGGGCGCCACCCGGGTGCCGGAGCCCTGCCGGGCGGTGAGCCAGCCCTCCGCGACCAGATCGGCGTAGACCTCGGTGACGGTGTTGCGGGCGATCCCGAGGTCGGCGGCCAGGGAACGGGAGGACGGCAGCCGGGTGCCGGGGGCGAGCCGGCCGGAGCGGACCGCGTCGCGCAGGGCGTCGGTCAGGCCTCGGCGCACCCCGCCCGTCCCGCTCGGTTCGAGGTGCAGGTCGACGCCCGAAGTGGCCCAGGAACCCGCCATGGAAATGGACCATACTCCTGGGCTGCCTCGCTCCTAGGGTCGAGGCATGAGCACTGCACAGGAAACCGCCGCGTACGCCACCGAAGAAGCCCCGCGTCTGGGCTGGGCCGAGCACGCCCCCGACGTCTACAAGGCGATGATCCGCCTGGACAGCGTCGCCAAGCGGGGCCTGGACCCCACGCTCTACGAGCTGGTGAAGATCCGCGCCTCGCAGCTGAACCGCTGTGCGTTCTGCCTCGACATGCACACCAAGGACGCCCTCGCGGCCGGTGAGAGCGTCGAGCGGGTCGTGCAGCTGAGCGCCTGGCAGGAGTCGCGGCACTTCTACACCGAGAAGGAGCTGGCCGCGCTGGAGCTGACCGAGGCGGTCACCGTGCTGACCGAGGGCTTCGTGCCGGACGAGGTGTACGCCCGGGCCGCCGGGCACTTCGAGGAGGCCGAGCTGGCGCAGCTGGTCGCCGCGATCACGGTGATCAACGCCTGGAACCGGTTCGGGGTGACCTTCCGGATGACCCCGGGGCACTACCAGCCCGGGCAGCACAAGTGAGCCCGGCGCGGGACAAGGCGCAGGAGTTCCGCGCCCTGCACCGGGGGCGCGTCCCGGACCACCCGCTGGTGCTGCCCGGCCCGTGGGACGCGGCGAGCGCCCGGGTGTGCGCGGCCGCCGGGTTCCCGGCGCTGGCCGTGCCGAGCGCGGGCGTGGCCGCCGCGCTCGGGTACGCGGACGGGGCCACCCCCGCCGACGAGATGTTCGCGGCGGTCGCCCGGATCGCCCGCGCGGTGGACGTGCCGGTGTCGGCGGACGTCGAGGACGGGTACGGGCTCGGTGCCGAGGAGCTGGTCGAGCGGCTGCTGGAGGCGGGTGCCGTCGGCTGCAACCTGGAGGACTCGGCCGGGGGCGTCCTCAAGGACCCGCGGGAGCAGGCCGAGTTCCTCGCCGGGGTGCGGGCCGCCGCCGCCGACCGGCTGTTCGTCAACGCCCGCGTGGACGTCTTCGTGCACGGCGACGGCGACCCGGAACGGGCCATCGAGCGGGCCGCGCTGTACGTCGCGGCGGGCGCGGACTGCGTGTACCCGATCCTGGCCCCCGAAGCGGTGCTGCCCCTGCTGCGGGCCGGGATCCAGGGTCCGCTGAACGCCCTGGCCGTGCTGGACGGGGACGGCCCCTCGCCCGCCGTGCTCGGCGGGCTCGGGGCCACCCGGGTCACCTTCGGGCCGGGCCTGCAGCGGCG
Organism: Streptomyces capoamus; assembly: GCF_014654935.1. GTDB lineage: Bacteria > Actinomycetota > Actinomycetes > Streptomycetales > Streptomycetaceae > Streptomyces > Streptomyces capoamus. Next base: position 148,389 of record NZ_BNBF01000002.1, read on the forward strand.
GGCCGCCGCCGCGCTGCGGGAGATCGCCGACGGCCTGACGCGGTAGGCGGGATCAGGACAGCCACTTCTTCCACACGTCGGGGTGGCTGTCCACCCACTTCTCCGCCGCCGTCTGCGGGTCCGTCTTCTGCTCGGCGATCATCAGGGAGACCTCGTTCTGGTCCTCCGTCGTCCACCGGAACTTCTTCAGGAAGGCCGCGGCCTTGCCGCCCGTCTTCGCGAAGTCCGCGTTCAGGTACTTCTGCAACGGGGTGTGCGGGTAGGAGCAGGCGACCTTCGCGGGGTCGGCGTCGCAGCCCTCCTTGTACGGCGGCAGCTTCACCTCCGTCATGGGCACCTTCTTGAACAGCCACTGCGGCGCGTACCAGTACGTCAGGAAGGGCTTCTTCTCCTTGGCGAACTGTTTCATCTGGGTGATCTGCGCCGCCTCGGAACCGGCGAAGACGACCTGGTAGTCCAGCTTCAGGTTCTTCACCAGCGCCTTGTCGTTGGTGACGTAGGACGGGGAGCCGTCCATCAGCTGGCCCTTGCCGCCGCTCTCCGCGGTGCGGAACAGCGAGGCGTACTTGTTCAGGTTCCGCCAGTCGGTGATGTCCGGGTGCTGCTTGGCGAGGTACGTCGGCACGAACCAGCCGATGTGCCCGGTCACCCCGAGGTCGCCGCCGGGCGCGATCGTCTTCTTGTCGGTGACGTACCGCTTCTCCTGGTCCGGGTGGCCCCAGTCCTCCAGGAGGGCGTCGACGCGGCCCTGGCTGAGCGCGTCCCACGCGGGCACCTCGTCGACCTGGACGGTGTCGACGCGGTAGCCGAGCTTGTGCTCCAGGATGTACTGGGCGACGGCCACGTTGGACTGCGCGCCCACCCAGGACTGCACGGACAGGGTGACCGACTTCGCGCCCCCGGCGTTCGCGAAGGGCGAGGCCTGCTTGGTCATGTCGGCGGCGCCGCAGCCGGTCGCGGTCAGCAGCACCAGCGAGCCCACCAGGGCGGTCGTACGACGTCGCATGTCAGGCTCCCTTCTTCGCGCGGCGGCCCGTCGGCTGGGTCACCCGGTCGAGCATCAGGCCCAGGCAGACGATGGCGGCACCGGCGACCAGGCCGGTCGCCAGGTCGCCCTGGGCGAGGCCGAAGGCGACGTCGTAGCCGAGGGCGCCGCCGCCGACCAGACCGCCGATGATGACCACGGCCAGCACCAGGACCACGCCCTGGTTGACCGCGAGCAGCAGCGCGCGCCGGGCCAGCGGGAGCTGCACCTGCCACAGCTGCTGGCGGCCGGTCGCGCCGAGCGAGCGCGCCGACTC
>NZ_BNBF01000002.1:149732-170739 GCF_014654935.1 Streptomyces capoamus
CAGCGCGGCCTGGTCGACCTGGCGCAGGCCCTGAGCGGTGATCCGGACGACGGCCGGCAGGGCGTAGACGACGGCCGCGGCGACGGCCGGGGCACGGCCGACGCCGAACAGGGCGACGACCGGGATCAGGTACACGAACTGCGGCATGGTCTGGAAGACGTCCAGGACCGGCCGCAGGGCACGCTCGACGCGGTCGCTGCGGGCCGCGGCGATACCGGTCGCGAAGCCGAGGACGAGGGTGACGGCGACGGCGGCCAGCACCTGGGAGAGGGTGTCCAGCGACGGTTCCCACACACCGAGCACACCGATCGCGGCCATGGCGAGGACGGCGGTCAGCGCGGTGCGCCAGGTGCCGATCAGCCAGGCCAGCGCGGCCACGATCAGCAGCACCGACCACCAGGGCAGCCACTGCAGGCCGTCCCGGACCGGGTCCAGGACCCAGGTGGTGAAGTGGCCCGCCCAGTCCGCGGTGCCGCCGATCACGGGGACGCCGGAGTAGAGGTGGGCGGTCATCCAGTCGACGGCGCGGTTCACCGGCGCGGCGATGTCCAGGGACCAGCCGGCGGGCCAGTCCGGCGCGCCCAGCAGGCGGGCGACGAGGGCGGCGGCCACGGTGACGGCGAGGGCGTACGGCCAGCCGATGGTCCGGGTGCGCGTCACCCCGTCCCCGGCGGCGGCGGTCACGCGGTCCAGGACCACGGCGAGCAGCACGATCGGGACGCCGGCCGCGAGGGCGGCGCCGACGTCGACCGAGGCGAGCGCCTGGTAGACGCGGTCGCCGAGGCCGCCGGCGCCGATGACGGCGGCGATCACGGCCATGGACAGCGCCATCATGATCGTCTGGTTGAGGCCGAGGAGGAGCTCCTTGCGGGCCAGCGGGATGCGCGCGGTCAGCAGCCGCTGGCGGCGGGTGGCGCCGAGCGACTCCACGGCCTCCAGGACTTCGGGGTCGGCACCGCGCAGGCCGAGCGCGGTGAGGCGGGCCATCGGCGGGGCGGCGTACACGACGGTGGCGAGGACGGCCGCGGGGACACCGATGCCGAAGACCAGGACGACGGGGAGGAGGTAGGCGAAGGCCGGGAGCACCTGCATGGTGTCCAGGACCGGGCGCAGGGCGCGGTCGAGGCGGTCGGAGAGGCCGGCGCCCAGGCCGAGCAGCGCGCCGACGGCGACGGACGCGAGGACCGCCACGACCATGAGCGCGAGGGTCTGCATGGTCGGGACCCACATGCCGAGCGCGCCGCAGGCCAGGAACGCGACCGCGGTGCCGGCGGCCAGGCGGGCGCCGCCCAGGCGCCAGGCGGTGAGCGCGCCCAGGGCGGTGACGCCGGCCCAGCCCGCGGCGAGGAGGGCGAGGTAGACCCCGCGGACGGCCAGGATGACGGCGTTGCTGATGTAGCCGAAGAAGTACAGGAACAGCGGGTGGCTGTCCCGGTTGTCGATGACCCAGTCGCTGGCCGAGGTGAGGGGCTTGTCCACGTGGACCGTCAGCTGGTGGGGCCAGCCGGTGCCGGGCCAGTGGGCGGCGGCCCAGGGGGCCAGGACCGCGGCGACGAGGGCGAGCAGCAGGAGCTTGCCCGCGGCGCGGCTCTTGAGGACGCGGGGGGTGCCGGTGCGCAGGGCCGGGATGCTGAGCGTTGCCATCAGACGGCCTCCGGGGTGGTCCGGGGGCCGGACGGGTTCGCCCGCCGGCGCTGGGCGGGGACCGCTTCCTCCGCGACGGGCGCCGGGGCGGCCCCGGTGTCCGCGGCGGCCGGGGGTGCGGCATCGGTGTCCACGCCCGCCACCACGCCGAGCAGCTGCTCGTGGTCGACCACGCCCAGGCAGCGGCCGTGGTCCATGACGCGCGCCGGGGTGCCCGCGCGGGCCACCGCCTCGATGGCCTCCGCCACCGTGGCCTCGGGGCGCACCGCGGGGCCCTCGGCCGTCTCGCCGGCGGCGGCCGGGCGCATGGCGGTACCCACCGTCATCACCTGCTCGCGCGGGACGTCCCGGACGAACGCGCGGACGTAGTCGTCGGCCGGGGAGCCGACGATCTCCTCGGGGGTGCCGAGCTGGACGACGCGGCCGTCGCGCATGAGGGCGATGCGGTCGCCGAGCCTGAGGGCCTCGGAGAGGTCGTGGGTGATGAAGACCATCGTGCGGCCCTCCTCGCGGTGCAGGCGGGCCACCTCTTCCTGCATGTCGCGCCGGATGAGCGGGTCCAGCGCGCTGAACGGCTCGTCGAACAGCAGCACCTCGGGGTCCACGGCGAGCGCGCGGGCCAGGCCGACGCGCTGGCGCTGGCCGCCGGACAGCTGGCCGGGGCGGCGCTTCTCCATGCCTTCCAGGCCGACCTTGGCGACGAACTCGGCGGCCCGCTCACGGCGTTCGGACCGGCCGACGCCCTGGATCTCCAGGCCGTAGGCGACGTTGTCGAGGACCGTGCGGTGCGGGAGCAGGCCGAAGTGCTGGAAGACCATGGCGGCCCGGTGCCGGCGCAGTTCGCGCAGCCGGGCCCGGTCCATCGCGCGGACGTCCTCGCCGTCGATGGAGATCGTGCCGGCGGTCGGTTCGATCAGGCGGGTCAGGCAGCGGACGAGGGTGGACTTGCCGGAGCCGGACAGGCCCATGACGACGAAGACCTCGCCCTTGCGGACGTCGAAGGAGACGTCCCGGACGGCGGCGGTGCAGCCGGTGCGGGAGCGCAGTTCGGCGGGGTCGAGCGCGGCCAGCTCGGGGTCGGCGGGGATGCGCTCCGGCTTGGGTCCGAAGACCTTCCACAGGCCGGACACCGAGAAGACCGGGTCGCCGGTGGTGGGGGGCTTGCGCGTGGGAACGGTGAGAGTCATCGGGGGTCACCTCCGATAAGGTCGACGGCCTTCTCCCCGACCATGAGCACCCCGATCATCGGGTTGACGGCGGTCATGGTGGGGAAGACGGACGCGTCGGCGATGCGAATGCCGTCGAGACCGCGGATCCTCAGCTCCGGGTCGACCACGGCGAGTTCGTCGTCGGCGGCGCCCATCTTGCAGGTGCCGGCCGGGTGGTAGACGGTGTGCGCGACCTTGCGGGCGTACTCGCTCAGCTCGGCGTCGCCGAGGATCTCCGGGCCGGGGCACACCTCGCGCTTGAGCCAGCCGGCGAGGGGTTCGGTCCGGGCGACCTCGCGGGCGAGGCGGATGCCGTCGACCAGGGTCCGGGCGTCGTAGTCCTCCTCGTCGGTGAAGTACCGGAAGTCCAGCGCGGGCTTCACGGACGGGTCGGCGCTGGTCAGGTAGAGGCGGCCGCGGCTCCTGGGCTTGGGGATGTTCGGGGTCATGGAGACGCCGTACCGCGGGCGTTCGTAGCCCAGCCGCTCCGGGTTGTCGGTGAACGGGATCTGGTAGAAGTGGAACATCAGGTCCGGGCCCGGGCTCGCCGGGTCGCGGCGGACGAACAGGCCCGCGTCGGAGTCCATCGCGGAGTTCTCCGGGATCGGCCCGTCGGTCTCCCAGACGATGACCGACTCGGGGTGGTCGAGCAGGTTCTCGCCGACGCCCGGCAGGTCGTGCACGACGGGGATGCCGAGCGCCCGGAGGTCCTGCGCGGGGCCGATGCCCGAGTGCAGCAGCAGCCGCGGGGAGTCGACGGCGCCCGCGCACAGCACGACCTCGTTGCGGGCGCGGATCAGCAGTTCCTCGCCGTCCTTGGTGCGCACGTGCACGCCCTCGGCGCGGGTGCCGTCCAGTTCCAGCTTGTACGCCCAGGTCTCCAGCAGGATCGTGAGGTTGGGCCGCTCGTCCATCACCGGGTGCAGGTACGCCACCGACGCCGAGGACCGCTTGTTGTTCTCGGGGTGGTAGGCGAGGTCGAAGAATCCGACGCCTTCGGTGAAGGGCTTGCGGTTGAAGCCCTCGACCTTGGGTACCCCGAGTGCCGACCGGGCGGCGTCGACGAAGTCGCGGGCGATGGCGTTCCGGTCCTTCTCGTCGACGGAGACGATGTTGTTCTTCAGACGGGCGAAGTAGGCCTCCATGGGGACGGCGCCCCAGCCCTTGGCGCCGGCGGCCTCCCACTCGTCCCAGTCCGAGGGCAGGGGCTTGAAAGAGATGAGGGTGTTGTGCGAGGAGCAGCCGCCGAGGACGCGGGCGCGGCTGTGCCGGATGTGGGAGTTGCCGCGGGGCTGTTCCACCGTGGGGTAGTCGTAGTCGAGTTCGCCGCCGAGCAGGCCCATCCAGCGGCGCAGGGTGAGGACGTCGTCACGGTCGACGTCGCTCGGGCCGCCCTCGATGACGGCGACGGTGACGTCCGGGTTCTCGGTGAGGCGGGAGGCGATGACGGATCCCGCGGTGCCGCCGCCGATGACGACGTAGTCGTAGACATGGGGGGTGTGGGACATGGGGGTACTACTCCGGGGGTGTTCCAGGACGGTGGGGTCGGGGGCCGGCCGGCTCGGGGCCGGCCGGCTGACGGGTCCGGTCCGGGGTCGGCCGGTCCGGGGTCGGCCGGTCCGGGGTCGGCCGGCTCGGGGTCAGCCGGCGAACCAGCGGACGGGCTTCGGGGCGAGGTTCTGGTAGACGTGCTTGGTCTCGCGGTACTCGGCGAGTCCGGCGGGGCCCAGCTCGCGGCCGGTGCCGCTCCTGCCGAAGCCGCCCCATTCCGCCTGCGGCAGGTAGGGGTGGAAGTCGTTGATCCAGACGGTGCCGTGGCGCAGCCGGCCGGCGACGCGGCGGGCCTTGCCCGGGTCGCTGGTCCAGACACCGCCGGCGAGGCCGTACTCGGTGTCGTTGGCGAGGAACACCGCCTCGTCCTCGGTGCGGAAGGTCTCGACGGTGAGGACCGGGCCGAAGACCTCCTCACGGACGACCTTCATCTCGCGGTGGCAGGCGTCGAGGACGGTCGGCTCGTAGAAGTAGCCCGCCTCGGGGCGCTGCGGCGACGGTTCGGGCCGCTTGCCGCCGCAGCGCAGCACGGCACCCTCCGCCAGCGCGGAGGCGACGTACGCCTCGACCTTGGCGCGCTGCTGCTCGGAGACGAGCGGGCCGCACTCGACGCCCTCCTCGGTGCCGCGGCCCAGGCGTATCCGCGCCGCGCGGCGGGCGAGTTCGGCGACGAAGCGCTCGCGGACGGACTCCTCGACGATGAGGCGGGCACCGGCCGAGCAGACCTGGCCGCTGTGGATGAAGGCCGCGTTCAGGGCCTGGTCGACGGCGGTGTCGAAGCCCTCCTCGGTGGCGCAGGCGTCGGCGAAGACCACATTGGGGTTCTTGCCGCCGAGTTCGAGGGCGACCTTCTTGACGGTGGGCGCGGCGGCCTGTGCGACCTTGGTGCCGCTGACCAGTCCGCCGGTGAAGGAGACCAGGTCGACGTCGGGGTGCTCGGCGAGCCGGGCGCCCACGGTGTGGCCGGGGCCGGTGACGAGGTTGGCCACGCCGGCGGGCAGGCCGGCCTCGGCCAGCAGGTCGATCAGCGCGATCGTCGTCATCGGGGTGATCTCGCTGGGCTTGATCACGAAGGTGTTGCCGGCGGCGAGCGCCGGGGCGATCTTCCAGCTGGCCTGGAGCAGGGGGTAGTTCCAGGGGGTGATCAGCGCGCAGACGCCGACGGGTTCGTGCACGACCACGCTGTGGATGTCGGGCGAGCCCGCGTCGACCACTCGGCCGGGGGCCTCGGCGGCGACGAGGTCGGCGAAGTAGCGGAACGCGTCGGCGACGCAGTCGATGTCGACGCGGCCCTCCTCGGCGGTCTTGCCCGCGTCCCGGCTCTCCAGCAGGCCGAGTTCCTCGCGGTCGCGCACCAGGAGGTCGGCGACGCGGCGCAGCAGGGCGGCACGCTCGGCGGCCGGGGTGTGCGGCCAGGTGCCCTGGTCGAAGGCCTCGCGGGCGGCGGCGATCGCGCGCTCCGCGTCCTTCTCGTCACCGTCGGCGACGACGGCGAAGGGGCTGGCGTCCGCGGGGTCGAGGATCTCGCGGGTGGCGCCGAAGATGGCTTCCAGCCATTCGCCGCCCGCATGGATGGTTGCCCGGGCCTGTCGTTCCGTTCTGTGCGGCATGATCGGTGTCGCCTTCCGTTCCTGTTCGGTGCCCCTGCGTCACACGGGTGTCTCGCGTGGGGACCGTCGCCGCCTGCCCAAGGCTTCCGCGTTGCATGCGCAATCGATGACCGAAAGTGCGCCGCGTCACTGAAAACTCGGTCGAAAAAGGACAAAACTGCGTCACAGAGGGGTGGTCGGGGCGATCACGGAGGTGCGGGATGTCGCGTACCTCACACTGGACCGTTCGCACCGGCCGGTCGGGGCCGGTCAGAGGGGACCGGGCCGGCAGGACCGCGCCACGGCTGACGCGTCCGTCATCAGCTCCCGCACACAGCCGCGCAGCCAGGCGTGGGCCGGATCGGCGTCGTGGCGCGGGTGCCAGGCGAAGCCCAGCCGCACCGCGGGCAGCCGCAGCGGGACCTCGAAGGTCACCAGGCCGAGGGTGTCGGCGAGCGACCGGCCCCACTGGCTGACCAGCCCGATCAGGTTGGTCTCGCGCAGCACGAACAGCGAGGCCGGATAGGTGCCGACGCTCCCCACCACCTTGCGCTCCAGACCGAGTTCGGCGAGGGCGTCGTCCACCGGCCCGCGCTGCCTGCCGCGCCGGGACACGATCAGGTGCCCCGCCGCCCCGGCGAACCGCTCGGGCGTCACCTCCCCGTCCAGGAGCGGGTGCCCGGGCCGTACGACGCCCAGCATGCGGTCCTCGCGCACCGTCTCCACCCGCACCTCGGGCGCGACCGAGTCGATCACCCCCACCTCCAGGTCGGCGGTGCCCTGACGCAGGAACGGGGCGTCGACGTGGCTCTCGCTCAGGAAGCGCAGCCGGATGCCGGGGGCCTCACGGGCGGCGCGGGCGAACAGGGCGGCGCCGTGCGTGGCGGCGATCGCGTCGTGGCCCATGATCGTGAAGGTGCGGGTGACCGTGCGCACGTCGGTGTCCCGGTTCGGCGCGAACAGGGCGCGGGCCCGCTCCACCACCGCGCCGACCTCGGCCCGGACGGCCAGCGCGTGCGGGGTCGGCACCATCCGGCGGCCGGCGCGCACCAGCACCGGGTCCCCGAGCGCCTTGCGGATCCGGCCCAGGGTGCGGCTCATCGCCGGCTCGGACAGGTGCAGCCGGCGGGCGGCGCCCTGCACGCTCTCCTCCTCCAGCAGCACGTCGAGCGCGACCAGCAGGTTGAGGTCCAGGCCCGTGGATTGCGTCATGTGCAGGTGTTCCTTGCGAAGGTTGCACTGGAAGACAGGTCGATGGTGAGCCTACGGTGAGGGCGCACCCCACACCACCACCAGCTCCCAGGAGGAGCCGTGCCCGCGCACGCCCTGAAACGTCCGACCCTGCTGACCCTGTGCGCCTGCGTGCTGGTCGCGCAGAGCATGGTCGCCGCCATCAACCTGCTGATCCCGCAACTGACTTCGTCCGCCCTGCACCCCTCGCACACCGACATCCTGTGGACGGTCGACGCCTACGTCATCGTCTTCGCGGGCCTGCTGATCCCGGCCGGCGCGCTCGGCGACCGGCACGGCCGCAAGGGCGCCCTGCTCGCCGGCCTCGCCCTGTTCGCCGCGGGCGCCGCGACCAGCGCGCTCGCCCCCGACCCCGCGGTGCTGATCGCCGGCCGGGGCCTGTCCGGGGCCGGGGCCGCGCTGATCACCCCGGCCACGATGTCGATCCTGGTGCAACTGGCCGGGCCCGAGCGCCGGGCCCAGGCGATGGCGTCCTGGACGCTGGCCATCGGACTGGGCGGCATGGCGGGCAACCTGGGCGGCGGCCTGGTCGGCCAGTACCTGTCCTGGCGGGCGCTGTTCGCCGCGATGGTGCCGCTGGCCGCCGTCCTCGCCGCCGCCGTGGCCGTGACCACCCCGCGCACCGCCCGCTCCGCGCACGGCAGCCCGGACCCCGTCGGCACCCTGCTGCTCACCGCCGGCCTGGTGGCCGTGCTCTTCGGCATCATCGAGGGCCCCGGCCACGGCTGGACGTCGGCGCGCATCCTGTCCGCGTTCGGCGTCGGCGCCCTGCTGGTGGCGGCGTTCACCGTGCACGCCCTGCGCTCCCGCGCCCCGCTGTTCGACCCGCGCGTCTTCCGCTCCGGCGGACTGCGCGCGACGACCCTGGGCCTGGCGACCGGATTCTTCGGGCTGTTCGCGCTGTTCTTCGTCAACGCCCAGTACCTGCAGGAGGTCAAGGGGTTCGAGCCCGCGGTGACCGGGGTGGCGATCGTGCCGCTCATCGTCGGCATGGCCCTGGTCCCCAGGTTCGCGGCCCGCTGGTCGGCACGTCCGCGCCCGGTCGTCGGCACCGGGCTCGCGCTGATCGGCCTGGGCCTGCTGGCCGCGTCCACGGCGGACGCGCACACGCCGTACGCGCTGTACGCGTGCTGGCTGCTGGTCATCTCGACGGGCGCCGGCCTCGCCATGCCGGCCCTCACCCTGGGTGTGGTGGTCTCCCTCCCGCCGCACCGGGCGGGGCTCGGCGCCGGACTCGGCACCTCGGCACGGGAGATCGGCGCGGCCCTCGGAGTCGCGGTCGCCGGCACGGCCCTGGCCGGCCACGCCGACTTCGCGAGCGGGATGGGTCCGGCGCTGCGCACCGTCGGCGCGGTGGTCCTGCTGGCGACGGCGGCGGTGGTGACGGGCTACCGCCCCGGCGGTAGCCGCGCGTCCCGCACGGCACCGGACCCGGCGGCGGCCAAGGAGCCGGTGCCGCACTCCTGAACGGGAATTCGGGCGCAGACGACGAGGCCCCCTCCCGCCGTTGCGGGAAGGGGCCTCGTGTGCGGAGCGCCGGGCAGGCCTTGCACCTGCATCTCCCCGCAGGAAGCGGGGCGTCTTTCCTTGGACCACCAACGCATCACCTGGTGCCGGTTTCCCGGCGGCCAGTGCGTGATCAACTATAGCGCACCGGCGCCGGGTGACACCACGTCGGATCGGGCGGACGCCGGATCAGATGAGGCCGAGGCCGCGGACCGCCTCGCGCTCCTCCACCAGCTCCTGGACGGAGGCGTCGATGCGGGCGCGGGAGAACTCGTTGATGTCCAGGCCCTGGACGATCTCGTACGTGCCGTTCTTCGTGGTGACCGGGAAGGAGGAGATCAGGCCCTCCGGGACGCCGTAGGAGCCGTCCGACGGGATGCCCATGGAGGTCCAGTCGCCCTCGGCGGTGCCGTTGACCCAGGTGTGCACGTGGTCGATGGCGGCGTTGGCGGCGGAGGCGGCCGACGAGGCACCGCGGGCCTCGATGATGGCGGCGCCGCGCTTGGCGACGGTCGGGATGAAGTCCTCGGCCAGCCACTTCTCGTCGTTCACGGTCTCGGCGGCGTTCTTGCCGGCGACGGTGGCGTGGAAGATGTCCGGGTACTGGGTGGCGGAGTGGTTGCCCCAGATGGTCAGGCGCTTGATGTCGGCGACCGTCGAGCCCGTCTTCTTCGCGAGCTGGGTGAGCGCGCGGTTGTGGTCGAGGCGGGTCATCGCGGTGAAGCGCTCGGCGGGGACGTCCGGCGCGGCGGCCTGCGCGATGAGCGCGTTGGTGTTGGCCGGGTTGCCGACGACGAGGACCTTGATGTCGTCCGCGGCGTGGTCGTTGATGGCCTTGCCCTGCGGCTTGAAGATGCCGCCGTTGGCCTCCAGCAGGTCACCGCGCTCCATGCCCTTGGTGCGCGGGCGGGCGCCGACCAGGAGGGCTACGTTGGCGCCGTCGAAGGCGACGTTCGGGTCGTCGGTGATCTCGATGCCCTGGAGCAGCGGGAAGGCGCAGTCGTCCAGCTCCATCGCCGTGCCCTCGGCGGCCTTCAGGGCCGGGGTGATCTCCAGCAGGCGCAGCTTGACCGGCACGTCCGCGCCGAGCAGCTGGCCGGAGGCGATGCGGAAGAGCAGGGCGTAACCGATCTGGCCGGCCGCGCCGGTGACGGTGACGTTCACGGGAGTGCGGGTCATGGCGTTCTCCGTATGACAGCTGGCGGTGGGGCGTCCCCGCCCCGGGCGGATGATCGATCTCTTGGCATCAAGACAGATCCAGCGGTCAGGCTATCGCGCATCCGACAGGTGAGACGTCCGGGGCCGTGTGGCTCACCCCACAAGGGGATCAGCGGGGAGGTATCGCCTTCCCGGCCGCGGCACGGGCGGCCACGAAGGGGCGGCCGCCCGTCCGGGAGAGGGGGACGGGTACGGCCGCCGGTGGGGGGTCCCGTGTACCGGACTCCCGTGGGGGTTACGGTTCGCGTGCCCAGGATGCGGGCCCGCCATGCCACCCCACCGGAATCTCCCCGTCCTGCTTTTTTCCCCTCCTCCAGGCCGTGCGGCCTTCCTCTCCCTCAGGCCGTGCGGCCCGTCATTCCGTGCAGCCCGTCTGTCCCGTGGCGAGCGTCGCGCAGGCCCTGGCCTGGGCCGGGTTCCGTACGGCGATCATCGGGGTGTACCCGATGGTGTCCCCGGCGGCCGTGATGTCGCCCGTCAGGCGGACCTTGCCCACCGAGACCCGTACGGTGTCCCCCGGCGACCCGCCGGTGATCCGGCCCCACGCGGTGCCGCACACCTTGCTGTAGCGGACCTCCAGGGTGGTCGTCCCCACGGTGGCGGTCTTGGCGGTCGTCACCAGCTCGCCGCTGCACCCCATCGCCTCCGCGTCCTTGCCGGTGCAGGCGGCTCCGGCGCACCGCACACCGGGGGGCGGGCTCGTCCGCGCCGACGCCGACGGGGAGGGCGACCCGGCCCCCTTGCCCCCGCGCCCCGCCCCGTCCCCGTGCATGAGGACGAAGGCCCCGGCGATGAGTGCCCCCACGCCGACCAGCCCCGCGAAGAACATCACGACCTGCTGCCGCCGCGCGGACCGGCGTGCGGCGGCGGACGCGGGAGGTGCCTGCCGGGGGTCGGTGCCGCCGGGGGCGGGCGTGCCCGGGGCCGGGGTGGCGGGGCCGGGGACCCGGACAGGTCCGGCGGGGGTGCCCGCCTGGGACCTGGCGTCGGCGCAGAAGGGCTCGGCCGGCCCGGTGGGCGGCCGGTTCCCGGGGCGGGCGGTCGCCTTGGACGGGCCCCGGTAACCGGCCAGTCCCCAGGAGTTCTTGGGAGGCTCACCGGCGCCGTCGGAGACGGTACGGGAACCGGTGCCCCCGCCGGAGGCCGTGGCCGTGCGGGCGGCCGGCCATCCGGGCGGCACGCTGTCCTGGACGCCGTCACCCGGATCCGCCGGCGGGGCGGGTATCGCTGGTGGGGCGGGTATCGCCGACGGAGCAGGGATCGCCGGCGGGGCGCCGACGGCACCTCCGCCGCCACGCTTGGCCAACGAAAGGCGCTTACGGCCGCCCGCGCCCGCGGCCGTACCGGGAGCGGCCCCCGGTGCCGTGCCGCCGGCCGTACCGGGGGCTGCCCCCGGTGCCGTGCCGCCGGCCGGACGCGCCTGCGCACCGCCGGCCGGCTCCCCGCCGGTCCCCCCGGCCACCCTGGCGGAACCACCACCGGCCGCACGACCGGCCGCCCCCGCGGACGCACCGCCCGGCCGGCCCGCGGCCGTACCGTCGGACGCCGGCTCCTTGCCCGGTCCGCCGGCCGTGTCCCCGGCGGGCTCCGGTGCCGTCGCCAGGTCGCCCAGTGCCGCGCGGGCCTCCGTGATGCGGGCCTCGGTCAGTGTGCGGTCGTGGCGTGGCTCCGCCCGCGTCCAGGCGCGTTCGGCCGCCTCCCACAGGGTGGTCAGACGGCCGGGGTCGCCGCCGGTGGCCTCGGCGAGGGCGATGACCGCGCCCTTGGGCGCGAGGAGCCGGCCGTCCAGGTAGCGTTCCCAGGACGTCCTGCCGTAGCCCGTGCGCTCGGCCAGTGCCGCGATGCTCAGACCGCTGTCGTCCACCAACCGCCGCAAGCGGACGGCGAATTGCTCGATCTGCGGTTCCAGATCCTCCGGCAGGGCCTTCCAGCGAGGCATCGCCTACCCCCTCTTCCCCTCTTCCCCCGTGTTCCGTGCCGCGCGTTCCGCGCAGACCAAGGATCCCAGTTCCGCGCGGGGCAACGCACCGGAGCCGGGGGTCAGCCGCCCGGGGTGACCAGGCCCGTCTCGTACGCCAGCACCACCGCCTGCGCCCGGCTGCCGAGGTCGAGCTTGCTCATGGTGCGGTTGAGGTGGGTCTTGACGGTGGCCTCGCTGATGTAGAGGCGGTCGGCGATCTCCAGGTTGGACAGGCCGCGGGCGGTCAGCCTGAGGACCTGCACCTCGCGGGAGGTGAGCACGCCCAGGTCGGGCGGCGGCGGGGTGTCGGCGGGCTGCTGCCGGCGGGCGAAGGCCTCCACCAGGCGCCGGGTGACACTGGGGGCGAACAGGGCGTCACCGCCGTCGACCGCCGTGACCGCAGCCAGCAGCCGCTCGGGGCCGGAGTCCTTAAGCAGGAACCCGGAGGCGCCGGCGCGCAGTGCCCCGTACACGTACTCGTCCAGGTCGAAGGTGGTCAGCACCAGGACCCGGGGCGGGCGGTCGGCGGCCTGCGCGAGGATCCGTTCGGTGGCCTCGATGCCGTTGACGCCGGGCATCCGGATGTCCATGAGGACGACGTCGGGCCGGGTCTCGGCGGCGAGCCGTACGGCCTCCTCGCCGTCCGCCGCCTCACCCACCACCTCGAAGCCGGGCGCGGCGTCGAGCAGCCCGACGAGACCGGCGCGGATGAGGAACTGGTCGTCCACGACGAGCACTCTGGTCATGCCGTACGGTCGTCCCCCCGCCGTGCGCCTGCCTCACCGCTCCGCCTCCGCGGCGCCCCCGCGGCCGCGTTCGGCGGCGGACGTCGGCAGGGCCAGCCGCACCTCGTAGCCGCCCCCGGAGCGGGGGCCGACCGAGATCGTCCCCCCGTAGAGCTTGGCCCGCTCCCGCATGCCAATCAAGCCGTGGCCACTGCCTGTCGGCACTCTGGCCGGATCCGCCCCCTCGCCGTCGTCGGTGACGCGGACGGTCAGCTCATGCGGCCCGTACTGCAGTTCCACGCGCGCGTGTGCGGGCCCGGCGTGCTTGAGGGCGTTGGTGAGGGCCTCCTGGACGACGCGGTAGGCGCACAGTTCGACGCCGGGCGGCAGCGGGCGGGCGGTGCCCGTGACGGCGAGGTCCACGGGCAGGCCGCCGCCGCGGACCCGGTCCACCAGTTCGCCGAGCCGGGCCAGGGTGGGCATGGGGGCCCGCTCGGGCGCCTCGGGGTCCTCCTCGCGCAGCACCTGGAGCATGCGGCGCAGTTCCTCCAGGGCCTCGCCGCTGGTGTCCGCTATGGTGCCGAGCGCCCCGCGCGCCTTCCCCGGGTCGGAGTCGAAGACGAACCGGGCGAGTCCGGCCTGCACGGAGATGACCGACATGTGGTGGGCGACGACGTCGTGCAGCTCGCGGGCGATCCGGCCGCGTTCCTCGGCGACCGCGCGCCGGGCCCGCTCGGCCTGCTCGGCCCGCAGCCGCCGGGTGAGTTCGGCGGTCCGCCGGGCCAGGTGCCCGAACCAGACGAGCACCGAGCAGTACAGCAGGGCCTGGCCGAGCACGGACGCCATGGACGGGCTGTGGCTGACCGCACCGGCGTACACCCAGAGCGCGGCCAGGCAGCCGGCGCAGGCCAGGGCGGTGCGCAGCGGGCGGACGGAGGCCACGGTGTACAGGGCGAGCATGGCGCCGAACGTGCACACCACCGGCCAGTAGCCGAGGCTGACGAAGCCGACCGCGGCGGCCTCGATGACGGCGAAGACGACGAGGGGGTGGCGGCCGCGCAGGGCGACCGGGAGATGGGCGAAGGCGATGAGGACGTAGGCCCGGGCGTCGAGTTCCGGCCAGCCCTGCGACCGGGACTCCCCTCCGAGCAGGACGGCCACCACGGCCATGGCCACCGCGATCAGCGTGTCCACGACCAGCGGGCGGGGGGTCCTCAGTCGCATCGCCGCAGGGTAACGCCCACGGCGGTACCGCGAAGTCAACCGGGCGCGGTACCGCGGAAGTTGCAGCGTCCGGCCGGCTGCACCCACCGGGGGTGAGGAGGTTCGGCCCGGGGACGGAGGCGGTGCGCGTCGCACGGCCGTAGCGTCGGGGCAGGGGGGACGACGGTGGCCCGCGTCCCCGGGGGAGACGCGGGCCACCGGCCGTTCAGGGGACGCTACTTGCTGACCGTGAAGTGCAGGATGTCCTTCAGGAACGGCATCTTCAGCAGCGGGTCGGGCTGGATCATCAGCGCCAGCAGGGAGATGACCAGGCCCAGGACGCCGTAGGTGACGATGTCGGTGAACCGGGAGCGGACGGCGAGCATGCCGACGCCGGGCAGCATCCAGCGCAGGACCGCGCCGGCCAGCAGCGCGGCGCCGATCAGCAGGGTGCCCGCACGGATCATGTCGAGCGCCGTCAGCAGCAGGCCGAGGGCGACCGCCGACAGCACCACGAGCAGCGGCCACTGGCGGGCGGGCGCCGGGGCGTCGCCGGCCGCAGCCCGGCCGCCGCCCTCGGGGCGGGCGGTGTCCTTGGTGAACAGCGGGAAGCGACGGGTGACGCGGCGCGGGCGCCCCTCGGCGTCCGGGGCGCTGATCGCGTCGCGGACGGTCGGTTCCGCGCTCCCGCGCGCGTCCTCAGCCGGCACTGCGCTCCGCCGCCTCGACCACGTTGACCAGCAGCTGCGCCCGGGTCATCGGGCCGACGCCACCGGGGTTGGGGGAGATCCAGCCGGCCACCCCGGTCACGTCCGGGTGGACGTCACCGACGATCTTGCCCTCGGCGTTGCGGGAGACACCGACGTCCAGGACGGCGGCACCCGGCTTGACGTCCTCGGCGCGGATCAGATGCGGGAAACCGGCCGCGGCGATGATGATGTCGGCCCGCTTCAGGTGGGCGGAGAGGTCACGGGTGCCGGTGTGGCACTGGGTGACGGTGGCGTTCTCGCTGCGCCGGGTGAGCAGCAGCGGCATCGGGCGGCCGATGGTGACACCGCGGCCGACGACCACCACCTCGGCGCCCTTCATCTCCACGCCGTGGGCGCGCAGCAGGCTGATGATGCCGTTGGGGGTGCAGGGCAGCGGGGCCGGCTCGTTGAGCACCAGGCGGCCCAGGTTCATCGGGTGCAGGCCGTCGGCGTCCTTGGCCGGGTCCATCAGTTCCAGGATGCGGTTCTCGTCGATGCCCTTGGGCAGCGGCAGCTGGACGATGTAGCCGGTGCAGGCGGGGTCCTCGTTCAGCTCGCGGACGACCGCCTCGATCTCCTCCTGTCCGGCCGTGGCCGGCAGCTCGCGCTGGATGGAGGCGATGCCCACCTGCGCGCAGTCACGGTGCTTGCCGGCGACGTACTTCTGGCTGCCGGGGTCCTCCCCGACCAGGATCGTGCCGAGGCCGGGCGTGACGCCCCGCTCCCGGAGCGCCGCCACGCGGGCGGTCAGATCGGACTTGATCGCGGCTGCGGTGGCCTTGCCATCGAGAATCTGGGCGGTCATGGTCCCATCCTCGCGGATGACCCGGCCCCGGTTCCAATCCGGGTGTCACAGCATGATCAGCGATGTTGCACTTGCACAACACCTGACGTATCCGGCTGGACAAGTAAGAGCCCGTTAAAGAACGATGAGCACACAGTGCCGCGGGCAGTGCCGGGGGGACGGACCGCATCTGTAGAACTCTCCTCCGAACCGTGCCGCGCGTCGTCCCCGCACTTGAGCAACGGAGGAAGACCGCCATGAGCTTTGGCGACCCCAACAACCCCTACGGCCCGCCGCAGGGCCAGCAGCCCGGCTACCCGCCGCAGCCCCCGCAGGGCCAGCCCGGCTACGGCTACCCGGCCGCCCCGCCGCAGGGTCAGCCCGGCTACGGCTACCCGGCCGCGCCGCCGCTGGGGCAGCCCGGCTACGGCGTCCCCATGGAGATGCCCGGTCTGATGAAGACCGCGCGGGTGCTGCTGTTCATCCTGTCCGGTTTCCAGATCCTGTTCGGGCTGCTCGCGGGCGTCCTCATCGGTGCCGCCCAGGACGTGTCCAACGGTGTCGGCTCCGGCGACAACACCGACGGCCTGGCCGGACTCGGCTTCCTCGTCGCCGCGCTGCTGCTGGCGCTGGGCGCGCTGTCGATCTTCCTGGGCGTGAAGTTCAAGAACGGCGGCAGCGGCATCCGCATCACCACGATCGTCTACGCGGCGCTGATGATCCTCGGCGGCATCACCAACATGGCGAGCGGCCAGAACGGTTCCGCCACCTTCGGCGGGCTGATCTCCCTCGCCATGGCCGGCATCATCCTCGCGTCGATGGTCACCAGCTCGGCCTCCGCCTGGTTCAACCGCCCGCGGTACTGAGCCGTCCGGCACGCGCACACCCAGGGCCGCGTCCCGTCCGCCCGGACGGGGTGCGGCCCGGCGTGTTCCCGGGGGCCGGGCGGGACGCGGTCACCGGTCCAGGTGGGCGAGGACGGCCAGGACGCGCCGGTTGTCGGTGTCGGCCGGGTGCAGGCCCAGCTTGGTGAAGATGTTGCCGATGTGCTTGGCGACGGCCTTCTCGGTGACGAACAGGGCCTGGGCGATGCCCG
The DNA here is from genome assembly GCF_014654935.1 of Streptomyces capoamus. Lineage (GTDB taxonomy): Bacteria > Actinomycetota > Actinomycetes > Streptomycetales > Streptomycetaceae > Streptomyces > Streptomyces capoamus. The sequence continues at coordinate 166,217 of NZ_BNBF01000002.1, forward strand.
CGTTGGAGCGGCCCTGGGCGACGAGTTCGAGGACCTCGCGTTCCCGTGCCGAAAGGCTGCCGACGGACGCGTCGCGCTCCTTGCGGGCCAGCAGCTGGGAGACCACCTGGGGGTCCAGGGCGGTACCGCCCGCGGCCACCCGCTCGATCGCGTCGAGGAACTGGGCGCCGTTGGTGACACGGTCCTTCAGCAGATAGCCGACGGCCCGGCCGCCGCCGACGAGCAGCTCGCGGGCGTAGAGCGGCTCCACGTACTGGGAGAGCAGCAGCACCGGCAGCTCCGGGCTGTCCGCGCGGGCGGCCAGGACGGCGCGCAGGCCCTCGTCGGTGAAGTCCGGCGGCAGCCGTACGTCGACGACCGCGATGTCCGGCCGGTCCCGGCCCAGCGCCCGCAGCAGGTCGGGGCCGTTGTCGACGGCGGCGACCACCTCGTGGCCGTAGGCCCCGAGCAGACGGATCAGCCCGTCCCTCAGCAGGAAGTGGTCTTCGGCGAGGACAACACGCACGGGATCTCCATCGTCACCATCGTCGGGCCGCCCACCGGACTGCTCACCGCCAGCACGCCGTCGAAGGTGGCGAGCCGCCGCTCGATGCCCCGCAGGCCGGTGCCGCGGGAGGCGTCGGCGCCGCCGTCCCCGTCGTCGGTCACGCCGATGCGGAGCATCCCGTGATCGTAACGAAGGTCGATCCAGGCCCGGCCGGCCCCCGCGTGCTTGGCGACGTTGGTGAGCAGCTCCGACACGGCGAAGTAGGCGGCGGACTCGACGGGCGCCTCGGGACGGCCGGCCAGCTCGGAGCGGACCTCGGCGGACACCGGGCTGACGAGGGCCAACGCCCGTACCGCGTCGGTCAGTCCGCGGTCGGCGAGGACGGGCGGGTGAATGCCGCGGACCAGGTCGCGCAGTTCCTCCAGCGCCGCCGAGGACGACTGCCGGGCCTCGGCCAGCAGGCCCCGCACGGCCTCCGGGTCGGTCTCCAGCAGGCGCTCGGCCGCATCCAGGGTCATGCCCATGGCCACGAGCCGGGCCTGGGCGCCGTCGTGCAGGTCGCGTTCGATCCGGCGGATCTCCGCCATCTGCGTGTCCACCGCGGCGGAGCGGGTGGCGGCCAGATGCCGGATCCGGCCGGCCATCAGCTCGCTCTCGCCCGGCGCCAGCATCGCCCTGGTGTACAGCGCGTGCCGGCGTACGATGCGTGGGGCGGCCCACAGGGCGAGGGGCAGCTGCAGCAGGCCCAGCACCCCGGCGAGCGTCGCGGTGGTCCAGCCCTCGACGGGGACGAAGCCGTACCAGAGGCCGTCCCACTCGGCGGACAGCTGCACCCCGAAGAAGGCGAGGAAGACGCCCCACGCTCCGCTGAGGAGCAGCGCGAACGGGAGGAAGGCCAGCAGTCCGCCCGCGACCGGGTCCGTGAGCACCCACAGGTACTCCCGCCGGGTCTGCGGGTCACCCATGATCCAGCGGTAGCGGGCGGCGGCACCGGAGGAACCCGCGGGCACGGGCGGCAGCGGTCCGGGCGGGTCCGGGATCTCCACGCCCGTCCAGCGCCGGGCGAGTTCCCGCTGCCGCGCGGCCAGCGCGCGCACCCCGCGCACGGCCCGCGGCACCAGGCCCAGTCCCGGGCCCGGCAGACCGGCCGCACCGCACACGGCCAGCGACCGGACGAAGGCCGCCACCGACATCCGGTGCAGGACCGCAGCCCGGCGCAGGGCCGTCAGTCCGGCGGACACCGAGAAACCGCTGACCGGTTCCGGCGGCCGGAACCCCCCGACGTGCGTCACCCGGTCCTCCATACGACTCGCTCCCCCTGGTCGGTGCTCCGGTTCAGGCCCTCATTGTGCGGGCGGGAGGCACGCGAAGTCGGTGGGAAAAAATCCCCTTTCGGAGCGGGCCGCGGGCAACTGGCCCGCACACACGCGTGGTCCCGCCCGTCGGCCGACGGGCGGGACCACGCGCGGGCGCCGGGGCGCGCCGCGCCGTCAGTGGAAGAAGTGGCGCGTGCCGGTGAAGTACATGGTCACGCCCGCCTTCTTGGCGGCCTCCACGACCTGCTCGTCACGGATCGAGCCGCCCGGCTGGACGATCGCCCGGACACCGGCGTCGATGAGGATCTGCGGGCCGTCGGGGAAGGGGAAGAAGGCGTCGGAGGCCGCGTACGAGCCGCGGGCCCGCTCCTCGCCGGCCCGCTCGACGGCCAGCTTGCAGGAGTCGACGCGGTTGACCTGGCCCATGCCGACGCCGACCGAGGCACCGTCCTTGGCGAGCAGGATCGCGTTGGACTTCACCGCGCGGCACGCCTTCCAGGCGAAGGCCAGCTCCCGCAGCTCCTCGGCGGACAGCGCCTCGCCGCTGGCCAGCGTCCAGTGGGCCGGGTCGTCGCCCTCGGCCTGGAGCCGGTCGGTGACCTGGAGCAGCGCGCCGCCGTCGATCGGCTTGACCTCGACCGGCTGGGCCGGGCCGTCGGGGCAGCGCAGCACGCGGATGTTCTTCTTCTTGGTGAGGGCCTCCAGCGCGCCCTCCTCGTAGTCCGGCGCCACGATGACCTCGGTGAAGATCTCCGCGACCTGCTCGGCCAGCTCCTTGCTCACCGGCCGGTTCACGGCGATCACACCGCCGTACGCGGAGACCGGGTCGCAGGCGTGCGCCTTGCGGTGCGCCTCGGCGACGTCCGCGCCGATCGCGATGCCGCAGGGGTTGGCGTGCTTGATGATCGCGACGCAGGGCTCGGCGTGGTCGTACGCGGCACGGCGGGCGGCGTCCGTGTCCGTGTAGTTGTTGTACGACATCTCCTTGCCGTGCAGCTGCTCCGCCTCGGCGAGACCGCCGGTGCCGTCGACGTAGAGGGCGGCGTCCTGGTGCGGGTTCTCGCCGTAGCGCAGGGTGTTCTTGCGCTCGTAGGCGGAGCCCAGGAAGTCCGGGAAGCGGGACTCGTCGACGGGGGCGTAGGAGGAGGCGAACCAGGAGGAGACGGCGATGTCGTACTCCGCCGTGTGCCGGAAGGCCTCCGCGGCCAGGCGCTTGCGGGCGGCGAGGTCGAAGCCGCCGTCCTTCACCGCGGCGAGCACGTCGGCGTAGCGCTGCGGGCTGGTGACCACGGCGACGGACGGGTGGTTCTTGGCGGCGGCGCGCACCATCGAGGGGCCGCCGATGTCGATCTGCTCCACGCACTCGTCGGGGGAGGCGCCGGAGGCGACCGTCTCCCGGAACGGGTACAGGTTCACGACGACCAGGTCGAACGGCTCCACGCCCAGCTCGGCGAGCTGCTCGCGGTGGCTGTCCAGGCGCAGGTCGGCGAGGATGCCCGCGTGCACCTTCGGGTGCAGGGTCTTGACGCGGCCGTCCAGGCACTCGGGGAAGCCGGTCAGCTCCTCGACCTTGGTGACGGGGACACCGGCGGCGGCGATCCGGCCGGCCGTGGACCCGGTGGAGACCAGCTCCACCCCGGCCTCGTGCAGCCCGCGGGCGAGCTCCTCGAGACCGGTCTTGTCGTAGACGCTGACGAGCGCGCGACGGATGGCCCGCTTGTTGCTCTCGGCGGTCACTGGATAACTACCTTTCGTCCCTCAATGCGATAGCCGTTGCGGGCGAGCCGCCCCACGACCTCGACGAGCAGCCTTCGCTCGACTTCCTTGATGCGCTCGTGCAGCGCGCTCTCGTCGTCCTCGTCCCGGATCTCGACCACGCCCTGGGCGATGATCGGACCGGTGTCGACGCCGTCGTCGACGAAGTGGACGGTGCAGCCGGTGACCCTGGCGCCGTACGCGAGCGCGTCACGGACCCCGTGGGCCCCCGGAAAACTGGGCAGCAGGGCCGGATGGGTGTTGACGAACCGGCCGCCGAAACGGGCCAGGAACTCCTTGCCGACGATCTTCATGAAGCCGGCCGAGACGACGAGGTCGGGCTCGTACGCGGCGACGGCCCCGGCGAGCGCCGCGTCCCACTCCTCACGGGAGCCGTGGTCCTTGACCTTGCAGACGAAGGTGGGGATCCCCGCGCGCTCGGCGCGGGCCAGCCCCTCGATGCCGCCGCGGTCCGCCCCGACGGCGACGATCCGCGCGCCGTACGCCTCGGCTCCGGTGCGCTCGATCTCGTCCAGGAGCGCCTGCAGATTGGTGCCGGAACCGGAGACCAGCACGACGAGGCGCTTGACCGCTGGGCCAGGGGTGGTGGCGGCCACGGTGGGGCCCTTTCTCGGGAAACGTTGTGTCCGGCCGTCGGCCGGCCGGGCTGTTTGTACGGTCGTACGAATGCTTCGCGTCCCGGTATACGGGGAAGTCTACGAAGCGGCCGACCGCCAGCAACGATACCGGCACTCGGGAAGGGGCCCCCGGGACGGGTGTCCGGCCGGACGGTAGCGTTCGCAAGGAGTCACGAAGGAGCAGCCTCGGGAACGCGGTCGTCGTGCGGTGCGTTCACGGGGTGGAAGCTCATGACGGACTGCCGTAGCCACCTAGGGGAAGACGCTCTTTTCATGCCCGATCGCAGCCTGCGACTCCTCACGTTCCCGCCGCGCCCGGCCCAGGGG
>NZ_BNBF01000002.1:170779-172376 GCF_014654935.1 Streptomyces capoamus
GGCGAGCGTGGCGCCGCGCTGCTGCGGGAGCGCCCGACCACACCGCCCACCGAGACGCCGCGGGGCGGTCCCGGCGGGCAGGGCGGCTCGGAGGACGGCTCCGGGCGCGGCGGCTCGGAGCAGGGCGACTCCGGGCGCGGCGGAGGGCCGCAGGACGACAATCCGTTCGCACCGCCGCCGGAGGGCGCCCCGGACCGTCCGTGGCAGCCACGCCATCCCGGCGGCGCGCCCGGCACCGGCCAGGGGCACGGACACGGGCAGGGTGCGGGGCCTGGGTACGGGCCAGGACAGGGACAGGGGCAGAGCCCGGGTGGCCCGGGATACGGGCCTGCCGGGGGCGGTCATGGTCCTGGCGGCGGCCGGGGGCCGGGCGGTGGCTCGCCGTGGGGCAGCCAGTGGAGCGACCGGCAGCCCGGCCGCTCCCCCGACGGTTTCGGCCAGCGGCCGGGCGGCGGCCCGCAGGAGCCCGGCGGACCGGCCGGTCCCGGCATGCGCTGGGACCCGACGGACCCGGCCCAGCGCCGCGCGCGGTACGCCCTGCTCTCCGGCATGTGGTCGGTCTTCTTCGCCCTGTTCAGCTGGCCCTATGTGGCGCTGCTGCTGGGCGCGCTGGCCCTGTACTGGGGCAGTAGCGCGCTGCGTGCCAAGCCGCGCCGTCCGGCTCCGGACGCCCCGGCGGCCGCGGCGGCCCAGGCCGGCCGCCCCCAGACGACGGCCGCCGTCAGCGGCCTGGTCACGGCGTCCCTGGCCCTGGTCCTGGTGGCGTCCACGTTCACCGTGCAGCTCGTCTACCGCGACTACTACACCTGCGTGAACGACGCCCTCACCCATGAGGCCAAGCAGTCCTGCGACACGCTGCTGCCCCGGGAGCTGCGCGGCGTCCTGGGCGTGGACGACAGCTGACCGACGCCTCTCACCCGACGTCCCCCGGCCCACGCCCGGGGGGCGGATCGACGCCGGGCTGGGGCTCGCGATCCGGCGCGGGGCAGGGCTCCGGGCCGGGCGCAGGCTCGGGGTCGGATCCGGGGCCGGGATCGACTCGGGTCGCGGGGTCCGGGCGGGGTGCGGGATGCGGCTCGGGCACGGGTTCCGGGCGGGGTGCGGGGTGCGGTCCCGGCGCGGGGTCCGGCAGGTTCGCGAGGCCCGGCCCGGGCGGGAGGTCCGGGTGGGAGGCCGGGTCCGGCCGGGGAGCGGTGCCGGCGCCGTGCTCCGGGGGGCCCGCCGCCTCCCTCAGGGCCGCCCAGCGTGAGGCCCGGGCGACGTCGTCGTGCCAGCCCGCCGGGAACGGCCCGGCGGGCGGCGTGGGCAGGGGACTCGGGTACGAGGTCGGGAACGGGTCGGCGGCGGGCAGGGCCTCGTACAGCATCTCCTCGTCCGCTCCGGTCGTACCGTCCGCCCGGGCGGCCGTACCCCCGTCGCCCCTCCCCCAGAGCCTGAACCGGCCCGCGGCCGTGTCGGCCCCGTCCCCGCCGTCGCCGGCGGCCGTGCCCGGTGCGTCGTCGGCCGGGACCGCGTCCGCGGCCGTGACAGCCACCGTCCCCGAGCCTCCCGCCTGCCTCGGCCCCGCCGCCGCAGGGGCCGGCGTCGCCGCGGTCGC
>NZ_BNBF01000002.1:172419-184372 GCF_014654935.1 Streptomyces capoamus
CGGCCGCACGGCGCCGTCCTTCGCCCCCGCCGACGCACCCACCGCCGCGCCCGCCTGCGCGCCCTGGGCCGGGATTCCGCCGCGGTCGCGGTACCGGCGCCGGCGGCGCAGCCGCCAGGCCCGCGCGGTCAGCGCCACCGGCAGCGCGAACACCAGCGTCCAGACCCCGGCCGCACCCCCCGTCCGCCACCACGGCGGGCCGAGGCGGGCCAGGACCGCCACGCCCATGGGGCCGCCCGCCAGCCCGGCGAGCAGGGCGACGGCCGCCGCGCAGACCAGCGCCGTGAGCAGGACCACCCCGGCGGTCCGGCCGGCCGACCAGCGGGCCCGCGCCGGCGCCCCGGACGCGGACCGCCGTACGGCCGCCCGGGCCACGAACCACCCCGCCGTCATCCCGGCCACCGCCGGCACCACGCCCGCCACCCAGTTCTGCGGCGTTCCGGCGCCCGGCTCGGGCACCGCGGCCAGCAGCGGGAACGGCGGCAGCAACGGGGCCGGGTGGGAGGCGAGCGGCTGGACCAGGTGCCCGGTGCCGAGCAGGAAGCCGGGGCCGAGCGCGTAGGACGCGGCCCAGACCGCCGCGTTGGGGACCAGCGCGACACCCAGCAGCAGCACCGCGAACCGGCCCGTCCAGCCCTCCGTGAGCTGCAGGAAGGAGGCCCGCGCCGGCTCGCCGTGCCACACCAGCGACACCCCGACCAGCAGTGCGCCGCCGCCGAGCAGCACCGCCGTCGCGGCACCGGTGGCGCGGGCCGCGGCACCCAGCCGGGCCCCCGCGTCCGTACCGAACACCAGCCGCCGCACCGGGCCGGGCACCACCACCAGGGCGCGCAGCACGGGCTCGGCCGGACGGCCGTACGCCGACCACACTCCGGTGCCGGCCGCGCTCGCCGCGACCAGCGGCAGACACAGCGTCAGCGAGGTCCACTGCGGGCGCAGTTCGCCGGCGGAGCAGTACAGCGCGGCGGCGGCGCCGACCCCCAGGTAGCCGAGGACCACGCCGGCCCACGCGGTGCGCGCCCCCACCGGCGGCGGGCCGTCCGGTTCGGCGGAGGCGTCGGTGGCGTCCCGTGCCGCCCGGTGGACCAGCCACAGCGGCAGGGCGAGCAGCAGCAGCGGGGTGAGGCCGACGGGCATGGGCGTGCCGGAGAGCGTGTCGGTGCGGACGAGTTCGACGCCGTGCGCCAGCAGCCACAGGGCGGCGGCGATGTGCAGCGCGCCGCCCGGTCCGCTGTCCGGGTAGGGCGAGCTGACCCAGAGCACCATGACGAGCACGGACAGCGAGCCGAGGCCCAGTCCGGCCGCGACGGCCCCGCCCAGCAGGCTCGCGGCGAGGCCGGGCGAGCGGTCGCGCACGCGGGAGTACAGGAGCGGCAGCGGGGAGCGGCGAGCGGTCGTCCGGATCACGCACGCCATGCTCCCAACGACACGCGCTTTCCCGTCGTAACAGGCGAACTTCCGAAGTGTCGCCCAATATATGTTTATGTTCTTTTTCGTACGGAAGGGTGCATGGTGAAGACACAGAGCCCCGAGCCGACGGACCCTCAGAAACGGTCATCGCAGGCGTGTCTGACAGGGGGAAAGACCAGCCGGCTGACGCCCGCTCAGGCCTTCGACGCGCTGTACGCCTTCTGCGCACCCGCCCTCGTACGCCAGACCTACCTGCTCACCGGGCGCCGGGAGCTGGCCCGCGAGTCCGTGGAGCGGGCCTTCCAGCTGGCCTGGCAGCGCTGGCCGGAGGTGGCCCGGGACCGGGATCCGGCGGGCTGGGTGCGGGCGGTGGCGTACGACTGCGCGCTCTCCCCCTGGCACCGCTTCCGCCCCCGCTACCGGTCCCCGGAACCACCGCCCGCCGACCCTGCCGACCGCGCACTGCTGCACACGCTGCTGGAACTGCCGGCGTCCTACCGGCGCACCCTCGTCCTGTACGACGGTGTGGGACTCGACCTGCCGGAGACGGCGGCCGAGACCGAGTCCAGCACACCGGCCGCCGCGAACCGGCTCACCCACGCGCGGGAGGCGGTGGCCGCGCGGCTGCCGGAACTGGCCGATCCCGCCGAACTGCACCGCCGCCTGCTGGAACTGGCCTCCACGGAGCACCTGCGGGCGGCGCGGCCGACGGTGGTGCGCACCGGGTGCGAACGCCGGAACGTCTTCTGGACCCGGGCCGCCATCGCCTTCACGGTCACGATCATCGGCGCGACGACGCTCACGCTGCGCACGGCACCGACGCGCTACCAGGCCCCGGTCGCCCCGGCCCAGGCGGTGCAGGGCGTGCCGCCCCCAGCCGCCGCGGGCCCGCTCTCCCGCAAGGAGCAGGCCCTGCGGGCCAAGCTGCACCGGGAGGCGCCCGGCCCGCAGCGGGTGTTCCCGGAACCGCGGTGAGGGGCCGGGTGCCCCCGCCGTAGGGGTGCGGCGGGCGTCGTGCGGGCGGGAACGGCGGCAGGCCCGCCCCCGGTGCGGGGAACGGGCCTACCGACAGGTGCTGCGCGGTGTCAGGCGCTCAGGATCTCGCGGGCGAGCTTGGCCGTCTCGGTCGGCGTCTTGCCGACCTTGACGCCCGCGGCCTCGAGGGCCTCCTTCTTGGCCTGGGCGGTGCCGGAGGAGCCGGAGACGATGGCGCCGGCGTGGCCCATGGTCTTGCCCTCGGGCGCGGTGAAGCCCGCGACGTAGCCGACGACCGGCTTGGTCACGTTCTCCTTGATGAACGCGGCCGCGCGCTCCTCGGCGTCGCCGCCGATCTCACCGATCATCACGATCAGGTCGGTGTCGGGGTCGTCCTGGAACGCGGCCAGGGCGTCGATGTGCGTGGTGCCGATGATCGGGTCGCCACCGATGCCGACGGCGGTGGAGAAGCCGATGTCGCGCAGCTCGTACATCATCTGGTACGTCAGCGTGCCGGACTTCGACACCAGGCCGATGCGGCCCGGCTTGGTGATGTCGCCCGGGATGATGCCGACGTTCGACTGGCCCGGGGTGATGATGCCGGGGCAGTTCGGGCCGATGATCCGGGTCTTGTTGCCCTTCTTGCCGGCGTACGACCAGAAGGACGCCGTGTCGTGCACCGCGATGCCCTCGGTGATCACGACGGCCAGCGGGATCTCGGCGTCGATGGCCTCGACGACCGCGTCCTTGGTGAACTTCTCCGGCACGAAGATGACGGAGACGTTGGCGCCGGTGGCCTCGACGGCCTCCTTGACGGTGCCGAAGACGGGTACCTCGGTGCCGTCGAAGTCCACGGTCTGACCCGCCTTGCGCGGGTTGACGCCGCCCACGACGTTCGTGCCGTCACCGAGCATGAGCTTGGTGTGCTTCATGCCGGTGGCACCGGTCATGCCCTGGACGATGACCTTGCTGTCCTTGTTGAGCCAGATAGCCATGGTGTGTTGGTGTCCTCGTCCTGAGTGCTTACTTGGCGGCGGCCAGCTCGGCGGCCTTGTCGGCCGCGCCGTCCATGGTGTCGACGCGCTGCACCAGCGGGTGGGCGGCGTCGGTGAGGATCTTCCGGCCCAGCTCGGCGTTGTTGCCGTCGAGGCGGACGACGAGCGGCTTCTCGACCTTCTCGCCGCGGTCCTCCAGGAGCTTCAGGGCCTGCACGATGCCGTTGGCGACCTCGTCGCAGGCGGTGATGCCACCGAAGACGTTCACGAAGACGGACTTGACGTCCGGGTCGCCCAGGATGATCTCCAGGCCGTTCGCCATCACCTGGGCGGAGGCGCCGCCGCCGATGTCCAGGAAGTTGGCGGGCTTGACGCCACCGTGCTTCTCACCGGCGTACGCGACGACGTCCAGGGTGCTCATGACGAGACCGGCGCCGTTGCCGATGATGCCGACCTCGCCGTCGAGCTTGACGTAGTTGAGGTTCTTCTCCTTGGCGGCCGCCTCGAGCGGGTTGGCGGCGGCCTTGTCGTGGAGCTCCTCGTACTCGGGGTGACGGAACTCGGCGTTGTCGTCCAGCGACACCTTGCCGTCGAGGGCGATGACCTCGCCGGAGGCGACCTTCGCGAGCGGGTTGACCTCCACCAGGAGGGCGTCCGACTTGATGAAGGTGTCCCACAGCTTGACCAGGACGTTGACGACCTTGTCCGCGACCTCGGCCGGGAACTTGGCGGCCTCGACGATCTCGCGGGCCTTGGCCTCGTCCACGCCGTCGATCGGGTCGATCGCGGTCTTGGCGACGGCCTCCGGACGGGTGGCCGCCACCTCCTCGATCTCCATGCCGCCCTCGACGGAGGCGATGGAGAGGAAGGTGCGGTTCGCACGGTCGAGGAGGAAGGAGACGTAGTACTCCTCGAGGATCTCCGGAGCGGTCTCGGCGATCATGACCTTGTGGACCGTGTGGCCCTTGATGTCCATGCCGAGGATGTCCGTCGCGCGGGCGACGGCCTCGTCCGCGGAGGCGGCCAGCTTGACGCCACCGGCCTTGCCACGACCACCGACCTTCACCTGCGCCTTGACGACGGACTTGCCGCCCAGACGCTCGGTGATCTCGCGCGCCGCCTCAGGCGTGTCGATGACTTCACCGGCCAGCACCGGTACATCGTGCTTGGCGAAGAGGTCCCTCGCCTGGTACTCGAACAGGTCCACGCGCTTCCGTCCCTATCAGTGATCTCGCGGTTCGTTGGATGCGTGGGCGTGCCGCGAAGGGCAACGTGACGTCCGCTTGTCACAAGGGAGGCGCACACGGTGTCCGAGCGCGCGGCATGTCCGTCTCGCAGGTTATCGCCGCTTGCGGGGGCTCCCTAAATCGAGGGTCACACGTGAGCGGTGATACCTGTCACATGATGCCGGGTTCCCTGGCACGGGGTGCCGCCACATCGCTCCGGTTCGGGCGGTGTGCGAGGCCTCACCGGGCTGGGGTCGACCCGGTGAGACCCCCCTGGCGGCCCCGGGCGACCGGGGCCGGGGCGCTTGGTCCCCACCCCAATGGGGGCCACCCGCCCCGTCCGCGGGACACCGCCCGGACGAGCCGACGGCTTTCGGCCGCCCGGGACCGGCCGCCCCGCGGAAGCTGCACCGGACACCCGGTCCGGCCGCCCACCGGGTGCCCGCGCTCGGCCCGTTCCACTCACGCGGTGTCCGGGACGGGCAGCGGCCGCTTCTCCAGGGCGGCCGCCATCACCTCCGGGAACAGGTCGGGGGTGCAGGCGAAGGCCGGCGCGCCGAGCGCGGCGAGCGCCGCCGCGTGGTCGCGGTCGTAGGCGGGCGCCCCCTCGTCCGACAGCGCGAGCAGCGCGACGAACTGCACGCCGGACGCCTTCATCGCCGCGACCCGCTTGAGCATCTCCTCGCGGATACCGCCCTCGTACAGGTCGCTGATCAGCACGAGGACGGTCTCGGCCGGCCGGGTGATCTGCGCCTGGCAGTAGGCGAGCGCCCGGTTGATGTCCGTGCCGCCGCCGAGCTGGGTGCCGAAGAGCACATCGACGGGGTCGTCCAGCTGGTCGGTGAGGTCGGCGACCGCCGTGTCGAAGACGACCAGCCGGGTACTGATCGACCGCATCGAGGCGAGGACCGCGCCGAACACGGACGCGTACACCACCGAGGACGCCATCGACCCGGACTGGTCGATGCAGAGCACGACCTCCTTCTTCACCGAGCGCGCGGCCCGCCCGTAGCCGATGAGCCGTTCGGGGACGACCGTGCGGTACTCCGGCAGGTAGTGCTTGAGGTTGGCCGCGACGGTGCGGTTCCAGTCGATGTCGTGGTGGCGCGGCCGGCTGACGCGGGCGCTGCGGTCCAGGGCGCCGCTGAGGGTGGCCCGGGTACGGGTGGCGAGCCGCTTCTCCAGGTCCTCGACCACCTTGCGCACGACCGCGCGGGCCGTCTCGCGGGTCGTCTCCGGCATCGCCTTGTGCAGCGAGAGCAGCGTGCCGACCAGGTGCACGTCGGCCTCCACCGCCTCCAGCATCTCCGGCTCCAGCAGCAAGGAGGCGAGACCGAGCCGGTCGATGGCGTCGCGCTGCATGACCTGGACGACGGAGGACGGGAAGTAGCGGCGGATGTCCCCGAGCCAGCGCGCCACGGACGGCGCGGAGGCCCCCAGCCCCGCCGACCGGTCCCGGCCGGACTGCGGTCTGTCGCCCCGGCCGTAGAGCGCGGCCAGCGTGCCGTCCATCGCCGCGTCCGGACCGGACAGCGCGTATCCCGTGCCGTCGGCCTGGTCCCCGCCGAGCACCAGCCGCCAGCGCCGCAGGCGCTCCCGCGCGGGTTCCACCGGTTCGGCGGTGGCCGCCGTCGCAGCCGTCACCGCCGTGGTCGTGCTGCCGGTCGTGTCCGTCATGTGCCCGCTCCCATGAGGCAGTCGTCGTACGGCGCACCGGGCGCCGCCGTGTACGTCGCTTCGCGCGCGGCCTGGTGTGCCGGGGCGCGCCGGGCGCCGTGCGGCCGGGTGTGCGCCGCGCCGGGCGGGGTGGCGTCGTCCCCGTCGAGGCCGAGCAGCAGCCGCAGCACCGGGAGCACGGCGTCGGCGCGGCCGGTGTCCGGTTCGGCGGCGAACCCGGGGACGGCGGCCTGCCGGGCGGCGGCCGCTTCCGGCCGGTCCCCCGGGCCGCGCCGGACCAGTTCGCCGAGGGTTCTGCGCACCCCCGGCTCGTACGCCGCGAAGGTGCGCCGCAGCAGGGGCAGTACGTCCGTGAAGGCCTCCGCCGGCACCCCGGTCAGCCAGGTGTCGAGCAGGCCGAGCAGCCGCTCGTCGTGCACCAGCAGCAGCCCGCCCCCGCCCCCGGCGAAACCCTCGACCCAGGCGGCGGCAGCGGGCGGCGGGGTGGCCGGTGAGAGGGCGAGCCCCATCAGCCGCGCCGCCTCCCCGGCCGGCAGCGCCCCGTCGTCCAGCAACAGCCGCACGGCCCGCCCCCGGACGACCCCGGGCGCGTTGTCCCGCAGGGCCAGCGCGCGCAGCACGGCCCGCCAGCGCCCCCGGATCCCCTCACCACGCTCCCGCGCCCGGGGCCCCCCGCGCTCCCCCCGGGCCGGGCCCTGACCACCGCCGCCACCGTCGGCTCCGGCCGCCCCCTCGGCACCGGCCGGCACGCCCGTCAGGCTCTCCGCCAGGAGGCCCACCGCCGTGTGCACGGCGTCCACGTGGCCGCGCATCTCGTCCGCCGCGTCCGTGTCGAGTGCGGTGCAGGCCGGCGGCAGGCCGACGAAGACCCGTTCGGCGAGACCCGCCGCGACCCCGGCCAGCGCGCGGGTGTCGGTGCCCCGCACGTCGCCGTAGCGCAGGGAGCGGACGAGGGCGGGCAGGGCCTGGGCGAGGTGGCCGACGTCGCTGTCCAGGGCCGCCCGGTCGGCGAGCACCCGCATGACCACGGGCAGCGCCTCCGGCAGCCCGGCCAGCAGGCACTGCTCGGCGAGCGCCGTGACGTCGGCGAGGGCGCGTGCCGCCACCGCGTCCGCCTCCGCCCTGGCCCGGGCCGCCGCCCGTACGGTCGTCCCCCACACACCCGCCTCGGCGACCCGCACGGACAGCTCCGGCTCCCAGCGCAGCCGCCAGGTCTCCCGGAAGGTGCCCGTGCTCCCCCGGGACCGGGCCGGCTCCCCCCAGCCGACGCCGAGCAGCCGCAGCCGGTGCAGCAGCCTGCTGCGGCCGGCGTCGGTGTCCCCGCGCAGGTCCAGCTCCAGCTCGCGCTCCAGCGCCTCCGGCTTGAGCCGCAGCGAGCGCTGCCGGCGGGCCAGGTCGCGCTGCAGCGGCACGGCGGGCGCCGACTCCGGGACCTCGCCGAGGACGTCACCGACCACCAGCCGGTCGTGCACCAGGGCCAGCGGTACGTCCGAGCCCTCGCACAGCACCGCGCGTACCGCGTCGGTGGTCTCCCCCAGGCCGGGCAGCGGCCGGCCGCGCAGCGCCGCCAGGGTCTCCGCGAGCCGTACGGCCTCGATGACGTGCGCGGAGGACACGATCCGGTCCTCCTCGCGCAACAGCCCGGCCACCTTGGTCAGCCACCGCTCGACCGGCCGGTCCGGGGCGCGGAACAGGTGCCCGTACCAGCCCGGGGAGTCGATGCCCGCGCCGTACCCGCCGGCCCGGGCCAGCCTGCGGTGCGTCCACGGCACCCAGGTCAGGTCGGTCTTGACCTTGGGCAGGCCCCGCAGCAGCGCCCGGTCCGCCGTGACGGTCGTCCTCTCCCGCAGCGCCGGCACGTGCCAGGCCCCGCACACGACGGCCACGGCGTCCCCGAACTCCTTGCGCGCGTCCCGCAGCCGGAGCCGCATGTGCGCCTCGCGGACGAGGTCCCGGGAGTGCCCGCCGGCGCCGTACCGTTCGCGCAGCGCGCCCATCGCCTCGGCCACCGCCGCGAACGGCGCGAACGGGTCACGGGCGCCCGGCCCCCGGTGCTCGACGACGTCCTCCCACCAGCGCTCGGGATCGTCGTACCCGGCGGCCTCGGCGAGCACGGCGAGCGGATCGACGCGCACGTCCTCGCCACGACCGTGCGCGAAGCCGGGATCGTGCCCGGCGTCGGGGTCGTGCCCGGCGTCGGGCCCGGCACCGGAGCCGGGGTCGTGACCCGCCTCGGAGCCGGGGTCGTGGCCGGCCTGGGGCCCGGCACCGGAGTCGGGGCCGGCGTCCGCACGGGGGCCGGCACCGGGGGCCGGCGCGGGGCCGGGCTCCCCCGTTCCCCGCTCCCACGCGAGCGTGTGCGTGGCCGGGAGGTCGATGAAGCGGGCCGGGACGCCGTGCTCCACGGCCCAGCGGATGGCCACCCACTCGGGGCTGAACTCGGCGAACGGCCAGAACGCCGAGCGGCCGGGTTCGTCCACGGCATGGGCGAGCAGCGCGACCGGGGGCCGCAGGCCCGGGTCGGCGGCGAGCGGGATCAGCGCGTCGGCCTCGGGCGGGCCCTCGATCAGGACGGCGGCCGGGGGCGCGGCGTCCAGCGCGGCCCGCACCGCGCGCGCGGAACCGGGACCGTGGTGCCGTACGCCGAGCAGCAGCGGCCCGGCGGCGTACACCGTGCCCCCGTCCCCGCCCGTCACGCGCTCACCTCGCGGCAGGCGCGGTAGAAGTCGGTCCAGTCGTCGCGCTCGCGGACGACCGTCTCCAGGTACTCCTGCCAGACGACCCGGTCGGCCGCCGGGTCCCGGACGACGGCGCCGAGGATGCCCGCGGCGACGTCCGCCGCACGCAGCACGCCGTCGCCGAAGTGGGTGGCGAGCGCAAGGCCGTTGGTGACGACGGAGATGGCCTCCGCCGTGGACAGCGTGCCGCTGGGGGACTTCAGCTTGGTACGCCCGTCGGCGGTGACGCCGTCGCGCAGCTCGCGGAAGACGGTGACGACCCGGCGGATCTCCTCGATGCCGTCGGGCGCGGCCGGCAGCTCCAGGGAGCGGCCCAGCTGCTCGACCCGGCGGGTGACGATGTCGACCTCGGCGTCGGCGCTCTCCGGCAGCGGCAGCACCACGGTGTTGAAGCGGCGGCGCAGCGCGCTGGACAGCTCGTTGACCCCGCGGTCGCGGTCGTTGGCGGTGGCGATGAGGTTGAAGCCGCGGACCGCCTGGACCTCCTCGCCCAGCTCGGGGACCGGCAGGGTCTTCTCGGACAGGATCGTGATCAGCGTGTCCTGCACGTCCGCCGGGATACGGGTCAGCTCCTCCACGCGGGCCGTCATGCCCTCGGCCATGGCGCGCATGACGGGGCTGGGCACGAGGGCGTCCCGGCTCGGGCCGTGGGCGAGCAGCCGCGCGTAGTTCCAGCCGTACCGGATCGCCTCCTCCGGGGTGCCGGCCGTGCCCTGCACCAGCAGCGTCGAGTCACCGCTGACCGCGGCGGCCAGGTGCTCCGACACCCAGGTCTTCGCGGTGCCCGGCACACCGAGCAGCAGCAGCGCGCGGTCGGTGGCCAGCGTGGTGACGGCGACCTCGACGATGCGGCGCGGCCCCACGTACTTGGGGGTGATCACGGTGCCGTCCGGCAGCGTGCCGCCGAGCAGGTACGTCGCCACCGCCCACGGCGACAGCTTCCAGCGGGCCGGGCGCGGGCGGTCGTCCTGCGCGGCGAGCGCGGCGAGTTCGGCCGCGAAGGCGTGCTCGGCGTGCGGTCGCAGCGCCTGCGCGGTCTCGTCGCGGTCGGGTGCGGCGGTCGTCGCTTCCACGGACACAGTCATGGCTGAGGCCCCCTCCAGCTCGGCCGGTTCGGATCTGGCATCCACCGTGCACCACGCCACTGACAATCGCTCTGACCTGCACAGACGTCGCCGCCGGGCCCATTGTCAGTGGGGGGACCTACCGTCGGTGGCATGACTGAGCAGGGGGTGCGCTGGACCACGGAGCAGGTGCTGGCACTGGCGCCTGACGCCGCGTCACGCAAAGCAGGGAGCAGGCTCGGGGCGGCCGGGCCGTGGTCCGGGACCGGAAGCGCAGAGGGGACGGTGTGGGGGCTGTGCAAGGGCAGCGGCAGCAAGCCGTACCAGACGGTGGTGGACCTGGCCGGCGCGGCGGGTCCGGCCTACAGGTGCAGTTGTCCGAGCCGTAAGTTCCCGTGCAAGCACGCGCTCGGCCTGCTCCTGCTGTGGGCGGGCGACGAGGGGGCGGTGCCGGCCGGCGCGCAGCCGCCGGACTGGGCCGGGCAGTGGCTCGCGGACCGGCGCGGACGCGCCGCGGCGAAGGAGACGCGGGCGGGGGCCGGTGCGGCCCCGGGACCCGCCGACCCGGACGCGGCCCGGCGGCGGTCCGAGCGCCGGGCCGAGCGGGTCACGGCGGGCACGACCGAGCTGGAGCAGCGCCTGACGGACCTGTTGCGCGGCGGCCTGGCCGCGGCCGAGCAGACCGGATACGCCCTGTGGGACGAGACGGCGGCCCGCATGGTGGACGCCCAGGCACCCGGGCTGGCCGCGCGCGTGCGGGAACTGGGGGCCGTCCCGGCGTCCGGCGCGGGCTGGCCGGCGCGGCTGCTGGAGGAGTGCGCGCTGCTGCACCTGCTCGACCAGGGCTGGCTGCACCGCGACCGGCTGCCTCAGGCCCTCGCGGCCACGGTCCGCGCCCGGCTCGGCCTGCCCGCCGCACCGGACGGCCCGCCGGTGCGCGACCGATGGCTGGTCCTCGCCCAGTACGACACGGCGGACCCGAAACTGACGACCCGCCGGACCTGGCTGCACGGCGCCGCGTCCGGCGGGACCCGGCTGCTGCTGTCCTACGGCGCGGCGGGCCGGGCACCGGAGCTGTCCCTGCCGGTCGGCCTGGCCCTGGACGCGGAGCTGACGGCGTACCCGGGCTCCGGCCAGGTCCGGTCCGCCCTGGGCGAGCGGTTCGCCCCGCCGGCCCCGGCCGCGTTCCGCCCGCCGGGGGTGACCACCGCCGAGGCGGCCGCCCGCTACGGCGCGGCCCTGCGCGACGACCCCTGGCTGGACGCCGTCCCGGTCACCCTGGACCGGGTGGTACCGGTCCCGGACGGCGACCGGTGGCAGCTGGCCGACGCCGACTCGGACACGGCCCTGCCGCTGAGCCGGGCCGCCCGCTCCCGGCCCGGTCTGTGGCGGCTGGTCGCGCTGTCCGGCGGCGCCCCCGTCACGGTCTTCGGCGAGTGCGGTCACCGCGGCTTCACCCCGCTCACGGCCTGGCCGGAGGAGACGGGTGAGGCGGTGCCGCTGTGCTGACCGGCGGTACGGACACACACGCAGGCAGGCGAGGGGAAAGGCACCCCATGAACGGGACACCGGCCGGCGGGGGCACCACGGCGCCGGACACTTCCTGGGAGGAGCTGGTCACCAACGCGCTCCTCGGCACGGACCGGCGGCCACCGGCACACGCGGCGCCCGGCCGGCCGGCCCCGGTGGCGCTGCTCGACGCGGCCGCCGTGGCGACCGTACGGCGGCGGGCCGGACTGCGGCCCGCGCGGGCGGCACGACGGCCCGAGCGCGCGCCCGCCGACCCCCGCCCGGCGCTGCCCGCGCCGGCGGCGCGCCGGCTCACCACCCTGCTGGCCGACCGGTCCGCGGGCGGTTCCGGCGGCCGG
>NZ_BNBF01000002.1:184420-189719 GCF_014654935.1 Streptomyces capoamus
CGGGGCAGCACCCCCGACCTCATGGAACTGCTCCCGCAGTGGCTGGCGGCGGCCAACGCCCACGGGTACGCGGCACCCGCGCAGGCGCTGCCCGCCCTGCTGGACGCGGCCCGCGGCCGTACGGACCTGCGCCCGGCGGCGCTGGCGTTCGCAGGCCCGCGCGCGTTGTGGCTGGCCCGGCTGAACCCGGACTGGCGGTTCGCCCTGCGCGCCGCCCCGGGCGGCGGCGCCGCACTGCCCGGCGCGGACGACGCCGAGGCGGTGCGCCGGCTGTGGCGGGAGGGGCTGTTCGCCGAGCGGGCCGCACTGCTGGGAGCACTGCGCGCGCGTACGCCCGCGCTGGGGCGCGAGCTGCTGGCGTCGACCTGGACGACGGAGCGGGCGGAGGACCGGCTGATGTTCCTCGACTCGCTGCGCGCGGGCCTGTCGGAGGCGGACGAGCCCTTCCTGGAGCAGGCGTTGGGCGACCGCAGCCGCAACGTCCGGGCGACGGCCGCGGAACTGCTGTCGACGCTGCCGGGTTCGGCGCTCGCCGCGCGGATGGCCGTTCGGGCCACGGCGTGCGTCGCCCTGGACCGTACGGGGGACGCGCCGGCGATCGTGGTGGAGGCGCCGCACGAGTGCGATGCCGTCATGGAGCGGGACGGCGTGGTGGCCACACCCCCCGCGGGCCGGGGAGAACGGTCCTGGTGGTTGGGGCAGTTGGTGGAGGCCGCCCCGCTCGCCACCTGGCAGCGGCGGCTGGGCGGGCGCACGGCGGAGGAGATCGTGGCGCTGCCGGTGACGGACGGCTGGCAGGGCGAACTGCACGCGGCCTGGTGCCGGGCGGCGGTGCGGCAACGGGACGCCGCGTGGTCGCGGGCGCTGCTCGGCTCGCCGTCGGCCCCGGAGGCGGGCGGCCCGGGCGCGGTCTCCCTGTCGGAGCGGGCGAAACTGCTGGCCGCGCTCGAACCGGCCGAACGGGCCGCGTGGGTCGCCGGGTTCATCGCCACGCACGGCCTGTCGGAGGCGTTCCAGCTGCTCGGGGTGTGCGCGGTCCCGTGGGCGCCCGCACTCGGCCAGGCGGTCGTCGACGCCCTCAACATCGCCCGGGACGCGGGCAGTTATCCGTGGAGTTTCAGCGGGGTGATGGGACTGGCGGAACGCTGCCTGGACCCGGCGGAGGCCGTACGGCTGGAGGCGCTGCTGGCGGTGCCCGACGAGCGGGAGGACGCCGCTCCGGGGGCCGGCGGGTACTGGGCGGAGGCGTTCCAGCGGCTGGTCACGACGCTGCGGCTACGGGCGGCGATGACCCGGGAACTGGCCCCGCCCACACCACCGGCCCCGGCCGCCCACCCTCGGGACCCGGCCGTCACCGTGCCCGCGCACACCGGCACCCGTCCTCCGGCCCCGGCCGCCGCACCCGGCGGAGCCGTCGGCCACCCTCCGGGCCCGGCCGTCACCGCGCCGACGGAGAGTTCCGCTCAGCCTCCGGACGCGGCGACCGCCGCACCCGGCAGAGCCGTCGGCCACCCTCCGGACCCGGCCGTCACCGCGCCGGCGGAGAGCTCCGCTCAGCCTCCGGACGCGGCGGGCTGACGGACGTTCGCCCGGACCCACTCCACGATCGACGTGGTCGTCGCGCCCGGGGTGAAGATCTCCGCGACGCCCTTCTCCTTCAGCGGCGGGATGTCCTCCTCGGGGATGATGCCGCCGCCGAAGACGAGGATGTCCTCGGCCTCCCGCTCCTTGAGCAGGTCGATGACCGCGGCGAAGAGCGTGTTGTGGGCGCCGGACAGGATGGACAGGCCGATCGCGTCGGCGTCCTCCTGGATGGCGGTGTCCACGATCTGTTCCGGCGTCTGGTGGAGACCGGTGTAGATGACCTCCATGCCCGCGTCGCGCAGGGCACGGGCGATCACCTTGGCCCCACGATCGTGGCCGTCGAGCCCCGGCTTGGCCACCACCACGCGGATCGGACCGGCTGCCACACCCATCACTGCCTCCATCAAGCGAGCCCGGAAGCGATCGGCTTCCGTCCTACGACAAGTACCGCACTTTTGGCGCGTTCCGCCACCGTCGCGAAGTGAACGAACGTTATCCCCAGCATCCCGCACCCGGCAGTTTTACGGGACGCGGCGAGGGGGAAATCACATAGGTGGGACATGAGGGCACACGGGGGACGTAGCCGTCCTCCGGCGTGCCGACAGGAGGTCGGCCATGAAGGTCACCGGGGTATTGCCGCCGCTCTTTCTCCCGCTCTGCCGCCGTCTGTGGCCCGGCAGACTGGCCGGACTGTCCATGACGCTGCTGCGGGCGACGGCCCTGGAGGCCGCGATCCTCGCGGGTCACGTCCTGCTGTACCCGACCGGCCTGATCCAGGAGCGACGCTGCGGCACCCCGGCCGACGGGGACGGCACGACCCGGCTGCCCGTCCGTCCCGCCCCGCCGGTGGTCCTGCTGCACGGTTTCATCGACAACCGGTCCGTGTTCGTCCTGCTCCGCCGCACCCTGGCCCAGCACGGCAGACAGCGGGTGGAGTCGCTCAACTACTCTCCGCTGACCTGCGACATCCGCACGGCCGCCGAGCTGCTCGGCCGGCACATCGAGGAGATCTGCGAACGCACCTGCAGCGCCCGGATCGACATCGTGGGACACAGCCTCGGCGGCCTGATCGCGCGGTACTACGTCCAGTGCCTGGGCGGTGACCTGCGGGTCCGCACGCTGGTCACGCTCGGTACTCCGCACTCGGGGACACGGGTGGCACCGCTGGCGGACGCGCATCCGATCGTTCGGCAGATGCGGCCCGGATCTGCGGTGATCGAGGAGCTGGCCCGGCCCGCGCCCGGCTGCCGGACCCGTTTCGTGAGCTTCTGGAGCGATCTGGATTCCCTGATGGACCCGCTGGAGACGGCCTGCCTGGTCCACCCCGACCTGGACGCGCAGAACGTCCGGGTGACCGGTATCGGGCACCTCGCGCTGCCCGTGCACCCCGCCGTGGCGGCCGGCATACGGGACGCCCTCGAGGCCCCGCACCCCGGGGACCGGACCGCGGGCGGCCTGACGGTGGCCTGAGGAGGGGCGCGGAACGCACCGGCGGCCCGAGGGCGGGCGCGCACCGGCGCGGCACGGACGGCGCACAGCCGCCACATCGCCACTCGACATCGAACACTCTTCGAACGCCGGGCCAAGGGAGCGTCCGCGCTCCCCCGAAACACATCCGAATGCCCGTTTACGGCCCACGCGAAACAGGCCGAAGATTGTCGCGCCCAGGTACCGCCGGGTACAGTCGCCGCACTGCTCTGCCAGCCCCTGTTGTCGAGGCGAAAGAGAAGTTGGTGAACAACCGTCACCCGTCGGGGACCATGACCACCCCGGCCCCGGCTTCCGACGCCTCCACCGCGCACTACGCGCAGTACGGGGCACAGGAAGTCCCCTACGACGACCTCACCACGTACGGCGGTTATGACGCCACCGGTTTTGCCGGTGGTTCCGCGAGCACCACGGCCTTCCACGCGGACCCGCTCTTCGGCAGCATGCCGGGCGACGAGCAGGGCACCGGCGCCTACGACGCCACCCAGTGGCACACCGGCACCGCCCCGGCCTACGACCCGTACGCGGCCCAGCACCACGCCGGCTATGACTCCGGGGTCTACGACAGCACCGCCTGGAACGTCCCCGCGCAGTCCGCGGGGAACGACGCCGGTGGTCAGTGGGACGCCGGCGCCTGGCTGCGGCCCGACCAGCCCGGCGGCCCCGAAGCCACCCAGCAGTGGGAGTGGGGCGCCCAGACCTACGACACCGGCGCGTACGACGCCACGCAGTGGAATGTCGCCGGGCAGGCCGTGCCGGCCCCGTCCGAGCAGGCCGGAGAACCGTTCGACCAGCAGCCCACCTCGACGTTCGAGGCGGTCGGCGACCCGCACACCGCCTTCGAGCAGAGGTCGCACGAGGACGCCGAGTTCGGTGCACACCCCTCCGACGAGGGCGAGCCGGACACCACCGGTGAACTGCCCGCCGTCACCGGCCTGCTGGACGACCAGGAGGAGGTCGTCCCGGCACCGGCGACCCGCGTGGGCGCGCGCAGCGGGGCGCGCTCCCGGCGTCGTACGCCCGCCAAGCGCTCCGCGCTGCTGACCGTCGCCGTGCCGTCGGCCTGTGTGATGGGCGTGGCCGGGATCGCCGCCGCCTCGGTCGGTGCGCTCACCGACGACTCCAAGGACACCTCCACCACCGCGGCGGACGCCCAGCCGGTCCAGCCGTCGGTCGCCAACAGCCAGCTCGACAGCCAGCTCAGGACGCTCTCGGCGGGCGCCACCGACTTCGCCGACCGGGCGAGCCGCACCCAGGAGCGCATCGACCTCAAGGCGCAGCAGGAGCTGGAGAAGAAGAAGGCGGCCGCGGAGGCAGCGCTCAAGGAGCGGCTGCGCCCCAAGTTCGCGCTGCCGGTGGCGCAGCACGGGCTGAGCGCCTACTTCGGCCAGGCGGGCATCAACTGGATGTCGGTGCACACCGGCATCGACTTCCCGGTCTCCTACGGCACCACGGTGATGGCCGCCACCGACGGCACCGTCACCACGAAGTGGAACAGCGCCTACGGCAACATGCTGATCCTGACGGCGAAGGACGGCACGGAGACCTGGTACTGCCACCTCTCCAGCTACCGCGTCGCCTCCGGGGCGACCGTCAAGGCGGGCCAGCCGATCGCCTATTCCGGCAACTCCGGCAACTCCACCGGCCCGCACCTGCACTTCGAGGTCCGGCCGGCGGGCGGGGCGGCCATAGACCCGCTGCCGTGGCTCCGCAGCCACGGGCTGGACCCGACCTAGGCATCCGTAAGGGGCCCCTCGCCGGACGGCGAGGGGCCCCTTCGGTCTACAGCTTCTCCACCGGCGCGTACCGCAGCAGGAGCCGCTTCGGCTTGGTGTCGCCGAAGTCGATCGTCGCCTCCGCGTTCGCCCCCGTGCCCTTCACCGCGACGACCGTGCCGAGCCCGAACTGGTCGTGCGTGACCCGGTCCCCGACGGCCAGGGCGACCACCGGCTTCTCCGCCGTGCGCCGCGTAGCGAACCCGGACGCCCCCGACGCCGAGGAACGCGAACGGCTGGAGGACAGCGAGGCCGCGATCCCCGACGCCGGCCCGGAGGACACCGGCGCCGCCGCCCCCGTCCGCTTCCACTCCACATGGGTGGCCGGGATCTCCTCCAGGAAGCGGGAGGGCGGGTTGTACGACGGCTGGCCCCAGGCGCTGCGCATCGCCGACCGCGTGAGGTACAGCCGCTCCCGCGCGCGCGTGATGCCGACGTACGCCAGGCGCCGC
>NZ_BNBF01000002.1:189760-200733 GCF_014654935.1 Streptomyces capoamus
TCCTCCTCCAGCTCCTTGGTCTGGCCGAGGGCGCGCATGTGCGGGAAGACGCCGTCCTCCATGCCGGTCAGGAACACGACCGGGAACTCCAGGCCCTTGGCGGTGTGCAGGGTCATCAACGTGATGACGCCGTCACCGTCCTCCTCGTCGGGGATCTGGTCGGAGTCGGCGACCAGGGCGACCTGCTCCAGG
The DNA here is from genome assembly GCF_014654935.1 of Streptomyces capoamus. GTDB lineage: Bacteria > Actinomycetota > Actinomycetes > Streptomycetales > Streptomycetaceae > Streptomyces > Streptomyces capoamus. The sequence goes on from NZ_BNBF01000002.1 coordinate 189,953, forward strand.
AAGTCGGCGAGCGTGCTCTGCTCCCCCTCGCCGCGCTCCTGCTCGAACTCCAGGGCGACAGCCGCGAGTTCCTGGAGGTTCTCGATCCGGGTCTCGTCCTGCGGGTCGGTGGAGGCCTGCAACTCGGCTAGGTATCCGGTACGTTCGAGGACCGCTTCCAGGACGGTGGCCGGGCCGGCGCCGGACTCCACGATGGTACGCAGGTCCTCCATCAGCGTGTTGAACCGCTTGACCGCGTTGGTGGAGCGCGCGGCCATGCCGTACGCCTCGTCCACGCGCTTCAGGGCCTGCGGGAAGCTGATCTTCTCGCGCTGGGCGAGGGCGTCGACCATCGCCTCCGCGCGCTCGCCGATGCCCCGCTTGGGCACGTTGAGGATGCGGCGCAGCGGCACCGAGTCCTCCGGGTTGGCGAGGACACGCAGGTAGGCCAGGACGTCCCGGACCTCCTTGCGCTCGTAGAAGCGGACGCCGCCGACGACCTTGTAGGGCAGGCCGACGCGGATGAAGACCTCTTCGAAGACACGGGACTGGGCGTTGGTGCGGTAGAAGACGGCGACGTCTCCCGCGCGCGCCTCGCCCGCGTCGACCAGGCGGTCTATCTCGTCGGCGACGAACTGGGCCTCGTCGTGCTCGGTGTCGGCGACGTACCCGGTGATCAGGGCGCCCTGGCCGGCGTTGGTCCACAGGTTCTTCGGACGCCGGGACTCGTTGCGCTCGATGACCGCGTTGGCGGCGGACAGGATGGTCTGCGTGGAGCGGTAGTTCTGCTCCAGCAGGATCGTCGTCGCGTCCGCGTAGTCCTCCTCGAACTGGAGGATGTTGCGGATCGTCGCACCGCGGAAGGCGTAGATCGACTGGTCCGCGTCACCCACGACGCAGAGTTCGGCCGGCGGGACGTCGTGCTCGCCCCCAGGGACGTCCTCGTCGTGCTCGCCGGTCCCGACGAGCTCCCTGACCAGCGCGTACTGGGCGTGGTTGGTGTCCTGGTACTCGTCCACCAGGACGTGCCGGAAGCGGCGGCGGTAGTGCTCGGCGACGTCCGGGAAGGCGCGCAGCAGGTTGACCGTCGTCATGATCAGGTCGTCGAAGTCCAGCGCGTTCGCCTCGCGCAGCCGCGACTGGTACAGGGCGTAGGCCTGGGCGAGGGTCTTCTCGAAGCCGTCGGTGGCCTGGGCGGCGAAGTCCTCCTCGTCGATCAGCTCGTTCTTCAGGTTGCTGATCTTGGCGCTGAAGGACTTGGGCGGGAACCGCTTGGGGTCGAGGTCCAGGTCCCGGCAGACCAGGGCCATCAGGCGCTTGGAGTCGGCGGCGTCGTAGATCGAGAAGGAGGAGGTGAAGCCGAGCCTCTTGCTCTCGCGGCGCAGGATGCGCACGCACGCGCTGTGGAAGGTCATCACCCACATCGCGTTCGCGCGCGGGCCGACGAGCTGCTCGACACGCTCCTTCATCTCGCCCGCGGCCTTGTTGGTGAAGGTGATCGCGAGGATCTGGCCCGGATGCACGTGCCGCTCGCCCAGCAGGTACGCGATGCGGTGGGTTAGCACCCGGGTCTTGCCGGAGCCGGCGCCGGCGACGATGAGCAGCGGGGAGCCGGCGTGCACGACCGCGGCGCGCTGGTTCTCGTTCAGCCCGTCCAGGAGCGCCGCGGAGTCGAGCACGGGGCGGGGGGCGCCGTCGCGGTAGTAGGCGTCCCGGTCCGGCGGCACGTCGAACTTCCCGCCGAACAGATCGTCCGCAAGCGGCTCCGGATCGTGATCGTCCTCGGGCGGCGGCGGAAGCTCCTCCTGGTGCCCGCGAGGGGCCTGGAGGTCCGCCAGGAAGCTGTCGTCAAAGAGGCTGCTCATCGCTCTCCGAGTCTAGGGCGCCCCACCGACAACCGGTCACGGTCCCCGGAACCCGGTGGCGCCGACGGCGAGTTGATCTTCGAGCCGGAAAGGCGTTTCCGCCGCTCACGCACCGGAAGCGCCCGGTGACACGGACGTGAAAGTGCCCGTAGGTCACGGAAATGTATCGGACATACCGCGCACCAACCTTCACAGAAGACACACGAGTTGGCTAGGTTTCCGTCAGGCCGTACGACCCCCCTCCGGCGAACCCCGCCGGGCCGCACGGCCTCCGCCGAGTCCGGCGCGCCCCGCACGGTGCCCGGAGCCGGGGACCCAACGATCCTGGGGTGAATCGGCCGACTCCCGCCCGGGACGACGCCGCAGGGCGACCCTTCCGAGCACCCGCCCGAAACCCTCCCCCGGAGCCCTCGAGGCCTGGGCCCCCCACCACTTACCCGGTAGGCGGCAGTACGGAAGGAGTCGCCTCCCTTGGCGTCGCACCGCAAGCCGCGCCCCGGCGGGACCCCGGGAGCCGGCATCGGCACCCCGGCCCTCGCCACCGCCGCGCTCACCTCCGTGGCCGTGCTCTCCCAGAGCGCCGGTGCCGCGCCCGCGGCCGGACACGCCGTGCCGAGCCCGGAAGAGGTCGAGCGGAAGATCGACGACCTGTACCGCCGCGCGGAATCGGCCGCGGAGGCGGCCACGGCGGGCAAGGAGCGCGGCGGACGCGCCGACCGGGGGAACGCACGCGACCGCGGCGCCGGGCGAGGCGAGCGCGCGGACGTCCGGAGCGAGGCCCGGGCCGGGGCGGCCGGGCAGACCGCGGCCCGGGCCGCGGCGGCCGGGCAGACCGAGGGCTGGGCCGCGGCGGCCGGGCGGGCCGAGGGCTGGGCCGGGGCGCCGGAACAGCGGCCCGAGTGGGGCCAGGACCGCACCGGACGGGACGAGCGGAGCGTGGGGGCCGACGGGGGCGGGGCATCGGGGCGCCGCGCCGACAGCCTGCAGCGGCTGCGGGACGAGGTCGCCCGCCGCGCCCAGCACCGCGCCCTCCCCAGCCTGCGCGGCAAGATCCCGGCGCAGCGCGGCACCGGTCCCACCGGGGGGACGGCCGCCGCTCCGGCTCCGGGGGACGTGGCCACGGCACCGTCCATCGGGAGTACGGACCTCTCCTCCGCGGTCAGGGGCATGGGCACCGCACCCTCCGCGGCCATGGGCGCGGGCACCACGGCCCCGTCGGTCAGGGGCTCGGGCATCGCGGCCTCCCCGGTCACGGGCGCGGGCATGGCAGCCTCCCCGGTGACGGGCGCGGGCATGGCACCTTCCCCGACCAGGGGCGCGGGCACCACGGCCCCGTCGGTCAGGGGCTCGGGCATCGCGGCCTCCCCGGTGACGGGCGCGGGCATGGCACCTTCCCCGACCAGGGGCGCGGGCACCACGGCCCCGTCGGTCACGGGCGCGGGCATCGCCCCCGCCCCGACCAGGGACGCGGGCACCGCAGCCTCCGCCGGTGACACGGGGGTCGCTGCGACCTCACCGGGCAAGGGAGCGGCGCGACACGCCCGAACCCACCGGAGCGCCCCGCCTGTCCCGAACGCGGGGATCGCACAGCCGGCCGGGGACACGGGAATCGGCCGGACCGGGCGGGAGACGGGGCCGGCGTCCCCCTTCGGCGACACGGGGGCCACCCCGCTCGTCCAGAGCGTGCCGCACACCGCCGTCGCGCCCCCTGTTCACGAGACGGGCCCCGTGCAGCCCGTTCCCGACACCGTGGTCGCGGCCCCGGCGCGGGACACGGCCGTCTTCCCGCCCCTGGCCCACGGCGGCCCCGGTGCGGTCGGCCGAGAACCGGCGGCCACCTCGTTCACCGGCGCCGCCACGGCGACGGCGACACCCGCACCCGCCGCCGTTTCCGCCTCCGCCTCCGCCATGGCAGTTCCCCAGGCCGCCGCCTCCGCCGCCGGTCTGACGGACACCGTCGCGAGCGGACCCATGGCCGCCAAGGCCGCCGTGCAGAAGAAGCTGGCCCACGCGCGCGTGCTGCTGAAGCAGCAGGCCGTGCAGGCCGCCGCCCCGTCCGGCACCTACGCGACCAAGGCCAGGAAAGCCATCGCCTTCGCCCGCGCCCAGCTCGGCAAGCCGTGCGTGTGGGGTGCCGCCGGTCCCGGCTCGTACGACTGCTCGGGCCTCACCCAGGCCGCCTGGAAGTCCGCCGGCGTCACCCTCCCGCGCACCGCACGGGAGCAGGCCGAAGCCGGCACCCGGATCGTGCCGGCCGACGCCCGCCCCGGTGACCTGGTCTTCTTCCACGACGACGTCAGCCACGTCGGGCTCTGCACCGGCGACGGCATGATGATCCACGCCCCCAGGCCCGGTGCCTACGTCCGTGAGGAACCGGTCTCCGGCTTCGGGGACTCGGCCGTCCGTACCGTGGTGCGGCCGGGCTGAGGCCGGGACGCGCCGGGCTCAGGTCCAGAGGACGGCGATGAAAATGTTCGCCGTGGTGAGCAGGCCGACCAGGCCGAAGAGGCCCTTGTCGATCCGTTCCTCGTCGCGCTTCACGTAGACCAGGCCGAGGATCACGATCAGCAGGGCCAGCTTCACGCCGATCTTGACGGTGTTGACGTGGTGGTCGTCGGCCTGGTTCAGGCCGACCAGGGCCACGCCGGTGACCAGCATGGTCAGCGCGCCGTGCAGCATGCCGGGCACGAACCGGGCCGTGCCCTGGCCCATCGCCTTCATCTGGGTGAGGAAACCGCCGAGCAGCGCGGCGATACCGACGATGTGCAGGCCGACGAAGAGATGGATGAGTACGTCCATGGGACCGGAGCCTAGCCAGGGGCCTCCGGCCGCCCCGGCACCGGGCCCGCCCAAACGCCCGCCCCACCGCCTGTCCCACCGGACACTCTCGGGTCACCTTGCAGCAGGTGCGCGCAGGCGCGCCATAGCACCCCACGGCCCTCGCCAACACCGTTTCGGGCACTTCGATCACCACGCTCCGTGAAGATGACGACTCCCGAGCGCACTCGTGACCACATACGGTCACAACCCCATCCCTTACGAGACAGTTCCGCACAGCGCGTTACCTTCCCGTCACCGAGCGTCCTACCGTCCTCCCCCAGGTGACCGGCTCCCCGTCGCCGCCCGCGCCAGGGGCGGCAAGCCGGCACCTGCGCCGAGGAAGCCCCGGCGGCGGCTCGTCCCCCTGTGCGGGCCGCCGCAGGGGTCGTGACCGCTCGGTCGCACGAGTCGCACGAGTCGCACGGAAGGACGTGACGGTCCAGGTGGCAGCGCACCGCAAGCCCTCGCAACGCCCGTTCAGTGGCCATACGGCCCGGACGGCCGTCACGCTCGCCCTGGCGGGAGCGGCCACCGCGACGGCTTTCGACGGCACGGGACACGCCGAGCCGCAGCTGACGCCGGAGCAGGTGAAGACCAAGGTCGACACCCTGTACCGGGAGGCCGAGGCCGCCACCGAGAAGTACAACGGGGCGAAGGAGAAGGCGGACACCTCCCAGCGGCGACTGCACTCGCTCCAGGAGGAGGCCGCCCGCAAGCAGTCGAGGCTGAACTCGGCCCGCGAGGCACTGGGCTCCGTCGCGGCGGCCCAGTACCGGGACGGCGGCATCGACCCGGCCTGGCAGCTGGCCCTTTCCAGCGATCCCGACCGGTATCTGGACGGCGCCGCCCTCGCCGAGCGGGCCGGTGACCGGCAGGCCGCCGCCGTCTCACAGGTGGGCCGGCAACTGCGGGAGATCGAGCGGCTGCGCGGTGCCGCCCGTGTCGAGCTGGCCTCGCTGCGGTCACGGCAGGCCGAGCTGAACCGGCAGAAGAGGACCGTCACCGGCAAGCTGGCCGAGGCCCGGGGGCTGCTGGCGCGGCTGACCCCGCGACAGCGGACCGAGGTCACCGGTGCCGGCGGTACGAGCGGGCCGCGTGTCTCCCGGTCGGCCGCCGACCCGCGGCAGCCGCTGGAGCGGACCGGGTCCGCCCCGGCCCCCACCACCCGCGCGGCGGCGGCCGTCGCCTACGCCTACGGCAAGCTCGGCAGCCCCTACGTGTGGGGGGCGACCGGTCCCAACGCCTTCGACTGCTCCGGCCTGGTCCAGGCCGCCTACCGCTCCGCCGGCATCTCCCTGCCGCGCACCACCTACGCCCAGATCGACGCCGGCCACCGGGTCTCCCGCTCCGAACTCCAGCCCGGGGACCTGGTGTTCTTCTATTCCGGGATCAGCCACGTCGGCATCTACGTGGGCGACGGCCGGATGATCCACGCCCCGAACCCCTCGGCACCGGTCCGCGTGGCCCCCATCGACGAGATGCCGTTCGCGGGAGCGACCAGGGTCGCCTGAGCAGCCCGCCCACCGGGCGACGCGACGGGACGGGACGGGACGAACCCGCGGGGGCCCGGACCGGCCGGCCGGCGGGCCGGCAGGGCAGGGGCCAGGTTCCCGCGGTCAGACCAGCCGGCGTGCGGTCGCCCAGCGGGTCAGCTCGTGCCGGTTGGACAGCTGGAGCTTGCGCAGGACCGCCGAGACGTGGGACTCGACCGTCTTCACCGAGATGAACAGCTGCTTGGCGATCTCCTTGTACGCGTAACCACGAGCGATCAGGCGCAGCACCTCGCGTTCCCGCTGGGTGAGGCGGTCCAGGTCCTCGTCCACCGGCGGCGCGTCGGTGGAGGCGAAGGCGTCCAGCACGAACCCGGCGAGCCGCGGGGAGAAGACGGCGTCGCCCTCCTGGACCCGGAAGACGGAGTCGACGAGGTCGGCACCGGTGATGGTCTTGGTGACATAGCCCCGGGCGCCGCCGCGGATCACCCCGATCACGTCCTCCGCCGCGTCCGACACGGACAGCGCGAGGAACCGGACGGGCTGCTCGGCGTCCGCGGTCAACGCCGCGCACCGGCGCAGGACTTCCACTCCGCCGCCGCCGGGCAGGTGGACGTCGAGCAGGACGACCTCGGGCCGGGTCGCGGTGATGACCGTGACGGCCTGGTCGACGTCCGCGGCCTCGCCGACCACCTCGACGCCGGTCTCGGCGGTCCGGCCGATCTCGGCCTGGACGCCGGCCCGGAACATCCGGTGGTCGTCCACGAGCACCACCCGTACGTGCCGCCCGTCCGCGCCGCCGGTCCGTCCGGACTCGGCCGATTCCGCTGCCCTCGCCGTTCCGTTCGCCTCGGTGCCGTCGCTCATGACGTCTTCTCCGCCCTCTCCATCTCCAGCTCGACCTCGGTGCCGCCGCCCGGCACCGCCCGCAGCCGGGCCGTGCCGCCGTTGCGTTCCATACGGCCGATGATCGATTCTCTGACACCCATGCGGTCGGTGGGTATCGCGTCGAGGTCGAAGCCGGGGCCGCGGTCCCTGACGGACACGAAGACCGTACTGCCCTCGACTTCGGCGTAGACCTGTACGGCACCGCCCTCGCCACCGTACTTGGCGGCGTTCACCATCGCCTCGCGCGCGGCCTGCATCTGCGCTCCGGTCCTCTCGTCCAGCGGGCAGTCGCCCACGATGACGACCTCGATGGGGACGCCGTGCTTGTCCTCCACCTCGGCGGCGTTGCGGCGCACCGCCTCGGCGACCGTGTCCGGTTCGTCGGCCTCGTCCTTGCCGGTGCCCTCCGGCTTGTACAGCCAGGCGCGCAGTTCGCGCTCCTGGGCGCGGGCGAGGCGGCGCACCTCGCCCGCCTGGTCGGCGTTGCGCTGGATCAGGGTGAGGGTGTGCAGCACGGAGTCGTGGACGTGTGCGGCGACTTCCGCGCGTTCCTGGGCGCGGATGCGCATCAGCCGCTCCTCGGACAGGTCCTGGGTCATGCGGACCAGGTAGGGGCCGGCGAGGAGGGTGATGCCGACGAGGACGGCGAGCGCGGCTTGCAGGACCGCGCCCAGGTGGGCGGCCGAGCCCTGCAGCACGAACACGGCGGTGACACCGGCCGTGACGAGCAGGACACCGCCGGCCGTGCGCAGCAGGGTGAGGGTGCGGCGCCTGCGGCCGGCCTCGACCCAGCGGGCCCGGCGGGCGTTATCCGCCTGGCGCCAGACGAGGGCGACACCGGCCGCGACGAGCACGGCGGGCAGCAGGTACGCCTTGGCCGCGCTGTCCAGGTCGACGCTGCTGACGAAGACCATGGACACGATGACCATGAGGAGCAGCGCGACGATCTGGCCCCGGTCCGGCTTGCGGGCCACGAGTCTGCGGCGGCCGTCGGGCCAGCTCTCCGTGCCCACCAGGGACGGCTTCTGGTCGCCGACGCCGCCGACACCGAGCGGGACGAAGAACCAGAACGCGGCGTACAGCAGCGCTCCGAGGCCGTCGGCCATGAACAGGCCCACGAAGACGAGCCGGACCCAGACGACGGGCAGGCCGAGGTGCCCGGCGAGGCCCCGCGCCACCCCGCCGAGCCAGCGTCCGTCGCTGCTGCGGTAGAGCTTGCGCGGCGGCCGCGGGTCGTCGAGTGGCAGGCTTGCGGCTTCCGGCATGCCAACGATGGTCACACGGCCGGGGGGACGGGGCATCAGGGTCGGTCCCCGAGACGCCCCTGATCTTCCGTCGGGGCTCGGTCCGGGTGGGTCACCGGCGGGCGGTGGATGCCCGTCGAACGCCTCCCCGCCTGGTCTCAGGGCCGATTTCAGGGTCGTCCCAGGGTCATCCCGACTGCCGTCGCCGCGGCCGTGCCGTCACCATGGAACGCATGACGGATCACGAGCACGCCGCGACGGGTCCGGGACCCGGCCCCGGCCCGCGCCCGGCCCCGGGCACCGGGCCGCCGGATGCCGCGCCCGCCGCGACGCACGGGACGGGAGCGGCCGGCGCCGGCACCGGTTCCCCCGCGGACGGGACCGCACAGCAGGAGGCCGCCGGCACACCCGGCCGGCTCCGGCGCGACCGCCGGCACAAGATGATCGCGGGCGTGTGCGCGGGGCTGGGCCGGCAGACCGACATGGATCCGGTGATCTTCCGGATCACGCTGGCCGTGCTGTCGGCGACCGGCGGCCTGGGCCTCATCTTCTACGGCTTCGTCTGGCTGCTGGTGCCGTACGAGGACGAGGAGGAGAACGAGCTGCGCAAGCTCTTCACGGCCCGGGTCGACGGCCAGGCGCTGGCCGCCGTGCTGTTCACGCTGGTGGGCTGCGGGATCCTCCTGACCCTGCTGAAGAACGGCGGGGTGCTGGCGTTCGCCACGGTGCTCTCGCTGCTGCTCGCGGGCGCGGGGTACTGGTCGCCGCGCCGCGGTGCCCCCGGCCCCGACCCATTGGCCGCGCAGGCCGCCGCCGACGCGCCGCCGGAGGCCCAGGCGCCGCCGGTCGTCACGACCTACCCGTCGTGGTGGCGGGACCCGATCGTCAAGGACGGCTCCCATGTCGGCGGGACCGGCTATCTGTGGGGGCCCCGCGACGCCCGCGAGCGGGACGTGACCCCGGAGCTCGACGTCGGCATGGCCACCGCCTGGACGCACCCGGGGGCGACACGGCCGCCGCAGGCCGCACCCCCGAGACCGCGCGGGCCGCGCTGGATCGGCGGCTGGGTGTTCCTGCTGGCCCTGCTGGCGGGCGGTGCGGGCACCGGGCTCGGCTGGCACACGCATCCGCTGGGCACCAGCCTGCAGACCGGTCTGGCGTGCGCGCTGGCGGTGTTCGGACTGGGCATCGCGCTCAGCGCGGCCCTGGGCCGGACCGGGGCCGGGACGGTGTTCCTGGCGCTGGTCACGGCGGCGCTGCTCGCCGGTGCGGCGGCCCTGCCCCGGGACATCACCACCGACTGGCGGGAGGCGTCCTGGAAACCGGCCGCGGCGGACCGGGTGCGGCCCGGGTACGACCTCGGCACCGGGCGCGGCACCCTGGACCTGTCCGGGGTGCACCCGGGCAGGGGGCGGACGGTCTCGACGGACGCCCGGGTGGGGGCGGGGCAGCTGAAGGTGATCGTGCCCGCGGACGCGGCCGTGCGGATGAGCATCGACGTGGGGGTCGGCGACATCCGGCTGCCCGGGGACGGCACGCGGGACGTGGACGTACGGCCGGGCCGGCACAGAGAGGTGACGCTGCTCCCGGCAGGGAGTGCCGGGAAGGCCGGCACGCTGGATCTGACGCTCGGCGTCGGAGTGGGACAGGTGGAGGTCAGCCGTGCTGCGTCATGAGTTCCAGCCCGGGAAGCTGGTCACCGGGCTCTTCCTCGCCGCGACCGCGGTGGTGTACGCGGGGGACGCGGGCGGTCTGTGGGAAGCCCCCTGGTTCGCGGCGGTTCCGCTGGTGGTGGGCGGGTTGTGTCTGGCCGGCGTGACGGCGGCGCTCACCCGGGGGATACGCAGGCGGGCGGGTGCGCGGGCCGGTGCGGCGGGCGGTCAGAGGTAGCCGTGCGACCCTCGGCGCCGTGTCCGCCAGGCGGCGTCCAGGGAGAGGTAGGGGGTGCCGGCGAGGACGAGGGGGAGCCAGGCCATCAGATAGGCGAGGTCGTTGCCGTAGTAGTAGGGGGTGCTGGCCCAGCTCACCGTCAGCCAGAGGCTGAGCGAGATCAGCGCGCCGCCGAGTGCGGCCAGCCGGCCGAGCAGTCCGAGGAGGACGCCGATGCCGACGGCCAGCTCGCCGAGGGCGATGGCGCAGCCGAAGCCGACCGGGCTCTTCAGGGCCAGGTCGACCAGGGCCGGGATGGCCGAGGAGTCGCGGGCCGCGCGCATGGTCTCGCCGATCGAACCGGTGCCGGCGGACCGCTTGAACGCGCTGTCGGTGAGCTTGTCCAGGCCGGCGTAGACGAAGGTGACGCCCAGGAAGAGGCGCAGGGGCAGCAGGGCGTACTGGGCGGCGGTGTCCCGCCAGGTGCGGGGGCCGTGCAGCCCGGTGCCGTATGTCTGGGTCCGCATGCCGTGAGTCATTGCCGCAGCCGCCTCTCGCCCGCCCTGCATCCCTCGATTGACATACGTATGACGAAGGGAGTCGGTTCAATCCTGTCGTGGACGATT
>NZ_BNBF01000002.1:200771-204187 GCF_014654935.1 Streptomyces capoamus
TTCCGGATTTCGGGCGCCCGCGCGAGCCCGCCCGGCACTCACTCGGTCACGTGGAGCGGGTACCGGTTGGTCGCCACACCGGCCGCGGTCACCACCTGGACGTCCACGGCACCGGGCTCCACGTCCGCGGGGACGGGCACGGTCAGCGTGTGGTCCGTGGGGTTGCGGAAGCCGCCCGCCACGGGGACGAGGGGGACGTGGACGTCGACCGCGCCGATCCGCACGACCATCCGGGAGAGCCGGTCGGCGGTCTGGGCTCCGGGCGGGACGAAGCCGCTGCCGCGGATCTCGATGTCGTCGCCGGTGCGGATCGGGCCGTCCAGGTCGCCGGGTTCCCGGGCGCGGACCACCGAGGAGATCACCGGCCGGCCGCCCTCGGCGTACTTGCCGGCCAGGTAGGTCCCGGCCGAGATCAGCACCACCGCGGCCAGGCCCCAGGGCAGGTCGGGCAGTTGGTCGGGGCGGCGGGCCAGCCGGACGGCGGCGAACAGCAGGGCGACGGCGCTGACGGCGGCGTACTGGATGTCGGTGAAGGCGCCCTTGCCGGAGTCGTCGGTGAGCAGGTCGGCGGCGCGCGGGCGGTGGGCGGGCACCTTCTGCAGCCGCTGGGCGAGCACGCGCAGGCCCACCACCCGGCGGACCAGGACGGCGATGCCGCACACCACGGCGAGGACGGTCACCACGCCCGCGCCGCGCGCCAGATCGAGGCCGGCGATCAGGGCGTCGCGTTCGGTGTGGTCGGAGGCGGCGGCCAGGCGGACGGCGAGCAGCAGGACGGCGTAACCGACGAACAGCACCCAGCAGGCGGCGACGGTACGGGAGGTGGACATGCGGTTGTCCTCGCCGATCACCGGGGCGAGCGCTCCGCCGCGCGCCCGGTGCAGGAGGCAGGCGGCGGTCAGCGCTCCGGCGACGGCCAGCGCGGCGAGCAGGGCCGCGGTGCGGGCGCCGGTCCAGCCGGCGCCGATCGCGGTGAGTGCCTCGGCCAGCAGCAGCGCGACGACAGCGCCCCACACGGCGCACACCGTGCGCCGCCACAGCCGGGCCAGCCAGGCCGCGCCCTCGGCCCGGCCCTGCTCGGCGACGGCCTCGGCCCGCTGGGTCAGTTCCTCGGAGACCCATTGGCGGGACGCCGAGGCGGAGTGCGCCACGCCCGCCGGCAGTCCTCGGCCGGCGGCGAACTCGTCACGCCGGCGCAGGAACGCGGCGACCGCCCTGCGGTGTCCCTCCCGGGCACCGTGCGGACAGTCCCCGCAGGTGCAGCCGCCCTCGTGGACGCCCTCGGCATCCGTGTCCCCTCTCGCCTCCTGCACCGCCACGCCCGACGCCCGCCTTCCCCACGACCTGCCGGTCCGGCCCCTCGCCCCGGCGGGGCGCACGACGGCCGGGCAACTCCCCGGTGATGTCAGCGAATTGTGCCCTACGCCGGGCGCTTCGGGGCGGCCGGGCGGGGGCGCCGCGGGTGAAGCGGGGACCGTCGTGTTGACCCGGCTGCGCGAATCGCCGTACGGCCGGGATCATCCAGCGGGGCGGGGGTCAGCTGAGCAGGTCGGGTTCGCCGCGGCTGATCTCCTGCCACAGCGGCTGGTAGTTGATCCAGGCCACCAGGTCCCCGCCGAGCTGTTCGCGGGTGGCGACGGCGCGCTTGTGGTCGATGAGCACCGGCCGGCCCGCCGCCTTCGCCAGCAGCTGCACCTGGCAGGACCGCTCCAGGGACAGGAACCACCAGGCGGCCGCGTCCACCGAGTCGCCGACGGTGAGCAGGCCGTGGTTGCGCAGCACGAGCGCCTTGCGGGAGCCCAGCGCGGCGGCGATCCGGCGGCCCTCCCCGGCGTCCACGGTGACGCCGGTGTAGGCGTCGTAGAGGGCGAGGTCCTCGTAGAAGGCGCAGCTCTCCTGGGTGATGGGGTCGATGAGGTCGCCGAGGGCGGCGAGGGCACGGCCGTGCACGGAGTGGCAGTGGGCGACGGCGACGACGTCGGGGCGGGCGGCGTGCACCTGGGCGTGCACGGTGAACGCGGCCTGGTTGACGTGGTAGCGGCCCTCGACGACCTGCCCGTCCTGGTTGGCGAGGACCAGGTCGCCGACGGTGACGTGCCGGAATGGCATCCCGAAGGGGTTGACCCAGAAGCAGTCGGTGAATTCCGGGTCCCGGGCGGTGATGTGTCCGGACACCCCGTCCTCGAACCCGGCCCGGCCGAAGATGCGCAGGGCGCCGGCGAGCCGCTCCTTGCGGTGCCGGCGTTCGTCCTCGACCGACTCGTGCATCGGCGGCATGGCGAACTGCAGCCGGCCGGTGGGCAGCGGCAGGGGCGGAGTGGGCCCGTGCATGGATCCTCCCGTACGGGTATGGCGGTACGGGCCGGAAAGTACCGTCGCCCGGCGCAAAAGGGCAGGGGCGTGCTGTGAAGATGCCGTGCTCCGGCGCATAGGCGACAGGAGGTGTCGTGATTCGGGGGGAGGCTGCGCGGTATGAACTGGGCAGACTTCCGCACGGCCGTACCGGATCTGGCACGGACCGCCGAGGAGCGCTTCGGCGCCTACCGCCACCACGTCCTCGCGACGCTCCGCCAGGACGGCTCGCCCCGCACCTGCGGGATCGAGGTCCGCTTCCTGGGCGGACAGCTGTGGCTCGGCATGATGCCGGGCTCCCGCAAGGCCCTCGACCTGCGCCGCGACCCGCGTTTCACCCTCCAGGCCAATCCCGGTGAGGGGACGGGCATGGGCGGGGGCGACATCCGGATCGGCGGACGGGCGTACGAGGTCGAGGACGGCGCGGCACGGGCCGCATACGTGGAAGAGGTGGAACCGCCGCAGCCGTTCCACCTCTTCCGCACCGAGCTGACGGAGGTCGTACGGACCTGCGTCGAGGACGACACGTATCTGGTCACCCAGGTCTGGAAGCCCGGTGAGCCCCTGCGCACGCTGAAGCGTGCCTAGGGCCTACTCCCACTCGATCGTCCCCGGCGGCTTGGACGTCACGTCCAGGACGACCCGGTTGACGTCCCGCACCTCGTTGGTGATGCGGGTGGAGATGCGGCCGAGGACGTCGTACGGCAGCCGGGACCAGTCGGCGGTCATGGCGTCCTCGGAGGAGACCGGGCGCAGGACGATCGGGTGGCCGTAGGTGCGGCCGTCGCCCTGGACGCCCACGCTGCGGACGTCGGCGAGCAGGACCACCGGGCACTGCCAGATGTCGCGGTCCAGGCCGGCCGCGGTCAGCTCCTCGCGGGCGATGGCGTCGGCCTCGCGGAGCAGGTCCAGGCGCTCCTTCGTCACCTCGCCGACGATCCGGATGCCCAGGCCGGGGCCGGGGAAGGGCTGGCGCTGGACGATCTCCTCCGGCAGGCCCAGCTCCTGGCCGACCATGCGGACCTCGTCCTTGAACAGCTTGCGCAGCGGCTCGATCAGCTTGA
>NZ_BNBF01000002.1:204236-219750 GCF_014654935.1 Streptomyces capoamus
ACTCGAGGTCCTCGGGCAGGCCGCCGACGTTGTGGTGCGACTTGATGTTGGCGGTGCCGGTGCCGCCTCCGGACTCGACCACGTCGGGGTACAGGGTGCCCTGGACCAGGAACTCCACGGCCGGGCCCTCGTCGGCGATGATCTCTGCCTGCGCTTGCTCGAAGACGCGGATGAACTCGCGGCCGATGATCTTCCGCTTCTCCTCGGGGTCGGAGACCCCGGCGAGCGCCTCGAGGAAGCGCTCCTCGGCGTCGACGACCTTCAGCTGGACGCCGGTGGCCGCGACGAAGTCCTTCTCGACCTGCTCGGTCTCGCCCTTGCGCATCAGGCCGTGGTCGACGTAGACGCAGGTCAGCTGGGAGCCGATGGCCTTCTGCACCAGGGCCGCGGCCACGGCGGAGTCGACGCCGCCGGACAGGCCGCAGATCGCGCGCTTGTCGCCGACCAGCGCGCGGATGGCCTCGACCTGCTCCTCGATCACGTTGCCGGTGGTCCAGCTCGGCTCCAGGCCGGCGCCGCGGTAGAGGAAGTGCTCCAGCACCTGCTGGCCGTGCGTGGAGTGCATGACCTCGGGGTGGTACTGGACGCCGTAGAGCTTCTTCTCGTCGTTCTCGAAGGCGGCGACCGGGACGACGTCCGTGGACGCGGTCACCGCGAAGCCCTCCGGGGCGGCGGAGCAGGCGTCGCCGTGCGACATCCACACGTGCTGCTCGGCCGGGGTGCCCTCGAAGAGGGTGGAGGAGTTCTTGGAGACGTGCAGGTCGGTACGGCCGTACTCGCGGGCGCCGGTGTTGTCGACGGTGCCGCCGAGGGACTGGGCCATGAGCTGGAAGCCGTAGCACATGCCGAAGACGGGGACGCCGGCCTCGAACAGCGCGCGGTCGAGGGTGGGGGCGCCCTCCTCGTACACGGACGAGGGACCGCCGGAGAGGATGATCGCCGCGGGGTTCTTGGCGAGCATCTCGGCCACCGGCATGGTGCTGGGCACGATCTCGCTGTAGACCCGCGCCTCGCGGACGCGACGGGCGATGAGCTGGGCGTACTGCGCGCCGAAGTCGACGACCAGGACGGTGTCGGTGGTGGCGGCAGACTGGGTCGCTGATGACACGGGGTGCCTTCTGGTGGTCGGGCGGGGGTCTGTGCCTCCGATTCTACCGGGGCGGCCGCGGGACCTCCGTGGCGAGCCCGCGTGGCATACTGGCCCGCATGCGCAAGCACTCGACCTTCGTCTTTACCTATGGCATCCGGCCCGCCGGCTGCCATGGTCGTGCTGCTTGAGCGAACGCCAAGCGACTTCCCAGGCGCCCCGGGCCGACAAGGCCCGGGGCGCCTGTCGTTTTCCCGGGTCGCGCCGTCCCGGGGCAGCCTCCATCCCGACGAGGAGCCCCGCATGACCGCCACCAGCATGACCACCACCAGCCCGGAAGCGGCCGCCGGCCCGGAGACGGTCATCGCCGACGCCCGTGAGCGCATCGACGCGCTCGACGACCGGATCATCGGCCTCATCCAGGAGCGGATGGCCGTCTCGGCCGTCGTCCAGCAGACCCGGATCGCCTCCGGCGGGCGGCGGGTGCACCTGTCCCGCGAGATGGAGATCCTCGCCCGCTACCGGGACGCCCTCGGCAAGCCCGGCACCAGCGTCGCCATGACCCTGCTGGAGCTGAGCCGGGGTCGTATCTGAGTTCGGCCCGTTCTCACCCGTACGGCGCCGTGACCAGTCCGTGGGGCGCTTCGTTGAGCGGGGTGTCCGTGCCAGCCAGGGGCGGGCCCGACAGAACCACGCGTGGCTCGCTGGGGCGATGAGGCGTACGGGTCGTGCCGTACGCCGTGGGACCTCGCTCCAGGAAGTGACCGGACGGCAGGGGACAGCAGCCCGGTCACCCAAGAGAAACGGCCCGGCTCCGGGGACGCCCGGGGCCGGCCGGCGGAGAACTGCACACAGGCCACAGGGCACACGAACACGCGGCGCACCCCCCCGGCGCCGCTCCCGGGCACCGGCGCTGCCCTGACGCCGGTGCTGACCGAGAGAAGGGCCCCGCGGCGTCTCCGCCCGCGGGGCCCTTCGTCATGCCCACGGCCGGGCCCCTGCGCCATGTGACTCGCCTCACATCACAATTCCCTGCCGCCGAAGCAACCCTTCTCGCTTTTCGCTGATCAAACGTGCCGGATCAAGAAAACGGTGAGAGGGACCTGCCTTCGGAGGGGGAGGCAGGTCCCTCTCACCGTTTCTCCGACGGGCGCACCGCCGGCATCCCCAGGAACGGCAGCCGCAGCGCGCCGAACGCGTCCGCCGGGACCGCCGGGGCCTTCGGCGCCACCGGCTGCAGCCGCTCGTACGCCGCCCCGGGTGCCGGGCGCGGATCCTCCTCGCCCTTGTTCGGCCAGAACGACATCGCCCGCTCGGCCTGCGCGGTGATCGTCAGCGAGGGGTTCACGCCCAGGTTCGCCGAGACCGCGGCGCCGTCCACGACCGAGATGCCCGGGTGGCCGTAGAGCCGGTGGTACGGGTCGATCACACCGGTGTCCGGGGAGTCGCCGATGGGGCAGCCGCCGAGGAAGTGCGCGGTGAGCGGGGTGCCCATCAGCTCACCGACGTTGCTGCCGGCGAAGCCGTTGATCTCCGCGGCGAGCGCGGACGCGGCCTCGGTCGCCGCCCGGATCTGCTTGGGGTTGGGCGCGCCGTGGCCCTGCCGCGCGGTGAGCAGGCCCTTGCCGACGCCGTCCGGCTTCAGGTAGGTGGTCAGCGAGTTGTCCAGGGACTGCATGACCAGGCCGATGATGGTCCGCTCCGACCAGCGCCGGTTGGACAGCGAACGGGCGACCAGCAACGGGTGCCGGACCGCGTTCGCCAGCCAGGCCAGCGCGCGCGAGGAGCCCTCGGCGTACGGCACCTGCAGGATCGACAGGCCGCCCATCGCGTTGGAGCCCTTGCCGTAGCGGACCGGCTCGATGTGGGTGTTCTCGTCGGGGTGGATGGAGGAGGTGATGGCGACGCCCCGCGTGAAGTCGGCCTTCGGCGCGCCGGTCGCCCTGCGGTAGCGGCGGTCGTCGGTCTGCGCGCCGACCAGCGCCTCGGAGTTGGTGCGGGTGAGGTCCCCGAGCCGGGCGGACAGGTACCGCAGCTGGCCGCCGGCCCGCATGCGGTGCAGCAGGGTCTGGGTGCCGTAGGTGCCGGCCGCGAGGACGACCCGGCGGGCGGTGAACAGCCGGCCCGCGCCCTTCTTCTTCCGGTCGGTCGGCAGGGTCGCCACGGCGTAGCCGCCGCGGGAGTCGTCGGTGACGGACACGACCGTGGTCATCGGGTGGACGACCGCGCCCGCCTTCTCGGCCAGGTGGAGGTAGTTCTCGTTGAGCGTGTTCTTCGCGCCGTGCCGGCAGCCCGTCATGCACTCGCCGCACTCGGTGCAGGCGGTGCGGTCGGGGCCGGCGCCGCCGAAGTAGGGATCCTTCGCCTTCTCCCCCGGCCGGGCCTTCGTCCGGCCGTCGGCGTCCTCGCCGTCGCCGAAGAACACCCCGACCGGGGCCAGGTGGAAGGTGTCGGCCACGCCCATCCGCCGGGCCGCCGCCTTCAGGTGCACGTCGGAGGGGGTCATGGTGGGGTTGAGCCGGACGCCGAGCATGCGCTGGGCCTGGTCGTAGTACGGCTTCAGCTCCGCCTGCCAGTCGGTGATGTCCCGCCACTGGGGGTCGTCGAAGAAGGCCTTCGGCGGTACGTACAGGGTGTTGGCGTAGTTGAGGGAACCGCCGCCGACGCCGGCGCCCGCGAGGACCATGACGTTGCCCAGCAGGTGGATGCGCTGGAGGCCGTACATGCCGAGCTTCGGGGCCCAGAGGTAGTTCTTCAGGTCCCAGGAGTTCCTGGGCAGCGTGGCGCGGGTGAAGCGGCGCCCGGCCTCCAGGACGCCGACCCTGTATCCCTTCTCGGTGAGCCGCAGGGCGGACACCGAACCGCCGAACCCCGAGCCGACGACGATCACGTCGTAGTCGTACCCGTCCTCGTCCCGGGTCTGGACGGACTTCTCCTGCGACACGTGCTCTCCTCGTCGAGAACTAGCGGAACCGGAACGCCTTCATCAGCTTCAGGCTGGTGGTCATGAACCGGGCGTAGGACTCGTCGTCCATCCCCAGCGAGGGCGCCATCGGCAGCAGCCGCTGCTGCGCCACCGTCTGGGCCTCGGTGTACTTGAGGATGCCCTCGGAACCGTGGCGGCGGCCGAGGCCGGAGTCCTTCATGCCGCCCATCGGGGACTGGACGCTGCCGTAGGCCGGCGCGTAGCCCTCGTTGACGTTGACCGTGCCGGTGCGCAGGCGGGCGGCGACCTCCCGGCCGCGGCGGGCGTTCGCCGTCCACACGGAGGCGTTCAGGCCGTACGGCGTGGCGTTGGCGCGTTCGACGGCCTCGTCGTCGCTCTTGAAGCGGTAGACCGAGACGACCGGGCCGAAGGTCTCCTCCTCGCAGACGGACATGGAGGGCTCCACGCCGTCGAGGATGGTGGGCTCGAAGAAGTAGGGCCCGATGTCGGGGCGGGCCGCCCCGCCCGCGATCACCTTCGCGCCCTGGGCCACGGCCTCCCGCACGTGCCGTTCGACGGTCTCCAGCTGGCGTTCGCCGACCAGCGAGCCCATGTCGGCGCCGTAGGCGAGGGAGTTGCCGAGCCGCATGGCCCGGGTGCGGGCGGCGAACCGCTCCAGGAAAGCGTCGGCGACGGACTCGTGGACGTAGAGCCGCTCGATGGAGATGCACAGCTGTCCGGCGGAGGAGAAGCAGGCGCGTACGGCACCGGCCGCGGCCTTCTCGACGTCGGCGTCGTCCAGCACCAGCATGGCGTTCTTGCCGCCGAGTTCGAGGGACACCCCGACCAGGCGGGAGGCGGCGCCGACGGCGACCTCGCGGCCGGTACGGGTGGAACCGGTGAACGAGACGTAGTCGGCGTGCCTGACCAGCTCGGGGCCGACGACCGGGCCCTCGCCGAGGACGACCTGGAAGACGCCGTCGGGCAGCCCGGCCTCGATGAGCAGGTCACGGGCCCACAGCGCGGTGAGGCAGGTCTCGGTGTCCGGCTTCATCACGACGGCGTTGCCGGCGGCGAAGGCGGGCAGGGCGTCGCCGACGGACAGCTCCAGCGGGTAGTTCCAGGGGGCTATCTGGCCCACGACCCCGCGCGGGTGGCGCAGTTCGGTGACCTTCGTCAGGGCCGGGATGGCGCCCGTGTGCCGCTTGGGCCTCAGGTAGGCGGCGGCCCGGCGCCCGTAGTGGCGGGCCGCGACGGCGACGGCCTGCACCTCCTCGTGCGCGTGCAGGCGGGCCTTGCCGGTCTCCAGCTGGACCAGGTCGAGTACCTCGGCCTGCCGCTCCAGCAGCAGGTCGTGGAAGCGCAGCAGGACGGCGGCCCGCTGCCGGACCGGGACCTTGGCCCACACGGCCTGGGCGGTGCGGGCCGCCTCGAAGGCCCGGGCGACGTCCTCCGGGGTGGATTCGGGCAGGTCGGCCAGTTTCTCGCCGGTGAACGGGGTGTGGTTGGCGGTACGGCCGGAGCCGACGACGCCCTTGGCGAGCCGGGCCACCAGCTCCGGCGTGACCACGTCGGCGGCGGTGCGGGCGCCTTCGGGGGCGGGCGCGAGCGGGTTGGTACCGGCGGTGTCCGGGGCCTGCGTGTCCGTCATGACGCGCAGGGTATGCCGCGGCGGGGGCTTTGTGTACCCGTCGGTAACGGGGATTCACCGAGCGCTCACACGCTGCCAGCGATCACTGGCAGAGAACGCGCTGATCAGGGCGTTGAGGGGGCGGAAGCGGGGACGATCAGTCGACTTCGGTTTTTCTCGCGAGGAGCAGCCCCAGCGCGGCCAGGGGGGTACGCCGGGGCGCGGACGGCACGGGGGCGGGGGTCTCGGGGGCAGCGGGCGTCAGGCCGGCGGTCGCGGGGGCGGGTTCGGGTGCCGGTTCCGGTTCCGGTACGGCCGCCGTGGGGCCCAGGTAGGCCCGCAGTGCGGCCTCCGTCTCCGCCGCGTCCGGTCGCGCCGCCGGATCGCCGGCCTGCAGCCGGTCCAGCAGCGGACCCAGCGCGCCGGGGTCCGTGTCCCCCAGGGCCGCACGCAGCAGCGCGCCCAGGGACCACAGGTCACTGGCCGGGCCGGCGCCGGGCCCCGCCGCCCGCTCGGGCGCGACGAAAGCGGCGGGCGCGTCCGGGGCGTGCGCCCCGCCGACACCGAAGTCGGTGACGACGACCCGGCCGGTGCCGGACTCCAGCAGGACGTTGGCCGGCTTTACGTCCCGGTGCACGATGCCGACGGCGTGGGCGGCGCGCAGGGCGCCGAGCACCGCGAGCCCGATGCGCGCGGCCTCGGCGGGCGGGAGCGGCCCGCGGCCCAGCACCTCGCGCAGGGACTCGCCGGACACCAGCTCCATGACGATCCAGGGGACCCCGGCCTCGGTGACGACGTCGTACACCGCCACGGCCGAGGGGTGCCTGACCCGGGTGGCGGCCCGTGCCTCGTGGTGCAGCCGGTGCGCCTTCCGCCCGCTGTCCTCGTCGGCGGCCGGGTCGCCGGGGAGCAACGGCTCCTTGACGGCGACCTCCCGGTTCCCCCGTTCGTCCCGGGCGCGCCACACGGTCCCGGCCGGTCCGGCACCGAGGCGCCCGGACAGGCGGTAGCGGCCGCCGATCAGACGTGCGTCGGGCGGGTGTTCGCCGTCTTCGGTCATGTCACATGAGTACCGTGCGCGGCGGTCCGTTGTCGAAGCGGGGGCCCGGAGACGGGGCCCGGGCCCGGCGCCGGGCGGTCACGCGGCCCACCGGTGCAGGCTGAAGCCGTGCGCTGCCGCCCGCACTTGGACCGCTCCGGCCCCGCCGAAGTGCGCCGGGACCACCAACGCCCGTTCGTCGGCCGCTCGTTGCAGCACCCGCTGCCGGGTGCGTGCCGCCCGCTGCGGGTCGAGGCAGAAGCAGCTGCTGCACTCGGGCCGCAGGATCTGCACCGGGCTGTGCAGCAGGTCGCCGACGAACACCGCCCGTTCGCCCCGCGACTCGACCCGCAGTACGGCGGAGCCCGGCGTGTGCCCCGGGGCGGCCTCCAGCACGAGGTGTTCGTCGATGCGGTGGGCGTCCTCCCACACCACCGCCTGCCCGGCCCGGTGCACGGGCGCGACGCTGTCCTCGTAGACCAGCCGGTCCACGGGCCGCGTGCCGCCCGCGTAGCCGCCCGCCGGGCCGAAGTGGTGGTCGTCGGCGGCCGGCAGGAGGTAGCGGGCGCCCGGGAAGGACGGCACCCACGCACCGCCGGCGTCCACGGTGTTCCAGCCGACGTGGTCGGCGTGCAGGTGCGTGTTGACGACGACGTCGACGTCCGCCGGCCGGACGCCCGCCCGCTCCAGCCGCCCCAGGAAGTCGCCCTGCCGCCGGTGGAAGAGCGGACTGCCGGGGCGTTCCCGGCCGTTGCCGACGCCCGTGTCGACCAGCACGGTCCGGCCGCCGCTGCGCAGCACCCAGGTCTGGAGCGTGACCACCGCCCGGTCGCCGCCCGCCTCCCGGTGGTCCGGGACGAGCTGCGCCGCATGAGCCTCCCAGACCTCCGGTCCGCACTCCGGCACCAGCTCGGCGGCGGGCACGTACGGCCCCTGCCACTCGACGATGCGCAGCACCTCGACGTCACCGATCAGGAAACTCTGTACGCGATCACCGGTCATACCGAGAACCGTACGAGCCGGTGGTGAGCGTCTCCATGCGTGATCGGCGCGTTCGCATACGCTGTCGTCTCATGGATGTGGTCAGCGACGCGATCGCGGCGGTCCGGGTGGGCAGTCCCTCCTCGAACCGGCTGCGGGTGACCGGCGCCTGGTGCGTCCGGCTGGCGCCGTACGAGGGCGCAGGCTTCCACGTCGTCCTGGGCGGCTCCTGCCTGCTCCTGCCGGACGGGGGCGGGGAACCGGTCGCCCTGGGCCCGGGGGACGTGGTGCTGCTGCCGCACGGCGCCGGGCACGTGCTGGCGCACGCGGCGGCGGAACCGGCGGACGTCCGGCGGGCGGTGCCCTTCGAGGAGCTGCGGGACACGGACGTACGGCGTAGCGGTCCCGGGCCCGCGGTGGAACTGCTGTGCGGCAAGTACCGGCTCGACCGCAGCCGTACGCATCCCCTGATGGCGGAGCTGCCGCAGGTGGTGCATCTGCCGCACCGGGCGGGCGGCCACCCGGAACTGCGCGCGGCCGTGGACCTGCTGGCGCGCGAGCTCGCGGAGCGCCGGCCCGGCGGCTGCCTGGTGCTGCCCAGCCTGCTGGACCTGCTCCTGGTCTACCTGGTCCGGGCGTGGATGGCCGAGGCGGAGACGGGCGCGTGGCCGGCGGTGCTGGACGACCCGGTGACGACGGCCGCGCTGCGCGCCGTGCACTCCGATCCGGCGGCCCCCTGGACGGCCGCCCGTCTGGCCGCCGAGGCGGGTGTCTCCCGGGCCACACTGGCACGCCGCTTCACCGCGCTGGTCGGCCGGCCGCCGATGGCGTACCTCACCTGGTGGCGGCTGACCCTCGCGGCGACCCGGCTGCGCGAGACGGACGCGCCGCTCACGACGGTGGCGCGGGAGACGGGGTACGGCAGCCCGTACGCCCTCTCGCACGCGTTCAGCCGGGAGTTCGGGATCACACCGAGCGCCTACCGGGGCTCCGGGGTCAAGCGCCCGTGACCGAGAAGGTGTCGACCGCCACGTCGAAGTACTCCCGCGCCTCGCGCACCTTCCCGACCGGCGCCGACACCCACACGTCGTACAGCAGCCCGTTCTGCTCCCAGCACAGGTCGTAGGTGTGCCGGGGGCCCTCGGCCGCGCTGAACCCGTCCCAGGTGAACTCCCAGAAGGCGGCCGGGCGTCCGTCGTGGGTGGTCCGGGTGACCCGGCCGTCGTGATAGCCGGGGTTGGTGGACGGGCCGGCGGCGGCCGAGCGGTCCAGCACGCTCTCCGGGCCGCCCGGCTGCGGCGCGCCGACCCTGACGCCGAGGCGGAAGGTCTCGCCCGGCGAGAGGTAGAAGACGCGCTGCCCCTGCGGGCTGCGGGTGAAGCCCTCCGGCACGGCGAGGGAGAAACCGGCCGGGTCCCGGGCCGTGCGGTACCCGGAGGGCGCGGTGTGCGAGCCGCCGGCGCCGGGGGTGGGGCCCGGCACCGGGCGGGTCCTGGTCGGCGTGGGCGCCCCGGCCGTACCTCCGCCGGTCCGGGTCGGGGACGTCGCCGTACCGGTCCGGGTCGCCGGGGACGTCGCCGTACCGCCCGGGGTGCCGCCGCCCCCGTTCCCGCCCCGGTGCAGCAGCAGTGCGGCGGCCGACACGCCGGCCCCGGCCAGCGCGGCGACGAGCAGCGCCGCCACCAGCACCGCGCGCCGGGACGAACGGGCCGGGGCCGCGTCCCCGGGCGTACGGGCCGGGTCGGCCGGCACCGGGCCGTACGGCAGGTCCAGCTGGGTCGGTGAGTAGGGCGCCGGGGGCTTCGGCGCGCGGCCGGCGCCGATCCGGTGGATGAGCCCGCCGTGGGCGCTCGCGGTGCTCCGGCCCGGCACGTCCGGCGTGCGGCCGGTCTCCAGGTACGTCCGCAGCATCCGCTCGGCGTCCGCCGCGCCCAGCCGCCGGTCCGGGTCCCGCTCCAGCAGGCCCCGTACGACGGGCAGCAGCGGCTCGGCCTGGGCCGGCGGGCGGATCTCGTCGGCGACGACGGCGTGCAGGATGCCGCCCAGCGAGTCGCGCCGGAACGGCGACTCGCCGCTGAGCGCCGTGCACAGCAGCGCGCCCAGCGACCACAGGTCGGACTCCGGCCCGGTGCGCAGCCCGGACATCCGCTCCGGCGCGGTGTACTCGGGCGAGCCGACGAACGAGCCCGTCTCGGTGAGCGTGGTGGCGCCCTCCACCTGCGCGATCCCGAAATCGGTGAGCACCACCCGGTCGGTGCCGGACTCGAGCAGGACGTTCGCGGGCTTGATGTCCCGGTGCAGCACCCCCGCCTCGTGCGCGGTGCGCACCGCGCTCAGCAGGGCGACGCCGATCCGCGCGGCCTCGGCGGCGTCCACCGGCCCCTGCCGGGAGATCCGCTCGGCGAGCGAGCCGCCGTCGATCAACTCCATGATGAGGTAGGGCCGTTCGTCCTGCTCGACCACGTCGTGCACGACGATGATGTGCGGGTGCCGTAACTGGCAGACCGCGCGGGCCTCGCGGAACGTGCGGTCACGGCGGCGGCGTGCGTCGTCGTCCGGGAGCGAGTCGTCCGGGAGGAGTTCCTTGACCGCCACCTGGCGGCCCAGCACCTGGTCGCTGGCCCGCCACACGACGCCCATGCCGCCGCGCCCGATGCGTTCCTCCAGGCGGTAACGGCCCGCGATCAGCCGGAAGCCGGCTCCCTCGGTCCCCATGCGCCCCATCATGCCGCACGGGGTGCCCGCCCTCCGGGGCACCGCCCGGCCAAGACACACCGCGCGGCCAGCCATTTTCGGCCGACTCGGGGCGCCCCGGCCCGGCCGGCTCAGCCCTCGTCCGGCTGCTGCCAGCCGCGCAGCACCCAGGTGAACTGCTCACCGGTCGTCGCCCAGTCACCGGCCGGTGAGGACATGTAGATCGCGTACTCGGTGCCCTGGCGCGAGAAGTACGTCTCCTCGACCGCGTGGCGCGGACCGGGCACGTAGGGCGGGTCCTTCCTGAGCGCGGTCCAGGTGTACTCCCACCGCGCGCCCTTGCGGTCGCGGTAGAGGTTCTCCTGCATCGAGACACGCCGGTAGTCGACCAGCCGGTGGAGCTGCTGCTCCAGGTCCTTCTGGTGGGAGAGGGCGTCGGCGTAGTCCGGTGAGCGGTCGACGGCGATGCGGACGAAGTGCAGGCCCTTGTCGGGCGTGTAGTCGATCTGCTGGAGGTCGCCGTCGACGCCGTACACCTTGCGCTTCCAGCCCTTGGGCAGGGACAAACTGAAGCCCAGCGGGTCGTGGTACGTCCTCCAGCCGGCCGGGAACGTCCCGTCGGTCCCGGGCGTGTCGCTGTCGGCGGGCGCCGGGGCCGGGCTCGTACCCCCGCCGGCGCCGGTGTCCGTGCCGCCCCAGTGCTGGATCGCCACCGCGCCGGCGCCGCCGAGCACCGCCGCGAGGGCGATGACGAGCGCCAGGGTGCGCAGCCGGCGGGGCCGGGCCGGCGCCGGGCCGCCGGGCGCGTACGCGCCGCCCCCCGGCGCCACCGCCGTCGGCCCGGTCACGAAACGGCCCCCGCCGGAACCGCCGGACCCGGCCGCGTGGCCGGGGCCGTTCGCTCCGTGGCCGGCACCGCTCGCACCGTGGCCGGGGGCCGAAGTCCCGGACGGGGAGCCGTACTCGACGGCGGTCGTGCCGGAACGGGAGCCGTAGCCGGGGCCCGGCGCACCGGCACCGGAGCCGGAGCCGGAACCGTAGTCCGGCCCGTACGCGGAGCCGTACTCGGCGGCGGGCGTGCCCGGGCCCCGGCCGGGGGGCGTGGGGACGCCTGAGCCCTGGGTCGGGACGAACGCCTGTGCCGCGCGCGGGCGGCGGCCCTCCGCCGCCTCCGCGAGCATCTGCTCGGCCTCCTCCGCGCCCGGCCGCCGGCCCGGCTCCTTGTGCAGCAGCGCGGCGATGACCGGGGCGAGCGGGCCGGCGTACCGGGCCTCGTCCGCCTCCTCCTCGACGACCGCCTGCATGGTGCCCAGCGGCGAGGTGCGCCGGAACGGCGAGCGGCCTTCGACCGCCGTGTACAGCGTGGCGCCCAGCGCCCACAGGTCGGAGGCCGGCCCGGGGTCGTGGCCACGCACCCGCTCGGGCGCCAGGTAGTCGACCGAACCGACGACCTCCCCGGTGCGGGTGATGGTGCTGTCGCCCTCGATCTGGGCGATGCCGAAGTCGGTGAGCAGGACCCGGCCGTCCTCGCCGAGCAGCACGTTGCCCGGCTTGACGTCCCGGTGGAGCACCCCGGCGGAGTGGGCGGCGCGCAGCGCCCGCAGCACCCACAGCCCGATCCGCGCGGCCTCGGCCGGCTCCACGCGTCCGCGCTCCTTGACCGCGTCGGCCAGCGAGGCGCCCTCGACCAGCTCCATCACGATCCAGGGGCGGCCGTCGTGTTCCAGCACGTCGTGCACGGTGACGACGGCGGAGTGGTTGATGCGCGCGGCGGCCCGCGCCTCGGCCCGGGTGCGGGCGAGCAGGACGGCCCGGTCACTGTCGGAGACGTAGAGCGCTGCGGTCAACTCCTTGACGGCGACCTGCCGGTGCAGCACCTCGTCGTGGGCGCGCCACACCCGGCCCATGCCACCCCTGCCGATGGAGTCGGCGAGCCGGTAGCGGCCCGCTATGAGCAGGCCCTGCATCTGATTCACGTTGCCCCGCAATGCTCTTGACAGGGTCAGACTAAGGACCGGCCTGCCCGCAGGGAACAAGCGGGGTGCCAAGGAAACCGCACTGTGACGATGGTCATTTCCGCGCGAGAAGGGGAACCGGAGGGCGCGGGAGAGGCACGGGGAACGGGAACCGGAAGGACTCCGTCCCGGCCCGTGCACGCGCCGCTCAACCGGTGTAGCGGTACGTCGCGGCGGCCTGCTCGTACAGCCGTGTCACCTCGTCGCGCTCGGCCTCCGGGCCGCGCACCTGCAGGACGTGGTACCGGCCGTTCAGCAGCAGTGCCATGTTGCGCACGAACAGGTCCCGGCCCTGCCCGTCGGTCCAGGTGAACTGCCCCTCGGCCATGGTCCGTCCGCCCACCTCGATGGTCCGCAGACCGGTGGCCGTGGCCCAGCTGGAGTCACGGTACGGCTGGAGTTCGCGCTCCTTGTCCCGCTGGTAGACCATCGGATCGCTGCCGTACGCCGACGTGCCGTCCCGTCCCGGTACGACGATCAGCTCGAAGTTCCCGTGCGCGTAGACCACCTGGCCGCCGCCGTTCTTCGGGGTGCGGCCCCAGCCCTTCGCCACGGCGATCCGGAAGCCGTCCGGGTCCTTGCGCAGGGTGAACCCGTCGGGGACGGAGGGGTCCCCGCCGGTCTGGGTCTCGGTCGCGGGCACGGAGGCGGTGGCATCGCCACCCGGCGCGCTCGGTCCGCCGGACGGCTGCCCGGTGCGCGAGGGCGCGGGGCTCGGCCGTCCGGCGCTGCCGGTACGGTCGCCGCCCGCCGCGCCGTTCGCGCCCTGCTTCGGCATGAACAGCATCGCGTACGCGATCGCGCCGGCCAGCAGGAGCAGGATCAGCAGGAGCAGGGTCCGGCCGAGGCTGCGCGGTGAACGGGCGCCCTCCCGGCCCCGCTTGTGCCGGCCGTGCGGATGGGGCGCGGGCAGCTTGGCGCGCCGCCGGCGCACCAGCTCGCCGCGGCGCCGGACGATCGGCAGCCGGCGCGGGTCGGCGGGCGGAACCGGCACCACACGGGTGCCGGCGTCCGGCTCGGGCGCGGACCGCACCAGCGACCGCAGCCAGCCGCTCAGCTCCTCCACGTCCGGCCGCTCGGTGGGGTCCTGGCGCAGCAGCGACTCCACGACCGGCCGCAGCGGACCGCACTCCTCGGCGAAGGCGGGCGGCTCGGCGCACACCAGCTGCACCAGCTCGGCCGTCGACTCCTCCGGGTAGGGCGCGTGTCCCTGCACGGCCCGGAACAGCAGGGCGCCCAGCGCCCACAGGTCGGTGGCCGGGCCGATCGGCGCGGCCAGCTGCCAGTTCTCGTGCACGGGACCGGCCTGCTCCGGCGCCCAGCGTTCGGTCACCGGTCCCACCACGGTCATCCGCACCTGCCGCGCCCGCTCGGCGGCCAGCGCGGTCCCGGGTCCCCGGCGTACGGCACCCGGCTCGTCCCACCGGCCGCCCGGCCGCGCCGGCTGAGCGGGGTCCAGGGGGTCGGCGGGGTCCAGGGGGCCGGCGGGGCCGACGCCCCGGCGGCCGGCCCCGGACACCGGCTCGGCGCTCGGGAAGCGGTCCGGACCCTGCCCCTGGCCCGGCACAGAGGCGTACCCGGCAGGGGGGTCCGCCGCGGGCAGACCGGGCCGGAGGCCACCGCCGCCGAGGGCCGGGGGCGCGCCGTCGGGTCCGGTACGCGGTGCGGCACCGTGCCACGGGGCACCGCGCACCCCGTAGGGGTCGGCTATCCGCCCGGGCGGCCCCGTGCTCGCGGCGTCCGAGGGGTACGCGTACGACGCCCCGCCCTCGGCCGGCCCCGCCCTGCCGTCGTCCTCGGCCGGCGAACGTGCACCGGGCAGCGCGGGGCGCCCGCTCTGCTGTGCCTCGTGGATCCGGGCGGCGGCGCGGGCGCCCGCGCGGTAGGCGGCGATGGCCCCGGCCCGGGCGGCGCGGACGTCGGCGCCGCTCTCCAGGGCGGGCAGGGCGGCCGGGCCGGGAGCCCCGTGCGCGTCCGGTGCCGGAAGTCCGCCGGCCGCCCGCGCCCGGATCGCCGCCCGCCGCGCGGCCTCGGGGTCGAGGTCCGTGGCCGGGTCGCCGGGCACCCCGGTGACCGCGGGGCCGGGGCCGAAGCCGAGGGGGCCGCCGGCGGGGGCCGGGTCACCGCCGTCGCCCAGGTCCTCGGGCGCCGGGACCGGGTCGTACCCGCACAGCGCCTCCTCCGCCGCGCCGACTGCCAGGCCGGTGAGCATCACGCGGCCGTCGTCGCAGACCAGGACGGTGCGCGCGGTGATGTTGCGGTGCACCCAGCCGTGGGCGTGCAGCACTCGGAGCGCCATGAGCACGTCGGCGGCGACCTCGGCCGCCCGGTACGGCGACAGCGGCTGCCGGGCGAGCAGTGCGGCCAGCGGTCGCGCGGCCACCAGTTCACTGACGATCCACAGCGACCCGCCCTCGGCGAACACGTCGAAGACCTGGTCCAGGCGCGGATGGTCGGGGATGCCGGCCGCGGCCTGCGCGGCCTCGACGGCGCGCCGGACCGCCGGATCGGCCGGCTGCCGGGTGGCGCCCCTGGCGTCGGGGGAGCGGCGGCCGCGCTGCCGTGCGGTGAACCCCTCCGGCAGCCCCTCCGCGTCGAGCACCTCGGCCTCGACGACCTCCGGCAACGGCACCTGGCGGACGAGGACCTCCTGGCCGCTGTAGGTGTCGAAGGCGCGGGTCTCGGTGAGTTCGTACTCGTCGGACGGCGGCAGCGGCAGGCGGTAGCGGTCGGCGAGCACCCGACCCGCGTAGTCGTCCACTGTGCCTCCCCCGGCCGCCCGGTTGGTCAAGTCCGATCGCCTCACGGTCCGTTTCGCCCACGCATGCGGCTGCGTACGGTCCGCGACCCTTCACGATACGTGCCGGAGGCAACCCGCATTGAGAGGATGACGGATTCTCAGGCACCAAACCGGTGCGCGGGACCTACCCCTTGGGCTTGAAGGACTTCGTCAACGTCTTCCAGGTGTCCTTGCGGAGATCGCCGTGCCATTGCGCGTCCTTCGCGGTGTACATCAGCGCGTACCCGAGGTGGTCGTTCACCACGAAGCCCCGGTCGATCGTGCGGTACCCGGTGCCGTCCTCGGTGTACGTGAACTCCCAGTCGGCGGTGTTCCAGCCGCGGTAGTCCACCTTCTCGATGC
>NZ_BNBF01000002.1:219791-229554 GCF_014654935.1 Streptomyces capoamus
GGATCCGGTGGTACTGGGAGCGCACCATGTAGTGCTCCTGGTTCCGCCAGTCCGCCACCGGGTCGCCCTTGGGGGTGCCGGTCCAGGCGATGAGCAGCTTCTGCCCGTCGGGGCCGGTGTAGCGGTCGCCGGCACCGCCGGTCGAACGGTACGACCATCCCTCGGGCAGCCCGATCGAGTAACCCTGGCCGCCCTTGTGGGTCGACGCCACGGGGGCGCTCCCGCCGTCCTTGGTGCCGGAGTCGCCCTTCTCGTCGGAGCCGGACCCTTCGGCGGACTCGCTCGCCTCCGTCCCGGCCGTGCCGTCCTGCCCCGAACCGTCACCGGCGGCCGGCGAACTCGCGCCGTCCGTCCGCTTGCCCCTGTCCGTGCCGACGCCGGTGCTCTTGTCCTGCTTCGGCGACGCGTCGGCGCTGCTCACGGCCTTGGCCCCGGTCTTGCCGCCCTTGCCGTCGTCGCCGCTCAGGGCGATGGCCAGCACGGCCCCGAGCACCGCGAGGACGACGACCACGGCGATCACGACCAGCGTGCGCCGGGGGACCACGTCGGTCAGCGGCGCCCTCGGCACCGGCCGCGGCGGCAGGTCCAGGTCCGGCGGCGGCACCACGGGCCAGCCGGAACCGGTCCGGTTGGCACCGGCGTTCGGCACGCCGGCGCCGGCCGATCCGGCCCCCGCCCCGGTACGAGCACCGGGCGCACCGGATGCACCGGATGCGCCGGATGCGCCGGGCCGCGTGCCGCCCGGGGCCGCGTTGCCGGCGGCCGGCGCACCGGGCACGGCCGGCGTGCCGGCGGTGCCCGGTGCGGCCGGCTCGCTGCCGCTCTTCGCCCGCGCCGACGCCGCGCCGGTGGCCGCTCCGGCCGCCTTGCGGACCGAGCGCAGCGCGCCGCGCAGCTTCTCCCCGGGCTTCTCCCCGGGCTCGTCGCCCCGGCCGCCGTCCCCGCCGCCGGGCTGCGCCGGCAGCGGAACCACCCGGGTGGCGTCCATCGGTTCCGGCTCGGGCGCACGTATGACCGCGTTGAGCATGGCCCGGGCCCCGGCGTCGTCGAGCCGCTTGGCCGGGTCCTTGCTCAGCAGGCCGTAGATGACGTCCCGCAGCGGTCCCGCGTTCTTCGGTTCCTCCAACTGCTCGGTCATCACCGCGGTGAGCGTGGCGATCGCCGAACCCTTGTCGTAGGGCGGCGTGCCCTCGACCGCCGCGTACAGCAGACCGCCGAGCGACCAGAGGTCCGCCGCCGGGCCCGGCTTGTGGCCGCGGGCCCGCTCCGGCGAGATGTAGGAGGGGGCGCCGACCAGCATGCCGGTGGAGGTGATGGACGGGTCGCCCTCGACCTGCGCGATGCCGAAGTCGGTGAGCACGACCCGGCCGTCCTCGGCGATGAGCACGTTGGACGGCTTCACGTCCCGGTGCAGGATGCCCTCCCGGTGCGCGGAGCGCAGCACGTCGAGGATGGCGAGCCCCACCTCGGCGGCGCGCTTCGGCTCCAGCACGCCGTCCTCGCGGATGACCTCGGCCAGGGACTTGCCCTCGACCAGCTCCATGACGATCCACGGCCGGTCGTCCTCGTCGACCACGTCGAAGACCGTCACCGCGCTGTTGTTGCGGATCCGGGCGATCGCCTTGGCCTCGCGCAGGGTGCGCGTGATCAGGCGCCGCTTCTCCTCCTCGTCGATGTTCGACGGGAACCGCAGTTCCTTGACGGCGACCGTCCGGCCCAGGGTCTCGTCCTCGGCCCGCCAGACCGTGCCCATACCGCCCCGGCCCAGCACGTCTCCCAGCCGGTACCGCCCGGCGAGGAGACGCCGCTCGCTCTTGCCCTGACGAGTCTCCTGACGAGATGTACCCGCCCGCTCCGCCTCCGACATGCGTCCCCTCATACAACCCGCCCTGACAGAGCCTCCATTGTCTCTCACCCGACAAGTGCCCGGCGCCCAGGGTGTTCATGGGCCCGACCCGCCCTCCGCAACCCCGCAGACCCGCTGAATCTGGTGCTCCGCTTACCGGGATGATGGGTCGTAAGAAGGGAGGAACCGGGATGCCGACGCTTCGGGCAGTCCTGTCCATACCGGTGTGTCTGGTACTGCTGCTGGCCCCGGCCGCCTCCCAGGACACCGCTCCGGCCGCCGCCACCGACTCGGTCCTGCCGTTCTTCGTCCAGGACGGTGGAGCACCCGCCGCGGCCCTGCTGGTCCGGGACGCCGGCACGGACGGGGTGCGCCTGCGGTACACGGCCGCCGGGCGGGGCATCGCCCGCGCCGACCACTTCCGGGCCGGCAGCATCACCAAGACCTTCCTGGCGACGGTCGTGCTCCAGCTGGCCGCGGAGCACCGGCTCTCCCTGTCCGACACCGTGGAGCGGCACCTGCCGGGGCTGCTCCGCGGGGACGGCGCCGACGGCCGGCACATCACCCTGCGGGCGCTGCTCACCCACACCAGCGGGCTGGCCGACTTCACCGAAGCGACCGACGGCGCCGCGCCGCTGACCCCGCTTCAGGCGGTACGCGTCGCACTCTCCCTCCCTCCGGCCCGTCCGGGCCGCTTCTTCTACTCCAGCACCAACTACGTTCTGCTCGGCCTGGTCGTCCGCCAGGTCACCGGTCACTCCTACGCCGCCGAGGCCGAGCGCCGCGTCATCGCTCCGCTGGGTCTGACGGGTACCTCCTTTCCCGGGTCCCGCAGGTCACTTCCCGCGCCGCACGGCCGCGCCTACGCGGCCGACGGTTCCGACGTCACCGAACTCGACCCGCGCGTGGCCGGTGCGGCGGGTGAGCTGGTGACCACGCTGGCCGACCTGGACCGCTTCTACGCGGCCCTGTTCGGCGGCCGGCTGCTGCCCCCGCGCGGGCTGCGCGAGGTGCTCGACACCCGTGCCGCACACGGCTCGTACGGCATGGGGGTGTTTCCGGTGAAGCTGCCGTGCGGCACCACCGTGTGGGGGCACAACGGCCGGATATCCGGGAGCTACGTGCGCAGCGCAGCCACCGCCGACGGCCGCCGTGTCCTCACCGTCCGGGTGAACACGGACGCGATCGCAGATCCCCGCCTCGAACCGGCCCTGCTCGCCGCCGAGTTCTGTCCTCGCACCCGGTAGAACGGCCGGGAACCGCACGGAGATCCCGCCTCGACTCACTCGTCCGGGTGAAGTCGGGGAGACGAGGAGCCGTGGACGACCGCGGGAGGGGACCGGCGGGGCGCGGGGTCACAGCGGGACGATGTCCGGTGCTCCCAGCCGTGCCGCGTCCGCCGTCTGGTCGTCCGGCTGGAGCTGGGACTCGCGCTCGGCCTCGACCCGCTTCTCGTAGTGGGCGACCTCGCGCTCGATCTGGCCGGCGTCCCAGCCGAGGACCGGCGACATCAGCTCGGCCGCCTCGCGGGCGCTGCGGGTGCCGCGGTCGAAGGTCTCGATGGAGATGCGGGTGCGGCGGGTGAGGACGTCGTCCAGGTGCCGGGCGCCCTCGTGCGAGGCGGCGTACACCACTTCGGCGCGCAGATAGTCGTCGGCGGCGTGCAGCGGCTCGCCCAGCGCGGGGTCGGCCGCGATGAGGTCCAGGACCTCCTCGGCGAGGGAGCCGTACCGGTTCAGCAGGTGCTCCACGCGGACCACGTGCAGTCCGGTGCGGGCGGCTATGCGCGCCCGCGCGTTCCACAGCGCCTGGTAGCCCTCTGCGCCCAGCAGCGGGGTCTCCTCGGTCACGCAGTCGGCGACGCGCGTGTCCAGGCCGTGCACCGCCTCGTCCACGGCGTCCTTGGCCATCACCCGGTACGTCGTGTACTTGCCGCCCGCCACGACCACCAGCCCCGGCACCGGATGGGCCACCGTGTGCTCGCGCGACAGCTTGCTGGTGGCGTCGGACTCGCCGGCCAGCAGCGGGCGCAGCCCGGCGTACACGCCCTCCACGTCGTCGCGGCCGAGCGGCACGGCGAGCACCGAGTTGACGTGTTCCAGCAGGTAGTCGATGTCGGCGCTGGACGCGGCCGGATGGGCCTTGTCCAGGTCCCACTTGGTGTCGGTGGTCCCGACGATCCAGTGCCGGCCCCACGGGATGACGAACAGGACGGACTTCTCGGTGCGCAGGATCAGGCCGGTGGTGGAGTGGATGCGGTCCTTGGGCACGACCAGGTGGATGCCCTTGGAGGCGCGGACGTGGAACTGCCCGCGCTCGCCCACCATGGCCTGCGTGTCGTCGGTCCACACGCCGGTGGCGTTGACGACCTGCTGGGCGCGGACCTCGTACTCCCCGCCGGCCTCCACGTCCTGCACCCGGGCGCCGACGACCCGTTCGCCCTCGCGCAGGAAGCCGGTCACACGCGCGCGGTTGGCGACTTTCGCGCCGTAGGACGCCGCCGTACGCACCAGGGTGGCCACGAAGCGGGCGTCGTCCATCTGGGCGTCGTAGTACTGCAGGGCGCCGACCAGGGCGTCCTTCTTCAGACAGGGGGCCACGCGCAGGGCGTGCCGGCGGGTCAGGTGGCGGTGCATGGGCAGGCCCCGGCCGTGGCCGCGGGCCATCGACATCGCGTCGTAGAGCGCGACGCCCGAGCCGGCGTACAGCCGCTCCCAGCCCTTGTGCTGGAGCGGGTAGAGGAACGGGACCGGCTTGACCAGGTGCGGGGCGAGGCGCTCCAGCAGCAGGCCGCGCTCCTTGAGCGCCTCGCGGACCAGGGCGAAGTCGAGCATCTCCAGATAGCGCAGGCCACCGTGGATCAGCTTGCTGGACCGGCTGGAGGTGCCCGAGGCCCAGTCGCGGGCCTCGACCAGGCCGGTGGACAGGCCGCGGGTGACGGCGTCCAGCGCGGTGCCGGCGCCCACCACCCCGCCGCCGACCACCAGCACGTCCAGCTCGCGCTCCGCCATCGCCGCCAGTGCCTCGGCTCGCTGCGCCGGCCCCAGTGTCGCTGTCCTCACCGCTGCCTCCCGCTGTCGCACACTTGCTCGCGTCGGCCGCACCCGGAGGGCGAAGCCCGGTTCATCCCCTCCTCATGCCCAGATTCTGACGGGGATGCCCTGCTCCAGCCACCACGGGCTCCCCGCCTGTGGACAACTCACCCACAACCCTGGGAAGACACACAAACACAATCACACATAACGGTCATATGTGTACCTAGTCTTGCAATGCACTCGCTCATCCTGTCCACAGCGGTTGCGCACCTGTCCCGCTTCGGCTCCTGGGAAGGACGGCTCACGCCATGCCCGCAGACCTCGCCGTCATCGGACTCGGTCCCTACGGCTTGCCGCTCGCCCAGGCCGCCGTCGCCGCCGGTGTCTCCACCGTCGGCTATGCCACCGGCCCCGAGGCCGGCTCGCTCAGCCCGGCGGAACTGCGCCGGATGCACTCCGCCGGGTTCCGGCCCCTGAGCGACCCGGCCCAGCTCGGCCGCGTACGCACGGCGGTGATCTGCGCGCCCACCCCGCGCGGCGCCGACGGCGGACTCGACCTCGGGCAGGTCGAGGCGGCGGCACGCACCCTGGCCGCGCGGCTGCGCCCGCACACCACGGTCATCCTGGAGTCGCCGGTGCTCCCCGGGACGACGGAGGACTTCCTGCGCCCGCTGCTGGAGGAGGGCTCCGGGCTGCGCGCCGGCCGCGACTTCCACCTGGCGTACTCCCCCAGCCGGGTCGACCCCGGCAGTCGCGACCACACCCCCGCGAGCACCCCCAAGGTCATCGGCGGCCTCACCCCCGCCTGCACCGAGTCGGCCGCCGCGTTCTACGGCCGGCTCACCGACAAGGTCGTCCGCGCGCGCGGGCTGCGCGAGGCGGAGACCGTGCAGCTGCTGGAGACCAACTACCGGCACGTCAACATCGCGCTCGTCAACGAGATGGCCGTCCTCTGCCACGAACTGGGCGTGGACCTGTGGGACGTCATCCGGTGCGCCGAGACCAAGCCCTTCGGCTTCCAGGCGTTCCGGCCGGGACCCGGAGTCGGCGGGCACGGCGCGGCGCAGGACCTGACCGGGCACGCGACCCGCACCCTGCGCATGGTCGAGCTGGCCCAGCAGGTCAACAGCCGGATGCCCCGGTACGTCGTCCAGCGCGCGGCCACACTCCTGAACGAACACGGCAAGTCCGCGCGCGGGGCCCGCGTGCTGCTGCTCGGCGTCACCTACAAGCCCGACCTCGCCGACCAGCAGGGCACCCCGGCCCAGGAGATCGCCGTACGGCTGATGGGGCTGGGCGCGGCCGTCAGCTACCACGACCCGTACGTGCCCGCGTGGAGCGTCCTGGACCGGCCCGTGCCCCGCGCCGACTCCTTCTACGAGGCCGCGGCCGACGCCGACCTGACGATCCTGCTCCAGCAGCACCGCACGTACGACCTGCAGGGCCTGTCGGTGAAGGCTCAGCTGCTGCTGGACACGCGGGGGGCCACACCGACGGGGGCGGCGCACCGGTTGTGACCGCGCCCCGGCTGTGACCCTGCCCGCGGGGCCGGCGGGCGCGCCCCGCCTCGCTGCCCTGCTCCGGGCCGGCGCCCGCCGCGAACGCGGCATACTCGTCGGACGTCCGACCAGGAGGCAGGCAGCAGCGTGATCACCCTCGAGCCCGAAGCCCTCCGTACCGACCGGCTGGCCCTGCTTCCCCTGCGGGTCGAGCACGCCGACGAGATGGCCGCGGTACTTTCCGATCCCGGCCTGCACACCTTCATCGGCGGTGCCCCCGACACCGCCGAGGATCTGCGCGTGCGCTACGAACGCCTGGTGGCCGGCTCGCCCCGGCCCGGTGAAG
Source organism: Streptomyces capoamus (assembly GCF_014654935.1). Lineage (GTDB taxonomy): Bacteria > Actinomycetota > Actinomycetes > Streptomycetales > Streptomycetaceae > Streptomyces > Streptomyces capoamus. The sequence goes on from NZ_BNBF01000002.1 coordinate 226,518, forward strand.
CCTGGTGCAACTGGGTGATCCAGCTCCGCGACGCCGCCTGCCTGACCGGCCATGTCCAAGCGACGGTCACCGCCGACGACCGCGGAACCGCCGCGGAGATCGCCTGGGTGGTGGGGACCCGCTGGCAGCGGCGCGGCATCGCCGCCGAAGCCGCCCGAGGACTCGTCGCATGGCTCCGGAAGCATCCGGTGCACACGGTCACCGCCCACATCCACCCGGACCACGAGGCATCCGCCGCCGTCGCCACCGCGGCCTCACGCCCACCGGCCAGTGGCACGACGGAGAGATCAGATGGCAGCTGACGATCAGCTGATCGTCCTGCGGATCGGTCCGCCCGTGCTCGGGCATGCGAGAGGGCCGGTCGTCCCCGCGGAACGACCGGCCCTTCAGGCGTCCGGGCGGCATGGCGACCACCCCGGCGGCTACCGCCGGTGCTGGCTGTCCGCGACCGTCACCTCGACGCGCTGGAACTCCTTCAGCTCGCTGTAGCCGGTGGTGGCCATGGCGCGGCGCAGGGCGCCGAAGAAGTTCATCGAGCCGTCCGGGGTGTGGGACGGGCCGGTGAGGATCTCCTCGATCGTGCCGACCGTGCCGAGGTCGACCTTCTTGCCGCGCGGCAGCTCCTCGTTCACCGCCTCCATGCCCCAGTGGTGGCCCTTGCCGGGCGCGTCCGTGCCCCGGGCCAGCGGCGAACCCATCATGACCGCGTCGGCGCCGCAGGCGACCGCCTTGGGCAGGTCGCCGGACCAGCCGACACCGCCGTCGGCGATCACGTGCACGTACCGGCCGCCGGATTCGTCCATGTAGTCCCGGCGGGCCGCGGCCACGTCGGCGACGGCCGTGGCCATCGGGACCTGGATGCCGAGGACGTTGCGCGTGGTGTGCGCGGCGCCGCCGCCGAAGCCGACCAGGACGCCGGCCGCGCCGGTGCGCATGAGGTGCAGCGCGGCGGTGTAGGTGGCGCAGCCGCCGACGATCACCGGGACGTCGAGCTCGTAGATGAACTGCTTGAGGTTGAGCGGCTCGTGCGAGGACGAGACGTGCTCCGCCGAGACCGTCGTGCCGCGGATGACGAAGATGTCCACGCCGGCGTCCACGACCGCCTTGGAGAACTGGGCGGTGCGCTGCGGGGAGAGCGCCGCGGCGGTGACCACGCCGGAGTCGCGCACCTCCTTGATGCGCGCGCCGATCAGCTCCTCCTTGATCGGCGCCGCGTAGATCTCCTGGAGGCGGCGGGTCGCCTGCTCGGCGGGCAGCTCGGCGATCTCGTCCAGCAGCGGCTGCGGATCCTCGTGCCGCGTCCACAGGCCCTCGAGGTTGAGCACGCCGAGGCCGCCCAGCTCGCCGATGCGGATCGCGGTGGCCGGGGAGACCACGGAGTCCATGGGGGCGGCCAGGAAGGGCAGCTCGAAGCGGTAGGCGTCGATCTGCCAGGCGATCGAGACCTCCTTCGGGTCCCGCGTACGGCGGCTGGGGACGACGGCGATGTCGTCGAAGGCGTACGCCCGGCGGCCGCGCTTGCCGCGCCCGATCTCGATCTCAGTCACGTTGGTGGCCTTTCCCTATGCGTTGCAGCGCCTTCCAGTATCGCCGACGGGTACGGCAAGGGCGGCCCCGGATGGTCCGGGGCCGCCCTTTCACCTGCCGCACGCGTGCGCGGAGGCCGGCACGCGCTGTTGTCCGGGGGGAGCTACCGCTTGCTGCTGTAGTTCGGCGCCTCGACCGTCATCTGGATGTCGTGCGGGTGGCTCTCCTTCAGACCCGCCGAGGTGATCCGCACGAACCGGCCGTTGGCCTGCAGGTCGGGGACCGTCTGGCCGCCGACGTAGAACATCGACTGGCGCAGGCCGCCGACCAGCTGGTGGACGACCGAGGAGAGCGGGCCGCGGTAGGGCACCTGGCCCTCGATGCCCTCGGGGATCAGCTGCTCGTCGGAGGCGACGCCCTCCTGGAAGTAGCGGTCCTTGGAGAACGACCGGCGGTCGCCGCGGGACTGCATGGCGCCGAGCGAGCCCATGCCGCGGTACGACTTGAACTGCTTGCCGTTGATGAACAGCAGCTCGCCCGGCGACTCCTCGCAGCCCGCGAGCAGTGAGCCGAGCATCACCGTGTCGGCGCCCGCGACCAGCGCCTTGGCGATGTCGCCGGAGTACTGCAGGCCGCCGTCGCCGATGACCGGGACGCCGGCGTCCTTCGCGGCGAGCGCGGCCTCGTAGATCGCGGTGACCTGGGGGACGCCGACGCCGGCGACGACACGGGTCGTACAGATCGAGCCCGGTCCGACACCGACCTTGATGCCGTCGGCGCCGGCGTCGACCAGTGCCTGCGCGCCGTCGCGGGTGGCGACGTTGCCGCCGATGACGTCGACGCCGGAGGAGTTCGACTTGATCTTGGCGATCATGTCGCCGACCAGGCGGGAGTGGCCGTGCGCGGTGTCCACGACGATGAAGTCGACACCGGCCTCGATCAGGGCCTGGGCACGCTCGAAGGCGTCACCGGCGACACCGACCGCGGCGCCGACCAGCAGCCGGCCCTCGGCGTCCTTGGCGGCGTTCGGGTACTTCTCCGCCTTGACGAAGTCCTTGACCGTGATGAGGCCCTTGAGGACACCGTCGTCGTCGACCAGCGGCAGCTTCTCGATCTTGTGCTTGCGCAGCAGCTCCATGGCCTCCGGGCCGGAGATGCCGACCTTGCCGGTGACCAGCGGCATCGGGGTCATGACCTCGTGCACGCGGCGGCTGCGGTCGCTCTCGAAGGCCATGTCCCGGTTGGTGACGATGCCGAGCAGCTTCTTGTCACCGCCGGTCACCGGGACGCCGCTGATGCGGAACTTGGCGCACAGGGCGTCGGCCTCGGCGAGCGTGGCCTCCGGGTGGATGGTGATCGGGTCGGTGACCATGCCGGACTCGGAGCGCTTCACCAGGTCGACCTGGTTGGCCTGGTCCTCGATGGAGAGGTTGCGGTGCAGGACGCCGACGCCGCCCTGGCGGGCCATCGCGATCGCCATGCGGGACTCGGTCACCTTGTCCATGGCGGC
>NZ_BNBF01000002.1:229596-230135 GCF_014654935.1 Streptomyces capoamus
GGACAGCAGCGGGATGTTGACCCGCACGTTCTTGGAGACGTACGAGGCGGTGTCGATCTCGTCGGGTGCCATGTCCGACGGGCCCGGCAGCAGCAGCACGTCGTCGTAGGTCAGCCCGAGTGTCGCGAATTTACCGGGCACTCCGTCGACGTTGGCAGTCATGACACCTTCCCCAAATGGCCTTGATCGGTGCGGATGTCCATGCTAACGGGAAGCGTCGCTAGCAAATTCCACGGTACGGGGTCGCTTCAGGCTTCGTATGTTCGTACGGAACCGGCGGCGTACCTGTTCAGCGCGGGAGTAAGGAGGCTGTCCGCAAGGGGGATCACTGTTCGGCGAGCGCTCTGAGGCGGCTCAGCGCCCGGTGCTGGGCCACGCGGACCGCGCCGGGTGACATTCCCAACATCTGCCCGGTCTCCTCCGCGGTCAAGCCGACGGCGATGCGCAGCAGGAGCAGCTCGCGCTGGTTCTCCGGGAGGTTGGCCAGCAGTTTCTTGGCCCACTCGGCGTCGCTGCTGAGCAGGGCGCGTTCCTCGGGG
>NZ_BNBF01000002.1:230173-240642 GCF_014654935.1 Streptomyces capoamus
CCGAGGGAGTCGTCGGGCCGCTCGGGCATCTCGTCGGACGGCACCGCGGTCGACCCGGGGTGGCGCATCGCCGCCCGCTGGAGGTCGGCGACCTTGTGGGAGGCGATGGCGAAGACGAACGCCTCGAAGGGGCGGCCGGTGTCGCGGTAGCGGGGCAGGGCGAGGAGGACGGCGACGCAGACCTCCTGGGCGAGGTCCTCCACGAAGTGGCGCGCGTCGCCGGGCAGCCGGGACAGCCGGGTGCGGCAGTAGCGCAGCGCCAAGGGGTGGACATGCGCGAGCAGATCGTGCGTGGCCTGCTCGTCCCCGTCGACGGCACGATGCACGAGCGCACCGATCGCCCCGTGGGCCGTGCCCGCCTCGTCGTCGCGCATCGGTCCATGGTGCCCTGAGGCCCTCCGGTCCGTCGCATCGTGCTCGTGGTTGTGCACCGAAGCGTTATGAGCAGGTGCGCCGGCACTCATTCCCTGCGCCCTCCCCTTCCGCTCGACCGACTCGTCCCCGAGAGACTCCACACCTCAAGGATGCGGCATCCGCGCCGAAACGAGCAGCGCGCGTACGGCGGGCCGCCTTGCACGGGGCCCTCCAGGTGGTTCGGCGGTGGAGTACGCCGGCGCATTCGCCGACCGTTTCGGGGCGAATTGCACGCCGGAGCGCACCGCCTTGTGAGGCGCACCACCGGCGCGTACGACGGTGCGGTACGACCGGACCCCGGCCGCTCCGCGGCACCCGTCCCACCGGCCCCGGTCAAGGCGCGGCCCGGTGACGGCACGTGCACGGCACCCGCATCGGCCACCGCCGCCGCACACCCTCGCCCACGCCCAGGGCGACGCCCGCCCGGGCGCGGCCGCCGAGTGCACGCCGGGCGAACCGGAGCGGACTCGGACAGCGCCCCCTCCCCCGACGGACACCGGCGGGCGCGACGACCACGGGAACACACGGCAGATCCCGGCCACCCCGGGCGGCGCCGTACGCGGGCGCGAGGCCACCGGCTCCCGGAACGGCCGGACCGATCCGACCGGGGCGCGGCGCCGGCGAGCCGGCCACGACTACGTCACCGGCCGCCGCCGAAGCAGACCGGTCCCCTGTCGGCGCAGCCCCCTTCGGCGCAGCTCCCGTCGACGAACCGACCCTCGACCAGCCGCCCGACAGCGGACCGGCCACCGGCACGTCACCCGAACCGGTCACCGGCCGGCCACCCACCGGCACCCCGGCCGCGGACCGGTCACCCGCCGACCACCGGCCCCGCCCCCGCCGGTCCGGCCTCGCCCGTGCGGGCGCCGGGTGCGGGAGTCGGGCCGGGCGGCCGGACGCGCGGGAGTCGGGCCGGACGGCGGGACGTATCGGGTGGCCCGCAGGGCCTCGCACCCGTTACCGGACCAGTCCCCAGCGGAAGCCGAGGGCCACCGCGTGGGCCCGGTCGGAGGCGCCGAGCTTCTTGAACAGACGGCGGGCGTGCGTCTTGACGGTGTCCTCGGAGAGGAACAGCTCACGGCCGATCTCGGCGTTCGAGCGGCCGTGGCTCATGCCCTCCAGGACCTGGATCTCGCGCGCGGTGAGCGTGGGCGCGGCGCCCATCTCGGCCGAGCGCAGGCGGCGCGGGGCGAGCCGCCAGGTCGGGTCGGCGAGGGCCTGCGTCACCGTGGCGCGCAGCTCCGCGCGCGAGGCGTCCTTGTGCAGGTAGCCCCGCGCGCCGGCGGCGACCGCGAGGGCCACGCCGTCGAGGTCCTCCGCGACGGTGAGCATGATGATGCGTGCGCCGGGGTCGGCCGAGAGCAGCCGGCGCACGGTCTCGACGCCACCCAGGCCGGGCATGCGCACGTCCATCAGGATGAGGTCGGAGCGGTCGGCGCCCCAGCGGCGGAGGACTTCCTCGCCGTTGGCCGCCGTCGTCACACGCTCGACACCGGGCACGGTCGCGACCGCGCGGCGCAGCGCTTCTCGGGCAAGCGGGGAGTCGTCGCAGACGAGGACGGATGTCATGACCGCCCTCCGCAGCTGATGCGCGTCACCTTGAGCCTCCAGGCTGGTACGGAATCGTCACCTGTGCGGTCGACCGTCTCGGACGCCTGCCCGAGCGCTTGTGTTTTCAACCGCCTCCGCACTCTCAACGACGGTCACTCGAAAGAGTTACGGGCCCGCGTGCCGTCTTCGGCACTCTATGTGAGGGGACCGACACGGTGCAGACATGCCCAACGGACTCTCAACTTTTCATCACAACCTATGCCCCATTTGGCCCCTTTTCTTCCCGTTTCGCAGTGTCCGGGGCTAGATTCGCAATGAGTCATATTTTCATCTCCTTAGACCGGAGATGTACGGTCGTTGGCACCGTATCCGCCCAGAACGGCGACAAGGGGTCACGTAATGGCAGATTTCTCCCGCCTTCCCGGACCGAACGCGGACCTGTGGGACTGGCAGCTGCTGGCTGCCTGCCGCGGGGTGGACAGCTCGCTCTTCTTCCACCCGGAGGGCGAGCGCGGGGCGGCTCGGAGCGCTCGCGAGAACTCGGCCAAGGAGGTCTGCATGAGGTGCCCGGTCCGTGCGGAGTGCGCGGCGCACGCGCTGGCGGTGCGCGAGCCGTACGGAGTCTGGGGCGGACTGACCGAGGACGAGCGTGAGGAGTTGATGGGGCGGGCGCGCAACCGCCTGGTGGCGGCGACGACCACCAGCGGGGACACCGCCTCCGATCACTGAAGGAACGTTTCTTCACCCAGACGGACATACGGAACCATGGCCGGGCACGCGCACGCGTGCCCGTGACCCGCTCCACGCACAGCCCCTCGCCGCGGCCCCCGGACCCCTGGCCGCGGCTCCAGGGACCCCTAGCCGCGCCCGCCCGGGCGTGCCGCCCGGGCCAGTTGCTCCAGCGTCGCCGACACGGCCGGCACCTGTGCCAGGTCGGGCAGGGTGAGGGCGACGATCTCCCGCCGCACCGCCGGTTCCAGCCGTACCGTGCGCACGCCCCGCGGCCGCACCGACTCCACGGCCAGCTGCGGCAGTACGGCGACGCCGAGGCCCGCGCCCACCAGACCGACCACGGCCGGATAGTCGTCGGTGGCGAAGTCGATGCGCGGGGTGAAACCGGCCCCCTCGCACACCTCGATCAGCTGGCCGCGGCAGCGCGGGCAGCCCGCGATCCAGGGCTCCTGGGCCAGCTCGCCGATCGCGACGGCCTCCGCGCGCGCGAGCCGGTGCCGTTCGGGCACCAGGGCGACCAGGCGGTCGGTCAGCAGGGGGCGCACGACGAGGTCCCCCCAGTCCTCGGCGACCGCCGCGCCCTCGTAGCGGAAGGCCAGCGCCAGGTCGCAGTCGCCCTCGCGGAGCAGTTCGACGGAGCGCGGGGGCTCGGCCTCCTCCAGGGAGACCCGGGTGCCGGGGTGGGCGGCGCGCAGGGCGGCCAGGGCGGTGGGGACCAGGGTGGAGCTGCCGCTGGGGAAGGAGACCAGCCGGACCCGGCCCGCGCGCAGCCCGGCGATGGCGGCGACCTCCTCCTCGGCCGCGGTGAGCCCGGCGAGGATGCCCGAGGCGTGCCGGACGAGGGCCTCGCCGGCCTGGGTGAGGCGCATCTCGCGCCCGGTGCGCACCAGCAGCGGGGTGCCGACCGAGGTCTCCAGCGCCTTCATCTGCTGGCTGACGGCCGGCTGGGTGCAGCCCAGCTGGCGCCCCGCCGCGGAGAAGGAGCCGGTGGTGGCGACGGCGCGCAGGACGCGGAGATGACGGGCCTCGATCACCCCATGAGCATAAGGCAGCCTTGGGTCTCGCACCCGATAATGCGTCGACACTTTGGGCTTCGATCACTTACCGTGCGGTCATGAGGCTTCTTTCCGTCAACCTGGGCAGCCCCCGCCGGGTCGCCTACACCAGCCAGCCCGAGGGGCTCACCGGCATCGACAAGCACCCGACCGACGGGCCGGTGCGGGTGGCGGCGCCGGGCCCCCGGGGGACGGGCGCGAGCGGGCTCGCCGGGGACGCGGTGTGCGACACGCGCTTCCACGGCGGGGACGACCAGGCGGTGTACGCGTACGCCCGCGAGGAGCTCGACGCGTGGGAGCGCGAACTCGGCCGGCCGCTGGCCAACGGTGTTTTCGGCGAGAACCTGACGACGGAGGGCCTCGACGTCTCCGGGGCGCTGATAGGCGAGCGCTGGCGGATCGGCGGCCAGGTGGTGCTGGAGGTGACCTCGGGCCGTATCCCGTGCCAGACCTTCCAGGGCCGTCTGGGCGAACGCGGCTGGGTCAGGAGGTTCACCCGGAAGGGCGCGACGGGCGCCTACCTCCGGGTGATCGAACCCGGTGAGATCCGGGGCGGCGACCCGGTCGAGATCGTGCACCGGCCGGACCACGGCGTGACGGCGACGATGCAGTTCCGCGCGGTCACCACCGAGCGGGAGCTGCTGCCCCGGCTGCTCGCGGCGGGCGACGCGCTGCACACGGACACGCTGGGGCAAGCCCGCGCGTACGTGGCGGAACACGGGGCCTGAGCCGCCGTCAGGAGGCCGCCGGGCCGGGCGGGGCGGGCACCGGGGACGGCGGGCACCGGTCACTACCCTTGGGCCATGACAACGTCTCTGATTACGGGATCGACCGCGGGCATCGGTGCCGCGTTCGCGCGCCGGCTGGCGGCGGACGGGCACGACCTCGTCCTGGTGGCCCGCGACACCAAGCGACTGCGCGAGCAGGCGACGGAACTGCACGACCGGCACGGCATCGAGGTGGAGGTGCTGACCGCCGACCTGTCCGAGGACAAGGGCATCGAGGCGGTCGCCGACCGGCTCGGGGACCGGAAGAACCCGGTGGACCTGCTGATCAACAACGCAGGCTTCGGCAACAAGGGCCGCTACCTGGACGTGGCGATGGCGGACGAGCTGCGGATGCTCAAGGTGCACTGCGAGGCGGTGCTCCGGCTGACGTCGGCGGCGGCCGGGGCGATGCGCGAGCGCGGCCGGGGCGGGGTGGTGAACGTCGCCTCGGTGGCCGCGTTCGTCCCGCGCGGCACGTACGGCGCGTCCAAGGCGTGGGTGGTGCAGTTCACCCAGGGCGCGGCGAAGGACCTGGCCGGCAGCGGGGTGCGGCTGATGGCCCTCTGCCCGGGGTTCGTGCGGACCGAGTTCCACCAGCGGGCCGGGATGGGCACCGACAACATCCCGGGCTGGATGTGGCTGGACGCCGACAAACTGGTCGCGTCGGCGCTGGCCGACCTCGCGCGCGGCAAGACCCTCTCCATCCCTGATCCCCGGTACAAGGCGCTGATGGGGCTGGTGAAGGTGACCCCGCGCGGGCTGCTGGGCGGGATCAGCTCCCGGACGGGGCGCAAGTACGGGCCGCAGTAGCGGCGGGTGGCGCTGCCGTCCCGGTGGGAAAATGGGCGGGACGGTACCGGACCAGGGGGCCGGAGGCGGCGCCATGACCTTCGTACAGCTCATCGAGTGCAGGACGAGCCGGCTGGACGAGATGAACCGGCTCATCGACGACTGGGTCGAGCAGACCAAGGGCAAGCGGACGGCGACACACGCGTTGGTCGGTACGGACCACTCCGACGCGTCGCACGTCGTGGAGTTGGTGGAGTTCCCGTCGTACGAGGAGGCGATGCGGAACTCGAACCTCCCGGAGACCGACCGGATCTTCCGGGAGATGGTCGCGCTGTGCGACGAGATGCCGACGTTCATCGACCTGGACGTCGTGCGGGAGGCTCACCTGGACGTCGTACGGGAGGCGGGTACGACGGCCCGCACGGTGCGGCGGTTCTTCGGGGTGCTCGCGAGCGCGGGCGAGCTGCCGCCGCTCAACGACCTGCTGGACGAGGACGTGCACAGTCACGACCCGGTGAACCCGCAGGACACCATCGGGCTGGACCACGTCCGCGCCGAGTTCCGGATGTGGCGCGGCGCCTTCGACTTCGCGTTCACGGTGGAGGACGTCGTCGCCGATGACGAGCGGGCCTGTGCGCGGTGGACGTGGAACGCGACGCACACGGGTGACTTCCTGGGGATCGCGCCCACCGGCAGGCAGGTCGCGATGACGGGGATGACCCTCTTCCGGTTCGCCGCCGACGGAAAGATCACCGAGCTCTGGTGGCAGCACGACCAGCTGGGGCTGATGCAGCAGCTCGGGGCGCTGGACGAGCTGGAGCAATAAGGGACGTGCGCCGGCGGCCCCCGGCGCCGGGGAGCCCTCTCGCACCCGGTGCCTCAGCGGGGCACCCGGCTGTTCGTCGTCCGAACCGGACCGGAGTGGATGTCAGAGGGTCGGAATAGGATTCTGACCTCGCCGTCGAGGGGGGTGGCGTGGAGCGTGTCGTCGTGCCGTTCCCCCTCTCACTACTGCCGTTCCGGAGGTGCTTGGTGCCCGCTGTTCCCGAGCCGACAGCTCCCGCTCCCCGGGAGTGCTGGTTCCAGCCACGACGGTCGGGATTTCAGTGGGAGCAGGAGGGGCTGGACCATCTCCGGGAGCTGATGCCGAAGACGGAACCCTTCCGGGCATGGGTGACGTTCCAGTTCACGGGGGCCTCCGGCCGGATCAACGAGTGCGATGTGCTGATCGCCGTTCCGGGAGGCCTCTATCTCCTGGAGCTGAAGGGCCACCCCGGCAGGGTGGTGAACCACGGCGACACCTGGCAGTTCCACGGTGACCGGGTGCGCACCCTGCGGAATCCCCTTCATCTGACCGATCTCAAGGCCAAGGAACTGAAGGGGCAGCTGGAGCGGGCGGCACGCGCGCTGGGCATGAACGTGCGGGACGTGCCCTTCATCAAGCCGGCGGTGTTTCTGCACGACCCAGGTCTCGTCAGCGAGCTGGACGAGTTCCAACGGACCTCGGTCTACGGCCGTAACGACGGCGCGAGCGGGCTGCCGAAGATCTGGGACGATCTGCTGGGCCGCCCCCCGGAGCGGGAGAGCTGGCGCATCACCCCGTTGATCAGCCAGCGCCTGGAACGGCTGATGCAGAAGGTCGGTGTCAGCCACTCCACCGCGCACCTGCGGTTCGGGGACGACTGGAAGCTCGAACCGCGTGCACTGGACGCGGGTCCCGGTTGGGAGGACCGGCTGGCCGTGCGGGACGACGGCCTGGTCCAGGAGAGCGGGCGGGTCCGTATATACCTGGCGGGCGCCGCCGCCTCGGACGAGCAGCGCGCGAAGGTGGACCGGGCCGCGCGCCGTGAGTACCAGGTGCTGCAGGGCATCAATCACCGGGGCATCGTGCAGGCGGTCCAGATCCGTGAGCACCAGGGCGGCCCGGCGATCCTCTTCCGGCATCGTGAGTCCGACCTTCGGCTGGACGCCTACCTCGACGCGTACGGCGGTCGTCTCACCCCCGCACAGCGTCTCGATCTGGTGCGGCAGCTCGCCGAGGCCGCGCGGTACGCACACCACCGGTCCCTCTACCACCGGGCCCTGGCCGCTCGCTCGGTCTATGTCTCGGCACGCGACGACGGCAGTGAACCGGTCCTGCGGATCGCCGACTGGCAGACCGCGGCTCGTGACTTCGAGACGACGTTGCACCGCTCGCTCGGAGACACCCCCCTGGACGGGGGGCTGATCGCGGACACGGCGCAGGTGTACCTGGCGCCGGAGACGGACCAGGAGTTCGCCGACCCGGTGGACCTCGACGTCTTCGGGCTCGGCGCTCTCACCTACCTGCTGCTCACGGGCCGGCCGCCGGCGGACCGGCGCAGCGCGCTGCTGGAACGCCTGCAGGGTGACGGCGGGCTGCACCCTTATGCCGTCTCCGACTCCATCTCGGCGGCGCTGGACACCCTCGTCTTCCGGGCCACGTCGGCGGACGTCCGGGACCGTCTGGCGTCGGTCGACGAGTTCCTGGAGCTGCTGGGCGCGGCGGAAGCGGACGCGGCCGCGCCCTCCGCGGGCGGGGGGCCGGTCGCCGATCCCCTGACCGTGCAGCCGGAGCAGCCGCTGGACGGTACCTGGACGGTGGTCCGTGTGCTCGGCACCGGTGCCACGGCCCGCGCACTGCTGGTGCGCCGTACCGATACGGACGACGGGGAGCAGCCCCTCAGGGTCTTCAAGGTCGCCCTCGACCAGGAGAAGGACGCACGCCTGCTGGCGGAGGCGAAGGCGCTGAAGGAGGTGGGCGGCGGTTACATCGTGAAACTGCTCGCCGAACCGCGCGAGCTGGCCGGTCACACGGTCCTCGACATCGAGTATGCGGGTGGCTTCCGGGGGGAGGACGACCGCGAGCCGGTGAGCCTCGGTTCCCGGCTGCGGGACCAGGGCCCCCTCGGTTACGACCAGTTGGAGCGGTTCGGCAACGACCTGTTCCAGGCGTTGGACACCCTGGCGGCGCGCGGGGTGCGGCACCGCGACATCAAGCCGGACAACCTGGGCCTGTTCAAGCGGAGCGACGGTTCCTGGCAGCTGATGCTGTTCGACTTCTCGTTGGCGGACGCCCCGGACCACGACCTGCACGCGGGCACCCGCGGGTACCTCGATCCGTTCCTGGGCGGGGCCGGCCGCTCACGCTACGACGATCACGCCGAGTGGTACGCCGCCGCGGTCACCCTGCACGAGATGGCCTCCGGGGAGAGGCCGGTGTGGGGGGACGGGCAGGGTGACCCGCGGATGGTCGCGGACGCGAGTCTGCACGTGTCGGCAGAGCTTTTCCCGCAGGCCCTGAGCGAAGGGCTGAAGGCCTTCTTCGAACGGGCACTGCACCGGGACGTCGAGCGCCGCTACGACACCCTGCCGCAGCTGCAGGAAGCGTGGCGGCAGGTCTTCCGGAAGGCGGACGCGGCCCGCCCTGCGACGACGCCGGCCACGGTCGGGCTGAGCGCGGACGACCTGGAGGACGCCCGGGAACAGGCCGCCGAGGCGGCCACCCTGAAGACTCCGCTGGCGGCTGCCGGTCTCTCACCGCGCGCGGTTTCGGTCGCCGAGAGTCTCAAGGCCCACACCGTCGAAGAGCTGCTGGACATTCCCCCGCACCACATCTCCCGGGCGCGTGGCGCGGGCAACGCGATCCGCAAGGAGCTGAACCGCCGGCACCGCCAGTGGACCCAGGCGCTGCGCCGGAAGGCCACTGCCAGGAAGCCGGTGGCACTGGAGCCGGACGCTCCGGAAGAGGCCCTCGAGTCGGTCGACACCCTGGCCGCGCGTCTCACGCCGCCCGAGGGTAAGCGTCGTACTCGGCCACGCCCCGACGTGGTGCGTGCGACCCTCCAGCTGCCGGGGGTCCTGGAGGCCGGGGAGCCGCTGGAGCCGTGGCCGGCGCAGAGCCTGATCGCGAAGGCCCTGGGCATCAGCCAGCCGACGGTTTCGCAGAACCAGCAAGCTGCGGTCGAGCAGTGGGCCGAGCTGCCCTGGCTCGGCCGGGTCCGCGACGAGCTGGTGGCGATCCTGACCGACCGGGACCGTGTGTCGACGGCGGAGGAGCTGGCGTCGGAGCTGCGCGCCCGGCACGGCGCGGGCACCAGTGACCCGGCCGAGGCCCAGGCCAAGGCGTTGGCCGTGGTCCGGGCCGCGGTGGAAACGGAGATCCGCAAGCGGGACGACGACCCCGTCGGGGCCGGCGAGGCACCGCCCCGCTTCGCCGTGCAGCGGCGCGGCGGCCGGATCGTCATCGCGTTGGAGGACCAGCCGGGCGCCGACGACCCCACGCCGGCCGAACTCGCCGACTACGCGACCCTGCTGGGGGAGCAGGCGGCAGACCTCGCCGGACGCGACCCCCTGCCCGGCCGCGCCACCGTGCTCCGGGAACTGCGCGCCGTGCCCGCGCCCGACGGCATGGCTCCGCTCGCCGACACACGACTGGTTGAGCTGGCCGCTTCCATGGCGGGAGGCGTGGCCTTCTCCCCCCGGCTTGAACTGTTCCCGCTGTCGCTCGGCCTGGAGCGGGCCCTGCGTATCTCGCAGGCTCCGGCGGGCGTCCGCCCCGAAACCGGCATCTCCACGTCGGACCTGCTGGCCCGGGTCCGGGCGCGGTTCCCCGGCCTGTCCGTGCTGGACGGGACGACGTACGTGGAGCTGGCCGAGGCGCTCGTCGAGGCGGGTTTCCCCTTGGTCTACGACCAGGACCGGCGCCGTTTCGTGCCCAGGGCGCAGGAGGGTGCGGGCAGTCGCCTGAACCTGTCCTCCTCGATGCTGACCAGCACCGGTTCTCTGTATGCCGCCGCCCAGGGCCGTATCGCCGAGGGCCGGGACCCGAGGGAGGTGCTGTCGGCACGGCTCACGGACACCCGTCGCCGCGGGGGCTTCCTGGCGCTCACGTTGAAGGGCGCGGAGCTGCCCGGTGTCGCCGATGCGCTGGCGGAGCGGTTCGGCGCCATCACCGTGCCGCTGAACGGCATGTTCCTGGACGCGCTGAAGGAGCTGGCCGAGGAGCAGTCGGTGCGCTGGCAGGCCCTGCTGAAGGCGGACGCCAAGTTCACCGCGACGGGCACCCTCGGCGCGGCGCTCGCCTCGTACACGCGACTGGCGGCGGAGCGGGTACGGCAGCGGCTCGTGGACCTCGCGGAGC
>NZ_BNBF01000002.1:240689-247890 GCF_014654935.1 Streptomyces capoamus
GCTCCGGCCCGCGTACGGTCCTGCTCGCCCATGAAGCCGGCCTGATCGCCCGCTTCTGGGAGGCCGGGGGCCGGGAGCTGCTGGCCTCGCTCCAGCAGTCGGCGCGGCGCCCCGCCGACGCCCCGCACGGCCTGTGGCTGCTGCTTCCGGCGGAGGATCCGCGTGCCACGCCGACGCTGGACGGCCGGACCGTGGAGGTGGTGGACCGGGTGACGGAGTGGGAGGTGCTGGACGGGCTGTTCCTGAAGAGCCTGCGCACGGCCGAGTCACCCGCTTGATCGTCGGGGGTCGGCGGACCGTACCGGTGCCCGTGGATTTCGCGGGCACCGAGTGCCATCCGGACGGAACACCTTGCCCGGCCAAGTGGGGAAATCTACGCTGATCACCTTTCCTTCCGCGGAGCGGCGCCCCGGGTCCCACTCGTGCTGTGCTCCCAGTCTGCCGCTGCCGAGGGAGGACCTGGAGGACGGAAGATCCGGGGGGATCGATGGTGATGAAGGTGGGCGGGGGCCTCCTCGGCAAGAAGATCGTGAAGACGTATCCGCCGCGCGGCGACACGCAGCTGGTGCGGTTGGCGGCGGTCGCGCCCTTTACTTGTACGCGTTGCGGTCAGACGAAGACGGCGAAGCTGGTCGCCGCACGGGGTGACGCCCTGTACTGCAACGGCTGCTACGGGCGCATGGAGGCGTCGGCCCCGGAGCCGGTCGCGGACGCGCAGTCGCAGGTCCCGGAGGCGGAGGACCTCGCAGGCGTCGTAGTCGGGGAACTCGACGGCGGGCTGCCCCACTCGGTGGTCAACACCGGTCTCACGGTGGAGTGGAAGTTCCACGTGCGAGCCGAGCACCTCCTGCACGGTACGTGCCCCGTACCTGCCGAGATGGCCGGCCGAGCCGCTTCCCAGGAACGCTTCGACCTCACGTTCCTGCGCGGGCGCCGCCGCATCAGGATCCTGGACGAGCAGAAGGGCATCAGGCTCGACGCCAACGGTACCGAGCCGGTCCTGACCGGTCTGACGTGGCAGTCCTTCGTCCTTCCCGGCACCCGCGTGTCGGTGCGGTGGGACACCTGGAGGAAGCTGCGCCTGGCCTACACCCCGCTGGACGAGCCCGTCGTCTTCGGCGGCACCGTGGTCCGCTACGCCTACGACCCGAGGATCATGACCCGTGAACTCGCGGCGTTCGACGCCCGCGTGGACCGGGTGGAGGAACTCGTCCTGATCGCGCTGCGCGAACTCGGTTACCTGGACGAGAAGGGCCGGGCGCTGCTGCCGCAGGAGGCGCTGGTCCGGAACACCGTCGAGCGCGCGCAGCCGTCGGAACGGCCGGCCGAGAAGAAGATCCACGGGGCGATCGAGCGGCTCCTGTCCCGCCGGCTCCTCACCTGGGAGCAGGGCAGCATCAACCGGGCCGCCATGCTGCACTATCCCGCACGACGCGGGGAGACACCGGTTCCGCTGCTCTGCTACGCCCCGGTGCTCCGGGTCGCGGAACGCGAGGACCTCCGCGATGACCCGAGCGCGGGGTACGGCGTGAGCGCCCACCGGGTCGCGGGGCACCTGATGCGCATCGGCCACCTCGGCAAGGACGCGAGCCCGGAGGCGGCAGCCGCCTATCGGGAGGATCACGCCAGGGCCGGCCTGGCCGGGCCCCACGAGCTGCCCCGGGGCTTCACGTACGTGCGTGAGCACGAGCGGGGGATGTAGGCGAGGGCGCGTACGGCGGTGGGGTGGCGCCCGTCCCGGTCCGCATGGCCGGACCGCTGGTGTGTGGCACCGGCAACCGTCTGACCAGCACGAATGTCGAGTCGCGCCTGGTGGACGGCCCGGTACGCATCGGTTTCAACGAATGCGGTGCGGCGGGGCTGGCAGGATGGGACGGCGGGCCGGGGGGTTCGCAGGGAAATCGGTGCATCCGCGGTGATCGCGGGACCGTGAGCGGGATGAGAGGTGCGGCTGTGACGGTGACGCCCGAGGAGACACAGGGGGCGGGGGCCTCGCTCGACAGGACGCGGCTGCTGAAGGATCTCCAGGCCCAGGCCCGGATCCTTGAGGACGATCTCCGGGCCCGTACCGAGAACGAGCCCGAGTTCCGGGACGCGCTGCGCGTCGAGTACGAGAAGGCGGTCGCGGCGGAGCGTACGGCCGCGATGTACGAGACCTGGCGGGACGAGCGGGTCGTGCAGATCGCCGCCGCGTGGGTGCTGGCGTGTGTCTTCGTACGGTTCAGCGAGGACAACGGGCTGATCCCGGACGCGTGGCTCTCGGGGCCGGGTGATCGGCTGGCCGAGGCGCAGGACCGGCACGACGCGTACTTCCGGGAGAACCCGTCGAAGAACGACCGGGACTGGCTGCTGGACTCCTTCGACGCGCTGGCGAAGTCGCATCGGACGGTGGAGGGGCTGTTCGACCGCGCGCACAATCCGCTGTACGAGGTGACGCCCTCCTACGAGGCGGCTACGGCCCTGCTCGCGTTCTGGCGGCAGCGGGGCGCGGACGGCGAGATCGTCCACGACTTCACCGACCCCGCGCTGGACACGCGTTTCCTCGGCGACCTGTACCAGGACCTGTCCGAGCACGCCCGCAAGACGTACGCGCTGCTCCAGACCCCGGTGTTCGTGGAGGAGTTCATCCTCGACCTGACCCTTGAGCCCGCCGTGGAGGAGTTCGGGCTGACGCCGGCGTGGAAGCACCGGCCCTCCGGGTGGGACGGTGAGGTGTGGGCCGACGGTCCGGGCGGCGAGGAGGTCGTCCGGGGGCTGCGGTGCATCGACCCCGCGTGCGGCTCCGGGCACTTCCTGCTGGGCATGTTCGAGCGGCTGTTGGGGAAGTGGCGGGAGGCCGAGCCGGGTACTGAGCCCTGGGTGCTGGTGCGGCGGGCGTTGGAGTCCGTGCACGGCGCCGACAAGAACCCGTTCGCCGTGGCCATCGCTCGGTTCCGGCTGCTGGTGGCTGCCTTGAAGGCGGGCGGCGTGCGGGACTTGAGCGCGGCTCCCGGGTTGCCTATCCGGGTGGCTGTGGCGGACTCGCTTCTTCATGGGCGGGGCGCGGAGACGGTCACTGAGGCTTTTGACACCCTGTTCGCGGACAATGAGCCGTTCTATTTCCGCACCGAGGACGTGGAGGAGTACGCGCGGGAGGTTGATCTTCTCGGGCGGGGTTCGTATCACGTGGTGGTGGGGAATCCGCCGTACATCACGGTCAAGGACGCCAACGAGAACAAGAACTACAAGGCCGCGTACGACGCCTGTTATCGACAGTACGCGTTGTCCGTACCGTTCGCTCAGCGGATTTTTGAGCTGGCGGTGCGGGCGGGGGGTGACCATCGGGATGGTGGGTTCACCGGGCAGATCACTGCCAACTCGTTCATGAAGAGGGAGTTCGGGAAGAAGCTGATCGAGGAGTTCTTCCCGAGGGTTCAGCTTACGCATGTGATCGACACGTCCGGGGCTTACATTCCGGGGCACGGGACGCCGACCGTCATTCTAGCGGGGCGGAACCATGTACCTCGGAAGGCACAGGCTGTCCGTGCAGTTCTCGGGGTCAAGGGAGAGGGGAGTCAACCTGCGGAGCCTGAGAAGGGCCTGGTGTGGCAGGCGATTGTCAAGCAGGTCAAGCATCCAGGAAGCGCGTCACAGTGGGTATCTTCTGAGGACGTAGAACGCGGGCGTTGGGCAAAACACCCCTGGTCACTTTCCGGGGGAGGCATCGCTGATCTGATGTCGCAGCTTCATGCGGATGCGGGGCGTCTCAGTGACCGTGTTCTCCGTATTGGTTTTTACGGGATGACGCATGCCGACGACGCCATGTTGGCACCACAAGGGGTCTTCACGCGTTACAGACTGGAAGAGGAGGCTCGCGTCCCTGTTGCAGCCGGGGAGGACGTTAGAGACTGGTACGTGCGCGCACCGAATGAAGTCTTCCACCCTTATGACTCAACCAAAAACCTGTTGGCCATCGAGACCCTGCCCCGATTCTCACGCTTTCTATGGCCCGTCCGAACGGAACTTGGAAACCGAGCGACCTTCGGCACGGGCACCTACTTCAATAGTAGCCGCCCTTGGCATGGATGGCATCAGATCCCCAGCGACACAGAAGCTGACGCGAAGGCGATCGCTTTTAGCTTCGTTTCTACTCATAGTAACTTCGCACTAGTACAAGACAGCAAGGCATTCAAACAGTCAGCACCGCTGATCAAACTCCGAAAGGGAGTGAGCAGGGAGCGGTATCTGGAATTGCTGGGCGTGTTGAACTCATCGACGGCTTGTTTCTGGCTGAAGCAGATGAGCCACAACAAGGGGCGCCCTGGAGCCGAGAGAGGAGATGCTGACGAACCTTGGGAACACCGGTACGAATTCACCGGAACTAAGCTTCTGGAGTTTCCGCTTCCCAGGCATCTTCCGCTCACCCTCAGTGACGAACTCGAGGCTCTCGCCAGAGCGGCTGTCGAGCATGCCCCCACAACATGTACCGCCAACGGTGTACCGAGTCGTGAAGCTCTGGCTGAGGCTCGCCGCGGCGAGAGCCGATCCCGCATCCGGATGATTGCCTTGCAGGAGGAACTTGACTGGACCTTCTACGGTGCGTACGGACTGCTCAGCCCCAACGAGCTCGCACGAACCACCGCAGCTGAGGTTCCGGAAGTATGTCTTGGGGAGCGCGCCTTCGAAATCGTATTGGCCCGGAAGATGCGGGACGGTGAAGGTGGCAACAAGTGGTTCGAGCGGCACGGGTCCACCCCCGTCACCGAGATCCCGGCCCACTGGCCGGAGGCATACCGGAAGGTCGTCCAGGCCCGGATCGATCTCATCGAGGCCAACAAGGACATCCGTCTCATCGAGCGGCCCGAGTTCAAGCGCCGCTGGTCCATCGAGCCTTGGGAGAAGCGGGAAGCCGCCGCCCTCCGGAGCTGGCTGCTCGATGCCGCCGAGCGGGAGGACCTGTGGTTCGACGAGCGGGACGGGTTCACCGTGCCCCGGCCGCTCACCGTCAACCAGCTCGCCGACGCCCTGCGCCACGACAAGGACGTCCAGGCCGTGGCCGAGCTGTACGCCACCGATCACCTCGGCAAGCGGGATGCCTCCCTCGCCACCGTGCTGGCTGCCGTCATCGACGCCGAGCACGTGCCGTACCTGGCCGCCCTGCGCTACAAGGACTCCGGTCTGCGCAAGCGGGCCCAGTGGGAGCAGGTCTGGGAGCAGCAGCGGGAGGAGGACCGTACGGGGCAGCGGCTCGACATCAAGGTGCCGCCGAAGTACACCAGCGCCGACTTCCTCAAGCACTCCTACTGGTCCAACCGAGGCAAGCTCGACGTTCCCAAGGAGCGCTTCATCTCCTACCCCGGCGCCTCCCTGGAGTCGGACGGCTCCCTCCTCCTCGGCTGGGCCGGCTGGAACCACCGGGACCAGGCCGACGCCCTGGTCGGTCTCATCCGCAGCCGGATCGAGGTCGGCGGCTGGGACAAGAAGGACCCCCGGCTCGTGCCTCTGCTCGCCGGGCTCCGGGAAGTGATGCCCTGGGTCCACCAGTGGTACGGCGAGTACGACGAGGAGTGGGAGGGCAACCCCGCCGAGGAGTTCCAGGCCGCCCTCGACTCGGGCCGCGCGGACGCGGAGGTATCCGAGGCGGACCTCGTCAAGTGGCGTCCGGAGAAGAAGACCGGCGGGCGCAAGAAGAAGAGCGAGTAAGCAAGCGCAGAGGGGCGGTCGGCAGCCGACCCCCCCTCCGTCGCACTGTTCAGCCGCGCGCGGCCAGCCGCACGAACGCCGCCCATTCATCGGCGCCGACGGCAAGAAACGCTTCCTCCGGCCGCTTGGAGTCACGGACCAGCACGGCCGTACCCACGTCCGCGACCTCCACGCACTGACCGCCATCACCCGCGCTGTAGCTGCTCTTCACCCAGGTCAGCCCGGCTACCTGATCGGCGTTGGCCTTCACAACTCTCCTAAGAGCTTCTCGATCCAGGCCAGCGATTCCTTGGGGTTCTTGGCTTGCGCCCTCAAAACGCCATACGTCGACTCGAACCCCTGGACCCTCGCCGGTTCCGCGTGCAGGGTGCTGTGGCTCTGCACCTCCGTGTAAGCCATCCTGCGCCCTGAGCGCGTAAGGATCAACGTGAACGGCCCTGCCACCCCGCCGTGCTCGTCGCGATCCGTGGGCATGACCTGGATCTCGATGTTCCGCTCATGGCCCATCATCAACAGGTGCTCCAACTGGGCACGGTGCACTTCTTTGCCGCCGAGAGGCCGCAGGAAGACGTGCTCCTCGATGACGAAGCTCAGCAGCGGTTTGGGACGGCGCGAGAGCAGCTTCTGCCGGTCCAAACGGGCGGTCAAGCGCTGCTCCACCGTTTCCGCATCCAATAACGGGCGCCACATCTCGAAGACGGCTCGCGCGTACTCCTCGCACTGCAACAGCCCGTTCACCAAGTGCGCGTCGTATACGTGCAGTTCGTTGGCCTCGACCTCATAACTGACGAACTTGCGGAAAAACGACGGATACCGCGCCTTGGCCACCTCCTCCTTCATGGCCACCAGCACGCCCCGCGCCCCCACCACCCGGTCCACCGCGTCGATCAGCTCAGGCTTGGGAATCCGGCGTCCCTGCTCCACCGCCGCGATCTGCGCCTCGCCGTACCCGACCAGACTGCCCAACTGCGGTTGAGTCAGCCCGGCCGCTTCCCTCAGCAGCTTCATCTGCCGGCCGAAGCAGCGCAGGAACTCGACGTTCGAGTCCGGCTCGGCACCGCCCGCACCCGAATCGGCACCCGTATCCATGGCCGCACAGTAGGACGCCAGTACGCCAACCGCGCCCCAAAAGGCACAAGTTGCCTCGTGTGAGTGAACAGCTCCTCGCGAAAGCTTTCTTCACTCAACGCGTCCATCCGGCCACTTTGCGTGCGCTACCGTCACTCCCAGCAGCAACACATAAGACGGCCCCCGCGACGGCTAGCGACCGTCCGCGAGGGCCTAAACCACCAGTGGAAGTTAGGGCTCCCACAGTGATGTACCGGCACCATATCGCGCCCCCGCGCGCCTACACCCAGTTCTCCCACGACATCATCCGGCATCCCCGGCTCTCCTCCGACGCCGTACGCCTTCTCACCTGGCAACTCTCGCTCCCCCAGGGCGCGCGAGAATCCCTCTCCCGTACGGCTGAACGCGCGAACATCGGCGCCTGCGCCTTCACCCGCGCCAAGCGCCAGCT
>NZ_BNBF01000002.1:247931-249528 GCF_014654935.1 Streptomyces capoamus
CAAGGACGAGGGGTTCGTGCACGAGCGGCGCGTCCAGGGTCCCGGCGGTCACTGGGTAACCCAACAACTCGTCTCCAACGTGCCGTTGAGCGAGGCGGAAGCCTCTAAGCTCCTCGGACGGACGCCCGTATCCGCGCACGTCGCACCGAGTCCCCGCAATCCGGCGGTCGGTGAGCGGACCGGTCGGCCCGCCGACGGTCATCCCTATGGCGACACCTGCGTGAACACCCCCAACCGACCCCCCAAGCCCCCCGAGGACGCCACCGATGCCTCCGCACCCGCCGAAGCCCCCGAAGCCGCGCACTCCACGGCAGCCCCGCAAGCCGCGCAAGCCCCGGAGGTGGACCGGGGCAGCGAGCACCCCGATCCCGGCCCTCACCTAGACGCGGCCCGCGCCCTCGCCCACGCCTACCGCGACCTCGACCCGGCCCTGCGCCACATCCCCCGGGCCATGGATGCCGAGCTGACGGACCTCACCGCGCGCTGGCTAGCCGCCGGGCATCCGCCCACCGCCATCCGCGCGCACATCCTCCGCGGCCTCCCCGGCGATGGCGCCCCCGTCCACCGCCCCGGCGGCCTGCTGCGCTACCTGCTCCGCGAGGTGCCACCGGTCCCTACCCCGGCCGCACCCGAACCCGAGCCCTCCACAGCCCAGGAACCCACGCCCGGCCGCCCCCTCTCCCCCCGCCTCCACGGCACCCGCGAATGCGAGGGCGACCACGTCCAGCCCGCCCTCTTCCGGCTGGTCGGTGACGAGACGCTCTGCCCGCGCTGCGCCGCAGACCGAGCGCTCTCAGCGCCGCCTGGCCAACCGGCTCAGTTGGCCACCCTCGGCACCCCGCCCTTGCGCCCCACGCCGAAGGCGATGCGGTAGACGTCCGGCAGGTCAATGCGACCGTCCCGGCGCTGGCGCATCACCCCCAGGCCGACGAGTTCTTCGATCAGCAGGGCCGGGTCCTCCGGGTAGCGCGGTCCGGTGCGCACCAGGAAGTCGTCGTCCGGGTCGCTGGGCACGTACCGTTCGGCTTCCTTGTGCAGGGCGTCCACCAACCGGTGCTCCTGCCAGAGGGCTTCGACCTTCTCCCGCTCTATCGGCACCTGGTGGCCTGCCAGCGGCTCGATCGCCAGGCGCACCCACGGCATGTCCTCGCTGACCTCGGCGACCCGGGTCTCGGACGCCGTCTGCACGCCCCGGCGGATGCCCTCGTGGTGGAGGGCGAACTCGTGGCCCGCGTACTGGCCCCGGGTTTCCGCGAGCGCCTTCTGCAGCGCGCTGAGGAAGCTGCGCGGGCTGACCTGCTCGACGCCGTCCATCAGGTGGTTGGGCAGCCAAGTGAAGGTGTGGCCCTTGCGGAAGTTGGACCCCATGTAGGGCCCCGCTATCACGGTGAACTGTTCCTGCTGGGACTGCTCGTCACCGCTGAGTAGTGCCGGAGGGACGAAGCGCCGGCCGTCGGCCTCGGGCTGCCAGCCACCCGTCAGGGCACGGAAGCGGGCGGCCAGCTCGCCGTCGTGGTTCCCCAGGGTGTGGAAGAGCAGCCCGTAGAGGTTGGCTCGGGACCAGGTCAGTGCCGCCGCGTTGGAGGTCAGCTTGGAC
>NZ_BNBF01000002.1:249567-260049 GCF_014654935.1 Streptomyces capoamus
GCGTCCGGGAAGTGCAGCAGCGCGCCGTCGTACATGTCGGGGCGGATGAACACCTTGAACCGGATGCTGCGCGTGCCCAGGCGCATGGCGAGGGCCAACTCCAGGATGCCGCTTACCAGCCGGTCGGCCTGGGAGCGGACCCGGTGCAGGTGCTCCAGGGCGTCGAAGAGGATCAGGTGGGTGATCCCCTTGCCCTGCGCCTCCCGGTCGACCATCTGCACCGTGCGCTCGGCCGCGCCCGGGTTGTTGCGCACCCAGGTGGCCTTGTCCCGCCACTCGGGCAGCTCGCGCAGCTCCGGCTGGCCGAAGGCGGTCAGCAGGACGGCGTACCAGAGGTCGTAGGGGCGGACGCCCTCCTCTACCAGCTGCCGCAGGTTGCCCGGCCCGGGGTAGAGGTCCGGTTCCAGGGCGGCGCCGTAGCCACGGGACACCGTGACGCGCCGCAGGCGTTCGATGCCGTACTCCTGGGCGGCGACCTCGCGCAGCGTCTCGTCCAGCAGCGAGCGGTACCAGAAGGTCTTGCCGACGCCCCGGCCGCCGCGGACCACCGTGCTGTCGACGTAGAGGGCGGCACGGTGCGTGTCGGGCGTGAACAGGCTGCGCACGTTCGGCTCGGCGGTGTCGGCGTCCGTGGCCTCCGGGAGGGCCGCGGCCAGGAGGTCGCGGTACTCCTCGACGCCCAGTGGGGTGCTCATCGCGGTCCTTCGCTGCTCTGCGGATCTGCGGTGATCAGGAGCGTAGCGGTGGGCAGGAAGTCCCGGTACGCCGCCTGCACGAACGCCCGGTCCTGCCAGCCGGGGACCGAGACGGCGTCCAGGCCGACGAGTCCGGGGTCGAACAGGATCGGAATGGGGTGGTGCGGCGCCGCCTCGTCCTCCAGGAAGGGGGAGAACGTGTCGAGATCCAGCTCATTCGTCTCCGGGTCGGGGACGTCGTCGTCGTACAGCAGCGAGAAGGACTCCCAGGCGTGTTCGCGGAACGACTGGAGGTAGGCGTCCCTGGGGCGCAGCGGGGAGTCAGGCACCATCGAGGCCACCATGCGCAGCTTCTCCCGGATCGCCGGTGCCTGCCCGGACAGGAGCCATGCCTCGAAGAGGTCGCCGTAGCCCTCCCAGGTCTGGGCGTTGTCCGTGCCGAACAGCAGGGCCAGGTCGCACAGGCGGGAGATGGTGACGGCGGCGATGTCGTGGATGCCGGCGCGGCTGTCGAGCAGCACGACGTCGGGGCGGCGGCCGCTGTCGCCGTCGCGGGCCACCGCGTCCTCGCAGGCGCGTACGGCCCGCTCCAGGCGGTCGGCGAAGTCGGCGCCGGGGACGTCCGCGTACACCCGGTTCAGCTTGTCGACGTAGGCGTAGGGCAGGCCCGGCATCCCACGGCCCCGGGCGGGCGCCACCCACAGTTCACCCCGGCCGCCGCGCGGCTCGTAGCCGGTGCGGACCACCAGTTCCAGGCCGTCCGCATTGTCGACGGCCGACTCGACCAGCTGGTCGATGATGCCGTGCGGGGGCAGCTCCGTCCCGGCGGCGACCAGTGGGCCCACGCCCGGGGACTCCAGGTCCAGGTCCACGACAAGCACGATGTGACCCTGGTCGGCCAGGTGGCGGGCCAGGACCGCGGTGGCCGTGCTGCGTCCGACGCCGCCCTTGAACCCGTACAGCGCCGTGCGGTGGGTGCGGGAGCCGTCCGCTTCGGGGGCGGGTGTGGAGACCTGTGCCCAGTCCTCGCCCACCACCGTGTTGTCGAGGATCCGGACCCGGCCCGCGGGCCGCTCCGGATCCCGGACCGCCCGCTCCGAGTCGAGTAGTCCGTCGGCCGAGAAGAGGCCGGACGCCCGCATCAAGGAACGGTCGGCGGCATACCGGCCCAGTTTCCGGGCGAGACGGGGGCCGTAGTCGTCCTCCAGGCTCTCCAACGCCGGTGGGAGCGGCTGCGTACGGTCGTCGACGATCAGGGTGAACCGGCCCAGCACGTCCCGTACGGCAAGCACGTCCACCCCCGCTGCCGCCACTTCGTGGGCCAGGTCCAGGGCACGGACTCGCGCCTGCGCGAACCGCACGGGTCCGCCGGCCGGGTCTGGGGCGAGGGTCACGGCAGCCTTCCGGTGATGAGCGCCTGCTCGTGCAGGCTGAGTATGTTTTCCGCCACGGTACGCCGTTGCCGCACGTCCGCCTCGACGACGCTGCTGCCGTCGAGGTACCGGTGGTCCACGGACCATGTGTCGAAGGCCGCCAGACCGCCGAGCGCGGCCGACAGGCGGGTCGCCGACCTGCCGTGCGTCAGGAGCGCCACGTCGGTGGCCACCCAAGGCAGGTGGCTGTAGGCATGGGCCACCTTGCCGGTCGCGGGGTCCTTCACCCAGGGAGTCTTGCTGGGTTTGCCGTTGGGCTTGGGGTCCATCGTGGCCGCCGTGAAGCGGAGCAGCAGGCTCTTGAGGGCGCATTCGACCGCGAAGCCGAAGTGATAGTCCGCATTGGGCAGCCGCGCGTTGTCCAGGAGGAAGACGGCGTCCTTGAAGTGCCGCAGGGCCGCGTGTGCGTAGTGGTGCTCTTGTGATTTCACCGACACGGTCCGGATCTTAGAGCCTGATTCGCTCGAACGGCCCAAAGTGTCCCGGAGGAGCGCCAGTCCGCGATTCAGCGTTGGACGACCTGGATGTGGTGCTTCAGCTCCTCGGCGATGCTCGCGGTGTCGCCGGCCGCGGGCAGGCGCCAGTCCGTCTCGATGCCCGCCTCCACGGCCGGCTCGGAACTGAATCGGATCAGGTCCGGGGAGGCGATGTAGGAGTCACGGAGCCAGGTGATGAACACAGCCGCCTCTTCCGCGGTGTTGTCCACGAGAACCACCGTGTCCCTGCCTTCGTTGCTGGCGAAGCCGGTGAACTCGATCCCTTCGGCCGTCACCGCCCAGAAGGACAGGCGCAGTTGCCTGCCCTGCCGGGTCTCGTACCGCACTTCGGGGAACGCGGCCTCGAGGGCGGCGCCGAAGGCGGCCAGGTCCAGGTTCCAGCCGGCGGGGTTCTTGGCGGGCGCGTAGAGCAGGAAGGTCGTCTGGTATTCGTCGAGGTCCACAGCGGGAAGCGTCCTTCTTCGTCGGGGTTCAGGGCACGTACCGGGAGGTGCCCTTGACCCCCTGTGCCGCCATGAGCGTCTGCCAGTACGCGGCAGCGTCATTGTCGTTGGTGATGATCTCCAGGCCGCGGATCTGCTCGTGCTGCGTCATCGCCTGCCGGTAGTCGTCGAGTTCGTCCTCGTCCTTGCCGACGAGGATGTCCTTCTTGCTCCACTTCTTCTTGCCGTTCTTGTCGTACTTGTCTTCGAGCGCGAAGGTGTCGGGCGTGCGCCACGAGTTCTTCTTGCACTCGTCGTCGGTGTCCTTCACGTACTTCGCGTCGATCATGTAACCGTCGGCCGGCCGCATTCCGTCGGCGGCGATGGCTCCCTTACGAGCTTCCGCGGGGAGCGGTATGAGCCGTTCGGGATACCCGGCCGTCCGCAACTGATAGGCGTTGGCGGGGTCGGTCGTGCTGGTTCCCTTTCCACCGAATCCCATGGGCCGCAGCGTGTTCACCCATGCCTCGAACTCCTTCCGCTCGCCGACGCTGAGCAAGCGGGTGGTACCCGGCTCCGGCGGCAGGGGGTCCTTGAACGGGAGGCTGGGGTCGGGGTCCCGGTAGACGGCCGGTATCACGCCCGGCAGGCCGCCCTTGTACGACGCGAGAGCCAGCGGTACGGGAACGGTCACCGGTTCGGGCACCGGGAGCAGTGGCAGGCCCGGGAGGCCGGGCGAGCCGCCGGAACCCTGCGGGAGCTTGACGCGCTTCTCTGAGCCATCGAGGGAATGGGCCACGTCGCCGAGCCGGTGGATCCACGGGTCGCCAAGCACGGCGTCGAGGAGGCCGCCGTCGTCACCGTTGCCGCCGAACATCGGCGAGTCCCACGGCATGTCCACGTGGAAGGGGTCCACCCGGTCCTCGGTGATCTGCCTCTTGGCCGCCTCGACGTGATCGGCGTACCGTTCGCACGCCTTCGCCAGCTGGGTGCAGGCCGCCACGAGGTTGGCGACCAGCGGCTCGTCCGGATGGGCCCGCTCCGGCGGCGCGGCGAAGCCGACGAAGCCCTTGAAGTAGCTGCGGAACGCGTCCGCCGCCTCTCCGGAATGGGCCTTGTCCGCAGTATGGGCGTACGCCTGCGCGTCCTCCAGGAAGCGCGTCATCAGCTTCGCGCCGCGACGCCAGGTACCCGCCACGTCCCGCAGCTTCTCCGGAGAACCGCGGAAGCGGTCACTCATTCCGGCAGGCGCGTACTGGTCGTACCAGGCGGTCTCGCCGACGACCTCCGGAAGCTCCTGCCCGCGCCCCAGGAAACTCTCGGAGCAGTCCGCAGCAGGGTCGCCCATCCGGTAGGTCAAGTCCACCTGCCGGCCGAGGATCGCCGAGGCGACGCTGCTCTCCTGCGCCATCAGCTCCCGGCAGGTGCGCATCAACCCCTTGCCCGTCTCGCCCATCACGTAGGCGCTGAAGCCGATCATGTCGAGTGTCGTGGCTGCCGCGGACTCGTACACCTTCGCGAACGCGCGTCCCGCGTCGTCGTCCCCGGCCATGCCGTGCTGCCGGTCGAGTTCGTGGAAGAGCGCGATGGCCGTGTCCCGGGTGCCGACCATGACCGTGTCCACCATGCCCATGGACGCCTTTACCATGCCCTCCACGATCAGCTTCAGGTCTGGCGACAGCCCCACGCGTTCCCCCAGTACTCACTCGCCCGCAAGCAGGATGATCAGATCTCCGTTCTATCGCACAGAGGTCCGGAAGGCAGCGCCGCGGCAAGCCAAAGAGAATCTCTCTCCAGCAATCGCTCCCCGACAACCCCCACACCAAGCCACCCCACCCCTACAACCTGGGGCCGTGGGGCTGTCTTCCCTGGTCAGGCGCGTCTGGGAACGAAAATTTTGGGTGCATGACCACCCCTCCCCACAACATCACTCCAGGGCCGGGCCGCGAGACCGGCTTCACGTTGCGGTTCACGGCGACTCCGCGCGGCGCCCGTCTCGCCAGGCGTCTCGCCTCCCAGCAGATGGACGCCTGGGGGTGGCCCTATGGCACACCCGTGCACGACACGGTCGAGCTGCTCGTCGCCGAGCTGGCCGCCAACGCCGTCACTCACGGACGGGTCCCCGGGCGCGATGCCGAGCTGCGGCTGAGCGCCGAGGCCGGACGGGTGCGGGTAGAGGTGAGCGACACCCGTGGGGAGCGCCTGCCCGTCGCCCGGGCCGTCCCGGCCGACGGGGACGGTGGTCGCGGTCTCGTCCTGGTCGCGGCACTCGCCAAGGAGTGGGGCACGGCACCCCGCGCCGGAGCGCCCGGCAAGACCGTGTGGGCCGTCGTGTCCGGTGAGGCCCGGTGACGGAACCCGGCCGACGCACCGGCCCGAGGCGTTGGACGCCCGAGCCGGACGGCCGACAAGGAGCACCGGGGCCCTGATCGCCGGCCTCCGGCCCGGCCGCCCATGCTCCCCCGCGCCGCAAGCGCTCACTGTCTCCTCCCCCGAGGCGTCCCTTTCCCCTCCACGCCCTGGTGGCGACCTGGCAGGATAAGGGGGACGTGTGAGGAATGCCGTGGGGAGCGGGGAGCAGCTGATGGCCAGAGGCGGCGACACCGTCGTACTGAGGGACGTCCTCGACATCAAGGAGGACGTGTACGCCGGCGATTTCAAGGTAGAGCTGTCCCAGGGGTTCGCGGGGAACTCGGCCGGACGGGTCGAGGAGTACGTCGTCACCCCTCAGCTCCGGGGGGAGTTCGACAAGGCCCTGAAGCTCGTACGCGGCGCCGTGCGCAAGAATGCCTCGTACGCGGCCTACCTCCACGGCTCCTTCGGCGCCGGTAAGAGCCACTTTCTGACCGTCCTGCACGCCGTCCTCAACGGGGAGCCGGCCGCCCGGGCCAAGCCGCGGCTGCGGGAGGTCATCGCCGAGCACGACGAGTGGCTGCGCGGGAAGAAATTCCTGATGGTGCCATACCACCTGGTCGGCGCGGCCAACCTGGACGAGGCACTGCTCGGCGGGTACGTGCGGGCCGTGCGCGAGCAGCACCCGGAGGCCTCCACGCCGACCGTGTTCCGCTCCGACGCGATGCTGGCCGACGCCCGGCGAATGCGTGAGCAGCTCGGGGACGACGCGTTCGTGCGGCTGCTGCCCGCCGAGGGCGGTGCCGCGGCCGGTGACGACGACGATGACGAGCTTCAAGTGATCGGCGCCGGTGGGGCGTGGACGTCCGGCGAGCTGGACGACGCCTTCTCCGCTCCCGCCGGGGACCCGCGCCGTGAGCGTCTGGTGTCCGCGCTGCTCACGGGGCCGATGCGGTCGTACGCGGAGAGCGCGCGCGGTGATGCCGGGAAGTACGTGCCGCTGGAGAACGGGCTCGCCGCGATCAGCCGGCACGCCCGCGCGCTGGGCTACGACGGAGTCGTGCTCTTCCTCGACGAACTGGTGCTGTGGCTCCAGGCCCACATGAAGGAGCGCACCTTCGTCAACAGCGAGATCCAGAAGCTGGTGAAGCTGATCGAGTCGGGGGACGCCGACCGGCCCGTGCCGATCGTGTCGTTCATCTCGCGTCAGCGCGACCTCTCGCAGCTCGTCGGCACCGACGTCCTCGGCGCCGACGTCAAGGCGATGGAACAAGCGCTCGAATACCTCAACGAGCGGTTCGACATCGTCGACCTGGAGGACCGCAACCTGCCGGAGATCATCAAGGAGCGGGTGCTGAAACCGCTGCCCGGCAAGGAGACGGTGCTGGAGAACGCCTTCGGCGGAGTCGACCGGTCCAACCAGCAGGTCAAGGACATCTTGCTCGACGGCGGCGGCGCCACCCATGCCGGCTGGGAGGACTTCCGCGCCGTCTACCCCCTCTCCCCCGCCCTGCTCAACGTCCTGGTCGCCCTCTCCGGTGCCCTCCAGCGCGAGCGCACCGGTCTCAAGCTCGTCCAGCAGCTGCTGCAGAAGAACGCCGACGCCGCCGTCGGACAGCTGATCCCGCTGGGCGACCTGTGGGACGTCCTGGTCGACGGCACCGGGGCCGCCTTCACCGACAAGTTGAAGCGGGAGTCCGAGGCGGCCGTGAAGTTCTACGCCAAGGCACGCGCCCACCTACTGGAGAAGTACGGCTCGGACACGCACCCCGATTTCCTGGCCGACGACCGGTTCGTCAAGACCCTGCTGCTCGGGGCGCTGGCACCGGACGTGCCCGCGCTGCGACGACTGACCGGGTCGCGTCTGGCGGCTCTCAACCACGGCTCGGTGCGTTCCCGGACCGTGCCCGCAGGTGACGTGGTCGTACGCCGGATGCGCGACCTCCAGGCCGCGTTCCCGTCCGAGGTGCGCTCGGACGGCGAGGCCGACCCGGTCTTCTCGCTGCACCTGTCCGAGCTGGACATCGAACCGCTCCTTGATGCCGTCGCCGAGGAGGACAAGGCGGGCGTGCGCCGGGTCTGGCTGCGGGACCGGCTGTGGGAAGCCGTGGGCGTCCGGGATGGGCAGTTCGTCGCGGAGAAGGAGATCGTCTGGCGCGGCACCCGGCGCATCGCCGAGTTCGTCTTCGGCAACGTACGGGACCGCGCCGACCTGCCGGACGAGCAGTTCGCCCCCGCAACCGCGGGCAACGTGCGCTTCGTCGTGGACTACCCCTTCGACGACGGCGACCACTTCCCGAGCGACGACTTCCACCGCGTCGAGCAGCTCAGGAAGGACGGACTGACCGCGCCGACCCTGGTGTGGCTCACCGACTTCTTCTCGGACCAGCGCAGGGCCCAGCTCGGCCGGCTCATGCGCATCAACTTCCTGCTGGAACGCGACCGGCTCACCGACTACACCGGGCACTTCCCACCCGACGACCGGGCCAAGGTCCGGCGGCAACTGGAAGTGGCCCGTGACACGCTCACCGACCAGCTCACCGGCGCTCTCGCCGAGGTGTACGGGCTGGCCCGGCCGACGGACTCCAACCCGGGCCCAGAGGTGCCCGACGGCCGGCACGTGCTCTCGCTCCAGCCGGAGTTCTCGCAGCCCCGTGAGGAGGGCGGCAAGGGTTTCGAGGCGAACGTGCAGCACCTGGCCGACGGGATGTTCTCCGCGCTGTACCCCAAGCACCCCGACTTCGGGCTCGACAGCAAGGGACAGCGCAAGCCCGTCACGGCCGCCGAGCTGCGCACCGCCCTGGAGTGGATCACCCGGGCGATGGACGAGGGCGGGCGCGCCCAGAACGTCGACAGCCACCACCTGAAGACCGTCAAGCGGGTCGTTGAGCCGCTGGAACTGGGCACGGTGCACGACGGTCCCCTCGTCATGCGACAGGACTGGCGCACGCGGATCAACCAGGCCGCCGCGGCGCACAAGCAGCGCGGCGACCTCGGCGTCGAGGACATCCGTACCTGGATCACAAAGGACCTCGGTTACACCGGGCTCGACAAGCTCACCGGCAACCTGATCATCGCCTCCTACGCGCTGCTCGACGACCGGGCCTGGGCCTTCCAGGGCGGGCCGGAACGCGAGGCACCCACGCTCCAGGAGATCGGCCCCGGCTGGTCGCTGCGTGCGCAGCCGCTGCCCAGTGAGGAGGAGTACGCGGCGGCCCGGGACCGGGCAGCCCGCCTGTTCGGCGTGTCCGCCAAGCCGAACGTGTATGCCCGCAACGTCAACCGGCTCGCCGAGGACATCCGCACCAAGGCCGAAACCTGGGAAAGGGAGGTCGCCGGAGTACGGGCCTCACTGGACCGGCATGCCGCCCTGCTCGGTCTCGATGCTCCGGACCAGGCTGCCCCACGGGTTGCCATCCTGCGTGAGGCCGCCGGTCTGCTCGCCCGGCTGACCCGGCACGGAAGCGACGCCACGGCGCTCGTCCGCGAGCTGGCCGGAGCCTCGTACTCCGCGGGCGAACGGGACCTGAACACCGCGATGGGCAGCGCCGGAGAGGTGCTGCGGGCGCTGGACGACGCCGCGTGGCCGGTCCTGACCAACGTACGGGGCCTGACCGGCCGCGAGGACGGCGTGGGAGACCGGGCCCGGCGGCTCTTCGACGAGATCGCCCAGGCCGCCCGTGCCTCCGAGTTCGAACGGTCGCTGGTCCCGGTGCTCGGCCAGGCCGGCGACAAGGCCAACGCGATCATCAATGCCGCGCTCCAGGTGGAGAACGTGTTCGCACCGCGGCAGGAAGCCGCGCCAGGCGCGCAGGACGTCAGGGTGAACGAGCCGGAGGTGGCCACCCACCATCCGCAGCCAGCATCCGCCGCCGTCCCTCCCCAGCCGGAGACCGTCCCCAGCAGGGAAACGGACATACCGGTCCGCACCCCGGGATCCGGCCGACGGCTCATCGCCGCGGTCGGGACCACACCGCTGGAGGAGCGGCTCGCCGGTGAGCTCGCCGGCGTCCGTAACGACATCCGGGCCTTCCTGGCCGCCCATCCGGGCGCCACCGTGGCGGTGAGCTGGCAGCCGATCGAGTCCGCCGACTCCGGGCAGGACACCGAGGAGGCGCACTGATGGCGGCCCGGCCCGCCGCGGGGCGGCGCGCCATCGAGGTGCTGCTCGAAGCAGAGCTGCCCCGCGCCGAGGGGCGTCGGCTGGTGCTGGTCGACGCAGTGTGGGCGGGCGGTGAGGAGGAGCGCGAGTTCACAGTGAAAGTGGGCGGCACCGCCCGGCGCGTGCACGTCACCGACCAGGACTCGCCGCTCGGGATCGCCGAGGCCTGGCGGCGGCACACCACCGGCACCGACCGCGCCGGGGACAGCGTCCTGGTGGTCACCGGCAAGGTCCCCGCCGACCAGCTCGGCTGGGACCTGCGAGGCCACGCGGTGCGGCGCCGGCCACTGGCCGTGGAGCGGGCCGACATCGTCAAGCAGCTGTTCAGCGCCGGTGACCTGGACACCCGGATGGTGCGCGAGACCTGGCTCCTGGATGCGCTGCTGGAGGCCGAGCCGCCCGGCGGCTGGCCCAAGGTGGGCTCCGTACTCACCCGTGACAGGGCCGTGCGGGCGCTGCTCGCCGCCCGCGTCGGCCTCGGCGGCACGCGTGACGACTCCCTGGATCTCGACGCCGACACGCTGTTCGACTGGACCAGGACCCCGGCCGGGCCCCGGCGATACGCCGAACTGCCGGAACAGGAGCGTGCCGGCCTGGCCTCCTGGCTGGAAGAGGTGACCGGCCCCGCCGCGCCCACGTTGCTCGCGCTCGCCGCGGACGGTCGCGGATCGGACGCGCTTCCGCTGGGTGCGCTCGCCGCCACCGCACTGACCTGCCAGTCCGCCGCCGACGCCGGATTCGCGCTCGGGACACTCTTCGGCCGGGCCCTCGGCTCGTTCGACGCACTCGCCCCGTACGCGACGGCAGCCACCGGCGTCCTCAGCCGGTGGATCGCCCAGGCGGAGGCCGGCGGCGGCGCGGGCGCAGACGCCCGGGCCCGCGTCCTGACGGTGCTGGAGCGCGCCGATCAACTCGCCGAGA
>NZ_BNBF01000002.1:260093-261019 GCF_014654935.1 Streptomyces capoamus
CCGCCCATCTGACGAGTCTGCTGGCCGGGAACCGGCTGCTGCCCTCCGGCTACCGGACCCGCCTGCGCGCACTCGCCGCCGCACTCGACGGACGTCCCGAAGCCGCGCAGACCGCACTGCGGGATCTCGCCGACCACCAGCTCGCCCTCCTGCATTCCGACTCCACCGAGCGCGCCCGGACAGCCGTACGCCTGCTGCGCTGGCTCGACGCCCCGCAGCCCGCGCTGGACGCGGTCGGCAGCAGCGTGCGTCACCACTTGGAGTCGACGGGCTGGGTGGACCTGGCGACGGGGATCCTCGCCGAAGGCGACGCCTCGCGCGACAGCGAGGTCGGCGAGGCCTACCACCGGCTGATCGGCCGGGTCCGGGACCGGCGTCGGCAGCTCGACGAACAGTTCGCGGCGGCTCTGGCCGTCTGGGTGGAAAGAGCCTCCCCGCAGGCACCGCACGGGGCGCTCCTGATCGAGGACGTCCTGGCGGAGGCCGCCGCACCGCTCGCCCGTGAGGGCGGGCGGCCGCTCGTCCTCGTCCTGGACGGCATGAGCGCCGACGTGGCCGTCGAACTCGCCGCCGGGCTGGACCGACGGGCCTGGACCGAGATCGTGCCCACCGCAACGGCGGACCGTCGTGCCGGTCGGCTCGCCGCCGTCGCCATGCTGCCCACCCTCACCAAAATCAGCAGGGCATCGCTGCTGAGTGGTACGCCCGTCGAGGGCGGGCAGGATGTGGAGCGCGCTGGGTTCACCGCTTTCTGGAAGAAGCGGCGCCGGGAGGCCGTCCTCTTCCACAAGGGCGGTTACGAGGGGACGGCAGGGCACCGCCTGGCGCCCGAACTGCTCGGCGCCCTGGCGGACGAGAAGAAGGTCGTCGGAGTGGTCGTCAACACCATCGACGACGCACTCGCCGACGGTCGGGAGAACGGACGC
>NZ_BNBF01000002.1:261050-271897 GCF_014654935.1 Streptomyces capoamus
GCCCGATGGCGGATAGGGGACATCGCCAAGCTGTCCGACCTGCTCGGCGCAGCCCTCGGCGCGGGCCGTCCCGTCCTCCTCGTCTCCGACCACGGCCATGTCCTGGACCGCAGCCCACGTGACACCGGTCCCACGGTGGTCGACGGGGTGCAGGGCGCCCGTTGGCGCACGGGCCCGGCCGGGCCCGGAGAGGTGGAGCTGTCCGGGCCGCGGGTACGGGCCGGAGGCGGCCGGATCACCGCCGCCTGGCGGGACGACCTGCGCTACACCGCCCGACAGGCCGGGTACCACGGCGGGGCGTCGCTCGCCGAGGTCACCGTACCCGTCCTGGCCTTCGTGCCGTCCGGCATTGAAATCCCCGCCGGCTGGACGGCACTGCCCGCCGAGCGTACGGCTCCCGAGTGGTGGCTGGGCGGTTCGGATCCGACGGAACCGCAGGAGCCGGCACCGGCTCCCCGCGCCAGGGGGACGCGCAGGCAGCAGCCCCAGTCCGAAGGGCTCTTCCCGCAGCCGGGCCACAGCACGCCCGGTGAGCAGACGGTGCGCAGCAAGCCATTCGAAACCCAGCGTGAGTTCGTGCGCAACGCGCCCACCAACACGGCCGTGGCCGCGGCCCTCGACGCGCTTTTGGAGGCTGGTGGCAAGCTGTCCCCGGCCGCCGTCGCGGCGGCTGCCCAAGCCGCCACCGGGAAATCCGAACGCAATCCGCAGCGGTTCGTCACCATGCTCGAACGGCTGCTCAACATCGACGGCTACCCCGTGCTCCAGCTGGTCGAGTCCGGACGCACCGTCCACCTCGACAGAGAGTTGCTGCGCCAGCAGTTCCCGGAAGGCACCGCACTGTGAGTACCCCGACCCCGAATCCGGCGGGCGCTCCCCCGGTCAGCGCCGCACGCGCCCGGGATGTCGTCGACGCGCTGCGCCGTGGCACCGTGCCGCACCAGGGGCTCGGGCTGTTCGCCGTCGGACTGGACCGTTTCACGGACGCCCTCGACGACGACCTGGCCACCGTCGCTCGCGGCGGGTCCGCCTTCCACGCACTGCGCGGCGAGTACGGCTCGGGCAAGACCTTCTTCGCCCGGTGGCTCGCCGAACGCGCCAAACGACGCGGCCTGGCCGTCAGCGAGGTGCAGATCTCCGAAACGGAGACCCCCCTGCACCGGCTGGAGACCGTCTACCGGCGGCTCACCGAACGGCTGACGACCGCCACCCATGCGCCGTCCGCGCTGCGGGCCGTGGTCGACTCCTGGTTCTACGCGCTGGAGGAAGAGGTCCTCGACGCCGGGGACGCCGACGAGAACGACGAGGCCGGGCTCGCCCGGGCCGTGGACGAGCTCCTCGAACGACGGCTGGCGGACGTGGCCCGCACGACGCCGGCCTTCTCCGCCGCGCTGCGCGGGTACCGGGATGCCGTGGCCGCCGGTGACGGAGCCCGCGCGGAGGCGCTCATCGCCTGGCTCGGGGGGCAGAAGTCGGTGGCGGCCTCCGCCAAGCGAGCCGCCGGGGTCCGTGGCGACCTCGACCACTTCGCGGCGCTCGGATTCCTCCAGGGACTGCTGACGGTGCTGCGAGACTGCGGGCATCCCGGTCTGCTGCTGGTACTGGACGAGGTCGAGACACTCCAGCGGGTGCGCGGTGACGTCCGGGAGAAGTCGCTGAACGCCCTGCGTCAGCTCCTCGACGAGATCGACGCCGGACGGTTCCCCGGCCTCTTCCTCGTCATCACCGGTACGCCCGCCTTCTTCGACGGGCAGCAGGGAGTGCAGCGCCTGGCACCGCTCGCCCAGCGCTTGGCCACCGACTTCACGACCGATCCGCGCTTCGACTCCCCGCGAGCGGTGCAGTTGCGCCTTCCCGGCTTCGACCTGGCCTCTCTCGGCCGGCTCGGCCGGAACGTGCGCAGCGTCTACGAAGCTACGGCCCGTCATCCCGAGCGCGTCGCGGTCCGGGCGGACGACGACTACCTGGACGAGTTGGCGCGTGCCGTCACCGGGTCGCTGGGCGGCAAGGCCGGGATCGCGCCGCGACTGTACCTGCGAAAGCTGGTCGCTGATGTCCTGGACCGGATCGACACCTTCGACGACTTCGATCCTCGCACCCACTACACGCTCACCGTGAAGGCGTCGGAACTGGACGAGACCGAACGGAACGCCGCCGCGAACGCCGGTGACGTGGAACTGGAACTTCCGTGAGCGCCGACGCGCTGGATCTGCTGGACCCGATTCTCACCCATCACATCGTCAACTCGCTCGGCTGGCGCTCGCTGCGGCCTCTCCAGGAACAGGCGATCGGCCCGCTCCTGGCCGGACACGATGCCGTACTGCTCGCGCCGACCGCCGGCGGCAAGACCGAGGCAGCCTCCTTTCCCCTGCTCAC
The DNA here is from genome assembly GCF_014654935.1 of Streptomyces capoamus. Classification (GTDB taxonomy): domain Bacteria; phylum Actinomycetota; class Actinomycetes; order Streptomycetales; family Streptomycetaceae; genus Streptomyces; species Streptomyces capoamus. Next base: position 263,427 of record NZ_BNBF01000002.1, read on the forward strand.
CCGTGCGCAGCGGCACGGCTGGAAGGGCACAGGCATCCTGTACGTCACCCCGCTGAAGGCCCTTCTCAACAACCTGCATCCCCGTCTGGAGACGTATGCAGGCTGGGTGGGGAGGACAACCGAACTGTGGCACGGTGACATCGCCTCCACCCGGCGCCGCCGCATCCTGAACCAACGTCCGGATCTGCTGCTGACCACGCCCGAATCGCTGGAGGCGATGCTGGTCAGCACGCACGTCGACCATCGCGCGTTCTTCTCCGGGCTGCACAGCGTGGTGGTCGACGAGGTGCACGCCTTCGCCGGTGACGACCGGGGATGGCACCTGCTCGCCGTACTCGAGCGGCTCCAGAAGATCGTCGAGCGGCCGGTGCAGCGGGTCGGCCTCTCCGCCACCGTCGGTAATCCGCACGAGCTGCTGGACTGGCTCCAGGGGTCCGGCAAGGGACGCCGTCTGGGACAGGTCATCGCTCCCGGAGTAACGCTCCCGGGCACCGGGGGTCTGCCCGCCGCGGTGTCCGCCAGCGTGCCGCCGGGTGACATCGAGCTGGACTTCGTCGGCTCGGTCGCCAACGCGGCGACCGTCATCGCAGCCCTGCACCGCGGGGAAAAACGTCTCGTGTTCTGCGAGGCCCGGCGCACCGTCGAGGAGCTGGGCGAGCAACTCCGGCTCCGCGGTGTCACCACCTTCCTCTCGCACGCCTCGCTATCCACCGACGAACGCCGAAGAGCGGAGGAGGCCTTCGCCGAGGCGCGGGACTGCGTGATCGTCTCGACCAGCACACTGGAACTCGGCATCGACGTGGGCGACCTGGACCGGGTGATCCAACTGGAGGCGCCGGCCACGGTGGCCTCGTTCATGCAACGGCTGGGCCGTACGGGGCGCCGCCCGGGGACTACCCGCAACTGCCTGTTCCTCGCCGTGACCGATGCCGGTTTCCTCTCCGCGGCAGCCTTGCTGCTGGCCTGGTCCCGCGGCTGGGTGGAACCGGTGACCGCGCCTCCCGCGCCACGGCACCTGGTCGCGCAGCAGCTCCTTGCGCTGTGCCTCCAGGAGCATCGGGTCGGGGAGAACCTGTGGCAAGAGTGGTGGGGCGGTCTCAGCCCGTTCACGGCGGGAGCCGAACCCGTCGTACGGCACCTCGTCGAACAGGGCTACCTGGAACGCGACGGCGGCATGCTGTTCATCGGGCCTGAGGCGGAACGCCGCTTCGGCCACCGGCACTTCATGAACCTGACGGCCTCGTTCACCGCACCGCCCGAGTTCACCGTGCTCAGCGGTCGGACGGAGATCGGCCGCACGGACCCGGACCTGCTCACCGAGGACGTCGACGGACCCCGGAAACTGCTGCTTGCGGGCCGCAGCTGGCTGGTGACGTACATCGACTGGCGGCGCAGGCGCTGTTTCGTCGAACCCGTGGACGAGGGTGGACGTGCCAAGTGGAGCGGCTTCGGCCCGGACCGCGTCCGCTCCTTCGAGCTGACCCGCGCCGCCCACGAGGTTCTGCTCGGTGCCGATCCCCCGGTGCGGCTCACCCGCCGGGGCGAGGCGAAGCTCGCCGAGGCCCGGGAGGCACACCTCGACGTGGTGCACCCGGCAGGGACCGTCATCACCCGTCGCGGTGACGACGACGTGCGCTGGTGGACGTGGGCCGGGCACCGGGCCAATGCCACGCTGGCCGCATCGCTGCCGTCCGTCGTTCTGCGACACCGCTTCGTCGACGACCGCTTTGTCCGCTTGCGCGACGACGTGACGCGCGAGGCCTGGCGAACGGCGGTTGCAGACGCCGCGTCGGGCCTGACCCTTCCCGAGGTGGACGCCCGCGCGGTCCGGGGCCTCAAGTTCGCGGAGGCTCTGCCCCAGCGGCTTGCGGAGGCCACGCTCGCGGCACGCTTGGCGGACGAGGAGGGAGCCCGAACGGCGCTCGCGGAGCCCGTACGGTTCCTCCGATCGCTGTAAGCATTGCGGAGATCTTCGGAGGCGGAGGAATGCGGGGACCAGCCCGGCCCGCCCGGAGCCCGCAACGCGAGGTGCCCAGCACCCCCGAGGGGGCACTGGGCACCTCAGCTCAGCTCAGCGCTCAGTGCGCGTGGCCGTGGCTGTGGCCGTGGCCCGCGGACTCCGGCTCCTCTTCCTTCTTCTCGACGACCAGGGTCTCGGTCGTGAGCAGCAGGGAGGCGATGGAGGCGGCGTTCTCCAGGGCGGAGCGGGTGACCTTGACCGGGTCGATGACGCCGGCCTTGATCAGGTCGCCGTACTCGCCGGTGGCGGCGTTGTAGCCCTGCCCCTTGTCCAGGTCCTTGACCTTGGACACGATGACGTAGCCCTCCTGGCCGGCGTTCTCGCCGATCCAGCGCAGCGGCTCGACCACGGCGTTGCGGACGACCGCGACACCGGTGGCCTCGTCGCCGGTCTTGTCGAGGTTGCCGTCGAGGACCTTGGAGGAGTGGACCAGGGCGGAGCCACCACCGGAGACGATGCCCTCCTCGACCGCGGCGCGGGTCGCGGAGATGGCGTCCTCCAGACGGTGCTTCTTCTCCTTCAGCTCCACCTCGGTGGCGGCGCCGACCTTGATCACGCACACGCCGCCGGCCAGCTTCGCGAGGCGCTCCTGGAGCTTCTCGCGGTCCCAGTCGGAGTCGGTGTTCTCGATCTCGGCCTTGATCTGGGCGATGCGGCCCTGGACGGCCGCGGAGTCGCCGGCGCCGTCCACGATCGTGGTGTCGTCCTTGGTGACGGTGACGCGGCGGGCGGCGCCGAGCACGTCGATGCCGACCTGGTCGAGCTTGAGGCCGACCTCCTCGGAGATGACCGTGGCGCCGGTGAGGACGGCCATGTCCTCCAGCATCGCCTTGCGGCGGTCGCCGAAGCCGGGGGCCTTCACCGCGACGGCGTTGAAGGTGCCGCGGATCTTGTTGACGACCAGGGTCGACAGGGCCTCGCCCTCGAGGTCCTCGGCGATGATCAGCAGCGGCTTGGAGGAGCCGGCCTGGATGACCTTCTCCAGCAGCGGCAGCAGGTCCGCGATGGCGGAGATCTTGCCCTGGTGGATGAGGATGTACGGGTCCTCGAGGACGGCCTCCATGCGCTCCTGGTCCGTCACGAAGTACGGCGACAGGTAGCCCTTGTCGAAGGCCATGCCCTCGGTGAAGTCCAGCTCCAGACCGAAGGTGTTGGACTCCTCGACGGTGATGACACCGTCCTTGCCGACCTTGTCCATGGCCTCGGCGATCAGCTCGCCGACCTGCTGGTCCTGGGCGGACAGCGCGGCGACGGCGGCGATGTCGGACTTCTCGTCGATCGGGCGGGCCGAGGCCAGCAGGTCGTCGGAGACGGCCTTGACGGCGGCGTCGATGCCCTTCTTCAGGGCGGCCGGGGAGGCACCGGCGGCGACGTTCTTCAGGCCCTCGCGGACCAGCGCCTGGGCGAGGACCGTGGCGGTGGTGGTGCCGTCACCAGCGATGTCGTTGGTCTTGGTCGCCACCTCCTTCACCAGCTGGGCGCCGAGGTTCTCGTACGGGTCCTCGATCTCGACCTCGCGGGCGATCGTGACACCGTCGTTGGTGATGGTCGGGGCGCCGAACTTCTTGTCGATGACGACGTTGCGGCCGCGGGGGCCGATCGTCACCTTGACGGTGTCGGCAAGCTTGTTGACGCCGCGCTCAAGGGCGCGACGGGCGTCCTCGTCGAACTTCAGGATCTTCGCCATGGCAGCGGGAGCCCTCTCGGAAATCTGTGGGTGAAAACGCCGCGCCCCGGGCGCCCGGCTTCATATCGATCGCGGGGGGCCAGGGGCGCAGCTTCAAGCAGAGAGTCGCTTGAGGTGATTACTTCTCGATGATCGCGAGGACGTCGCGAGCCGAGAGGACGAGGTACTCGTCACCGTTGTACTTCACCTCGGTGCCGCCGTACTTGCTGTAGAGGACGACGTCGCCGACCTTGACGTCGAGCGGCAGACGCTCGCCGTTCTCGAACCGGCCCGGGCCCACGGCGAGGACGGCGCCCTCCTGGGGCTTCTCCTTCGCGGTGTCCGGGATGACCAGGCCAGAGGCCGTGGTCTGCTCGGCGTCCAGCGGCTGGACCACGATGCGGTCCTCGAGCGGCTTGATGGCAACCTTGGAGCTGGCGGTCGTCACGATCCGACCTCCCCCTTCGGAGATCTCGGGGTTAACTGTCTGAGGTGGCGACCAGGTCGATCCGTCGTCGCGGGTGCCGGACCTGCCCGTCGCGTTTGTCTGGCACTCTCCAGGGGCGAGTGCCAGACCCGAGACTATGACCGCGATTAGCACTCGGTCAAGCGGAGTGCCAATTGCCGTGCGGCGCGTCGGCCAGGGACGGCGGGCGCGGGTGCTCCGGCGGCCGCGGTGACGGGCCGGCTCTCAGAGGTAGTCCTCCAGGAATCCCACCGTCAGGCCGTCCTCCTGTGCCTGCCGCACCACCCGGACCGTGCGTTCCCGCAGGGAGGGGCCGGTCGACTCGTCCGGACCGACCAGGACGATGTCGCCGGGGCGCAGGCGGTGGGGGCCGTGGCGGTAGGTGAGGCCGGCCGGGGTGAGGGCGGCGCGCCACAGGACGAGGGCGGAGATGCCGCAGGCGGCCGCCGCGCGCCGGGTGGTGCGGTCGTAGGAGCCGTAGGGCGGGCGGAACAGGCGCGGGGTGACGCCGAGGCGGGTGCGCAGGCGGCTCTGCTGGCCGCAGATCTCGGCGCGCTGGCCGGCGTAGGGCTGTCCGGCCGGTGCCCGGTGGTCGACGGTGTGGTTCTCGATGCCGGCACCGAGCGCGCGCAGGCGGGCGAAGTGGCCGTAGCCGGGGGCGGCGACGCTGTCGGTGAGGAACAGGGTGACCGGGAGCCGCAGGTCGCGAACCATGTCGGCGAAGCGGGGGTCGCGTTCGGAGCCGTCGTCGTAGGTGAGGAAGACGACCGGGTCGGGGGTGCGGACGTGGTCGACCACCGGGGGCAGGGCGGGGGCCGGCGGGTGCGCGGCGAGCGGGCGGGCCGGGTGCACCGGGGCGCGGGCGAGCGGGCGCGTCAGGCCCCAGCGGCGGTAGCCGGGGCCGGGCGCGGTGGCGTGCGGGCGCACCCCTTCGGCGGCCTTCTTGCCGAGGCGTTCGATGGGGTCGACGGACTGGGCGCAGCCCGCCAGGAGCAGGGCCGGCGCGAGGACCGCGGCGGGGCCCCGCAGGCGCCTCACAGGTAGTCCTCCAGGCGGGCCACGGCGTAACCCTCGCGCGTGACCTTGTCCAGGAAGCGGCGCATGTCGTCCACCATCGTGCCGTCCCAGTCGTCCCGGCCGCGGAAGTGGGTGAGGACGATGTCGCCGGGGTGCAGGCTGCGGTCCCAGTCGCGGTACTCCCAGTGGTCGACGAAGACCTCCTCGTCCCAGATGGGCGCGTACTTGATCCCGCAGGACTTGGCGGCGCGCAGGGTGTCGCCGTTGTAGTTGCCGTAGGGCGGCCGGAACACGGTGGGCGCCTTGCCGAACTGCCTCTTCATGACGGTCTGCATGCCGCAGATCTCGTCCTTCTGCTCCTCGTAGGTCAGGCCGGGCAGGTAGGGGTGGGTGAGGGTGTGGTTGTTGAGGGTCACGCCCCGGGCCTGCATCCGGCGGAAGTAGCCGTAGTCGTCCTTGACGAGGTAGTTGCTGAGGAAGGCCGAGTACGGCACCTTCAGCTCGCTCATCATGCGCAGGAAGGCCGGGTCCTTCTCGGCGCCGTCGTCGATGGTGAGGAAGACGACCCGCTGCTTGGTGGGGATCGTGGTGAAGACCGGCGGAAGGCCTTCCTCCTCCTGGCCGTCGACCTCGAAGCCGTCCCGCGGGGTGATCCTCGGTTTCTCCGCCGGCGGCGCGGGGGGTGTGAGCGGGGCGCGGTCCAGGCCCCAGCGCCGGGCGGCGGCGGCCAGCCGGGCGTGTTCGGCGGCCGCCGCCGCCCGGGGGTCCGCGGCGCGGGCGGGACCGCCGTGGCCGGCGGGGGGTGTGCTGCCGCCGGCGCAGCCGGAGAGGAGGGCCGCAGCGGCCAGGGTGAGGGCCGCGGGGCCCATGGCCGCCCGCCGGGAGGTGTGGACGGAGGTGTGGACGGTGCGCCGCGCCCGCTTTTTGTCATTTTGTACTACTGCTCGCATGGTGCCGGATCCTCCCAGGACCCGGCCCCCGATCCCGGCCGACACCGCCGCCGCCGGGCACACCGTCCACCGACTGGCCCACAATGACCCGGTGAACGACCTCGCTCTGCTTCTCAGCCCCGAAGGCCGCGCCCTCCTCGACGAGGTGCGGGACACCGAGCCCGCGCGGGAACTGGCCGTGGCCACCCGGCTGCGCCGCGACCACCCCGCCGAGCTGGTCTCCGCCGCGCTCGGCCAGGCCCGGCTGCGGCAGCGGGCGGCGGCGAAGTTCGGGGCCGAGGACGCCGGGCGGATGTTCTTCACGCCGAACGGGGTGGAGCAGTCGACCCGGGCGAGCGTGGCGGCCTACCGGGCCGGGCGGCTGCGGGAGCTGGGCGTGACCTCCGTCGCCGACCTGTGCTGCGGGATCGGCGGGGACGCGATCGCACTGGCGCGGGCCGGGATCCGAGTACTGGCCGTGGACCGTGACCCCGTCACCGCGGCGACGGCCCGGGCGAACGCCGAGGCGCTGGGGCTGGCCGGGCTGATCGAGGTGCGGGAGGCCGACGTCACGGAGGTGGACACCGCCGGGTACGACGCGGTGTTCGTGGACCCGGCGCGCCGGGGCGGACGCGGCCGGGTGTTCGACCCGGAGGCCTACTCGCCCCCGCTGTCCTGGGCCGTCGGGGCCGCGCTGGCGGCGCCCCGGGCCGCGCTGAAGATCGCCCCGGGCATCCCGCACGAGGTGGTCCCGGCGGCGGCCGAGGCCGAGTGGATCTCCGACGGCGGGGACGTGAAGGAGGCGGTGCTGTGGTTCGGCACCGGAGCGCCCGGCGCGGTGCGGGCCACACTGCTGCCCGGCCCGCGCACCCTGCTCGGCCGCGGGCTGCCCGATCCCGCGGTGCGGCCGGTGGGGCGCTACCTGTACGAGCCGGACGGCGCCGTGATCCGCGCGCACCTGGTCGCCGAGGTGGCCGAGGAGGTCGGCGGCGGGCTGCTGGACCCGACGATCGCCTACGTCACGGCCGACGAACCGCGGCCCACGCCGTACGCCACCGGGTACGAGATCACCGACCGGCTGCCGTTCAACGTCAAGAAGCTGAAGGCCCTGCTGCGGGAACGGGAGGTCGGCACGCTCACGGTGAAGAAGCGCGGCTCGGCGGTGGAACCGGAGGAACTGCGCCGCAAGGTGCGGCCGCAGGGGCCGAACGCGGCCACCGTGTTCCTCACCCGGGTCGCCGGGGCGCCGACCATGCTGATCGGCCGCCCGCTGCGCTGACGTGGGCGCACTCCCCCGCCCTGCGCAGCAGCAGCTGCCGTTCCCGCTCGTTGTGGGTGAGGCCGGCCGCGCGCAGGAACTCCTGACGGGCCTCGGCGGTGCGGCCGAGGCGGGACAGCAGGTCGCCGCGGACGCTGGGCAGCAGGTGGTATCCGCGCAGTTCCGGTGCGTCGGCCAGGGCGTCCACCAGTTCCAGGCCCGTCGCGGGACCGTCGGCCATCGACACGGCGACCGCGCGGTTCAGCTCGACCACCGGGGACGGCGCCCGGACGGCCAGCAGCCGGTACAGGGCGGCGATGGCGCGCCAGTCGGTCTCCTCGTACGTGTACGCGCGCGCGTGGCAGGCGGCGATGGCGGCCTGGAGGGTGTACGGCCCGGGCGGGCCGCTCGCGGTGGCCCCGGCGCGGTCGAGGGCGCGGACCCCGCGCGCGATGAGCATGCGGTTCCAGCGACGCCGGTTCTGGTGCTCCAGCTGCACCGGTGCGCCGTCGGGGCCGGTACGGGCGGCGGCGCGGGAGGCCTGGAACTCCAGCAGCGCGGTCAGGCCGTGCACCTCGGGCTCCCCGGGCATCAGCGCGGACAGCACCCGGGCCAGCCGCAGCGCGTCCTCGCACAGGCCGGGGCGCAGCCAGTCGTCGCCGGCGGTGGCCGCGTACCCCTCGTTGAAGATCAGGTAGATGACGTCCAGCACCGAGCCGAGGCGGGCCTCGCGGTCGGGTCCGTACGGCACCTCGAAGGCGACGTTCTTCGCGGCCAGGGTGCGCTTGGCGCGGACGATCCGCTGGGCGATCGTCGGCTCCGGGACCAGACAGGCACGGGCGATCTCGGCCGTGCTCAGGCCGCCGAGCAGGCGCAGGGTGAGCGCGGTGCGGGCCTGCGGGGACAGCACCGGGTGGCAGGCGGTGAAGACCAGCCGGAGCAGGTCGTCGTCGATGTCGTCCGGGTCGGCGGGTTCGTCGTACGCGGGCGGGGCCGTATCCAGGTCCCGGCCGATCGCGGCGAGTTTGCGGGCGTAGGTCTCGCGGCGCCGGACCAGGTCGACGGCCCGGTGCCGGGCGGTGGCCATGAGCCAGGCGCCCGGGTTGTCCGGCACC
>NZ_BNBF01000002.1:271937-291604 GCF_014654935.1 Streptomyces capoamus
CCCTCCCGGGGCCACCGCTCCAGGGCGGCGACCAGGGCGTCCTGCGCCAGCTCCTCGGCGATGCCGACGTCCCGGACGATCCGGGCGACGCCGGCGATCACCCGCGGCGACTCCAGACGGAAGACGGTCTCGATCGCGTGTGCCGTGGTGGGCTGTGCTTCCACACGTGGTTCCACAGCCCACCATGCAACACCCTGGGCGACGGACGGCCAAACGGGTTCAGCCCTCGGCGATCTCCCGCAGCTCACAGGCGATCCGCCACTCGGTCCCGTGGATCCTCAGGAAGCGCTGCGTCCACTCCAGGGCCTCGGTCCGGTCCTTGCACTGCATGACCACGTAGCCACCGATGACCTCCTTGGACTCGGTGAACGGCCCGTCGGTGACGGCGGCCTTCTCGCCGTCCCAGTCCACCCGGACGGCCTCCGCGGACGGGGTGAGCCCGGCGGTGTCGAGCAGCACACCGGCCTTGGTCATCTCCTCGATGAGCTCGCCCATCCGCTGCATCAGCTCCGCGTCGGGGCCCCCGGCGGGGGCGGCGGACTCGTCGACGCGCACGAGCGACAGGTAGCGGGGCATGGTGACTCCTTCGGTAGGGGCGGCGGGTCCGTTCCCCGCCGCTCACCCTTGCGTCGAACGGGAGGGACCCGGATCGACACACCCGCGGAAAAAACTCCGGGAGATTTTTCCCGGCCCGCCGTCACCTCAGTGCGAAGCCGAACGACGCCTTCTTGTACGGCGCCCCGAGCGTCCTCCCGCCGAAGACCGCGGCGGCGTCCGTGACCAGGCCGGACGGGCGTCCGCGCAGCACCCACACCGCTCCGTCGCCGCCGTCCTCCCCTGGGGCGGCGGCGACCAGGTCGGCGTGGCCGTTGCGGTTGACGTCGACCAGCCGGACCACGTACCCGAAGTTGTCGGCCCGCTCGGCGGTGCCGGGCACGCCCCTGGTGTCCTGGCCGAACGCCTGCGCGCCGGCGCCGGTCAGCCCGGAGCGGCTGCCGCGCAGCACGTCGACCACGCCCTGCTCGTTCTCGCCGGGCGCGCCGACCACCAGGTCGTCGATGCCGTCACCGGTGATGTCGCCGGCCGCGACCGCCTGGCCGAACCGGTCGGTGCTCTCCCGGCTGCCGGGGACACCGGGCGTGTCCTGCGTGAACCGCTTCCAGGTCCTCTCGGGGGCGAGCCCGGTGGCGCTGCCGTACATCACCCAGACCGCTTCGTCGTCCTGGAAGCCGGTGACGAGGTCGCCGTAGCCGTCGCCGTTGAAGTCGCCGATGGCGGCCGCGCCGTCGCCGCCGCGGTAGAGGTCCTTCACGCGGGAGAGGCCGGCGGGGCCGCTCAGGTACAGCTGGCTGCAGTTGTTGCCGTCGCCGCAGTAGCCGGTCAGCACCAGGTCGGAGCGGCCGTCGCCGTTGATGTCGCCGGTGTCGCCGTCGTGGATGTCGACGGACCCGAGGCGCTCGGGGTCGAGCGAGGTGCGCGCGGCCGGGGCACCGGTGCGCTTGAGCGGGCCCTTCCAGATCTCGGCGGTGCTGCCGGCCGGGTCGTCGCCCATGCCGTAGCCGCCCTGGATCACGGCGAGGTCGAGGCGGCCGTCGCCGTCGAAGTCCCCGGTCTGGTGGTTGTTGCCCGGGATCGCCGTGCCCCCGGACAGGCCGCGCGGGCCGCCCCAGACGACGACCCTGTCGGCCACGAGGTCGGCGTAGCCGTCGCCGTCCAGGTCGCCCTTGGCGATCTGCAGCCCGAAGCCCTCCCCCCGGAGGGGACCGCCGGGGATGCCGGGGGTGGCCCGGCTGATGATCGTTCGGTGGCCGGCGGACACGCCGTGCGGGCCGCCGTACAGCACGGCGACGTAACCGGCCTCGGCCTGGCCGCCGACCGTGGCGTTCGGCGCGCCGACGGCCAGGTCGGCGTAGCCGTCGCCGTTGAAGTCGTCACGGACCTGGACGGTGCTCCTGGCCGGCGCGGTGCTCTTGGCCGGCACGGCGGAGAGGGCCGGGGCGGCGGAGGCGGCCGGGGCGGCGGCACCGAGGGCGGTCAGGCCCAGGGTCAGCGGCAGCGCCCACCGGGCGTGCGAACGCGCGCGGAACAACATGAATCCCCCTGGTGTACAGCTGTTCGGTCACCACAGCAGACCCGTGCGCCACCGGGAAGGTTGTACTCAGCGCAGGGATGCCCAGAGCCGGCTCGCGCGTGGCTCCTCGGCGACCACCCGGTTGGGATCGGAGGGTGCCGGGACGACGGGCATGGTCACCGTGCGCACCCGGTCGGCGGTCAGCCCGTGCAGGCTCCGGCCGAGGCTCACCAGCTCGTCCAGGGAGTCCAGGCCGGTGTCGGTGGTGAGGCCGGCGGTGACCGCGTCGGCGACCCGGTACAGCTGGGCCGGGTCGGTGAGCAGACCGGCGCCGGAGAGCCGCTGCAGCAGATCCTTGACCAGCATCTGCTGCAGCCCGATGCGGCCCAGGTCGCTGCCGTCGCCTATGCCGTGCCGGGTGCGGGCGAGGGCCAGGGCCCGCTCGCCGTCCAGGTGGTGCGTGCCGGCTTTCAGGTGCAGGTGGCTCAGGTCGTCGTCGATGTCCTCGGTGGTGGTGACGTCGACCCCGCCGAGCGCGTCGACCAGCCGGGCGAAGCCGGAGAAGTCGACCTCCAGGTAGTGGTCCATGCGGACCCCGGTGAGCGACTCGGCGGTCTTCACCGCGCACGCCGGACCGCCCACCTCGTAGGCGCTGTTGAACATGGCGCCGTGCGCCGGTGCCGTGCTGCCGCCCGAGGGCAGCGGGCAGGCCGGGCGGGTGACGAGCGTGTCGCGGGGGATGCTGACGACGGTGGCCCGGGTGCGGCCCGCGTCGAGGTGCACGACCATCGCGGTGTCGGAGCGGGCGCCGCCGCTGTCCCCGCCGCCCAGCTCCTGGTTGGCCCTGCCGCTGCGTGAGTCCGAGCCGAGGACCAGGATGTTCAGGGAGCCGGTGGGCAGCGGGGAGGCGCCGGCGGAGGGGGTGGCCACGGCCCGGGCCGGACGGTCGTCGCCGAGCGTGCCGTCGATGTCGACGCCGGTGATGTTGCGGTCGAGGTGCCGGTACGCCCAGCCGGCCGCCGCCGCGCCCAGCACCAGGGCGCCCGCCAGGGTGAGACCGGCGATCCGCAGGGGTCTCGGCCGCCGGCCCGCCCGTCCGCCCGGGTCGCCTCGTTCCTCGTGTCGCGTCACGACAGGAACGTAAGTCCGAATTATTAGGGGACTGTTAGCGGAAGCCGTCCGATGCGGCTTTCTTCGGGAATTCTCATCCCAGCGTCAGGGCCCCGTCACAGCGCCTCCGAAAGTTTCGGTTGGGGAACCGATTGACTTCGGAGCAGTGTGGGGTCACCCCCACCCCCGTCAATACACGGACCGCTCAGGCCCCCGGGGGCGCTGCCGCGCTCGACCGCACCACCAGACTCGTCGCCAGCTCCACCCGGGTCGCCGCCCGCTCGTCCTGGGCCCGCCCCAGCTCCAGCACCAGCCGGGCCGCGGCCTCGGCCATCTCGGTGAGCGGCTGCCGTACCGTCGTCAGCGGCGGGCCCACCCAGCGGGCCACCGGCAGGTCGTCGAAGCCGACCACGCTCAGGTCCTCCGGGATGCGCAGGCCCAGTTCGCGGGCGGCCTCGTACAGGCCGAGCGCCTGCAGGTCGTTGCCGGCGAAGATGGCGGTGGGCCGGTCGGGGCGGCGCAGCAGCTCCAGACCCAGGCGGTAGCCGGCGTCGTGATGGAAGTCGCCGGCCACGACGAGCGAGGGGTCGGCCGGCAGCCCGGCCGTCTCCAGGGCGGCCCGGTAGCCGTCGACCCGGGCGCGGCTGCACATCATCCGGGACGGGCCGCTGATCGCGCCGATCCGGGTGTGCCCGAGTTCCACCAGGTGGCGGGTGGCGGCGAGGCCGCCCTGCCAGTTGGTGGCGCCGATGGACGGCACGTCCGGGCCCGGGTCGCCGGCCGGGTCCATCACCACGAACGGGATGGACCGGCTGGTCAGCAGCGCGCGCTGGGACTCGTCGAGACCGGACAGCACCAGCACCACGCCGTGCGGGCGGCGGGCGGCGACCTGGTCGGCCCAGGTCCGGCCGGGGGTGAGCCGGCCGGCCGACTCGGACAGGACCACGCTCAGTCCGGCGTCCCGGGCGACGTTCTCCACGCCCCGGATGACCTCCAGCGCCCAGGCGCTCTCCAGCTCGTGGAAGACCAGGTCGATCAGGGGTGAGCGGGAGGCCTCGGCGCGGCGGCGCCGGTAGCCGTGGGTGCGCAGCAGTTCCTCGACGCGGGTGCGGGTCGCGGGGGCGACGTCGGCACGGCCGTTGAGGACCTTCGAAACAGTCGGAGCGGAGACCCCGGCCTCCCGGGCGATCTCGGCGAGGGTCGCCGTCTGCGTTTCTGCGGACTTCGAAGGCGTCATGCCCGCGATCGTATCCCCGCCGGACCTCTTGACGAAGAACCGTGTGCGCCATAGGTTCCCGGAACATTCGATGCATCAGTCGAAACATTCGTGATCGACCGCGCGAAGCAGAGTCGAGACGGGAGTTCCATGACCACCGCTCCTTGGCGCGACGCCGCCCTGCCCGCCGATGCCCGGGTGGCCGACCTGCTGTCCCGGATGACCCTGGAGGAGAAGGCCGCCCAGCTGTACGGCGTGTGGGTGGGCGCCGCCACGGACGGCGACGGGGTCGCCCCCCTGCAGCGCGAGATGACCGCCGAGTACGACTGGGACGAGCTGATCACCCACGGTCTCGGCCAGCTGACCCGGTCCTTCGGCACCGCCCCCGTCGACCCGGACGTCGGCGCGCGGGCGCTGGCCCGGGCCCAGCGCCGGATCGCGGCCGCCAACCGCTTCGGCATCCCGGCGGTCGCGCACGAGGAGTGCCTGGCCGGCTTCACCGCCTGGCGGGCCACCGCCTACCCGGTCCCGCTGGCCTGGGGCGCCTCCTTCGACCCCGAACTGGTCGAGCAGGTCGGCCGGCGCATCGGCCGGGACCTGCGGGCGGCCGGGGTGCACCAGGGGCTGGCCCCCGTCCTGGACGTGGTCCGCGACCCGCGCTGGGGACGGGTCGAGGAGACGATCGGCGAGGACCCGTACCTGGTCGGCACCATCGGCACGGCCTACGTACGGGGCCTGGAGTCGGCCGGTGTGGTCGCCACGCTCAAGCACTTCGCCGGGTACGCGTCCTCGGCGGGCGCCCGGAACCTGGCCCCCGTGCGGGCCGGGGTGCGGGAGTTCGCGGACGTCACCCTGCCGCCGTTCGAGATGGCGCTGCGCGAGGGCGGCGCCCGCTCGGTGATGGCGGCCTACACGGAGACCGACGGCGTGCCGGCCTCCGCCGACCCGGGGCTGCTGACCGGTCTGCTGCGCGAGGAGTGGGGGTTCACCGGCACGGTGGTCGCCGACTACTTCGGCATCGCCTTCCTGCAGAGCCTGCACCGGGTCGCGGCCGACGAGGCGGAGGCGGCCCACCGGGCGCTGGCCGCCGGCATCGACGTGGAGCTGCCGACCGTCAAGTGCTACGGCAAGCCCCTGGTGGCAGCCGTGCGGGAGGGCCGGGTCCCGGAGTCGCTGGTGGACCGGGCGGCCCACCGCGTCCTGCTGCAGAAGTGCGAGCTGGGCCTGCTGGACGAGGACTGGCGGCCGGAGCCGGAGGGCCCCCTCGACCTGGACTCGGCCGCGAACCGGGCCCTGGCCGGGCGTCTGGCGCAGGAGTCGGTGGTGCTGCTGGACAACCCCGACGGGCTGCTCCCGCTGGCCCCAGACACCCGGATCGCGGTCGTGGGTCCGCGGGCGGCGGACGCCCTGGCGATGCTCGGCTGCTACTCCTTCCCCTCTCACGTCCTCACCCACCACCCCGGCATCCCGTCCGGCATCGAGATCCCCACCGTGCTGGACGCCCTGCGCGGCGAACTGCCGGACGCCAAGGTGACGTTCGCGGAGGGCTGCGGCGTCGCGGACCCGGACACCGCCGGCTTCGCGGAGGCGGTGGCCCGGACGGCGGAGTCGGACGTGTGCGTGGCGGTGCTCGGCGACCGCGCGGGCCTGTTCGGGCGCGGCACCTCGGGCGAGGGCTGCGACGCGACCGACCTGCGGCTGCCGGGCGTGCAGGCCGAGCTGCTGGACGCGCTGGTCGCCACCGGCGTCCCGGTGGTCCTGGTGCTGCTCACCGGCCGCCCGTACGCCCTGGGCCGCTGGCACGGCCGGCTGGGCGCGGTGGTGCAGGCCTTCTTCCCCGGCGAGGAGGGCGGCCCGGCGGTCGCCGGGGTGCTGTCCGGCCGGGTGAACCCCTCCGGCCGGCTCCCGGTGAGCGTCCCGCGGCTGCCGGGCGGCCAGCCCTGGACCTACCTCCAGCCGCCGCTCGGCCTGGCCGGGGAGGTCAGCAGCCTGGACCCGACCCCGCTGTACCCGTTCGGGCACGGCTGCTCGTACACCGCGTTCGCCTGGGAGGACTTCGTGGGCTCCGCGGCCGACATCGGCACGGACGGCTCGTACGACCTCTCCCTCACGGTCCGCAACACCGGGGACCGGGCGGGCACCGAGGTCGTCCAGCTCTACCTGCACGACCCGGTGGCCTCGGTGACCCGGCCGGACGTGCGCCTGATCGGCTACCAGCGCCTGGAGCTGGACCCGGGCGCCGCCCGCCGCCTCACCTTCCGCTTCCACGCGGACCTGTCGTCCTTCACGGACCGCACGGGCGCCCGGGTGGTGGAGCCCGGCGCTCTGGAACTGCGCCTCGGCCCGTCCAGCGCGGAGGTACGGCACCGGGCGCGGCTGCGGCTGACGGGGCCGACGCGGGTGGTCGGGCCGGAACGGCGGCTGCGGTGCGAGGTGCTGGCGTAGAACGCGGACACCCCGCCTCCGGTGACCCGGGGGCGGGGTGTCGTGTGGAGCGCCGGGCAGGCCTTGCACCTGCATTTCCCCGCAGGAAGCGGGGCGTCTTTCCTTGGACCACCAACGCACTTGCGTCCGGGCCGGTTTCCCGGCCGTTCGCTGTGTGATGATCATAGCCCAGGTGAGGGGGGCCCGCGCAACCTCAGTGGTCCGCGACCGCCTCGAACCGCCACCGGTGCACGGCCCGGGTCACCAACTCGGGGCCGGGCTCGGGCAGTTCGGGCAGCTGGGCGTCGTACGGGGCGTCCCACCACGTGATGACCAGCACCCGGTCCTGCGGCGCGCGGAAGGTCTCGCGCCGCAACGGCTCGCCGGCGAGCGGCTGTTCCCGCACCCAGGCGAGCAGGTCGGCTCCCCGCCCCCCGGCGGCCCGGGCCTCCCACATCAGCGCGACCGTCACGAGTACAGGTTCTCCTTGCTGACCTCGTGCACGTGGTCGTGGCCGTGGCCCGGGACGTGCGGGTCGGTGACCGGCAGGGAGGAGTCGGCCGACAGGTCCCAGCCGGAGGCGGCCCGGTTCCGGGCGACCATCTCGGCGCCGAGCGCGGCCACCATCGCGCCGTTGTCCGTGCACAGCTTGGGGCGCGGCACGCGCAGCCGGATGCCGGCCGCCTCGCAGCGCTCCTGGGCGAGGGCGCGCAGCCGGGAGTTGGCCGCCACACCGCCGCCGATCATCAGGTGGTCCACGCCCTCGTCCTTGCAGGCGCGGACGGCCTTGCGGGTGAGCACGTCGACCACGGCCTCCTGGAAGGAGGCGGCCACGTCCCGCACGGGGACCTCCTCGCCGGCCGCCCGCCTGGCCTCGATCCAGCGGGCCACGGCGGTCTTCAGGCCGGAGAAGGAGAAGTCGTACGCCGGGTCGCGCGGGCCGGTCAGGCCGCGCGGGAAGGCGATCGCCCCCGGGTCGCCCTCGCGCGCGTACCGGTCGATGACCGGGCCGCCGGGGAAGCCCAGGTTCAGCACGCGGGCGATCTTGTCGAAGGCCTCGCCGGCCGCGTCGTCGATGGTCGAGCCCATCGGGCGGACGTCGGAGGTGATGTCCGACGACAGCAGCAGCGAGGAGTGGCCGCCGCTCACCAGCAGGGCCATGGTCGGCTCGGGCAGCGGGCCGTGCTCCAGCTGGTCCACGCAGATGTGCGAGGCGAGGTGGTTGACGCCGTACAGGGGCTTGCCGAGGGCGTAGGCGTACGCCTTGGCCGCCGAGACGCCGACGAGCAGGGCGCCGGCCAGGCCGGGCCCGGCGGTGACCGCGATGCCGTCCAGGTCCCGGGCGCTGACCCCCGCCTCCTTCAGCGCGCGGTCGATCGTCGGGACCATGGCCTCCAGGTGCGCCCGGGAGGCCACCTCGGGCACGACACCGCCGAAGCGGGCGTGCTCGTCGACGCTGGAGGCGACGGCGTCCGCCAGCAGGGTGGTGCCGCGGACGATGCCGACGCCGGTCTCGTCGCAGGACGTCTCGATGCCGAGGACAAGAGGTTCGTCAGTCATGGATATCGGTTCCTTGTACGGGGGCGGAGCCCGCGGCGGAGCCGCTGCCGGGTTCCGTGGTCAGGCGCATCACCAGGGCGTCCACGTTGCCCGGCTGGTAGTAGCCGCGCCGGAAGCCGATGGGGACGAAGCCGAAGCGCTCGTAGAGCTTCTGCGCGGGCAGGTTGTCGACCCGGCACTCGAGCATCACCTCGTGGCACTCGAACGCGGTCGCCGCCCGCAGCAGCTCGGTCAGCAGCCGGGCACCGAGACCGGTGCCCTGGTGGTCGCGGGCGACGGCGATGGTCTGGACGTCGGCCGGCTCACCGGCGGCGGCCAGGCCCGCGTACCCGACGATCCGGCCGTCGGCGGACTCGGCGACGAGGTAGCGGCGGGTGGCGCCGGCGCCCCGGGCATGGGCCAGCTCCGACCAGAACATGCCCCGGGACCAGGCGTCCTCGGGGAACAGGTCCCGCTCCAGCTCCAGGACCGGGTCGATGTCCCACCAGCGCATCTCGCGCAGTCGGGGGAGTTCCGGCTGTGTCACTTGGGGGTGACCACCTTGTAGTTCTTGGGGACCTGGGCATCGGGCCGGCGCAGGTACTGCGGCCGGGGCGCGGGGAGTTCCTCGCCCGCGGCCAGCTTCCGCGCGGCGAGCGAGGCGAGGGCGGCGGCGGACACGTGCTCGGGCTCGTGGGCGTTCGGGAACGTCTCCGGGTAGAGCAGCGCGCCGGCGCCGACCGCGGGCAGGCCCGCGACCTGCTCGGCGATGTCGGCCGGGCGGTCGACGGCCGGGCCGGTCAGCCGGGTCCGGGAGTCGGCGTAGGTGGCCCAGTAGACCTCCTTGCGGCGGGCGTCGGTCGCCACCACGAAGGGACCCGTCTCGATGTCGGCGGCGTGGGCGAGGCCGTCCAGCGTGCACAGGCCGTACACCGGGACGCCGAGGGCCAGGCCGAAGGTGTCGGCGGTCATCAGACCGACGCGCAGGCCGGTGTAGGGGCCGGGGCCGGTACCGACGACGATGCCGGTGACGGCGTCCAGTTTCAGGCCGGCCTCGGTGAGGACGCGGTCGACGGCCGGCAGCAGCAGCTCTCCGTGCCGGCGCGCGTCCACCTGGCTCGACGAGGCGATGACGCCGGTGCCGTCGTGCAGCGCGACGGTGACGGCGGGCGTTGCGGTATCCAGAGCGAGCAAGAGCACGCGAACAGCCTACGGCGCCCGCGGCTCGCGCATCGCCGTCCCGTACGGACGGTCACCGACTGCTACGGTCGGTACGAAGTACGACATATGACATGAGTCGGATGAGGCAGAGGTGGGCGCAGGTGGCAGGGACCAGCTCGGCGATCGTGGCCGGCCTCACCGCGGCGGCGCTGGGGACCGTCGGTTTCCTCACCTACCGGGCCCAGGCGAGCGCCCCGGCGCACCCCGGCCCGGGTCCGGCGGCGCACGCGACGGCCCCGTCCAAGGCGCCCCGGGACCGGCACCACCCGACGGCGTTGCCGGGCGGCTCCGGATCGGGTGAACGGGTCGTGTACTCGGTGGACGACGACCGGGTCTGGCTGGTGTCCCCCGGGAACCGGGTGCAGCGCACCTTCCCGGTGCGCCCGGGCAGCGTCGACCCGCCGGCCGGCACGTACTGGGTGACCTCGCGCACCAACGCGGCCACCGGCACCGACGGCGTCGCCATCGAGCACGTGGTGCGGTTCACCAGCGTGGACGGGGTGACCGTCGGGTTCAGCGCGGCCGTGGACGACGGCTCGGGCACGACGGCCGACGCGAGCGTGAAGACGGGCGGCATCCGCGAGAGCCGGGCGGACGGGGACGCGATGTGGAGGTTCGCGACGATCGGGGTGCGGGTCGTCGTGATCCGCTAGAGGGTGCCCCCCGGCTCACGTCACGCTCAGCCGGACAGCGCCGCTCCGCCGGACAGCGTCTCCAGGCCGGCCCCGGACCAGCGCTCGCCCAGGCCCGTGACCGTCACGTGCCGCACCTCGTCCGTGGTGTCGCCGACCGCGCGGTGGATGACGACCTGGAGCCGGTCCTCGGTCAGCTCCTCGACCTTGCCCTCGCCCCACTCCACGACGATCACCGAGTCGGGCAGCGAGACGTCGAGGTCCAGGTCCTCCATCTCGTCCAGGCCGCCGCCGAGCCGGTAGGCGTCGACGTGCACCAGGGGCGGGCCGTCGCCGAGGGACGGATGGACCCGGGCGATCACGAAGGTCGGCGAGGTGACCGCGCCGCGCACGCCCAGACCCTCGCCGAGCCCGCGGGTCAGCGTGGTCTTGCCCGCGCCCAGCTCCCCGGTGAGCATCACCAGGTCGCCCGCGCGCAGCAGTCCGGCCAGCCGGCGGCCCAGCTCCCCCATCTGGTCCGGGGAGGTGACGGTCAGCCGGGTCTCAACGGGGTCGTGCGGTGCTGCTGGTGCTTCCATAGCCACTTACCGTAGCTCCTGCCGGCACCGCGCCCGCGCGGGTGAGCAGGTCGGCGAGCCGGTCGGTGACCACTTCCGGGTGCTCCAGCATCACCAGGTGCCCGGCGTCCGGGACGAGGACCAGTTCGGCGTCGGGCAGCAGGCCGGCGATGGCCTCGCTGTGCTCGCTGGGCGTGACCAGGTCCCGTACGCCGGCCAGCACGAGCACCGGCATGTCTTGGAAGCAGGCGAGCGCCTCGGTCTTGTCGTGGTCGGTGAAGGCCGGGTAGAACTCGGCGACCACGTCGATCGGGGTGGACTCGATCATGCGCTCGGCGAACCGCTCCACGGCCGGGTCGACGTCCCGCCCGGCGAACGAGTACCGCTTGATGACCCCGGCGAACAGGTCGGCGGTGGCCCGGCGCCCCTTCTCCACCAGCTCCGCCTGCTGCCCGAGGGCCTTGAGCACCCCGGGCAGGATCCGGCGCACCGCGTTGACGCCGGCCACCGGCAGCCCGAAGTTGACCTCGCCGAGCCGCCCGGACGACGTGCCCACGAGGGCGGTGGCGACGACCCGGTCCCGGATCAGCTCGGGGTACTCGGAGGCGAGGGCCATCACGGTCATCCCGCCCATGGAGTGGCCGACCAGGACGAGCGGCCCCTCCGGTGCGGCGGCGTCCAGGACGGCCTTGAGGTCGCGGCCGAGCTGGTCGATGGTGAGGGGCGCCCGGTCCCGGGTCTGGGCCACGCCCCGGCCGGACCGGCCGTGGCTGCGCTGGTCCCAGTGCACGGTGCGCACGACCCCGCGCAGCGCCGCCCGCTGGAAGTGCCAGGAGTCCTGGTTGAGGCAGTAGCCGTGGCAGAAGACGACGGTGACCGGGGCGGGCGCCTTGCGGCCGAAGAGCCTGCGCCGGCGCGGGGAGACCTCCGGGCCGGTGTCGGGCTCCACCTCGTCGACCTCGTAGTACAGCTCGGTGCCGTCGTCGGCGTACGCCTTGCCGGGGGTGCCGCGCAGGGTGCCGTAGGGGCCCGCCGAGTCCAGCGCCAGCCGTGCCTTCCTGCGTATCCCGCGCCCCATCGTCATCCGCTCGACGGCGACACCGGCCGCCGCGCCCGCGGCGAGCACGCCTATCGCGGCGCCGGCGATGCCGGTCGCCCTGCGCCAGCTCCCGGCCGCCCCCGCGGCGGAGGCGGCGGCCGCCGAGGCCACGACGTCCGCCACGGCCTCCGCGCTGCTCTCGCTCACGTACCGCTCCTCCTCGCCGTACTGCAGTTCGCCTGGACGGGTGATACGGACGGTACCGCTGCGCTGTGCTGCGACGGAGGTGACCGGTGCGTCCGGGAACGCGGGGTGCCGCACCCAGGCGGGTTACCCGAGTTCTTGCCCGTTCACATAGACGCGCGGAACGCGCGTTCCGATGCGTGTGACGATCTCGTACGCGATCGTGCCGCAGGCCTGGGCCCAGTCCTCGGCGGTGGGCTCACCCCGGTCACCGGGCCCGAACAGCACCGCCTCGCTGCCCACCGGGGGCTCGTCGCCGCCCAGGTCCACGACGAACTGGTCCATGGCCACCCGCCCGGCGACCGTCCGCCACTTGCCGTCGACCAGCACCGGACCGGTGCCCGAGGCGTGCCGCGGGACACCGTCCGCGTAACCGACCGGTACCAGGCCGAGGGTGGTGTCGCCGGAGGTGACGTAGTGGTGGCCGTAGCTGACGCCGTGGCCGGCCGGGGTGCGCTTGACGAGGGCCAGCGAGGCGCTGAGCGTCATCACCGGGCGCAGCCCGAAGTCCGCGGGGGTGCCGACCTCGGGGCTGGGCGAGACGCCGTACAGGGCGATGCCCGTGCGCACCAGGTCGAAGCGGGACTCGGGCAGGGTGAGGGTGGCCGGCGAGTTGGCGATGTGCCGCACCTCGGGCCGGACGCCCCGCTCCTCGGCGTACGCCGTCATCTCCCGGAACCGGGCGAGCTGGGCGGCGATCGACGGGTGGCTCGGCTCGTCGGCGCACGCGAAGTGCGACCACAGTCCGGTGATCCGGACCAGGCCCTCGGCCTGGGCGCGCAGGGCCGCGGCGACCAGGTCCGCCCAGTCCTCGCCGGGCTGGCAGCCGTTGCGTCCCAGTCCGGTGTCGGCCTTGAGCTGCACGCGCGCGGGGCGCCCCGCCTCCCGGGCGGCCGCCACGGCCTCCCGCAGGGCCCACATGCCGCTCAGCGACACGTCGATGCCGGCCTCGATCGCCTGCCGCCACGGGCCGCCCGGCACCCACAGCCAGCACAGGATGCGGCCGGGCAGCCCGGCCGCGCGCAGCGCGAGGGCCTCCTCGGCCGTGGCCGTGCCGAGCCAGGTCGCGCCCGCGGCGAGGGCCTCGCGGGCGCACGGCACCGCGCCGTGGCCGTACGCGTCGGACTTGACGACGGCCATCACGGCGGCGTCCCCGGCCCGGGCGCGCAGGGCCCGCACATTGGCGCGCAGGGCGCCCAGATCGATCTCGGCACGGGCGCGCAGGGCGGCGGTCGGCACAGCTGCTGTCTCACTCATCGCGCCCCCAGTGTCTCAGAGGCCGTCGGCGGCCCCCGGGCACCGCCCCCTCCGGGCGCCCGGGCAGGCGGGGACGGGGGGCCGCCGCCCCCCGCACGGACGCGTCCGGCACCCTCCGGCGGACGGCGCCGGCCGGCTCACCGCCGTACGTTCCGCCACGCCTGCGGGATGTGTGACGCCACGTCATGGGCGCCCGCGGGGGCGCCGTCGGCGGCGAGGCGGCCCGCCAGGCCGTGCAGGTACGCGGCGACGCTCCCCGCGTCCAGCGCGCCCAGCCCCGCCGCCAGCAGCGACCCGGCGAGTCCCGAGAGCACGTCCCCGCTCCCGGCGGTGGCGAGCCACGGCGTCCCCGTGGCGTTGACCCGCACCGGTCCGCCGTCCGCCCCGGCGACCAGCGTCGTCGACCCCTTCAGCAGCACCGTCGCCCGGTAGGCCGCCGCCAGTTCCCGCACCGCCGCGAGCCGGGCCCCCTCGACCTCCTCGCGCCGCACCCCCAGCAGCGCGGCGGCCTCCCCGGCGTGCGGGGTCATCAGCGTCGGCGCGGTGCGCCGCCGTACCGCGTCCCGCTCGGCCAGTCGCAGCCCGTCCGCGTCCAGCAGCACCGGCACGTCCGCCGCCAGCACCTCGGCCACCGCGCCCGCGTCGTCCCCGGCCCCGGGGCCGGCCACCCAGGCCTGCACCCGCCCGGCCTTGGCGGGTCCGGCGTCCGAGACGAGGATCTCCGGGAAGCGTGCGACGACCGCGGCCCCGGCCGGCCCGACGTACCGCACGGCCCCGGCCCCGCCCCGCAGCGCCCCGGACACCGCCAGCACGGCGGCCCCCGGATACCGTGCCGAGCCCGCGGCGATCCCGACGACGCCCCGCCGGTACTTGTCGCTCTCCGCCGCCGGCGCCGGCAGCAGCCGTGCCACGTCGGCGTGTTGCAGCGCCTCCAGCTCGGCGCCGGCGGGCGACGGCCGCAGTCCGATGTCGACGAGCCGCACCACCCCGGCGTACTCCCGCGCGGGATCCACCAGCAGTCCGGGCTTGTACGCGCCGAAGGTGACGGTGAGGTCGGCCCGGAGCGCGGCACCCCGCACCCGGCCGGTGTCCGCGTCGACGCCGCTGGGCAGGTCCACGGCCACCACGGCGGCCCCGGACCGCGCCACCGTCCCGGCCAGCCGCTCGGCGTCCGGCCGCAGTCCGCCCGTGCCGCCGATCCCGACGATCCCGTCGACGACCAGGTCGGCCCGCAGGACCGGTTCCTCGGCGACGTCCGCGGCGGCGACCGTGCCGCCCGCCCGCCGCAGCGCCGCGAGACCCGCCGCGTGGGCCCGTTCGGGCGCCAGCAGCACGGCCGTCACACCGGCGCCGCGCCGGGCCAGCCGGGCCCCCGCGAACAGGGCGTCACCGCCGTTGTCCCCGCTGCCGACCAGCAGCACCACCCGGCTGCCGTACACCCGCCCGAGCAGTTCGGCGCAGGCGGCGGCCAGCCCGGCGGCGGCCCGCTGCATCAGCGCGCCCTCCGGCAGTCCCGCCATCAGCGCCCGCTCGGCCGCCCTTACCGTCTCCACGCTGTACGCAGTACGCATGGCACCGAGTCTGCCCCCGAACCCCCACCGCCCACACCCGGGGCCGCGGACCGGTCAGCCCTCGGCGATCACCACCGCCGAGGCCACGCCCGCGTCATGACTGAGCGACACGTGCCAGGCCCGCACGCCCAGCTCCGCCGCCCGCGCGGCCACGGTGCCCTTCACCCTGAGCCGCGGCTGCCCGCTGTCCTCCACGAACACCTCGGCATCGGTCCACTGCAGCCCGGGCGGCGCGCCCAGCGCCTTCGCCAGCGCCTCCTTGGCGGCGAACCGGGCCGCGAGCGAGGCGATGCCGCGCCGGTCCCCGCTGGGCAGCAGCAGTTCACGCGTCACGAACAACCGGTCGGCCAGCCCCGGCGTCCGCTCCAGGGACGCCCGGAACCGGTCGATCTCGGCGACGTCGATGCCCACCCCGATGATGCTCATGGCGAGCACCCTACGACCCCGGCGCACCGGGATCCGGCGACACCACGTCGGCGGACCGGCTCTAGGCTTCCGGCATGAACGCGTCGCACGCCTACCTCTCCCACCTCTTCTCCCTGGACGGCCGCACCGCCGTGGTGACCGGCGGAAGTTCCGGTATCGGACGGGCCGTCGCGGGGGCGCTGGCGCGGGCCGGGGCGAGCGTGGTGGTCGTGGCCCGCGGTCCGGAGCAACTGGGCGACACAGTGGACGAGTTGACCGCGGACGGCTGCCGCGCGGCCTGGGTCTCGGGCGACCTGGGAACGCGGGAGGGCGTGCGCGCGGCGGCCGAGGAGGCCGCGGCCGTCTTCGGCGAGCCCGACATCCTCGTCAACTCGGCCGGCATCAACCTCCGGCCGCCACTGGGCGAGTTGGGCGAGGACGTGTGGGACGCCACGATGGCGGTGAACCTGGAGGCACCCTTTCTGCTGGGGCAGCGGTTCGGACCCGGCATGGCCGAGCGGGGCTTCGGGCGGATCATCCACATCACCTCCCAGCAGGCCCACCGCGCCTTCGTGGACAGCGGCGCCTACGGCGTCTCCAAGGGCGCGCTGGAGTCCCTGGCCCGCTCGCAGGCCGAGGCCTGGTCGCCGTACGGGGTCACCTGCAACACCCTGGTGCCGGGCTTCGTGCTGACCGCGCTCAACCGGCGGCTGCAGTCCGACCCGGAGCGGGTGGCGGCGCTGGCCGCGCGCACGCTGATCGGCCGCAACGGCCTCGCCGAGGACTTCGCGGGCGCGGCGGTGTTCCTGGCGAGCGGCGCCTCCGCCTACGTCACCGGCCAGTCCATCCCCGTGGACGGCGGCTTCTCCGTGCACTGAGCACAACCCCCGGACCGGCCGGGTCCGCCGCTCCCGTCCGCCGTTCAGGCGGTCACCAGTTGATGCAGGTCTTCGGCACCCAGCCGGTCTTCTTGTCGCCGCCGTAGTACCAGAGGTTGCTCTTCTTGCCGCAGGCCGTGTACGAGTTGACGGTCTGCTTGGCCTTGACGTTGATGATCGCCTTGTTGCAGTCCCTCGGCAGGGTGGCCGCGGAAGCGGTGCCGGCGGTGGCGACGGCGCCGGTCAGGGCCGTACCGATGAGGCGGGGGGCGGACGGCGGCCGGCCGTTCGCCCCTCCCGCTCATTCCACCGTGACGGACTTGGCCAGGTTCCTCGGCTGGTCCACCTCGTTGCCGCGCGCCGTCGCCAGTTCGCACGCGAAGACCTGGAGCGGAACGGTGGCCACCAGCGGCTGGAGCAGCGTCGGGGTGGCCGGGATCCGGATCAGGTGGTCGGCGTACGGGACGACCGTCTCGTCGCCCTCCTCCGCGATCACGATGGTGCGCGCGCCCCGGGCCCGGATCTCCTGGATGTTGGAGACGATCTTGTCGTGGATCACCGACCGGCCGCGCGGGGACGGTACGACGACGACCACCGGCACGTCCTCCTCGATCAGCGCGATCGGACCGTGCTTCAGCTCGCCCGCGGCGAAGCCCTCGGCGTGCATGTACGCCAGTTCCTTCAGCTTGAGCGCGCCTTCCAGGGCCACCGGGTAGCCCACGTGCCGGCCGAGGAACAGCACGGTGTTCTTCGCGGCGAGGGTCCGCGCCAGCGCCCGGACCGGCTCCATGGTCTCCAGGACCCGCTCGACCTCCTCCGAGATCCGGGACAGGTCCTTGATCACCGCCTGGATCTCGTCGCCCCACTTGGTGCCGCGCACCTGGCCCAGGTACAGGGCGACCAGGTAGCAGGCGACCAGCTGGGTGAGGAACGCCTTGGTCGAGGCGACGGCGACCTCGGGGCCCGCGTGCGTGTACAGCACCGCGTCGGACTCGCGGGGGATCGTCGAGCCGTTGGTGTTGCAGATCGCCAGCACCTTGGAACCCTGCTCGCGGGCGTGCCGGAGCGCCATCAGGGTGTCCATGGTCTCGCCCGACTGGGAAATGGCGATCACCAGCGACCGCCCGTCCAGGATCGGGTCGCGGTAGCGGAACTCGCTGGCCAGCTCCACCTCGCAGGGGATCCGCGTCCAGTGCTCGATGGCGTACTTGGCGATCAGGCCGGCGTGGAAGGCCGTACCGCAGGCGACGATGACGACCTTGTCGATCTCGCGCAGTTCCGAGGGGCTGATCCGCACCTCGTCCAGGGTGAGCGAGCCGGACGGGTCGATGCGGCCGAGCAGGGTGTCGGCGACCGCCTTCGGCTGCTCGGCGATCTCCTTGAGCATGAAGTAGTCGTAGCCGCCCTTTTCGGCGGCGGAGGCGTCCCAGTCCACGTGGTAGGAGCGGACCTCGGCCGGGCGGCCGTCGAAGCCCGTCACGGTGACGCCGTCCCGGCGCAGCTCCACCACCTGGTCCTGGCCCAGTTCGACCGCGGAACGCGTGTGCTCGATGAACGCGGCGACGTCGGACGCCAGGAACGCCTCGCCCTCCCCGACGCCCACCACCAGCGGCGAGTTGCGGCGGGCGCCGACCACCACGTCCGGTTCGTCGGCGTGCACCGCGACCAGCGTGAACGCGCCCTCCAGCCGCCGGCACACCAGGCGCATCGCCTCGGCGAGGTCGGCGCAGGAGGAGAACTCCTCGGCGAGCAGGTGGGCGACGACCTCGGTGTCCGTCTCGGAGGTCAGCTCGTGGCCGCGCTCGGCCAGTTCCGCGCGCAGGACGGCGAAGTTCTCGATGATGCCGTTGTGGACGACGGCGACCCGGCCCGCGTTGTCGAGGTGCGGGTGCGCGTTGCCGTCCGTGGGACCGCCGTGCGTGGCCCAGCGCGTGTGGCCGATGGCGGTCGAGCCGGCCGGCAGCGGCCGGTCGACCAGTTCCTTCTCCAGGTTGACCAGCTTCCCGGCCTTCTTGGCGGCGGCCAGCCCGCCGTCCGCCAGCACGGCGACACCCGCCGAGTCGTACCCCCGGTACTCCAGCCGCTTCAGCCCGGCCGTCACGACCTCGAGCGCCGACTGCGACCCTACGTATCCCACGATTCCGCACATGAGCGGCAGCCTACGGTTCCACGGCGTTCGGAAAAGGCCTCCGCCTGCCCGGATTCGGAAATTCCCACCACCGTACGAAGGTCCCGGCGGAGCCGGCCGCGCGCGTGACGGACCCCACCCGCCGTCCCGTTCAAACTCCGTTAACAATGGACTGTGATCTCACCGGTCTCCTCGATGCCCCGGAGCGCCCACCGGCACAGGCCGGAGGCGACTCCCTACGTCGATCTCACCCGCGCCGAGTGGAGCGCGCTGCGCGACAAGACGCCGCTGCCGCTCACCGCCGAGGAGGTGGAGAAGCTCCGCGGTCTGGGTGACGTCATCGACCTCGACGAGGTGCGGGACATCTACCTGCCGCTCTCCCGGCTCCTCAACCTCTACGTCGGCGCCACGGACGGTCTCAGGGGCGCGCTCAACACCTTCCTGGGCGAACAGGGCTCCCAGTCGGGCACGCCGTTCGTCATAGGGGTCGCCGGCTCCGTGGCCGTGGGCAAGTCCACGGTGGCCCGGCTGCTGCAGGCCCTGCTCTCGCGCTGGCCCGAGCACCCGCGCGTGGAACTGGTCACGACGGACGGCTTCCTGCTGCCCACCCGGGAGCTGGAGGCCCGCGGCCTGATGTCCCGCAAGGGCTTCCCCGAGTCCTACGACCGCCGGGCCCTGACCCGTTTCGTCGCCGACGTCAAGGCCGGCAAGGGCGAGGTGTCCGCGCCGGTCTACTCCCACCTCATCTACGACATCGTGCCGGACGAGAAGCTCACCGTCCGCCGCCCGGACATCCTGATCGTGGAGGGCCTGAACGTCCTCCAGCCCGCCCTGCCCGGCAAGGACGGCCGCACCCGGGTCGGTCTCGCCGACTACTTCGACTTCAGCGTGTACGTCGACGCGAGCGCCGAGGACATCGAGCGCTGGTACCTCAGCCGCTTCCGGAAGCTGCGCCGGACCGCCTTCCAGGACCCGAACTCGTACTTCCGCAAGTACACCCAGGTCTCCGAGGAGGAGGCCCTCGACTACGCCCGCACGCTGTGGCGGACCATCAACAAGCCCAACCTGGTGGAGAACATCGCCCCGACCCGCGGCCGGGCCACCCTCATCCTGCGCAAGGGCCCGGACCACAAGGTGCAGCGGCTGCGGCTGCGCAAGCTGTAGCGGACCCTGTTGGATGGGCGCCATGCTGCATCTGCGCCTGATCACCCCGGTCGAGCGGACCGACGAGGTGGTCCGTCTGATCGACAAGACGGTCGGCACCACCCACCTCGTCGTCCTGCCGGGCGCCGCCCGTGACCCCGCCGGCGACCTCGTCCTGTGCGACGTGGCCCGCGAGGCGGGCGACGAACTCATCGCCGGACTGCGGCGGCTGG
>NZ_BNBF01000002.1:291640-294208 GCF_014654935.1 Streptomyces capoamus
GCCTGGACGACACCGGTTCGATCGCCGTCGGGACCATCGACCTCTCGCTGTCCCGACGCGCCGACGAGGCCGAGGCCCGGGCGCCGGGCGAGGGCGCGGACGCGGTGCTGTGGGAGGGGCTGACCGAGGCCACCCACGAGGAGTCGACGCTGTCGTTCACCTACGTGGCCTTCATCACCCTGGCCACGATGATCGCGGCCTGCGGCGTGGTGCTGGACAACGCGATCCTGATCGTGGGCGCGATGGCGGTGGGACCCGAGTTCGGACCGCTCGCCGGGATCTGCACGGCCGTGGTCCGGCGCCGGCCGCGCCTGGCCTGGCGCTCACTGATCGCGCTGCTGGTGGGCTTCGCGGTGGCGATGGCCGTGACCTCGGGGTTCGGCCTGCTGATGGACGCGGTGGGCCTGTTCAGCAAGGCGCGGCTGGAGGCCGACCGGCCGAACACCGGGTTCATCTACGCGCCGGACTGGTTCTCGTTCGTCGTGGCCGTGCTCGCCGGGATCGCCGGGACGCTGTCCCTGACCTCGGCCAAGTCGGGCGCCCTGGTGGGCGTGGCCATCTCGGTGACGACGGTCCCGGCCGCGGCCAACGCGGCGGTGGCGCTGGCCTACGGCGACATGTCCCAGACGAGCGGCTCGACACTCCAGCTCCTGCTGAACCTGCTGGGCATCGTCCTGGCGGGGACGCTCACGCTGCTGGCCCAGAAGCACCTCTGGGCCGGGCAGCGCGGACGCCTCGGCTGAGGGCGCGGGGAACTATCCCAGCGCGGACTTCACGGCGTCGGCCAGCCGCCCGGCGACCGCCCGCGCCTGGTCGATGTCCGCGGCCTCGACCATCACCCGCACCAGCGGCTCGGTCCCGGAGGGCCGCAGCAGCACCCGTCCGGTCGACCCCAGCTCCCGCTCCGCCTCGGCGACGGCGGCGGCGAGGTCGACGGACGTCCGCACCCGGGACTTGTCCACGTCGGGCACGTTGATGAGGACCTGCGGCAGCCGCTGCATGACGGAGGCCAGGTCCCGCAGCGTACGACCGGTCTCGGCGATCCGCGCCGCCAGCAGCAGGCCGGTCAGCGTGCCGTCCCCGGTGGTCGCGTGGTCGAGGATGATGACGTGCCCGGACTGCTCGCCCCCGAGGGCGTAGCCGTGCTCCTTCATCTCCTCCAGCACGTACCGGTCGCCGACGGCGGTCTGCACGAGGCGGATGCCCTCGCGCTCCATGGCCAGCTTGAAGCCGAGGTTGGACATCACGGTCGCGACGACGGTGTCGGAGCGCAGTGCGGAACGCTCCCGCATCGCCAGCGCGAGCACGGAGAGGATCTGGTCGCCGTCGACCTCCTCACCGGTGTGGTCCACGGCCAGGCAGCGGTCGGCGTCGCCGTCGTGCGCGATGCCGAGGTCCGCGCCGTGCTCAAGGACCGCGGCCTTGAGCTGGTCCAGGTGGGTCGAGCCGCAGCCGTCGTTGATGTTGAGGCCGTCCGGCTCGGCGCCGATCGTGACGACCTGGGCGCCGGCCCGGGCGAACGCCTCCGGCGAGACCCCCGAGGCCGCGCCGTGCGCTTCGTCCAGGACGATCTTCAGCCCGTCGAGCCGGTTGGGCAGGACCGACAGGAGGTGGGCGACGTACTGCTCGAAGCCCTCCGCGTAGGACCGGACGCGGCCGACCCCGGCGCCGGTCGGGCGCTGCCAGGGCTCACCGTGCCGGTGGGAATCGTAGACCGCCTCGATCCGGTCCTCCAGCTCGTCGGCGAGTTTCCGGCCGCCGCGGGCGAAGAACTTGATGCCGTTGTCCGGCATGGCGTTGTGGCTGGCGGAGAGCATCACACCGAGGTCGGCGCCGAGCGCGCCGGTCAGGTGCGCCACCGCGGGCGTCGGCAGCACGCCGACGCGCAGCACGTCCACGCCCGCGCTCGCCAGGCCCGCGACCACCGCCGCCTCCAGGAACTCCCCGGACGCGCGCGGGTCCCGTCCGACCACCGCCGTCGGCTTGTGGCCCTCGAAGGTACCCGCCTCGGCCAGCACGTGCGCCGCGGCGACGGACAGGCCGAGCGCCATCTCGGCCGTCAGATCCGCGTTGGCGACACCGCGCACGCCGTCCGTACCGAAGAGTCGTCCCACTTGTCCTCCCGAGGAACCTGTCGAGCAAACATGCGATCACACGAGCCTTTGAGCGTCTTGTGTCGTTATACGCCCTTGGCTCGGATAAGCGAACGCCCCGGGGGCACATGTGGCGTGCCGCCGGGGCGTTCGGAGTACGAGCAGGCAGCTCTTGATTAGCGCTTGCTGTACTGCGGAGCCTTGCGGGCCTTCTTCAGACCGGCCTTCTTCCGCTCGACCGCACGGTCGTCGCGGCGCAGGAAGCCGGCCTTCTTCAGCGGGCCGCGGTTGTTGTCGACGTCGGCCTCGTTCAGCGCGCGGGCGACACCGAGACGGAGCGCACCGGCCTGGCCGGAGACACCGCCACCGGCGATGCGGGCGATGACGTCGTAACGACCCTCGAGCTCGAGCACCTTGAAGGGCTCGTTCACTTCCTGCTGGTGCACCTTGTTCGGGAAGTAGTCCTCGAGGGTGC
>NZ_BNBF01000002.1:294252-310050 GCF_014654935.1 Streptomyces capoamus
GACCGTTGATCTTCCACTTGCCGGTGCCCGGGACGATCCGGACGCGGGCGATGGCGTTCTTGCGGCGGCCCAGGCCGGCGGCCGGCTGGGGCTCGCCGAAGCGGGAGGCCAGGGACTCCGAGGTGTACTCACCCTCGACGGGGACCTCGGACTCGGTGGTGTAGCTGTCGATGTCAAGCTCTTCGAGCGGCTGCTCGGCAGTGGTCTCGGCCACGATACTCCTCAGATTCTGTTCAGTCTTAGGGGGTGGCCGGACTTACTGCGCGACCTGGGTGATCTCGAACGGCACCGGCTGCTGGGCAGCGTGCGGGTGCTGGTCGCCCGAGTAGACCTTCAGCTTGGTGAGCATCTGACGGCCCAGGGTGTTCTTGGGGAGCATGCCCTTGACGGCCTTCTCGATGGCCTTCTCGGGGTTCTTCGCCAGCAGCTCGTCGTAGCGGACGGAGCGCAGACCACCCGGGTAGCCGGAGTGGCGGTACGCCATCTTCTGGGTCCGCTTGTTGCCGGACAGGTGCACCTTGTCGGCGTTGATGATGATGACGAAGTCACCAGCGTCGACGTGCGGCGCGTAGATCGGCTTGTGCTTGCCCCGCAGGAGGGTCGCAGCAGTGGTGGCGAGACGACCCAGGACAACGTCCTGAGCGTCGATGACGTGCCACTGGCGCGTCACATCGCCGGGCTTGGGGCTGTACGTACGCACGGTTCGTAGCCTTCGCTTCGAGTGAATGGTCCTAAACAAGGTCACCGAAACGATCACGACAGCCCTCACCCACTGCGGCGACGCATACCGCGTACGTGGGGTCGCTGGTCATCGGCCCGGTGGACCGGTGTAAGGGCCCGTCCCGTGAGAATGAGCAAGCCAATACACAACGAAGAAGTAGGTTACCGGGCGGCCCCCGGACGGGTCAAAACGAGGCAGGCCGGTGGACGGACCCCGCACCTCCGGCCCCCCGTCTAAGATGCGCCCCATGAATCACGGGCAGGGGGGACCCCAGTCTCAGTGGGATCCCTGGAAACCGCAATCGCAGCAGCCGTGGACCAGCGGAGCCGACGACGGCTCGCCGGACTGGGCCGCGCTCGCCGAGGCCTCGGAGACGCGCAACAAGCGCCGCAGGGTGCTGTTCATAGCCGGCGGCGGGCTCGCCACGGTCGCGATAGGCACCGCGGTCGCCATGGCCGTCGTCTCCGCGAACGGCGGTGATCCGCAGGCCGGCCCCAGCGCCCTGCCCGCCAGCGCCTCCATCCCGGGCTCCGGCAGTGCGACGCCGTCCTTCGCGCCCACCAGCGCCCCGCCGCCGCTGAACCCCGCGGACTTCATATCGAGCGCCAAGAAGGACACCGCCCCGCTCGGCCCGGACACCCTGTTCCCGGGCAAGCAGCTCACCATGAGCGGCACGGTGTACAAGAAGGGCCTGACGGCCGACACCACGAGCTGCGCCTCCGCCGCGGGCGGCACCCTGCCCAAGATCCTCACCGCCAACGGCTGCACCCGCCTGATGCGCACCACCTACAGCAACGGCGGCATCGCGGTCACCGTCGGCGTCGCCGTGTTCGACACCGCGGCCCAGGCCACGAAGGCCAAGGCGCAGACCGACGACCGGAGCATCGTGCGCTCGCTGTTCGGCAAGGGCGTCAAGCCGTTCTGCGCCGGCGCGTTCTGCCGCTCCACCCGCAACGCCTACGGCCGCTACGCCTACTTCACGATCTCCGGCTTCACCAGCGGCAAGAACGTCACCACCAAGGACACCAAGGTCTTCCGCACCGGCAACGACCTGGCCCAGTTCACCGCGAACCAGATCAACCGCCGCGGGCAGGCACAGGCCTCGGCCGCCGCGAACCGGTAGCCCGGCTAGCGCCGCCTCAGCCGCAGCCGCAGCGGGATCACCGCCGACTCCAGCTGGGTGCGCAGCGTCATCTTGGACTCACCCTCCGTCCGCTCGGTGAAGCGGATGGGGATCTCCACGGCCCGGTGCCCGGCCCGTACGGCCTTGTACTTCAGCTCCACCTGGAAGCTGTAGCCCGCGCTGTCCAGGGACGACAGGTCCACGTCCCGCAGGGTCGGCGCCGACCACAGGTTGAAGCCGGCGGTGATGTCCCGGATCTCGGTGCCGAGGACGGCACGCGCGTACCGGTTGGCGAAGCGGGACAGCAGCACCCGGTGCGCGCCCCACGCCTCGTCCAGCGAGCCGCCCTCGACGTAGCGGCTGCCGACGACCAGCCCGGCGTCGCACTCCAGGGCCGCCCGGAGCATGCGGGGCACGGCCTCCACCGGATGGCTGCCGTCGGCGTCCATCTGGACGACGTAGGCGGCGCCCTCCTCCAGCGCGGCGGACATGCCGGCCGCGTACGCCCGCCCCAGCCCGTCCTTCCCGGTGCGGTGCAGCACGCTCATCCGGCGCATGCCGGGCCGGTTGTACCGCTCGGCCAGCTCCTCGGCGATCCGCCCGGTGCCGTCCGGGCTGGAGTCGTCGACGACCTTCAGGTGGAGCCCGTCCAGCGGCAGCGCGAGCACCGCCTCGGCCATGCCCGGCAGGTTCGCCGCCTCGTTGTAGGTCGGCATCACCACGGTGACCGGTGTCACGTCGTGCGTCATCGTTGCTCTTCTTTCCCCGTGTGCGTCTGATCAGGAGGCCGCGGTCAGGAGGTCTTGACCCAGATGCGGTAGTGCCCGGTGCCGCTGGAGTTGCGGAACGGCAGGTCGGCGAGGAGCCGGTAGTGCGCGTTGCCCTTGAGGGCGTCCGCGACGACGGTGTCCACCCGCGGGTTGGTCAGCCCGTCCAGGACGATCAGGTCGTACGCCCCGTCGCGCAGCGCCGCCCGGTAGCCGGCGTCACCGACGTGGTGCCGGCCCTTGCGGTCCGTGTACTCCATCGCGAACGCGCCCTGCCACTGCCGCTGGCTGGTCTTCTCGCGCAGGTAGTAGACGGGGACCTCGGGCGTCGACGCCATGTAGTGGCCCGTGCGGTCCACGTGGGAATCGATGACCTGGATCATCTTCGCGGAGTCGGGCCAGACGCCGAACCGCCAGTCCGCCTGGGAGATGCCGAGGCAGAGCGTCGCAGTCCACAGCATGATGCCGAGCTGGGGGTAGCGGAAGTGGGCGCCGATCAGCCGGGTCACGCCCACGCCGGCCATCGGCGCGGCGAAGAGCAGTCCGAAGCCGACGTGCTTGAACAGCGAGACCACCGTGCCCAGGTGCACCTGGTACGCGGGCGCCAGCAGGGCGGTGCCGCACAGCAGCAGGCCGAGCAGCGCCCGCCAGCGCCAGCCGGGGTTGCCCAGCCGCTGGGCGAGCGGAGACTCGTTCATCCGGCTGCGCCGCACGTAGGAGAGCGCGCCGCCGACGGCGGTGAGGAACATCAGCCCGCCCCACTCGGCCGACCGCTGCAGCAGGAAGGCGGCGCCGTCGGAGCCGTGGTCGCGGTCGGTGGTGGTCTGGCGCACACCGGCCAGCAGGTCGGTGCCGTACATGCCGGCCGCCAGCAGGGCGCCGATGCCGAGCGCGAGCAGCAGCATCCGCAGGAAGGCCTTGCCGCCCTTGTGCGGCCAGCCGGTGAGCAGCGCGAGCACGACGATGGTCGGCAGGTACAGCGCGGAGGCGTACTTCACGCCGACGGCGAGCACGGCGACGGGCGCGGCGAGCAGCACGGCGGCCACGGGTGCCCGGTCGGTGCGGACGACGATCCAGGTGGCCAGGGCCAGCAGGAACACGGCGGCGGCGTCGTAGGTGGCGAAGTACCCCATGACGACGGTCGACTGGACCACGGCGAAGAGCGCGGCGCCGGCCAGCGCGGCCCGCTCGTTGAACAGCCGCCGGGTGAAGGAGTACAGCAGCGCGGTGGTGCCCAGCATGAAGGCCAGGCTGAGGGTGCGGGCCCCCGCGAGCCCGAAGCGGTCGTCGACGGCGGCGGCGAGCACCGGGTACAGCTGCGGCGAGCCGGAGAAGTACGCCGCGTAGTTCACCGGCAGCGGGGTGCCGTGCAGCAGGTGCTGCAGCTCGGCGTGGCCGGCCGACAGGTACAGGGCCTCGTCCTGGAACGCCGAGTTGGCCAGGCGCAGCGAGAGCACCGCCTGGACGGCCAGCACGAACAGCAGCACGGCCCGGCTGACCCAGGCCCGCCGCCGGCTGGCGGCCATGTCCCAGCCGACCTCGGGGGTCGCAGGCACGTGGTACCCGGGCTCGGCCGCCTCCGCCTCCGCCTCCGCCTCCGGCACGGTCTGCAGGGCGAAGGTCGGCTGGTCGGCCGGCTGCTGGTACGGGTAGGTCCGGGGGTCGTAGTCGTACCCCTCGGGGCTGCCGTACCCCTGGGGCACCTCGTACGCCTGGGGGACCTCGTACGCCTGGGGGGCCTCGTACGCCTGGGGGACGTCGTAGCCCTGCGGCTGGCTCGGGATGTAGCCGTCGGAGTTGAACCAGCCGCCCTGCGGCTCGTCGTCGGCGTACGGGTCGTACGGCTCAGGGGTGTAGTACTGCGGTCGTGAGGTCATGACGGCTTCCGTACGTCGAAGCCGAACCGGTCGTCGGCTGCCAGGCGCTTGAATTCCTTCAGCGCCAGCGGGCTGGCCTCCAGCCGCCAGTCGGCGCGCTTCTTGTGGTTGAACCAGACGAAGCCGAGCATGTCGTCGTCGGCGGCGACGCCCGCGAACAGGTTGCGGATGTCGGCGCGGCGCCGCTCGCCGGCCATGGCGGCGGTCTCCAGCAGCAGGAACGGCTTCTTGGTGAAGGTGCGGATCCGGTCGCGGGTGAGTCCGAAGACGCTGTCGAAGGCGTTGTCGGAGCCGGTGGTGAAGTAGCCGATCAGGCCGATCCAGTCGACGTAGGCGTCGCCCGGGTAGTACGGCTCCAGCTTCACGTTCCGCACCGGGTTGACGATGTTGGGCGACCAGGCCCAGATGACGTTGGTGGCACCGGCGTCCACGAAGGTCTGGTGGATGTGCCGCCAGGCGGCCACGTACTGGGCCGGGGTCACGTGGTCCGTGCCCCACTTCTCCCACTGGCCGTTGAACTCGTCAGCGAAGTCGATCACCACGGGCAGGTTCAGCCGGCGGACGGCGGTCGCGTACTCCTTGATGTACCGGTCGGACCTGCCCGCCGCGATGTCGCCGACCGGCGTGTCGAAGGGCTCCCAGGACATCAGCGTCAGCGCGCCCTCGGCCCAGGCGTTGCGCACCCCGGTGGCGTCGAAGCCGTCGCCCCAGCCGGCGTAGTACTCGACCAGGTTGGGCTGCTTGCCGGTCATCCCGGTGTACGCGTCGACGCTCTTCATCGAGGTCGGGGCGCCGGGCACGGCCACGCCGTAGTACTTCTTCGCGGGCTTCAGCAGGGGCGTGACGTCGTAGGGGACGGCCTTGTCGGCGCTCGCGGTGGAGTGCGGGACCGCCGTGCCGGTGCCGGAGCGCGGCGAGCCGCCGGAGTCGTCGCCGAGCAGCGAGCAGCCGGTGAGCGCGAGGAGGCCGGCGAGCACGCCGGCCAGGGCGGCGCGGCCCCGGGCGGAAGACCCTCGGGAGAAACGTTTCGTCGGTCGCATCAGGCGGCCTCCGCCCCCGCGCGCGGCTGCACCAGGACCCGGCCGACGACCAGCGCGTAGAACAGCCCGGAGGACAGGACCAGGGCGAAGTCCGGGGCGTTCATGGTGAACGTCCGGTACACCGCCGCGGTGACCCAGACCAGCGCCGTGCCCCCGCTCCACACCCACATGCCGATCCAGAAACGCCGGGTCTTGTTCTTCTTGGCGCCGGAGGACCCGGTCGGCTGCCAGCCCATGCGGTTCTTGCGCAGGATGTCCCAGATGGCGAAGACGTGCGCCCAGCCGTACATCATGCGGGCCGCCCAGGCCTCCAGGCGGTACGGCGCCCGGTGCCACATCGGGAAGACGATCGTGGTGTAAAGGATGCTGGGCAGCACCAGGAGCAGGTGCTCGACCTTGAGCTTCTCCGGCATCATCAGCAGCAGCACGATCGGGATGACCGGGGCCGCGAACGTGAACAGCGCGGTGTGGATGTAGTAGAAGAACCCGGACATGTAGCACAGCCGGCTGGAGAGCCGGATCCTCGCCTGCCAGAACTTGCGGCTGCCCAGCAGGCTCATCGAGCCCGAGCACCAGCGGTACTGCTGGTTGAAGAAGGCGCCGGCGTTGTCCGGGCACACGCCGGTGGAGACGGCGACCGGTACGTTGCGCAGGTCCCAGCCGAGCCCGCGCAGGTCGAAGCCGGTGTGCACGTCCTCGGAGTGCTCGATCAGCGTGGTACCGCCGTTGGTCTCCAGCGCCGCCCGCCGGTAGATCGCGCAGGAACCGACGCAGATGGCGCCGTCACTGCCCTGCCGGGCCACCTGCACGGAGCGGTAGAACAGCTCCTGCACCGCGCCCGCGCCCCGCTCGATCCAGTTCTGCGAGTCGAGCACCCGGAAGTACTGCGGGGACTGGACGATGCCGATCCGCGGATCGTCGTCCAGGTACGGCAGCAGTTCCTCCAGCAGGTCGGCCCGCGGGGTGAAGTCGGCGTCGAGGATGAGGATGTACTCGCCGTCGGACCGGCCGAAGCCGAAGTGCAGGTTGCCGGCCTTCTTGAACCAGCCCCGGTTCTCCCGGGTGCCGTACCGGAAGCCGAAGTCCCGGGCCATCGCCGCCAGCTCCGGGCTCGCGCCGTCGTCCAGCACGAACGGCACGCAGACCCCGGGGTACCGGTCGGCCATCGCCCGCACGTGCCGCCAGGTGTTGTGCAGCACCTCGATGGGCTCGCCGCACACCGGCAGGAACACGTCGACGGTCGGGTACGCCGCGGGCCGCCAGTTCTGCACCAGCCGCCGGTGGTGGGCGATGTCGAAGTCCCGGGTGAAGCCGTTCACCCGGAGCGAGACCAGGTAGTAGACGACCGTGAACACCAGCAGCGGGGTGTAGATCCACAGCACCGGCGTGGACTGCGCCAGCTTGAACTGGCTCGTCACCAGACAGCAGAAACTGATCAGCGAACTGACCGTCAGGATCCACAGGTTGCGGTGCGCGTAGGAGTACTTCTCCTTGTCCGTCGGCGGCAGCGGCAGCAGTCCGAGCACGGGACGCCCGCCGCGCCCCGCGCGCCGCCGCCCGCTGCTCCGGCGCGCCGCGCGACGCCCCCCGGTCCGCACGGGACCCACTGAAGTCATGCCGTTGTCCCACCCCGGGCCCGTACGGCCCGTCGACCCCCCAGCCAACCCGGCCACCCCTGTCGAACATGCGGCCGGAAGGCGCCACACTAATCGAGAGGTATGAACGGCGTAAGAGTCGACCAGGGCGGTTACACCCGGTAAGTCCAGACATGGGGCATAAGTGCAGCGAAATGCAACGTAACTAACAGGTTTCGCAGCCGGAGGCGCCGGGCAGCGACCGCTTGTTCCGGGCTTCCTTGTTCCGTGCCGCCAGCAGCTCGTCGGCCGGATAGCCGACCTCCTCCAGCGTCAGCCCGTGCGGCCGTACGACGTGCACGGCGGAGTCCCGCACCCCCGCGGCCAGCACCTTCCCGGGCCACTCGGGCCCGCGGTGTCCGTCCCCGACGAACAGCAGCGCCCCGATCAGCGAGCGCACCATGTTGTGGCAGAACGCGTCCGCCCGCACGGTGGCGGTGATGATGCCGTCGTCGCCCCGGACCAGGCTCAGCTCCTGGAGCGTGCGGATGGTGGTCGCGCCCTCGCGCCTCTTGCAGTAGGCGGCGAAGTCGTGCTCGCCCAGCAGCGCCCGGGCCGCCTCGTTCATGGCGTCCACGTCGAGCGGCCAGTCGTGCCACAGGACGTGGCCCCGCAGCAGCGGGTCCACTCCCCCGGGATTGTCGGTGACCCGGTACGCGTACCGCCGCCACACGGCCGAGAACCGCGCGTTGAACCCGCTCGGCGCCTCCCGCAGGGCCCAGACCCGGACGTCCCTGGGCAGCCGGCCGGCGAGCCGCTTGAGCAGCTTCTCGTGGTGCTCGCGCCACACCCCCTCGGGCAGGTCCACGTGGGCCACCTGCCCGCGCGCGTGCACCCCGGCGTCGGTCCGCCCGGCGACCGTCAGCTCGTAGGTCTCCCGTGACCGGGTGACCGTCCGCAGCGCGTCCTCGATCTCACCCTGCACGGTCCGCCGGCCGCCGGCCTGCTTGGCCCAGCCGTGGAAGCCGGTGCCGTCGTAGGAGAGGTCGAGACGGAGACGGACGTGCCCGGGCTGTACTTCATCACTCACCCGCACATCCTCTCAGGTACGAAAAAGCGGGCCCGCCCCTCGAAGGGAACGGGCCCGCTGATGCCCTGGAGGGCAGAACGCTTACGCGTCCTTGGACTCCTCGGCAGCGGCCTCCTCGGCCGGAGCCTCGGTCGCCTCGGGGGCCTTGGCCTCCTCGGCCTCCTTGACCGCACGCTTGGTGGCGGCCTCGGCCTCGCCGGTCGCCTCCTGCGCCACGGTCAGCGCCTCGACCAGCTCGATGACGGCCATGGGCGCGTTGTCGCCACGGCGGTTACCGATCTTGGTGATGCGGGTGTAACCACCCGGGCGGTTCTCGTACCGCGGGCCGATCTCGGTGAAGAGCGTGTGCACGATGCTCTTGTCCGTGATGACCTGGAGCACCTGGCGGCGGTTGTGAAGGTCGCCCTTCTTCGCCTTGGTGACCAGACGCTCGGCGTACGGACGCAGCTTGCGCGCCTTCGCCTCGGTGGTGGTGATGCGGCCGTGCTCGAAGAGGCTCTTCGCCAGGTTCGCGAGGAGCAGCTTCTCGTGCGCGGCGCTGCCGCCCAGACGGGCACCCTTGGTGGGCTTCGGCATGTTCTTTCTCCTGTGTGTCTGCCCCGGCCGTGTCAGGTACCGGGGTCAGGAACCCGATGAGCGGATGCTCACCGGCAACGACCGGTCAGTACGGTCAGTACTGCTCGGTCTCCACGAAACCCGCGTCCGCGTCGTCGTCGGCGCCGAAGGCGTCGGCAGCGGCCGTGGGGTCGAATCCGGGCGGGCTGTCCTTCAGGGCCAGGCCCATGCCGGCAAGCTTCGCCTTGACCTCGTCGATGGACTTCGCACCGAAGTTGCGAATGTCGAGGAGGTCGGCCTCGGAGCGCGCGACCAGCTCACCCACGGAGTGGATGCCCTCACGCTTGAGGCAGTTGTACGACCGAACGGTGAGCTCCAGCTCCTCGATCGGCAGCGCCAGGTCGGCGGCGAGGGCGGCGTCCGTCGGGGACGGACCCATGTCGATGCCCTCGGCGTCGATGTTCAGCTCGCGGGCGAGACCGAACAGCTCGACCAGCGTCTTGCCCGCGGAGGCCATGGCGTCACGCGGACGCATCGCCTGCTTGGTCTCGACGTCGACGATCAGCTTGTCGAAGTCGGTGCGCTGCTCGACACGCGTGGCCTCGACCTTGTACGTGACCTTGAGAACCGGCGAGTAGATGGAGTCGACCGGGATACGGCCGATCTCCTGGCCCACCTGCTTGTTCTGCACGGCGGAGACGTAGCCGCGACCGCGCTCGACGGTCAGCTCCATCTCCAGCTTGCCCTTGCCGTTGAGCGTGGCGAGGACGAGGTCGGGGTTGTGCACCTCGACACCGGCCGGGGGCGCGATGTCGGCGGCGGTGACCAGACCCGGACCCTGCTTGCGCAGGTACATCACGACCGGCTCGTCGTGCTCCGAGGAGACGACCAGCTGCTTGATGTTGAGGATCAGGTCGGTGACGTCCTCCTTGACGCCCGGCACGGTGGTGAACTCGTGCAGCACGCCGTCGATCCGGATGCTGGTGAC
Organism: Streptomyces capoamus; assembly: GCF_014654935.1. GTDB lineage: Bacteria > Actinomycetota > Actinomycetes > Streptomycetales > Streptomycetaceae > Streptomyces > Streptomyces capoamus. The sequence continues at coordinate 303,988 of NZ_BNBF01000002.1, forward strand.
AGCGGCACCGGGGATCGAGGAGAGGAGGGTACGGCGAAGGGAGTTGCCGAGGGTGTAGCCGAAGCCCGGCTCCAGCGGCTCGATCACGAACCGGGAGCGGAACTCGTCGACGACCTCTTCGGTCAACGAGGGACGCTGAGCGATCAGCATGTGTGGATCAGATCCTTCTTTCGTGGACGCCCGCTATTTGACGTCCGACGGAAACCGCACCCGTGAGAAGTGCGGGTACTGCAAGGGTACGGGCGATACGGCCCGTTGCACGGGGCCGTACCGCCCGGAAAACCCTGAAGCGACCGGTGCGTCAGACGCGGCGGCGCTTCGGCGGGCGGCAGCCGTTGTGCGGGGTCGGGGTGACGTCCTGGATGGAGCCGACCTCGAGGCCCGTGGCCTGCAGCGAACGGATCGCGGTCTCACGACCGGAACCCGGACCCTTCACGAACACGTCGACCTTGCGCATGCCGTGCTCCTGGGCGCGGCGGGCGGCCGACTCGGCAGCCATCTGCGCGGCGAACGGCGTGGACTTCCGGGAGCCCTTGAAGCCGACGTGGCCGGCGGAGGCCCAGGAGATCACGTTGCCGGACGGGTCCGTGATGGAGACGATCGTGTTGTTGAACGTGCTCTTGATGTGCGCGTGGCCGTGAGCGACGTTCTTCTTTTCCTTGCGGCGCACCTTCTTGGCAGCGCCCTGACGACCCTTGGGGGGCATCTACTAACTCCTACGGGAGGTGGTCGGTCCTACAGCGAAGACCGTGGACAGGTGTCCGCTGCGGACTACTTCTTGCCCGGCTTCTTCTTGCCGGCGATGGCGCGACGCGGACCCTTGCGGGTACGGGCGTTGGTGCTGGTGCGCTGACCGCGGACGGGCAGACCGCGACGGTGACGGAGACCCTGGTAGGTACCGATCTCGACCTTGCGGCGGATGTCGGCCTGGATCTCGCGACGGAGGTCACCCTCGGTCTTGATGTTGTTGTCGACGTACTCGCGGATCGCGACCAGCTGCTCTTCGGAGAGGTCACGAACGCGGGTGTTCGGGTCGACGCCGGTCGCAGCCAGCGTCTCCTTCGAGAGGGTCCGGCCGATGCCGAACACGTAGGTGAGGGCGATCTCCACGCGCTTGTCGCGCGGGATGTCGACACCGGAAACGCGTGCCATTCAATGGCTCCTGGTGAATCTTCGGAGGTCTTCCACAGAACCGGCTCCCGGCCGCCGTACCAGGTACGAACCGGGTCCCCGGCCTCCGAACCGGGGGTGTCGAGCTGGATGGCTCGGGCTCTGCGTATGAACATATTCAGCTCGCGTCGCGCGAATCTCTGCGATAGAGGTGCAGAGGGTGATGGTCGTGCGTCAGCCCTGGCGCTGCTTGTGGCGCGGGTTCTCGCAGATGACCATGACCCGGCCGTGACGGCGGATCACCCTGCACTTGTCGCAGATCTTCTTGACGCTCGGCTTGACCTTCATGGGGTGAGGTTCTCCGGGTCAGTGCCATCGCACCGGGCGGGCCCGGGGCGCGGGCAAGATCTACTTGTACCGGTAGACGATCCGGCCACGCGTCAGGTCGTACGGAGACAGCTCCACCACGACCCGGTCGTCAGGGAGGATGCGGATGTAGTGCATACGCATCTTGCCGCTGATGTGTGCCAGGACCTGGTGACCGTTCTGGAGCTCAACCTTGAACATGGCGTTCGGCAGAGACTCGACGACAGTGCCCTCGATCTCGATGGCACCTTGCTTCTTGGCCACGCTTCGCCCTTCGAATCGACTACCTTGATCGACTCCGGCACTTTTCCCTCACGGGCGCATGCGGACATGCGGGTGCACGAGAGCCGACGAGTCAGTCTACGTCGGCGCACCCGGAAAGGCGAATCGAGGAAGTCTGCCCCATCGGGGTGATCCCTATGCGAGCGGGTCCGGCGCAGTCGTCACGCCGTACTCGGCGAGCTTGGCCCTGCCGCCGTCGGGGGCGGTGAGGACCAGGGGGCCCTGCTCCGTCAGGGCGACCGAGTGCTCCCAGTGGGAGGACCAGGTGCCGTCCGTCGTGATGACGGTCCAGTCGTCGGAGAGGACCTCCGTGCGCGGGGTGCCGAGGGAGACCATCGGCTCAATCGCGAGGCAGAAGCCCGGGACCAGCTTGGGACCCTTGCCGCGCCGGCGGTCGACGTAGTTCAGCAGGTGCGGGTCCATGTGCATCTCGGTGCCGATGCCGTGGCCGCCGTAGTCCTCGATGATCCCGTACCGGCCGCCGCCCGGCTTGGGCTGGCGGCGGATGTAGGTCTCGATCGCCCGGGAGACGTCCACCAGGCGGTTGCCCTGCTTCATGGCCGCGATGCCGGCCCACATCGACTCCTCCGTCACCCGGGAGAGCTCGATCAGCTCCGGGGAGTGGCCGGAGCCGACGAAGGCGGTGTAGGCCGCGTCACCGTGCCAGCCGTCGACGATCGCGCCGCAGTCGATGGAGATGATGTCGCCGTCCTTGAGGACGACGTCGTCGGAGGGGATGCCGTGCACGACCACGTCGTTCACGGAGGTGCAGATGGTGGCGGGGAAGCCGCCGTAGCCCAGGAAGTTCGACTTGGCGCCGTGCTCGGCGAGCACCTTGCGGGCCACCTCGTCCAGGTCCTTCGTGGTGGCACCCGGCACCGCGGCCTCCCGCGTGGCCGCGTGGATGGCGGCTACGACCAGGCCCGCCGCCCGCATCTTCGCGATCTGCTCGGGGGTCTTGATCTGCACCATGGGGGCCTGCGCTCTCCGTCACTCACGTCGACTGGGATACCTGTACAACAGTACGGCCGCGGCGCCCGGGCAGGCACCGCGGCCGGAAGGACCGGGGACTACTTGTTCTCGGCCTTCTCGCGCTTGAGGGCCTCCAGTGCCCGCTGCGTGATCTCGTCCACCGGGCCCAGGGCGGAGATCGTACGTACCAGGCCCTGCGACTTGTAGTAGTCGATGATCGGCTCGGTCTGCGTGTGGTAGACCTCCAGCCGCTTGCGCACGGTCTCCTCGGAGTCGTCGTCGCGCTGGTACAGCTCGCCGCCGCAGACGTCGCAGACGTCCTCCTGCTTCGGCTTGCTGTACGACACGTGGAAGACGTGGGAGGAGTCGTTGCGGCAGATGCGCCGGCCGGCGATGCGCTTGACGACCTCGTCCTCGGGTACCTCCAGGTCGAGGACGGCGTCCAGCGTGATGCCCTCGGTCTGCAGCAGCTCGTCCAGCGCCTGGGCCTGCGAGACGTTGCGCGGGAAGCCGTCCAGCAGGAAGCCGCTCTCCGCGTCGGGCTGCTCCATCCGGTCCTTGGCCATCGCGATGGTCACCTCGTCGGGGACGAGGTTGCCGGCGTCCATGTAGGACTTCGCGAGCTTGCCCAGCTCGGTCTGCTGGCTGATGTTGGCCCGGAACAGGTCACCGGTGGAGATGTGCGGGATGGCCAGCTTCTCTGCGAGCCGGACGGCTTGCGTTCCCTTACCGGCACCCGGCGGCCCGACGAGGACGATACGCATCAGCGGAGGAACCCTTCGTAATTGCGCTGCTGGAGCTGGCTCTCGATCTGCTTCACCGTCTCGAGGCCGACACCCACGATGATGAGGATGCTGGTCCCGCCGAACGGGAAGTTCTGGCTTGCCCCAAAGCCCACCAACGCCATTGTCGGTACGAGAGCGATCAGACCCAGATACAGCGAACCCGGCCAGGTGATCCGGTTGAGCACGTAGCTCAGGTACTCAGCGGTCGGTCGGCCAGCCCGGATGCCCGGGATGAAGCCACCATACTTCTTCATGTTGTCGGCGACTTCCTCGGGGTTGAAGGAGATCGCCACGTAGAAGAACGCGAAGAACACGATGAGCAAGAAGTACGAAACGATGTAAATCGGGTGGTCGCCCTTGGTCAGGTTCTGCTCGACCCAGGTCTTCCAGCCCGACTTGCCCCCCGCGAACTGCGCCACGAGTGCCGGGATGTAGAGCAGCGAGGAGGCGAAGATGACAGGGATCACACCCGCCTGGTTCACCTTGAGCGGGATGTACGTGGACGTACCGCCGTAGGACCGGCGCCCGATCATGCGCTTCGCGTACTGCACCGGGATGCGGCGCTGGGCCTGCTCGACGAAGACGACGAGCGCGACCATGACCAGACCCACCGCGATGACGGTGCCGAACTCGATCCAGCCGCCGGCCAGCGTGCCCTGCTTCTTGATGGCCCACAGCGCGGACGGGAAGGTCGCCGCGATCGAGATGAACATCAGGATCGACATGCCGTTGCCGATGCCGCGGTCGGTGATCAGCTCACCGAGCCACATGACGACGGCCGTACCGGCGGTCATGCAGATGACCATGGTGATCGTCGTGAAGATCGCCTGGTCCGGAACGATGCTCGACGCGACCGAGCAGCCGTTGAAGAGGGCCCCGCTGCGGGCGGTGGCGACGAGGCCGGTGCCCTGAAGGATGGCGAGCGCCACGGTCAGGTAGCGGGTGTACTGCGTGATCTTCGCCGTGCCGGCCTGGCCCTCCTTCTTCAGGGCCTCCAGACGCGGGATCACCACGGTCAGCAGCTGCAGGATGATGCTCGCCGTGATGTACGGCATGATGCCGAGCGCGAAGATCGTGATCTGCAGCAGCGCGCCACCGCTGAACATGTTCACGAGACCGAACAGGCCCTGATTGCCCGACGCCTCGTTCACACACTTCTGGACGGCCTGGTAGTTGACGCCGGGGATCGGGATGTGGGTACCGACCCGGTAGACCACGATGATGCCCAGCGTGAAGAGCAGCTTCTTGCGCAGGTCGGGCGTCCTGAACGCCCGGGCGAACGCGGTGAGCACGGTGCCTCCTGCGACCCCCGCGCAACTGCGTCAAGGGTGACGGTCTGAGGTTCGACGAATACGAAAAAGAACAGTGCAGGCCACCTTACCGGCGACACTGCCCCCCTAGGAACGACCAACCGGGGATACCTCATTGTGAGGTATCCCCGGTCGGGATCGTCTACGTCATCGAGGCGTCGTCCGAAGGACTCAGACGAGCTCGGTGACCGTACCGCCGGCGGCGGTGATCTTCTCCTTGGCGGAGCCGGAGACGGCGTCGACCCTCACCTGCAGCGCCACGGAGATCTCGCCCTGGCCGAGGACCTTGACGAGGCTGTTCTTGCGAACGGCACCCTTGGCCACCAGACCCTCGACGGTGACCTCGCCACCCTCGGGGTAGAGCGCGGCCAGCTTGTCGAGGTTCACGACCTGGAACTCGGTCTTGAACGGGTTCTTGAAGCCCTTCAGCTTCGGGAGGCGCATGTGGAGCGGCATCTGGCCACCCTCGAAGCGCTCCGGAACCTGGTAACGGGCCTTGGTGCCCTTGGTACCACGACCGGCCGTCTTACCCTTCGACGCCTCACCACGACCGACACGGGTCTTGGCGGTCTTGGCGCCCGGGGCGGGACGGAGGTTGTGGATCTTGAGCGGGTTCTGCTCCGCCATGATCAGTCGACCTCCTCGACCGTCACGAGGTGGCGGACGGTGTGCACCATGCCGCGGAACTCGGGGCGGTCCTCCTTGACGACCTGCGTGTTGATGCCCTTGAGACCAAGGGAGCGCAGGGTGTCACGGTGGTTCTGCTTGCTGCCGATGTAGGACTTGACCTGCGTGATCTTGAGCTGCGCCATGATCACACACCCGCCCCGGCACGCGCACGGAGCAGAGCCGCGGGAGCGACGTCCTCGAGCGGCAGACCGCGGCGGGCCGCGATCTCCTCGGGACGCTGCAGACCCTTCAGGGCCTCCACGGTCGCGTGCACGATGTTGATCGCGTTCGACGAGCCGAGCGACTTCGACAGCACGTCGTGGATACCGGCGCACTCCAGGACGGCACGCACGGGACCACCGGCGATAACACCGGTACCCGGCGAAGCCGGCTTGAGGAGAACGACGCCGGCAGCCTTCTCACCCGTGATCGGGTGCGGGATGGTGCCCTGGATACGGGGGACCTTGAAGAAGTGCTTCTTGGCCTCCTCAACACCCTTGGCGATGGCGGCCGGCACCTCCTTGGCCTTGCCGTAACCGACACCCACGGTGCCGTCACCGTCGCCCACC
>NZ_BNBF01000002.1:310103-312192 GCF_014654935.1 Streptomyces capoamus
ACGACCAGCGCGGTGAAGCTGAAGCGACGACCACCCTTCACAACCTTGGCGACGCGGTTGATCGCGACGACACGCTCAACGTACGCGGTCTTCTCGGCGGCAGCAGCGCCGCCGTCACGGCCCTTCCGGTCCCGCCGCTCGCCGCCACCGGCACCGCTTCCGCGGCGCTGGGGTCCAGCCATTGGATTACCTCTCTCTTTCCGCTAGCTACAAGCGGCTCAGAACTTGAGCCCGGCTTCGCGGGCGGCGTCCGCCAGGGCGGCGATGCGCCCGGCGTACTGGTTGCCACCACGGTCGAACACGACTGCCTCGACACCGGCGGCCTTGGCACGCTCGGCGACCAGGGCGCCGACCTGCTTGGCCTGCGCGGACTTGTCGCCCTCGCCACCGCGGATCGAGCTGTCCAGAGTGGACGCCGAAGCCAGGGTGTGGCCCTTCAGGTCGTCGATCACCTGCGCCACGATGTGGCGGTTGGAGCGGGTCACGACCAGACGGGGACGCTCCGCCGTACCGGAAAGGTTCTTGCGGATCCGGATGTGACGGCGCTTGATCGCGGCGCGCTTGTAGGCGTCGCCCTTGAGGATCTTCTGCCCGTATGCCATGGCTTACTTACCCGCCTTTCCGACCTTGCGGCGGATGACTTCGCCCTCGTACTTGACGCCCTTGGCCTTGTACGGGTCGGGCTTGCGCAGCTTGCGGATGTTGGCCGCAACCTCGCCGACCTTCTGCTTGTCGATGCCCTCGACCGAGAAACGGGTCGGGGTCTCCACCTTGAAGGTGATGCCCTCGGGGGCCTCGACGACGATCGGGTGGCTGTAACCGAGAGCGAACTCCAGGTTCGAACCCTTGGCGGTCACTCGGTAACCGACACCGCTGATCTCGAGCTTCTTCACGTAACCCTGGGTCACGCCGGTGATCATGTTCGCCACCAGCGTGCGGGAGAGGCCGTGCAGGGCCTTGCTCTGACGCTCGTCGTTCGGGCGCAGCACCTGGAGGGTGCCGTCCTCGCCCTTAGCGATGTCGATCGGCGCGGCAACGGTGTGGGTCAGCGAGCCCTTGGGGCCCTTGACCGAAACCGTACGGCCGTCGATGGTGACGTCCACGCCGGCGGGAACCGCGATGGGGAGCTTGCCGATGCGCGACATAGCTGTTTCCTCCGTTCCCTTCTGCTACCAGACGTAGGCGAGGACTTCCCCACCCACGCCCTTCTTGCCGGCCTGCTTGTCGGTGAGGAGCCCGTGCGACGTGGAGATGATCGCCACGCCCAGGCCGCCGAGCACCTTCGGCAGGTTGGTGGACTTCGCGTACACCCGGAGACCGGGCTTGGAGATCCGCTTGATGCCCGCGATGGAGCGCTCACGGTTGGGGCCGAACTTCAGCTCCAGGACGAGGTTCTTGCCGACCTCGGCGTCCTCGACCTTCCAGCCCGTGATGAAGCCCTCCTGCTGGAGGATCTCCGCGATGTGAGACTTGATCTTCGACGCCGGCATCGTCACGGAGTCGTGGTATGCCGAGTTCGCGTTACGCAGACGCGTAAGCATGTCTGCGATCGGATCAGTCATGGTCATGAATTGGCCTGTGGCCTTTCTCGCCGGGGTTTCCTATATGCGCCATCCCTCTCCCCGTACTTCTGCAGACGGGACGGGTGCGGTGCGGGGACCTACGGCGTAGTAAGTCGTTCAGGGCGGCAGAGCCCAACCCCACTAGCCTACGGCATGCGGGGGGTCGGGCCCTGCCGTCCCGGTTGCTTACCGAGAGGTCCAGGAATCCCTAAAAGCAGGGATTACCAGGAGCTCTTGGTCACGCCCGGCAGCTCGCCACGGTGAGCCATCTCACGAAGGCACACGCGGCAGAGGCCGAACTTGCGGTAAACGGAGTGCGGACGGCCGCAGCGCTGGCAGCGGGTGTAGCCACGCACACCGAACTTGGGCTTGCGAGCAGCCTTGGCAATCAGAGCCTTCTTCGCCATCTCGCTCACGCCTCCTTGAACGGGAAGCCGAGGTGACGAAGGAGCGCACGGCCCTCAGCGTCGTTGGTCGCCGTGGTGACCACGGTGATGTCCATGCCCCGGGTACGGTCGATCTTGTCC
>NZ_BNBF01000002.1:312237-317036 GCF_014654935.1 Streptomyces capoamus
TGGTCGATCTCGTGGAACATGACCTGCTCCGTGAGACCGAAGGTGTAGTTGCCACGGCCGTCGAACTGCTTGGGGGACAGGCCGCGGAAGTCGCGGATGCGCGGGAGCGCGAGCGACAGGGTGCGGTCGAGGAACTCCCACATGCGGTCGCCACGGAGCGTGACGTGGGCACCGATCGGCTGACCCTCACGCAGCTTGAACTGCGCGATGGACTTACGGGCCTTGGTGACCTGCGGCTTCTGGCCGGTGATCGTGGTGAGGTCGCGGATGGCGCCCTCGATCAGCTTGGAGTCGCGAGCGGCGTCGCCCACACCCATGTTGACCACGATCTTGACGAGACCGGGGATCTGCATGACGTTCTCGTACTTGAACTCGTCACGCAGCTTGCCCGTGATCTCCTCACGGTACTTCTGCTTCAGACGCGGAGTGGTGGTGGTAGCCATCAGATGTCCTCACCCGTCCGCTTGGCAACGCGGATCTTGTTGCCCTCTTCGTCGAAGCGGTAGCCGACACGCGTGACGACCTTCTGACCGTCCTTCTCCACGACCAGCTGAACGTTGGACACGTGGATGGGGGCCTCGGTCGTCACGATGCCGCCGGCCTGGGAACCGCTGGCGGTCGGACCGGCCTTGGTGTGCTTCTTGACCCGGTTGACACCCTCGACCAGGACACGGTCCTCGCGGGGGTAGGCCGCGATGACCTTGCCCTGCTTGCCCTTGTCCTTACCGGTGATGACCTGGACCAGGTCGCCCTTCTTGATCTTCATGCTTACAGCACCTCCGGCGCGAGCGAGATGATCTTCATGAACTTCTTCTCGCGCAGCTCACGGCCGACCGGGCCGAAGATGCGGGTGCCGCGAGGGTCGCCGTCGTTCTTCAGAATGACGGCGGCGTTCTCGTCGAAGCGGATGTACGAGCCGTCCGGACGGCGGCGCTCCTTGACGGTGCGAACGATGACCGCCTTGACGACGTCACCCTTCTTCACGTTGCCACCGGGGATCGCGTCCTTGACGGTGGCGACGATGACGTCACCGATGCCCGCGTAGCGGCGACCGGAGCCACCGAGCACACGGATGCAAAGGATCTCCTTCGCACCAGTGTTGTCGGCGACACGCAGTCGCGACTCCTGCTGGATCACGTCTATCTCCTGATCGTCTGCCGGTTCCCGGCAGGGGCCTCAGTCATGAGCGCCCCTGCCGAGCCTGGCGGAACTGACCTGCGGGTTTGCCCGCAGGAATTACTTGGCCTTCTCGAGGATCTCGACGACGCGCCAGCGCTTCGTCGCGGACAGCGGCCGGGTCTCCATGAGGAGGACGCGGTCGCCGACGCCCGCGGCGTTCTGCTCGTCGTGGGCCTTGAGCTTGTTCGTACGGCGGATGACCTTGCCGTACAGCGCGTGCTTGACGCGGTCCTCGACGGCGACGACGACGGTCTTGTCCATCTTGTCGCTGACGACGAGACCCTCACGGGTCTTGCGGAAGCCGCGGGCCTCTGCAGTCTGCTCAGTCACGTTGTTCTCACTCATCAGGCGCTCTCCACCGTCTCGATGCCCAGCTCGCGCTCACGCATCAGGGTGTAGATCCGCGCGATGTCCTTGCGGACGGCCTTCAGCCGACCGTGGTTCTCGAGCTGACCCGTCGCCGCCTGGAAGCGGAGGTTGAACAGCTCTTCCTTGGCCTCGCGGAGCTTCGCCAGAAGCTCCTCGTTGCCCAGCTCGCGCAGCTCGGACGCCTTGGTACCGGCCGACATCACGCTTCACCTGCCTCGCGCTTGACGATCCGGCACTTCATCGGCAGCTTGTGGGCCGCACGCGTGAGCGCCTCACGGGCGATCTTCTCGTTGGGGTACGACAGCTCGAACATGACACGTCCGGGCTTGACGTTGGCGATCCACCACTCCGGCGAACCCTTACCGGAACCCATGCGGGTCTCGGCCGGCTTCTTGGTGAGGGGACGGTCCGGGTAGATGTTGATCCAGACCTTGCCGCCACGCTTGATGTGGCGGGTCATCGCGATACGAGCCGCCTCGATCTGGCGGTTCGTCACGTAGGCCGGGGTCAGCGCCTGGATGCCGTACTCGCCGAACGCAACCTGCGTCCCACCCTTGGACATACCGTTGCGCTTCGGGTGGTGCTGCTTGCGGTGCTTGACCCTACGGGGGATCAGCATGACGGTCAGGCCTCCGTTCCGGTGCTCTCAGCCGGAGCGGCGGCGGGAGCCTCGGCCTTGGGGGCCTCGGCGCCGGCAGCCTGCTGCGGCTTGCGACCGCGCCGCTCGCCACCGCGGCCACCACGGGCCGGGCGGTCGGAGCCGCCACCGCGGGCCGGGCGGTTACCCGCACGGGCGGCAGCGTTCTCGGCGCGGACCTCGGCGATGTTCTTGACGTCGCCCTTGTAGATCCAGACCTTCACACCGATGCGGCCGAAGGTCGTCTTGGCCTCGAAGAAGCCGTAGTCCACGTTCGCGCGGAGCGTGTGCAGGGGCACGCGGCCCTCGCGGTAGAACTCCGAGCGGGACATCTCGGCGCCGCCGAGGCGGCCACCGCACTGGATCTTGATGCCCTTGGCGCCGGCCTTCATCGCCGACTGCATGCTCTTGCGCATGGCACGGCGGAAGGAGACGCGGGAGGAGAGCTGCTCGGCGACGGCCTGGGCCACGAGCTGAGCATCCGTCTCGGGGTTCTTGACCTCGAGGATGTTCAGCTGGACCTGCTTGCCCGTGAGCTTCTCGAGGTCGCCGCGGATGCGGTCGGCCTCGGCGCCACGGCGGCCGATGACGATGCCCGGACGAGCGGTGTGGATGTCCACACGCACGCGGTCACGGGTGCGCTCGATCTCGACCTTGGAGATGCCGGCGCGCTCCATGCCGGACGTCATCATCCGACGGATGGCGACGTCTTCCTTGACGTAGTCCTTGTACAGCTTGTCGGCGTACCAACGCGACTTGAAGTCGGTCGTGACACCGAGCCGGAACCCGTGCGGGTTTACCTTCTGGCCCATTACCGGGTTCCTTCCTTGCTGCTGACGACCACGGTGATGTGGCTGGTCCGCTTGCGGATCCGGTAGGCACGGCCCTGGGCGCGCGGACGGAACCGCTTCAGGGTCGGGCCCTCGTCGACGTAGGCCTCGGAGATGTAGAGGCTGTCGGCGTCGGTGTGGTCGTAGTTGTGCGCGGCGTTGGCAATGGCGCTGTCCAGCACCTTGCCCACCGGCACCGAGGCGGCCTGCGGAGCGAATCGCAGGACGGCCTGGGCCTCCGTGGCGTTCATGCCACGGATGAGGTCCACCACGCGGCGGGCCTTCATGGGCGTGACGCGGATGTACCGCGCCTGGGCCCTGGCTTCCATGGTTGTCCCTTCAGTTACTTACGTGTCTGAATGCGATCCGCTACTAGCGGCGCTTCGACTTCCGGTCTTCCTTGACGTGGCCCCGGAAGGTGCGCGTCGGCGAGAACTCGCCGAGCTTGTGGCCGACCATCGACTCGGTGACGAACACCGGGATGTGGGTCTTGCCGTTGTGCACCGCGATCGTGTGACCGAGCATGGCCGGGACGATCATCGAGCGACGGGACCAGGTCTTGATGACGTTCTTAGAGCCCGCTTCGTTCTGGGCGTCCACCTTCTTGATCAGGTGGTCGTCGACGAAGGGTCCCTTCTTCAAGCTACGAGGCATCTCAACCCGTCCTTAGCGCTTCTTGTTCGTCTTGCGGCGGCGGACGATGTACTTGTTCGACGCCTTCTTGGGCGAACGAGTACGGCCTTCCTTCTTGCCCCACGGGGACACAGGGTGGCGACCACCGGAGGTCCGGCCCTCACCACCACCGTGCGGGTGGTCAACCGGGTTCATGACCACACCACGGACGGTCGGGCGAACGCCCAGCCACCGCTTGCGGCCCGCCTTGCCCCAGTTGATGTTGCTCTGCTCGGCGTTGCCGACCTCGCCGACGGTGGCGCGGCAGCGCACGTCGACCAGGCGGATCTCACCGGAGGGCATGCGCAGGTGGGCGTAGGCGCCCTCCTTCGCGAGCAGCTGCACGGAGGCACCGGCGGAGCGGGCGAACTTGGCACCGCCACCGGGACGGAGCTCGATCGCGTGGATCGTGGTACCGACCGGGATGTTGCGGAGGGCCAGGTTGTTGCCCGGCTTGATGTCGGCCCCGGGACCGTTCTCCACGGTGTCGCCCTGCTGCAGGTTGCGCGGGGCGAGGATGTAGCGCTTCTCGCCGTCGGCGTAGTGCAGCAGCGCGATGCGCGCGGTGCGGTTGGGGTCGTACTCGATGTGCGCGACCTTCGCCGGCACGCCGTCCTTGTCGTGACGACGGAAGTCGATCACGCGGTAGGCGCGCTTGTGTCCGCCACCCTGGTGGCGAACGGTCACACGACCGGCGTTGTTACGGCCGCCCTTGCTGTGCAGCGGGCGGACCAGCGACTTCTCCGGCGTGGACCGCGTGACCTCGACGAAGTCGGCAACGCTGGACCCACGACGGCCCGGCGTAGTCGGCTTGTACTTGCGGATTCCCATTTCTCAGTCCTCGTCCGATATCGGACGATCCGACCCGCTTACGCGGTCGGACCGCCGAAGATGTCGATACGGTCGCCCTCGGCGAGGGTCACGATCGCGCGCTTGCTGCCGGCGCGCTGACCGAAACCGGTCTTCGTGCGCTTGCGCTTGCCCTGGCGGTTGATCGTGTTGACCCCGGTGACCTTGACCGAGAAGACCGCCTGGACGGCCTGCTTGATCTGGGTCTTGTTGGCGTTCGGGTCGACGATGAACGTGTACTTGTTCTCGTCGAGGAGCGCGTA
>NZ_BNBF01000002.1:317073-326207 GCF_014654935.1 Streptomyces capoamus
GCTCTTCTCCGAGACGACCGGCTTCAGCAGGACGTCACGGGGGTCCGTGTACGACTTGCTCAGCGGGGTCTCGACGGTGTTCTTGCCCTCGGTGGCGTGGCGACGCGCCTTGGCGACGCGCGCGGCCTTGGCGGCCTTGGCGGCCTTCGAGGCGATAGCGGGGTGACGGATGGCCATCAGACCTCGCTCCCTTCGGTGTCGTTGGCCTTCGGGCCGGCGACGAAGGACTCGAAAGCGGCCTGGGTGAAGACCACGTCGTCCGAGACGAGAACGTCGTACGTGTTCAGCTGGCCCGGCTCCAGGATGTGGACCTGGGGCAGGTTGCGGGCGGACAGCCACGCGGCCTCGTCGGAGCGCTCGACGACCAGGAGCAGGTTCTTGCGCTCCGAGATCTTGCCGAACAGGCTCTTGGCGGCCTTCGTGGAGACGTCGCCCTCGACCACGCCGGAGACGACGTGGATGCGGTTGTGACGCGCCCGGTCGGTGAGGGCGTGGCGCAGGGCCGCGGCCTTCATCTTCTTCGGGGTGCGCTGCGAGTAGTCACGCGGCACGGGACCGTGCACGACGCCACCACCGGCGAACTGCGGCGCGCGGGTCGAACCCTGACGGGCGCGACCGGTGCCCTTCTGGCGGTACGGCTTCTTGCCACCGCCGCGGACCTCGCCACGCGTCTTGGTCTTGTGGGTGCCCTGGCGGGCAGCGGCCAGCTGCGCGACGACGACCTGGTGGATCAGCGGGATGCTGATCTTTTCCACGTCGAAGATCTCCGCGGGGAGCTCGACGGAACCGGCCTTCTCGCCAGCCGGCGAAAGGATGTCAACAGTGCTCATCGGTTACCTCAGGCCCCCTTGGCCGCGGTGCGGACCAGGACGAGGCCGCCGTTCGGACCGGGAACCGCGCCCTTGATGAGCAGCAGACCCTTCTCCGCGTCAACGGCGTGGACGGTCAGGTTCTGGGTGGTGACCCGCTCGTTGCCCATGCGACCCGCCATGCGGAGGCCCTTGAACACGCGGCCCGGGGTGGCGCAGCCACCGATGGAACCGGGCGAGCGGTGCTTGCGCTGGGTGCCGTGTCCGGCGCCGAGGCCCTTGAAGTTGTGACGCTTCATGACACCGGCGAAGCCCTTGCCCTTGCTCTTGCCGGTCACGTCGACCTTGATGCCGGCCTCGAACACCTCGGCGGTGATCTCCTGGCCGAGGGTGTACTCGCTGGCGTCAGCGGTACGGATCTCGACGAGGTGGCGGCGCGGGGTGACGTCGGCCTTGGCGAAGTGGCCCTTGAGGGGCTTGTTCACCTTGCGCGGGTCGATCTCGCCGAAGGCGATCTGGACCGACTCGTAGCCGTCGACGTCGTTCGTACGGACCTGGGTCACGACGTTGGGGCCGGCCTTGACGACGGTGACCGGAACAACACGGTTGTTCTCGTCCCACACCTGCGTCATGCCGAGCTTCTCGCCCAGGATGCCCTTGATCTGCTTAGCCATTCTCAGCCCACCAGCCTCAGAGCTTGATCTCGATGTCGACACCGGCCGGGAGGTCGAGTCGCATCAGAGAGTCAACGGTCTTGGGGGTCGGGTCGAGGATGTCGATCAGGCGCTTGTGCGTGCGCATCTCGAAGTGCTCGCGCGAGTCCTTGTACTTGTGCGGCGACTTGATGACGCAGTACACGTTCTTCTCAGTGGGCAGCGGCACCGGGCCCGCGACCGACGCACCAGTGCGGGTCACCGTCTCGACGATCTTCTTCGCCGAGGAGTCGATGACCTCGTGGTCGTAGGCCTTGAGCCGGATGCGGATCTTCTGTCCCGCCATGGCTACTCAGTAGTCCTGTCTCTTCTTACGCTCTGGAACCCGGTGGATTCCGTCTGCTGCCTTCGTTTCTCCGACCCACGCGGTCGGGCGTGTCGCGCTCCCGCTGACACAGATGTCCCTTGTTCGAACATCCCTGCAGGAATGCACACGGCCCTTCCGGAACCGCAGGCCGGGGGCGGAAGGCCCACCGGGTGCCTGGCCGGTGCCGCGCCCACACTTCCCGGAAGATTCCCGTACGTCCGCCCCAGCGCTGCCTTACGGCAGTTAGGGCGACGAGTACTGTGGGACTCGCTTCCGGTCCTCCCGGCGGGAGGCGCGCAGCATCAACACTCGACCGAGCAACTCCGACAGTCTGCCATATGGGGCAGCCCCTCCGCCAATCGAGCCGAAGAGATTACCCCGGAAGTGATGTAGGTCAAACCGGTGGAGCATCGGGCGGGGCGAGCGGGGGCCGGCCCGCGCGGAGGGCACTGGCGTCGCCGGGCCGGAAACAGGGCGAGGTGACACCGAGGGACGCGACCCCCGTCCCCTTCTCCTTGTCCATGACACCGGTGATGGCGTCCATCCAGAAGTCGTCGCGTTCGGTCCGCATGCTCACCGTGGGGTACGGGTCGTTCCAGTCGGCATCCGACGACTGAAACGCGTAGCCCCGTTTGACCCAGGCGTCCCTGGCCTGCCGCACGAGCTGCTTCGCCGCACTGCCAGGCACCCCGCTCAACCGGTACGTGAGCTGAACCTGCACGCGCTCGCCGGAGCTGTGCTCGTCCGCGAGGCACGCGCCGATCGGCGCCAGCGGGACCCGCTCAAGGGTCGGCTCGGGAGACATGCCGTCCACGGCCTGGTGGATGATCTCCTCGGCGCGCCGGGTCGCCTCCTGCTCGTCCAAGGTGACCTTGCTTCCCGACCGCCCCGCCCCGCCGCACCCCGCCACTGTGGCGAACGTGATCAGCACGACGGCGGCCGACACCACGCGCGGCACCCTCATGCGCTCTCAGTACTCCGTGTTCAGGTCCGTGCCCTCGGGCGCTCGCCAGCAGCCGGACACGACGTTGACGAGGATCTTGGGTTCCTTCTCGGGGCCGGCCGTCGGGCTGGACACCCAGAGTTCCGCGTTCACCGAGAAGGGCTCGGTCCGAGAGTCCGCCGTCATCTCGATCGTCCGGTCCTTGCTCTTGTTCGGTCCGTACTGGACGATCTTCCAGCCCTTCCCGGGAAGACCTTCCTTGAGACGCTGGAAACCGGCCTTCAGCTCGTCCTCCGAGACGCCGTAGACGGACCAGGCGTGCACGGTCTGGTAGAGATGATCAGGGTCCTGGTCGCAGGTGGCGACACTGGGACCCGGCTGGGTGACCTTCCCCTTCCGGATGTCGATCAGCTCGTAGATCTGGCTGGACACCGCTTTCGCCTTGTCCTTGGCCTTGCCGACATCCAGGGTGGCGGCCTTCGTATCGCGATCCATCGTGCTCGAACACCCCGTTCCCGCGAGGAGGACGAGGCCACAGGCGACGGCGACGCCCAACCGGTGAAGCGTCGGACGATCACCGAGGCAGCGGGTCGATTGCCCTGTGAGCACTGGTGTCCACGTCCATCCCGAGAGCGCCGTACGACTGCTGCGGCGAACGTAGCGACGGGGTCCGGGAGGCGCCTGAGTACTGCTACTCAGCCCTTGCGCGGGGTCGAGGAGAGCCGGCGACCGGCGAGACCTGGACAAGCGGGGACGCCGGCTCGATCATCGGCCGGTGAGTGAGGACGAGATCGTCGAACGGGTTTGGGACTTCGCGCGGACGCACCGCCTGCCTCCCCCCGCGCCCGCGGAGGCCGTCGCGGAGCTGGAGGCCATCGTCGGGTGGCCGATGCCCACGTTGCTGCGGCGCCTGTACGTCGAAGTCGCCGACGGCGGGTTCGGACCCGACTTCCACGTCCTGGCCCTCACCGACACCGGTCGGTGGTTCAGCGACGAGGAGTCGCTCCTCCAGCTCGCTCGTGACTTCGGATCAGCCGAGCCGGAACCCACGCAACCCCCGCGCCACACGGTGCCCCTGATGACGCTGGGCTGCGCCGTCTGGTGGTTCGTCGACTTCAGCACGGCCGAAGGCCGCATGTGGGGCTGGGAACCGAACGCACGCTGCGAGCGCCACTGCTTCTTCCCGGAGCGGTTCACCCTGGCGCAGTGGCTGACCGACTGGCTGGACGGCAACCGCTCCTTCCCCGAGCCACCGCCCCTGACGGACTGCCCCGACTGCTGCTGATTCCGGCTCGCTGTCCCTCAGCCCCGCCGGGCCAGGCCGACGAACGCCGCCCAGGCGCCCGGGGTGGCGGTGAGACGGGGTCCTTCGGGGCGCTTGGAGTCGCGGATGTGGATGGTGGTGGGGGTGGGGGCGACTTCGAGGCAGTCGTTGCCGTTGCTGCTGTCGCTGTAGCTGCTCTTGAACCAGCGGAGTTCCGGGGTGCTCATAGTTCTCCCAGCGCTTGCTCGATGAAGACCAGAGACTCCTCTGGCGTGAGCGCCTGAGCCCGGATGATGCCATAGCGCAGATCAAGGACACGGAGCTGCCTCGGGTTCGAGACCGGACGGCCGGAGAAGTCGCCATCGGTACGGCCCATCCCCGTACCGTCCGCGAACTTCAGCACTTGGATTCGGCCCCCCGTCCCGGGGTGGTTGGCCCGCGCAGTCGGCATCACCTGAAGCTCCACGAACGGCAACCGGGCCACCTCCAGCATGTGTTCGAGCTGACGGCGCAGCACCATTGTGTCCCCGACCGGGCGCCGCAGCGTCACCTCTTCCTGGACGAAACTGAACTCCGGTGCGGGTGAGCGATCGAAGACGGACTTGCGCGCCATGCATCCAGCCAGCATCCGCTCCAGCTGATCCGGTGAGTAGGCCGGCCGCCAGGTGCGGAGCAGCGCTCGCGCGTACTCCTCCGTCTGCAACAAGCCGTGGATGTTGTGGTTGCTGTACAGCGACATCTCCACCGCCCGCCCCTCCATCTCCGCCAGCTCCCGCACCTTCTTCGGATAGCGGGCCTTCTTCATGTCCTCCGTGAAGGCCCGCAGATGGCCCTGTGCCTTCAGGAACGTGTCCGCTCTGTCCAGCAGCTCCGGCCGGGGGATCCTGGCCCCGCGTTCGATCTTGCGGATCATGTCCTCGCCGTACCCCATGGCCTCGCCCAGCTCCGGCACCGAGACCCCGGCCGCCTCCCGGCAGACCTTGAGCAGGCGCCCCACCGCCTGCACCACCGGTTCGATCTCGTCGCCGGGCTCCACGTCCCAGCCGGCCTCGTCCACTCCCTCGCCCATCGCTCCTCCTCCGGCGCGCACTCGTACCCGTACAACGCCCAAGACAGGTGGGACAGCCGGGACAAACCCGGGACAGTCACCGTACGTACAGGTGCAGCCACTCCCTTCACGGAAGCAGACTTCGCCACGCTCAGTGACATGAATCAAGAAACGGCTGCCCCTGAGGACCGACTCGACGGCCGCATCCCGCACTTCCGCGTTCGCCTGTCCCCCACCCCACGCGGTGCCCGCCTGGCCCGGCTGCTCACGGAGCAGCAACTGCGCACATGGGGATTGCCGTTGGAGACGCCGACCCAGATCGTCGCCGAACTCGCCGCGAACGCCGTCACCCACGGTCGTGTCCCCGGCCGTGACTTCCAGCTGCTGCTCTACGTCGTCGGCGGCACGCTCCGCATCGAGGTCACCGATACGCGCGGTGACCGGCTGCCCCGGCTCGCCTCTCCGCGTGAAGACGGTGAATCAGGCCGCGGGCTCGTGCTCGTCGCGGCCCTGGCCGACCGCTGGGGCGTCACCGAGGGACGGCATCCGCGCAAGACCGTCTGGGCGGAGGTCGTTCTCCCGGCACCGGAACCCGGCGCCCCCCGCTCCGGTGGCACGGGCGGCTCCTCCCCAAGGAACACCCGGGTGAAAGAACCCCGCCAAGCCCCACCCCTCCCGCCCGCGGCGCAGACTCACCCCAGAGGGTGAACATCGGCAACTCGGCTGGATTTGGGGCAGGTTGTCTGCCTTACGCTCGGCGCAACAACACCGCAGACATGCGACGGCCCTCGCCGGGAGTAGCGATCCCATGCGAGGGCCTGACCACCGAGGAAGGCGTATCTTCCCGATGGACGTCGGAAACCCTAGCGCGCCCCCGTGCGCCCAGTCCCGCGTTACCGCCGACAACCACCCGAACCGGGGTCACGGTGGCGGCGGGCTCATCCACGACCACACCCGCCACACCACCCGGTTCACGGTGATCGGCAACCACCTCGCCCAGCACCCCGACCTCTCGCTGCTCGCGATCGGCCTGGCCTGCCACATCCAGTCGCTGCCGCCCGGCGCCCGCGTCGACATCAAGACCCTCGCCGCCCGCTTCCCCGAGGGCGCGACCCGTATCGCCGCCGCCCTGCGCGAGCTGGAGGCCCACGGCTACCTGCGCCGCGAGCGTGCCCGGGTCCCCGGTGGCCGCATCGTCACCCGCACGATCTCCTGCAACCAGCCCGGTGGGCGGCCACCCGGCGGGCGGCGTGAGGCGTCCGAGGCCCCGCGAAGCCGCCGCGCGGCCACCTCGGCGCAGCAGAAGCCCGCACGCCGCGCCGCCCTCCCCGCCGTGCCGCAACCGGTGTCCCCCTCCCCCGCCCTGCTACGCGCGGCCACCGACGTCCTCGCCGGCCTGCGCCGCACGGACCCCCGCCTGCTGTTGTCCGCCACCGCCGCCGAGCACCTCGCCCCCGGTGTCGCGGCCTGGCTGGAGCGGGACCTCACACCGACCGCCGTACGCCACGCCCTGACCACGGGCCTGCCGGAGGAACCCCTGATCCGCCCGGCCGCCCTCCTGGCCCACCGCCTGACGGCCGGACTCCCGCCCCTGCCGCCGTACCGCGCACCCGAGTCACCCCCGGCCGCCCGGTACTCCCTGCAGACCTGCGACGGTTGCGAGCGTGCTTTCCGGGCGCCGGTCCCCGGTCGCTGCCGTGACTGCCGAGCCGATCGATCTCCTGGAGGAGGCCTAGCATGAAGGCGACGATCCTTGCCCCTGGGCACAGACGAGGAGCGAGCGCCATGACCATCGCACCGGACAACGCGCGGCAGGGCGCTTCCCACCGATACCGGGCCATGCGGGACTTCGTCCAGTCCGCGGACGACACCCTGCCCGGCAAGTTCGAGATCACCCAGGAAGGGATCGTCCACGACATGATGTCGCCCGTCGGTCCGCACGAGCTGACCACTGTGCACCTCCGGAGGCGCCTGGAAAAGGTGATGCCGGAGGAGATCGTGGCGCACACGGGGGAACCCGACGTCGAGGACGAGTCCCAGGGACTCATGCGCCGGCCCGACATGATGGTGATCACCATGGAGGACATGGACGTCCCGGGCTCCTTCGACCCCCGCACCCTCATCGCCGCCATCGAGGTCGTATCCCGCTCCAACCCGGACAACGACTGGGTCACCAAGATGCGCGACTATCCCCTGATGGGCATCCCGGTCTACGCGGTCTTCGACCCCCGCACCGGCACCGGCGCCGTCCTCACCGACATCCACCCCACCCCCGACGGCCCCCGTTACGCCACCCGTAAGGACTTCGTCTACGGGGAGGACGTGACGATCGCCGACTGGACGATCGCGACGGACGGTCTGCCGCTCTACGAGTGACCCTCCCCCACCCGCATGCTCTCCAGCGGCCCCAGGTACAGCTCCGGCAGCCCGCCCGTGTCGATCAGCAGCCGCTGCACCACCACCGTCGGGTCCACCATCCAGAACCTCAGCCGGTGGACGCCCGCCCCCGTCACGGGGTGCGTGGTGGCCGTCGCGTTGACGTTGTCCGAGGTGTGGCGGGCCCAGACCGTGTTCAGGGCGCCGTCGTCCGCGCCCGCGGTGATGTCCACCGTGCGGATCGGGCCGTCGTCCAGCGAGACGCCGTAGCGCAGGCCCTGCACGCCCGGGACGGCCGCGTTGCGGGGCGAGAGGTGGGCCCACACGGTCACCTCGCCGGCGGCGGACAGCAGCGTCACCTCGTACTCCAGGTGAGGTGAGCCGCCGCCCGGGGTCCGGCTCGGGGACGTCACCGGCCAGGGGGTCATGCCCGCTCCGGTCCGTCCGATGCCGTCGATGCGGCGCCAGTGGCCCACGGCGCGGTCGTAGTGCTCGGCGTCGACCGCCACGTAGCCGCCGGCCTCGACAAAGCCCCCCACCCGCACGCCAGTGGGGCGTTCCGCCACGCAGCGCACCGGGACCGACGCGCCCGCGCCGCGCACCGTCAGGGTCGCCTCCGCGCGCCCGGCCGGAGCCCGGGACCAGTCCACCTCCACCTCCAGGCGGACCTGCTGCTCCACCCGGCCCCGAGGGCGCTCCACCCGCAGCCATGGGGCCGAGACGGACACCTCGTAGGGGAAGGGGGTACGGCCCCGGTTGAAGATCTCCACGTACTGCCGGGGGCGGGTCTGGTACGGGCCGAACGGCGGCAGGGACGCGGCCGAGGAAGCGCCTCCGGGCCACCACCGACCGGCGTCCTCGGCCCCGTCCACGGACACGCCCAGTTCCACCCCGGAGGGCACCTCGATGCGCCTGACCGCGGGGAACAGCACGTCCGGCAGGGCCACGTCGTCCTTCTCCGGCTGCTGCCAGGGCGCGTTCGGGCCGTAGCGCTCCACATCGCCGTAGTCGATGTGCGGCTGGGTCTGGAAGCCCTGCCACTTGCCGTTCGCGACGCGCGAGTCGAAGCGGTCGGCCAGGGCGAGGTCCCGGTCGAGGGCCGCCTCCGCCTGTGCCGCACGGTCGTTCGTCGCGGCCCGGCCCTGCGCCGCGTACAGCAGATTGGTGAACTCGGCCGCCCGCAGCGCGTACAGGTTCGCGGTCGCCGTGACCGCGTAGCCGGCCAGTTCGAACCACGCGTCCCGCAGCTCCCCGGGCAGCCTCCGCTCGACGCGTTCCGCGCGGCGGCCCAGCGCGCGCCACTCCTCGGTGACCCGTTCCAGCTCCCGGTGCGCGAAGTAGTACGGGGTCTGCTGGTCGTCGTACACGACCCGGTCGCCCGAGAGGGTGATCCGGCGGTTCAGCAGCTCGGGTTTGCGGCGGGCCTGCAGCCGGCCGTACTCCGCCAGCAGCGAGGCGATCTCCTTGGCCTGGGCCGCGCCGAAGTTCTGGCGGGCGTAGCGCTCCTCCCACGCGGTGAGGCGGTCGAGCGGCAGGCGGGACGGGTTCCAGGCGTACGTCAGGAAGAACTCGGTGGGCAGTTCGTTGCCCTTCAGGTCGCCGACGTTGGCCACCCACAGACCGTGGTTTCCGTGGGCGTGCGCCTGGTGGAGCTGCTCCCAGACGTTCCTGAGG
>NZ_BNBF01000002.1:326250-327407 GCF_014654935.1 Streptomyces capoamus
TTGGCGGTGTCGACCCACTTGTAGTTGCGGCCGGCGCCGACGTAGTCGAAGTGGTAGTAGAGGCCGTAGCCGCCGGGCCGCGGGCCGTCCGGGTGCTTGCGGATGTTGCCCCAGTTGTCGTCCGTGAGCACCACCGTGACGTCGTCGGGGGCGCGCAGCCCGCGGTCCCAGTAGCGCTGGACCTCCTTGTAGAGCGTCCAGACCTGGGGCGTCTCGGCCGCCGGCCGGCCGGTCACCTCCTCGATGATGCGGCGCTGGTCGGCGATGATCTGCTGCATCAGCTCGATGCCGTCGCCGTCGGGCAGGCTCGTGTCGCCGTTGCCCCGCATGCCGAGCGTGACGACGCCCTCGAAGCCCTGGTCGGCCATGCGCTGGATGCCGGCGCGCCAGTACGCGCGGATCGCCTCCGCGTTGCGGCGGTACGACCATTCGCCCGTGCCCCCGTAGGGATCGGTCCCGGAGCCGGCGTGCCGGTTCCACTCCTCGATGCCCCGCATCATCGGCGCCTCGTGGGACGTGCCCATGACGATGCCGTACTCGGCGGCCCGCCGGTGGTTCTCCGGGTCGTCCTCCGCGAACGCCCGGCCCCACACCGCCGGCCACAGGTAGTTGCCCTTCAGGCGCAGCAGCACCTCGAAGACCTTCGCGTAGAAGTCCGCGGTGAAGCCGCCGGGGTGGCCCGGGGCTTTCCCCGGGCCGAAGTACGCCGGCGCCCAGGTGCCGAGCGCGGGATTCTCGTCGTTGACGAAGACGCCCCGGTACTTCACCGCGGGGCTCCCCTGGGTGAAGCGGCCGGGCTTCACCCACACGTGGTCGCGCCGCGCCGGGGGGACGTCGTCCCACCAGTGCCACGGGGAGACGCCGATGCCGTAGGAGACGTCGTACGCGCCGAAGATCGTGCCCCGCGGGTCGCTGCCGGCGATGACGAACGCCCGCTCCACCCCGGGCAGCGGCCGGTCCACGACCGTCTGCAGCGAGGTCTCCCACCTGCCCCGCACGCCCGTCACGTCGAGCTTCCCGGACCGGATCAGCCCGTCGATCAGCGGGCTGCGCCCGATCGTGCCGAGCAGCACCGGGAAACGGCCGATGCCCGTGCCCGGCCGGACGCCGGTCACCCGTTCGAGGTCGTCCCGGAGGTCTCCCGCGACCCGTACGAC
>NZ_BNBF01000002.1:327457-332995 GCF_014654935.1 Streptomyces capoamus
CCCTGGATGATCCTCCGGGCTCGCCACCACCGGCGCGCCCACGAGGGAGAACGCCCCGCCCGTGAAGGAGACGTACGCCCCCGGGTCCGTCACCCTCGGGCCGCCCGCCGCCTCAGTCATCGCCGGACCGCCCGGCGCCTCACCGGCCCGGGCCGTCCCCGAGGCCGGCACGGGCACGGCCGCGAGACCGGCCCCCAGCACCGTCCTGCGCGCCACAGACATGCGTCCCCTCCCACACCCCGGGTCACTCCTATTTGCTCAGAGCCATGACAAATAGTGGAGGGGGCCGACAGCGGGCGGAACCGGTCGGGGCCGCCGAATAGTTTCGAAGGACCGAAGGACTGGAGGACCGGAGAAACGGAAAAGGCCCGTACGACCTCAGTCGTACGGGCCTTTCCCTTAGGTCAGATGACCCTCAAGCAAGCGGAACTTACTTGACGATCTTGGTGACCTGGCCGGCGCCCACGGTGCGGCCACCCTCACGGATGGCGAACTTCAGGCCCTCTTCCATGGCGACGGGCTGGATGAGCTCCACCTTCATCTCGGTGTTGTCACCCGGCATGACCATCTCGGTGCCCTCGGGGAGGGTCACCACGCCGGTCACGTCCGTCGTGCGGAAGTAGAACTGCGGACGGTAGTTGTTGAAGAACGGCGTGTGGCGGCCACCCTCGTCCTTGGACAGGATGTAGGCCTGCGCCTCGAACTCGGTGTGCGGGGTGACCGAGCCCGGCTTGATGATGACCTGGCCGCGCTCGACGTCCTCGCGCTTGATGCCACGGAGGAGCAGACCGACGTTCTCACCGGCCTGGCCCTCGTCGAGCAGCTTGCGGAACATCTCGATGCCGGTGACCGTGGTGGTGGTCTTCTCGGTCTTGATGCCGATGATGTCGACGGTCTCGTTGACCTTGAGGACACCACGCTCGATACGGCCGGTGACGACCGTACCGCGACCGGTGATCGTGAAGACGTCCTCGATCGGCATGAGGAACGGCTTGTCGACGTCGCGCTCCGGCTGCGGGATCGACTCGTCGACGGCCTTCATCAGGTTGAGGACGGAGTCCACCCACTCCTGCTCGCCCTCGAGGGCCTTGAGCGCGGAGACCTTGACGACCGGAACGTCGTCGCCGGGGAACTCGTACTCGGAGAGGAGCTCACGGACCTCGAGCTCGACGAGCTCCAGGATCTCCTCGTCGTCCACCATGTCGGCCTTGTTGAGGGCGACGACGATGTACGGAACGCCGACCTGGCGGGCCAGGAGCACGTGCTCCTTGGTCTGCGGCATCGGGCCGTCGGTCGCGGCGACCACGAGGATGGCGCCGTCCATCTGCGCCGCACCCGTGATCATGTTCTTGATGTAGTCCGCGTGACCCGGGCAGTCGACGTGGGCGTAGTGACGCGCCTCGGTCTGGTACTCGACGTGCGCGATGGAGATGGTGATACCGCGCTGGCGCTCCTCGGGCGCCTTGTCGATGTTGTCGAACGGGGTGGCCTCGTTCAGGTCCGGGTACGCGTCGTGCAGCACCTTGGTAATGGCGGCCGTGAGGGTCGTCTTACCGTGGTCGATGTGACCGATGGTGCCGATGTTGACGTGCGGCTTAGTCCGCTCGAACTTCGCCTTCGCCACTGGGGTCCTCCTGGGAGTGGTTCTGGTACGCCTTACTTCATCGGCGCCAGGTGATCTTTGCTGTAAAGGCCCGGAACCCGGGGCAAACGCTCACGATTGCGGACGTTTGCCCCTTGAGGCTCCGGAGTCAAGCCTACGGCGTGTGAACGCGGTGCGTTACTCGCCCTTGGCCTTCGCGATGATCTCCTCGGCGACGTTCCGCGGAACCTCGGCGTAGGAGTCGAACTGCATCGAGTAGCTTGCGCGACCCGACGTCTTGCTGCGGAGGTCGCCGACGTAGCCGAACATCTCCGACAGGGGCACGAGGCCCTTCACGACGCGGGCACCAGCCCGCTCCTCCATGGCCTGGATCTGGCCACGGCGGGAGTTGATGTCACCGATGACCTCGCCCATGTAGTCCTCGGGCGTGGTGACCTCGACGGCCATCATCGGCTCGAGCAGCACGGGGCTGGCCTTGCGCGCGGCCTCCTTGAAGGCCTGCGAACCGGCGATCTTGAAGGCCAGCTCGGAGGAGTCGACCTCGTGGTAGGCACCGTCGTGGAGGATGACCCGGACACCGGTCATCTCGTAGCCGGCGAGGATGCCGAACTGCATGGCCTCCTGCGCACCGGCGTCCACCGAAGGGATGTACTCCTTCGGGATGCGGCCACCGGTGACCTTGTTCACGAACTCGTACGAGACGTCGCCGCCCTCGAGGGGCTCGATGCCGATCTGCACCTTCGCGAACTGACCGGTACCACCGGTCTGCTTCTTGTGGGTGTAGTCGACACGCTCGACGGCCTTGCGGATCGTCTCGCGGTAGGCCACCTGCGGTTTGCCGACGTTGGCCTCGACCTTGAACTCGCGCTTCATGCGGTCCACGAGGACCTCGAGGTGAAGCTCGCCCATACCGCCGATGACGGTCTGGCCGGTCTCCTCGTTGGTGTGCACCTGGAAGGAGGGGTCCTCCTCCGCGAGACGCTGGATGGCGACACCCAGCTTCTCCTGGTCACCCTTGGACTTGGGCTCGATCGCGACCTCGATGACCGGCGCCGGGAAGTCCATGGACTCCAGGATCACCGGGCTCTTCTCGTCGCAGAGCGTCTCACCGGTGGTGGTCTGCTTCAGGCCCATGACGGCGACGATGTCGCCGGCGCCCACCGACGCGATCTCCTCACGCTTGTTGGCGTGCATGCGGTAGATCTTGCCGATGCGCTCCCTCTTGCCCTTGACGGAGTTCAGCACCGAGGTGCCGGACTCCAGGCGGCCCGAGTAGACCCGGACGAAGGTGAGCTTGCCCAGGTGCGGGTCGCTCATGATCTTGAACGCGAGGGCCGACAGCGGCTCTTCCTCGGACGGCTTGCGCTTGATGACCGTCTCGGCGTCCTTGACGTCGTGGCCCTCGATGGCCTCGATGTCGACCGGGGACGGCAGGTAGCGCACGACCGCGTCGAGCAGGGGCTGGACGCCCTTGTTCTTGAACGCGGTACCGCAGAAGACCGGGGTCACCGTGGTGCCGGTGCCCTTGCCGGACGCGATGGTGATACGACGGATCGCGGCGTACAGCTGCTCCTCGGAAGGCTCCTCGCCCTCCAGGTACAGCTCCATGATCTCTTCGTCGTTCTCGGCCACGGCCTCGATCAGCTTGCCGCGGTACTCCTCGGCAGCCTCGGTGTGCGTGGCCGGGATGTCGACGACGTCGTACATCTCGCCCTTGGTGGCCTCGGCGGACCAGACGAGCGCCTTCATGCGGACCAGGTCCACGACGCCCTGGAAGTCGGCCTCGGCACCGATCGGGAGCTGCATGACGATCGGCTGAGCGCCCAGGCGGTCCGAGATCATGTCCACGCAACGGTGGAACTCGGCGCCCGTACGGTCGAGCTTGTTGACGAAGCAGATACGCGGCACGCCGTAGCGGTCCGCCTGACGCCACACCGTCTCGGACTGCGGCTCGACACCGGCGACGCCGTCGAACACCGTCACGGCACCGTCGAGCACGCGCAGGGAGCGCTCCACCTCGACGGTGAAGTCGACGTGACCCGGGGTGTCGATGATGTTGATGGTGTGGTCGACGTCTTCCAGCGACCAGTGACAGGTGGTGGCAGCAGAGGTGATCGTGATGCCACGCTCCTGCTCCTGCTCCATCCAGTCCATGGTGGCAGCGCCGTCGTGGACCTCACCGATCTTGTAAGACACACCGGTGTAGAACAGGATCCGCTCGGTGGTGGTCGTCTTGCCCGCGTCGATGTGGGCCATGATGCCGATGTTGCGCACCTTGGCCAGGTCAAGTGAAGTGGTAGCCATAAGGCTTCAGTCTTCTCTCGGTCTCGATGTGGGTAGCGACTACCAGCGGTAGTGCGCGAAGGCCTTGTTGGACTCGGCCATCTTGTGGGTGTCCTCGCGCTTCTTCACGGCAGCACCGAGGCCGTTGGAGGCATCGAGAAGCTCGTTGAGGAGACGCTCGGTCATGGTCTTCTCGCGACGGGCGCGGGAGTAACCGACCAGCCAGCGCAGCGCCAGGGTGCTGGCGCGGCCGGGCTTGACCTCGACCGGCACCTGGTAGGTGGCGCCACCGACACGGCGGGACTTGACCTCGAGGGTCGGCTTGATGTTCTCGAGAGCGCGCTTCAGCGTGATGACCGGGTCGTTGCCGGTCTTCTCGCGCAGGCCCTCCATGGCGCCGTAGACGATGCGCTCGGCGGTGGAGCGCTTGCCGTTCAGCAGCACCTTGTTGATCAGGGAGGTCACCAGAGGAGAGCCGTAGACCGGGTCGATGATGACCGGGCGCTTCGGGGCGGGGCCCTTACGAGGCATTCTTACTTCTCCTTCTTGGCGCCGTAACGGCTGCGAGCCTGCTTGCGGTTCTTGACACCCTGGGTGTCGAGCGAGCCGCGGATGATCTTGTAGCGAACACCCGGCAGGTCCTTCACACGGCCGCCGCGCACGAGCACGATGGAGTGCTCCTGCAGGTTGTGTCCCTCACCCGGAATGTAAGCGGTGACCTCGATCCCGCTGGTCAGACGCACACGCGCGACCTTACGCAGGGCCGAGTTCGGCTTCTTCGGGGTGGTCGTGAACACACGCGTGCAGACGCCACGACGCTGAGGGGAACCCTCGAGTGCGGGCGTCTTGTTCTTCTCGACCTTGTCCTGCCGGCCCTTACGGACCAGCTGCTGGATCGTAGGCACTACTTCTCCGGTTTCTGTGTGCCGATAGGTACAGCTAACCTGGAACTTCGCCGACCCACGCGGTCGGGTGTGTCGAATCCGCCAGACTCCCGCCGCAAGGCGAAAAGGGCGCGAATTACGGTGGCCGGTCGCGGCTCGCCGTGCGGTTGAAGGCACGCACACGAGCCAGGGCACACCCCAGGCACAAGGTCTGAGCGTACCTACCTCATTCGCTGCGGTCAAAACAAATGGGGTGGGCCTGATCACGCCGGGCACGCCGGCCCGTCGGCGGCCGTGACGCGAGCACCCTCCGGAGCCCTCGATCACCCGCGGAGCTCCGCCAGCGACCCGTAGAGCCCGCCAGCAGCCCACCCACCCGCTGGCGCCTGCCAGTCGTTCGCCGCAGGGCCGTGTCAGCCGCCGGCAGAGCGCGTCAGCCGCCCGCCGCGGACCCCTCGGTCGCCCGCCGGCGCCCGTCAGCGGCCCGCCCGGCACAGCCTGTCTGCCGCCGGCAGAGCCCGCCAGCCACCAGCAAAGCCCGCCCACAGTCCGCGGCAGAGCCCTTCAACCACCCGCCGGCATCCGTCAGCAGCCGCACCACAGCCTGTCAGCCGCCGGCAGAGTCCGTCGGCCTGCCGCCGCACAGCCCGAGCGGCCCGCCGGCGCCCGCCAGCAGCCCGCCGCAGCGCCCGCCAGCCACCAGCAAAGCCCGCCCACAGTCCGCGGCAGAGCCCTTCAACCACCCGCCGACGCCCGTCAGTAGTCCGC
>NZ_BNBF01000002.1:333038-340013 GCF_014654935.1 Streptomyces capoamus
CGCGAAGCCCCCTCGGTCGCCCGTCGGCGCCCGTCAGCGGTTCGCCGCACAGCCTGGTCAGCTGCCAGAAGAGCCCGCCAGCAGTCCGCCGCGGAACCTTCAGGGCCTGCCAGCCGTCGGCAGAGTCTGTCAGCAGTCCGCCGCAGAGCTCCTGAGGGGCCCGTCGGCGCCCGCGGGGGCCGGCTCGGCCTCCCACTCCCGCCTCCCCCCGTCGCGGTCGTCCTACGACGCCCTGGGTCCCCCAGGACGCCCCCGGCCGCGGGAACGCCGAAGGGCGGCCACCCCGAGAGGTGGCCGCCCTTCAGTGGACGTGCGCCTTACTGGTTGTACGGACCGTAGTCGTAGTCCTCCAGCGGAACGGCCTGGCCGGAGCCCGTGCCGAACGGCGAGTAGTCGATGTCGTCGTAGCCGACGGCCGAGTACATCGCGGCCTTGGCCTCCTCGGTCGGCTCGACCCGGATGTTGCGGTAACGGGACAGACCCGTACCGGCCGGGATGAGCTTACCGATGATGACGTTCTCCTTCAGGCCGATGAGGCTGTCGGACTTGGCGTTGATCGCCGCGTCCGTCAGGACTCGGGTCGTCTCCTGGAAGGAGGCGGCCGACAGCCAGGATTCCGTCGCCAGCGAGGCCTTGGTGATACCCATCAGCTGCGGACGACCGGAGGCCGGGTGACCGCCCTCCTGGACCACACGACGGTTCTCCTGCTCGAAGCGGGAGCGCTCGACCAGCTCGCCGGGCAGCAGCTCGGCGTCGCCGGACTCGATGATCGTCACACGGCGCAGCATCTGCCGGATGATGATCTCGATGTGCTTGTCGTGGATCGACACACCCTGCGAGTTGTAGACCTTCTGGACCTCGCCGACCAGGTGGACCTGGACGGCACGCTGGCCCAGGATGCGCAGCACGTCGTGCGGGTTGGTGGCACCCACGGTGAGCTGCTGGCCCACCTCGACGTGGTCGCCCTCGCGGACCAGGACCTTGGCACGCTTCGAGATCGGGTACGCCGTCTCGTCGCTGCCGTCGTCCGGGGTGACGACGATCTTCTTGGTCTTCTCGGTCTCCTCGATCCGCACGCGGCCGGAGGCCTCGGAGATCGGGGCGACACCCTTCGGGGTACGGGCCTCGAAGAGCTCGACGACACGCGGCAGACCCTGGGTGATGTCGTCACCGGCCACACCACCGGTGTGGAAGGTACGCATCGTCAGCTGGGTACCGGGCTCACCGATGGACTGGGCGGCGATGATGCCGACCGCCTCACCGATGTCGACCAGCTTGCCGGTGGCCAGCGAACGGCCGTAGCACATGGCACAGGTGCCGACGTGCGACTCGCAGGTCAGGATCGAGCGGGTCTTGACCTCCTCGACACCGTGACGCACGAGCTGGTCGATGAGCACGTCGCCCAGGTCCACGTTGGCCGGCGCGATCACCTTGCCGTCGATGACGACGTCCTCGGCGAGCATGCGGGCGTAGACGCTGGTCTCGACGTCGTCCGCCTTGCGCAGCACGCCGTCGGCACCGCGGTGGGCGATCTTCAGCTTCAGACCGCGCTCGGTGCCGCAGTCCTCCTCGCGGATGATGACGTCCTGGGAGACGTCGACCAGACGACGGGTGAGGTAACCCGAGTCGGCGGTACGCAGGGCGGTGTCCGCCAGACCCTTACGGGCACCGTGCGTGGAGATGAAGTACTCCAGCACGGACAGGCCCTCACGGAACGAGGCCTTGATCGGACGCGGGATGGTCTCGTTCTTCGCGTTCGACACCAGACCACGCATACCGGCGATCTGCCGCATCTGCATCATGTTTCCTCGGGCACCCGAGTCAACCATCATGAAGATGGGGTTGGTCTTGGGGAAGTTCTCGTTCATCGCCTCGGCGACCTCGTTGGTCGCCTTGGTCCAGATCGCGATGAGCTCCTGCGTGCGCTCTTCCTTGGTGATCAGACCGCGCTCGTACTGCTTCTGGACCTTCTCGTCCTGCGCCTCGTAGCCCTTGACGATCTCCTTCTTCGCCTCGGGAACGACGACGTCGGAGATGGCCACGGTGACACCGGAACGGGTCGCCCAGTAGAAGCCGGCCGCCTTCAGGTTGTCGAGCGTCGCCGCCACGATGACCTTGGGGTAGCGCTCGGCCAGGTCGTTGACGATCTCGGAGAGCTGCTTCTTGCCCACCGAGTAGTCGACGAACGGGTAGTCCTCGGGCAGCAGCTCGTTGAAGAGCGCGCGGCCCAGGGTGGTGCGCAGGCGGAACGAGTCACCCTGCTGCCACTCGGGCTCGCCCTCCTCGCGCGCCGGCGGGGTCCAGCCGCGCGGCGGGATGGTGCCCACCGGGAAGCGGATGTCGATCGGCGACTGCAGCGCCAGCTCGCCGGCGTCGAACGCCATGATCGCCTCGGCCGTGGAGCCGAACGCGCGGCCCTCGCCCTTGGTGTCACGCAGCTCGCCGTCGGTGGTGAGGAAGAACAGACCGAGGACCATGTCCTGGGTCGGCATCGTCACCGGGCGGCCGTCGGCCGGCTTGAGGATGTTGTTCGAGGACAGCATCAGGATGCGGGCCTCGGCCTGCGCCTCCGCGGACAGCGGCAGGTGCACGGCCATCTGGTCACCGTCGAAGTCCGCGTTGAACGCGGTGCAGACGAGCGGGTGGATCTGGATGGCCTTGCCCTCGACCAGCTGCGGCTCGAAGGCCTGGATGCCGAGTCGGTGCAGGGTGGGCGCACGGTTCAGCAGCACCGGGTGCTCGGCGATGACCTCTTCGAGGACGTCGTACACGACGGTGCGGCCGCGCTCCACCATGCGCTTGGCGCTCTTGATGTTCTGCGCGTGGTTCAGGTCGACCAGGCGCTTCATCACGAACGGCTTGAACAGCTCCAGCGCCATCGCCTTGGGCAGACCGCACTGGTGCAGCTTCAGCTGCGGGCCGACGACGATGACGGAACGCGCCGAGTAGTCGACTCGCTTGCCGAGCAGGTTCTGGCGGAAACGGCCCTGCTTGCCCTTCAGCATGTCGCTGAGGGACTTCAGCGGGCGGTTGCCCGGGCCGGTCACCGGACGGCCGCGACGACCGTTGTCGAAGAGGGCGTCAACAGCCTCCTGAAGCATGCGCTTCTCGTTGTTGACGATGATCTCCGGGGCACCGAGGTCCAGGAGCCGCTTCAGACGGTTGTTGCGGTTGATGACACGGCGGTACAGGTCGTTCAGGTCGGAGGTCGCGAAGCGGCCACCGTCCAGCTGCACCATCGGACGCAGGTCCGGCGGGATGACCGGGACGCAGTCCAGGACCATGCCCTTGGGGCTGTTGGAGGTCTGCAGGAACGCGGAGACGACCTTCAGCCGCTTCAGGGCACGGGTCTTCTTCTGGCCCTTGCCGGTACGGATGATCTCGCGGAGCCTCTCGGCCTCCTCCTCGAGGTCGAAGGACTCCAGGCGCTTCTGCAGCGCCGCGGCACCCATCGAGCCGTCGAAGTACGTGCCGAAGCGGTCACGCAGCTCGCGGTAGAGCAGCTCGTCGCCCTCGAGGTCCTGGACCTTGAGGTTCTTGAACCGGGTCCACACCTCGTCGAGGCGGTCGATCTCGCGCTGCGCGCGGTCGCGCAGCTGCTTCATCTCGCGCTCGGCACCCTCGCGCACCTTGCGGCGCACGTCGGCCTTGGCGCCCTCCGCCTCCAGCTCGGCCAGGTCGGACTCGAGCTTCTTGGCGCGGGCCTCCAGGTCGGCGTCCCGGCGGTTCTCGATCTGCTGACGCTCGACGGAGACATGCGCCTCCAGGGAGGGCAGGTCGCGGGTACGACGCTCCTCGTCGACGTACGTGATCATGTACGCCGCGAAGTAGATGACCTTCTCGAGGTCCTTGGGCGCCAGGTCCAGCAGGTAGCCGAGGCGCGAGGGGACACCCTTGAAGTACCAGATGTGCGTGACGGGAGCGGCCAGCTCGATGTGGCCCATCCGCTCACGACGCACCTTGGCGCGCGTGACCTCGACGCCACAGCGCTCGCAGATGATGCCCTTGAAGCGGACGCGCTTGTACTTGCCGCAGTAGCACTCCCAGTCCCGGGTCGGACCGAAGATCTTCTCGCAGAAGAGTCCGTCCTTCTCGGGCTTCAGGGTGCGGTAGTTGATGGTCTCCGGCTTCTTGACCTCGCCGTGGCTCCACTGACGGATGTCGTCAGCGGTAGCCAGACCGATCCGGAGCTCGTCGAAGAAGTTGACGTCGAGCACTATGCGTCAATCCCTCTCAGGGTTTGTAAGTCTGTGGTCTGAAACGGGGGCCTGGGGGTCGGCGGGGCCCTGTGGGTCAGGGCCCCGCCGGACTCCCGTCAGACCTCTTCGACGCTGCTCGGCTCGCGCCGGGACAGGTCGATGCCGAGCTCCTCCGCAGCGCGGAAGACGTCCTCGTCGGTGTCGCGCATCTCGATGGACATACCGTCGCTGGACAGCACCTCCACGTTCAGGCAGAGCGACTGCATCTCCTTGATGAGCACCTTGAAGGACTCGGGGATGCCGGGCTCGGGGATGTTCTCGCCCTTGACGATGGCCTCGTAGACCTTCACGCGGCCGGTGACGTCGTCGGACTTGATGGTCAGCAGCTCCTGGAGGGCGTACGCGGCGCCGTAGGCCTCGAGGGCCCACACCTCCATCTCACCGAACCGCTGGCCACCGAACTGGGCCTTACCACCCAGCGGCTGCTGGGTGATCATCGAGTACGGACCGGTCGAACGGGCGTGCAGCTTGTCGTCGACCAGGTGGTGCAGCTTCAGGATGTACATGTAGCCGACCGAGATCGGGTCCGGGAACGGCTCACCGCTACGGCCGTCGAACAGCCGCGCCTTGCCGGTCGGGAGCACCATGCGCTCGCCGTCCCGGTTCGGGATGGTGTGCTGCAGCAGACCCGCCAGCTCGTCCTCGCGCGCACCGTCGAACACCGGGGTGGCGACGTTGGTGCCCGGGGCGACCTGGTCGGCGCCGATGACCTGCAGGCGCTGCGCCCACTCGTCGGCGAGGCCGGAGACGTCCCAGCCGCGGCTGGCGAGCCAGCCGAGGTGGATCTCCAGGACCTGTCCCGGGTTCATTCGGGACGGCACACCCAGCGGGTTCAGGATGATGTCGACCGGGGTGCCGTCCTCCAGGAACGGCATGTCCTCGATCGGCAGGATCTTGGAGATGACACCCTTGTTGCCGTGACGGCCGGCGAGCTTGTCACCGTCGGTGATCTTGCGCTTCTGCGCGACGTAGACGCGGACCAGCTGGTTCACGCCCGGCGGCAGCTCGTCGCCCTCTTCGCGGTCGAAGACGCGGACGCCGATGACCTTGCCGATCTCACCGTGCGGCACCTTCAGCGAGGTGTCGCGCACCTCGCGCGCCTTCTCACCGAAGATCGCGCGGAGCAGGCGCTCCTCCGGGGTCAGCTCGGTCTCACCCTTGGGCGTGACCTTGCCGACGAGGATGTCGCCGGCGACGACCTCGGCACCGATACGGATGATGCCGCGCTCGTCGAGGTCGGCGAGGACCTCCTCGGAGACGTTCGGGATGTCCCGGGTGATCTCCTCGGGGCCGAGCTTGGTGTCACGGGCGTCGACCTCGTGCTCCTCGATGTGGATCGAGGAGAGGACGTCGTCCTGCACGAGGCGCTGCGACAGGATGATCGCGTCCTCGTAGTTGTGACCCTCCCACGGCATGAACGCCACGAGCAGGTTCTTGCCCAGGGCCATCTCGCCGTTCTGGGTGGCCGGACCGTCGGCGAGGACCTGGCCCTCGATGACGCGGTCGCCCTCATTGACGATGACCTTCTGGTTGACCGAGGTGCCCTGGTTGGAGCGGGCGAACTTGGCCAGCCGGTACGTGATGTACGTGCCGTCGTCGTTGGCGGTGGTGATGTAGTCCGCGGAGACCTCCTGGACCACACCGGCCTTCTCGGCCTTGACGACGTCGCCGGCGTCGACGGCGGAGCGGTACTCCATGCCGGTACCGACGAGCGGGGCCTCCGACTTAATCAGCGGAACGGCCTGGCGCATCATGTTCGCGCCCATGAGGGCACGGTTGGCGTCGTCGTGCTCGAGGAAGGGGATCATGGCGGTCGCGACCGACACCATCTGGCGCGGCGAGACGTCCATGTAGTCCACGTCTTCGCCGCCGACGTAGTCGACCTCGCCGCCACGACGGCGGACGAGCACGCGGCTCTCCTCGAACCGGAGGTCGTTCGTCAGCGGGGCGTTGGCCTGCGCGATGACGAAGCGGTCCTCCTCGTCGGCGGTCAGGTAGTCCACCTCGTCGGTGACCTGGCCGTCGATGACCTTGCGGTACGGGGTCTCGACGAAGCCGAACGCGTTGACCCGGCCGTAGGAGGCGAGCGAGCCGATCAGGCCGATGTTCGGGCCTTCGGGGGTCTCGATCGGGCACATGCGGCCGTAGTGCGACGGGTGCACGTCACGGACCTCGAAGCCGGCCCGCTCACGGGACAGACCACCCGGGCCGAGCGCGGACAGACGACGCTTGTGCGTCAGCCCGGACAGCGGGTTGTTCTGGTCCATGAACTGCGACAGCTGGCTGGTGCCGAAGAACTCCTTGATGGAGGCGACGACCGGCCGGATGTTGATCAGGGTCTGCGGCGTGATCGCCTCGACGTCCTGGGTCGTCATGCGCTCGCGGACGACACGCTCCATACGCGCCAGACCCGTGCGGACCTGGTTCTGGATGAGCTCGCCGACGCTGCGCAGACGACGGTTGCCGAAGTGGTCGATGTCGTCCGTCTCGACGACGACCGTGTCACCGTTGTCACCGGTGGTCTCGGTCTCGCCGGCGTGCAGCTTCACCAGGTACTTGATCGTCGAGATGATGTCCTCGACGGTCAGGATGCCCGCGTCCAGCGGGGTGTCCGTACCCAGCTTCTTGTTGACCTTGTAGCGGCCGACCTTGGCGAGGTCGTAGCGCTTGGGGTTGAAGTAAAGGTTCTCCAACAGCGTCTGCGCGGCCTCGCGCG
>NZ_BNBF01000002.1:340056-342311 GCF_014654935.1 Streptomyces capoamus
TGGGGGGCTCGCCCGGACGCAGCTTGCGGTAGATGTCGAGCAGCGCGTCGTCCTGGCCCTGGGTGTGGTCCTTCTCCAGGGTGGCGCGCATCGACTCGTAGTCGCCGAACTCCTCGAGGATCTGCTCGGTCGTCCAGCCGAGCGCCTTCAGCAGTACGGTGACCGACTGCTTGCGCTTGCGGTCGATGCGGACACCGACCATGTCACGCTTGTCGATCTCCATCTCCAGCCAGGCACCCCGGGACGGGATGATCTTGGCGGAGAAGATGTCCTTGTCGGACGTCTTGTCGATGGAGGAGTCGAAGTAGACACCGGGGGAACGGACCAGCTGCGACACCACGACACGCTCGGTGCCGTTGATGACGAAAGTGCCCTTATTCGTCATGAGCGGGAAGTCGCCCATGAAAACGGTCTGGGACTTGATCTCGCCGGTCTCGTTGTTGGTGAACTCAGCGGTGACGAAGAGCGGGGCGGCGTACGTGAAGTCGCGCTCCTTGCACTCGTCGATCGAGTTCTTGGGCGGCTCGAAGCGGTGGTCCCGGAACGTCAGCGACATCGACCCGGAGAAGTCCTCGATCGGGGAGATCTCCTCGAAGATCTCCTCCAGACCGGACTTGGTGGGGACGTCCTGACCGTTCTCAAGGGCCTCCTCGACCCGAGTCTGCCAGGCGGTGTTGCCGAGCAGCCAGTCAAAGCTCTCGGTCTGCAGCGCGAGCAGGTTCGGAACCTCGAGGGGCTCCTTGATCTTTGCAAAGGAGATGCGCAGCGGGGCGGTGCTGGCGCCGTTGTTCGTATTCGCGGTCGAGGCAGTGCGCGAGGCGGCCAAGAGGGGGTCCTTCCGAGGGCTCGGACTCACTACGCGCGTACCGGTCCCTCTCCCGTACACAGGGACGGAAACCCCAGGTCAGGGGGGCTCGGTCGACTGTGCTCGAGTGGGGGCAGACCCCTGGTGACGGGCAGGGGACAGCTAACAGGCAGCGCAAAGGGTCAGTGTAGCCACTTGGCACACTGATGTCCAGTGCGGGTTCTCGACGACCCTCGTTGCCCTCAACGCCCTCTTCAACGCCCTCGGCATACCTGCCCTCAACGCACGTTGATACTGCCCTCTTCGCCGTCGATCCATGCCTCGGATTCGGATCGTTGTGACGACGCGTCCTGAGAATTGCGCGCTGCGTGCGGTTCGTCAAGGGTTCCTTGCCGGAACCGGAGCTTCGGCAGACACAACGAAGATCACCTTACCCCTCACGAACAGAGGTGCAAGGCGGCCCAGCCGGACCCCGGAGAACGCCGAAGGGCGACCACCCGGATGGATGATCGCCCTTCGGTGCGTTCGCGTTACAGCCCTAGGGGGCCGTTGTGGCGATCGCGAAGGTCTTACTTGACCTCGACGGACGCGCCCGCGGCCTTGAGGGACTCGGCGGCCTTCTCAGCGGCCTCCTTGTTGACCTTCTCGAGAACCGGCTTCGGGGTGCCGTCGACGAGGTCCTTGGCCTCCTTCAGACCCAGCGAGGTCAGCTCACGCACGACCTTGATGACCTGGATCTTCTTCTCGCCGGCGCCGGTGAGGATGACGTCGAACTCGTCCTTCTCCTCCTCGGCCTCGGCGGCGGCGCCACCAGCGGCACCACCGGCGACGACGACCGGCGCGGCAGCGGCGGCGGTGACGTCGAACTTCTCCTCGAAGGCCTTCACGAACTCGGAGAGCTCGATGAGGGTCATCTCCTCGAACTGGGCGAGCAGGTCTTCCTGGCTGAGCTTCGCCATGATGGCGGTCCTTCCACTCAAATCGGCAGGTGCCGGATGTACTGGGTAAGGCGGGCGTACGTCGGCCCGCTGCGACCCGCGCCGTTGGTGCGGGTCAGAAAGCGAGCCGAATTACTCGGCACCGCCCTGCTCGGCCTGCTTGGCGCGCAGCGCGTCCACGGTGCGGACGAGCTTCGAC
The DNA here is from genome assembly GCF_014654935.1 of Streptomyces capoamus. Classification (GTDB taxonomy): domain Bacteria; phylum Actinomycetota; class Actinomycetes; order Streptomycetales; family Streptomycetaceae; genus Streptomyces; species Streptomyces capoamus. Next base: position 341,999 of record NZ_BNBF01000002.1, read on the forward strand.
GGCAGCGCCTGGAAGACGGAGGCAGCCTGGGACTGCTTCGCCTTGAAGGCACCGGCCAGCTTGCTGAGCAGAACCTCGCGGGACTCGAGGTCCGCAAGCTTCTTGATCTCGTCGGCGGAGAGGGCCTTGCCCTCCAGGACACCGCCCTTGATGACGAGATTGGGGTTGTCCTTGGCGAAGTCACGCAGACCCTTCGCCGACTCCACCGGGTCACCGGTGACGAAGGCGACGGCCGTCGGGCCAGCGAAGAGCTGGTCCTCCAGCGTGATCCCGGCCTCCTTGGCCGCAATCTTGGTCAGCGTGTTCTTCACCA
>NZ_BNBF01000002.1:342355-343160 GCF_014654935.1 Streptomyces capoamus
CGGCGTACTGGGCGTTCTCACCGAGCGACCGGCGCAGCGTCTTGAGCTGCGCCACGGTGAGACCGCGGTACTCGGTCAGCACGGCGGCGTTGGAGCTGCGGAACTTGTCCGTCAGCTCCGCAACCGCGGCAGCCTTGTCGGGCCTCGCCATAGAGCCTCGGCCTCCTTCCGGGTGATTCGGACCGCGCGGACCCGAAGGAGGACTGGGTAAAACGAAACGCCCCGGCGCAGGCGCACGGGGCGGACTCGACCGGCCGCACACGCGCTCGGCGCGCGCACTCCGGGAGTTCTTCCACAGTCACCTGCGCGGGTCGCCCACTTTTCAGCGGATCCTTCGGCCACCGCACCCTCGTTCGAGTGCACGGCAACGACCAGCGGTCTTTGGCTTCTCGAAGAGAGTACGGGACGGGAGCTTCCAGGAGCAAATCGCCGGTTTGAAGCGCGGCGGGCGGGGGGCCGAGGGGGTAAGTGGGAGGGTGCCGGGCCCGGGACCGGACGGCGCCCCGGGGCGCGGGGTGCCGGAACGGGCAGGGGACGCCGGCGTGACCAGGGTGCGGCCCGGAGGCCGGGTGTGCCGCCGTTGAGCCGAGCGGGGCACCGGACGGCCAGAACGCGCCGTCACTGCCCCGAGCGGACGCCAGCACGGCCAGGCCGGCTACGACCCGCGGACCGGTCGGCAGGGGCCGTCCGGGCCGGCGTGGTCGGCGTCAGGCCCCCGGCTCGGCCCACCGGCTCGGCTCACCGGCTCGGTCCTGCCGGAATCACCCCGCCCGGCTCAGGCCCGGCGGGACCGGTCCCGCCGGGG
>NZ_BNBF01000002.1:343236-343523 GCF_014654935.1 Streptomyces capoamus
CGCCCGCGGTCGAGCTGATACGCCCCCTGCCCGTTCCGGCGCCCCGGGGCCGCGGGGTGCCGGAACGGGCAGGGGACGCCGGCGTGACCAGGGTGCGGCCCGGAGGCCGGGTGTGCCGCCGTTGAGCGAGCGCCAGGGCGGCCAGGCCGGCTACGGCCCGCGGACCGGTCGGCAGGGGCCGTCGGGGCCGGCGTGGTCGGCATCAGGCCCCCGGCTCGGCTCACCGGCTCGGTCCTGCCGGAATCACCCCGCCCGGCTCAGGCCCGGCGGGACCGGTCCCGCCGGGG
>NZ_BNBF01000002.1:343595-348982 GCF_014654935.1 Streptomyces capoamus
GCCCGCGGTCGAGCTGATACGGCCCCCAGGCGGCCGGGACGCCGTACGCCTGGCCGGGATGCGGCGGAGCCCCGGTCGGGGCGGTCAGGCCGCTCCGAGCCGGGGCTCCGCCGTAGGGCGCTGGGCGCCGGGGTGTGTCAGGAAGCGGTACCCGTGCCACCGGCCGCGAGGCCGCCGGACTTCATCATGTCTCCGAAGTCCTTGGTGTCACCGGCCGGGGGCGCCTCGGCGGTGACCTTCGCCCCGTAGTCGGTGTAGAGCGTCGTGCTGGTCATGGCGCCGTTGGCCGTGTCGGCCTTCTCGGTCTTCTTGACCAGCAGGTCCTGGTCGTTGATCCAGACGTCGACGGTCTCGGTGCTGACACCGGCCTGGGTGAGCTGCTTCTTCAGCGCGGACAGCTGCTCGGCGGTGAGGTCGCTGGACTTCTGGGCGAGGCCGGCGACGTCGACGCGGCCCGAGTAGTGCGTGGTGTGGGCGCCGTCAACCGTCTCCTCGCCGACCTTCTTGACGTCACCGGAGGCCAGCAGCAGCTTCACGGACTGGTTCGGCGTGGAGTTCTGGAGCTGGTCCTTCATGAAGGAACCGGACGCGCCGCCGAGCTTGGCGAGGTCGTCGTAGGAGTACTTGATCCAGTGCTTGCCGCCGCCCGCCTGCTGGGCGAAGGCGTCGCTCATGTGCGCGTAGTAGGCGTCCGGCAGGTACCGGGCTTCCATCGACGCGCTGCCGGCCTTCTTCATCGCCTCGGCCATCTTGCCGCCGGTGTACGTGATGGTGAGGTTGCCCTTGAGCCCGTCAGCCCAGGTGAGAGCGCCGTCGGCGGTCATCGACATGAGGCTGCCGACGGAGGTCGTGGAGCGCACCTTGGCCGAGTCGGCCTTGTCGGTGGACTTCTCGGCGGAGCGCAGGGCAGCGATGGGGCTGACGTGCGTCACCGTCTTGCCGGCCGCCTTGCCGCCGTCCTTGTCAGAGTCGGAGGAGCCACAGGCGGCCACCCCGGTGAGCGCGGCCACCACCGCGATGGAAAGGCCCGCCCTGCGCACGGTAGTGCTGTTCATCTACTCCCACCCCTATTGCGTGTCTCGTGCCTGCACCGTAAACCAGGCCACTGACAGTCGTACGAAAGGTCGTACGGAGAAAGGACGGGCCCGGAACCTTTTAGGTTCCAGGGCCCGCCCTTTTCACACGTGCCTGACGCGGCTGCCGGCTGTCGAGCCCGAGGCTCAGACGGCGGCCGGGTCCTCCTCGACGAGGAGGTTGCGGGTGCGGTTCGGGTCGACCGGGATGCCGGGGCCCATCGTGGTGCTGACCGCGGCCTTCTTGATGTAGCGACCCTTGGCGGCGGACGGCTTCAGACGGAGGATCTCCTCCAGCGCGGCGCCGTAGTTCTCCACCAGCTTGGCGTCGTCGAAGGACGCCTTGCCGATGATGAAGTGCAGGTTCGAGTGCTTGTCGACGCGGAACTCGATCTTGCCGCCCTTGATCTCGGTGACGGCCTTGGCGACGTCGGGGGTGACGGTGCCGGTCTTCGGGTTCGGCATCAGACCACGGGGGCCGAGGACGCGGCCGAGGCGGCCGACCTTGCCCATGAGGTCCGGGGTGGCGACGACGGCGTCGAAGTCCAGACGGCCCTTCGCCACCTCGTCGATCAGCTCGTCGGCGCCGACGATGTCGGCGCCCGCGGCACGCGCGGCCTCGGCACGGTCGCCGGTCGCGAAGACCAGGACCCGGGCGGTCTTACCGGTGCCGTGCGGAAGGTTCACGGTGCCACGGACCATCTGGTCGGCCTTGCGCGGGTCGACACCCAGACGGAAGGCGACCTCGACGGTGGAGTCGAACTTGGTCGTGGAGGTCTCCTTGGCGAGACGGACGGCCTCGAGCGGGGCGTACAGCTTCTCCCGGTCGACCTTGGCGTCCGCAGCGCGGAGAGCCTTGCTGCGCTTGCTCACAACTGCTCCTGTGTGTTCTGAAAGGAGTCGTGGTATCCGGGCCGAGCAGGCCCTGCCACGTGCGACCGGCTACGGCCGCATGGACTGCTGGGCTGGGTTCAGCCCTCGACCGTGATGCCCATGGAGCGGGCGGTGCCGGCGATGATCTTCGACGCGGCGTCCAGGTCGTTCGCGTTGAGGTCGGGCATCTTGGTCTGGGCGATCTCGCGGACCTGCGCCTCGGTGATCTTGGCGACCTTGGTCTTGTGCGGCTCGCCGGAGCCCTTCTCGACACCCGCGGCCTTGAGGATCATCTTCGCGGCCGGCGGCGTCTTGGTGACGAAGGTGAAGGAGCGGTCCTCGTAGACCGTGATCTCCACCGGGATGACCCAGCCACGCTGCGACTCGGTCGCGGCGTTGTAGGCCTTGCAGAACTCCATGATGTTGACGCCGTGCTGACCGAGCGCGGGGCCGACCGGCGGAGCGGGGTTCGCCGCACCGGCGTTGATCTGGAGCTTGATGAGCCCCGTGACCTTCTTCTTCTTGGGAGGCATGCTCTCTCCGGGTCCTTACTGAGAGGTTGAGCCATCCGCGCCTTGGACCTGCACCCATGGGGGCAAGATCACACAGATGGCATACCGCACCACGATAGCCGCTGTCCCCACCAGACAAAAATCGCCCTGGTCAGGTGGCCTGTGCGGGACCTCGGGACCGTCGGTCGCGCAGGTACGCGCCCCCGGCCCACAGGGTGAACAGGGTCGCTGCGCCCGGTACGGCGAGCAGCGCGGCCACGGTCCCGCGTCCGGTGTCCTCGGCGAGCACCACCCGCCGCGGGTCCCCGGGCGCGTGCCGTACCTCCACGATGTCCCCCTTCGGCGTGCCCACGCGCGCGCGTGCCGAGCGGCAGGGCGGCCGTCACCTCCTCGCCCGCGAGCGGGAAGGTGACACCGCAGCGGCCGAGGAGGCACGTACCGCCGTGGAAGGTGGCCGTGGCCGGCTCCGCGCCCCGCAGTTCGCTGCGCAGCCAGGCCGCCGGGAGGCACAGGGCGTACACCGCCACCAGCAGAACCAGCGCGGCCCCGGCGCCGAGCGCGGCGGGCCGTACACGGCGAAAGCGCCCCGGCCCGGTCTTCACCGGCGGGGCGCTCTCGGCGGACGTGATCAGTTCTTCTGGATCTGGTCGAAGGACAGCTCGACCGGGGTCTCGCGGCCGAAGATCTCGACCAGGCCCTTGACCTTCTTGGAGTCGGGGTTGATCTCGTTGATGGTCGCCTGGAGCGTGGCGAACGGACCGTCGGTGACGGTGACCGAGTCGCCGACCTCGAAGTCCAGGACCTGGACCTCGACCTTGCGCTGCGGGGCGGGCTTGCCCTCGGCCTCGGCGGCCTCGCGGGCGGCCTTCTCCTCGGCCTCCGGGGCGAGCATCTTGACGATCTCGTCCAGGGTCAGCGGGTACGGGTCGTAGGCGTTGCCGACGAAGCCGGTGACGCCCGGGGTGTTGCGGACGACGCCCCAGGACTCGTTGGTCAGGTCCATGCGGACCAGGACGTAACCCGGCAGCTTGTTCTGCTTGATCGTCTTGCGGTCGCCGTTCTTGATCTGGACGACCTCTTCCTGCGGCACCTCGGCCTGGAAGATGTAGTCCTCGACGTTCAGCGAGACGGCGCGCTGCTCCAGGTTGGTCTTCACGCGGTTCTCGTAACCGGCGTAGGTGTGGATGACGTACCACTCGCCGGGCAGGGTGCGCAGCTCCTCGCGCAGGGCCTGGACCGGGTCCACCGGAGCGGCCGGCTCCTCCTCGGCGGCCTCGGCCGCCTCGTCGGTCACGGCCTCCTCGTCGCCGGCCTCGTCGCCCTCGTCCTCGGCGTGCAGGGCGGCCTCCTCGGCCGGCTCACCCGCCTCGGCCTCGGCAGCCTCGAACTCGTCCTGCTCGTCCGCGCCCTCGACGATGTCGAGCTCGTCATCCACCGTCTCGGCAGCCGGCCCGCTGGGCTCAATGGCGTCGTCGTTCAGGTTCGGGTCAGACACGATGGCTGCTTCTTCCTGGATACATAGGGGTGGAACATGCGAAAACGGGCGCCGGTGCCACGGCGCCCTTCGCTCTTGGCTCAGCCGAAGACGTACTTGGCCGCGTGGTTGAGCCCATAGTCAATCACGGTCACCAGGGCGATCATGATGACAACGAAGAAGATCACCACGGTGGTGTACGACGTCAGCTGGTTGCGCGTCGGCCAGACGACCTTGCGGAGCTCCGCGATGATCTGGCGGTAGAAGGTGGCCAGGCGCTTCAGAGGGCCCTTCTTGGCCCGCTTGCCGCCCTTGCGGACCTTCTTCTCGGACTCGGGCACCTCGTCCTGGGCATCAGGCGTGTCGATGGAGCCCACGGCGTCCGTCATTGTCCTCACCTGGTCCCGGGTCGTGGCCGTGCCGCGCCCGGTTTCTGAGCCGCACGGCGGTGCAATGCTGTACGTACATGCGCACACATCCTGGCGGTGTGTGTAGCAGGGCCGGAGGGACTTGAACCCCCAACCGCCGGTTTTGGAGACCGGTGCTCTACCAATTGAGCTACGACCCTTTGTGTGTCCACCAACGTACCGCATCCGACCGGGTGCTCGGTGTGCACCGGCTCGGCCGCGGCTGCTGATGGCCAACGAGGTGAGAGTGTACGTGCTCCACGGCCCGGCGTCGAACAGAAAGTGCCCGTCCGGGGACGCGTGGCCGGAGATCGTCCTGGCCGTGGACCGCGATTCGGACCCGTGTTCACGCCTCGACCCTTCCCTGTTCAGTCTGTGAAACCCGTGTGCCGGGCGCATTTCCGGTCTGGAACGATGGGCCGCATGAGCGCTGCAACCCCTCCCACCGAGCGCCGGGTCTCCGCCCGAGTCGGCGCGATCTCCGAGTCCGCCACCCTCGCCGTGGACGCCAAGGCCAAGGCCCTGAAGGCCGCCGGGCGTCCGGTGATCGGCTTCGGCGCCGGCGAGCCCGATTTCCCGACCCCGGACTACATCGTCGAGGCGGCCGTCGAGGCCTGCAAGAACCCCAAGTACCACCGCTACACCCCGGCCGGCGGCCTGCCCGAGCTGAAGGCCGCGATCGCCGCTAAGACGCTGCGTGACTCCGGCTGGGAGCCCGACGTCTCCCAGATCCTCGTCACCAACGGCGGCAAGCAGGCCATCTACGAGGCGTTCGCCGCCATCCTCGACCCGGGCGACGAGGTCATCGTCCCGGCGCCGTACTGGACGACGTACCCGGAGTCGATCCGCCTGGCCGGCGGTGTCCCGGTCGAGGTCGTCGCCGACGAGACGACCGGCTACCGGGTCTCGGTGGAGCAACTGGAGGCGGCCCGCACGGAGAAGACGAAGGTCGTGCTCTTCGTCTCCCCGTCCAACCCGACCGGCGCGGTGTACTCCGAGGCCGAGACCGAGGCGATCGGCCGCTGGGCCGCCGAGCACGGCCTGTGGG
>NZ_BNBF01000002.1:349031-351205 GCF_014654935.1 Streptomyces capoamus
TCCTCACCGACGAGATCTACGAGCACCTGGTCTACGGCGATGCGGTCTCGGTCTCCCTGCCGGCGCTCCTGCCCGAGCTGCGCGACAAGTGCATCGTGGTCAACGGCGTGGCGAAGACGTACGCCATGACCGGCTGGCGGGTGGGCTGGGTGATCGGCCCGAAGGACGTCGTCAAGGCCGCGACGAACCTGCAGTCGCACGCCACCTCGAACGTCTCCAACGTCGCCCAGGTGGCCGCGCTGGCCGCCGTCTCCGGCGACCTGGAGGCCGTGGCGAGCATGCGCGAGGCCTTCGACCGGCGCCGCAGGACCATCGTGCGGATGCTCAACGAGATCGACGGCGTGGTCTGCCCGGAGCCCGAGGGCGCCTTCTACGCCTACCCCTCGGTCAAGGCGCTGCTCGGCAAGGAGATCCGCGGCCGGCGTCCGCAGGACACCGTCGAGCTGGCCGCGCTGATCCTGGAGGAGGCCGAGGTCGCGGTCGTACCGGGCGAGGCCTTCGGCACGCCGGGCTACCTGCGGCTGTCGTACGCGCTCGGTGACGAGGACCTCGTCGAGGGCGTGAGCCGGATGCAGAAGCTGCTGGCGGAGGCGCGGGACTAGTTCCCGCCGTCCACGCGCGCGCGTGCGGGCCGTTTCCCTGCGGGGAGGCGGCCCGCTCCTGTGTGCGGGCAAGACCCCGAAAGGGGAAACGGCTACCGGGACGGCGGTGACGTGCGGCAGGATCTGGGAATGGAGCGTGTACGTGATCTGTCCCGGCTGCCGAAGGCCCATCTGCACCTGCACTTCACCGGCTCGATGCGGCCGGCGACCGTCCTGGAACTGGCCGACAAGTACGGCGTCCGCCTGCCCGACGCGCTGACGGAGGCCCTGACCAGCGGGGAACCGCCGAGACTGCGGGCCACCGACGAACGCGGCTGGTTCCGTTTCCAGCGGCTGTACGACGCGGCGCGCTCCTGCCTGCGCGAACCGGACGACATCCGGCGCCTGGTCCGGGAGGCCGCCGAGGAGGACCTGAAGGACGGCTCGGGCTGGCTGGAGATCCAGGTGGACCCGACGTCGTACGCGCCCCGGCTGGGCGGTCTGATCCCGGCCCTGGAGATCATCCTGGACGCGGTGGACACGACGTCCCGGGATACCGGTCTCGGCATGCGGGTGCTGGTCGCCGCGAACCGGATGAAGCACCCGCTGGACGCCCGTACGCTGGCCCGGCTGGCGGTGCGGTACGCGGACCGGGGCGTCGTCGGCTTCGGGCTCTCCAACGACGAGCGGCGGGGCCTGGCGCGGGACTTCGACCGGGCCTTCCACATCGCGCGGGAGGGCGGTCTGCTGTCGGCGCCGCACGGTGGTGAGCTGGCCGGCCCGGCGTCGATCCGGGACTGCCTGGACGACCTGCACGCCGGGCGGATCGGGCACGGGGTGCGCGCGGCCGAGGACCCGCGGCTGCTGAAGCGGCTGGCCGACCGGGGCGTGACCTGCGAGGTGTGCCCTGCCTCGAACGTGGCGCTCGGCGTGTACGAGAAGCCGGAGGACGTCCCCCTGCGCACGCTCTTCGAGGCGGGCGTCCCGCTGGCGCTGGGCGCCGACGACCCGCTGCTGTTCGGCTCCCGGCTGGCCGCCCAGTACGAGATCGCCCGCCGCCACCACGGCTTCACGGACGCGGAACTCGCGGAACTGGCCCGGCAGTCGGTGCGCGGATCGGCCGCCCCGGAGGAGGTCAGGAAGCGGCTGCTGGCCGGTGTGGACGACTGGCTGGCGCGCCCGGCGGCCTGAAGTCGGACCATCAGCCCGGCCCGGTGGCCGCCGCCGGGCCGATCGGGGAGCGGGAACATCGATCCCCTGTACGCCATGAGCCCTGCGCCGGCGCCCTCCTCGCGCGCGCGGGCGGGACACCGTCGCGCAGCATGATCACGACTGGCCGGGCTCCGGGGCGACGGAGATTCCGCCCAGCAGGGTCCGCGCGAGCCGGGCGGCGAAGTCGTCCACGGGCGGTCGTTCGCCGGTCTCCGTGGCGTCGTAGGCGAACGCGCGCTGGGCGCAGGCCCCCAGGAGCAGGGAGGCGGCGGCGTAGGTGTCGGCGTCGGCGCGGACCCGGCCCGCGGCCTGTTCGGCGCGCAGGTAGGCGTCCACCCCCTGGATGGGCAGGTGGGGGCCGGAGCCGAGGGAGCGCAGGGC
>NZ_BNBF01000002.1:351248-354260 GCF_014654935.1 Streptomyces capoamus
GTCGTCGTGGCGGCGTTTGAGCTGGGTCTCGGCGTACAGCGAGGCGGCGATCGGGAAGCTCTGCTCGTAGAAGAGCGCGGCCCGGCGGGCGATCAGGATGAGGTTGTCCTCCAGCGTGCCCCCGCCCGCTCCGGCGGCGAGGCTGTCGAGCAGGGAGGTGAGCCGGGGCAGGCGCTCGGTGAGGACCCGCACGAACAGCTCTTCCTTGGTGTCGAAGTACTTGTAGAGGGCCGCTTCGGAACAGCCGGCCGCGCGGGCGATCTCCTTGGTGGTGGCGCGGGCGAGTCCGACGGTCAGCATCAGCTCGTGCGCGGCGTCGAGGATGCGGACCCGCGCGGGCTTCGTCTCCATGGGGCTCCGATCGGGCCTTGACGGGTGGGTGAGTGTTTACCCACTCTAGACGGGCACCAAGTGAGTAAGTACTCACCCACCATCGGGGCAGAGGGACGGTAGTCACCATGAAGCTCACTGTTTTCGGCGCCACCGGCGGGATCGGCCGGGAACTGGTCGGCCAGGCCCTGGAAGCCGGTCACGAGGTCACGGCGGTCGTCCGCGACCCTGCCCGGCTCGCCGTCACCGGTGCGGGCCTGGAGGTCGTCCGCAGCGCCCTGACCGACCCGGAGGAGCTGCGCGGCGCGGTCCGCGGCCGGGACGCCGTCCTGTCCGGCCTCGGCCCGCGCAGCCGCAAGGACGCGGGGGTGGCGACCCAGCTGACCCGTACGGTCCTGGCCGCCATGGAGGCGGAGGGCGTCCGCCGGCTGCTCGTGGTCAGCGCCGGCCCGGTCGGCCCGGCCCCCGTGGGCGACGGCCCCCTGGACCGCGCGGTACGGGGCCTGGTGTCGGCGATCCTCAAGGACGTCTACGCCGACCTGCGCGCGATGGAGGCCGAACTGGCCGGCAGCGCCACCGACTGGACGTCCGTACGGCCGCCGCGGCTGCAGGACAAGCCGCTCACCGGCCGGTACCGCACCCTCGTCGGCGGTTTCCCGCCCAAGGGGCGCTTCATCGCGCGCGCGGACGTGGCGCACGCGATGCTGTCGATGATCGACTCCAGGGAGACCCTGAAGCAGGGCGTGGGAGTGGCCTATTGAGCCGGCGGCCGACGACCGACGGCCGCCGGCCGCCGACCGGCCCTGCCGCCCGCCCGGCGCTACGGCCGCAGGCTCACGCCCACCGTCACCGGCTCGTTGACCAGCGTGATCCCGAAGGCGTCGCGGACCCCGTCGACCACCTCACGGGCCAGGTCCAGCAGGTCCTCCGTGGTGGCGCCGCCCCGGTTGGTGAGGGCGAGGGTGTGCTTGGTGGAGATGCGGGCGGGGCCGCTGCCGTAGCCCTTGGTGAATCCGGCCTTGTCGATCAGCCAGGCCGCGGAGGTCTTCGTACGGCCCTCCCCCGCCGGGTAGGCGGGCGGCTCGACGCCCTCGCCCAGCCGCTCGCGCACACGCGCGCGGAAGGCCGTGAACTGCTCGTCGGTGAGGATCGGGTTGGTGAAGAAGGATCCGGCCGACCAGGTGTCGTGGTCCTCGGGGTCGAGCACCATGCCCTTGCCGGCGCGCAGCTTCAGCACGGTCTCCCGGGCCTCGGCCAGCGGCACCCGCTCCCCCGGCTGCACACCGAGCGCGCGGGCGGCCTCGGCGTACCGCACGGGCGCGGACAGCCCGTCCGCGTCCTCCAGCCCGAAGCGGACCCGCAGGACGACATAGCGCTCGGGGTCGGCCTTGAAGCGGCTGTGCCGGTACGAGAAGGCGCACTCCTCGTTCGTCAGCGTGACCGTCTCGCCGGCCCGCCGGTCGTACGCGATCACCTCCGTGATCGTGGAGGAGACCTCCTGGCCGTAGGCGCCCACGTTCTGGATCGGCGTGGCACCCGCGGAACCGGGGATCCCGGCCAGGCACTCGATGCCGGAGAGCCCGGCCTCCACGGTGCGGGCGACGGCGTCGGTCCACACCTCTCCGGCCGCCAGCTCCAGGGTCGTCCCGCGCAGTTCGACCCCGCGCGTGGCGATGCGCAGGGCGGTGCCGTCGAAGCCCTTGTCGCCGATGACCAGGTTCGATCCCCCGCCGATGACCAGCAGCGGCGTACCGCTGTCGTCGGCCTCGCGGACGGCGGCGATCACCTCGGCGTCGGTGGCGGCGGTCACCAGCCGGGTCGCGGGACCGCCCAGCCGGAAGGTGGTCAGCGGGGCAAGGGGGGCGTCGTGGAGTACCTGCACGCGCCCAAGACTACGAGACACCTCCGGCACCCCCACGCCCGCACGGCCCCGACCGCACCGTCCGCCGACGGCCACGCACGCACCCGATCCGGTGGACGGGCCACGCCGACACAGCCGGACAGGCACGGGCGCGTGCGCACTGACACCGGGTGGCGACCGCCTTGTGCCGGGGCAGTGGGCCCACGCGCGTGGACCGTCGGCGGTGTCGACGGTCCACGCGCGTGGGCGGTGCTTCGGGGTGACTGGTCCGGTCAGCTGGGCCGGCCGGTCAGCGGGAGGCGGATTCCAGCGTCGGTGCGGGGGCCTGGCCGGCGGCCTCGGCCGGGGCCCCGGCGCCGCGGCGGGCGGGGATCACCAGGGCCGCGACCGCGGCGAGGGCGACCACCGCCGAACCGGTCACCAGGGCCGGCCGCAGGCCGTCCACGAAGCTCTGCGCGGACTCGTAGCCGCCCTGCGCCGAGAAGATCGAGGACATGATCGCGATGCCGAGCGCGCCGCCCACCTCGCGCAGCGCGTTGTTCGCGCCGGAGGCGATGCCCTGTTCCTGCGGTCGGACGCTGGACATGACCAGGTTGGCGGCCGGTGCGAAGTACAGGGCCATGCCGACACCGCTGATGATCAGAGCGGGCAGCTGGGCGGCGTAGGAGGCGTCGGCGGTGGCCACCCAGGCCATGTAGCCGAGACCGGCGGCCTGCAGGAACAGGCCCGCGGCGACGACCGGCCGGCCGCCGATCCGGTCGGAGAGGATGCCGGCGACGGGCGCGACGAGCATCGGCATGCCGGTCCAGGGCAGCATCCGC
>NZ_BNBF01000002.1:354303-356495 GCF_014654935.1 Streptomyces capoamus
AGCCCCGCCTCGGTGGGCGAGTAGCCGAGGACGCCCTGCATGTACTGGCTGAGCAGGAAGATCGAGCCGAACATGCCGACGAACATCAGCAGACTGGCCGCGTTGATGCCGGAGAAGGCGCGTGAGCGGAACAGCCGCATCGGCAGCATGGGGGCGGCGGCGCGGGAGCTGTAGCCGACGAAGCCCGCCAGCAGCGCTCCGCCCGCGCTCAGCGCGGTCAGCACCACCGGGTCGGTCCACCCGTCGGCGGGGCCGCGGACCAGGCCGTACACGATCCCGAACAGCCCGCCGCTGGCGAGCAGCGTGCCCGGTATGTCCAGGCGGGCACCGGCGCCGTACGACTCGGCCAGGCGCAGCCGGGCGAGCGGCAGCGCGGCCAGGCCGAGCGGGACGTTCAGCCAGAAGATCCAGTGCCAGGAGACGTGCTCGGTGAGGCTGCCGCCGATGAGCGGCCCGGAGGCGACGGCGAGCCCGTTGACGGCGCCCCAGATGCCGTACACCGTGCCGCGCCTGGCCGCCGGTACGGCCGCGGTCAGCAGGGTGAGCGTGAGCGGCATCATCACGGCGGCGCCGACGCCCTGGACCGCGCGGGCGGCGATCAGGGAGCCGATGCCGGGCGCCAGGGCCGCGGCGGCGGAGGCGGCGGTGAACACGGCGAGTCCGGCGATGAAGAGGCGGCGGCGCCCGAAGCGGTCACCTAGCGCGGCGCCGAACATCAGCAGGACGGCGAAGGTGAGCGTGTAGGCGCTCACGGTCCATTCCAGGTCGTCCAGCGCGCCGCCGAGGTCCTCGCGAATGGAGGGCAGGGCCGTGGTGACGACGAGGTTGTCCAGGGCCGCCATGAACCCGGCGACGCTGGTGATGACGAGGGCCCACACCGCCCGCGCGCGGGATGTGGTGGTGCCGGGTGTTGCTGTCTCCTGTGACATCGCTCCCCCTGTGGGTGATACCAGTTAGTTATCGATGACTAACTTTTGCGGGCGTGAAAAGGCGCCGCCTTCTCCGCCGTACCGCTACGCCTCCAGGCGCCCCTTGGTCCGGGCCGAGGGGTACAGGCCCTCCCAGACCCGGTGCTCCGGCGGGAAGCCCATGGCCACCAGGCAGTTGATGAGCATTCCGTACGCCATGAAGACGGTGGTCTCGTTGACGTCCGCGCCGAGCGGCAGGTGCACCGTGTCCCACAGGCGCATCCAGCCGGCCCGGACCTTCGCCCCGAACTCGCGGTCGCCCTCCTGCTCGGCCGCCGCGACGGCGACGTACATCTGCATCTGCATCAGCAGCCGCTCGGGCTGCTCCGCGATGACCTTGGTGTACGCGTTCGCCATGGCGTGCAGGGCCTCCTCGCCCCGCAGCCCCCTCGCGGCCTCCTCGAAGGTCCGGACGGTGTCCTCCAGGCAGCGTTCGGCCACCGCCAGGAAGATCGCCTTCTTGCCCGGGAAGAGACGGAAGAGGTACGGCTGCGAGACACCGACCCGCTTGGCGATCACCTCCGTGGAGGTGCCGTGGTATCCGCCGCGCGCGAACTCGGCGGTCGCGGCACGGATGACGCTCTCGCGTCGCTCCTCTGCGCTCATCCTGGGCATGCGGCTAAGTTAGTACTCAATCACTAACTTGGTCAAGGCGGAGGTCGGCCCGGTACGCGTAAGGGGCGCCCGCCCGGCGAACGCCCCTTACTGCTGTTCCTGCTGTTCCTGCTGTTCCTGCTGTTCCTGCTGTTACCGCTGCCTCACGGCTGTCAGGCCAGTCGTACGACCGCCCTGGACATGCCCAGCACCTTCTGACCACCGCTCAGGGCCGTCAGGTCCACCCGTACGGTGCGGTCGTCCAGCTTGGCCGCGACCTTGCCGCTGACCTCGATCAGGGCGCCCTGGTCGTCGTTCGGGACCACCACGGGCTTGGTGAAGCGGACGCCGTACTCCACGACGGCGCCCGGGTCCCCGGTCCAGTCGGTGACCACGCGGATCGCCTCCGCCATGGTGAACATGCCGTGCGCGATGACGTCCGGCAGGCCCACCTCCTTGGCGAACTTCTCGTTCCAGTGGATCGGGTTGAAGTCCCCGGAGGCGCCCGCGTAACGCACCAGCGTCGCGCGGGTCACGGGGAAGGTCTGGGCCGGCAGTTCGGTGCCGACCTCGACGTCGTCGTACGCGATCTTCGCCGTCATCGGATCCTCACGCCTCCTCGGCCGCGCG
>NZ_BNBF01000002.1:356534-364974 GCF_014654935.1 Streptomyces capoamus
GGCCACGAGCTTGGTCCAGGCGGTCACGACGTGCTCCCCTGCCTCGTCGTACACCTCGCCGCGGACGTCCAGGATGTCGTTGCCCGCGAGCGACTTGATGCCCTCGATCGTGGAGGTGACCGTGAGCCGGTCGCCGGCGCGCACCGGGCGGGCGTAGGCGAACTTCTGGTCGCCGTGCACCACGCGGCTGTAGTCCAGCCCCAGCTGCGGGTCCTGGACGACCTGTCCAGCGGCCCGGAAGGTGATGGAGAACACGAAGGTCGGCGGGGCGATCACATCGGGGTGGCCGAACGCCTTGGCGGCCTCGGGGTCCGTGTACACCGGGTTGGTCTCGCCCACCGCCTCGGCGAACTCGCGGATCTTCTCCCGGCCCACTTCGTAGGGCTCGGTGGGCGGGTAGGTCCGTCCCACGAAGGACTGGTCGAGCGCCATGGCCCGGCACCTCCTGATCTCTGCTGTGATGGCCCCAAATTAGCGGGAAACCGGTCATGGAATGCGCACGGGGCCGGTGGGGCGCCGTGGCGCCGGACCCTGGAAAACGCCGTGAGGCCGCCCCCTCGGAAGGGGACGGCCTCACGGACGAGCCTGATTTATCGCGTTTCGCGGTGCGCGGTGTGCGCGTTGCAACGCGGGCAGTGCTTCTTCATCTCAAGACGGTCCGGGTTGTTACGCCGGTTCTTCTTGGTGATGTAGTTCCGCTCCTTGCACTCCACGCAGGCCAGCGTGATCTTCGGGCGGACGTCGGTGGCAGCCACGTGAGTGCTCCTAAGACGAACAGATGGACTGATTTAACGCAAGAAAGAGTAGCCGATCGAAGGACCGACCCCGCAATCGGCTACTGTCAGTAGCGGTGACCGGACTTGAACCGGTGACACAGCGATTATGAGCCGCTTGCTCTACCGACTGAGCTACACCGCTTTGATGAGATCAGCTCCCGCCTCGCGACGGGAACCTCTCACACCAGAGCCCCAAAACGGAATCGAACCGTTGACCTTCTCCTTACCATGGAGACGCTCTGCCGACTGAGCTATTGGGGCGAGCGATGAAGACATTACACGGTCTGCCGCCGTTCACCCAAATCCGTATCCCGCCGCCCGCCGCACCCCTGTCTCGGGGCTCCCCGCGGCCCCCTGCCCCCCTGCCCACGTGCCCCGCACGCGCGCGCGGGGCACCCTGCCCACCGCCCGCAGCAGGACCACGCCGGTACGACTATTGCGCTCCTCCGCGTCCCGTCCGGGTCCCGCGCGGTTCGCCCGCCTAGGCTCGACGCACTCTGCGTGATCATGGGTCGGCCACGGCCCGGATCCCCCATGCCAGTCCGCCCGAGCCCCGGCCCCACCTGGAGCGCGATGCCCGACAGCCAGCCGCAACCGCCGTCGAACTCGTCGGGGTCCTCGGGATCGTCCGACCCGGCCACCCTCCTGCTCAGCGGGGCGCGGCTCACCGACGGCCGGACCGTGGACGTACGACTGGGCGGAGGCCGCATCGAGGCGGTCGGCACGACCGGCAGCCTCGCCCCCGGCCCGGCCCGGACGGGCGCCACCCGCGTCGACCTGAGCGGCTACCTGCTGCTGCCGGCCCCGGCCGAACCGCACGCCCACGGCGACACCGCCCTGTCCGCCGAGCGCCCCGGCCCCGCGTCGTGCGCCCCCGAGGACGTGCAGCGACGGGCGACGGAGGCCGCTCTGCTGCAGCTCGGGCACGGGGCGACGGCGCTGCGCGCGCACGTGCGCGTCGGGGACGTCCAGGGGCTCGGCGCGCTGGGCGCGGTACTGCAGGCGCGGCGGTCGTTGCGCGGGCTGGCGGAGCTGACGACCGTGGCCGTACCCCGGCTGCTGACCGGGGTGGCCGGCGCCGACGGGCTGGCGATGCTGCGGGACGCGGTGAAGATGGGCGCCTCCGTGGTGGGCGGCTGTCCCGACCTGGATCCGGACCCCACCGGCTACGTGGAGGCGGTCCTGGAGGTGGCCTCGGAACAGGGCTGCCCGGTGGACCTGCACACGGACGCGGCCGACCCCGCCCGGCTGTCCCGGCTCGCCGCCATGGCGGGCGGCCTGCGCCCCGGCGTCACCATCGGACCGTGCGCCGGTCTCGCGCGCCTGCCCGCGGACGCCGCCGCCCGGGTCGCCGACCAGCTCGCGGCGGCCGGCGTGGCCGTGGTGTGCCTGCCCCAGGGCGGCTGCGGCGGCACCGAGCGGCGGGGCACGGCACCGGTACGACTGCTGCGCGCGGCCGGGGTGCGGGTGGCGGCCGGCAGCGGCGCCCTGCGCGACGTGGCGAACCCCGTGGGCCGCGGCGACCCCCTGGAAGCCGCCTACCTGCTCGCCTCGGCCCACGGGCTGCGCCCGGAGGACGCCTACGAGGCCGTGTGCGCCTCGGCACGCGCGGTACTGGGGCTGCCGGAGGTCCGCGTGGAGGCGGGCTTCCCGGCCGAGCTGCTGGCCGTACGCGGCGACCACCTGGCCGGCGCGCTCTCCCTGGCCTACAGCCGGATCGTCGTGCACCGCGGGCGGGTGGTGGCCCGGACGAGCGCGGTACGCGAGTACTGCAACTCGGCGGCGGCAGCGGAACTCGGACTGCCGAGGCAGGGGCGGGGCGAGCTGTCGTGAGCGGGCAGCCGGCGGCGGCCCTTGGCACGCAGGCCAGGGCGTGTGCCGGCTCCGGCCGGCGCGCGGTACGACCGGCCCCGGGCCCGCCGGTCAACTCGTGCGGCGGATACGGCCCTCCGGGCGTACGGTCGGAGTCATGCGCATTGTCATCGCTGGTGGTCATGGTCAGATCGCGCTGCGGCTGGAGCGTCTGCTCTCCGCGCGCGGGGACGAGGTGGCGGGCATCATCCGCAACCCCGGACAGGGCGACGATCTCCGGGCGGCGGGTGCCGAACCAGTGCTGCTCGACCTGGAGTCGGCCTCGGTGGAGGAGGTCGCGGCGCATCTGCAGGGCGCGGACGCGGCGGTCTTCGCGGCGGGCGCGGGCCCGGGCAGCGGCGCGGGCCGCAAGGACACCGTGGACCGGGGCGCGGCGGTGCTGTTCGCGGACGCCGCCGTACGCGCGCGCGTACGCCGCTTCCTGGTGGTGTCCTCGATGGGCGCGGATCCCGCGCGCCAGGGGGACGACGTGTTCGATGCCTACCAGCGCGCCAAGGGGGAGGCCGACGCGTACGTCGCCCGGCAGGAGGCCCTGGACTGGACGATCCTGCGCCCGGGCGCGCTGACGGACGACGCGGGTACCGGCCTGGTCCGGCTGGAGGCGCACACGGGGCGCGGCCCGGTCCCTCGGGACGACGTGGCGGCCGTCCTCGCGGAGCTGGTGGACACCCCGGCGACGGCCGGTCTCACGCTGGAGCTGATCAGTGGTTCGACGCCCGTGTCGGTCGCGGTGAAGTCGGTGGCCGGGAACTGAGTCCGACCGCGGCTCGTTGACCTGTCGAGCGGCCCGCAGCCCTGCCCGCGCCCTCCGGACGGGGCGTGTACGAGCCGTGGACCAGTCGCTGCCGCTGCCGCTGTCGCTGTCGCAGTCGCAGTCGCTGTCGGCGAGCCGTCAGGGCCGGCCCGCACGCGACCGGGCCCGCGTCCTGCCCGCCGCCGCTGCCGGTCCGTCAGCAGTCAGAAGAGCGGGAGCTGTCCGGAGAAGTCCGGCACGGCGTAGCCGTCCAGTGACGGCTGCACCGCTCCGAGCTGCGCCGGCTGCCGCGACCCGGTGCAGGAGACGAGTTCGCCGCTCCCCCGCGCGCCGGGCGGGTCGTGCCGTGCGAAGCGGCCCGCGACGACGGCGATCTCGCGGCGGCACACGGGACAGGTTCTGCGTCGGGAGGACATGCCGTCAGTGTGCCCGGACGGGACCGTGAGTGCCCCTGCGCCCGGGCAGGCGCGGCGGTCAGGAGAAGCGGCCGTGGCTCAGGTCCGGGTCTCCGCCTCCCACCGGTCGGGGCCCACTCCGCGCCAGTCGATCAGCGGGGAGTCGGCGACCTCCTCCGGTTCGATCTCCAGCCCCGCCCGGCGGAGGAACTCCACCAGGTCGCGCACGTTGTGGGCGAGGCCGAGGATCTCGCCGTCCACCCGCACGCGGCGACCGCCGGTCGGGGACGGCAAGTGCACGACGATGAGACGTTTCCCGGCCATGGCTCCAGCATCATCCGGACCGGCCGGGCCCGCACCCGGGCCGGTCATTCGAGAATCCCCAGCGCGGTGTCCGGCCGGCACAGCGGGCACGCGGGGACGCCTCCGTCGGTGAGGGCCCGTACGGCCTGTTCGCGACCGACGCCCTTCGCCCGCCCGCCGGCGCCGGTACAGCCGCCGACGTGGACGTAGACCGCGTTCCGGCCGTTCAGACCACGCTCGATCGCCCACTCAGGAGCAGCCTGCCGGACGGCGAGACGGCGCTGCCGCTCGGCCTCCCGGCGCTCCTCGTCGGCGATCCACCGGTCCATCAACGCGAGCTGCCGGGCAGCCTGGTGTTCGACGACGCGACGGGCGAACCGCAGCATGTCGAGACGCGTCAGCGGACGGTCCTCGTTCACACGTTCGATTCTAGTGACCTCACGGCGAACGCGAGCACCCGGGGCCGCAAACGACGAAGGCCCCGTGTGGCGACGCCAGGATTCGCCGGCCCCGCACCCGCTTCCGCGTTGCCTCCGAGAGATCACAGCGCTAGACAGTTGGCCTCTCGCCGCTTCGGCGCTCGGAGAGCACACGCCTGAGCTGAACGATGCCCGTCACGACGGTTGCGATCAGAGACCCCGTGACGATGACAGCCAGACAGGCAAGCATCGGATTCACCCAGCTTGGAACGAGGTCGTACGAGGCGTTGCACATGTTGTGCAAAGGGAACGGCCCCGACGGCTGCGGCCCGAGCCCTTCCCGGTAGCTCTCGTCGAAGCGTTGCCCCTTCCCGAGAGTGCAAGTCTCCGCCACATCAAGGCCGCCGGAGAACGCTCCCCACAACCAGGTAGGAACGAGCAGTGCGGCCGCGACTATCGAAGATCCGAACCAGAAGCCCGGATTCCACCGAAGACGAGCCTTACCGAAGACATTGATCACCGTGCCTTCCCCCCATGGATGCTGAACCCCTGGCTCTAGCTGCACAGACGTAGCGAGGTGCCGCGGCAACCTGCCGCGGCACCTTGGTCATTATCGGCCAGGTTTGCCTCTGCCGGCCGACCGAGATCGCGCTCGGATCCGACTTGCCCCCGCCTCGGTTGGCAGTTCTCACAGGTTCGGCGGCGTCCGCCTCCGGTGCGCCTCCGGGAGGATGGCGCCGTGACAGACACGACCATCGTCGCCCTCATCACGGCCGCTGCAACTCTTCTGTCCAGCAGTATCACCGGCGCGACGGGCGCACTCCATGGCGCCCACTCCGGAGCCGAGCCAGAACGACACTCCAGCGTGCCGCAGGTCTGATGGAGGGGCGCTGCGGCCGACTGCGGGTCCGTAGATCGCGTGCACGGGGAGGCGGCTCCCATGCCGTTCACCGCCGATCCAGGCAAAGCCGAGCGGACGCGGTCGCTCCACGGTGTGTGGTCGACGACGGGTGAGACACGCCCGCGCTCCGCCCACTGCGACACGAAGGGTCGTCGACAACGAGAAACCCCCTCTGACCAGGTGTTCAACCTGATCAGAGGGGGTCCCCCTCAGCGTGGCGGCGCCAGGATTCGAACCTGGGAAGGCTGAGCCACACCGCCGGGTTGTGCTGCCGTCCGGGATCCGCTTTCGGCGGTGTTCCCCGGCAACGACGTAAACAATACCCGATGCGCAGGGGTGCTTCGCCACCCCATTGATCTCCACCCGCAGGGCCCGGGATGGCTAGGCTGGGGCGGATGCGGCCCGGTGCTCGACCGGGCCCGGCGGTCGCCGCCGCGCACGCCGGCACGCACCCGATACGCACCCCGATACAAGGAGCCACAGGACATGGCCGACTCCAGTTTCGACATCGTCTCGAAGGTCGAGCGGCAGGAGGTCGACAACGCCCTCAACCAGGCCGCCAAGGAGATCTCGCAGCGCTACGACTTCAAGGGCGTGGGAGCCTCGATCTCGTGGTCCGGTGAGAAGATCCTCATGGAGGCGAACTCCGAGGACCGGGTGAACGCCATCCTCGACGTCTTCCAGTCGAAGCTCATCAAGCGCGGCATCTCGCTGAAGGCGCTGGAGGCGGGCGAGCCACAGCTCTCCGGCAAGGAGTACAAGATCTTCGCGTCGATCCAGGAGGGCATCTCCCAGGAGAACGCGAAGAAGGTGGCGAAGATCATCCGCGACGAGGGCCCCAAGGGCGTGAAGGCCCAGGTGCAGGGTGACGAACTGCGCGTCAGCTCCAAGAGCCGCGACGACCTGCAGACCGTCATCTCCCTCCTCAAGGGCAAGGACTTCGACTTCGCCCTGCAGTTCGTGAACTACCGGTAGGACCGGGCGAGCGAGCGGAAGAGCAGGTCGAGGGCGGGCACCCGGTGGTGCCCGCCCCTTCCCGTACCGGCGGGCGTACGCGCCGCGCGTCAGTCGCGTGAGTTGCCGAACAGGATCCGGTAGACGATCAGCAGCACCAGGGAGCCGCCGATGGCCGCGGCCCACGTGGCGCCGTCGTAGAAGTGCTTGCTGACCGGGTGGTCCAGCCAGCGGGCCGAGATCCAGCCGCCGATGAACGCACCGGCGACGCCGATGAGGGTCGTCCCGATGAAGCCACCGGGGTCGCGTCCCGGCAGCAGGACCTTGGCGATGGCTCCGGCCAGCAGGCCCAGAATGATCCAACCGATGATGCTCATGCCGTGAACCTGCCCTTCCGCGCTGTGTCCGCACTGTCGGGTCCCTGTTGATTCACGGAGGGGCCCGCCGTCCGTCGCGCGCGTGTTCGTGCCGTGTCGATGAAGAAGACGTCACAGGTCCACCCTTCGGTTGCCGGGCTCACTAGGGTGCGGCCCATGACACGTACCGACGCCCCCCTGCGCCGCACCCTGGGCGTGCGGGACGCCGTGGTCGTCGGCCTGGGCTCGATGGTGGGCGCCGGCGTCTTCGCCGCCCCGGGGCCGGCCGCGCGCGCGGCCGGGTCCGGACTGCTGCCCGGGCTCGCGCTCGCCGCCCTGGTGGCCTACTGCAACGCCCTGTCATCCGCCCGGCTCGCCGCCCGCCACCCGGTCTCCGGCGGCACGTACGTGTACGGCAGGGAGCGGCTCGGCCCCTTCTGGGGCCATCTCGCCGGCTGGGCGTTCGTGGTCGGCAAGACGGCCTCCTGCGCGGCGATGGCGCTCACCGTGGGCGCCTACGTGTGGCCGGGGCAGGCGCACGCGGTGGCGGTCGCCGCCGTGGCGGCCCTGACCGCCCTGAACTACGGCGGGATCCACAAGTCGGCATGGCTGACGCGGGCGATCGTGGCCGCCGTCCTGGCCGTTCTCGCGGCCGTGGCCGTGGTGTGCCTGACCTCCGGGCGGGCCGACGCCGGGCGCGTGGACATCGGTCTGTCGTCGGGGGCCGGCGGAGTGCTCCAGGCGGCCGGGCTGCTGTTCTTCGCGTTCGCCGGGTACGCGCGGATCGCCACCCTCGGCGAGGAGGTACGCGATCCGGCGCGCACCATCCCGCGGGCGATCCCGCTGGCCCTGGGGATCGCTCTGGTGGTGTACGCGTGCGTGGCCGTCGCGGTGCTCGCGGTCCTCGGCGCGGACCGGCTCGGGCAGGCCGCGGCGCCGCTGGCCGACGCCGTGCGGGCGGCGGGCGCACCCGGCCTCGTGCCCGTGGTGCGGGCCGGGGCGGCGGTGGCCGCGCTGGGCTCGCTGCTCGCGCTGATCCTCGGGGTGTCCCGGACGACGCTCGCCATGGCCCGGGACGGGCACCTGCCGCGCGCCCTGGCGGCCGTGCACCCACGGTTCCGGGTGCCGCACCGGGCGGAGCTGGCCGTGGGCGCGGTGGTCGCCGTGCTGGCCGCGACGGTCGACGTGCGGGGCGCGATCGGCTTCTCGTCCTTCGGTGTGCTCGCCTACTACGCCGTCGCGAACGCCTCGGCCTGGACCCTCAGCCCGGCCCCGCGTTCCCGCCTGGTGCCGGCGGTGGGCCTGCTGGGCTGCGCCGCGCTGGCGTTCGCGTTGCCCGCGACCGCGGTGGCCGTCGGCACGGGCGTGCTCGCGGCGGCCGCGGCGGCCTACGGCGTACGGCGGTGGCGGGCGCGCCGGCGCGGGGCGTGACGCCCTCCGGCGCACCCGGCACGCGCGCGCGTGGGCGGCGTGGCTCGCGTACACGGGCGGGCTGCGGCGGCTCGGTCGGCCGCACTACGGCAGCTCTGTCGGCCGGGCCGCGGCGGCTCGGTCAGCGGGCCGCGAACGGCTGGTCGGTGCGGACGATCTCGCGGCCCAGCGGGAACAGGGAGACCGGTATCAGCTTGAAATTGGCGATGCCGAACGGGATGCCGATGACCGTGACGCACAGGGCGATGCCGGTCGCGATGTGGGCGAGCGCCAGCCACC
>NZ_BNBF01000002.1:365199-370580 GCF_014654935.1 Streptomyces capoamus
TGCACAGCAGGACCCCGGCGGCCAGGTAGCACAGGAACAGCCAGAAGCCGCTCAGGACGAGCCAGACGACGTTCAGGATGGTCTTCACAGGCGTCCTGCCATCTGTTCCAGGCGAGCGATGCGCTCGGCCATCGGCGGGTGCGTGGAAAACATCTTCGACAGTCCCTGTCCCGCGCGGAAGGGGCTGGCGATCATCATGTGGCTCGCCGTCTCCAGCCGGGGCTCGGGCGGCAGCGGCAGCTGCTGGGTGCCCGTCTCCAGCTTGCGCAGGGCACTGGCCAGGGCGAGCGGGTCGCCGGTGAGCTGGGCGCCGGAGGCGTCCGCCTCGTACTCCCGGGAGCGGCTGACGGCCAGCTGGATCAGGCTGGCGGCGAGCGGGCCGAGGATCATGATCAGCAGCATGCCGATCAGGCCGGGGCCGTCGTCGTCGTCCGAGCGGCCGACCGGGATCAGCCAGGCGAAGTTCACCAGGAACATGATCACCGAGGCCAGCGCGCCGGCGACCGAGGAGATGAGGATGTCCCGGTTGTAGACGTGGCTCAGTTCGTGGCCGATGACACCGCGCAGCTCGTGCTCGTCCAGCAGGCGCAGGATGCCGTCGGTGCAGCACACGGCCGCGTTGCGCGGGTTGCGGCCGGTGGCGAAGGCGTTGGGGGCCTCGGTGGGCGAGATGTACAGCCGGGGCATGGGCTGGCGGGCCTGCGTGGACAGCTCGCGCACCATCCGGTACAGCGCCGGGGCCTCGAACTCGCTGACCGGCCGGGCCCGCATCGCGCGCAGCGCCAGCTTGTCGCTGTTCCAGTACGCGTACGCGTTTGTGCCCAGGGCGACCACGACCGCCACGACCAGTCCCGTCCGGCCGAAGAAGCTGCCGATGACGATGATGAGTGCGGACAGTCCCCCCAGGAGTACGGCGGTCCTGAGCCCGTTGTGCCGGCGGTGCACGGTGCGCCCTCCAAATCGTGCAACTGGGGAACACTTCGATCCAGTGGACCCTCCCGCTCTGACAACGCCGGGCGGCGGCCACGAGTTCCCCGACGGGTGCGGCGGGCCGCGTCGCCCGCCCGGGTGACGTGCGGGTTCGGCCACGCGCGCGTGGGGGGCACGAGTGCCCCGTGCGCGCGTGACGACTCTCGGAACGGTCCGGTGGCGGCTCTCAGAACAGTCCGGTGGCCGCGAAGCGGAGGACCAGCTGGGGTGCCCCGGACAGGGCGAGGCCGAGGACGCCGGTCAGGGCGAGCGCGGCCGTGAGGGGGGCCGGGGCGCGGTGCCGGGCGGGCTCGCCCTCCGGGGCGCGGAACAGCAGGGCCGTCCACTGCAGGTAGTAGAAGAGGGCGATCACGACGTTGACGGCCATGACGACGGCGAGCCAGCCGAGGCCGGCGTCGACGGCCGCCGAGAACACGGTGACCTTGGCGAACAGCCCGATGACGCCCGGCGGCAGCCCGGCCAGGCACAGCAGGAAGAAGGCCAGCAGGAGAGCGCTGAGCGGGTTGGTGGCGTACAGGCCCCGGTAGTCGCTGATCCGGTTCAGCGCGCGGCCGCGGCCCACCAGTGCGGCCACGGCGAAGGCGCCCAGGTTCACGGCGGCGTACATCAGGGCGTACGCGACCGTGGAGCCGATCGCCTTCTGCGCGTCCTCGGTGTATCCGGCGGCGGCGATCGGCACCAGCAGGTAGCCGGCCTGGCCGACGGAGGACCAGGCGAGCAGCCGTACGGCGCTGTACGCGCGCGTGGCCTGCTGGCGCAGGGCGGCGACGTTGCCGACGGTCATGGTGAGGGCGGCCAGCGCGGCGAGCGCGGGGCCCCACACGTCGGCGTACGAGGGGAACGCGACGACGGTGACGAGGATCAGGCCGGAGAAGCCGACCGCCTTGCCGACGACGGACAGGTAGGCGGCGACGGGCAGGGGCGCGCCCACGTAGGTGTCGGGCACCCAGAAGTGGAAGGGCACGGCGGCCGTCTTGAAGGCGAAGCCGACGAGGGTGAGGACGACGCCGGTCTGGGCGAGGGTGTGCAGCTGGCCGCCGGTGTGCGGCAGGCGCTGGGCGACCTGGGTGAGGTAGAGGGTGCCCGTGGAGGCGTAGACGAAGCTGACGCCCATGAGGCTGACCGCGGTGGCGGTGACCGACGACAGGAAGAACTTCAGGGCGGCCTCGGAGGACCGCTTGTCGCCGTGCCGGATGCCCACGAGCGCGAAGGCGGGCAGGGAGGCGACCTCCAGGGCGACGATCAGGGTGGCGAGGTCGCGGGAGGCGGGCAGCAGGGCGGCGCCGGCCGCGGAGGACAGCAGCAGGAACCAGAACTCGCCGGCCGGGACGCGGCGCCGCTCGTCGTCCAGGTGGGTGACGGAGAGCAGGGCGGCGAGCAGGGCGCCGACGAGCACCAGGAACTGGATGACCAGGGTGAAGCGGTCGGCGGTGTAGCTGCACGCGCGCGCGTGGCCGCCGGTGCAGAAGGTGCTGCGGTCGCCGTCCAGGAGGGGCAGCAGCAGCGCGGTCGCCGCGGCCAGGCCGGCCACCGAGACCCAGCCGAGGACGGCCTTGCGCGGCTCGGGTACGAACAGGTCGGCGACGAGGACGGCGAGGGCCACGACGGCCGCGAGGGTGGGCGGGGCGATCGCGAGCCAGTCGACGGACTGGACCAGCGACTCGGCAAGCGGCTGGGCGCTCATCGGGTGCCTCCTGCGAGGAGCTGCTGCACGGCCGGGTCGGTCAGGCCGAGCAGGGCCCGCGGCCACAGTCCGGCGAGGACGGTGAGAGTGACGAGCGGGGTCCAGGCGGCGAACTCGTACCCGTGCACGTCGGCGAGTTTCGGTACCTCCCGTTCCGGGCCGCCCATGCAGACGCGGCGGACCACGATCAGCATGTACGCGGCGGTCAGCAGGGTGCCGAACGCGCCGATGGCCATGAAGGTGAGGAACGCGGACCGGCTGAGGTCCGCGCCGGGCCGGAACGCGCCGAACAGCGCGAGCATCTCGCCCCAGAACCCGGCGAGTCCGGGCAGCCCGAGGGAGGCGACGGCGGCGAAGGCGAGCAGGGCGCCGAGGCGCGGGGCCCTGCCGTAGAGGGCGGCGCCGGTCTGCTCGGCGAGGGTGTCGAGGTCGGTGCTGCCGGTGCGGTCCTTCAGCGCGCCGACCAGGAAGAACAGCAGGCCGGTGATGAGGCCGTGGGCGATGTTGGCGAACAGGGCGCCGTTGACGCCGGTCGGGGTCATGGTGGCGATGCCGAGCAGGACGAAGCCCATGTGACCGACGGAGGAGTAGGCGATCAGGCGTTTGAGGTCGCCCTTCGCGCCCTGCCGGGCGAGGGCCAGGCAGGCCAGGGAGCCGTAGATGATCCCGACGACGGCGAACGCGGCGAGGTACGGCGCGAAGGTGTGGAAGCCGTGCGGGGCGACCGGCAGCAGGATGCGGACGAACCCATACGTACCCATCTTCAGCAGGACACCGGCCAGCAGGACCGAGCCGACGGTCGGGGCGGCGGTGTGGGCGTCGGGCAGCCAGCTGTGCAGCGGCCACATCGGCGTCTTCACCGCCAGCCCGATCCCGATCGCCAGAACGGCGATGACCTGCACCGATGCGGTCAGTGACCGGCCGTTGTCAGTGGCGAGTGCCACCATGTCGAACGTGCCCGCCTTGATTCCGATCAGGAGCAGGCCGAGCAGCATGACCACGGATCCGAGCAGCGTGAACAGGATGAACTTCCACGCGGCACGGGTCCGGCCCTCGCCGCCCCAGCGGGCGATGAGGAAGTACATCGGGATGAGCACCGTCTCGAACGCGAGGAAGAACAGCAGCAGGTCGAGGACGGCGAAGGTCGCGAGGGTGCCGGACTCCAGCAGGAGCAGCAGGGCGACGAACGCCTTCGGGGACGGGCCCGACGGCGGCTTGAAGTAGGAGTGGAGCGCGCAGAGGAAGGTCAGCAGCGCGGTCAGGACCAGGAGGGGGAGGGAGATGCCGTCGGTGCCGAGGTGGATCCGCACGTCGAGTGCGGGGATCCAGCTGATGTCGGTCGTGGCCTGCATCCTCGACGGATGGTCGTGGTCGAAGCCGAGCGCGAGGACGATCGCGGCGATGAGGACGACACCGGTGACGGTCACCCCGTGCCGGAGCACGGCCTGCTCGGGTGACTTCCCCTTCAGCCCGGGCGGGGCGGGCAGGAGAGCGGCGGCGGCGCCCAGGAGCGGGCCGACGACGACAAATGCCAGAAGGAACTGCATCACGGACTCGTTGATATCG
Organism: Streptomyces capoamus; assembly: GCF_014654935.1. Taxonomy (GTDB): domain Bacteria; phylum Actinomycetota; class Actinomycetes; order Streptomycetales; family Streptomycetaceae; genus Streptomyces; species Streptomyces capoamus. Next base: position 369,440 of record NZ_BNBF01000002.1, read on the forward strand.
ATCACGCCTGCTCACACTCCCGTGGCGACGAGGAGGACGGCGACCGCCAGGACGACGGTGCCGGCGAGCAGCGCGCTCACATAGGTCTGCACATTGCCGGTCTGGGCGCGCCGTACGGCGGCCCCGAGGAGCCGGGGCAGGGCGGCGGCTCCGCCGACGTAGGTGTCGACGACCTCGCGGTCGAGGAACCGGACGAGGCTCGCGCCGGCCTGCACCGGGCGGACGAACAGTGCCGAGTACACGGCGTCCAGGCGGAAACCGGCGGCCGCGTACCGGTGCAGCGGACCGAGCAGCAGCCGTCCGGGGTCGGCCGGGTCGGGGGCGGAGGCGATGTCGCCGTAGGCCGGTTCGTGGGCGGCGATGGCCTCGGCCTCGACCAGGCCGGCGTCCTCCTCGGGGTGGGCGGCCACCGCACCGAGCGGGACGCGGGCGGCGAGCGCGGCGGTGCGCTGCCAGGCGCCGTAGGTGAGCAGCCCGCCGACCAGGGCGAGGCCCGTGCCGAGGATGGAGGTGAGCGGGGTCGGGGTCAGGCCGCCGCCGTCGAACCAGCCGGGCAGCGAGCGGTAGGCGAGCCCGCCGAAGGCCAGGGAGGGGACCGCCAGGACCCAGAGCACCACGGTCATGGCCAGCGGCTGGCGGCCGTGGTCGGGGGCCTCGGCGCCCCGGCCGCGGAAGGCCAGCAGCCACAGCCGGGTGGCGTACGCGGCGGTGAGCAGGGCCGTGACCAGGCCGGCGACGAGCACGATCCAGCCGGCAGCGCCGGGAGCGTGCCCGGTGCGGCCGGAGGTCACGTGCTCGGCGGCGCCGAGGACGGACTCCTTGGAGAAAAAACCGCTGAAGGGCGGGATCGCGGCGAGCGCGAGCAGGGCCACGGTCATCGTCCAGTAGGCGTCCGGGACGCGGTCGCGCAGGCCGCGCATGCGGGACATGGCGGCCAGCGAGTTGGTGCCGGTGGCGTGGATGACCGCGCCGGCCGCGAGGAACAGCAGCGCCTTGAAGGCGCCGTGCGACAGGAGGTGGAAGACGGCGGCACCGCGGTCGCCGACGGCGAGGGCACCGGTCATGTAGCCGAGCTGGCCGATCGTCGAGTAGGCGAGGACGCGCTTGATGTCGTCCTGGGCCAGCGCGGCCAGGGCCGAGC
>NZ_BNBF01000002.1:370618-395078 GCF_014654935.1 Streptomyces capoamus
CGGTCATGGTCACGGCGGCCATGACGGCGAGGACCACCATCGCGGCCCGGGAGGCCTCGAACAGCGGGAGGAGACGGGCGACGAAGTAGACACCGGCGGCGACCATCGTCGCGGCGTGGATCAGCGCCGAGACGGGCGTCGGACCCGCCATCGCGTCCGGGAGCCAGGTGTGCAGCGGGAACTGCGCCGACTTGCCCGCGACGCCCGCGAGCAGCAGCAGGGCGATCACGGTGGGGTGGCCGATGCCGCCGCTCGCTACGGCGCCGAGCACGCGGGTGATGCGGAACGACCCGGCGTCGGCGGCCAGCGCGAGCAGGCCGATGAGGAACGGCACGTCGCCGAGCTTGGTGACGAGGAAGGCCTTCAGGGAGGCGGCGCGGGCCTCGGGGGTCTCCCAGTAGTGGCCGACCAGGAAGTAGGAGCAGATGCCCATGAATTCCCAGCCGACCAGCAGCACGATCAGGTCGCCGGAGTAGACGACCAGGAGCATCGCGGAGGTGAACAGGGAGACGAGGGCGGCGTACGAGGGGTAGCGGGGGTCGTCCCGCAGGTAGCCGGTGGAGTAGATCTGCACGCAGGCCGCGACGAACGCGACCAGGACGGCGACGAGTGCGGCGAAGCCGTCGACGTGCAGGGCCAGTTCGATCGGCACCGAGCCGGTGGGCGTCAGCTCGGTGTGCGCGTCGACGGCCGTGCCGCCGCCCTGCCGTACGGCGACCAGGACGGCCAGCGCCAGGGAGGCCAGCGGCGGCAGCACGGCGAGCGGGCGGACGAATCCGGGGGCGGTGCGGCCGAGCAGCAGTCCGGCCGCGGCGCCGAGGAACGGCAGGAGGGGGACGAGGACGGCGAGGGTGGTCGTGGTCACGCGGTGGCCTCAGCCTTCTCGGCCGCGGGGGTGCCGGGGCCTTCGGTCTCGGGGCCCTCGGCGGTGTCGCGGAGTTTGTCGATGTCGGCGGTGCCGCGGTTGCGGTGGACGGCGAGCACGATCGCCAGGCCGATGCCGATCTCGGCGGCGGCGATGGCGATGGTGAACAGGGTCAGGGCCTGGCCGGAGTGCAGGGTGTCCTTCGCGGCGCGGCTCAGCCAGACGTCGAAGGCGACCAGGTTGAGGTTGACGGCGTTGAGCATCAGCTCGACCGACATCAGGACCAGGATCGCGTTGCGGCGGGCGAGGACGCCGTACAGGCCGGTGCAGAACAGGAGGGCGGAGAGGACGGCGGGGTAGGCGAGGTGCATCAGCGGGCGCCTTCCTTCCCGGGGACCGCGGGGGCGGCGTCGGCCTTGGCCTTGCGGGACAGGACGATCGCGCCGACCAGGGCGGCGAGCAGCAGCACGGACAGCGCCTCGAAGGGCAGCACCCAGTGCCGGAACAGGCTGGCGCCGGTGACCGCTGTGGAGCCGGCGGCCGGGCCGTCCAGGTCGATCCAGGTGGTCCGGAAGGCGTCGACGACCACCCACACCAGGGCGACCGCCGCGGCCACCGCGACGGCCAGGGCGGCCCAGCGGTTGCCGGAGTCGGCGTCCGGGGACCGGCCGATGGGGGCCCGGGTGAGCATCAGACCGAACAGCAGGAGGACGACGACGGAACCGACGTAGATCAGGACCTGCACCCAGGCGATGAACTCGGCCGTGAGCAGCAGGTACTCCACGGCGAGCCCGCCGAGCGCGACCACCAACCACAGGGCGGCGTGCACCAGCTGCCGGGTGGTGACGGTGACGAGCGCGGCGCCGAGGGTGACCAGGCCGACGAGCAGGAAGGCGATCTCGACGCCGGTCGGGGACAGGAAGCCGTGCGGGCCGGCGGCGGCCACGGCGGCCGTTGCTGCGGCGGCGGTCACGAGGTGCCCTCCTGCGGATCGGCGGGCTCGGCGGGCTCGGCCTGGGCCGCGGCCAGCTTCTCGGCGGTCTTGCGGGCGGCGGCGATCTCCTTGGGCTCCTCCGCGCCGGGGTCCAGGGCGGGCGGGGCCGGGACGGTCCACATCCACTCCCGGAGCTTGTCCCGCTCGTGGGTGAGGTCGCGGATGTCGGTCTCGGCGTACTCGAACTCCGGGGACCAGAACAGGGCGTCGAAAGGGCAGACCTCGATGCAGATACCGCAGTACATGCACAGCGAGAAGTCGATGGCGAACCGGTCGAGGACGTTGCGGCTGCGCTCGCGGCCGCCGGGGGCGGCGGGCGGGACCGTCTCCTTGTGGGAGTCGATGTAGATGCACCAGTCGGGGCACTCGCGGGCGCACAGCATGCAGACCGTGCAGTTCTCTTCGAACAGGCCGATCACGCCGCGGCTGCGGGGCGGCAGTTCGGGCAGGACGTCGGGGTACTGCTCGGTGACGTGCTTCCTCGTCATCGTGCGCAGGGTGACGGCCAGGCCCTTGGCGAGACCGCTGCCGGGGAAGCGGGAACGGGAGGGTGGGGACGGCACAGCCATGGTTAGCTGATCACCACCTTGACGATGCCGGTGAGGGCGATCTGGGCGAGGGACAGGGGGACGAGGAGGGTCCAGGAGAGCTTCTGGAGCTGGTCCTCGCGCAGCCGCGGGTAGGTCACGCGGAGCCAGATCACCAGGAACGCGAGGAGCGCGGTCTTCAGCAGGGTCCAGACCCAGCCGAGGCCGTCGGCGCCCCACGGGCCGTGCCAGCCGCCCAGGAAGAGGACGGTGGTCAGGCCGCACAGGACGACGATGCCGGCGTACTCGGCGAGCAGGAACAGGGCGAAGCGCAGACCGGTGTACTCGGTGTAGGCGCCGAAGATGATCTCCGAGTCGGCGACCGGCATGTCGAACGGCGGGCGTTGCAGCTCGGCGAGCCCGGCGACGAAGAACACGACCGCGCCGACGATCTGCCAGGGCACCCACCACCAGTGGAAGGAGTGCAGGATGCCGGGCAGGGAGACGGTGCCGGCCGCCATCGCGACCGAGGCCGCGGCCAGCAGCATCGGCAGTTCGTAGGCGAGCAGCTGGGCGGCCGTGCGCAGGCCGCCGAGCAGGGAGAACTTGTTGGCGCTGGCCCAGCCGGCCATCAGCGAGCCCAGCACGCCGACGCCCATCACCGCGAGCACGAAGAACACGCCGGCGTCCAGCACCTGGCCGACGGCTCCCTCACCCGGGCCGATGGGGATGGCGAGCAGGACGAGCAGGTACGGCAGCAGGGCCACGGCCGGGGCGAGCTGGAAGACGCGGCGGTCGGCACCCGCCGGGACCACGTCCTCCTTCTGCGCGAACTTCACTCCGTCCGCGATGAGCTGGGCCCAGCCGTGGAAGCCGCCGGCGTACATCGGGCCGAGGCGGCCCTGCATGTGCGCCATCACCTTGTGCTCGGTCTGGCCCACGATCAGCGGGAAGGTGAGGAAGACGACGAAGACGACCAGGAGTCGCAGGGCGACGTCCAGCGCGCCGTTCACTGCGGGCCTCCTGCGGGGTCGTCGGGGGTGCTGGGGGTGGCGGTGGTGGGGTGGTCGGTGCCCGGGTCCGGGTCCTCGGGGGCGGCGGGGCGCGGTTCGCGGACGGGTTCCTGTTCCGGCTCCGGTGACCGCTCCTCGGCGGACTGCGGCTCCGGCTGCGGTGCCCGCTCCTCGCCGGGCTGCGGCCCCGGCTCCGTCTCCGGCTCCGTGAACGCCGGGCGGGCGTGGTGCCACGGGGCGTCGGAGCTGCGCGGGGCGGTGCTGCGCCGGGCCGGACGGGCGGCGCCGGCCGGTCCCGCCGGTTGCGCGGGCTCCGCCGGTTGGGTCGGTTCGGCTGGTTTCGCCGGTCCAGCTGGTTCCGTCGAGGTCGGTTCCGGTGCCGCCTGCGTCCGCTGTGTGGCCGAGCCCTCCGCGGCGCTGCGTGCGCGGCGCGGCCGGGCGGGTGCGGGCGCCGGACCGGGCTCGTGCGCCACCGAGGCCTCGGCGGCCGGCCCTTCCGTCGGTCCCTGCGCCGCCGCCCGGGTGGCGTCGGCTTCGGTCGCGCGCTGCTTGCGGGTCGCCGCGTCCTCGGCACGGGCCGCGGCCTGGCTCGCCGAGCCCTCGCTCGCGCTGCGCGTCCGACGCGGCCGGACGGCAGCACCCGCATCGGCACCGGCACCGGCACCGGCACCGGCACCGGCCTCGCCCGTCGGCTGAGCGGTCTGGCCGACCGAGCCCTCCGCGGCCGAGCGGGTGCGCCGTACCGGGCGGTCGCCCGCCGCGCGGCCCGCCGCCCTGGCCGGGCGGGCCGGTGCAGGGGGGAGCTGGCCCTTCAGGGGCCCCCACTCGTTGGGGTCGGGTACGCCGGGCGGCAGCATCTGGCGGCGCTTGGGCGCGCCGTGCGCCGCACCCGCCGCGGGCTCCCCGGGTTCCTTGGCGCCCGGCCAGGCCTTGGCGACGCGGGCGGCGAGGACGAAGTCCTTGCGCAGCGGGTGCCCCTCGAAGTTCTCGGGGAGGAGGAGGTGCTGCAGACCGGGGTGGCCCTCGAAGACGACGCCGAACATCTCGTGGGTCTCGCGCTCGTGCCAGGCGGCGCCCGCGTAGACGCCCACGGCGGAGGGCAGGGAGGGGGCGTCGTGCGGGACCGTCGTACGCACCAGGAGGCGGCGGACCGGGTGCAGGGCGACGACGTGCGCGGCGACGCGGAAGCCGGTGCCCGGTTCGTCGACCGCGCTCAGCCAGTCGAAGTAGGTGCAGGACAGGGTCGTACGGGCCGTTTCCAGGGCGGTGAGCCAGGCGGACGGCGGTACGTCGACGGTGAGCACCTCGTAGGACTCCTCGGCGACCGCCTCCGGGCCGAAGAGTTCCGTCGCGGGGGCGGGCAGCCAGCCGACGGGCGTGCTCATCGCGTGCCTCCCTCACCGGCCGGGTCCGGCGGCTGCACCAGGGCGCTCTGCAGCGCGGCGGCGGACGGCCGGGCGGGCCCGTGGCCGTACCGCTCCCCCAGCGACTCGCGGGCGATCTTCTCCTGGAGCTTGAGGATGCCCTGGAGCAGTGCCTCGGGGCGGGGCGGGCAGCCGGGGACGTAGACGTCCACCGGGATGATCTGGTCGACGCCCTTGGTGACGGAGTAGGAGTCCCAGTAGGGGCCGCCGCAGTTGGAGCAGGCGCCGAAGGAGATGACGTACTTGGGCTCGGGCATCTGCTCGTACAGGCGCTTGACGGCCGGGGCCATCTTGTCCGTGACGGTGCCCGAGACCACCATCAGGTCGGCCTGGCGGGGGCCCGGCGCGAACGGGATCACACCGAGCCGGATGAAGTCGTGGCGGGCCATCGACGCGGCGATGAACTCGATCGCGCAGCAGGCGAGGCCGAAGTTGAACACCCAGAGCGAGTAGCGGCGGCCCCAGTTCAGGACCACCTTCATGGGCTCGGGCGCCAGCCGGGCGAGGGCGCCCAGCCGCTTCGGCTCCGGCAGCAGGACGGGCTCCGGCACCGGTGCGGAACCGGTCACCGGGGACCCGGGCACTGCGGAACCGGACCCTGCGGAACCGGGCACCGGGGATGCGGGCACTGAGGGGTTCACGTCCATGCCAGGACGCCCTTCTTGTATGCGTACAGCAGGCCCACGGCGAGGAAGCCGAGGAAGACGAACATCTCCACGAGGGTCGTCGCGCCGTAGCCGGGGGCGGCGAAGACCGTCGCCCAGGGGAACAGGAAGACCGAGTCGACCGCGAAGATCACGTATAGGAAGGCGTAGACGTAGTAGCGGACCTGGGTGTGGGCCCAGCCCTCGCCGACGGGGTCGACACCGCACTCGTAGGTCAGGAGTTTCTCCGGTGTCGGCACGACCGGGCGCAGCAGGCGGCCCGCGCCGAAGGCGACCGCGACGAACAGCACGCCGATGAGGGCGAGCAGCCCGACCACCGAGTAGGACCGGAAGTAGCCGGCCGCGACGACGTTCGCCGCGGCGAACGACGAGTCCCCCAACGTCTCCCGCACGGTCCGTCCCTCGCTCCCTGACCTCGTGACCTTCGTGAACAAGTGAACTCTGTGTCGCGACGCGATCAGAGGTTCTGTACGCACGGGAGTCTAGGCCCTGATAAAGAGCGGGTAAGCAGCCCGTCACACCGTGGGACGGCCTGGGCCCGCCGGGGTGGGGTTTTCCCCCGGCGGCTCGGGCAGGCGAACTGCATGGCGTCGAGGGGGCCGCGCACGGCACGCTGATCGGCATGACCGCTCCCCGCCCCGCCGCCGGCCTGCCCGACGGCACCGACGAACCCGACGGATCCGGCGCCCTGCACCGGCTGCCTCCGCCCCGGCCCGCCTACGACGCGCACACCTGGAAGGAGATCGGGCATCTCCTGCTGAACCTGCCGGTGGCGGTGTTCGGGTTCGTGTACGCGCTGACCGTGCTGGTGACCGGCGGCGCCCTGACCCTCACCGCGATCGGGCTCCCGCTGCTCGCGCTCAGCCTGCTGGGCGCCCGGCAGCTGGGCAAGCTGGAGCGGGCCCGGGCCCGGAAGCTGCTCGGGGTGCGGGTGGCGGAGCCGTCGCCGCTGCCGATCGCCAGGGGCGGCGGCGCGACCCAGCGGCTGTGGATGGCGCTGAAGGACCCGGTGGGCTGGCGGACCCTGCTGTACGACGCGATCCGGCTGCCCTGGGGCATCCTCACCTTCTGCACCGTGCTGGTCTCGCTGTTCGTGCTGTGGCCGGTGCTGCCGTACCTCGCGCGGGCCATGGCGAACCTGGACCGGGCGATGGTGCGCGGGCTGCTGTCACCCTCGGACGAGCTGGAGCGCCGTATCGCCGAACTGGAGTCCGACCGCGGGGTCGTGGTCGACACGGCCGCCGCCGACCTGCGGCGCATCGAGCGGGACCTGCACGACGGCGCCCAGGCCCGGCTGGTCAACCTGGCCATGGGGCTCGGCCTGGCCAAGGAGAAGCTGCTGGAGGACCCGGACACCGCGGCGGCGATGGTCGAGGAGGCGCACGGCGAGGTGAAGCTGGCCCTGCAGGAGCTGCGCGACCTCGCCCGGGGCATCCACCCGGCCGTGCTCACCGACCGCGGCCTGGACGCGGCACTGTCGTCGGTCGCCTCGCGCTGCACGGTGCCGGTGAAGGTGACCGTGGACCTGCCGGCCCGGCCCGCCGAGGCCATCGAGGGCATCGCCTACTTCACCGTCTCCGAACTGCTGCAGAACGTCAGCAAGCACAGCGGGGCCCGGGCCGCGGCGGTCGACGTGTGGCGGACCGCGGACCGGCTGATCCTCCAGGTGAGGGACGACGGCCGGGGCGGCGCCCGGCTCGACGGGGGCAGCGGCATGCGGGGACTGGCGGACCGGCTGGGCGCGGTGGACGGCCTGTTCGTGGTCGACTCCCCGGCCGGCGGCCCGACGGTGGTCACCGCGGAACTGCCGTGGCGGGACCGTACGCCCTGAACTCCGCCGGCGGCTAAACGGCCGGGGTGGGGAAAACCCCCCGCTGGAGACGCCGACGGACTCCATGTCGCCCGGGCGCGCGGCGGACCACCCTGGAGGTACGGCTGAACCGCCGCCAGGACGAGGGGAACGGGACGACACCGATGGCCACGGAGTACGGACAGGGGTACGCCCACCTGAGCGAGCCGCACCACCGGCTGCCCGCCGCCCTGCGGGCGCCCGTCGACGGACGGAGCCTGCGCGCGTTCGCGTACGTGCTGCTGGGCCTGCCGATCGCGATCGTGCTGTTCACGTGGACGGTGACGATGGTCGCGCTGGGCGCGGGCCTGCTGGTGACCTTCCTCGGGGTCCCGGTACTGGCGGCGGCGCTGGCCGGCTGCCGGGGCTTCGGTGTGCTGGAGCGCGCGCGGGCGCGAGGGCTGCTCGGCCTGGAGGTGGCCGACCCGGAGCCGCTGCGGCCGCGCGCGCCGGGCCCGATGGCCTGGACGGTCGCGGTCCTCAAGAGCGGCGCCTCCTGGCGGCACGCGCTGTACGCGCTGGTGCAGTTCCCCTGGGCGGTGTTCTCCTTCTCGGTCGCTCTGACCTTCTTCACCTGCGGCTGGGCACTGCTGACGTACCCGTTGTGGTTCTGGGTGTTCCCGGCGTACGCCGGCCAGGGCGGCATCCAGCTGTACGGCGACGCCCACCACAGCGTGTATCTCGACAACCCGTTCGAGATCGGCGTGACCGCGCTGGTCGGTCTGGTGTTCACGCTGGTCACGCCGTGGCTCGTGCGGGCCCTGACCACCGTGGACGGGCTGCTGGTGCGGGGGCTGCTCGGACCGTCCCCGCTGTCGGCGCGGGTCGTGGAGCTGGAGTCGGACCGCGGGGCCGTGGTCGACACGGCCGCCGCCGACCTGCGGCGCATCGAGCGGGACCTGCACGACGGGGCGCAGGCCCGGCTGGTCGGCCTGGCGATGGACCTGGGGCTGGCCAGGGAGAAGCTGCGGGAGGACCCCGAGGCGGCGGCGCAGATGGTGGAGGACGCGCACGGTGAGGTGAAGACGGCCCTGCAGGAGCTGCGCGACCTCGCCCGGGGCATCCACCCGGCCGTGCTCACCGACCGCGGCCTGGACGCGGCCCTGTCGTCGGTCGCCTCCCGCTGCCCGGTGCCGGTGCGGGTGGAGGTCGACCTGCCGGCCCGGCCGGCGCCGGCCATCGAGGGCATCGCCTACTTCACCGTCTCCGAACTGCTGCAGAACATCGGCAAGCACAGCCGGGCCCGGTCGGCCGCGGTGGACGTCTGGCGCTCCGCGGACCGGCTGATGCTCCAGGTGACCGACGACGGCGTGGGCGGCGCCGACGCCTCCCGGGGCTCCGGGCTGGCCGGGCTGGCCGCGCGCCTGGACGCGGTGGACGGCGTCCTGCTGGTGGACTCCCCGGCGGGCGGCCCCACCCGGGTGATCGCGGAACTGCCCTGGCGCGGCTGAGCCGCGCGCTGTTCCCGGGTACGGCGGAGATGCAGGCACCCCTTTGCGGTGCCGGCTCCAGCCGGTGCGGCCTACGATGCCGGCTCTTCCCGGTGCGGCCGTGATCTCTTCCCGGTGCGGCCGTGATCGCGTCGCGCCGTCCCCGTACCAGTCGCGCCGTCCCCGTACCACCGGTACCTACCCTCCCCCGTACCCCCGCCGAGATCCACTCTCTCCCCCGGTCCGGCGGCGGTCCGGCACGAATCCTGGAATGCTGGTCCTCCGGGGAACGGCACGGACGGGTGCCGTCGCACAGACGGGGGCGCGGGGCAGTGGGGGGCCGGACGATCGTGGAGGACAGGGTGCGGGTGGTCATCGCCGAGGATTCCGTGCTGCTCAGGGAGGGCCTGACCCGGCTGCTGACCGACCGGGGGCACGAGGTGGTGGCCGGTGTCGGCGACGCGGACGCGCTGGTGAAGACCATCTCCGAGCTGGCCGATCAGGGCGCGCTGCCCGACGTGGTGGTGGCGGATGTACGGATGCCGCCGACCCACACGGACGAGGGCGTCCGGGCGGCCGTACTGCTGCGCCGGCTGCACCCGGGGCTCGGGGTGCTGGTGCTGTCGCAGTACGTGGAGGAGCGGTACGCCACCGAGCTGCTGGCCGGATCCAGCCGGGGCGTCGGCTACCTGCTCAAGGACCGGGTCGCGGACGTGCGGGAGTTTGTGGACGCGGTGGTCCGGGTCGCCGGGGGCGGTACGGCGCTGGACCCGGAGGTGGTCGCCCAGCTGCTCGGCCGCAGTCGCAAGCAGGACGTGCTGACGGGGCTGACGCCCCGCGAGCGCGAGGTGCTCGGGCTGATGGCGGAGGGCCGGACCAACTCGGCGATCGCGCGGCAGCTGGTGGTCAGCGACGGCGCCGTCGAGAAGCACGTCAGCAACATCTTCCTGAAGCTCGGCCTCGCTCCGAGCGACGGCGACCACCGGCGGGTACTGGCCGTCCTGACCTACCTGAACTCCTGAGGCGCCGGACCGGCCGGGCGTGGCGGCCCCGACGCCGTACGGCGGCCGTGGCGGAGAAGCTCGAAACGCGCGGGGAGCGCCTTGACCGGCGCTCCGGCGATGCGGGACATCATGTGAACGCAGCGCGACAGGCCGTCCCGAAATCGTCCAATCCACGGATGACCTCGGGAAGGCGACCCTAACCGACGTAGGGTTGATCCTGGGATGGTCCGTGGGACGACCAACCCCGGACAGCCGCCTCGAAGGAGGTCCAGTTCAGTGACCAGCCAGGTCAGCAGCCCAGCGGAGCAGACCGACGGAACCGTCGTGGGAGAGCAGCGCAAACCGGGCGGCGCGAAGGACGTGCGGCGCCTGGACCGGGTGATCATCCGGTTCGCGGGGGACTCGGGTGACGGCATGCAGCTCACCGGGGACCGGTTCACCTCGGAGACCGCTTCGTTCGGCAACGACCTCTCCACCCTGCCGAACTTCCCCGCCGAGATCCGTGCCCCCGCAGGCACCCTGCCGGGTGTCTCGTCCTTTCAGCTCCACTTCGCCGACCACGACATCCTCACCCCGGGTGACGCGCCGAACGTCCTGGTCGCGATGAACCCGGCCGCTCTGAAGGCCAACATCGGCGACCTTCCGCGCGGCGCCGAGATCATCGTCAACACCGACGAGTTCACCAAGCGCGCCCTGCAGAAGGTCGGCTACGCCGGCGACCCGCTCCAGGACGGCTCGCTCGACGGCTACAGCCTCCATCCGGTGCCGCTGACCACGCTCACCGTGGAGGCGCTGAAGGAGTTCGACCTCTCCCGCAAGGAGGCCGAGCGCAGCAAGAACATGTTCGCGCTGGGCCTGCTGAGCTGGATGTACCACCGGCCCACCGCGGGCACCGAGAAGTTCCTCAGATCGAAGTTCGCCAAGAAGCCGGAGATCGCCGAGGCCAACATCGCGGCGTTCCGCGCCGGCTGGAACTTCGGCGAGACGACGGAGGACTTCGCCGTCTCCTACGAGGTCGCGCCCGCCGCCACGGCCTTCCCGGTGGGCACCTACCGGAACATCTCCGGCAACCTCGCCCTGGCCTACGGCCTGATCACCGCGTCCCGGCAGGCGGACCTGCCGCTGTTCCTGGGGTCGTACCCGATCACGCCGGCGTCGGACATCCTGCACGAGCTGAGCCGGCACAAGAACTTCGGCGTGCGCACCTTCCAGGCCGAGGACGAGATCGCCGGCATCGGCGCGGCGCTGGGCGCGGCGTTCGGCGGCTCGCTGGCGGTGACCACGACGAGCGGTCCCGGTGTCGCCCTGAAGAGCGAGACGATCGGCCTCGCGGTCTCGCTGGAGCTGCCTCTGCTGGTGGTGGACATCCAGCGCGGCGGCCCCTCGACCGGTCTGCCGACCAAGACCGAGCAGGCCGACCTGCTGCAGGCGATGTACGGCCGCAACGGCGAGGCGCCGGTCCCGGTGGTCGCCCCGCGCACCCCGGCCGACTGCTTCGACGCCGCTCTGGAGGCGGCCCGGATCGCGCTGGCCTACCGCACGCCGGTGATGCTGCTGTCGGACGGCTACCTGGCCAACGGCTCCGAGCCGTGGCGCATCTCCGACCTGGACGAGCTGCCCGACCTGCGGGTGCGGTTCGCCTCCGGCCCCAACCACACGCTGGAGGACGGCACCGAGGTCTTCTGGCCGTACAAGCGGGACCCCCGGACCCTGGCCCGGCCGTGGGCGGTTCCCGGCACGCCCGGCCTGGAGCACCGCATCGGCGGCATCGAGAAGCAGGACGGCACGGGCAACATCTCCTACGACCCGGCCAACCACGACTTCATGGTCCGCACCCGGCAGGCCAAGGTCGACGGCATCGACGTCCCCGACGTGGAGGTGGACGACCCGCACGGCGCGCGGATGCTGGTCCTCGGCTGGGGCTCGACCTACGGCCCGATCACGGCGGCGGTACGGCGGCTGCGCGCGGCCGGCGAGGCCATCGCCCAGGTCCACCTGCGCCACCTGAACCCCTTCCCGCGCAACCTCGGCACGGTCCTGAAGGGCTACGACAAGGTGGTGATCCCCGAGATGAACCTGGGGCAGCTCGCCACCCTCGTCCGGGCGAAGTACCTGGTCGACGCCCACTCCTACAACCAGGTCAACGGCATGCCGTTCAAGGCGGAACAGCTCGCCGCGGCGCTGAAGGAGGCCATCGATGAGTGACGCCACCAACGGGCTGCTGCAGCTGGTCCCCAAGGCCGAGGCCAAGCAGTCGATGAAGGACTTCAAGTCGGACCAGGAGGTGCGCTGGTGCCCGGGCTGCGGTGACTACGCCATCCTCGCGGCCGTGCAGGGCTTCATGCCGGAGCTGGGCCTCGCGCGGGAGAACATCGTGTTCGTCTCCGGCATCGGCTGCTCCTCCCGCTTCCCGTACTACATGAACACCTACGGGATGCACTCCATCCACGGCCGCGCCCCCGCCATCGCGACGGGACTGGCCGCCTCCCGCCGGGACCTGAGCGTGTGGGTCGTCACCGGTGACGGTGACGCGCTGTCCATCGGCGGCAACCACCTGATCCACGCCCTGCGCCGCAACGTCAACCTCAAGATCCTGCTCTTCAACAACCGGATCTACGGCCTGACCAAGGGCCAGTACTCGCCGACCTCCGAGGTCGGCAAGATCACCAAGTCGACGCCGATGGGCTCGCTGGACGCGCCGTTCAACCCGGTGTCCCTGGCGATCGGCGCGGAGGCCTCCTTCGTGGCACGCACGATCGACTCCGACCGCAAGCACCTGACCGAGGTGCTGCGCGCCGCCGCCGACCACCCGGGGACGGCACTGGTCGAGATCTACCAGAACTGCAACATCTTCAACGACGGCGCGTTCGACGCCCTGAAGGACAAGCAGCGCTCCGAGGAGGCACTGATCCGGCTGGAGCACGGGCAACCGGTCCGCTTCGGAACGGACGGGGCGAGAGGCGTCGTCCGCGACCGGCGGACCGGCGACCTGAAGGTGGTGACCGTGACCCCGGAGAACGAGGCGGACGTCCTGGTGCACGACGCCCGTTCCGCGTCCCCGACCACGGCCTTCGCCCTCTCCCGGCTCGCCGACCCGGACACCCTGCACCACACCCCGATCGGGGTGTTCCGCTCGGTCGAGCGGCCGGTGTACGACGTGCAGATGGCCGAGCAGCTCGACGCCGCCGTCGAGCAGAAGGGCAAGGGCGACCTGGCCGCGCTGCTGGCGGGCGGGGACACCTGGACGGTCGTCGGCTAGTCCGCTGCCGCCTGTGATCACGAGGCCCGGGACCGCGCGTCCCGGGCCTCGTCGTATGCCCGGCGGGCCTCGAGTACGTCGTCCATGCGCTGCTCGGTCCACTGCGCCAGTGCCCGCACCTGTTGCGCCGCCTCGCGGCCCAGCCCGGTCAGGGAGTAGTCGACGCGCGGCGGGATGACCGGCTTGGCGTCCCGGTGGACCAGGCCGTCGCGCTCCAGCGTCTGGAGGGTCTGCGTGAGCATCTTCTCGCTGACGCGGCCGATCGCCCGGCGCAGTTCGCTGAAGCGGTACGGCCGGTCGAGGAGCCGGATCAGCACCAGCACGCCCCAACGGCTGGTGACGTGCTCCATGACGAGGCGGTACGGGCACAGCACTTCGGCGTCCGCCCCCTGCTTGCTTACTGACATGACAGTACCTTACTTCAAAGTGGGTACTTTCGTTCAGTTAGCGCACTCCCTAGGGTGAGTGACGTACCCACCGAGAAGGAGTCCCCCACCATGAGCATCGTCGTCACCGGAGCCACCGGACACCTCGGCCGCCACGTCGTGGAGCAGCTGCTGGAGAAGGTCCCGGCGGAGCAGATCACCGCCGTCGTGCGCGACGCGGCGAAGGCCGCCGGCCTCGCCGCCCGCGGGGTGAAGCTGGCCGTCGCCGACTACAACGCCCCCGAGACCTTCGACGGCGTGTTCGCCGCCGGCGACAAGGTGCTGCTGATCTCGGGCAACGAGTTCGACAAGGGCCGGGTGGGCCAGCACACCGTCGTCATTGAGGCGGCCAAGGCGGCCGGCGTGGCGCTGCTCGCCTACACCAGCGCCCCGGGCAGCCTGACGGCCGCGCTGGCGGACGACCACCGGGCGACCGAGCAGGTGCTGCTCGCCTCCGGTCTGCCCTACAGCCTGCTGCGCAACGGCTGGTACCACGAGAACTACACGGAGAACCTCGCGCCGGTGCTGGAGCACGGCGCGGTCGTCCAGGCCGCCGGCGACGGCCGGGTGTCCTCGGCCTCCCGTGCCGACTATGCCGCCGCCGCGGTCGCGGTGCTGACCGGCGAGGGCCACGAGAACACCACGTACGAGCTGGGCGGCGACGAGGCGTGGAGCTTCGCCGAGTACGCGGCCGAGCTCAGCCGGCAGACCGG
Source organism: Streptomyces capoamus (assembly GCF_014654935.1). Taxonomy (GTDB): domain Bacteria; phylum Actinomycetota; class Actinomycetes; order Streptomycetales; family Streptomycetaceae; genus Streptomyces; species Streptomyces capoamus. Next base: position 384,787 of record NZ_BNBF01000002.1, read on the forward strand.
CAGGGAGATCGTCTACAACGCGGTGTCGGTGGAGGCCCTCACCGGCATCCTGACCGGCGCCGGGCTGCCCGCGCCGCTGGCCGGGATCCTGGCCGGCGTGGACGCCTCGATCGCGCGCGGCGAACTGGTCGTCTCCTCCGGCGACCTGTCCCGGCTGACCGGCCGCCCGACCACGCCGCTGGCGGAGGCCGTCACGGCCGCGCTGAAGGGCTGACACGCGCACGGCCCGGCTGTCATGACCGTATGGCGATACGGGCATGACAGCCGTGGGTCCGCGGCGTTACCTTCGTCTCCGTGCGTCCAGCGAGGACGCGCGAGAGACAGAAGGAGGGGCCGTGGCCGGGACGTCCGACGGTGAGCACCGCACAGGCCTGCTGAACGGCTTCGCCGCGTACGGGATGTGGGGCCTGGTCCCCCTTTTCTGGCCGTTGCTCAAGCCCGCCGGCGCCGTCGAGATACTGGCCCACCGCATGGTGTGGTCCCTGGTGTTCGTCGCCGTCGCCCTGCTCCTGATACGGCGCTGGGCCTGGGCGGGAGAGCTGCTGCGCCGGCCCCGCCGGCTCGCACTCGTCGCCGTGGCGGCCGCCGTCATCACCGTGAACTGGGGCGTCTACATCTGGGCGGTGAACTCCGGACACGTCGTCGAGGCCTCGCTGGGCTACTTCATCAACCCGCTGGTCACCATCGCGATGGGCGTACTGATCCTGAAGGAACGGCTGCGGCCCGTGCAGTGGGCGGCGGTCGGGATCGGGCTCGCGGCCGTCCTCGTACTGACCGCCGGCTACGGCCGCCCGCCGTGGATCTCCCTCTGCCTCGCCTTCTCCTTCGCCGTCTACGGGCTGGTCAAGAAGAAGGTCGACCTCGGCGGCGTCGAATCACTGGCCGCCGAGACCGCGATCCAGTTCCTGCCGGCTCTCGGCTACCTGCTGTGGCTGAGCGCCCACGGCGAGGCCAGCTTCGTGAGCGGCGGCGCCGGACACGCGGCCCTGCTCGCCTCCACCGGCCTCGTCACGGCCCTGCCCCTGGTCTGCTTCGGCGCGGCGGCGATCCGCGTGCCACTGTCCACCCTGGGCCTGCTGCAGTACCTGGCCCCGCTCTTCCAGTTCCTGCTCGGCATCTTCTACTTCCACGAGGCCATGCCGCCCGAGCGGTGGGCCGGGTTCGGACTGGTCTGGCTGGCGCTGATGCTGCTCACGGCCGACGCGCTGCGGTGGGCCCGACGCCCGGCACGGCTCCGCGTACCGACCGCCCGCCCGGCCGAGACACCGTCGTCGGCCCGGGCGGACGCCTGACGGCGGCAGGGTCCTGACCGGGCTCGGATCCTGACCGGGCTCGGCTGCCGAGAGGGCTCGGGTGCCGAGAGGGGTCCTGACCCGAGTGGGCCCCGTCCGGACTGAGGTCCGACCCGAGCGGGCGGAGTGAGCCCTTCCGGCGGGGGCTCCGGCTATAAGTGGGACGCATGACCACACAGGCACCCGCCCCGCTGCACTGGAAGCTCGTCATCGACGCCGCCGACCCGCACACACAGGCCGACTTCTGGGCCGCCGCGCTGCACTACACCGCCGAGGACAACAGCGCCCTCGTCGAACGGCTGCTGTCCGCCGGTGCGCTGCCCGGCGAGGCCACCGTCGAGTACCACGGGCGGCCGGCCTTCCGTGATCTGATCGCCGTACGGCACCCCGACGACCCGTACGACCCCGAGACCGGCACCGGGCTCGGACGACGGCTGCTGTTCCAGCGGGTGCCCGAGCCGAAGACCGGGAAGAACCGGCTCCACCTCGACCTCCACCCCGGCCCCGAGCGACGCGCGGAGGAAGTGGCGCGCCTGCGGGCGCTGGGCGCGCGGGTGCTGCGGGAGGTGAAGGAGCCCGCGGGTCAGTGGGTGCTGATGGCCGACCCGGAGGACAACGAGTTCTGCGTGCAGTAGGCCCGACTCCCGCGCGCCGGACCGCTCACGCCCGCGCCGCCGCCTTGGCCGCCCGGTCGGTCAGACGGACCATGCGGGCACGGGCGGACTCCAGCGGGCGGGGGTCGTCCGCGGCGGGGCCCGGCTCGGCGCTCAGGTCCGTCCACAGGTCGATGAGGTCGCGGCCGAGCCTCAACCCCTCCTCGGGGTCGCGCACCGCTCGCCACGCGGTGGCCGCGCTCTGCAGGTTGCCGTAGGCGGCCTCCCCGTCCCGGGCCTGGCGGCGCAGCCGGGCGAGGTCCAGGGACAGCCGGAAGGCGCGGACCACGTCACCGGCCAGGTAGGCGATGTAGGCGGACAGTTCGCGCAGGTGCAGCACTTCGGCGTGGTCCGGGCCGAACACGGCGGACGCCTCCGCGAGGGTTCGGTCGGCCAGTTCCGCCGCCGCTTCGATACGGCCCGCGCGGACGGCCTCGTTGATCTCGGCCATCGGCTCGCTCAGCAGCTCCGCGCCCTCGGCGGTCTCGGTCAGCGGACCGTCCCCGAGCACCTCCTCGGCGACCGCGTCGAAGCCACGGGCCGGGGTCGGGGTGGCGGTATCGGCGGGGGCCGTCAGGTCCGACCGGAGCGCGGCGAGAGACGCCGACGACACGCCGGTGCCCGGGACACGGACAGCCGGGGGCCGGCCGGCGGGAGCAGGCACGGCCGGAGCCGGCGTTGCCGAGGCCGGCGTTGTGGAGGCCGGCGTTGTGGAGGCCGGCGCGTCCATGGTGGGCCCCGTCATCACAGGGGCCGGTCCGAACTGCCCGGACGGGGTCTGCGCGGTACCCGGAGCCGTGGCCCCCGGCTTCCGGTCCGGCGCGACCTCCGGCTTCCGGTCCGGCGCTGCCAGTCGCGCCGGCTCCCCCGTCATCCGGCTGGAGCCGTCCGCCGCGACCTCCAGGGGGACGACACAGCCCGCGCGGTCGTCGTGGATGGTCGCCCGTACGGGCGTACCGAGGCTGATGGCAAGGCGCTGGAGGTGGTTGAGGACGGCCTGCTGGATCTCCTCGCCCGGCGCCGCCTCGACCGGCGTCCCGCCCACCGACGCGGAGCCCGTGCCGAACACCCGCACGGGCACCGCCGCCGGGTGCTCCACGGGCTGCGGTGCCCGCTTCTTCTTGAAGCTGAGTCCAGCCATCGGTGTTCCTCACTCCCCCGGCGTCGCGATCCGGTCGTACGCGTCCTCCCCACCAGTGTGTCCGCTCCGCCGGGATTACACGTCACCGCGACGTCACAGCCTCGCACCAGCCGTACCCTGAGCCCCCTGGCGCGAAGTGCTTGCGCATGCATAAGATGCATGCACCTTAAACAGTGGACGACTCGCACCTGGGGGACCCCGTGAACCGCCGCTTCCTCTTCGTCCTGGGCAGCGCCCGCCCGGACGGCAACACCGAACTGCTGGCCCGCGCGGCCGCCGAGCAGTTGCCCGCGCAGACCGAGCAGCGGTGGATCCGCCTCGTCGACCACCCGCTTCCCGACTTCGTGGACCTGCGCCACGACAGCGACTACGTGCGGCCGCCGTCGGACACCCCCACCGGTTCGCTCCTGGACGCCACGCTCGCGGCGACGGACATCGTGATCGCCTCGCCGCTGTACTGGTACTCGGTCTCCAGCCTCACCAAGCGCTACCTGGACCACTGGTCGGGCTGGCTGCGCACCCCGGGCACCGACTTCAAGGCCACGATGGCCGGCCGCACCCTCTGGGGCGTGGCAGCGCTGGCCGACTCCGAGCCGTCCGTCGCCGATCCGTACGTGGGGACCCTGAACAACTCCGCCGCCTACCTGAAGATGCGCTTCGGCGGGGTCCTGCTGGGCAACGGCAGCGCGCCCGGCGACGTACTCCAGGACACCGCGGCGCTGGCCCGCGCCAAGACGTTCTTCGCGCGGGAGGCGCCCCTGGCGCACTTCCCGTACGAGACCGCCCAGGGCTAGGCGTTGATGTCCTTCGCCGTGAACCGCGCCCAGGCCGCCGAACCGAACACGGCCGCGTACAGCGCCTGGAGGCCCAGATTGTTCATCAGGTCGTCCCAGTAGACGGGGTCGCGCATCAGGTCCGCGAAGGACAGCCAGTAGTGCGGGAACAGGTAGGGCTGCAGCGCGTGCAGCTGGGGTATCTGGTCGACGATCTGCACGGTGATGAGCAGTCCGACCGTGGTCGCCATCGCCGCGATGCCGCTGTTGGTGAGCGTCGACACGAACAGGCCGAGGGCCGCCACACCGACCAGTGAGGCCGCGACGACCAGGGCGATCAGCAGCGCGCGGCCCAGCTCCTCGGCGAGGCCGATCCGGGTGCCGGAGATGGTCGTCAACTCGCCCATGGGGAAGAGCAGCGCGCCGACCAGCAGCGCCGAGACGGTGACGACCAGGGTGGCCAGCAGACAGAAGGCCAGCACGGTCGCGTACTTGACGAGCAGCAGCCGGGTGCGGCCGGCCGGGGCGACCAGCAGATAGCGCAGGGTGCCCGCGCCCGCCTCCCCGGCGATCGCGTCGCCCGCGACGACGCCGACCGCCATCGGCAGGAAGAACGGCAGGGTCGCGGCGAGCGCCGTGAACACCAGGAACAGCCCGTTGTTGGTGATCTGCGTGATGAACGCCGGCCCCTCGCCGTTCCCGCCGACCGTCCCGCCGCCCCGTGTCTCGATCCGCACCGCGATCCCGACCAGCACCGGCACCGCGGCCAGCACACCGAGCAGGGCGAGCGTGCGCCAGCGGCGGACGGTGGTGAGCAGCTCGCTGCGCAGCAGTCCGAGGGACCACAGCGGGTGGGGCCGGCGCCCGGCGCCCGTCCGGAGCACGTCAGCCCGCGACATCGAAGCCCTCCCCCGTCAGCGCCACGAACGCGTCCTCCAGCGAGGCCCGTTCGAGTGTCAGGCCGCGGACGCGGACGCCCGCGGTGACCAGGGCCGCGGTCACCTCGGCGAGGTCCCGCTCGGGCGGCTCGCCGGTGACCCGGTCGCCGTCGGCGGTCACGTCCCCGACGCCCAGTTCCTTCAGCACGCGGGCCGCCTCGGCGCCGTCGGGGGTGGTCACCACCAGCCGGCCGCGTGCCCCTGCCGCCAGCTCGGCCACCGCACCCTGGGTGACGAGCCGGCCCCGCGCCATGACCGCCGCGTGCGTGCAGACCTGCTCGATCTCGTCCAGGAGGTGGGAGGAGAGGAAGACCGTCGTACCGTCGCCGGCCAACTCCCTGATGAGCGTGCGGATCTCCCGCATGCCCTGCGGGTCGAGGCCGTTGGTGGGCTCGTCCAGGACGAGCAGTCTGCGCGGCTGGAGCAGCGCGGCGGCCAGTCCCAGGCGCTGTTTCATGCCGAGCGAGTACGCCTTCGCCTTCTTGCCGGCGGCGGCCGCCAGGCCGACCCGGTCCAGTGCCGCGGCGACCCGGGCGCGCCGGGTGCGCGGGTCGGCGGCCGGGTCGGCGGCGTCGTAGCGCAGCAGGTTGTCCCGGCCGGAGAGGAAGCCGTACAGGGCGGGGCCCTCGATGAGCGCGCCGACCTGCGGCAGGACCGTGCGGGCCGCCCGGGGCATGGGGCGGCCGAGCACTCTGGCCGAGCCCGCGGTCGGCTCGATCAGGCCCATCAGCATGCGGATCGTGGTGGTCTTGCCCGAGCCGTTCGGGCCGAGGAAGCCGAAGACGCTGCCCGCCGGGACGGTCAGGTCGAGACCGTCCACGGCGAGCTGTCCGCCGCGGTAGCGCTTGGTGAGTCCGCGCGTGTCGATCACGGGTGGTTCGTCCATCGGCTCCCCCTCGATCCGTGCTCCCGTGAAGGGTCAACGTGCGGTCACCCTCCGTAGTGCCCGGGAGGGGTCACTTTCCCGCGTCGGCCGCCTTCACCAGGGCGTCCTTGGTCACCGCGCCGGCGTACACCTTGCCGTCGTCGGTGATCAGGGCGTTGACCAGGCGGGTGGAGAAGACCGTGCCCTTGCCGAACTTCCCGGTCACCTTCTCGCCGAGCGAGCCGAGGAAGCCGCCGAGGTCGCCGCCCCGCGAGCCGGTGGGCAGGCCGCCCTTGGCGCCGGTGTCGAAGGTGGCGACGGACGTCCAGCCCTTGCCGAGGACCTTCGGTCCGCCCTTGCCCTCCAGGCCCCCGGCGAGGCCGCCGCCGTGCTCGCGGGTGTGCTCGGGCGCCCGGGCCGCGTCCTTCTCCTCGGTGACCTTCGCGCCCTTGGGCGGGGTGAAGTCGAAGGTGGAGGCGGCCGGCCTGGCGAAGGAGACCTGGGTGAAGCCGGCGTCGAACACGGCGGCGCCGCCGCTCTTCGGCGTCAGCGTGAACTTCAGCGGCAGGCCCGTCTTCGCGTCGACGGCGATGCTGATCGCGCCGACCGTGGTGCCGGACTGCCTGGGCTGGATGAGCAGCTTGTAGGCGTCGCGCCCGGCGACGTGCGCGGTGCCGTCGACGGTGACGGACGTGGTGTCGTCCACCGACTTCAGGGCCTCGTCGGCGAAGTCCTTGGGCGTGGCCGGCGGTTCGGCCCGCTCCTTGCCGGAGCCGGCCGCGGTGGAGTGGTGGACCTGGTTGCTCTTGCTGTCGTAGCCCCAGACGTCCTTGCCGTCGTGGATCAGGCTGTACTCGGCGCCGCTCTCCAGGAGGGACAGTTTCTGCCGGTCGGGGCCGTCGGCGGCGACGCGCAGGGTGTGCGTGCCGGAGGCCAGTTCGGTGAGCTTGGCCTGCGGGTCGGCGGCGGAGTCGTCACCGGATCCGCCCCGGTCCGCGCCGGACAGCAGGCCCTTCTCCAGGCCGCCGAGGTCGGGCAGGCCGAGGTCGGTGGTGACCTTCACGGTGCCGGACAGCTGCTGCACGTCGGACTTGGCGATCTTGTTGATGAGCTGCTGCGCGCTGATCTTCGGCAGGTCGGGGTCGCCCGAGTCGGCGAGCGCCGGGACCAGCCCGATCGTGGCCGCCGCCACCCCCACCACCGCGACCGGGACGGCGTACCGGGCGGCCTTGCGGCGGCCGGAGGGCGGGTTCTCGTCCTGCGCGGAGCCCACTGCGTCGTCGGATTCGTACGGTGCCATGTGTGCCTTACCTCCGTCGTCGGCGGCGGCTGTCCTCACGCTGGGCCACTGGTCCGCTGGTCCACCTGAGCCGCCATTCTCACCCGAATCGGTGAGGAGTGGTGATTTCCGTGGTTTCCATCTGACCAAATCGGCCGCGCCGAAGCGTCAGACCTCGGAGCCAACTCCGTGTACGACTGCGGTATGACACACGGCGGCGGTATCTCCCCCCGACCCGTAGGGGTCGTACCCGGACCGCCCGTCCGTACGGGGTCCGGCCGCGTCAGCCGGCGCGGTGCACGACCGCGTCGCACAGCTCCATCAGTGCCGCCTTGGCGTCGCACTCGCGCAGCGGGGCCAGCGCGGCCCGCGCCTCCTTCGCGTACCGCACGGTGTCCCGGCGGGCCTGCTCCAGCGCGGGGTGCGCGCGCAGGGCGGTCAGCGCCTCGGCGTGCCGGGCGTCGTCGCTGAGGTCGGAGTCCAGCAGCTCGCACAGCGCGACGTCCTCGGGCAGGCCCAGCCGGGCGGCGCGCTCGCGCAGGCGGAGCACCGGCAGGGTGGGGATGCCCTCGCGCAGGTCGGTGCCAGGCGTCTTGCCGGACTCGTGGGAGTCGGAGGCGATGTCCAGGACGTCGTCCGCGAGCTGGAAGGCGACCCCGAGCCGTTCGCCGTACTGGGTGAGCACGTCGACGACCGTCTCGTCGGCGCCGGACATCATCGCGCCGAACCGGCACGACACGGCCACCAGGGAGCCCGTCTTGCCGCCGAGCACGTCCAGGTAGTGATCGACCGGGTCGCGGCCGTCCGAGGGGCCCGCGGTCTCCAGGATCTGGCCGGTGACCAGCCGCTCGAACGCCAGGGCCTGCACCCGGACCGCCTCGGGGCCGAGGTCGGCGAGGATCTGGGAGGCGCGGGCGAACAGGAAGTCGCCGGTGAGGACCGCGACGGAGTTGCCCCAGCGGGTGTTGGCGCTGTCCACGCCCCGCCGCACGGCCGCCTCGTCCATGACGTCGTCGTGGTACAGCGTGGCCAGGTGGGTCAGCTCCACCACCACGGCCGACGGCACCACACCGGGCGCGTAGGGGTCGCCGAACTGGGCCGCGAGCATCACGAGGAGTGGCCGGAAACGCTTGCCCCCGGCCCGTACGAGGTGCTGCGCGGCCTCCGTGATGAACGGGACCTCGCTCTTGGTGGCCTCGAGCAAGCCTTCCTCGACAGCCGTCAATCCGGCCTGGACATCGGCTTCCAGAGCCTGGTCCCGCACGCTCAGCCCGAACGGCCCGACGACGGTCACGAGGGGTCTCCTGTCTGCTGGTGTCTGCTGGCGATTACACGGTTTGTCGATAGGTCGCTGCCCTCACTCAAGTCAGCGTATCCGGTCCCTGTTCGATCACCGATAGCGCCCACCGGTCCAGCCCGGGCGGTACCGGGCCACGCCCGGCGTGGCGTTGATCACACGATCAGAACGGACATTTATCGACTTAACAGTAATTCGGGCACATTAGGGCGACCCTGGCGTCCCTTTTTCGCCACCCTCTTCCGCGGCTCGGCCGCCATGACAACGACACGCACCGCACCCCCGGTTCCACCACCACTCCGACTTCCCGCCATAATCCCCCGAATCCCCCATGTCTGATTTGAAGCAGTTTGCTATTTCGTGAATTGGCTCACGTCACCCGGGTGCCCGCCCCACCCCCGGGGAGCCCCGACTCTCCTTGCCGCGTCGGCGAGTTGAGGATTGGCGAATGCAAAGGATCAAGACCGTCATATCCCGTTGATCAAGGTCAAATCGCCCGTTGTACGAATCCGGTACTTGTTCCCGACATGTGCTCTCGCATACGTTCCGGGCCGTCGGGCGGACGCCGAATCCTGCCGCCGCCCGCGTAACCCATCGACGAACTCATTCGTACGGCAGGAGCGGGGGAACCCAGGTAAGTCGCCGATCCGGACGGCACACGCCGCACCGGAACGGCTCGGGGTTAAGCCGTGCCTCTCCCAGGGCACGGCCGGGCACCTCCCCGCCCGAACCCGACAGCTCACCTCGCAGGCGCCGGAGAGGAACACCCCCATGCCTGCTGCCGCTCAGCCCCGCCGTCCCCGCAACAGCCGCCTCGTCCGCGCCCTCGTCGCCGCCGGCACCGGCGCCGCCGTGCTCGCCCTGCCGCTCATCGGCGCGACCAGCGCCTCCGCCGCGACCAGCTCCACCCCCACGGCCGGCACCACCCTCGCCGGATACCCGAACAACCTGGACGGCTGGATCCGCGAATCCCTCGCGATCATGGCCGAGAAGCACATCCCGGGCACCTACAACGGCATCTACCGCAACATCATCCGTGAGTCCTCGGGCAACCCGAACGCCATCAACCTCTGGGACTCCAACGCCGCCAAGGGCATCCCGTCCAAGGGCCTGCTCCAGGTGATCGACCCGACGTTCAACGCGTACCACGTCGCCGGAACGTCCTTCAACATCTACGACCCGGTCGCCAACATCACCGCCGCCTGCAACTACGCGGCCGCGCGGTACGGGTCGATCGACAACGTGTTCGGCGCGTACTGACCGCCTGCCCGGCCGGCGCCACCCGTGTCCCGGTCAGCCGGCCGGGAAGAGTCGCTCGAGGACGACGGCGACCCCGTCGTCCTCGTTCGACGACGTGACCTCGTCGGCCACCGCCTTCAGTTCGGGGTGCGCGCCGGCCATGGCGACTCCGCGCGCGGCCCACTCGAACATCGGGATGTCGTTGGGCATGTCACCGAAGGCGAGGGCGCGGTCGGCGCCGATCCCCAGCCGCTCGGCGGCCAGCGCCAGCCCGGTCGCCTTCGTCACCCCGCTCGGCTGGAGCTCCACGGTGCCCGGCCCCGACATGGTGACCGTCGCCAGTGAGCCCACCACCGCGCGCGCCACCGCCGCCAACTCGTCGTCAGACAGGGTGGCGTGCCGCAGCAGCACCTTGCTGATGGGCTCCGCCCACAGGTCGTCGCGCCGGCCTACACGCACGGCGGGCAGCGTCGGGTGCGGCATCCGGTAGCCGGGCTCGACGAGCGTGAGCCCGTCGGCGCCGTCCTGGTCCACCGCCGCGTAGACCTGCCCCACCTCCGCCTCGATCTTGCCGAGCGCGGTCTCGGCCAGCTCCCGGTCCAGCCGCACCGACCACAGCAGACGGTCTCCGCCGGCGTCGTAGACCTGTGCCCCCTGCGCGCACACCGCGAGTCCCGCGCTGCCGAGGTCCGCGAGCAGCGGCCGTACCCGCGGCGCCGGGCGGCCCGTCACCACCAGGTGCCGGGCACCGGCCCACGCCACCCGCGCGAGCGCGGCGAGCGACCGGTCGGAGACGCTGTCGTCACCGCGCAGCA
>NZ_BNBF01000002.1:395122-396398 GCF_014654935.1 Streptomyces capoamus
GCGTCCCGTCCAGGTCGGTGGCGATCAGTGCATATGCCGGGGTGGGTGCCATGATCAGAGAATACGGACCCCGTGCCGCGCCGACTCACCTCCGAATCCACGCACTTGTGTGCTGCCCCACCCCAAGTCGAGTGCCCCCGGGGCCAGCTGGGACTTCCGTCGACTACGTCTCGGCCCAACCACGTTCCGGCGAGGGGTGGTTCGCGCGCTGCGGGGTGAGGCCGGCCACGGCGAAGACGCAACCGGGACCGAGCCCGGGGAGCCCGCGGCCCACCGCGCGTCCGGCGCGCCGCGCGCTGGACGCGCTGTTCCTAGCCCAGGGCGTTCGTCACCCCTCCGCCGACGCGGTGGCCACGACGAGCCTCCCTGCATGGTGAGGGCGCCTTTCGTGCGTCCCTGAGGTACTGCCCAAGACACGCAGGTGAGCCGTAACGTGTGGCCCGACCACATGGAACCCACTGCCATGCATGGCCCGGATGAGAGTGAGGCAGCACCCCATGCCCCCCTTCGACGTCCCCGAGGGCGACCCCTTCGGTCCGCACAACCTCCCCTACGGCGTGTTCTCGCCCTCCGGCAGCACGGAGCGGAGGATCGGCGTCCGGCTCGGGGACCACGTCCTCGACGCGGGTGCCGCGGCCGCCGCGCTCGGCTCGTCCCACCAGGCCCTGCTCGCCCGGCCCACCCTCAACCCGCTGCTGGCCGCCGGCCGCGCCACCTGGTCGGACGTGCGGCGGGCCGTCACCTCCTGGGTCACGGACGCGGCGCACCGCGAGGCCGTCGAACCGCTGTTCCACCCCTTGTCCGAGGTGACCCTGCACCTGCCCTTCGAGGTCGCGGACTACGTCGACTTCTACGCCTCGGAGAACCACGCCCGCAACGTCGGCCAGATCTTCCGCCCGGACGCCGAGGACTCCCTCACCCCGAACTGGAAGCACCTGCCGATCGGCTACCACGGCCGCTCCGGCACGGTGGTCGTCTCCGGCACGGACGTCGTACGGCCCTCCGGGCAGCGCAAGGGACCGGGCGACCCCGAACCCGTCTTCGGCCCGTCGGTCCGGCTGGACATCGAGGCCGAGGTCGGCTTCGTCGTGGGCGTGCCCTCCCGGATGGGCCGCCCGGTCGCGCTCGGCGACTTCCGGGAGCACGTCTTCGGGCTGTGCCTGCTGAACGACTGGTCCGCACGGGACATCCAGGCCTGGGAGTACGTCCCGCTGGGCCCGTTCCTCGGCAAGTCCTTCGCGACCTCGGTGTCGGCGTGGATCACCCCGCTGGAAGC
>NZ_BNBF01000002.1:396459-399325 GCF_014654935.1 Streptomyces capoamus
ACTGGAGCACGCGCGCGTGGCGCCCCCCGAGCGCACGCACCCCCTGCTGCCCTACCTGGACGACTCGACGTCCGGCGCGGAGCCCGACGGCTACGACCTGCGCATCTCCGTCGCGATCAACGGCCATGTGGTCTCCGAGCCGCCGTTCTCCACCATGTACTGGACCGCCGCCCAGCAGCTCGCCCACATGACGGTGAACGGCGCCTCGTTGCGCACGGGCGACCTGTACGGCTCGGGCACGGTCAGCGGACCGGCCGAGGACCAGCGCGGCTCCCTGCTGGAACTGACCTGGAACGGCCGCGACCCCCTCGACCTCCCGGACGGCAAGCGGGCCTTCCTGGAGGACGGGGACGTGGTGACGCTGTCGGCGTGGGCTCCCGGCGCGGACGGGCGCCGGGTGGGCCTGGGCGAGGTGCACGGCCGGGTCGTCGCCGGGTGACGCGCGGTCCGGCGAAGGAGGGACCGCCCGGGCGACTTGTAGCAAGCAGTTGACACAAGTCTGCCGTAGCGGCCATCTTGTACTCACTACTTGATACAAGCGGTGAGTACAGGACTGTGCCGTCACGGGGGTCTCTCATGAACAGAACCGAACCGAGCACCACCACCCTTCCGGCCTCCCGCCCATCGGTCGACCGGTACGCCCGCTGGACCGGCCTGGCCGTCGGCGCACTGGCCGGAATCGCGCTGGCACCGCTGGACGGCGGAGACGGCGTCCTCTACGCCATCCCCGCCTTCGGGCTCTGCGCGGTGGCCGGCGTCCTGGCGGGCGACGCCCTGACCCCGCGGGCCCGCGGCGCCGTCCGCACGGCCGGCCTCGCCCCGCGCCGCGTCCGCGACTACGTCCCGCCCCGCATGACCGCGTTCCTCCTCGCTCTGGCGGGCGCGCTGGTGCTGCTGCTCGCCGTCGCGGGGGCGATCGCCTCACCCGACGACCTGGGGCGCGCGAGCCGGTCCCTGACCGTGCACTGCGCACAGGCCGCCGACACCGGCGGCATGCGACCGCTGTCCCAGTCCGCCGGCCCCTGGCCGGGCCTCCACTACGGCCTGCCGATACTGGGCTCCCTCGCCGTCGCCACGGCCGCCTGCGGCTGGTCCCTGCGGCGGATCGCCACCCGCCCCGGCGACGAACGGTCCCGCCGCGACCGCAGCCTGGCCGTCGTCGCCGCCTGGGGACTGATCGTGTCCGCCTCCCTGCTGGGCGCCGCCTCCACGGCATCCGGCGCGCTCATGAACCTCACCTGCGACGGGACGGCGGGAACCCTGGCCAACTGGGTGCTGTGGCCGCTGGCGGCGGCTGCCCTGGTGACCGTCCCGTGGACGCTGGTCACCGTGTGCTCGCCTGTGTCCTCCCGGGCCCGGCACCCCGTCGGCACGGGCCACTCCAGGCGGACCCAGCGGCCGGCCCCGGGCGCCCGCCCGTGAGCGGGACCGCAGTGCGGGTCGACACCACCAGCCCCGTACCGCCCTACGAACAGATCCGCGCCCAGCTCGCCGCGCTCATCGCCACCGGCCGGCTACGGGAGGGCGAACGCCTGCCGACGGTACGACAGCTCGCCGCCGACCTCGGCCTGGCTGCGGGCACGGTCGCCCGCGCCTACCGCGAACTGGAGACGGCCTCCCTGATCCGCACCAGACGCGGCGCGGGCACGCGCGTGGCAGCCCCGCCGACCGGCACACACCGCCCCGACCCCGCCGAACTCGCGGCGCTGGCCGCGACCTTCGTCAGCCAGGCACGGGCCCTCGGAGCGACCGAGGAGGAAGCGCTCGGGGCGGTGCGCGGGGCCCTTCGGGAGTGACCGCCGGGCAGGACACCGGGCGCCGGAGCGCACCCGCGCGTGGTGCTGCGGCGCCTGCCCCGCGCGCGTGCCGGTACGGCACCGGCGGCGCGGAGCATTTCCTTTCCTCGGCCAACTCCCCGATCCGCCCACGCGCGCGTGCGGTGGTGCAGTTGCACGCGGTGCGGTTGCGGCGGTGCGGTGCGGTTGTGGGGCGGTGCGGTTGTGGCGCGGTGGTGCGGTAGCGCGGTGCGGTTGTGGCGCTGGGGGGTTGCGGCGCTGGGGGGTTTGTGGCGCTGGGGGGTGACGGTGACGGGGCAGTGCGGCGGGATCGGCTCCGACACCTGACTCGGGGCGCCGGTCTTCGTCATACTGACGGGGACACGCACCACGCGCGAGCCGCCGTCGCGTGACGCGTGCCCCGGCACCACCGACACCGCACACCTCTCCGACCAGGAACCGGAGCCCCGGCATGACCGTCTGCCTGCTCCTGCTGAGCGTCGTCGCCCTGACCGCCGCCGTACCGGCGCCGCGCGCGCTGACCCGTGCCGCCTGGCCCGAGCGGGAACCCGTGGTGGCGCTGTGGGTGTGGCAGTGCCTGGTCGCCACCGTCCTGCTGTGCTGCCTGACCGCCCTGGTCCTGGGCGCGGCGGCCGTCTTCCACACCGTCCGCGACCGCGTGTTCGCTCCCGCCCCGCCCGCCGTCACCGCCGCGTACGACCTGTCCACCGCGCCGGCGTGGGCCGCCGCGCTCACCATGCTGCTGGCCTGCGGGGCGGCCTGGACGACGGCGATGCTGGGCCGGGAACTCGTCGAGGCCCGCCGCAGCCGCGGCCAGGCCCGGGCTCAGCTGCGCGAACGCGCCCCCGAGCTGCCGGCCGGACTTCCCGCGGCACGCGGACCGATGCTGGTACTGGAGGACGACTACCCGGACGCCTGGTGGATGCCGGGGCACCCGCCGCAACTGGTCGTCACCACCGGGGCACTGCACCGCCTGACCGACCTGCAACTGGACGCCGTCCTCACCCACGAGCGCGGACACGCCCGCGCCCACCACGACTGGCTGCTGCACCTGTCCACCGCGCTCGCCA
>NZ_BNBF01000002.1:399365-401297 GCF_014654935.1 Streptomyces capoamus
CCGGCTTCCCGCGCGTGCCGCTCTTCGCCCACTTCTGCGACCAGACGCACCGCCTGGTCGAGCTGGCGGCCGACGACACGGCGTCCCGGCGCTGCGGCCACCTCACCACGGCCCTCGCCCTGATCGAGCTGAACCAGCACCGGGGCGTCCTCTCCTGCGACTCCAGCCGCCGGCTCCTGGGCGAGCGCGTCGACCGCCTGCTGGAGCCACCGCCGCGGCTGCTGCGCCGGCACCGCGCCCTGACCACGACAGTGGCCGCGCTGGTGCCGTTGCTACCCGTGCTGATCACCTTCGCCCCGGGGCTGACGGCGCTGTCCTGACCGTCCCCGCGGGGTGGCAGATCTTGCTCCGCCGGATGAGAAAGTCCAGGTCACAGACCCTCTCCAGGTGGCGGCACCTGGCGCAACACTCCGGCAACACGCCATTCCCTATCGCGTGGGTATGGTTCCAGCCATGCCAGCCACCGACCGCCCCCGAGACCATGCCGGGCAGGGCGCCGCGAGCACCGTCGCCGCCCACCGCGCACGGCGCCGGCTGCGTGCGGACCGGGCCCGGCAGCTCGCCGACCTGCTGCGCCGCCAGATCCTCACCGGCGCCTTCCAGGACGGCACCCTCCCCCACGAGTCGACCCTCGCCACCGACTACCGCGCCTCCCGCAACACCGTCCGCCAGGCCCTGGACCTGCTCCGGGCCGAGGGCCTGGTGGACCGGCTGCCCGGCGTCGGCACCGTCGTCGTCGCCCGGAAATACCCGCACGGGCTCGACCGTCTGATGGGCCTCGCGGAAACCCTCCGCGAACACGGCCGCGTCACCAACGAGGTCCGCACCATGGGCCCCGCCCCCGCACCCGTCCCCGTGGCCGAGCGCCTCCGCGTCCCGGCCGGCGCCGACGTCCTGTACATCGAACGCCTGCGCCGCCTGAACGGCCTCCCGCTCTCCCTCGACCTCACCTACATCCCGCTCGACATCGGCACCGCCCTGCTCGGCGCCGACCTCGAGAACACGGATGTCTTCCGCCTCCTGGAAGCCATCACCGGCCACCGTCTCGGCCACGCCGAGATCACCCTGGAGGCGGTGAACGCGGACGCCCACTCCGCAGCCGTGCTCCAAGCCCCGCGCGGCGCCGCCGTACTGATGCTGGAGCGCCTCACGCACCTCGCCGACGGCCGCCCCGTCGACCTGGAGTTCATCCGCTTCCGCGGCGACCGCATCACGATGAGCGGCCTGCTGCACCGGTCGTAACCGCCCCCGCCTGCACCTCTCCTGGAGACAGCCATGCCCTTGGCGCCCCAGCGGGCCGACGTGCCCGTGACCATCGACGAGTCGAAGTGCATCGACGGCTGCACCCTGTGCGTGGACATGTGCCCGCTGGACTCCCTCGCCATCGACGAGAGCAGTGGCAAGGCGTACATGCACGTCGACGAGTGCTGGTACTGCGGCCCCTGCGCGGCCCGCTGCCCCACCGGAGCCGTCACGGTCAACATGCCCTACCTGCTGCGGTGAGAGGTACACCCATCATGAGACGCACGTCAGTCGCCCTGTCCGCCGCCACGCTCCTGCTGCCCCTGTCCGCCTGCGGCGGCAGCGCCGAGGCGGGCAGCGGCTCCACGGTCACCGTGACCGTCGGCTACCAGTCCAAGACCATCAACACCGTCACCGCCGGAACCCTGCTGCGCTCCCTCGGATACTTCGAGAAGCAGCTCAACTCCCTGCACGACGGCCACACGTACAAGGTCGACTGGCAGGACTACGCCACCGGCGCCCCGATCACCGCCCAGATGACCGCCGGAAAGATCGACATCGGGTCGATGGGCGACTTCCCGCTGCTGCTCAACGCGGCCCGCGGCAAGCAGCTCGGCCGGCCGACCCACCTGGTCTCCGCCACCGGCTACAACCTGCGCGGCGGCCTCAACACCATCGTCACCGCACCGG
>NZ_BNBF01000002.1:401344-401997 GCF_014654935.1 Streptomyces capoamus
ACTCCACGCTCGCCTCCCTGAAGGACTTGAAGGGCAGGAAGGTCTCCACGAGCATCGGCTCGGCCGCCGACGGCACCCTCGTACGGGCCCTGCAGCGAGCCGGCATCGACCCGGACAAGGGGATCTCCAAGCTCAACCAGCAACCCGCGGTGGGCGCTTCGGCGCTGTCGGCCGGCAGCGTGGACGCGCTGTCGCAATTCGTCGCCTGGCCCGGCCTGCTCGCCTTCCAGGGCAAGGCCAAGGCCCTGTACGACGGCGCCCAGCTGAATCTGCCCACGTTCCACGGCGTCACCGCCCGCGAGGACTTCGCGAGTCGGCACCCGGCCGTCCTCGAAGCCTTCCTCAAGGCGCAGGCCCAGGCCACGGACTACCTCAACGGCCACCCCGTCACCGCGGCCGAGAAGGTCGCCGAGGCCACCGGCCTGCCCGCCGAGGTGGTCTACCTCTACAACGGCGCCCACGGCATCGCCACGTTCAACCCGGCGCTCGCCCCCCGGCTCGTCTCCGCCCTGAAGCAGGACGTGGCCGTGCTGAAGTCGGCCAAGCTGACCGGTGACATCGACGTGGACTCCTTCGTCGACGACCAGTTCGTGAAGAAGGCACTCGGTACGACGTACACCAAGCGGCTCACCGCGCCGCCCCCGCCGGCCGCG
>NZ_BNBF01000002.1:402043-404654 GCF_014654935.1 Streptomyces capoamus
AGCGAGGTGTGGCCCAAGGGCAGCGAGAAGACCCTCTCCTACAAGTCCCCGAAGCAACTGCTGGCCTACCTGGCCGCGCACCCGGACGGCATCCGCGCCGCCTACGTGCCCGACGCCACGACGGGCACCCTCTGGTTCGCCGACAAGGCGGTCTGGGTGGCCGACGGCGACCGGCTGCTGCCCTTCGTCACCCCGGCCACCGCGCAGGAGTACCTCACCGCGCACGGCGACGCCCGCACGG
Source organism: Streptomyces capoamus (assembly GCF_014654935.1). Taxonomy (GTDB): domain Bacteria; phylum Actinomycetota; class Actinomycetes; order Streptomycetales; family Streptomycetaceae; genus Streptomyces; species Streptomyces capoamus. The sequence goes on from NZ_BNBF01000002.1 coordinate 402,285, forward strand.
TGTCGTACCGGGAGGCCCTGGAGCGGGCGTCATGACCCGGCGGCCCCTGACCCGGTATGCGCTGCGGGCGGTGTCCCTGGCCGCCGCCCTCGGCGCGTGGCAGCTGCTGACCAGCCTGGACGTCGACCTGTGGCTGCGGTTCTCGCAGTTCCCGACGGTCACCGACGTGGCCCACGCCTTCGCCGACCGGGTCTCCGGCGACGACTACTGGACCGACCTCACCGACAGCCTCACGCGCATCCTGGCCGGCTTCGCGCTGGCGGCCGTCCTCGGCGTGGCGACCGGCGTGCTCGTGGCCCGCTCCCGCCTGGCCGAGGACCTGCTCGGCCCGGTGCTGGAGGTCGTCCGCCCGATCCCGGCGATCGCCCTCGTCCCGGTCGCGATCCTGCTGTTCCCCTCGAACGAGCAGGGCATCGTCTTCATCACCTGCACCGCCGCCTTCTTCCCCGTACTGGTCTCCACCCGGCACGCGGTCCGCGCGCTGACCCCCGTCTGGGAGGAGGCGGTACGCACCATGGGCGGCGGACGGTTCCGGATCCTTCGCTCGGTCGTGCTGCCGGGCGCCCTGCCCGGCATCTTCGGCGGGCTGTCGGTGGGCATCGGCGTGTCGTGGATCTGCGTGATCTCCGCCGAGATGATCTCCGGCCAGTACGGCGTCGGTTACCGCACCTGGCAGGACTACACGGTGGTGAACTACCCCGGTGTCTTCGTCGGCATGGTCACGATCGGGGTGCTCGGCTGGATCACCTCCACGGCCGTGGAACTCCTCGGGCGCCGGCTGACCCGCTGGCTGCCCCGCGCCGCGTACGTCCCCGGAGGACGCCCCCGCGCGTCCCGCCCACTCGCCGCCCCAGCCCGCGCCGACGGCGAGCCCGAGCAGCAGGCCCAGTCCCAGCAGCAGGGCCAGAACGACACCGAGGAGGCCCGTGATGAGCACCTCGTCTGAGACCGTCGCCGTTCCCGCCGCGCCGGCACCGGAAGGGGTGTACGGCACCCGGCTCGCCTTCCGCTCCGCAGTCCTGGGCCACCCGGGCGCGCCCGTCCTGTCGGGCGTCGACCTGGAGGTCGCCCCCGGCGAAGTCCTCACCGTGGTCGGACCCTCCGGTTGCGGCAAGTCCACGCTGCTGCGGACGCTCGCCGGGCTGCTGGCGCCGCTGGGCGGCAGGGCCGAGGCGGACGGCAGCCCGCTGACCGGTCCGTCCGCCGACCGGGCGCTCGTCTTCCAGGAGGATGCGCTGCTGCCCTGGCGCAGCCTGCGCGGGAACGTCGAGCTCCCGCTGGCCATCAGGGGCGTCCCGCGCGCGGAGCGGCGTTCGCGGGCCGCGTCGTGGCTCGCACGAGTGGGACTGAGCGAGCAGGCGGGGCAGTTGCCGCACCGGGTGTCCGGCGGGCAACGCCAGCGTGCCCAGTTGGCGCGGGCCCTGGCCGACAGCCCGCGCGCGGTCCTCATGGACGAGCCCTTCGGCGCCCTCGACGCGCAGACCCGGTCCGGCATGCAGGACCTGCTGGTGGAGGTGTTGCGGGGCACGGGCGCGACCGTCGTGTTCGTCACGCACGACGTGGACGAGGCCCTCTTCCTCGGTGACCGTGTGGCCCTGCTCGGTGCGGGGCGGGTGTCCGCCGTGCGCGAGGTGCCGCGCCCCCGTGACCGTGCGGCCTTCGACGATCCGGCCCGCGTGGCACTGCGCCGCGCCGTCCTCAGCTCGCTCGGCTCCTGAAAGGCATCCCGGTGACCACCCTCGCGTCCACCCCCCTGCAGATTCCCGCCGTCACCGATGCCGAGGAGCTGACCTGCGACGTCCTCGTCGTCGGCGGGGGCACCGCCGGCACCATGGCCGCCCTGACCGCCGCCGAGCGCGGTGCGAACGTCCTGTTGCTGGAGAAGGCCCACGTCCGGCACTCCGGTGCGCTCGCCATGGGTATGGACGGCGTCAACAACGCGGTCATCCCCGGCCGTGCCGAACCCGACGACTACGTCGCCGAGATCACCCGGGCCAACGACGGCATCGTGGACCAGTCCACCGTCCGCCAGACCGCCACCCGGGGCTTCGCGATGGTGCAGCGGCTGGAGTCGTACGGGGTCAAGTTCGAGAAGGACGAGCACGGCGAGTACGCGGTCCGCCAGGTCCATCGCTCCGGCTCGTACGTACTGCCGATGCCAGAGGGCAAGGACGTCAAAAAGGTCCTGTACCGGCAGTTGCGGCGGCGCGAGATGCGGGAGCGGATCCGGATCGAGAACCGGGTGATGCCGGTGCGGGTCCTCACCGCCGGCGGGCGCGCGGTGGGTGCGGTCGGGTTCCACACCCGTACCGGCGCGTTCGTCACGATCCGGGCGGGCGCGGTGATCCTGGCCACCGGTGCCTGCGGCCG
>NZ_BNBF01000002.1:404700-415267 GCF_014654935.1 Streptomyces capoamus
GCTCGGACTGCCCGCCTCCGGTTACCTCTACGGCACCTACGAGAACCCCACCAACGCCGGCGACGGGTACGCCATGGCCTACCACGCGGGCGCCGAGCTGACCGGTATCGAGTGCTTCCAGATCAACCCGCTGATCAAGGACTACAACGGCCCGGCCTGCGCCTACGTCGCCAACCCGTTCGGCGGCTACCAGGTCAACCGGCACGGCGAGCGCTTCGTCGACTCCGACTACTGGTCGGGGCAGATGATGGCCGAGTTCGCCGCCGAGGTCGCCGGTGACCGGGGCCCGGTCTACCTCAAGCTCAGCCATCTGCCCGAGGAGTCGATCTCCGCCCTGGAGTCGATCCTGCACTCCACCGAGCGGCCCACCCGCGGCACCTTCCACGCCGGCCGCGGGCACGACTACCGCACCCACGACGTCGAGATGCACATCTCCGAGATCGGCCTGTGCGGCGGCCACTCCGCCTCCGGTGTCCGCGTCGACGACCACGCGCGTACGACCGTTCCCCGCCTGTACGCCGCCGGTGACCTCGCCTGCGTCCCGCACAACTACATGATCGGCGCGTTCGTCTTCGGCGATCTCGCGGGTGCGGACGCCGCCCGGTACAGGGCGTACGACGGCGAGCTTCCCGCGGACCAGGTGCGCGAGGCCCACGAGTTGATCTACCGCCCGCTGCGCCATCCGGACGGCCCTCCGCAGACCCAGGTCGAGTACAAGCTGCGCCGCTTCGTGAACGACTACGTGGCACCGCCGAAGTCCGGCGCGCGGCTCTCCCTCGCGCTGGAGGCGTTCGAGCGGATGCGTGCCGACATCGCGTCCATGGGTGCCCGGACCCCGCACGAGCTGATGCGCTGCGCCGAGGTCACCTTCATACGCGATTGCGCGGAGATGGCCGCCCGCGCCTCCCTGGCCCGTACCGAGTCCCGCTGGGGCCTCTACCATGATCGTCTCGACCATCCGGGGCGCGACGACGTCTCCTGGTTCCACCATCTCGATCTGCACAAGTCCCCCTCTGGTGCGATGGAGTTCACGGCTCGTCCCGTGGCTCCCTATCTGGTGCCGGTGGAGGAGTTCACCCCTGTCGGCGGTCCCTCCCGGCACCTGGGCGAGGTCCGTCCCGAGCACGTGGCCACGGCCGGGCCCCGCGAGGTGGCGCCGGTGGCCGCGCGGCCCGCGTCCGCACGTGCCGCCGACGCCGGTCCCGAGGACCGGGCGGAGGCCCGGAACGCCGCCTCGCCCCGGCTCCTGGAACTGCTGGACCTGGCCGAGCAGGAGCCGGAACTCGCGGCTGTCGAGCCCTACTTGGCGGACCCGGATCAGGCGGTACGCCGTACGGCCGTGGCGGTGCTGACGGAGACCGTGCCGCCCGGCACCGGTCAGGCCCTGGCCGGTGCGCTCGCCGACCCCGCTACCGAGGTCCGCGCGGCCGCCGCGGCCTCGCTGCGGGAGCTCGTGGAGACGCTGCCGCCCGAGCCGGCTCTGGGTGCCGCCCTCACCGGCGCGCTCTCTCACGCCGACCCCGTCGTCCGGGCCGCTGCCCTCGACGTGCTGCGGGCCCTGCGGCTCGGCGAGGCCGGGGTGTTCGCGGCGGCACTGGACGACCCCGACCTCCTTGTCCGGACGGAGGCCGTGCGGGCGCTCGTCTCGGTGGACGCGGTCCGGCCGCTGGCCGGCGCGGCGGACGATCCCTCCCGGGAGGTCCGGGTCACCGTGGCGAAGGCCCTGGCCACCGTCGGCGCGACCACCCTCGCCCCGGCGGAACGGAACCTGCTCGGTGCCGCCCTGGACCGGCTCACCGAGGACGGCGACCCGCTGGTGCGCGGGGCCGCGCTCGGCGCGCTGGCCGCCACGGGCTGCCCCCCGCCGCTGGCCGCACGTGCCGTGGCCGCTCTGTCGGACGCGGCCTGGCAGGTACGGTCCGGCGCCGCGACCGCGCTGTCCGCCGCATCCGCGGACCCGGCCGTCCCCGCCCTCGCCAAGGCCCTCGCCGACCCGAACGCCGACGTCCGTAAGGCAGCGGTCCTGGCCCTGAGCCGGCACCGGACCTCGGCGGAGGCGCGCGCGGCCCTCGCCACGGCCACGGCCGACCCGGACGCCGACGTCCGGGCCTACGCAGCGCGGGGGGCGTGACCCCCGGACCGCGCGGGGGTACAGCCGGCTATATCCAGTCGTCCGGTTCCGGCTCGTCCGCCGGCTCGGGCCAGTCGTCGTCCGGTCCGTCGTGGGCGGCCGGGGCTGCGCCGGCGGCCGGGTCGTCGCCGCTGCCGGCGGCCGGTCCGTTCAGGGAGGCCAGCACCTGGAGCACTCCCTCCCCGTACGTCGCCAGTTTCTTCTCGCCGACGCCCCCCACGGTGCCCAGTTCCCGTACCGAACCGGGCCACCGGGTCACGATCTCCCGGAGGGTGGCGTCGTGGAAGATGACGTAGGCCGGGACGCCCTGCTCCCGGGCCTGCTCGGCGCGCCAGGCCCGCAGGGCCTCGAAGGCGGGGAGCAGCGCGTCGGGCAGCTCGGCCGCGGCGGCCTTGGCCTTGCGGTCGCCCCCGGAGGCACCTCCGGACCGGGACCGGGAAGAGGCCGGCTTCTTCGGCTCCTTGCGCAGCGGTACCTCGCGCTCCCGCCGCAGCACCGAGCCGCTCGCCTCGGTGAGGACCAGGGTGCCGTACTCCCCTTCGACCGCGAGGAGCCCCTGGGCCAGCAGCTGCCGGACGACGCCGCGCCACTCGCCCTCGGTGAGGTCCTGGCCGATACCGAAGACGGACAGCTGGTCGTGGTCGAACTGGATCACCTTGCCGGTGCGCTTGCCGAGCAGGATGTCGACGATCTGCATCGCGCCGAACTTCTGTCCGCGCTCCCGCTGCAGCCGTACCACCGTGGACAGCACCTTCTGCGCGGCGATCGTGCCGTCCCAGGTCTCGGGCGGGGTGAGGCACGTGTCGCAGTTGCCGCAGCCCGCGGCATCCGGGTCCTGGCCGAAGTAGGCGAGCAGCTGGCCACGGCGGCACTGGGCTGTCTCGCACAGCGCGAGCATGGCGTCGAGGTGGGAAGCGGCCCGCCGGCGGAACGCCTCGTCGCCCTCACCGGACTGGATCAGTTTGCGCTGCTGTATGACGTCGTTGAGGCCGTACGCCATCCAGGCCGTGGACGGCAGGCCGTCGCGGCCCGCCCGGCCGGTCTCCTGGTAGTAGCCCTCGATGGACTTGGGCAGGTCGAGGTGGGCGACGAAGCGTACGTCCGGTTTGTCGATGCCCATGCCGAAGGCGATGGTCGCCACCACGACCAGGCCGTCCTCGCGCAGGAACCGGGACTGGTGCGCCGCGCGCGTGGCCGCGTCCAGGCCCGCGTGGTACGGAACCGCCTGGATGCCGTTGGCGGTCAGGAACTCCGCCGTGCGCTCCACGGAGTTGCGCGAGAGGCAGTACACGATGCCGGCGTCGCCCGGGTGCTCCTCCCGGAGGAAGGCGAGCAGCTGCTTCCTGGGGTCGGCCTTGGGCACGATCCGGTACTGGATGTTGGGGCGGTCGAAGCTGGCGACGAAGTGCCGGGCCGTCGGCAGGTTCAGCCGCTGGGTGATCTCCTGGTGGGTGGCGTCGGTGGCGGTGGCGGTGAGGGCGATCCGCGGGACGTCCGGCCAGCGCTCGCCCAGCAGGGACAGGGAGAGGTAGTCGGGGCGGAAGTCGTGGCCCCACTGGGACACGCAGTGCGCCTCGTCGATCGCGAAGACGGAGATCTTGCCGCGGGAGAGCAGGTCCAGCGTGGCGTCCAGGCGCAGCCGCTCCGGCGCCAGGTACAGCAGGTCCAGCTCGCCCGCCAGGAACTCGGCCTCGACCATGCGCCGCTCGCCGAAGTCCTGCGTGGAGTTCATGAAGCCGGCACGGACGCCGAGGGCCCGCAGGGCGTCCACCTGATCCTGCATGAGGGCGATCAGGGGCGAGACCACCACGCCGGTGCCGGGCCGGACCAGGGCCGGGATCTGGTAGCAGAGCGACTTTCCGCCGCCGGTGGGCATGAGGACGACGGCGTCGCCGCCCGCCACCACGTGCTCGATGACCGCCTGCTGCTCGCCCCGGAAGGCGTCGTATCCGAAGACCCGGTGCAGCGTGGCCAGCGCCTCGCTGTCGGCCGCGCCCGGCCCCTCGGTCACTTGTGGCATCTCGCTGATCCCGCCTGTCACGCCCATGGTCCTGTCCCCCGCCGGTCCCCCGTGTGTCGTCTCTCGACCGCTGCCTCCACGATAGGGGGCCGGACCGACAGCCCCGGAGTTATCCACAGGTTTCCCCGATGCACCGCCGTCAAGGACGCGATCGTCGTTCACGCGTTCGCGGGAGACTTGCCCCCTTTCCGCCCGATAGCCTGAACGCACTGGCGAGACTCCGTCGCATGGGAGCACTGATGAGCGTCGCACCGAAGGCGTCCGCGTCCAGCTGGCCGACCCCGCCGGAGGGCGGATGGACCGCCGACGACCTGGACCGCCTCCCGAATCTTCCTCCCCACACGGAATTGATCGACGGGAGCCTGGTCTTCGTGAGTCCGCAGACTGTATTTCACATGCGTGCTGTCGATTTCTTCAATTGGCAGCTGCAGTCGTTGGCTCCTGAGGAGTTCGAGGTCATCCGCGAGTTCACGATCGACATCGACCGCCAGAACCGGCCGGAGCCGGACGTGGTCGTCGTGCACGCGGACGTGGTGGAGGACCCGGGCCAGACCCGCTTCCCGGCGGAGTCCGTCGTCCTCGCCATCGAGGTCGTCTCCGAGGATTCCGTCTCCCGGGACCGCGAGACCAAGCCGCTGAAGTACGCCCGCGCCAAGATCCCCCACTACTGGCGGGTCGAGAACGAGAAGGGCCGGGCCGTGGTGCACGTCTTCGAGCTGGAGCCGACGACCGGCACGTACACCAGTACCGGCATCCTCCGCGAGCGGATGAAGGTGGACGCCCCCTTCCCCATGGACCTGGACCTCACCCAGATCAAGACGCGCCGCGACGGGAGCCGGTGACCGCTCCGGCATGCCGCTGCCCGGCACCCTGAGAGGGTTGCCGGGCAGCGGCGTCTCTACGGTGCGCGTCAGCGCACGAACACTCCCGCCTGATTCGCCAGGTCCAGGAAGTACTGCGGTGCCACACCGAGGACCAGCGTCACCGCCACGCCCAGGCCGATCGCGACCATGGTCAGCGGTGACGGGACGGCGACGGTCGGACCGTCCGGCCTCGGTTCGCTGAAGAACATCAGCACGATCACCCGGATGTAGAAGAACGCGGCGATGGCCGAGGAGATCACACCGATCACGACCAGCGGTGCCGCGCCGCCGTCCGCCGCCGCCTTGAACACGGCGAACTTCCCGGCGAAGCCGGAAGTCAGCGGGATGCCGGCGAAGGCCAGCAGGAACACCGCGAACACGGCCGCCACCAGCGGCGAGCGGCGGCCCAGGCCTGCCCATTTGGACAGGTGGGTGGCCTCGCCGCCCGCGTCGCGGACCAGCGTGACCACGGCGAAGGCGCCGATCGTGACGAAGGAGTAGCCCGCCAGGTAGAAGAGGACGGACGACACGCCGTTCTTCGACGTGGCGATGACGCCCGCGAGGATGAATCCGGCGTGCGCGATGGACGAGTACGCCAGGAGCCGCTTGATGTCGGTCTGGGTGATGGCGACGATCGCACCGCCCAGCATGGTGACGATCGCCACGGCCCACATGACCGGCCGCCAGTCCCAGCGCAGCCCGGGCAGGACGACGTAGAGCAGGCGCAGCAGCGCGCCGAACGCGGCCACCTTGGTCGCCGCCGCCATGAAACCGGTCACCGGGGTGGGGGCGCCCTGGTAGACGTCGGGCGTCCACATGTGGAAGGGCACCGCGCCGACCTTGAACAGCAGGCCCATGACGAGCATGGCGCCGCCGATCAGCAGCAGCGCGTCGTTGCCCATCGTGTTGGCGAGTGCCGGGTCGACGTCGGTGGCCGTGCCGTCGACGACCTGGGCGATGCGCGCGTACGACACGGAGCCCGCGTAGCCGTACAGCAGCGCGATGCCGAACAGGGTGAACGCGGAGGCGAACGCCCCGAGCAGGAAGTACTTGACCGCGGCCTCCTGCGACATCAGGCGCTTGCGGCGGGCCAGCGCGCACAGCAGGTACAGCGGGAGGGAGAGGACCTCCAGGGCGACGAACAGGGTCAGCAGGTCGTTCGCCGCGGGGAAGACCAGCATGCCGCCGACGGCGAAGAGGAGAAGCGGGAACACCTCGGTGGTGGTGAAGCCGGCCTTCACCGCGGCCTTCTCGCTCTCGCTGCCGGGTACGGAGGCGGCCTGGGCGGCGAAAGAGTCGACGCGGTTGCCGTGTGCCACCGGGTCCAGGCGCCGCTCGGCGAAGGTGAACAGGCCCACCAGGCCGGCCAGCAGGATGGTGCCCTGGAGGAAGAGGGCCGGGCCGTCGACCGCGATGGCGCCCATGGCCGCGATGTGCGCCTTGGTGGTGCCGTACCCGTCGGCCGCCAGGGCGACGACCACGGCGAACGCGGCACACAGAGCTGCGGCGGACACGAGTACCTGCGCGTAGTAGCGGGACCTGCGTGGCACGAAGGCCTCGATGAGCACCCCGGCCAGCGCCGCGCCGATGACGATCAGGGTGGGCGCCAGTTGTGCGTATTCGATCTTCGGCGCGTCGATCTTCGAGATCGGGTCGGCCGCGGTTGTCCACAGGCTGTGGACGGCTTGTGCGCTCACTTGGCCGCCTCCACTGCGGGCTTGGGGTCCTTCTTGTGTACGTCGGACATGGTCTGCTTGACCGCCGGGTTGACGATGTCCGTGACGGGCTTCGGGTAGACACCCAGGAAGATCAGCAGCACGATCAGCGGGGCCACGACGACCAGCTCGCGCGCGCGGAGGTCGGGCATCGCCGAGACCTCCGGTTTCACCGGTCCCGTCATCGTCCGCTGGTAGAGCACGAGGGTGTACAGCGCGGCGAGGACGATGCCGAAGGTGGCGATGATGCCGATCACCGGGTAGCGCGCGAACGTGCCGACCAGGACCAGGAACTCACTGACGAACGGGGCCAGTCCCGGGAGCGACAGGGTGGCCAGGCCACCGATCAGGAAGGTGCCGGCGAGCACCGGGGCGACCTTCTGCACGCCTCCGTAATCGGCGATGAGCCGCGAGCCGCGCCGGGAGATGAGGAAGCCGGCGACCAGCATCAGCGCGGCGGTGGAGATGCCGTGGTTGACCATGTAGAGCGTGGCGCCGGACTGTCCCTGGCTGGTCATCGCGAAGACGCCCAGGACGATGAAGCCGAAGTGCGAGATCGACGCGTACGCCACCAGGCGCTTGATGTCCCGCTGGCCGACGGCGAGCAGGGCGCCGTAGACGATGCTGATGAGCGCCAGGACGAGGATCACGGGTGTCGCCCACTTGCTGGCCTGCGGGAACAGCTGGAGGCAGAAGCGGAGCATCGCGAACGTGCCCACCTTGTCGACGACCGCGGTGATGAGCACGGCGACCGGGGCGGTGGCCTCCTGCATGGCGTTGGGCAGCCAGGTGTGCAGCGGCCACAGCGGCGCCTTCACCGCGAAGGCGAAGAAGAAACCGAGGAACAGCCAGCGCTCGGTGCCGGTCGCCATGTGCAGCGAGCCGTTGGCGCGGGCCTCGGCGATCTCGGTGAGCGAGAAGTTCCCCGCGACCACGTAGAGACCGATCACCGCGGCCAGCATGATGAGGCCGCCGACCAGGTTGTAGAGCAGGAACTTCACCGCGGCGTACGACCGCTGGGTGGCGGCCGTCTCCTCACCGTGCTCGTGCGCGTGGTCCCCGAAGCCGCCGATGAGGAAGTACATCGGGATGAGCATGGCTTCGAAGAAGATGTAGAAGACGAAGACGTCGGTGGCCTCGAAGGAGATGAGGACCATCGCCTCGACCGCCAGGATCAGCGCGAAGAAGCCCTGGGTGGGCCGCCAGCGGCGGCTGCCGGTCTCCAGCGGGTCGGCGTCGTGCCAGCCCGCGAGGATGATGAACGGGATGAGGACGGCGGTCAGCGCGATCAGTGCGACGGCGATGCCGTCGACGCCCAGCTCGTACCTGACCCCGAAGTCCTTGATCCAGGGGTGGGACTCGGTGAGCTGGTAGCGGGCGCCGCCCGGGTCGAAGCGGACCAGGACGGTGACCGCCAGGGCGAGCGTGGCGAGCGAGACGACCAGTGCCAGCCATTTCGCGGCGGTACGCCGGGCGGCCGGTACGGCGGCCGTGGCGACGGCCCCGAGGGCCGGGAGCGCCGCCGTCGCTGTCAGCAGAGGAAAGGACATCGGTATCAGACCGCCCTCATCAGCAGGGTCGCGGCGACCAGGAGTGCCGCACCGCCGAACATCGAGACCGCGTAGGAGCGGGCGAAGCCGTTCTGGAGCCGGCGCAGGCGTCCGGACAGGCCGCCGAAGCCGGCTGCCGTGCCGTTGACGACGCCGTCGACCAGGGTGTGGTCGACGTAGACCAGGGAGCGCGTCAGGTGCTCGCCGCCGCGCACCAGGACCACGTGGTTGAAGTCGTCCTGGAGCAGGTCGCGGCGGGCCGCGCGGGTGAGCAGCGAGCCGCGCGGGGCGACGGCCGGAACGGGCTTGCGGCCGTACTGCGCCCAGGCGATGGCGACGCCGATGACCAGGCACACCATGGTGGCGCCGGTGACCGTGGCCGCGCTGAGCGGGGAGTCGCCCTCGCTGTGGCCCGTGACGGGCTCCAGCCAGTGCAGGAAGCGGTCGCCGATGCTGAAGAAGGCACCGCCGAAGACCGAGCCGACGGCCAGCACGATCATCGGGATCGTCATGACCTTCGGGGACTCGTGCGGGTGCGGCTCGGTGTGCTCGCCGCGGGTCTCGGCGGCGGGCTCCACGCTGGGCTCGGCCGGGGACGGGGTCGGGGCGTTGCGCCACCGCTCTTCCCCGAAGAACGTCATCAGCATCACGCGCGTCATGTAGAAGGCGGTGATGGCCGCGCCGAGCAGGGCCGCGCCGCCGAGGATCCAGCCCTCGGTGCCGCCCTTGGCGAACGCCGCCTCGATGATCTTGTCCTTGGAGAAGAAGCCGGACAGGCCCGGGAAACCGATGATGGCGAGGTAGCCGAGGCCGAAGGTGATGAACGTGACCGGCATGTACTTCCTGAGGCCGCCGTAGCGGCGCATGTCGACCTCGTCGTTCATGCCGTGCATGACGGAGCCGGCGCCGAGGAACAGCCCGGCCTTGAAGAAGCCGTGCGTCACCAGGTGCATGATCGCGAAGACGTAGCCGATGGGGCCGAGGCCCGCGGCGAGGACCATGTAGCCGATCTGCGACATGGTCGAGCCGGCCAGTGCCTTCTTGATGTCGTCCTTGGCGCAACCGACGATCGCACCGAACAGGAGCGTGACCGCGCCCACCACCGTGACGGCCAGTTGCGCGTCGGGGGCGGCGTTGAAGATCGCGCCGGAGCGGACGATCAGGTAGACGCCCGCGGTCACCATCGTCGCCGCGTGGATCAGGGCGGAGACCGGGGTCGGGCCCTCCATGGCGTCCCCGAGCCAGGACTGCAGCGGCACCTGCGCGGACTTGCCGCACGCGGCGAGCAGCAGCATCAGGCCGATCGCGGTGAGCTTGCCCTCGGAGGTGTCACCGGTGTGGCCGAGGACCGGGCCGAAGGCGAAGCTGCCGAAGGTGGTGAACATCAGCATGATCGCGATCGACAGGCCCATGTCGCCGACCCGGTTGACCAGGAAGGCCTTCTTCGCGGCCGTCGCGGCGCTGGGCTTGTGCTGCCAGAAGCCGATCAGCAGGTACGAGGCGAGGCCGACGCCCTCCCAGCCGACGTACAGCAGCAGGTAGTTGTCGGCGAGGACGAGCAGCAGCATCGCCGCGAGGAACAGGTTCAGGTAGCCGAAGAAGCGGCGGCGGCGCTCGTCGTGCTCCATGTACCCGACCGAGTACAGGTGGATCAGCGAGCCGACGCCCGTGATGAGCAGGACGAACGTCATGGACAGCTGGTCCAGGCGGAAGGTGACGTCCGCCTGGAAGCCGGCCACCGGGACCCAGCTGAACAGGTGCTGCGTCAGGGTGCGGTGCTCCGCGCCCTTGCCGAGGAGGTCGGCGAAGAGGACGAGGCCGAACACGAAGGAGGCGGCCGACAGGAGCGTGCCGATCCAGTGGCCGACGCGGTCCAGGCGCCGGCCGCCGGTGAGCAGGACGGCCGCTCCGAGCAGGGGCGCCGCGATGAGCAGCGCGATCAGGTTCTCCACGATTCTTCCGACCCCTTACAGCTTCATCAGGCTGGCGTCGTCGACCGAGGCCGAGTGGCGGGTACGGAACAGCGACACGATGATCGCGAGGCCCACCACGACCTCCGCGGCGGCGACGACCATCGTGAAGAAGGCGATGATCTGGCCGTCGAGGTTGCCGTGCATCCGGGAGAAGGTGACGAACGCGAGGTTGCAGGCGTTCAGCATCAGCTCGATGCACATGAAGACCACGATGGCGTTGCGCCGGATCAGCACGCCGGTCGCGCCGATCGTGAACAGCAGGGCGGCGAGGTAGAGGTAGTTGACCGGGTTCACTTCGACGCCTCCTCGGTCCGC
>NZ_BNBF01000002.1:415302-418208 GCF_014654935.1 Streptomyces capoamus
TTGAACGTCTCCGGTGCGATCGCCCGTCGCTCCAGGCGCTCCTGCGCGCGCTGTTCCAGCGCCCGCAGGTCGTTGAGCGCCTCCGCGGACACGTCACGGATCTGGCCGCGTGCGCGCAGCGTCTTGTTGACGGTCAGCTCGGACGGGGTGCCGTCGGGCAGCAGGCCCGCGATGTCGACGGCGTTGTGCCGGGCGTAGACACCGGGGGCGGGCAGCGGCGGGATGTGCGCGCCCTCGCGGATGCGCTGTTCGGACAGCTCGCGCTGGGTCCGGGCGCGCTCGGTGCGTTCGCGGTGGGTGAGCACCATGGCGCCGACGGCGGCCGTGATGAGCAGCGCGCCGGTGATCTCGAAGGCGAAGACGTACTTGGTGAAGATGAGGGTGGCGAGGCCCTCCACGTTGCCGTTGGTGTTCGCCTGGCCGGTGCCGGCGAACTCCTTCAGGGAGGCGTTGCCGATGCCGGCGAACAGCAGGACACCGAAGCCGACGCCGCACAGGAGGGCCAGCCAGCGCTGGCCCTTGATGGTCTCCTTCAGGGAGTCGGCGGCGGTGACGCCGACGAGCATCACCACGAACAGGAACAGCATCATGATCGCGCCGGTGTAGACGACGATCTGCACGATCCCGAGGAAGTAGGCGCCGTTGGCGAGGTAGAACACCGCCAGGACGATCATGGTGCCGGCGAGGCAGAGCGCGCTGTGCACGGCCTTCTTCATGAAGACGGTGCCCAGGGCGCCGAGCACCGCGATCGTGCCGAGGACCCAGAACTGGAAGGCCTCACCGGTGGAGGTGGTGTAGGCGGCGAGGTGTTGCGCGCTCATCGGCCGATCACCTTCTCCGAGGCCGGCTCGTCCTCGCCGAACGTGGACTCGGCCTCCTGCGGGACCTCGCCCTTGGAGACGGCGGTCTGACGGACGGTGCCCGGCGCGGCCTGCGTGACCAGACCGCGGTAGTAGTCCTGTTCGTCCGTCCCCGGGAAGATGGCGTGCGGTGTGTCGACCATGCCCTCCTCGAGACCGGCGAGCAGCTGCTCCTTGGTGTAGATGAGGTTGGCGCGGCTGGAGTCGGCCAGTTCGAACTCGTTGGTCATCGTCAGCGCGCGCGTGGGGCACGCTTCGATGCACAGGCCGCACAGGATGCAGCGGGCGTAGTTGATCTGGTAGACGCGGCCGTACCGCTCGCCCGGCGAGTAGCGTTCCTCGTCGGTGTTGTCGGCGCCCTCCACGTAGATGGCGTCGGCGGGGCAGGCCCAGGCGCACAGCTCACAGCCGACGCACTTCTCCAGGCCGTCCGGATGGCGGTTGAGCTGGTGCCGTCCGTGGAACCGCGGAGCCGTGGTCTTCTTCTGCTCCGGGTACTGCTCGGTCAGCCGCTTCTTGAACATGGCCTTGAAGGTCACGCCGAAGCCGGCCACGGGGTTCTGGAAGCCGGGCTTGGTCTGCCCGGGCTCCTGAGGCTCCTCAGCCATCCGACGCCTCCTTTCCATCCGAAGTTCCGTCACTGACAGTGTCCGGCCCGCCACTGACAATCAGCTCCCGCTCCCGGCGCGCGCGGCGCCTGGGCACCGGCGGCGGCTGCTGTCCGGGCAGCGGCGGAACGGGGAACCCGCCCGCCATCGGGTCGAAGGCCGGCTGCGGGTCGGCGGGCTGCTCGGCCGTCCTGCCCTTCTCGCGGAACATGTCGGCGACGAAGGAGATCAGCAGCAGGGCGAGGACACCGCCGCCGACGTAGAGCGCGATGTCGGCAAAGTCGTAGTGCTCGTTGCGCAGGGCGCGGACGGTCGCGACCAGCATCAGCCAGGTCACCGAGACCGGGATGAGGACCTTCCAGCCGAGCTTCATCAGCTGGTCGTAGCGGACGCGCGGGAGGGTGCCGCGCAGCCAGATGAAGAAGAACAGCAGCAGCTGCACCTTGACGACGAACCAGAGCAACGGCCACCAGCCGTGGTTGGCGCCCTCCCAGAAGCTGCTGACCGGCCAGGGGGCGCGCCAGCCGCCGAGGAACAGGGTGGTGGAGACGGCCGAGACGGTCACCATGTTCACGTACTCGGCGAGCATGAACATCGCGAACTTGATGGACGAGTACTCGGTGTTGAAGCCGCCGACCAGGTCGCCCTCGGACTCCGGCATGTCGAAGGGGGCGCGGTTGGTCTCGCCGACCATCGTGACGATGTACAGGATGAAGGAGACCGGCAGCAGCAGGATGTACCAGCGGTCGTGCTGCTGCTGGACGATCGTGGAGGTCGACATCGACCCCGAGTAGAGGAACACGGAGGCGAACGCGGCGCCCATGGCGATCTCGTACGAGATCATCTGCGCGCAGGAACGCAGGCCGCCGAGGAGCGGGTAGGTGGATCCGGAGCTCCAGCCCGCGAGGACGATGCCGTAGATGCCGACGGAGGCGACCGCGAGGACGTAGAGCATCGCGATCGGCAGGTCGGTGAGCTGCATCGTGGTGCGGTGGCCGAAGATCGAGATCTCGTTGCCGGCCGGCCCGAAGGGGATCACCGCGATCGCCATGAAGGCCGGGATGGCCGCGACGATCGGCGCGAGGACGTACACCACCTTGTCCGCGCGTTTGACGATGACGTCTTCCTTGAGCATCAGCTTGATGCCGTCGGCGAGCGACTGGAGCATGCCCCAGGGGCCGTGCCGGTTGGGGCCGATGCGCAGCTGCATCCAGGCGACGACCTTGCGCTCCCAGACGATGGAGAACAGCACGGTCACCATCAGGAAGGCGAAGCAGAACACCGCCTTGACGACGACCAGCCACCAGGGGTCGCGGCCGAACATCGAGAGGTCTTCAGCGGCGAGGTACGGGCTCATGCCTCCACCCCCTTGGGGGCCTCTCCGGCGACTGCCGCCGGGCCGATACGGACGAGGGAGCCGGGTCGCGCCCCGGTGCCG
>NZ_BNBF01000002.1:418254-419952 GCF_014654935.1 Streptomyces capoamus
GAGGCGACGCCGGAGCCGGCGGAGTTCAGCGGGAGCCAGACCACCCGGTCGGGCATGTCGGTGATCTGGAGGGGCAGGGCGACCGTGCCGGCGGGACCGGTGACGGCCAGGGGGGCGCCGTCCGCGACGCCCGCCTCGGCGGCGGTCGCGGCCGACACGCGCGCGCGTGCGGCGTGCCGGGTGCCGGCGAGCGCCTCGTCGCCTTCCTGGAGGACGCCCTGGTCGAGCAGCAGCCGGTGCCCCGCGAGTACGGCCTCGCCGATGGCCGGGCGGGGCAGGACGCCCGCGCATTCCACGGGTGCGGCGGCGCGGGGACCGTCCCAGGCGCCGAGCCGGTCGATCTCCGCGCGCGTGGTGCGCAGGTCCGGCAGGCCCAGGTGGACGTCCATGGCGTCGGCGAGCATCTGCAGCACGCGGTTGTCGGTCGGCGCCGGCCGACGGGTCATCTGGTCCGGTTTGAGAGCGGCTTCGAAGGAGCGCACGCGGCCTTCCCAGTTGAGGAAGGTGCCCGCCTTCTCGACGACCGCGGCGACGGGCAGGACGACGTCGGCGTGCTCGGTGACCTCGCTGGGCCGCAGCTCCAGGGAGACCAGGAAGCCGACGTCGCGCAGTGCCTCACGCGCGCGTGCCGGGTCGGGCAGGTCGGCGACCTCCACGCCGGCGACCACCAGCGCGGCCAGTTCGCCGTTGGCGGCGGCCTCGATGATCTGGTGGGTGTCGCGGCCGTGGCGCGGCGGGAGTTCGGCGAGCCCCCAGGCGGCGGCGACCTCCTCCCGCGCGCGCGGGTCGGTCGCCGGACGGCCGCTTGGCAGCAGCGACGGCAGGGCGCCCGCCTCCACGGCGCCACGCTCGCCGGCCCGGCGCGGGATCCACACCAGTTCGGCGCCGGTGGCGGTGGCGGCGCGCAGGGCGGCGGTGAGGCCGCCCGCGACCCCGGCCAGCCGCTCCCCCACGACGATGACGGCGCCCGGGGCGCGCAGGGCCTCGGCGGCACGGCTGCCGGGGTCCTCCAGGCCGACTCCGCTCGCGAGGGCGTCCAGCCACTCCGTCTCGGTGCCCGGTGCGGCCGGCAGCAGGGTGCCGCCGGCCTTCTCCAGGCCCCGGGTGGCGTGCGTGGCCAGCGCGAACACCTGCTGCTTGTGCTTGCGCCAGGCCTTGCGCAGCCGCAGGAAGACGCCGGGTGCCTCCTCCTCCGACTCGAAGCCGGCCAGGAGCACGGCGGGCGCCTTCTCCAGGGAGGTGTACGTGACGCCCGTACCGTCGAGGTCGCGGCCGCGGCCGGCGACCTGTGCGGCCAGGAAGTCGGCCTCCTCGCCGCTGTGCACGCGCGCGCGGAAGTCGATGTCGTTGGTGTCGAGGGCCACGCGCGCGAACTTGCTGTACGCGTAGGCGTCCTCGACGGTCAGCCGGCCGCCGGTGAGGACGCCGGCCCGGGAGCGGGCGGCGGTCAGGCCGCGCGCCGCCGCTTCGAGCGCCTCGGGCCAGGAGGCGGGTTCCAGGATGCCGTCGGCGCCCCGGACGAGCGGGGTGTCGAGGCGGTCCTTCTGCTGCGCGTACCGGAACGCGAAGCGTCCCTTGTCGCAGATCCACTCCTCGTTGACCTCGGGGTCGTTGGCGGCGAGCCGCCGCATGACCTTGCCGCGCCGGTGGTCGGTGCGGGTGGCGCAGCCGCCGGCGCAGTGCTCGCAGACCGACGGC
>NZ_BNBF01000002.1:419996-430322 GCF_014654935.1 Streptomyces capoamus
GAGGAGACGAGGTCGAAGGGGCGGGAGCGGAAGCGGTAGGCGGCCGAGGTGAGCGCGCCGACCGGGCAGATCTGGATGGTGTTGCCGGAGAAGTAGGACTCGAAGGGGTCGCCCTCGCCGGTGCCGACCTGCTGGAGCGCGCCCCGCTCGACCAGTTCGATCATCGGGTCGCCGGCGATCTGGTTCGAGAAGCGGGTGCAGCGGGCGCACAGCACGCACCGCTCGCGGTCGAGCAGCACCTGGGTGGAGATCGGTACGGGCTTCTCGTAGGTCCGCTTCTTGCCGTCGAAGCGGGATTCGGCGTTGCCGTGGGACATCGCCTGGTTCTGCAGCGGGCACTCGCCGCCCTTGTCGCAGACCGGGCAGTCCAGCGGGTGGTTGATGAGCAGCAGTTCCATCACGCCGTGCTGGGCCTTCTCGGCGACCGGCGAGGTCAGCTGGGTCTTCACCACCATGCCGTCGGTGCAGGTGATGGTGCAGGACGCCATCGGCTTGCGCTGGCCCTCGACCTCGACGATGCACTGGCGGCAGGCGCCTGCCGGGTCCAGCAGGGGGTGGTCGCAGAACCGGGGGATCTCGATGCCGAGCTGCTCGGCGGCGCGGATGACCAGGGTGCCCTTGGGCACGCTGATCTCGATGCCGTCGATCGTCAGCGTGACGAGGTCCTCCGGCGGGACCGCCGCCTGGCCCCCGCCGCCGGGAGCACTGGTGGTCACGGTCATGCGTTCACCTCCGGGCGGTCCGCCCAGGCCGTCGACTTGGCCGGGTCGAAGGGGCAGCCCCGGCCCGTGATGTGCTGCTCGTACTCCTCGCGGAAGTACTTCAGCGAGGAGAAGATCGGTGACGCGGCACCGTCACCGAGGGCGCAGAAGGACTTGCCGTTGATGTTGTCGGCGATGTCGGCGAGCTTGTCGAGGTCGGACATGACGCCCTTGCCGGCCTCGATGTCCCGCAGCAACTGCACCAGCCAGTACGTTCCTTCGCGGCAGGGCGTGCACTTGCCGCAGGACTCGTGGGCGTAGAACTCGGTCCAGCGGGTGACGGCCCGGACCACGCAGGTCGTCTCGTCGAAGCACTGCAGCGCCTTGGTGCCGAGCATGGAGCCGGCGGCGCCGACGCCCTCGTAGTCGAGGGGGACGTCGAGGTGCTCGTCGGTGAACATCGGGGTCGAGGAGCCGCCCGGTGTCCAGAACTTCAGGCGGTGGCCCGGCCGCATGCCGCCGCTCATGTCGAGGAGCTGGCGCAGGGTGATGCCGAGCGGGGCCTCGTACTGGCCGGGACTCGCGACGTGGCCGCTGAGCGAGTAGAGCGTGAAGCCCGGGGACTTCTCGCTGCCCATCGACCTGAACCAGTCCTTGCCGTTCTTCAGGATGGCGGGAACCGACGCGATCGACTCGACGTTGTTCACCACAGTGGGACAGGCGTAGAGGCCTTCCACCGCAGGGAAGGGGGGACGCAGCCGCGGTTGGCCACGGCGGCCTTCGAGCGAGTCGAGCAGTGCGGTCTCCTCGCCGCAGATGTACGCGCCCGCGCCCGCGTGCACGGTGAGCTGGAGGTCGAGTCCGCTGCCCAGGATGTTCTCGCCGAGGTAGCCCGCCGCGTAGGCCTCGCGCACGGCCTCGTGCAGCCGCCGCAGGACGGGGACGACCTCACCCCGCAGATAGATGAAGGCATGCGACGACCTGATGGCGTAGCACGCGATCACGATGCCCTCGATGAGGCTGTGCGGGTTCGCGAACAGGAGCGGGATGTCCTTGCAGGTGCCCGGCTCCGATTCGTCGGCGTTGACAACCAGATAGTGCGGTTTTCCATCACCCTGGGGAATGAACTGCCATTTCATTCCGGTCGGGAACCCCGCGCCGCCGCGGCCGCGCAGCCCGGACTCCTTGACGTAGGCGATCAGGTCGTCCGGTGACATGGCGAGGGCCTTGCGGAGCCCCTCGTACCCTTCGTGCCTCCGGTAGACGTCCAGCGACCAGGACCGGTCCTCGTCCCAGAAGGCCGACAGCACGGGTGCGAGCAGCTTCTCGGGGCTCATGTCCTTCAGCTCGGATGCCACGCTCATCACTCCCCCTCCTCGGCGGCAGGCCCTGTCGGGTGGGACGGGTCGGAGGCCGAGGTCTCCTGCGGCGCGTCATGGGAACTGAGGTGCTCGGCCGGTGACGGCTCGTGCACCCTGTCCTGCGGTTCCCCCTGCGGACCTCCGCGCGGATGGACCACGCGTGCCGATGCGGCCTCTCCCCTTGCCAGGCGGAGGCCCACCAGCGACGCGGGTCCCGCACTGCCGCCCTCCTCGACGGCCCCGGGCCGCTCGTCGGGGAAGCCGGCCAGGATCCGCGCGGTCTCCTTGAAGGTGCACAGCCGTGCCCCGCGCGTGGGCTGTACGGGGCGCCCCGCGCGCAGGTCGTCGACCAGGCGCTTGGCGCTCGCCGGTGTCTGGTTGTCGAAGAACTCCCAGTTGACCATCACCACCGGGGCGAAGTCGCAGGCCGCGTTGCACTCGATGTGCTCCAGGGTGACCTTGCCGTCGTCGGTGGTCTCGCCGTTGCCGAGGCCCAGGTGTTCCTGGAGGGACTCGAAGATCGCGTCGCCGCCCATGACCGCGCACAGCGTGTTGGTGCACACGCCGACCTGGTAGTCACCGGAGGGGCGGCGCCGGTACATGGTGTAGAAGGTGGCCACCGCGGTGACCTCGGCCGTGGTCAGGCCGAGCACGTCCGCGCAGAACTGCATGCCGGTGCGCGTGACGTGGCCCTCCTGCGCCTGCACGAGGTGGAGCAGCGGCAGCAGCGCCGACCGGGAGTCCGGATAGCGCGCGATGATCTCGCGCGCGTCCGCCTCCAGCCGGGCCCGGACGTCGTCCGGGTAGGCGGGCGCGGGCAGTTCGGGCATGCCCAGGCTGACGCCCCGCTCCGAAGAAGAGGTGGTCACCGGTCGACGCCTCCCATCACGGGGTCGATGGACGCGACGGCGACGATGACGTCGGCGACCTGGCCGCCCTCGCACATCGCCGCCATGGCCTGCAGGTTGGTGAAGGACGGGTCACGGAAGTGGACCCGGTAGGGCCGGGTGCCGCCGTCGGAGACGGCGTGCACCCCGAGTTCGCCCTTGGGTGACTCGACGGCCGCGTACGCCTGTCCCGGCGGGACGCGGAAGCCCTCGGTGACCAGCTTGAAGTGGTGGATCAGGGCCTCCATGGAGGTGCCCATGATCTTCTTGATGTGGTCGAGGGAGTTGCCGAGTCCGTCCGGTCCCAGGGCGAGCTGGGCGGGCCAGGCGATCTTCTTGTCGGCGACCATGACCGGGCCGGGCTGGAGCCGGTCCAGGCACTGCTCGACGATCCTGAGCGACTGGCGCATCTCCTCCAGGCGGATGAGGAAGCGGCCGTAGGCGTCGCAGGTGTCGGCGGTCGGGACGTCGAACTCGTACGTCTCGTAGTCGCAGTACGGCTGCGCCTTGCGCAGGTCGTGCGGGAGGCCGGTGGCACGCAGGATCGGGCCGGTCGCGCCGAGGGCCATGCAGCCGGCCAGGTCGAGGTAGCCGATGTCCTGCATGCGGGCCTTGAAGATGGGGTTCCCGGTGGCGAGCTTGTCGTACTCCGGGAGGTTCTTCTGCATCTTCTTCACGAACTCGCGGATCTGGTCCACCGCGCCGGGCGGCAGGTCCTGGGCGAGTCCGCCGGGCCGGATGTGCGCGTGGTTCATGCGCAGGCCCGTGATGAGCTCGTAGATGTCGAGAATCAATTCACGATCACGGAATCCGTAGATCATGATCGTGGTGGCGCCCAGCTCCATGCCGCCGGTGGCGATGCACACCAGGTGCGAGGAGAGCCGGTTGAGCTCCATCAGGAGCACCCGGATGATCTTGGCGCGCTCGGTGATCTGGTCCTCGATGCCGAGGAGCTTCTCGACGGCGAGGCAGTAGGCCGTCTCGTTGAAGAAGGACGTCAGGTAGTCCATGCGCGTGACGAAGGTGGTGCCCTGCGTCCACGTGCGGTACTCGAGGTTCTTCTCGATGCCGGTGTGGAGGTAGCCGATGCCGCAGCGGGCCTCGGTGACCGTCTCGCCCTCGATCTCCAGGATCAGGCGGAGCACTCCGTGGGTGGACGGGTGCTGGGGACCCATGTTGACGACGATGCGTTCGTCGTCGGCTCGGGCCGCGGACTGGACGACCTCGTCCCAGTCGCCACCGGTGACCGTATATACGGTGCCCTCGGTGGTCTCGCGCGCGGACGCGGCCGACGCGGCGGATGCTGACTGCGTGCTCACGAGTACGACCTCCGCTGGTCCGGAGCCGGGATCTGGGCGCCCTTGTACTCGACGGGGATGCCGCCGAGGGGGTAGTCCTTGCGCTGCGGGTGGCCCTGCCAGTCGTCGGGCATCATGATCCGCGTCAGGGCCGGGTGACCGTCGAAGACGATCCCGAAGAAGTCGTAGGTCTCGCGCTCGTGCCAGTCGTTGGTCGGGTACACGGAGACCAGCGACGGGATGTGCGGGTCGCCGTCGGGGGCGCTGACCTCGAGGCGGATCAGCCGGTTGTGGGTGATCGAGCGCAGGTGGTAGACGGCGTGCAGCTCGCGGCCCTTGTCGTTCGGGTAGTGGACGCCGCTGACTCCGGTGCACAGCTCGAAGCGCAGGGCCGGGTCGTCGCGCAGGGTGCGGGCGACGCGGACGAGGTGTTCGCGTTCGATGTGGAAGGTCAGCTCGCCGCGGTCGACGACCGTCTTCTCGATGGCGTTGCCGGGCAGCAAGCCCTGTTCCTCCAGGGCGCCCTCCAGTTCGTCGGCGACCTCGTCGAACCAGCCGCCGTAGGGCCGGGCGGCCGGTCCCGGGAGCCGGACGGAGCGGACCAGGCCGCCGTAGCCGGAGGTGTCGCCGCCGTTGTTCGCGCCGAACATGCCGCGCTGGACGCGGATCTCCTCGCCGCCCTGGCCGCGGCGTCCGGGGAGGTTGGAGGCGGACAGGTCCTTGTCGGGGTTGACCCCGTTCGTGGAGCCGTTCACCGCGTCGGCTCCGTGGGTGCCGTTCGCGTCGCTCACCGCAGCAGCCCCTTCATCTCGATCGTGGGCAGGGCCTTGAGCGCCGCCTCCTCCGCCTCGCGGGCCGCTTCCTCGGCGTTCACGCCGAGCTTGGAGGACTGGATCTTCTGGTGGAGCTTGAGGATCGCGTCCATCAGCATCTCGGGGCGGGGCGGGCAGCCGGGCAGGTAGATGTCGACCGGGACGATGTGGTCGACGCCCTGGACGATCGCGTAGTTGTTGAACATGCCGCCGGAGGAGGCGCAGACACCCATGGAGATCACCCACTTGGGGTTGGGCATCTGGTCGTAGACCTGCCTCAGGACGGGCGCCATCTTCTGGCTGACCCGGCCGGCGACGATCATCAGGTCCGCCTGGCGCGGCGAGCCGCGGAAGACCTCCATGCCGAAGCGCGCGAGGTCGTAGCGGCCGGCGCCGGTGGTCATCATCTCGATGGCGCAGCAGGCCAGGCCGAAGGTGGCCGGGAAGACGGACGCCTTGCGCACCCAGCCCGCGGCCTGCTCGACGGTGGTCAGCAGGAAGCCGCTCGGCAGCTTTTCTTCGAGTCCCATGTCGTTAAAGGCCCCTCAGTCCCATTCCAGGCCGCCGCGCCGCCATACGTACGCGTACGCGACGAAGACGGTGAGCACGAAGAGCAGCATCTCCACGAGCCCGAAGATCCCCAGGGCGTCGAAGGTGACGGCCCAGGGGTAGAGGAAGACGATCTCGATGTCGAAGACGATGAAGAGCATCGCCGTCAGGTAGTACTTGATGGGGAAGCGCCCGCCGCCGGCCGGCGTGGGGGTCGGCTCGATGCCGCACTCGTAGGCCTCGAGCTTGGCGCGGTTGTACCGCTTCGGACCGATCAGCGTGGCCATGACCACGGAGAAGATCGCAAAGCCTGCCCCGAGGGCTCCCAGTACGAGGATGGGCGCATACGCGTTCACCGCTCCTCGCTCCTCTCAGTCGGCGCTGACTGCTGGCGGTTGCACTGGGCTCACACCGGTCCCACCGGTCCCACGAACCCCGCTCGTCCCGGGCGAAGATCGAGAACATGTGAAGCAGGTCACAAGCCCAACTGCCTCGCATCTTATGCCTGCCGCTCTGTGATCTGCGACACGGGGTATTGCACAAGCTTTGTGATCTCCACCACCTGACGAAGGATCATGAAGTCGGATGATGAGTGATCTTCATACGCGAAGCGTTCAGTTGATCACCAGAAGTGACAATCCTGCTCGTCGTCGCAGGCCGGAGGGGGCGTCTCAATATCAAGAGAGTTCCGTTGCATGCAAATTGGCGTTGGACGCGGCGGGCTGCTAGAGGGCCGCGTTCACACATCAGGGGGAGCCGGAGGCGGGGTGTGGACGCCGGCCGGGGTGCGTGCACGCGTTCACGAGCCGGGCGCGCACGGGACGCCGCGGTTCCGGTGGCCGTTCCGTGACCTCCGTCACACTCATGAGAGGCCGCCGAGAACCGGGCTTGGCCAACGACCCCAACCGATGGTAGGCCGAGGGCAATTCGGACGTAATGATCAAAGACCGTGATCAAGGGCTTGATCACGGGCGTCCGCAATGTCCGTTAGGGCGTCAATAAAGAGTGACGCGCCCGGGATTTGGGGGCGCCATTGAGCAACTGTGGCGCAGCACACGTTTCTTGTAGATATGAAGGAGCCCCTGGTACCGGTTGTTCCCATGTCCCACACCGCTCACATACGCAGCCACCGGAAGCCCCGCCGCAGCGCGTCGACCCTCGCGATGCGGGCCGGAGTTGCCGGTGGCGTTCTCGGCACCCTGGCAGTCGCCGGGGCGTCCGGCTCGGCGAACGCGGCCGAGCCGGTGACGCAGACCCTTGAACTGCCCACCCTGACGGCCGACCTGGCCGCTCAGGCGGCCCAGTCCGCGGACGCCACCGAGCAGGCCGCCGCGAACTACCAGCTGCAGGCCGAGCGTGACGCGGCTGCCGCCAAGGCCGCCAAGGAGGCCAAGGCGGACCTCGCCGAGGCCAGGCAGAAGGCGGCCGAGGCCAAGAAGAAGGCCCAGGAGGACGCCCGCAAGGCGGCCGCCGCCCGTGCCTCGCGCACCGCGGACCGCACCACGCTCTCCACCACGGCGGACACCGGCTCGACGTCGACCTCGACCTCCACCTCCACCGGCACCTCCACGGCCACCGGTTCGGCCGCGGCCGTCATCAGCTTCGTCAAGGCCCAGGTCGGCAAGGCGTACGTCTCCGGTGCCACGGGCCCGTCCGCCTACGACTGCTCCGGCCTGGTGCAGACGGCCTTCAAGCAGGTCGGCATCAGCCTGCCGCGTGTCTCCCAGGACCAGTCGACCGCCGGCACCCAGGTCTCGCTGAGCAACCTGCAGCCGGGCGACATCCTGTACTGGGGCAGCGCGGGCAGCGCGTACCACGTCGCGGTGTACGTCGGCGACGGTATGTTCGTGGGCGCCCAGAACCCCTCCACCGGCGTCGTGGAGCGCCCGCTGTCCTACGACCCGCCCACGGGCGCCGTGCGGGTGCTCTGACCGCACCCGGCGCCGTACGGGTGCTCCGACCGCACTCCGTACCTCTCACGCACGCAAGGGCCGCAGCCGCTCGGGGGCAGCGGCTCTCGCGTCGTTCCTGGCATGCTCGGCCCGGGCCGCCGTCCGGCGGTCCGACGCCGAGTGAAGGAGTCCGCGCGATGCCACGCGTGTTCGTTCAGGGAGTTCCCGCCGCCCATTACCCGCGCCACGCCCCCGGGGCCGGGCGGGGCGCGGTGCGCCGCATCACCGAGGTCGGCGAGCAGGTGCTGCACAAGCCGTGCCGGGACGTCACGGAGTTCGGGCCCGACCTCGCCGCGCTCGTCGACGACATGTTCCGCACCATGTACGTCGCCGAAGGAGCCGGGCTGGCCGCGAATCAGGTCGGTGTCGATCTGCGCGTGTTCGTGTACGACTGCCCCGATGACGACGGAGTCCGGCATGTCGGACACGTCGTCAATCCCGTGCTGGACACGCCCACGAACGGTCGGCGGCTGCTCGACGAGGGCGAGGGCTGCCTGTCGGTGCCCGGCGCCGTGATGGCCGTACCGCGGCCGGACCGGGCCGTCGTGCGCGGGCAGGACAAGGACGGCCGTCCGGTCGTCGTGGAGGGCACGGGGTACTTCGCGCGGTGCCTGGCCCACGAGACCGACCACACCAACGGGTACGTCTATCTGGACCGGCTCTCGAAACGGGACAAGAAGGACGCGCTGCGGCAGATGGCGGCCCTGCGGGACGAGGTGCACGCCCGCCGGGCCGCCAACGCCGCGGCCTTCGGCGCCTGATGAGGTCTCAGCGCCCGGTCAGGCCTTCGGGGCCACCTTGCTCAGCCCGTTGATGATGCGGTCCATCGCGTCGCCGCCGGTGGGGTCGGTGAGGTTCGCCAGCAGCTTCAGGGTGAACTTCATCAGCACCGGGTGGGTCAGGCCCCGCTGGGCGGCGATCTGCATGACCTTCGGGTTGCCGATGAGCTTCACGAAGGCACGGCCGAGCGTGTAGTAGCCGCCGTAGGTGTCCTTGAGGACGCGCGGGTAGCGCTGGAGGGCGATCTCGCGCTGGGCGGGCGTCGCGCGCGCGTGGGCCTGCACGACGACGTCGGCGGCGATCTGGCCGGACTCCATGGCGTAGGCGATGCCCTCGCCGTTGAAGGGGTTCACCAGGCCGCCGGCGTCCCCGACGAGCAGCAGCCCGCGCGTGTAGTGCGGCTGGCGGTTGAAGGCCATCGGAAGGGCGGCGCCGCGGATCGGGCCGGTCATGTTCTCCGGGGTGTAGCCCCAGTCCTCCGGCATGGAGGCGCACCACGCCTTGAGGATCTCGCGCCAGTCCAGCTCCTTGAAGGAGGCGGAGGTGTTGAGCACGCCGAGGCCCACGTTCGAGGTGCCGTCGCCCATGCCGAAGATCCAGCCGTAGCCGGGCAGCAGGCGGTCCTGGGGGCCGCGCCGGTCCCACAGCTCCAGCCAGGACTCCAGGTAGTCGTCGTCGTGGCGGGGGCTCTCGAAGTACGTCCGGACCGCGACCCCCATGGGGCGGTCCTCGCGGCGGTGCAGGCCCATCGCCAGGGAGAGGCGGGTGGAGTTGCCGTCGGCGGCCACCACCAGGGGCGCGTGGAAGGTGACCTCGCGCTTCTCCTCGCCGAGCTTGGCGGTGACGCCGGTGATGCGGCCGGTGCGGTCGTCGACGACCGGGCCGCTCACGTTGCAGCGCTCGTACAGCCGCGCTCCCGCCTTCTGGGCGTTGCGGGCGAGCTGCTCGTCGAAGTCGTCGCGCTTGCGGACGAGTCCGTAGTTCGGGTAGGCGGCGAGGTCCGGCCAGTCCAGCTGCAGCCGGGAGCCGCCGCCGATGATCCGCAGGCCCTTGTTGCGCAGCCAGCCCGCTTCCTCGGAGATGTCGATCCCCATGGCGACGAGCTGTTTCACCGCGCGCGGGGTGAGGCCGTCGCCGCAGACCTTCTCGCGCGGGAATTCGGTCTTCTCCAGGAGCAGCACGTCGAGACCGGCCTTGGCGAGGTGGTACGCGGTGGTGGAGCCGGCCGGCCCCGCTCCCACGACGATCACATCGGCGGTGTTCTCGGAGAGGGGCTCGGTCACGACGGTCACGGCGGGATCTCCCCAAGTTCGAAGTCAGTGTGCCGACCGGCACGGGACACGGGCAGTCTATTCAGCACGATCGATCACCCGGCTGAAGGGTTGCCCCGGCTCCGCCCGCGGTACGGCCGCGCGTTCCCGTGCCGGCGGTGTACGAGGACTCACCGCGCGCCGGCCGCGGCTGCTTCCGGCCGGATCGCAACGTCAACTACGCACCGTAGTCATCTGTTACAGAAAGACACCGACGCCTTCCGGGTGGCGCGGGCGGGAGTTACCCTGCCAGTACCGCTGGGGGTGACATCTGTGCGTATAACACCCAAAACACTCGAAGTGCGCGTTCCGCGTCTGGTCGGTCTGATGGCCGTCGACGCGCGCGAAGCGGCCCGCGCGCGGGGGCTGTCCCTCAACGCGCCGGACCGCCCGGACTTCGCCCGCACGGTCGTCGACTACGTCGTACGCCAGTATCCGCAGCCCGGCGCCGAGGTGCCGGCGGACTCGATGGTGTACGTGTGGTTCGACTTCGGTGAGGGCGGGGGCGGCGGAGGGGTGCGCGAGCCGCGCGTCCCGCGGCCCCCGACGGGTGGACTGCAACGGGAACTGGACCAGCCCGGCGACCCCTGCGGGGTGGCCGGACTCAGCTCTCCTTGAAGCCCCGGTGCAGCGCGACCACACCACCGGTGAGGTTGCGCCACGCCACCTTGGACCA